>NZ_VTFT01000001.1:289247-1489247 GCF_008244685.1 Luteimonas viscosa
GCAGCCACGCGCTGTGCGCGTGGGCGGGAGACGGCGTCGCCGCCTGGGGAGATCCCTCGCCTGCGGCCCGGGATGACGCAACGGCAGCCACGCGCTGTGCGCGTGGGCGGGAGACGGCGTCGCCGCCTGGGGGATCCCTCGCCTGCGGCCCGGGATGACGCAACGGCAGCCACGCGCTGTGCGCGTGGGCGGGAGACGGCGTCGCCGCCTGGGGAGATCCCTCGCCTGCGGCCCGGGATGACGCAACGGCAGCCACGCGCTGTGCGCGTGGGCGGGAGACGGCGTCGCCGCCTGGGGAGATCCCTCGCCTGCGGCTCGGGATGACGCAACGGCAGCCACGCGCTGTGCGCGTGGGCGGGAGACGGCGTCGCCGCCTGGGGAGATCCCTCGCCTGCGGCTCGGGATGACGCAACGGCAGCCACGCGCTGTGCGCGTGGGCCGTTGCGTCACTTCACGCGGCTGACGTAGTCGCCGGAGCGGGTATCGACCTTGATCACTTCGTCCTGGCCGACGAACAGCGGCACGCGCACCACGGCGCCGGTTTCGAGCTTGGCCGGCTTGCCGCCGCCGCCCGAGGTATCGCCGCGCACGCCCGGATCGGTCTCGGTGATCTTCAGTTCGACGAAATTGGGCGGGGTCACCATGATCGGGGTGCCGTTCCACAGCGTGACCACGCAGGTCTCCTCGCCCTTGAGCCACTTCTCGGCGCCGCCCATGCCGGCTTCGTCGGCCTGCACCTGCTCGAAGCTCTCGGGATTCATGAAATGCCAGTACTCGCCGTCGCTGTACAGGTACTGCATGTCGGTGTCGACCACGTCGGCGGCTTCCACCGAATCGGTGGACTTCATGGTGATTTCCTGCACCCGGCCGGACTTGATCAGGCGGTAGCGCACGCGGGTGAAGGCCTGGCCCTTGCCGGGCTTGACGTAGTCCGTCTCGGTGATGATCGCCGGTTCGTTGTTGACCAGGATCTTCTGGCCGTTCTTGACGTCGTTCATGCCCAAAGTGGCCATGGGGTCTCCTGCTGGACCGCCCGCGGGCGGCTAGAATGTGGGAATCGGAAGGTCCGGCGCGGCCGGGCGAAGACATGCAAACCACCATGATACCTGCTGCCCCCGCCCGGCTGCAGCCGACCGGCTGGCAGCAGCACTGGCGCGAAGCCATCCGCGACCCGCGCGAACTGCTGTCACTGCTTGGCCTGCAGGCGCTGGCGGGCGTGTCGGAAGCCGCGGCCGCGCAGTTCCCGCTGCGCGTGCCACGCGGGTTCGCGGCCCGCATGCGCCACGGCGACCCGCACGATCCCCTGCTCCGCCAGGTGCTGCCGCTGGACGCGGAACTGCGCCCGGCCCCCGGTTTTTCGCTGGACGCGGTGGGCGACGCCGCCGCCCGCGCCGGCCACGGCGTGCTCCACAAGTACGCCGGACGTGCGCTGCTGGTCGCCACCGGTAGTTGCGCGATCCATTGCCGCTACTGCTTCCGCCGCCACTTCCCCTATGCCGAGGAAACCGCCGCCGCCGCGGGCTGGCGCGCGGCCGTGGCCGCGATCCGCGCCGACCACTCGCTGCACGAGGTGATCCTGTCGGGCGGCGATCCGCTGTCGCTGGCCACGCCCAAGCTGGCCGAGCTGACCGACGCGCTGGCCGCCATTCCCCACGTCCGCCGCCTGCGCATCCACACCCGGCTGCCGGTGGTGCTGCCGGAACGGGTCGACGACGCCCTGCTCGCCTGGCTGTCGGCGCTGCCCTGGCCGGTCGTGGTGGTACTGCATGCCAACCACGCCAACGAGTTCGGCGCCGGAGTCGACGCGGCGACCGCGGCGCTGCGCGCCCGAGGCGCGACCCTGCTCAACCAGGCTGTCCTGCTGCGCGGGGTCAACGATTCGCTGGAAGCCCAGGCGGCGCTCCATGAACGCGGTTTCGCCGCTGGCGTGCTGCCCTACTACCTGCACCAGCTGGACCGGGTCGCCGGCGCCGCGCACTTCGAGGTTCCCGACGACGAGGCACGCGCCCTGCACGAGGCGATGCGCATGCGCCTGCCCGGCTACCTGCTGCCCCGGCTGGTGCGCGAGGTCGCCGGGGATGGGTCCAAGCGCCCACTGTGAACCCGCCGCGATGGACGCGACCCGCGGCGCCATGGCATAACCCCGCCTTCCACCGGAGGACCGCATGCCGAAGAAGCCCGACAACGCCCTGCGCCTGCTGATCGTCGACGAGCGCGTCGAGGATGCGGAGGCTCTGGTCAGCGGCCTGCGCAATGCCGGGATCGCGGTGCGCCCGGTGCGCGCCGCCACTCCGGATGAACTCGCCGCGGCGCTGACGGGCCCCGCCGACCTCGTGCTGGCGGCGCTGGCGGCGCAGTCGCTGACGTTCGACGACACCATGAACCTGGTCACCGGCACCGGCAAGGACCTGCCGGTGATCGCGATCGCGGAACGACTCGACGAGACCCAGTACGACGAGGTCCTGAGCGCCGGCGCGCGCGCGGTCGCGCTCCGCCACCGGCCGCAGCAGGTCCTGTCGCAGGTCCGCAACGAGTGGGACGACCTCGAGGCGCGCCGCGCCCAGCGCCGCCTGGAGGCGCGCCTGCGCGAGACCGAACGCCGCTGCGACTCGCTGATCGAATCCTCGCGCGACCCCATCGCCTACGTGCACGAAGGCATGCACATCCGCGCCAACAGCGCGTACCTGGAGATGTTCGGCTACGACAGCTTCGAGGACATCGAGGGCATGTCGCTGCTGGACATGGTCGGATCGCAGCACGTGGAGGACTTCAAGCAGTTGCTCAAGTCGCTGGCTCGCGGCGAGCCACCGCCGCCGCGCTACGAACTCGAGGCCCGCGACCTCGAGGGCAACGCGTTCCCGGCCTCGATGGAGTTCACCCAGGCCCAGTACGAGGGCGAACCCTGCCTGCAGGTCGTGCTGCGTCGCCAGGAGTTCGACCCGGAACTGGCCCAGGAACTGGAAGAACTGCGCCAGCGCGACCAGGTGACCGGGCTGCTCAACCGCCCGACGTTCCTGCGGTCGCTGGAAGATGCGGTCGACGATGCCGGCCAGAACCATGGCCAGCACGGCCTGCTGCTGATCGAGCCCGACCACTACCACCGGCTGCTGCAGGACATCGGCCTGGACTCGGCGGATGCACTGCTGGCGGCGATCGGCGAGCGGCTGCAGGCGCTGCTGGGCGACGGCGACCTGGGCGGACGCGCGATCGGCGCGCGATTCTCCGAGCACACCCTGGCGGTGCTGCTGCGCGGCGGCGATTACGCGGGCACCTCGGCGCTGGCCGAGAAGGTCCTCGCCGCGTTCTCGGCGGACGTGTTCTCGATCGGCACGCGCTCGAGCGTGATCACCGCCAGCATCGGCGGCGTGCAGATCGGCGAGAAGATCGCCAGCGTGTCGCAGGTGCTGGCCAAGGCGACCCTGGGCGTGGAATCGTCCAGCGGGGTGGGCGGCAACCGCTACGAAATCTTCGATCCGGCCGCTATGGACCGGGCCGAGGAAGAGCACGTGCGCGCCTGGGTCGCACGCCTGCGCGATGCCCTCGACAACCAGCGGTTCGTGCTGCACTACCAGCCGATCATCAACCTGCAGGGGGATACCGGTGCGACCTACGAGACGCTGATGCGGCTGGACCCGGGCGACGGCCAGCTGGTCTCGCCCACCAACTTCATGCAGATCGCCGAGGAACACGGCCTGCTCGGCGAGATCGACCGTGCGGTGATCGGCCAGGCCATCTCGGTGCTCGGCCAGCGGATCGCTTCGAACCGCCCGACCACGCTGCTGGTCAAGGTGACCCAGGCCGCGCTCGACGACACCGGCCTGGCCGCGTTCATCGGCGACCAGCTGCAGGCGCACGGGGTGCCGGGCGAGTACCTGGTCCTGCAGCTGCCCGAGGCCAAGGTGTTCACCCACCTCAAGGCGACCCAGTCCTTCGCAGATGCGATCGGCCGCTTCGACTGCCGGCTCGCGCTGGAACAGTTCGGCGTCGGCCTGGATTCGTTCCAGCTGCTGGCCCACCTGAAGCCGAACATCCTCAAGATCGACCGCAGCTTCATCGAGGACCTGCCGCGCAACGAGGACAACCAGGCCCGGGTCCGCGACATCGCCAAGCGCGCGCGGGAACTGGGCATCCGCACCATCGCCGAGTACGTGCAGGACGCGGCCAGCATGTCGATCCTGTTCTCGTCGGGCGTGGACTACGTCGAGGGCCACTTCCTGGCCACCGCGAGTCCGGTGATGAACTACGACTTCGAATGATGGGTGATTGGTGACTGGTAATTCGTGATTGGTGATTGGTGATTCGAGAAAGCGAAAGGCGCGGAAGTCCGCGCCTTTCTACGTTTTCATCGATGAGGATTCACCTGGGTCCGGAGAGCCCAATCACCAAACACCAATCACGGCTTCTAGACCGCCACGCCCTCGCGCAGGGTCTCCGGCGGTGCGGCGCGCAGGGCGGCGATGCGCTCCTCCAGCGGCGGGTGGCTCATCAGCAGGCGCTTGAGGCCGTGGCCGATGCCGCCGCTGATGCCGAACGCGGCGATCTGCTTGGGCAGCGTGTTCTGGCCGTGGTTCTGCGCCAGCCGCTCCAGCGCGGCGATCATCTTGTGCCTGCCGGCCAGGGCCGCGCCACCGGCGTCGGCACGGAACTCTCGGTGGCGCGAGAACCACATCGCGATCATGCTCGCGAACAGGCCGAAGATCATGTCCAGCGCGAACACCACGGCGAAATACGCCATCCCGCCCATGTCGCGGCCCATGTACTGGCTCAGCGCACGGGCCACCACCCGCGCGAGCACGATCACGAAGGTGTTGAGCACGCCCTGCAACAGCGCCATCGTCACCATGTCGCCGTTGGCGACGTGCGCGACCTCGTGGCCGAGCACCGCCTCGGCCTCGTCGCGGTCCATCGAGCGCAGCAGGCCGGTGGAGACCGCGACCAGTGCGTTGTTGCGGTTGGCGCCGGTGGCGAAGGCGTTGATCTCTGGCGCGTCGTAGACCGCCACCTCGGGCATGCCGATGCCCGCGGCCTGCGCCTGGCGGCGCACGGTCTCGACCAGCCAGCGCTCGGTCTCGTTGCGCGGCTGCTCGATCACCTGCGCGCCGCTGAAGCGCTTGGCGGTCCATTTCGACAGGAACAGGGAGAGCAGCGAGCCGCCAAAACCGAACAGCGCGGCGAACACCAGCAGCCCGGCGAAGGTCGACGGATTCACGCCCAGGATCGACATGACGACACTGACCAGGGCCAGCACCGCGAGATTGGTGAGGAGGAACAGCGTGATGCGCTTGAACATGTGCGGATTCTCGGGGAGGAAGGCGGGCCGCGGGGGCGCCCGCCGTGGGTAACGGTTAGGGGTGCCGGGGATGAAATTCAAGTCGCGCGCGGCGATCATCAGCGCGGGCGGCGTCCGCCCGCCGAACCGTTCAGCCGCCGTCCATGCCCACGCCTTCCCTCCATCTCGGCCGCTTCGCGCCCTCGCCCACCGGACCGCTGCACCCCGGATCGCTGGTCGCCGCGCTCGGCAGCTGGCTGATGGCGCGGCGCGCAGGTGGCCGGTGGCTGGTGCGGGTCGAGGACCTCGACCCGCCGCGCGAGCAACCCGGTGCGGCACTGGCGCAGTTGCGAACGCTGGCTGCCTTCGGCCTCCACGGCGACGGCCCGGTGCTGTGGCAGGGAGCACGGGGCGCCGCGTATGCCGAAGCGCTGGAGCGGCTCCTGGACGGCGGCGACGCGTTCGTCTGCCACTGCAGTCGCGCCGCGCTGGCGGAGACCGCTGGCATCCACCGGCAGTGCGTGCCGGGCGCACGGCGCCCCGATCCCGCCATCCGCCTGCGTGTCCCTGCCGGCAGCAGCATCGGGTTCGAGGACGCAATCCACGGCCATGTCCACCAGGACGTGGCCAGCACGGTCGGCGATTTCGTCCTGCGCCGCACCGACGGCCTGTGGGCCTACCAGTTGGCGGTGGTGGTCGACGATGCTGCACAGGGCATCACCGACGTGGTCCGCGGCGCCGACCTGCTCGATTCGACGCCGCGCCAGATCCTGCTGCAGCAACGCCTCGGGCTGCCCACGCCACGCTACGCGCACCTGCCGCTGGTGCTCGACGACGCCGGCCGCAAGCTGTCGAAGTCGCAGGCCGCCTTCCCCGTGGACGATCGCGCGCCGATGCCGGCGCTGCACCTTGCCTGGCAGGTACTCGGCCAGGACCCGGGCGCGGTCGATACCGCCCGATCGCCTGACGGCTTCCTCGCGGCCGCGCTCGCCGCCTTCGATCCGGCGCGGATTCCGCGCGCGCCCACCGGCCTCCACGCCGCGATGCACAACACGACTGTCGCCCACGGCGACTAGACTGTCCGTGGTGCCGCGGCGGCGGCGAAACGAAAAGGAAGCGGGACATGACGACACGGGTGGCTCTGGTAACCGGTGGTACCGGCGGAATCGGCACGGCGATCTGCAAGAAGCTCGCGGACCAGGGCCACAAGGTGGCGACCAACTACCGCAGCGAGGAGAAGGCCAGGGCGTGGCAGTCGCAGATGAAGGCCGACGGCTACGAGTTCACCCTGGTCAAGGGCGACGTGACCTCGCCGGCGGAAGCCGAGGCGATGGTGCGCGAGGTCGAACGGGTCCTCGGCCCGGTCGACATCCTGGTCAACAACGCCGGCATCACCCGCGACGGCACCTTCCACAAGATGAAGGCCGAACAGTGGAACGACGTCATCAACACCAACCTCAACTCGGTGTTCAACGTCACCCGGCCGGTGATCGAGGGCATGCGTGACCGCAAGTGGGGCCGGATCATCCAGATCAGCTCGATCAACGGGCTCAAGGGCCAGTACGGCCAGGCCAACTACGCGGCGGCGAAGGCGGGCATGCACGGCTTCACCATTTCCCTGGCGCGCGAGAACGCCAAGCTGGGCATCACCGTGAACACGGTTTCGCCCGGCTACGTCGCCACCGACATGGTGATGGCGGTGCCCGAGGAAGTGCGCGCCAAGATCGCCGCCGACATCCCCACCGGGCGCCTCGGCAAGCCCGAGGAGATCGCCTACGCGGTGGCCTTCCTGGTCGACGACCAGGCCGCCTGGATCACCGGTTCCAACCTCGACATCAACGGCGGCCACCACATGGGCTGGTAGTCGCGCCCCTGCCGACCGCGGCGACAGCGAGAAGGCCGGTCATGCCGGCCTTTTTGTTGCGCATCCTGGTCCCGGACGCGTCCGTATGTTGCGCAGCACGCCTGCCCGCCCGACCGCACGACTAGACGCGGGCCGGGAGGCCTGAACGCGTCGGCTTGCAAGCCGTGCTGCGCTGCGCCATGCTGCGCGGCACCATCCTTCGGGCATCCGTTCCAATGGCTTCGACCCGGATCATCAAGAAGTACCCCAACCGCCGCCTGTACGACACCGAGATCTCGAGCTACATCACGATCGAGGACGTGCGCCAGCTGATCGTCGACGGCGAGGAGTTCGAGGTCCGCGACGCCAAGTCCGGCGACGACCTCACCCGTTCGGTCCTGCTGCAGATCATCGCCGAGCACGAGTCCGACGGCGAGCCGGTGCTGTCCACCCAGCTGCTGAGCCAGATCATCCGCTTCTACGGAGATTCGCTGCAGGGGTTCATGGGCAGCTACCTGGAACGTTCGATGCAGGCGTTCCTGGACCAGCAGCAGCAGTTCCGGCAGCAGATGGGCGGCATGCTCGGACAGACGCCGTGGGCGATGATGAACCAGCTGACCGAACGCAACATGGAACTCTGGAAGGAGTTCCAGAAGAACCTGACCGGCAGCGTCGGCCAGAAGCCGGATCCGGAGCGTCGCCCGCCGGACCCCAAGCGCGGCCGCTGACCGTCCGCGCCGCGGGGGCGTCCGATGGCCGCCCGATCCTTCTTCCCTTCCCCCCCATTCATCCCATGAACAAGCGCGTAGCCGTCGTCACCGGCGGCATCGGTGGACTCGGCACGGCCATCTGCATCGCCCTGGCGCGCGCCGGTCGCCGCGTCGTCGCCGCCGACCTGGGCGGCCATCCCGAGCGGGTGGCGCGCTTCGCCCATGAGGTCGAGGGCCACGACATCCACTTCGCGGCGCTGGACGTGTCCGACTTCGAGGCCTGCGAAGTCTTCGTGCGCGATACGGAGGCGGCGCACGGCCCGCTGGGCATCCTGGTCAATGCCGCCGGCATCACCCGCGACACCACGCTGCGCAAGATGGAGCGCGCGCAGTGGGACGCGGTGCTGTCGGTCAACCTCGACAGCGTGTTCAACCTGTGCCGGCACGCGATCGGGGGCATGGCCGAACGCGGCTTCGGCCGCATCGTCAACATCAGTTCGGTCAACGGCCAGACCGGCCAGTTCGGCCAGACCAACTATTCCGCCGCCAAGGCCGGCATGCACGGCTTCACCATGGCGCTGGCCCGCGAGGTGGCGCGCAAGGGCGTGACCGTCAATTCAATCTCCCCCGGATACTGCGAGACCGCGCTGGTGGCGGCGATTCCCGACGAGATCCGCCAGGACATCGTGGACAAGGTCCCGGTCGGCCGCCTCGGCCATCCGGACGAGATCGCGCGCACCGTCGAGTTCCTGAGCGACGACGCGGCCGGCTACATCACCGGCGCCAACATCCCGGTCAACGGCGGCCTGTACATGGCGTTCTGAGGCCGCCGGCGCGTCGGCGCGCCGGGTCCGACTGCCGCGCCGTTTGCCCGTCGATTACGGTCCAGGTCGCGAACACGCGCCAGGCACCTGCCCCGGGGTTGCGCGAGCGGGTATCGGGCCGATGCGCTGCAAGCCAGCGTGCGTCCGGCAACACCGACGTGCCGTGCGCCACCAGCGGGCGTACCGATCAATACAGGCAATGCCAGCGAGAGGGGCGGACGTGGCGCGCTAACGCGCGGCGCCCCCCGACTCCGTGCAGAAGCGCTTGCGGTACTCCAGCGCCTTGGGCATCAGCGACTGCAGGTTGGCGATGCGGGTGCCGGGGTTCGGATGGGTGGACGAGAACTCCGGCGGCGCCTGGCCGCCGCTGGCCGCGCCCATCCGCTCCCACAGCGGCACCGATTCCTGCGGGTCGAAGCAGGCCGCGGCGGCCAGCATCAACCCCACCTCGTCGGCCTGGGTTTCGTGCTTGCGCGCGTACGGCAGCAGGTAACCGTAACCCATCGCCGCCATGATCATCTGCTGCTGCTGAGGGTCCATGCCGCTCATCGCGCCGGCCATCTGCCCGACCTGGCTGAGCTTCTGCTGGGCCATGCGCTGGGCGCCGTGGCGCAGCAGCGCATGCGCGATCTCGTGGCCCATCACCACCGCCATCGCGTTCTCGTTCTGCGCCACCGGCACCAGGCCGGTGTAAACCGCCATCTTGCCGCCGGGCAGGCAGAAGGCATTGGCCTGCTCGGACTGGATGACGTTGACCTCCCACTCGAAACCGCGCGAGAACGTCGGCGCCGGCAGGTCGTGCTCGGCCGCGAGCGCGGCCTCCACCTCCGGCACCTTGGCGATCAGGCGCCGGGCGATGTCGCGCACCTGGCGGGCGATCTGGGAATTGGGGTCGACCGGCTGCTCCTGCGAGAGGATTTCCTCGTAGGCCTGCAGCCCGAGCGCCTTCTCGTCCTCGATCGACAGGCCCTTGTCGATCAGCACCGACTCGCCGGTGACCGCATCGACCGCCTGGTTGGAGAAGTAGTAGTAGACGCCGTAGCCGGCGAACAGCAGCAGGATGATGAAGCGCGGGTTGATGCCGCGCTTGCGCCCTGCGGGCTGTTGTCCGTGGCGGCCACCGAACGGGTCACGTCGCATCTCCCTGCCTCCGCTGCATCACAAGTCGCGCACGACGCGGAAGCCGAGTCGGGCATTGGTGGTGTCCACGTTCGCCGGGGCGCGCCACGCCGAGCGCGTCTGCGCCGGCGAGCTCGCCCAGGAACCTCCACGGATGACCTGGTCGCGGCAGCCGGGGTTAATCCAGGCCGAACCGTCCTTCGGTGCCCGCCGGTAGCCATCATGCCAGCAGTCGGCCATCCACTCGCTGACGTTGCCAGCCAGGTCGTGAAGGCCCCATGCATTCGGCGCCATCCGTCCGACCGGGGCCGGGCCCCAGTAGCCGTCTCCGTATCCGCTGAACGCGTTGGTCCAGGTCTTGCCCGCCGGCGAGCGGTCGAGCGCGCCGGTGGTGTTGGCCGCGCGCGGCGGCGGTTCGCCGTTTCCCCAGGGGTAGCGCCCGCTGCCGCCGGCGCGCAGCGCGTACTCGAATTCCGCCTCGCTCGGCAGCCGGTAGCGCTTGCCGGTCTGCGTCGCCAGCCACTCCGCGTAGGCCTGCGCATCGCGCGCGCTGACATGGACCACGGGCAGGCCGTCGTCCGCAGGGCGGCCCAGGTAGTCCGAATGCCAGTCCACGCCACTGCGGCGCACGAAGTTGCCGCTGCGCTCGTCGTAGACCATCGAGAAGCCGCGCCGCGCGGCGCGGGTGCGGTACCCGGTCGCGGCGATGAAGCGTCGGAACTGGCCGACGGTCACCTCGCGGATCGACATGCCGAAGCCGCGCTCGAAGCGGATCGGGTGCGCCGGGCGTTCGTAGTCGCTGGCGCCCGGTTCGCCGTCGGGCGCGCCCATCGTGAACGCCCCGTGGGGGACCACCGCCATCTGCGGGCCGCGCCCCCCGGTACCGAGCGCATCGGTGAACACCTGCCCCGGCGCATACAGGCCGTAATGGACCGCCAGGGTGATGCGTTCGCGCAACTCGGTGGCCGCCGGGTCGCCGGGTCGGGCGATGCGCAGCATCTCGGCCAGGTGGCGACGTGCGACGTCGACGCCGCCGAATTTCGGCAGCGCGGCGATGCCGAGGTCGCGCAGCCGCGCGATGCGGGTGGCGCGCAGCCCCGAGATGCGCGCGTGCGCATCGGCCACAGTTTCCAGTCCGGAATCCGGCCGCACCTCGGCCGCGTGCGCCAGCCAGCGCAGCGCCGCGTCGAAATCGGCGGATTCCGCCGCGTCCTCGGCCCGCCGGATCAACGCACTTTCCACCGCGGCCATTCCCTGCATGGCCCTGGGCTGCGCCGGCTGCAGCTCGAGCGCCTCGCGGAACGCGGCCAGCGCGCCACCCCCTTCCTCGCCGAGCTCCCCCTGCGCGAGCGCGCGTTCGCCGGCTTCGTCGAGCGCCCGGACGCGTTCGGCCACGTCGACCCGTTGCAGGAAGTCGAGCACCTTGCCGTCGCTGCCGTCGACGGTGCGCGCCACCGCCGCAAGCCTGCGGGCGCGATCGAGCGCGACCGGGTCGTCGCCGGCATCCGCAAGCGCCGCGTCGCCCTGGTCGAGCACGAGCCGCAGGGCGCGGCGCAGGCCCGCTTCGGCGAAACCGCTGTGCTCGGGCAGTGTCGACAGCGCCAGGTAGATCGGAATCGCGGCGTCGGCATCCTCGTGCAGGTGCCCATCCGCGAGTGCGGCGGTCGCCTTGCGCCGGAGCTCGTCCAGGTTCGCGCCTTCGAGTGCGACCGCCGGCACCTGCCAGGTCAGGCTCCCGGCCACGCTGTCGTCGCCGCTGATGGTGACGCTGCCGGCGCCTCCCGCGAGCGTGGCGTCGTCCGCGGCGACGGCTTGCGTGCCCGGGGCTTCCGGACCCGCCTGATCGCGCGCGCAGCCGGCGCAACACAGGGCGCCAACCGCCAGCGCGATCCAGGTCCCACGCAGAACGGACTTCCTCGACGGCATCCATACCAGATTAAGCCATCGCGACGCGCGGCGCGTGGCTCGAGGGCTCCCGCGGTCGCGGGCGTTGCAGGATTGCCATCGCGACCCGCCCACCGGTAGGCTGCCTTCCCATGTCGTCATCGCCAGTGTTCTGGGTCGCAGACCCCGCCGTCCTCCGTTCGCACCTCGCCACCGCGACCACGCGGGTCGCGATCGATACCGAGTTCATCCGCGAGCGGACCTACTGGCCGCAGCTGTCGCTGGTGCAGGTCGCGATCGAGGCGCCCGCGCCGGGAGCGCCGACGATCCTGCTGGTCGACATGCTCGCGGGCGGCATGGCCGACGCGCTGGCGCCGCTGCTGTCGGACCGGTCCATCGTCAAGGTCATGCACAGCGCCAGCGAGGATCTGGTCGCGCTGCGCCAGACCTGCGGCGTGGTGCCCGATCCGCTGTTCGACACCCAGATCGCATCGGCGCTGGCGGGCGTCGGCGCCGGCCTGGGCTACCAGCGGCTGGTGCAGGACCTGCTCGGGATCGCGGTCGACAAGGGCGAGACCCGCTCCGACTGGATGAAGCGCCCGCTCTCGCCGGCGCAGCTCGACTACGCCGCGGAGGACGTGCGCCACCTGTTCGCGCTGCACGACGTGCTGTCGGCGAAGCTGCGCGCGCTCGGACGAGAGGAATGGTTCGCCGAGGATTGCGCACGGCTGCTGGACGGCGCGCGCAACGACGAGGGCGAGCGCTGGCCGCACCTGTCCCTGCGCAGCGCGCAGTTCCTCGACGATGCCGCCCGGCGACGCCTGCTGCGGCTGCTGCGCTGGCGCGACGCGCAGGCGCGGCGCAGCGACCGGCCGCGCAACTGGGTGCTGGACAACGAGCTGGCGACCACACTGGCGCGCGAGGCGCCAGCCGACCGCGCCGCGCTCGAGCGCCTGTTCGACGCGCACCCCAAGGCCCCGCGCAAGCTCGCCGGGTCGGTGTGGAGCGCCCTGGAGACGCCGCTGCCGGACGAGGACGAGGCCCCGGAGCCGCGCACCAGCGAGCGCGACCGCAAGGCGCTGCGGCGGCTGCAGGACGCAGTCTCCGCGCGCAGCGTCGAACTGGGGCTGCCCGATGGCGTGCTGGCTTCGCGGCGCTGGCTGGAATCGCTGCTCGACGGCGAGGACTGGCCCGGCGTGCTCTCGGGCTGGCGCCGCGCCCAGCTCGAACCGTCGCTGTCGCCGCTGCTGGAGGCGGCTGGCGACACCGCCCCCACATCCGTATAATCGCGTCCGCCATGGGGCCATAGCTCAGCTGGGAGAGCGCGTCGTTCGCAATGACGAGGTCGGGAGTTCGATCCTCCCTGGCTCCACCAATCGACTTGCATTGAACAAGGCCGGGAAACCGGCCTTTTTCATGCCTGCACCCAGGCCGGCGCTCGCCATCGGCCGCTTCAGCTGGCGACAGGCCCGCGGCCGCTATCCTCGCTGCGCTCCCCGACGATGATCCGCATGCGCCCGATCCTGCCCGCGCCCTCCCCGTTCCCGCTCGCGCCGCTGCTGTTCCTGCTGCTGGCGGCCTGCGCCGGTCGCGATGCGCCGCGCGCGGACATGCCGCCGGCGCCCGTCCCGGTCGCACCCGCGGCACCGCCGCCCCCGCGCATCGGCCTGGCGCTCGGTGGCGGCGCGGCCAAGGGCTTCGCCCATATCGGCGCGATCAAGATGCTGGAGGCCAACGGCATCCGCGCCGACGTGGTCGCCGGCACCAGTGCCGGCAGCGTGGTGGGCGCGCTGTATGCCAGCGGCATGGATCCGTTCCGCATCCAGGAACGCGCGGTGGCGCTGGACGAATCGACCCTGCGCGACGTGCGCCTGTTCTCCGGCGGCCTGGTGCAGGGCCAGGCGCTGCAGGACTACGTGAACGCGGAGGTCGGCAGGCTGCCGATCGAACGGATGAAGAAGCCCTTCGCGGCGGTGGCGACGCGCCTGGACACCGGCGACCGCGTGGTCTTCGTGCGCGGCAACACCGGCCAGGCGGTGCGCGCATCGAGCAGCGTGCCGGGGGTGTTCGAACCGACCCGCATCGGCGGGCGCAGCTACGTCGACGGCGGCGTGGTCAGTCCGGTGCCGGTGGATGCGGCGCGCCAGCTCGGCGCCGACATCGTCATCGCCATCGACATCTCCAGCAAGGCCGGCGGCAGCACGCCGACCGGCATGGCCGGCATCGTCAACCAGTCGATCACGATCATGGGCCAGACGCTGGGACGGCAGGAGCTAGCGCGCGCCGACGTGGTCATCCGGCCGCAGGTCAATGAGATCGGCCCCGTGAGCTTCGAGCAGCGCAACGCCGCGATCCTCGAGGGCGAGCGCGCGGCGGTGGCCGCCCTGCCCCAGATCCGCGCCCGGATCGCCGCGGTCGAACAGGCACGCCGCGACGGGCAGGCGCGTCGGGCCGCCGCGCGAGCCGCGGAAAACGCGCCCGTCGACATCGACTGCGGCGACAGCTGGGTGCGGCGGCTCAATCCGTTCGCCAAGGACAAGCCCTGCGGCTGATCCCGCCGGCTTGATCCACGTCAAGCCGGCCGCAACTGCCGCGCGTGCAGCGCCCGGCGCGGGCGCCGGCTTGACGCCGATCAAGTGCTTCCCGACGCCCCGGCTCCACGATGCCTCCAGACACCCGAGGACATCGAGGAGAGCCTCATGAAACTGCTGCAGACAACCCTTCTGGCATCGGCCCTGGCCCTCGCGGCCGCCGGCGCGCCTTCGCCCGCCCATGCGGTCGACGCGCTGGAACTGGTCAACCGCACGCTCGACCAGGCATCCGACCTGGCAGCCCTGCCCCGCCAGCAGGTCCAGCTCAAGCGCCCGCCGCTGGTGCACGAGCACGACCAGGTCGCCAAGGGCGGCCCGAAGGTCGTGCAGTTCACCCTGCCGATCGTCGAGAAGGAAATCACCATCGACGGCGAGGGCACGAAGATGCATGCGATGACCTTCGGCGGCTCGATCCCCGGCCCGCTGATGGTGGTGCACGAGGGCGACTACGTGGAAGTCACCCTGGTCAACCTGGCCAGCAACACGATGCCCCACAACATCGACTTCCACGCCGCCACCGGTGCCATGGGCGGCGGCGACCTGACGGTGGTCCAGCCGGGCGAGGAAGTCACGCTGCGCTGGAAGGCCACGCGCCCCGGCACCTTCGTCTACCACTGCGCCCCGGGCGGCCCGATGACCCCCTGGCACGTGGTCGCCGGCATGCACGGCACGATCATGGTGCTGCCGCGCGACGGCCTGAAGGACGGCGAAGGCAAGGCGCTCCGCTACGACCGCGCCTATTACGTCGGCGAGACCGAGTTCTACATCCCGCGCGACGCCGACGGCAATTTCAAGGCCTACGGGTCGCATGCCGAATCGCTGCCCGACACGCTCGCGGCGATGCGCGGACTGGTGCCCTCGCACGTGGTCTTCAATGGCGCCGCCGGGGCCCTGACGGGCGAGAACGCGATGAAGAGCAAGGTCGGCGAGACCGTGCTGGTGGTGCATTCGCAAGCCAACCGCGACACCCGCCCGCACCTGATCGGCGGCCATGGCGACTACGTCTGGGAGGAAGGCAAGTTCAACAACGCCCCGCTCAAGGACCTGGAGACCTGGTTCATCCGCGGCGGTTCGGCGGGCGCCGCGCTGTATACCTTCCACCAGCCCGGCATGTACGCCTACGTCAACCACAACCTGATCGAGGCGGTGCTGCTCGGTGCGGCGGCCCACTTCAAGGTCGAGGGCGACAAGTGGAACCACGACCTGATGACCACGCCCTCGGCAGTCGGCGCGATCGCGCCGGATACGGACCTTTCCCTGCCGTCCAGCAACTGATCCGGCGTCTCCCCGTCGCCGGAAGCCCCCGCGCAAGCGGGGGCTTTTTTGTTCTTCTCCCCAAACGAGGGAGAAATGGGCGCGCGATGGAACACTCTCTTTTCGGGGCTCCGGATGGACGCCGCGCCCTGGCGCCCGGGGATCGCTTTCCGCTCGGTCAGGGCATCCTGCCCTGACTCGCGCGCAAGACATCCATGTCTTGCTTGCCGCGATCCCCGGGCGCCAGGGCACGGCTCATCGCTGCTCGTGCTGCGATGCTCCGAAAGCAGCAGTTCCAGAACGGCAAAGCGATGTGCCGGTGCCGCGAAGCATCGGACCCCGGGCGCCCCCCCGCGCCTACGCTGCTCCGCGCAACGGCAGCCCCTATCGAAAGTCTTCGACCGCGGTTGGACACTTGGAAGGCATCGCCGCACGCGCCCCCCGAAGGCGCGGAACTGACGCCGACGCGCCGCAGTGTTCCGGGCAGGGGTTGCGCAAGCGGCACAGGGATGTGCCGCGGCCGTGAGTGCGGACAGGGACGTCTGCCCGAGCGGTGCGCGACCCCTGCCCGGGGCACTGCGGCCCCTCCGAAGTCGCACGCGACCGGGAGCCGGCCTCCCACCAGCCATCAGAATGATGGCCCGATCCCGTTGTCCAGGAGAACAATGCTCCCGGCAAACAAGGCGCTTCCCCGGGGCACGCTGACCGCCTACCCTCCCCCGCGCACCTCGGGCGAACGGATCATGACCTCCACCTTCATCGCGATCATCGACTTCGTCGGCACCTTCGCGTTCGCGATCAGCGGCGCGCTGGTGGCGGTGCGCCATCGCCTCGACCTGTTCGGCGTGCTGGTGCTGGCGTTCGCTGCGGCCACCGCCGGCGGCATCGTCCGCGACGTGCTGCTGGGCGCGACCCCGCCGGTGTCGGTGCTCGACTGGCGCTATCTCGCGATCTCCAGCGCGGCGGGCCTGCTGACCTTCTACCGCCACGAACGGGTCGAGCGGATGCGCAACCCGGTGCAACTGTCGGACGCGGTCGGCTTGTCGCTGTTCGCCGTACTCGGCGCGGACAAGGCGCTCGAGGCCGGACTCGGCCCGACCGGCGCGATCATGCTCGGCATCCTGTCGGGCGTCGGCGGCGGGATCGTGCGCGACGTGCTGGTGGCGCAGGTTCCGAGCGTGCTGCAGCGCGAGCTGTACGCGATCGCGGCGTTCGCCGGCGCGACGGTGGTGGTGGTCGGCGATGCGCTGGACCTGCCGCCCGCGCCCGTCGCCGTCGGCGGCGCCGCAGCCTGCTTCGTGCTGCGCTGGCTGGCCATCCGCCGCGGATGGCGGCTGCCGGTGTCGCGCGGGGGCGGTCCCGGGTGACCGCGACGTGCCAGCCGGGTTCGCTGGATCCCCGCACTCCATCCGTCCTGCGCAACTTGTCGAGCGCGTCTGCCCGACAACCGCGACTGCCCTGGCGGCCGCGTCTGGCGGCGCTACGCACTCATGGCCGAGCCGCTGCCTCCGCGGCGGCTGCCACCGGCGGCAATGCGCGCACGATCAGCGCCGCCAGCGCGATGAACACGCCCGAGATCGCCAGGCACGCGCCGATCCCCGCCACCTGGAACACCCAGCCCGACAGCACCGTGCCCAGCAGGCGGCCCATCGCGTTGGCCATGTAGTAGAAGCCCACGTCCAGCGACACACCGTCGCGCGCCGCATGGCCGACGATCAGGTAGCTGTGCAGGGACGAATTGACCGCGAACAGCACACCGAACACCGCCAGCCCACCCACCAGCACCGGCTGCGGCGACAGGCCCGCCGTCAGCATTCCCGCCATCGCCAGCGGCACCAGTGCCAGCGCCGCGCCCCACGCGAACGCAGCGCGACCGCCGGGCATGCGCGCGTCATGGCGACCGGTGAGGTAAGGCGCCAATGACTGCACGATGCCGTAGCCGATGATCCAGGCGGCCATGAACCCGCCCACGCGCCAGAAGTCCCAGCCCAGCGTGGTCGCCAGGAACACCGGCAGCGCCACCACGAACCACACGTCGCGCGCCCCGAACAGGAACATCCGCGCCGCCGACAGCAGGTTGATCGCACGGCTCTTGGAGAGGATGTCGCGGAACTTCGGCCGCGCGCTGGCCTTGCCCAGATCGCCCTTGAGCAATACCAGGCTCGCCAGCCACACCAGCAGCAGTGCAGCGGCCATGATCGCCACCGCAGGCGCGAAGCCGACCATCGTCAGCAGCACGCCCCCCAGGAAGAAGCCGACGCCCTTGAGCGCGTTCTTCGAACCGGTGAGCGCCGCCACCCAGCGATACAGCGTGCCCGGCCGGTCGTCCGCCACCAGCAGCTTGATGCTGCTCTTGGCGCTCATCTTGTTGAGGTCCTTGGCGATGCCCGACAGCGCCTGCGCCGCCATCACCCACACCACGGTCAGCCACGCGGCCGGCACCAGCAGCATGCCCAGCGCCAGCACCTGCAGCGCCAGGCCGATGTGCATGGTGCGATCGAGCCCGATCCGCGCGCCCAGCCAGCCGCCGACGAGGTTGGTGACCACGCCGAAGATCTCGTAGAACAGGAACAGCATCGCGATCTGCAGCGGGCTGTAACCCAACTGGTGGAAATGCAGCACCACCAGCATGCGCAGCGCGCCGTCGGTGAGGGTGAACGCCCAGTAGTTGCCGGTGACCAGCAGGTACCGGCGCACGTCCGGCGACAGCCGCGCGGGCATGCCTCAACCCGCCTTGCCGACCAGCCGCACCAGTTCCATGGTGCGGTTCACGTAGCCCCACTCGTTGTCGTACCAGGCGTAGATCTTCACCTGGGTGCCGTTGACCACCAGGGTCGACAGTGCGTCGACGATCGCCGAGCGCGGGTCGTGCAGGAAGTCGATCGACACCAGCGGCCGCGTCTCGTAGCCGAGGATACCGGCCAGTTCGCCTTCCGCCGCGGCGCGCAGCAGTCCGTTGACCTCCTCCACCGTGGTCGCGCGCTCGACCTCGAACACGCAGTCGGTGAGCGAGGCGTTGGTCAGCGGCACGCGTACGGCGTGGCCGTCGAGGCGACCGCGCAGTTCGGGGAAGATCTCGGCGATCGCGGTCGCCGAGCCGGTCGACGTCGGGATCAGGCTGCTGCCGCAGGCGCGCGCGCGGCGCAGGTCCTTGTGCGGCGCGTCGACGATCACCTGGGTGTTGGTGAGGCTGTGGATCGTGGTCAGGCTGCCGTGGCGGATGCCGATGCCTTCGTGGATCGCCTTGACCACCGGCGCGAGGCAGTTGGTGGTGCAGGACGCGGCCGAGACGATCCGGTGCCGCGCCGGATCGAAGCGCTGGTGGTTGACCCCCATGACGATGTCGAGCGTGCCGGCGGCCTTGATCGGCGCGGTCACCACCACCCGCTGCACGCCCTGGTCGAGGTAGGGCTGCAGCGAGTCGGGCTTGCGGAACCTGCCCGAGGCCTCGATCGCCACGTCGCATGCCGACCAGTCGCTGGCGGCGATGTCGTGGTTGCGGCTGACCGGGATGCGCACGCCGTCGATCACGAGTGCGCCATCCTCCGCGTGCACGTCGCGATCCCAGCGTCCATGCACCGAATCGAACTGCACCAGGTGCGCCAGCGTGGCCGGATCGCCGGCGGGGTCGTTGATGTGGACGAAGGACAGGTCCGGGTCGGCCCAGGCCGCGCGCAGGGCCAGCCGCCCCATCCGTCCGAAGCCGTTGATGCCGATGCGAATGCTCATGCGATGTCCGATGGAATGGTTGGATGGAAACTGGAACGGGACGTCGTCGCGGCCTGCGCAGCTAGCCGGGAGGACGTGGCACGGACGCCCGGTCGCGCGCCTCGTACCAGCCGCGCGAGCCGTTGACCACGCGCACCAGCGACAGCATCACCGGCACTTCGACCAGCACGCCCACCACCGTCGCCAGCGCCGCGCCCGACTCCACGCCGAACAGCACGATCGCCGTCGCGACGGCGAGCTCGAAGAAGTTGCTGGCGCCGATCAGCGCCGAGGGACCACCGACGCAGTGCGGCGTGCCGAATCGGCGGTTGAGCCAGTAACCCACGCCGAACGTGAGGTAGGCCTGGACCAGGATCGGCACCGCCAGCAGCACGATCACCACCGGCTGGCGCAGGATCTGCCCGCCCTGGAAGCCGAACAGCAGCACCAGCGTCGCCAGCAGCGCGCCGATCGACCAGGGGCCGAGCCGCGCCAGCGTACGCTCAAGCGCGGCTATGCCTCCCCGGCGCAGCAGCGCACGCCGCAGCCAGACCGCGGCGGCGAGCGGAATCAGGATGTAGATCGCGACCGACAGCAGCAGCGTGTCCCAGGGCACCCGGATCGCGGAGATGCCCAGCAGCAGCGCGACGATCGGCGCGAACGCGACCACCATCACCGCGTCGTTGAGGGCCACCTGCGACAGCGTGAATTCCGGATCGCCGCCCGACAGGTGGCTCCACACGAACACCATCGCCGTGCACGGCGCAGCACCGAGCAGGATCAGCCCCGCCACGTACTCGTCGACCTGTTCCGTCGGCAGCCAGCGCGCGAACAGCACCCGCAGGAACAGCCACGCCAGCAGCGCCATCAGGAACGGCTTGAACAGCCAGTTCACCCCGAGCGTGACCCCGATGCCCCGCCACTGCCGGCCCACCTTCCCCATCGAGGTGAAGTCGACCTTCAGCAGCATCGGCACGATCATCAGCCACACCAGCACCGCGACCGGCAGGTTCACACTCGCCAGTTCCATTCCGCCCAGCGTCGTGAAGGCGCCGGGCAGCAGCCATCCGGCCGTGGTGCCGACCACGATGCACGCCAGCACCCACAGGCTCAGGTGCCGCTCGAACGGTCCCATGCCCTGAGCCGGCGTCGCCGCGGGATCCGGCTGCATCACGCTGCGGACACCTTGCGCCGCGCCGCGCTGCGCGATGACGCCGCTGGCCGGCAGGCGTCGGCGTTGCCGCCGCAGCAGTTGTGGGTGAGGAACCCGATCAGTGCGCCCATCGCCTCGAAGTCGGCGCGATAGCGGATCGAACGCCCCTGCGGCATCGCGACCACGAGGCCGGCCGCGCCGAGCTCCTTGAGGTGGAACGAGAGCGTCGCCGGCGGCACCGCCAGCGCCTCGGCGATCGCGCCTGCCGCCAAACCCTCGGGACCGGCCTCGACCAGCAGGCGGAACACCGCCAGCCGGGTGTCCTGGCCGAGCGCGGCGAGCGCGGTGGTTGCGTCTTTCATTTCCATGTTTCTAGAATAGTCGAACAATATTGCATGGACAAGACAGCGATGACCCACCCCGACCTGCCCAACCTCCTCCCCGCCGCGCTCGAACTCCCCGACCCCGCCCGCCTGGATCCATCGGGCCCGGGACACCCGCCCCGGATCCTCCTGCTCTACGGCTCGCTGCGGCCCGCATCCTTCAGCCGCAAGCTCGCGCTGGAGGCGCAGCGGCTGCTGCGCGCGCTGGGCGCCGAGACCCGCGTGTTCGATCCGCACGACCTGCCGTTGCTGGACAGCACCTCGGCAGACCACCCGAAGGTGCAGGAGCTGCGGCGCCTGTCGCTGTGGTCGGAAGGCCAGGTCTGGGTGAGCCCGGAGCGCCACGGCAGCCCCACGGCGGTGTTCAAGAACCAGATCGACTGGCTGCCGCTGGAGGAAGGCGGCGTGCGTCCCACCCAGGGCCGCACGCTTGCGGTGATGCAGGTCTGCGGCGGGTCGCAGTCGTTCAACGTGGTCAACGCGCTGCGCGTGCTCGGCCGCTGGATGCGCATGGTCACCATCCCCAACCAGTCGTCGGTGCCCAAGGCCTGGCAGGAATTCGACGAGAGCGGGCGGATGAAGCCTTCGCCGTACTACGATCGCGTGGTCGACGTGATGGAGGAGCTGGTGAAGTTCACCCTCATGGTCCGTGGCCGCAGCAACTACCTCACCAGCCGCTACAGCGAGCGCAAGGGTGCGGTTGCGGCCACGGCCCTCGCGCAGGCCTCGGGCGCGGTCGAAAGCGCACCGGTCGTGCCGGCGCCGCCGGCCTTGGCGGCGCAAGCGGCGGCCGGCCCGGCCTGCTGTCGCTGACGGATTGCATGATGCGCACCGTGATCTACCACAACCCCGCCTGCGGCACATCGCGCAACACGCTGGCGCTGATCCGCCACGCCGGCATCGAGCCGCAGGTCATCGAATACCTGCACGAGCCGCCCACGCGCGAACGCCTGCGCGAGCTGATCGCCGGCGCCGGCCTGTCCGTACGCGAGGCGCTGCGCCGCAAGGGCACGCCGTGGCTGGAGATGGGGCTCGACGATCCTTCGCTCGACGACGATGCCCTGCTCGATGCGATGCTCGCCGAACCGGTTCTGATCAACCGTCCGTTCGTGGAAACCGACCGCGGCATCCGCCTGTGCCGGCCGTCGGAGGTGGTGCTCGACCTGCTGCCGCCGGTGGCCCGCCCCTTCACCAAGGAGGACGGCGAGGTGGTGATCGACGCGCAGGGGCGACGGGTGCTTTGAAACACGCCGCGCCCCTTCCGCGAACCGCGACCCCACCGCCGGGCTCCGCCCGTGAAGTGTTCCGGGCCTTCCTGCGGCTGGGCCTGACCTCGTTCGGCGGCCCCATCGCCCATATCGGCTACCTGCGCCACGAATGCGTGGCGCGTCGCGGCTGGCTGGGCGAAGCGCGCTTCGCGCACCTGGTGGCGGTGTGCCAGTTCCTGCCCGGCCCGGCCAGCAGCCAGCTCGGCTTCGCGCTCGGCCTGCAGCGCGCCGGATGGCGTGGCGCCTTCGCCGCGTTCGTGGCCTTCACCCTGCCCTCGGCGCTGTGCCTGTTCGTGCTGGCGCTGCTGCTTCCAGGTCTCGCAGGCAACGCCTGGATGCCGGCGGTGGTGCAGGGGCTGAAGCTGCTCGCCGTGGCCGTGGTCGCTCATGGCCTGGCCGGGATGGCGCGACGCGTGGTCCCGGACCTGCCGCGCATCGGCATCGGCATCGCCGCCGCGGCGCTGGTGCTGGCGACTGCCGGCGCCTGGCCGCAACTGGCCGCGATCGTGCTGGGCAGCGGCGCCGGGCTCGTACTGTGCCGAGGCGTCGCATCGCAGGACTTCGAGCCCCTACCCCTGCCGCACGGGCGTCGCACGGCTGCGATGCTGCTGGCCGTCTGGCTGGCGCTGCTGCTGACCGCGCTCGCGCTGCCGGTGACGTCGGCGCCCGATGCGGGTGGCGTCTTCGCAGCGTTCTACCGCGCCGGCGCGCTCGTGTTCGGCGGCGGGCACGTGGTGTTGCCGTTGTTGCAGGAAGCCGTGGTCGCGCCGGGCTGGGTCGACGGCGACGTGTTCCTGGCCGGTTACGGCGCCGCCCAGGCGGTGCCGGGGCCGATGTTCACCCTGGCCGCGTTCCTCGGCGCGGACATTCCCCTGGGCATGCCGGCCGCGGCCGCCGCCGCCCTCGCGCTGGTCGCCATCTTCCTGCCGGGCCTGTTGCTGCTCGCGGCCGTGCTGCCGTTCTGGGCCGCGCTGGTGCGCCGGCCGTTCGCCGCCCGCGCCGTGGCGGGCATCAACGCCGCCGTGGTCGGGCTGCTGGCGGCGGCCTTCTACGATCCGGTCTGGCGCGAAGGCATCCGCGGCCCGGGCGACCTGCTGGTGGCGGCGGTGGCGCTGGGACTGCTCGCCAGCGGACGCGTGCCGGTGCTCGCCGTGGTCGCCTGGTGCGTGGGCGCATCCGTGGCGTTGCAGGCATTCTGAACCGGTCGCGCCGCGACTTCAGCGGTACGACCGGACCGCGTGCGCTGTCGCGCCGTCAGCGCAACAGCAGCACGGGGATGCGGCAGGTGCGCAGCATCGTGGTGGTGGTGCTGCCGACGATCAGCCGGCGGATGCGCGAATGGCCGTAGGCGCCCATCACCAGCAGGTCGATGCGCTCGTCCTGCACCAGTCCGGCGATGACGTCGTCGGGTTCGCCGGCGACGATGCGTCCCGCGTTGTCCAGCCCCGCCCGCGACAGCGTGTCCAGCGCCCATCGCAGCTGCGCCTGCGCGGCGTCGCCATCCTTGCCCACGGTCACCACGTCGACATGCAGGCCGCGGAACAGCGGGCTGGCGGCGACCATCTCGATGCCCTTGCGCGTGGTCGCGCTGCCGTCGAAGGCGACCAGCACGCGGGCGATGTCGGCGAACGCGCGCGACGCCACCAGGATCGGCCGATGCACCGCACGCACCACCCGCTCGAGCTCGCTGCCGAGGTGGCCCTGGGCGAAGTCGACGTGCTCGCCGCGCTTGCCCAGCACGTACAGGCGCACGCCGTCCTCGAGGTCGAGCAGGGTGTCGACCAGGCCGCCGTGGCGCAGGCGGGTTTCCGCCTCGATGCCGCGCTGCGCGGTGGCGATCGACTGCGCATGGCGCAGCAGCAGCCGTCCGCGCTCCTGCGCCAGCTTGCCCTGCGCTTCGTCCACCGCGACCAGTTGCTCGAGCAGCGCCTCCTGCGTGCCCAGGGCGAGGTTGCCGCTGAGATCGCTGAAGCGCGCGCCGTCGGCCTGCCGCTCCAGCACGTGCACGAACTCCAGCGGCGCCTCCAGGCGCGCGGCGGCCCAGACGGCATGGCTGCAGACGCTGTCGGTGTAGGCCGAGGTGTCGATCGCGGCCAGTACCCGGCCGCCGATGTTGAGGTGGGACTGTCCAGCCGTTGCCGTGGTCATCATCGTCTCCTCAGTGCCCGCCCATCAGGCGCTCCGCGTCGGGCTTGTCGTGCACGCCCAGCCGCTCGACCAGGGTGCTGCTGGCATCGTTCAATCCCAGGATCTCGACCTCGGTGCCCTCGCGGCGGTATTTCAGCACGACCTTGTCGAGCGCGCCGACCGCGCTCAGGTCCCAGAAGTGGGCGCCGCCGACATCGATGCGCACGCGCTCCACCGCCTCCTTGAAATCGAACCCCGCCACGAACTGCTCGGCCGACGCGAAGAACACCTGGCCGGTGACCGTGTAATGGCGCGTGCGGCCCCCGTCGGCCGCGGTCGAACCGATATGCAGCACCTGGCCGACCTTGCGCGCGAAGAACAGCGCCGACAGCAGCACGCCGGTGAGCACGCCCTTGGCCAGGTCGTGGGTGAACACCGTCACCACCACGGTGCCGATCATCACCATGCTGGAACTCTTCGGATGCGTGCGCAGGTTGCGGATCGAGCTCCAGTTGAAGGTGCCGATCGAGACCATGATCATCACCGCGACCAGTGCGGCCATCGGGATCTGCTTCACCCAGGGTCCGGCGAACACCACCAGTACCAGCAGCACGCTGCCCGCGACCAGCGCCGACAGCCGTCCACGACCGCCGGATTTCACGTTGATCACCGACTGCCCGATCATCGCGCAGCCGGCCATGCCGCCGAGGAAACCTGAGGCGATGTTGGCCACGCCCTGCCCCGCGCATTCGCGGTTCTTGTCGCTGGGCGTATCGGTCAGGTCGTCGACGATCTGCGCGGTGAGCAGCGACTCCAGCAGGCCCACCACCGCCAGCGTGGCCGACACCGGCAGGATGATCCACAGCGTCTCCAGCGTCAGCGGCACCTCGGGGAACAGGAACAGCGGCAGGCTGTCGGGCAGTTCGCCCATGTCGCCGACCACGCGGATGTCCGCCTGCATCGCGATCGCGACCGCGGTGAGGACGACGATCGCGACCAGCGGCGAGGGAACCGCACGGGTCAGGTAAGGCAGCCCGTAGATGATCGCAAGGCCGGCGGCGCAGAACACGTAGACCAGCCACGGAACGCCGATCAGTTCGGGCAACTGCGCCATGAAGATCAGGATCGCCAGCGCGTTGACGAAGCCGGTGATCACCGAGCGCGAGACGAAGCGCATCAGCGCACCCAGCTTCAGCAGGCCGGCGACGATCTGCAGCACGCCGGTCAGCAGGGTCGCGGCCAGCAGGTACTGCAGGCCGTGGTCCTTGACCAGGCCGACCATCACCAGCGCCATCGCACCGGTGGCGGCCGAGATCATGCCCGGGCGCCCGCCGGTGAAGGAGATCACCACCGCGATGCAGAACGACGCGTACAGGCCCACCTTGGGGTCGACGCCGGCGATGATCGAAAACGCGATGGCCTCGGGAATCAGCGCCAGGGCCACGACGAGGCCGGCGAGCACGTCGCCGCGCACGTTGCCGAACCATTCCTGGCGGAATCGCGAAGACGAGAAGGCAGACGAAAACAAGGACACTCCACTTCCCGGCCACCGCCGGAACAGGCACACCAGTCTCGGGACACGCGACAGGCCGCATTGCAGGGCTTGCGCGCGCAGCGTCTGCGTGGATCCTGGCTAGGGTGGCGTCATCTGTGTCGGGATGGCTCGCGCGTGCCTTACGGGAGCGGGAGCGGGAGCGGGAAAGTAGTGGGCGCGCATTGTATCGCGTTGCGTTGCCGGCTGCGGCGTGGCCATCGTGCCGACGGCCCGGGGCGGCGCCAGGCGACGATACCGCCCGAGGCGCGGACGCCGACGCCGGGTCTCCGGGAGCCCGGCACTCAGCCCAGCAGGTACAGCACGCCCAGCGGGTGATGCGTGCGCGCGACGAAATAGACCTGTGCGAACAGCAGCAGCGCGCCGGCGAAGCAGGCCGCACGCACGGCCCGGGTACGACCGCGGCGCAGGGCGAACACGCCCAGCACCACGTAGGCGACGATCAGCACCACCTTCACTGCCAGCCAGCCGTTGGCGTAGAACGCGCCGGGCAGGATCGTGAGCAGCATCATCGCCGCGGTGAGCAGCGCGGTGTCCACGGTGTAGCTGAGCCAGCGCACGGGCGCCGCGTTCGGCCAGCGCATGCCGGCAAGGAGCGCCAGGCCGCGCAGCGCGAACAGCGCGCCGCTGAGCAAGGCCAGGCCGATGTGGACGTGCCTGATCTGCGGGTAGAACTCGATCATCGGCAAGGAACCTCTGGCAGGAGGCGGACCGTTGTCCCCTCTTCCGCCGACGCGACAGGGATGCGTCCGCACGGAGGACGACCAGGCAGGGACGGCCGCCGCCGGTACGCCCGGAGCTGGCCCGTCCCCCGAGCGCGTGGCAAAGGGAGGATCCAGGGATGCCCAACCTGCGGAATCGGCGTGCGCCGGCCGGGGGCCGCGCGGCCACGCGTTGCCGTCTTCATCCCGGTTTGCCGTCGACGCGCGGGGACAGGTAGATCAGGCCGATGCGCAGCACCCAGGGCGAAAGCACCAGCAACCAGCCCAGTGCCGCCAGTGCCTGCCACAGCAGCACATCCGGCATCAGCTCGGCGGCGATGCGCAGCGCCGCCACCGCCTGGATGCCGACGAAGGCGAACCATGCCAGGCCGTTCATCGCCAGCGGTCGCCCGGAGTGTCCCTGGGTGACGCGGCTCACCATCGCCACCAGCACGCTGCCGAACAGGCCGATGAACAGCGCATGCGCCGGCGCGCGCCCGAGCACGAAGACGTCGGTCGCCAGGTACGCCAGGCTCTGCAGCGAGAACAGCGCGAAGGTCAGCGGCCACCACAGCAGGCCGACGAACAGCACCGACAGCAGGCCCGGGGCATTGCCGCGCGGCCACCAGCGCCACAGCACGAACAACGACAGCGCCAGCATCGGCACGTCGACCAGCCACAGCCACGCGTAGGCATGCAGCAATTCGAGCGCAAGTTGCGCCATGGCCAATGCCCAGATCGCGGCCAGCAACCACATCGGCCGCCATGCGACGTAGCCGGGCACGGCGTTGCCGGCGAAGAACGGGAACATCCGGTGGGCGACGGTCAGGTACACCGGCAGCAGCAGGCCGAAGGTGCCGAGCTTGATGGCGAAGAACACCCACCATGGCGAGCCGGTCGCCAGGAAACCACCGAAGCAGGCTACGCCGACCAGTCCAAGCAGCATCGCCGCGAAACACGAGCGCGCATGCCAGGTCCGTCCGCGTTCGGCGAGCAACAGCCGGCCGAGGATCCACACACCCGCGCCCCAGCCGGCCAGCGTCATCAGCACGCCCACCACCAGCGCGACCTCCAGCCCGAGCGCACCCAGCAGCATCGCCAGTTGCCCCCCGAACAGGCCCACGCCCACCGGCGCATAGCGCCAGCGCGCGATGTCCGGCAATCCCATCCAGCGCGGGAACACCGTCAGCAGGAAGCCGAAGAAGAAGCTGGGCAGCACCTGGAACTGCATCACGAACGCATGTAGCCAGCCAGCGTATGTCGCCGCTTGCGGCACCTGCAGCAACCCCGGCCAGCGCTGCGCGGCGAGCCAGGCGGCCCACCATCCCATCGCCAGCAGCAGGTTGCCGGCGCCGATGAAGAACATCAGCCGGTGCGGGGCGGCGGCGAGCAGCCGTGGCGATGGCCTGGAAACGGAAGTGATCATGCCGGGCATGTTGGGCGACGCGGCGGAAGGCGACGTTGACACAGGTCAAGACCCCGGCAGCACGGGATTCATGCGCGCGCGGGCCGATCCGCGCCCGTCGTCGACGCTCCTCGCGCGGGCATCTCGGCGACTTCGTAGCCACCCGCAACCAGCGTCCCGTCGGGTTCCACCACCATGCGCACGCGAGTCGTTCCGCGGTAGAAGCTGGCGCGCCAGCGACCGGCGTCCTCGCCGGTGCCGCGCTCGCACAGCACCGCGATCCGCCGCTCGTCCATGAGCCGGCGGAACGCGTCCACGTCCAGGCCGAAGCCGCCGGCGACCAGCGCCGCGTCGATCTCCACCTCCGGCCTGTCGACCAGGTCCAATGCGATCGTGCGGCCCGTCGATCCTTCCATCCCTGCATCCTCCGTCACGGGTTCAGGCGCCCGCCGCCGCCTCGCGCAGCGGCAGGGCGCGCCGCTTCGGCACGATCCACAGCCGCAACATGAACCAGGCCAGCGCCAGCGCACCGATGCTGAAGATCGTGTCGCCCGGCACCCGCATCCACACCAGCAGGTCGATCAGCGGCTGCTGCATGAACTCGGCCGAGCGTGCGTACCAGTAGCCATGCTCCAGCGCCGCGTTGAGCTGCAGCACGCCGATCGGCAGCAGGGTCAGCAGCGCCATCCCGGCCAGGCCGATGTTGAAGGCCCAGAACGAGACCGAGAGCGCGCGCTCGTTCCATTCGACATCGGGCTTGAGCCCGCGCAGGCAGAACAGCATCAGCCCCACGCCCAGCATGCCGTAGACCCCGAACAGCGCGGTATGCCCGTGCAGCGGCGTCAGGTTCAGGCCCTGCATGTAGTACAGCGGCAGCGGCGGGTTGATCAGGAATCCGAACAGGCCCGCGCCCACCAGGTTCCAGAACGCGACCGCGATGAAGAACATGATCGGCCATTTGTAGCGGGTCATCCACGGCGTCGCCTTGCCCAGCCTGTAGCTGTGGTAGGCCTCGAAGCCGACATAGGCCAGCGGCACCACCTCCAGCGCGGAGAAGCTCGCGCCCAGGGCGATGACCGCGGTCGGCGTGCCGGTGAAGTACAGGTGGTGCAGCGTGCCCAGCACGCCGCCGGCGAGGAACACGATGGTGGCGAACAGCACCGCGATCGTCGCCGTCTTCACCTGCAGCAGCCCCAGCCGGGTGAACAGGAAGGCGATCACCGCCACCGCGAACACCTCGAAGAAGCCCTCCACCCACAGGTGCACCACCCACCAGCGCCAGTACTCCACCATCGACAGGTGGGTGTGCTCGCCCCACATCAGCCCGGCGGCGTAGAACACGCCGATCGCCACCACCGACAGGAACAGCAGCAGCACGATCGATTTCGACTCGCCACCGCCGACGATCGCCGGCCACAGCGCGCGCCCCACCAGCAGCAGCCACAGGCCGAGGCCGACGAACAGGAACCATTGCCAGAAGCGGCCGATGTCGACGTATTCCCAGCCCTGGTGGCCGAACCAGAAGTTGTGCGCCAGGCCCAGCTTCTGCATCACCGCGAACCACTGCCCGGCGAACGAACCGACCACGATCACGATCAGGCACACCCACAGCACGTTGACCCCCAGCCGCTGGAACTTCGGCTCGTGCCCCGAGATCGCCGGGCCGATGTACAGGCCCATGCCCAGCCACGCGGTCGCGATCCACAGCACCGCCAGCTGCGTGTGCCAGGTGCGGGTGAGCGAATACGGCAGGATCTCCGACAGCGCGAAGCCGTACGCCTGCTGGCCTTCGATCTGGTAGTGCGCGGTGGTGGCGCCGAGCAGGATCTGCACCAGGAACAGCGCCATCACCACCCAGAAGTACTTGGCGGTGGCGCGCATCGACGGCGTGACCCTGATGTCGGCCAGCGGATCGGAAGCGGGCAGTACCGGCGCCATCTCCTCGCCGTGGTTGACCGCGTAGTGCCAGCCGAGCAGGCCCACGCCCGCGATCAGGAACAGCACGCTGAACACCGTCCACAGCAGCGCGCTGGGCGGCGGCGTGTTGCCGACCAGCTTGTCGGCCGGCCAGTTCGCGGTATAGCTGATCTCCTGGCCGGGGCGCTGCGTCACCTGCGACCACGACACCCACCAGAAGAACGCGGTCATCGCCTGGCGGTTCTCGGCGCCGTCCACGGTGTCGTTGCGCATGGCATAGGCCTCGCGCAGGGCCGCGGTCTCCGGTTCGTTGCCGAACAGGCTGACGTAGTGCGCGGCGACCTGCGCCATCGCCTCGGCGCGGTCCGGATCGACCGTGATCGTCTGCGTGTCCGCGTTCCAGGTGTTCGGGCGCAGCAGCGCCTGCACCCGGGCCGCGTAGGCGGCCTGCGTCGGGCCGTCGAGCGCTTTGTAGCTGGCGAGACCGTGTTCGCGCGCGGCCCAGCGGTCGAGGATCGCCTCGGCTTCACGATGCAGCCAGTCCGCGCCCCAGTCCGGCGCGACGTAGGCGCCGTGGCCCCAGATCGAACCGAGCTGCTGGCCGCCGATCGACTGCCAGACCTGCCGGCCGCGCTCGATGTCGGCGCGGGTGTGGAGCACCTCGCCGTCGCTGGACACCACGCGCTCCGGCATCGGCGGTGCCTGGCGGTGGACCTCGCTGCCGACCCAGAGCAGGACGGCGAAGGAACTGATCAACAGGACCGCCAGTCCTGTCCAGAGCTTGCGTGTGGAATCCATGTCGCGGCCTCTACGGAGTTCGCGGCATGGTCTTGCGGTCGCGCACGGGCCACCTTGACCTGCGTCAAGCGTGAACGAGCCGGCGCCTTCGGGGCGGTGCGGTCGACCGTCGGCAGGCCATCGCCTTCACTCGGGCTCGCACTCCGGTTCCGACCCGAGCGCCACCATCCTCACCCCAGACTCTCCCGCCAGCGGGAGAGGGAGCAGGATGTCACCCCGGTCCCGGCCGACTCCCGCACCCCGGATGCGGCCTTTGGCCTTATCCGGGCTACGCATCGATGTTCCCTTCCACCGCATTGCGGGGCATTGCGCCCTTCACGGGTGGAAGGTGCCGAAGGCGGATGGGGGCGCGCCGCAGGTGCGACAGCGCTGCTGTCTGGGGCGACACCGACCCTCGCACCCGAACCGCCTCTCCCGCAAGCGGGAGAAGGGCGGCTGCCAGGTCGGCATGCCCGCCCGGGGCACATGCCAGCCCCCTGGGGGCGATGCGTCAGTCGCGCAGGACGTGGTGCGCCAGTTCCTCGAGCACGGACGGCTTGAGCAGCTCCATGTCGCGCCGGTCCACCTTCAGCACGCCCTCGTCCTGCAGTTTGCGCAGGACCCGGCTCACCGTTTCCGGCGCCAGGCGCAGGTAGTTGGCGATGTCGGTGCGGGCCATGGTCAGGCGCATGCGCGTGGGCGAGAAACCACGTTCGGCGAAGCGCCGCGACAACAGGACGATGAACGCGGCCAGCCGCTCGTCGGCGGTGAAGTTGCCCGACAGCAGCGAGGCCTTGCCGATGTCCTGGCTGAGCAGGTTGAACAGGTGCCGCTGCAGGCCGGGCATGCGCCCGGCGAGGGTGGCCATCATCGGGAACGAGAACCGGCACAGCATCACCGTGTCCAGCGCCACCGCGTTGCATGGGTAGCGCGAGGTGGCGATCGCGTTGAGCCCGATCACCTCGCCCGGCAGGAAGAACCCCAGCACCTGCTCGCGGCCGTTGGCGTCGTTCACGTAGGTCTTGACCGTGCCCGCGCGCACCGCGGCGATCGCGTTGAACGGGTCGCCCTCGCGGAAGATGTGATCGCCTTCACGGAACGGGCCGACATGCTCGACCAGCACGTGCAGGTCGCGCAGCAGGCTCTTGTCGTAACCCTCGGACAGGCAGGCCGCGGAGAAGGCGCAGGTACTGCAGAAGCTGAACTCGTCGCCATCGTCGGCGATCGGTGTGCCGGGAGATGCCTTCAGTGGGGATTCCTGCACGCTCGCTGCCTTGATTCCGTCGCCTCAGATGGTCCGGGAATAGCGCACTCCCTCGCTCTGGGCGCCCAGGTACCGGTCGAAACACATGGCGATGATACGCAACAGCGCCCTTCCGCGGGGCGTGGCGCGGATCGTGCCCGGCGGGCACTGCACCAGGCCGTCCTCCTGCAGCGGCCGCAGGGCGGCCAGCGCGTCGCTGAAATACTCGCCGAAGCGGATGCCGTAGGTCTTCTCCACCTGGCGCGTATCGATCTCGCCCTGGCACATCAGCTGCTGGATCAGGTCCGCGCGCAGCACGTCGTCGTTGCCGAGCATCAGCCCGCGCCAGATCGGCAGCCGGCCCTCGTCGATCGCCGCCTCCCACGACGGCAGGTCGCGGTGGTTCTGGGTGAAGCTGTCGCCGACGTGGCTGATCGCGCTCACGCCGAAGCCGACCAGGTCGGTCTGCGCATGGGTGGTGTAGCCCATGAAGTTGCGGTGCAGGCCGCCCTCGCGCTGCGCGCGCGCCAGTTCGTCCCCGGGCAGGGCGAAGTGGTCCATGCCGATGTAGACATAGCCGGCGGCGCCGAGCCGCTCCACCGCCAGTTCCAGCAGCGCCAGCTTGCCCTCGGCGCCGGGCAGGTCGTCGTCGCGGATCTGCCGCTGCGCCTTGAACAGCCGCGGCATGTGCGCATAGCCGTAGATCGCCAGCCGGTCGGGGCGCGCGGCGACGACCGTGTCGAGGGTCCGCCCGAAGCCCTCCGGGGTCTGCTTCGGCAGGCCGTAGATCAGGTCGACGTTGACCGAGCGCATGCCGAAGCGGCGGCAGGCGTCGATGATCGCCAGGGTCTCGTCGATCCCCTGCTCGCGGTTGATCGCCTTCTGCACCTCGGGATCGAAGTCCTGCACGCCCAGGCTGGTGCGGTTGAAGCCGATCGCCGAGAGCACCTCGATGTCCTCGGGAGTGACGAAGCGCGGATCCAGTTCGATCGAGAAGTCGCGGTCGAGCGCGTTGCTGAAGCTGAACTGGCGGCCGAGGCTGCCGACCAGCTCGCCCAGCAGGCGCGGTGCGAGGAAGTTCGGGGTGCCGCCGCCCAGGTGCAGCTGGATCACCTCGCGGTCGCGGTCGAACAGCGGCGCGACCAGCGCCACCTCGCGCTGCAGCCGGTCCAGGTAGATCCGCCCCTTGGCCTCGTCGCGGGTGATCACCCGGTTGCAGCCGCAGTAGAAGCACGGGCTCTGGCAGTACGGGATGTGGACGTAGAGCGAGAGCTGGCGCGGAATCGGATCGTCGTTGCTGCGCCGGGCGAGGTCGCAGAAGTCCGCCTCGCCGAAGCCCTCGGCGAAGTTCGGCGCGGTGGGATACGAGGTGTAACGCGGCCCCGGCCGGTCGTAGCGGCGCAGCAGGTCGGCGTCGAAGCGCCAGCTCGGCTGCGGGGGAACTGGGGATGGGGTGGTCTGCATGGGGTGAGTATCCGCAGCCGCCGGCGCGTCCGCCTTGACCCGGATCAAGCCACGTTGGCGACGACCGGTGCCCGAACCCTTCCACGATCGCGCCTGGCGCGCTTTGATCTGGATCAACGACGGTTCCGCGCCGCGTGCATACTCTGCGCGACATTCGGACCCGGGGAAGGCTCCATGCAGCAGGCCGCGACAACGACCTACAACGACAAGGTGGTGCGCCAGTTCGCGGTGATGACCGTGGTCTGGGGCATCGTCGGCATGCTGGTGGGCGTGATCATCGCGGCCCAGCTGTACTGGCCCGACCTGACCCACGGCATCGAATGGCTCGGCTACGGCCGGCTGCGGCCCCTGCACACCAACGCGGTGATCTTCGCCTTCGGCGGCTGCGCGCTGTTCGCCACCAGCCTGCACGTGGTCCAGCGCACCTGCCACGTGCGGCTGCTCTCGGACAAGCTGGCGGCGTTCGTGTTCTGGGGCTGGCAACTGGTGATCGTGCTGGCCGCGGTCACCCTGCCGCTGGGCTGGACCCAGGGCAAGGAGTACGCCGAGCTGGAATGGCCGATCGACATCCTGATCGCGGTGGTCTGGGTCGCCTACGCGGTGCTGTTCCTCGGCACCATCGCGATCCGCAAGGTCAAGCACATCTACGTGGCGAACTGGTTCTACGCCTCGTTCATCATCGCCGTGGCGCTGCTGCACATCGTCAACAACATCTCGATCCCGGTCGGGATCGGCAAGTCCTACAGCATCTACACCGGCGCGGTCGACGCCATGGTGCAGTGGTGGTACGGCCACAACGCGGTCGGCTTCTTCCTGACCGCCGGCTTCCTCGGGATGATGTACTACTTCGTGCCCAAGCAGGCCGGGCGGCCCGTGTACTCGTACCGGCTGTCGATCGTGCACTTCTGGGCGCTGATCGCGGTCTACATGTGGGCCGGCCCGCACCACCTGCACTACACCGCCCTGCCCGACTGGGCGCAGAGCCTGGGCATGGTGTTCTCGCTGATCCTGCTGGCCCCCAGCTGGGGCGGCGCGATCAACGGCATCATGACCCTGTCGGGCGTGTGGCACAAACTGCGCACCGACCCGATCCTGAAGTTCCTCATCGTCGCGATCAGCTTCTACATGATCGCCACCTTCGAGGGACCGATGATGTCGATCAAGACGGTCAACTCGCTGTCGCACTACACCGACTGGACGGTCGGCCACGTGCACGCCGGCGCGCTGGGCTGGGTGGCGATGATCTCGATCGGCTCGATCTACGCGTTGCTGCCGCGACTGCTGGGCCTGCGCGAGATGTACTCGACCAAGTGGATCGACCTGCATTTCTGGATGCACACCATCGGCGTGGTGCTGTACATCGCCTCGATGTGGATCGCCGGGGTGATGCAGGGCCTGATGTGGCGCGCGACCAACGACGACGGCACCCTGACCTACAGCTTCGTCGAAGCGCTCAACGCCACCTATCCCTACTACTTCGTGCGCCTGCTCGGCGGCGTGGTGGTGCTGTCGGGCATGTTCCTGATGGCCTTCAACCTGTGGAAGACCTACCGCCAGGGCCAGGCGGTCGCCGCCGACCAGCCGGTGCTGCCGCCCGATCCGTCCCAAGCCCTGGCGCCGGTGGCGCAGGCACGCGCAGGAGCGCAGGCATGAGCGGGAACCACAACGCCCACGAGAAGGTCGAGAAGAACATCGGCCTGATGGCGGTGCTGATCGCGGTGGTGGTGTCGTTCGGCGGGCTGGCCGAGATCGTGCCGCTGATGTACCAGGCCGAGGCGATCGAGCCGCTGCCGGGCGTGGAGCCCTACCCGGCGCTGGAGCTCGCGGGCCGCGACGTCTACGTGCGCGAGGGCTGCTACAACTGCCACTCGCAGATGGTGCGCACGCTGCGCTTCGAGTCCGAACGCTACGGCCACTATTCGCTGGCCGGCGAATCGGTCTACGACCGGCCGTTCCAGTGGGGCAGCAAGCGCACCGGCCCCGACCTCGCCCGCGTCGGCGGCCGCTATTCGGACGACTGGCACCGGGTGCACCTGATCAACCCGCGCGACGTGGTGCCCGAGTCGAACATGCCGGCCTATCCCTGGCTGGCCACCCGCACCGTCGACCGCGACCAGGTCGCCCACCGGATGCGCGCGCTGCAGGGCATCGGCGATCCCTACACGGATGAAGACATCGCCCAGGCACCGGAAGCCGTCGCCGGCAAGACCGAGCTCGATGCGGTGGTGGCCTACCTCCAGGGCCTCGGACGGCACGCGCCACAGGCGGGAGAAGCGCCATGATCTCAGGCATCGTCACAGGCGTGCTGCTGCTGTGCTTCGTCGGCGGATGGATCTGGGCCTGGAGTCCGCGGCGCAAGCGCGAGTTCGAAGACGCGGCGCGACTGCCGCTGGACGATGAGCAGGAGTCCCCCCGATGAGCAGCGCGTGGTCGTGGTACGTGATCGTCCTGGTGGTGCTCAACATCGGCGGCTGCGTCTGGCTGCTGTGGTGGACCGCGCGCCGACGCCCGGGCGACCCGAAGCCGGAGGACACCAGCCACGTCTGGGACGGCGACGTCACCGAGTACAACAAGCCGTTGCCGAAGTGGTGGATCAACCTGTTCTACATCACCATCGTCTTCAGCATCGGCTACCTGGTCTGGTTCCCCGGCTTCGGCAGCTTCGCCGGCACCAGCGGCTGGACCTCGGCCGGCGCGCACGACGCGGAAAAGGCGCGCCGCGACCGCCAGCTCGAGGAAACCTTCGGCGTCTACGCCGACCAGCCGTTCGAGCGCCTGGCGCAGGATCCGGCGGCGATGGAACTGGGCCGCTCGATCTTCGCCAACACCTGCGCAGCCTGCCACGGCTCGTCGGCCCAGGGTGCACCAGGCTACCCGAACCTGACCGACGCGACCTGGAACTGGGGCGGCGACCCGGATCGGATCCTGCAATCGGTGCTCGACGGCCGCCAGGGCGTGATGCCGCCGCTCGGCACCGTGCTCGAGGGCATCGGCGGCGACGTCGCGGTCACCCAGGCCGCCACCTACGTGCGCGCGCTGCGCTCCGAGGACATCGAGGCGACCCTGCGCTCCGACTACATGGCCGCGCGCGGCAAGAAGTACTACGACAGCCTGTGCATCGCCTGCCACGGTCCCGACGGCAAGGGCAACCAGGACCTCGGCGCACCCGACCTGACCGTACGCAACACGCTCTATCCCAATACGCTCGACAGCATCCGCACGACGATCATCGACGGCCGCCACGGCGTGATGCCCGCGCACCGCGACCTGCTCGGCGAAACCCGCGCGCGCCTGGTGGCGGCCTACGTCTGGTCGCTGTCGCAATCCTCCGCCACCGCTGCCGCGCAGGCCCCGCCGGAACGGCAATGACCGACTTCACCGAGCCGCGTTTCGACCACCCGCCGCGCCCCATGGCGCAGCGGGTGGGTGCGATCGCATGGCCGAGCTTCTTCGCCGCGGGCGTGTGCACGATGGTGTTCTTCGCCTTCATCGATCCGATCGAACTGCGCGACATGACCTTCCCCGGAGTGCCGGTCACGCGCGAACTGGGCTACACCATCGGATTCTTCATGTTCTGGCTGGCGACGGCGTCGTCGAGCCTGTTCACCTGGATCCTGCTGCGACCGGCGAGCCGATTCAACCGGGCACTGCCGCCCGGGTGATGGCGACGATGGCGAGGTGCCTCCGGGCCCGGTGCGCAGTGGGACATTCTGTCGCTTTCTCCGCGCCGGGCGATCCCCATACTGGAGCGGGCCCATACGCGGGCCCTCGCTTCCAGCCACACCGGGCAACGACCGGTGGAGCCATCCAGATGAACCTCCTGCCCCCGATTCCGAATACGCGCAGCCTCCCCACCCGGACCACCGGACCGGCGCGATGAGCCGCGACATCCCCATCGACGTGGTCGACGACGGCGGCAGCTCGCTTTACGTCAAGGAGCGCAAGGTCTACCCGCGCGACGTCTCCGGACCGCTCAACCGCCTGCGCGTGGCGGCCGTGGTCTGGCTGCTGGGCATGTTCTACGTGTTCCCGTGGCTGCGCTGGGACGGCCGCCAGGCGGTGCTGTTCGACCTGCCGGCACGCAAGTTCCACGTCTTCGGCCTGACCTTCTGGCCGCAGGACTTCCTGTTCCTGGCCCTGCTGCTGATCATCGCCGCGCTGGCGCTGTTCTTCTTCACCGCCCTGGCCGGCCGGCTGTTCTGCGGCTACGCCTGCCCGCAGACGGTGTGGACCGAGGTGTTCCTGTGGATGGAACGCTGGACCGAGGGCGACCGGCCGAAGCGGATGAAGCTCGACGCCGCGCCCTGGAGTCGCGAGAAGGTGCTGCGCAAGGGGGCGAAACACACGCTGTGGCTGCTGTTCGCGCTGTGGACCGGCTTCACCTTCGTCGGCTTCTTCACCCCGATCACCGAGCTTGGCTCGCGCCTGGCCACGTTGTCGTGGGGCGGCTGGGAAACCTTCTGGGTGCTGTTCTACGCGCTGGCCACCTGGGGCAACGCCGGGTTCCTGCGCGAACAGGTGTGCAAGTACATGTGCCCCTACGCGCGCTTCCAGAGCGCGATGTTCGACCGCAACACCCTGATCATCGCCTACGACCCGCTACGCGGGGAGCCGCGCGGGCCGCGCAAGCGTGGCCTGTCGAGCGTGCTCGAGCGCGCGCGCGGACTGCTCGACAAGGCCGCCGCCTACGACTACGTGTTCCGTGCCGGCCGGCATCCTTCCGCAGCCTCCCAGTTGGTGCACGCCAAGGGCACCATCACCTGGGACGGCGACCTGGGCGAAGTGGCGCCGCTGCCGAAGTTCGCACCCGAACAGCTGGGCGACTGCATCGACTGCACGATCTGCGTGCAGGTCTGCCCCACCGGCATCGACATCCGCAACGGGCTGCAGTACGAGTGCATCGCCTGCGGCGCCTGCATCGACGCCTGCGACGAAGTGATGGACAAGATGGGCTACCCGCACGGCCTGATCCGCTACTCGACGCAGAACGCGATCGACGGCAAGTCGACCCGGGTGCTGCGCCCGCGCATCATCGTCTACGGCCTGCTCCTGCTCGGGTTCATGATCGCCTGGGCGGTGGGCGTGGGTACCCGCAGCGACCTGATCGTCGAGGCCCTGCGCGACCGCAACGCCCTGTACCGCGAAACCGCCGACGGCATGGTCGAGAACGACTACACGCTCAAGCTGGTGAACAAGTCCGACCGCGACCGGACGTTCCGGGTCGCGATCGAGGCGCCGCCGGGCATCGAACTGCGCGACAATGACAGCCTCCTGCACGCCAGGGCCGGGGCGGTGGTGTCGGTGCCGGTGGTGGTGGTCTCGCGCGACGGCGCGGGCGGGCGCAACGACATCCGCTTCGTCGTCGAGGACGCCGATGGCGGCAGCCGCAAGGTGATCGACAGCAGCTTCTTCGGACCGATGTGATGAGCAATAGCGACAGGAAGCCCTGGTGGAAGATGCCGATCATGTGGCTGGTGGTCGGGCTGCCGCTGGCGTCGGTCGTGGCCGGCATCGGCCTGGTGGTGATCGCCACCCGCAGCGGCGGCGCCGACGTGGTGCGCGACGACGTCCGCCGCATCTCGCAGATCCAGACCGCCAACCTCGGGCCCGACGAGAATGCGCGCGCGCTCGGCCTGAGCGCGGTGCTGCGCGCGGACGAAGGCGTGCTGGAGGTCATTCCCGCCACCGGTGATTTCGCCCGCAAGGCCACGCTGCATCTGGCGCTGCAGCATCCCAGCCGCGGCACTGAAGACCTCGAGCTCGACCTGCCGCCGAGCGCCACCGGCTGGCGCACCGAGCAGGCGATCGACGACGGTCACGACTGGATCGTCGAACTCTCCGCCGCCGATGGCAGCTGGCGCCTGCACGGCCGCCTGCCCAAACAGCAGCACGCGACGCGCCTGGCCCCGTCGTTGGCGCAATAGGCCGTCCGCATGGACGCCGTGCCGGCGCCCTGCCTGCATTGTGGCGAACCTTTGCCGCAGGCCGCCGCGCATCGCGTCGTCGATGCCGACGGCGGACGCTATTGCTGCGACGGCTGCGCCGCGGCGGCGCGCTGGATCCGGGATGCCGATCTCGGCGACTACTATCGCCTGCGCACCGCCGCCGCCGGGCGCGTCGGCAACGAACGCGTGGACCTGTCCGCCTGGGACCGCGAAGACCTGCTGCGCGAGCACGCGCACGCGATCGACGGCGGTCACCGCATCACCCTGCTCACCGACGGCATGCGCTGCGCGGCCTGCGCCTGGCTGATCCAGAAGGCGCTGGCGCGCGAGCCGGGCGTGCGCGACGTCACCGCGAACGCCGTCACCGGCCGCATCCGCATCGACTGGGACCCGGCACGCACGCCGCTGTCGCGGGTGCTGCAGCGGCTCGCGGCGCTGGGTTACCGGCCCTACCTCGCCGGCGGCGACGCGCGCGAGCGCGCCCGCATCGCCGAGCGCAACCGCTGGCTGTTGCGCCTGGGCGTGGCCGGGCTCGGCACCCTGCAGGCGATGATGCTGGCCGAGGCGCTGTACCTGGACTTCGACAACCAGATGCCGGCCGCCACCCGAGACTTCTTCCGCTGGATCGCGTTCCTGCTGTCGACGCCGGTGGTGTTCTATTCCGGCTGGCCGTTCCTGTCGGGCATGTGGCGGGAACTGCGCGCACGCCATGTGGGCATGGACACGCTGATCGCCACCTCCACCCTGCTGGCGTACTTCGCCAGCCTGGTCGAGACGCTCCGCGGCGGCGCGCACGTGTGGTTCGATGCCGCGGTGATGTTCGTGTTCCTGCTGCTGGCCGCGCGCATGCTCGAGCAGCGCGCGCGCAACGTCGCCAGCGCCCAGGTCGACGCGCTGGCGCGCGCGCGGCCCGCGTTCGCGACCCGCGAGACCGCCGACGGCGGCCGCGAGTCGGTGGCGCTGGCCGACCTGCGTCCCGGCGACGTGGCCTGCATCGCGGTGGGCGAACCGGTGCCCGCCGACGGCGTGCTGCTCGACGCGGAGACCTGGCTCGAGGAATCGCTGCTGACCGGCGAGCCCGGCGCGGTGCGCAAGGCACGCGGGGACCAGGTCTACGCCGGCACCGTCAACCGCGAGACGCCCGCGCGCATCCGCATCGCCTGCACCGGCGCGCAGACCCGGCTCTCGCAGCTGACCCGGATGGTCGAGGACGCGCAGGCGCATCGCCCGCGGCTGGCGCGGATGGCCGACCGGGTCGGCGGCCGTTTCGTGGTCGGCCTGCTGTTCGTCGCCGTGCTCGTCTACGCCGGATGGCGCCTTTACGATCCGTCGCGCGCGTTCGAGGTGACGCTGGCGCTGCTGGTGATCAGCTGTCCCTGCGCGCTGTCGCTGGCGGTTCCCACCGCGCTCGCGGCCGCGCATGGCGCGCTGGCGCGTGTCGGCGTGCTGGCCACGCGCGCCGACGCGATGGAAACGCTGGCCGGCGCGACCGACATCGTGTTCGACAAGACCGGTACGCTCAGCGACGACCGTCCGGTCCTGGCGGACGTCGAGACGTTCGACGGATTCGCCCGGGGCGACGCCCTGGCCATCGCCGCCGCGCTGGAACGCGATGCCAACCATCCGCTCGCCGCCGCGTTCGCGCATGCCGAGGCCGGACTGCCTGCGGCGGGCGTACGGGCGGTCGCCGGCCGGGGCATCGAGGGCGAGATCGCCGGGCGCGGCTGGAGACTCGGCCGCGCCGAATTCGCCTGCGACGGCGAGGACGACGGCGCGCTGTGGCTCGGCGACGGCCGGGCCGCGACGGCACGCTTCACGTTGCGCGAATCGATCCGTGCGGACGCGCCGGACGCGCTGGCCGCATTGCGTGGACTCGGCCTGCGCATCCATCTCGCCAGCGGCGATGCCGCCGCGCCAGTGTCGTCGCTGGCGCGGGCGCTCGACATCGGCGAGGCCCATGCCCGCCAGCGTCCCGAGGACAAGCTCGCGCTGGTGCGGCGGCTGCAGTCGGAGGGCCGGATCGTGGCGATGGTCGGCGACGGCCTCAACGACGCGCCGGTGCTGGCCGGAGCCGACGTCTCGCTGGCGATGGACACCGGCGCGGCCCTGGCGCAGCGCGCGGCGGACCTGGTGATGACCGGGCCGACCCTGATGCGCATTCCCGCCGCGGTGCGACTGGCGCGCCGCAGCCGCCGCGTGATCGGCCAGAACTTCGCCTGGGCGCTGGGCTACAACCTGCTGGCGGTGCCGCTGGCGGCCGCGGGGCTGGTGACGCCGTGGATCGCGGCGCTGGGCATGGCAGGATCGTCGCTGGTGGTCACCCTGAACGCCCTGCGCCTGACCCGGAGCCCGGCATGAGGATCCTGCTGCTGCTGGTGCCGATCAGCCTGGTGCTGCTGGGGCTGGCGGTCTGGGCCTTCGTCTGGGCGGTGCGGCGCGGCCAGTTCGACGACCTCGATACGCCCGGTCTCGACATCCTCGCCGAGGACGAGGACGAGCTGCGCGAAACCCGAGCCGCGCGCGAACGCGCCGGCGCGCCCGGGACCCGCGATGCCGATTGACTGGCTGGTGCTGCTGGCCGCCCTGACCAGCGGCCTGCTCGGCGGCCTGCACTGCGCCGCGATGTGCGGCGGCATCGCCACCGGCCTGTCGGCGACCGCGCCGGGCGGCGGCTGGGCCGGCGCGCTGCAGCTCAACCTCGGGCGGGTCGGCGGCTACGTGCTGGCGGGGCTGATCGTGGGCTCGTTCGGACACGGGCTGGTCACGGTGCTGCGCGATCCCTGGATCGGTATCGGGCTGCGGGCGCTGGCCGGGGCGGCGCTGGTGGTGGTGGCGCTGCGCCTGCTGGGCGTACGCGCCCTGCCCGGCTTCCTGTCCCGCCCCGGCGCCCGTGCCTGGTCGTGGCTGCAGCCGCTGCAGCGGCGCCTGCTGCCGGCCGACACGCTGCCGCGGCGGATCGGCATCGGCGCGCTCTGGGGCTGGCTGCCGTGCGGCCTGAGCTTCAGTCTGCTGACGGTGGCCTGGCTGCAGGCGCATCCGCGCAACAGCGCGCTGACGATGCTCGCCTTCGGCCTCGGCACCCTGCCGGTGATGCTGCCGCTGACCTGGTCGGGCCAGCGCATGGGGCGCTGGCTGCAGCGACCCGGGCTGCGGACGGGAGCCGCGCTGGTGGTACTGGCGATGGGACTGCTGACGATCGCCGCGCCCTGGCTGATGCGGGTGCCGGCGCTGCACGGCCTGCTGTCGGCCCTGGGCTGCCAGCCCCTGCCCTAGGCGTGTCGCGCCCAGAGCAGGTACGGGGACAACGCGCCCGTCGCGCTCCCTCGGGGGGCACGGACCGCCCGTCCTGCCCAGGTCCGCGAGCGCCGATGTCACGCCTTCCAGCGCCCACCCGGCCGCCGGCGACGGATCAGCCGGCGTCCGCGGCGCCCCCTTCGGGCCGATAGCGCGCCTGCAGGTTCGCCGCCACCCGCCGGGCCATCTCGTCGGCGAGGTGCTGCATCGCCGGATTGCCCAGTTCCGCCGTGGTGGTCGCGAACAGCGCCAGCCATCGCTCGAACATCGCCGCGTCCAGGCCCGGCAGCGCGTTGTGGCGCTGCACCGGAGCCCCGCTGAAGCGACGCGTGCCGCGCAACATCGCCGACCAGAAGTCGACCAGTTGCGCCAGGTGCGCCGGCCAGTCGTCGACATGGGTGGCGAACACCGGCCCCAGCAGCGGGTCGGCGCGCACCCGGGCGTAGAACGCGTGCACCATTCGCGTCACCTGTTCCTCGGTACACAGGTCCGGGCCGGGCAAGGGCGATGGCGGTTCGGAGGTCGACATTGATCGGCAAGGGGTGGCGGGAGAGAAGACGCCCGGGCGAAAGCGTCAATGCACTGCGGACGGGCCGCGGCGCACCGTCGCCATCGCGCAGGCGACGCCCAACCGGCATTCAGCCCCGGGATAGCGGCTGGGCGCCGTGCAACGCTAGTCTCACATGCGGCGCATCCGCATCGGCTGATCCAGATCAAGGCGCCGCGCCCCGCGAACCGCGAGCATGGCGTCAACCAGAAAGACACACGACCCAACGGAGCCCTACCCCATGAACATCCGCAAATCCCTCATCGCACTGGCCCTGCTCGGTTGCGCCGGCGTGGTCCAGGCCGCCCCCAATTGCACGATCAAGCTCAAGGGCGGCGACAACATGCAGTACGACCAGAAGAGCGTCAGCGTCTCGGCCGCCTGCAAGAGCATCTCCATCGAGCTGGAGCACACCGGCAAGCTGCCGGTCGCGGCGATGGGCCACAACGTGGTGGTCACGGCCACCCCCGACGCCGACGCCGTCGCCAGGGACGGGCTCAAGGCCGGTGCCGCGGGCGGTTACCTGCCGGCCGGCGACGCGCGCGTGCTGGCGTCGACGAAGATGATCGGCGGCGGCCAGACCGCGACCGCCTCGCTTCCCGGCAACAAGCTCAAGGCCGGCGGCGCCTACACCTTCTTCTGCTCGTTCCCCGGCCACTCCTCGCTGATGCGCGGCACGGTGGTGGTCACGCCCTGAGGAACGGCGGCAGTCGGCCGCGACCGGTTCCACCCATCGACAGGCCCGCGGATCACCGCGGGCCTGTTCGCGTTTTTGGCTTGTTCCTTGCCGGCATGCGAAAATCGCGGCACTTGGCCCCCGTAGCTCAGCTGGATAGAGCGTCCCCCTCCTAAGGGGAAGGTCGTGCGTTCGAATCGCGCCGGGGGCACCACCCATGCAAGGCCATCGCCGTCCGCCCCCGCGGGCGTCGCGATGCACAGGAGTTCCCGCCATGACCCACCCCGTCCTCAGCGCACTCGGCCTCGGCGCCGACGAATCCGGCACCTACCTCGGCAACGGCGAGTGGTCGAAGACCACCGATGCCGGCGTGCTCGAGCCCGTCAACCCCACCACCGGCGAGGTGCTGGGGCGCGTGCAGGCCTCGTCGCAGGCCGACTACGAGCTGATCGTCGAGCGCGCGCAGGCCGCGTTCAAGGTCTGGCGCACCACCCCGGCGCCGCGCCGCGGCGAAGCGATCCGCCTGTGCGCCGATGCGCTGCGCGCGCACAAGGACGCGCTCGGTTCGCTGGTGGCGCTGGAGATGGGCAAGTCCAAGCCCGAGGGCGACGGCGAGGTCCAGGAGATGATCGACATCGGCGAATTCGCCGTCGGCCTGTCGCGCCAGCTCTACGGCCTGACCATGCACAGCGAGCGCCCCGGCCACCGCATGTACGAGCAGTGGCATCCGATCGGCCTGGTCGGGATCATCAGCGCGTTCAATTTCCCGGTCGCGGTGTGGGCATGGAACGCGTTCGTCGCCGGCGTGTGCGGCGACATCTGCATCTGGAAGCCGTCGCCGAAGACGCCGCTGTCGGCGATCGCGTCGATGAAGATCTGCAACGAGGCGCTGCGCAAGGCCGGCTTCCCGGACATCTTCTTCCTGTTCAACGACGGCGGCACGGAGCTGGCGCAGCAGTTCGTCGACGACAGGCGCATCGCCCTGGTCAGCTTCACCGGCTCGACCCGGGTCGGCCGCCAGGTCGGCGAGCGCGTCGCGCGGCGCATGGGCCGCAGCCTGCTGGAGCTGGGCGGCAACAACGCGATCATCGTCGACGAGACCGCCGACCTGAAGCTCGCGATCCCGGCCATCGTGTTCGGCGCGGTCGGCACCGCCGGCCAGCGCTGCACCAGCACGCGACGGCTGTTCGTGCACGAATCCATTTACGACGACGTGCTCGGCAAGCTGGTCGCCGCCTACGAGCAGGTCGGATCGAGGATCGGCGATCCGACCGATCCGGCCAACCTGATGGGCCCGCTCAACAGCCGCGACGCGGTCGATGCCTACCTCGAGGCCGTGGAGAAGGCCAAAGCGGCCGGCGGCACCATCGAGACCGGCGGCGCCGCGCTGACCGACCGCAAGGGCTACTTCGTGCTGCCGACGATCGTCACCGGGCTCTCGAACGACGCCGACATCGTCCAGCACGAAACCTTCGCGCCGATCCTGTACGTGATGAAGTACCGCGAGCTCGACGACGCCATCGCCATGCAGAACGCGGTGCCGCAGGGGCTGTCGTCGGCGATCTTCACCACCAACCTCAAGCGCGCCGAGGCGTTCCTCGCGGCCTGGGGCTCCGACTGCGGCATCGCCAACGTCAACATCGGCACCTCCGGTGCCGAGATCGGCGGCGCCTTCGGCGGCGAAAAGGAGACCGGCGGCGGCCGCGAGTCGGGTTCGGACGCGTGGAAGGCGTACATGCGCCGGCAGACCAACACCATCAACTACTCCGACGCGCTGCCGCTCGCCCAGGGCATCAAGTTCGACCTCTGACCGCGGGCGCACGCGCCATGCGCATCGCCGCGCTCTCGGACGTCCACGGCAACCTGCACGCGCTGCAGGCGGTGCTGGCCGACCTCCGCCGCCGCGGCTGCGACGCGATCGTGAACCTGGGCGACATCGCCTCCGGCCCGCTTTGGCCGGCGGAGACGGTGGCGCTGCTGATGGGCACGCCGGCGCTGACCATCCGCGGCAACCACGAGCGCCAGCTGCTGGGCGACGATGTCGCCGCGATGGGCGAGTCCGATCGCTTCGCGCATGCGGCGCTGACGCCGGACCAGTTGGCATGGATCGCCGCCCTGCCCGCGCAGGCGCGGCTGGACGAGGTGCACCTGCTGCACGGCACGCCCGGCAGCGACGTCGGCTACCTGATGGAACGGGTCGAACCCGGTGGCTCACGCGCCGCGCGCGCCGACGAGGTCGCCGCCGCGCTGGGAGATATCGAGGCGCATGTCGTCCTGTGCGGGCATACCCATGTGCCGCGCGTCCTCCGGCTGGACGACGGCCGCCTGTGCGTCAACCCCGGCAGCGTGGGCCTGCAGGCGTTCCGCGGCCGGCAGCCCTGGCCGCACGTGATGCAGAGCGGGACTCCCGCTGCGCGATATGCGATGCTGCAGCGCGACAGCGGCAACTGGCGCGCGGAACTGCTCGCCGTCGACTACGATCCTTCCCCGGCCGCCGGCCTGGCGCAGGAGCGTGGCTGCGACGAGTGGGTGCAGGCCTTGCGCAACGGCCGCCTGCCGGCATGACTTTCCCCCGAACGCCTCGGCCACGCGCCAGGAGTGCCGCCCCATGAACACCCCGCCCCGCCAGACCAGCGCCCTCGCCATCACCAGCCTCGTTTCCGGCATCCTCGGCTGGACCCTGGTGCCATGGATCGGCAGCATCGTCGCCATCGTCACCGGCCACCTGGCACGCGGCGAGATCCGGCGCGAGCCAGAGCGCGTGGACGGCGACGGCCTCGCGATCGCGGGCCTGGTGCTGGGCTACGCGATGCTCGCCTTCAGCGTGGTCGGGATCTTCGTGCTGCTCGTGTTCTTCGGTGGACTGGTCTGGCTGGGGTTCAACACCTGAGATGTACGGCCTGGTGCGACCGCTGCTGTTCGGGCTGGAAGCCGAGCGCGCGCACGCGCTCGGATTGCGCTCGCTCGACACGCTGCACGGCCTCGGCCTGTCGCGCCTGCTCGGCGCGCGGCCCCGCCCGTTCCCGACCAATGCATTCGGGCTGACCTTTCCCAACCCGGTCGGGCTCGCCGCCGGCCTGGACAAGAACGGCGCGCACGTCGAGGCGCTGTTCGCGCTCGGCTTCGGCTTCGTCGAGATCGGCACGGTCACCCCGCGCCCGCAACCGGGCAACCCGCAGCCGCGCCTGTTCCGGCTGCCGCGCTATCGCGCCCTGATCAACCGGCTCGGGTTCAACAACGACGGCGTCGATGCGCTGGTGCGCAACGTCGAACGCGTGCGCGTGCGCGGCGGTCCGCTGGGCATCAACATCGGCAAGAACAGGGACACGCCCAACGAGTCGGCCGACCGCGACTACCTCCACTGCCTGGAGCGCGTGTACCCGCTGGCGGACTACGTGACCGTCAACATCTCCTCGCCCAACACCGCCGGCCTGCGCGAGCTGCAGGAGGAACAGGCGCTGCGGCGCCTGGTCGGCACCCTGCGCGAGGCGCAGGAACGGCTCGGATCGAAACACGGCAGGCGCGTGCCGATGCTGGTCAAGATCGCGCCGGACATGTCCGACGACGACGTGCACGCGGCCGCGCGGGTGCTGGCGGACCTGCAGGTCGACGGCGTGATCGCCACCAATACCACCGTGTCGCGGATCTCGGTGCAGGACGATCCGCGATCGCGCGAGACCGGGGGGCTTTCCGGCGAGCCGCTGATGAACAAGTCGACGGCGGTCCTGCGCATGCTGCGCACGCGCATGCCCGAGGCGATCCCGCTGGTGGGCGTCGGCGGCATCCTTTCGGGCGCCGACGCGGTCAAGAAGATGGCCGCCGGCGCCTCGCTGGTGCAGGTGTACACCGGGCTGATCTACCGCGGGTCCGAACTGATCGGGGAATGCGTTGAGGCCATCCGCCGGCGCAAGGAAGCCCCGAGCCGCGGCAACCTGCCGAACCTGTGAGCCGGCCATGAGCGACGCCTTCCGCGTGACCCGTGGCGCCGACCTGCGCGCGCGCAACAGCTTCGGCGTCTCCGCGCGCGCGCCGCTGCTGCTGGAAGTCGACCACGCGGCGGCGCTCGTCGATGCGCTCGCCGCCCTGCCCGCCGGTCCACTGCTGGTGCTTGGCGGCGGCAGCAACCTGCTCTTCGCCGGCGATCCCGAAGGCGCGGCGCTGTCGCTGCGCGCCGCCAGCCGGCGCATCCTCTCCGACGATGGCGGGCATGCGATCGTCCGCGCCGACGCCGGCGCGGACTGGCACGGGTTCGTGCGCTGGACGCTCGCCCAGGGCCTGTTCGGCATGGAGAATCTGGCGCTGATCCCGGGCACCGTCGGTGCGGCGCCGATCCAGAACATCGGCGCCTATGGGGTCGAGCTGCGCGAGTTCGTGCACGTGGTCGAGGCCTTCGAGACCGCGACCGGGCGCATCCGGCGGCTGCCGCGCGACGAATGCGCGTTCGCCTACCGCGACAGCCTGTTCAAGCGCGAGCGCGACCGCTTCATCGTCAGCGCCGTCGAGTTCAGGCTGTCGCGCGCGCCCGCGGTGCGCATCGACTACGCCGGCGTGCGCGAGGCGCTGGCCGCCGACGGCACCACCGCTCCCACCCCGGTGCAGGTGTTCGACGCGGTCTGCGCCCTGCGCCGGCGCAAGCTGCCCGACCCGGCCGTCATCGGCAATGCCGGCAGCTTCTTCAAGAATCCGATCGTGCCGCTGGCGCAGGCGCAGGCGCTCGCCGCAGCGCATCCGGGCCTGCCGCAGTTCCCGGGTGCGGACGCCGACGGCCGCAAGCTGTCGGCCGCATGGCTGATCGACGCCTGCGGCTGGAAGGGCCATCGCGACGGCGATGCCGGCGTGTCCATGCAGCATGCGCTGGTGCTGGTCAACCATGGCGCGGCGACCGGCGCGCAGTTGCTGGCACTGGCGCGTCGGATCGCGGCCTCGGTGTCGGAACGCTTCGGCGTCGCGCTCGAGCCCGAGCCGCGCATCGTCGGCGACCACTGGTGACCGGCGTGCTCTCCCGCTGGTGGCCATCCTCGGTATACGGCCGCGCCGCGCTGCTGATGCTGGGCAGCACGCTGTCGTTCGCGATGATGGCCCTTGCGATCCGCTACGCGACGGCGACGGTGCCGACCACCGAGATCGCGTTCTTCCGCAACCTGTTCGGTCTCGCCGCCCTGATGCCGCTGATCCTGCGTCGCGGCCGCGCGCTGCCCCGCACCCGCCACGTCGGGCGCTACCTGGTGCGCACCAGCATCGGACTGGTGGCGATGCTGTGCGGCTTCTGGGCGGTCGGGCACCTGCCGCTGGCGCAGGCGGTGTCGCTGTCCTACGCGACGCCGCTGTTCGTCACCATCGGCGCCGCGCTGTGGTTGAACGAGAACGTGCGCATCCGCCGCTGGCTGGCGGTGGCGGCCGGCTTCCTCGGAGTGATGGTGATCCTGCGGCCGGGCACCGGCTTCACGCCGGGCATGATCGTCGCACTGCTCGGCGCGTTCTTCAGCGGCATCGTCGCCCTCCAGATCAAGCAGCTCTCGCGTTTCGACGCGCCGGACACGGTGGTGTTCTATACCTACGTGTTCTGGGTGCCGATGTCGCTGGTGCCCGCGCTGTTCCAGTGGGTGTGGCCCGACCCGATGGCCTGGCTGTGGCTGGTGGCGACCGGCGTGATGGGCACGTTCGGGCAACTGCTGTGGACGCGCGCGATCGCCCTGGGCGAGGTCTCGGCGCTGCAACCGATCAGCTTCGTGCAGTTGCCGGTGCTGGTGGTGTTCGGCTGGTGGCTGTTCGGCGAGACGATCGATGCCTGGACCCTGGCAGGCGCGGCGATCGTGCTCGGTGCCAATGGCTACATCGCCCACCGCGAGACGATGCTGCTGCGCCGTTCGGCGACGCAGGCCCCGGTGGAGGCGGCGAAACCCAGCGAGTGACGCCGAAGCGGACTAACGCAACGCCGCTGGCGCATCCGCCTGCGCGGTGTCGCGGAGTTCCGCGGCGAGGCTCGCGGCCTGGTCCGCGAAACGCAGCGCCGGACCGCCAGCGGCGCGGGCCTGCCGCTGCACCGCCTCCAGCAGCGCCAGCGCCTGCCCGCTGCGTGCGGTCGCGGCGAACAGGTCGGCGAGCCGGATACGGGCCGCCAGCGTGTCGGGATGGTCGGCGCCGAGCACGCGCGTGCGCGCGTCGATGAGGTCGCGGAATGCCCGCTCGGCTTCCGCGCTGCGCCCCATCTTCGCCAGCAGCGAGGCGCGGGCCAGTTGCGAACGCAGGGTCTGCGGATGGTCCGGCCCCAGCACCCGCGCACGCGCGTCCACCACCGCGTTGAGCTCCGGCCAGGCCTCGTCGAGGCGGCCGAGATCGGAGAGGTCGGTGGCGAGGTTGGAGCGGTTGCTGAGGGTGGTCGGGTGGTTGGCGCCGAGCAGGCGGGTGTTGACCTCGACCAGGCGCCGGTTGAGTTCGCTGGCGGCCTGGTAGTTGCCGGCGTCGGCGTGGAAGGCGGCGAGGTTGCCCATCGCCCGCCGGGTCTCGTCGTGGTCCTCGCCGTGCCGTTCGAGCTGCAAGGCCAGGATGCGTTGGAACTGCGCAACCGCTCGCTCCGGATTGCCGGTCGCGCCTTCGTTGATCGCGACATTCGTCGCGACCCGCAAGGCAAGCGGGTGTCTCGGACCGAGCGCGCCCTGCAGGCGCTGCAGCAGCGGTTGCTGCAGGGACAACGCGCGCTCGCGGTCGCCCAGCGCGGCGATCGCTTCGCTCTCCGCCATTTCCAGCCGCACGCCCAGCTCATCGGTTTCGGACCAGTCCCCGGACAGCGGCAGCACCGGTCGCAGCAGGTCCTGGGCCCGCTGCGCCTGTCCGGCGCGCAGCAGCGCCAGCGCCTGGCCTTCGACCGCCTGCAACGTACGGCGGTCGCGTGGACCGAGCGCCCGCCGGCGATGGTCCGCCACCTGTGCGAACCCTGCGGCCGCGCCCTCGTACATGCCCAGTGCCAGCCGCACCCTGGCCACCGACTCGCGCAGGTCGGCGGCCAGACCCGGTTCCGCGCCGAAGTCGCGTTCGATCGCGCGCTCGGCACCGGCGAGCACGTTGCCATCCAGCAACTGGCGGGCGATGTCGGTGGTGCTGGCGCGATCCAGCTCGCGGGTGAACGCCTCCGCGTCGCCCGGATTCGCGCGCGAGACCTGTCCGCGCAAGGCCTCGCCCATGCCACGCCCCATCGCCTCGATGTCGATCCCCTCCAGCGTCGCCTGCTGGAACGCGACCACCTTTTCCAGCTCCCCACTGCGCTGCTCGGCAATTGCGCGTTGCGCCCGCGCCTGCATCAGGCCGTGCAGCGACAGCGCCAGCCCGCCCAGCAGCGCAACCAGCGCGATCGTCGCGGCGGCGATGCCGGGGCGGTGGCGTCGGGCGAACTTGCGCCAGGCGTACAGGCGCGAGGCCGGCACCGCCTGCACCGGTCGCCCGGAGAGGAAGCGGCGCAGGTCGTCGGCGAGCGCGGCGGCGGATGCATAGCGATCGCCGCGATCGTGCTGCATCGCCTTCGCGACCACCCAGTCGAGCTCGCCGCGCAGCACCCGCCGCATCGCTCCGAGCCGCTGCCCGCGCGCCTGCGCGATGCGCGCCGCATCGCCCGGCGGCAGCGTCGCGAGCTGCGCCGAAGGCAGCCGCAGCGTGCGGTTGCGATCGGTCACGGTCTCTCCGGCCACGGTCGGGCGCTGGCCGGTGAGCAGTTCGCACAGCACCACGCCCAGCGAGTAGACGTCGCTGCGGGTATCGAGCAGGGCGGGGTCGCCGGCGGCCTGTTCCGGGCTCATGTAGTCCGGGGTGCCGGCGACCTCGTGCGCGCCCGCCAGGCTCGATGCGGTGGCGATGCCGAAATCGATGATCTTCGGATGCGCGCGGCCGTCGACCTCGTCGACCAGCAGGTTGCCCGGCTTGAGGTCGCGATGGATCACGCCCTTCTGGTGCGCGTGCTGCACGCCTTCGCAGACTTCGATGAACAGTTCGAGCCTGCGTGCGAGCGGCAGCGCCTTCGCCTCGCAGTAGGACACGATCGGCTGCCCGTCGATGAACTCCATCGCGAAGAACGGGTGTCCGTCAGCGGTGGTGTCGGCGTCGTAGATCTGCGCGATCGCCGGATGCCGCATCTGCGCCAGCACCTGGCGTTCGATCTCGAAATGGGCCTTGCGGCGCGCGTCGAGCGTGCGCCCGCGCAGAAGCTTCAGCGCCACCGTCCTGCGTACCGGCTCGAGCTGCTCGGCGCGATAGACCTCGCCCATGCCGCCGCGCCCGAGCAGCGCGTCGACGCGGTAACGGCCCAGGCGCGTCCCGCGCGCGAGGCTGTCGCCGTTGGCGACCGCGCCGGCGGGCGCACGCGTTTCCAGCAGTTCGGTCCGGTCCGGATCCCGTTCGTCGATCGTCATGGCGCCCCCTGTCGGCCCCGCGGCATCGCCCATGGTAGCGGAAAGGCCCGGGCGCTCCGGTACACTGCAAGGCCACCTGCTGTCGCCGCCATGTCCGCCTCCGACGATCCGGCCAACACCACGCAGCGCACGATGCTCAGCGGCGGTCCGCACCGGCCGGGGCCGCGCACGGCCTGCATCGTGGTGATCCTCGGCGAAGGCCTGGGCCGGCGCATCGACCTGGCCGACGCGCCGCTGCTGGTCGGTCGCTCGCAGGAAGCCGACCTCGTCATCAGCCACAAGAGCGTCTCGCGCGAGCACTGCCGGATCTGGTTCGACGGCGGCGCCTACCGCATCCGCGACCTCGGCGCGACCAACCGGACCCGGGTCAACGACCTGCCTGTGGAGGAAACCACGCTGGTTGACGGCGACCACATCGTGGTCGGCGAGAGCCTGCTCAAGTTCATCGGCCAGAGCAACGTCGAGGCGCGCTACCACGAGGAGATCTACCAGCTCGCCACCCACGACGCGCTGACCGACCTGTGCAACCGCCGCCACTTCATGGAAATGCTCGACAAGGAGATCGCGCGCGCCCTGCGCCACGATCGCGAGCTGGCGCTGTGCATCGTCGACGTCGACCTGTTCAAGCCGGTCAACGACACCTATGGCCACATCGCCGGCGACGAGGTGTTGCGCCACATCGCGGCGATCGTGCGCCAGCACGTGCGTGGCGACGATATCGCCGCGCGCATCGGCGGCGAGGAGTTCGCGGTCCTCCTGCCCGAGGGCGGCAGCGCCGCCGCGCAGGCGCTGGCCGAGCGGCTGCGCGCCGCGGTCGCCGGTGCGACGTTCTCGCCGGGCGGCGTGCCGCAGCGGATCACGGTCAGCGTCGGGGTCGCCACCCTCGCGCTCCCCGGGGGCACCCGCTCGGCGCTGCTGGCGGCCGCGGACGCGGCGCTGTACCGGGCCAAGCACGAAGGCCGCAACCGGGTCTGCACCACCGGCTGAGCCGCAGCGGCGGATGGCCCGGGGCCCTGTGCCGGCGACCGAAAGTGCGAAGGGCCGGTTGCCCGGCCCCTCGCCATGCGTTTCAGACCGTGCTGCCAGCGGTCACGGCGTGACCGTCAGCCGGATCGCACCGGCCACTTTCGGCTTGACCGGATCGTTGCTGCCGACGCAGTAGAACGCATCATGCGCCCCCCCCGGTAGCCCCGTGCTGGCCACCGCGATGCTCGACGCGCGCGCCGCGCCCGCCGCCAGCGTGCCCATCGGAGGATTCACCGCGCCGATCCACGGCGCGCCGCAGGCCACTTCACCCACGATCCGCATCGACAGTCCCGGGAACGCGGTGTTCGCCGTCCAGCTGCCGGCGCCCGCCGTGGTCACGTTGAGCCCGGCGAAACCACCGCTGCCCAGCGAAGCGGACGCGTACCAGGCCCAGCGGTTGGCGAACGTCGAATTGGTATGCACCAGCAGCCAGTAGCGTCCCGGTGCGAGGTCGACGGCCTGACCCGCGGCGGCGAGGTCGAGCGTGATCGCCCCACCGGTGGTGTCCACGCCCGGCGCAGTCGCCGCCGCCGTGTAGGTCCAGGCCGCCGCGCCGGGCGAGCGCAGCGGATCGCCGGATGGCAGCCCGCCTGCATCGGGGTAGATCGCCCAGGTGAGGGTCGGCGAGACCGCCGCCAGCGCCGCACCGCTCACCACGAAGCCCTCCGCGCGCAGCGACAGGATCCGCGTCGGTGCCGCGAGGCTGAAGTCGTCGGCGTTGAACTGCGCCGCGAACCCGGCGACCGCGGGATCCGCGTAGCGCGTCCCGCGATAGCCCGAGGTCGAGTTCTGTCCCAGCGCATCGGCGAGCAGGGCCATGCCCGTGCCGCTGTTGTCGAAGCCGTAGCTCAGCGGCGAACCGCCGGCATTGGTCACCGTGGTCGTGGCCCGCCCCGAACGCCCGGGCTGCAGCGCCAGCGACACCAGCTCGGGCAGCTGGATCACCGGTGGCGGCACGATCACCGCGATCGGCAGGTGCAGCGCAGGCGGCGCGGACTGCGCGTTGCCGGCGACCGGCGTCAGCAGCAGCTGGCCGAAGTTCCAGCTGCCATCGGCCGGCAGTGCGCTGCCGTCGACCACCACACGCACCGAGACCGTGCCACCGGCCGGCACCTTGAGGTTGGCCGGCGTCACGCGGGCCGGCAGGCCTTCGACCCGCGCGCGGTAGCCCTGCGCCTTGCCCAGGGTGTTGCGGAAGGTGCGCACGAACACGCACTGCGGCGCGCAGTTGCGCCGGATCATGTTGGGCTGGTTGAGCGTGGCGGGGTCGCCGCCGGTGGCGGGATTGGCCGCCAGGTAGTTCGCCGCCGACTCGTGCAGCACCAGCCCTGCCGCGATCGCGCGATCGACGCGGATACGGCCCGAGCCGCCGGCATGCGGATCCGCGGGCGTGACGCCATCTTCCAGCAGCACGGTGCGGTCCGCGGTCATCGCCAGGGCCGACTTGATCTCCGGCGGCGTCCAGGTGGGCCGCGCCTGCCGGATCAGGCCCGCCGAACCGGCCTGGTGGGGCGACGCCATCGAGGTGCCGTTGTACAGGCCCACGTCGTTCTCGAAGCCGGTGATGGTGGTCCCGGCCACCGCGGCGAGGATCCGCACGCCCGGTGCGGTCACGTCGGGCTTGAGCAGGTCGAACGTGCCGGCCGGGCCGCGCGAACTCGAGGCCGCCAGCACGTCGGGCTGGTTCTCGAGGATGATCGCCGGGTACGGTATGCCGGCGGTCGCCGCCGGATTGGCGGCGGCGAAATCGCGCAGCGCATCGCCGTCGGCCTGCAGGATGCCGAAGGCCGGGATCGTCGTCCCGGGCACCGAGGGAATGATCCCGCCCGCGGCATTGTTGGCGACGACCGTCGCCACCGCCCCGGCCGCGGCGGCGTTGTTGACCTTGATCGAGAACGCGCAGCTGCCGCGGCGCACGACCGCGATCGCGCCGGCGAAGGCATCGGCCGGGAACGCGGCGCAACCGTCGTCGACCGTATCGATGCCGGGGCTGACCACCAGCGGCGTGGTGCCGGGGATCGCCGCGGTCTGCTGCACACCGCTGCCGCCGGGATTCATCTCGATCGCGGCCAGCGCGTCGGGCACCGGCTGCGGGCCGGTGACTTCCAGGACCACGACGAAATCGCCGCGTCCGTGCTGGGCCGATGCGGTCGAAGACACCCACGGCTCGACATGGCCGAGCGTGTTCGGCGCGGGGCCGCTGTTGCCCGCCGAGGCGGCGATGTAGATGCCGGCATCGACCGCGCCGAGGAAGGCCTGCGAAACCGCTTCGCTCCACGGCGACGAACCGCCGCCGATCGAATAGTTGATCACGTCGACGACGCCGTCGGCGATCGCCTGGTTCACCGCCGCCACCGCGGACACGTTCGGGCACAGTCCCTGCCCGGTCGCGGTGTTGGTGTAGCAGATGTCGAAGGCGACGATGTTGGCCCGCGGCGCGACCCCGGAGATGCGCCGGGTGTTGCCCAGCATGTCGACGTCGCGGCGGTTGCCGGCCGCGGTCGAGGCGACGTGGCTGCCGTGGCCGTTGCTGTCGCCGAAACCCGGCTCCTCGCGGATGTTGGCGGCGCCGCAGGTATTGCCCGGGGCGGCGCACACGAAGTCGTAGCCGCCGATCAGCTTGTCGTTGCAGCGCCCCTCGTCGATGCCGCCGGCCGCGCAGGTGCCGAGATGGTTGCCGGCGCCGAGCGGATTGACGTGCACGTGGCCGTCGATCGGGTCGACCGCGGCGAACGACGGGCTGCCGAAGTTGATGCCGGAATCGAGGATGCCGAACACCACGCCCTCGCCCTGGTGACCGGTGCCACCGCCGGTCGCGGCGCCGTTCCACACCGCGGGTGCGCCGATCAGGGCCGGTCCGGTATCGGTATCGAGCGGGTACTCGCGGTATTCGTCCACCAGCGCCACGTCGGCCAGCCTGCGGATGCGGTCCGCCTCGGCCTCGCCCAGTTCGACCACGATGCCGTTGATCGCGTGCTGGAAGCGCTGGCTCACCTGCGGCTGACGGCCGATCGCCCGTCCCATGTCGCGTTCGATCTGCGCCTGGCGATCCTGCAGGTAGCGCACATAGGCGCGCGCCTGGGCGCTGCGCATGTCGGGCCGCGCCACGCCGGTGGCGCCCTTGCGGCTGGCGGGCGCCGCCAGCCCGGCGATGCCGCCGCGATAGGCGGCCACGGCCGGCTCGCGGAACATGACGATATAGGTGCCGCGGCCCGGAGCCTGGCCGCCCCCGGAGCGCGCGACCGCGGCCGTGGCGGCCGCCGACGACGCGATCGTGTTGCCGCCCGCAGACGCAGCCCCCTGGAGCTGCACCGCCGCCAGCAGCGCGCGGCCCGTGCCGCTCCCGTTCGATACCGCGACCGCCGCCAATGCCGCTGCGCCTGCCAGGCACAGGCCGATCGCCACACCCCAACGCGCCTTCCCGTCCATGCCGCCTCCGGAAACATCGATCCCCGCGGAAATCGACGACCGCTCCGTCCGACCTGCCCGGACCGTCCGCCGAAGCTGTTGCGAAGACGCAGGGGCGCATGCACGTGGAGGCACCCGGAGTCCCGGGTTCCCGCGCACAACCGCCCCTGTCCGATTGCGTACCCCTGGTCCAGCAGTCCGCACTCTACGCCTGTCGTTGCGCGTTGCAACGGCGCCACCCGAGGCGAAGCGATCCGGAGGGGACGGCCGCGCCGACGGCGGCGGGATGTGGTCCGGTCAGTCCGTCGCGCGGGGCGCGCGCGGGCGTCGATCGACCAGCAGGTAGGTGCCGACCGTCCACAGCGCGGCGGCGGACCAGCCGGCGAGGATGTCGGACGGGTAATGCACGCCGAGATACACGCGCGACAGGCCGACCATCGGCACGAACACCGCCATCGCCGCCAGCACCCACCAGCGCGCCCGCGTCGGCCAGGCCAGCAGCACCAGCACCAGCGCCAGCGCCAGCGTCATCGAACCCATCGCATGCCCGCTGGGAAAACTGTAGCTCGTCTCGGGCGCGATCGATTCCCACAGGCCCGGCCGGTCACGCGCGAACAACTGCTTGGTGGCGATGTTGAGCAGGGCCGAGCCGCCGGTCGCGGCCGCGGCGAAGACCGCGTGTCGCCAGCGCCGCAGCCCGAGCAGGACCAGCACCAGGGCGATGTCGAGCGGCACCACGCCATGGGCGTAGCCGATCCGGGAGAAGAACAGGAACACGCCGTCGAATCCGTCGCTGGCCATCTCGCGCGCGAACAGCAGCAACGGTTCGTCGAACGGGATCGCCTCGGCCTCGTGGACCTCGTCGGCCAGTTCCATGAACGCCCACATCGGCAACAGCACGCCGACGAACAGCAGGACCAGCTTCCAGCCGTAGCGGCGCGCGAGCGCGGCGACGGCATCGGCGGCTTCGCGCCGCCAGCCCGCCTCAGGCATCCGCCCGGCGGCCGTAGGTCCGTTGCACGTAGTCGTCGACCAGGCCGACGAATTCGCGCGCGATGTTGTCGCCGCGCAGCGTCACCGCCTTCTCTCCGTCGATGAACACCGGCGCGGACGGCGCCTCGCCGGTGCCCGGCAGCGAGATGCCGATGTTGGCGTGGCGCGATTCGCCGGGCCCGTTGACCACGCAGCCCATCACCGCGAGGGTCATGTTCTCCGCGCCGGGATGGCTGATCTTCCACTCCGGCATCTTCGCGCGCACGTGTTCCTGCACCACCTGGGCGAGTTCCTGGAAGAACTCGGAGGTGGTGCGGCCGCAACCGGGGCAGGCGGTGACCATCGGCGTGAACGCGCGCAGGCCCATGGTCTGCAGCAGTTCCTGCGCGACCACCACTTCCTGCGTGCGCGAGGCGCCGGGCTCGGGCGTGAGCGAAATCCGGATGGTGTCGCCGATCCCCTCCTGCAGCAGTACCGCGAGCGCTGCGCTGGAAGCGACGATGCCCTTGCTGCCGATGCCCGCCTCCGTCAGGCCCAGGTGCAGGGCGAAATCGCAGCGACGGGCCAGGTCGCGATACACCGCCACCAGTTCCTGCACGCCGCTGACCTTGGCGCTGAGCACGATCCGGTCGCGACCCAGCCCCAGCTCCACCGCGCGCTCGGCCGAATCGATCGCCGAGCGGATCAGGGCCTCGCGCAGCACCCGCCCCGCATCCCAGGGTTCGGCGCGCTGCGCGTTCTCGTCCATCAGCATCGCCGCCAGTGCCTGGTCGAGAGATCCCCAGTTGACGCCGATCCGCACCGGCTTGTCGTAACGGATCGCGAACTCGATCAGCTGCGCGAACTGCAGGTCCTTCTTCCTGCCGAAGCCGACGTTGCCGGGATTGATCCGGTACTTGGCCAGCGCCTGCGCGCACGCCGGCTCGCGTTCGAGCAACTGGTGGCCGTTGTAATGGAAGTCGCCGATGATCGGCACCTCGATGCCCTGCATCGCCAGGCGCTCGACGATGCGCGGCACCGCGGCCGCGGACTCGGGGTTGTTGACCGTGACGCGGACCAGCTCGGAGCCCGCACGCCACAGGTCGGCGACCTGCCTGGCGGTCGACGCCACGTCGGCGGTGTCGGTATTGGTCATCGACTGCACCACCACCGGCGCATCGCCGCCGACGGCCACGCCGCCGATCCGCACCTGGCGCGCCGGCCGACGCGGCGCCGGACCGAAGACCGGCGTCGCCGGATCGGCGTGGCAGGGCGGCAGCGGTTGCGGCAGGGCGAACATGCGGTCATTTTACCTGCGAAGGGATGACGCCCGTCTGCATGGTCTGCGGACCGCCCCGCGGCCCGGGCCGAACACCGGGATTGGCGCAGGCCGGGGTCGGTCCGCCGCGCGGCGACGGGCCAGTGCGTCCGTCGCCGCCGGTCTGGTGCGACCGGACCGGCAGTCGGGGCACCTGTGGCGCGGCCGGGAACTGCCTGCCGGCCGGCACCCTGACCACTTCGCGTGATGGGCCTGCGCCGTCCGCGCGGCTATCCTGCCAGTCATGAGCGACGCGACCACCGGCGAAATCCTCAGCCCCAGCCAGCTCAACACCCTGGCCCGTAGCCTGCTGGAGGACGCGTTCCCGCTTGTGTTCGTCGAAGGCGAGCTGGGCAACGTCTCGCGGCCCGCCTCCGGCCACCTGTACTTCACCCTGAAGGACGCGCGCGCGCAGGTGCGCTGCGCCCTGTTCAAGCCCAAGAGCCAGTGGCTGGGCTTCCAGCCGCGCGAGGGCATGAAGGTGCTGGCTCGCGGCCGGCTCACGCTGTACGAGGCGCGGGGCGACTACCAGTTGATCCTCGACTCGCTGGAAGAAGCCGGCGAAGGCGCATTGCGCCGCGCGTTCGAACAGCTCAAGGCCAGGCTGCAGGCGGAAGGCCTGTTCGATCCCGCGCGCAAGCGGTCCCTGCCCGCCTACGTGCGTCGCCTGGCGGTGATCACCTCGCCTTCTGGCGCGGCGGTCCGCGACGTGCTGAGCGTGCTGGCGCGGCGCTTCCCGCTGATCGAGGTGGAGATCCTGCCGGTACCCGTGCAGGGCGAAGGCGCGGCCGCGCAGATCGCGGCGATGCTGCGGCGCGCGGTGGCCGGCGGCCGTCACGACGTGATCCTGCTGGCGCGCGGCGGCGGTTCGCTCGAGGACCTGTGGGCGTTCAACGACGAGGCGCTGGCGCGGGCGATCGCCGCATCGCAGGTGCCGGTGGTCTCGGCGGTCGGACACGAGACCGACTTCAGCCTCGCCGACTTCGCCGCCGACCTGCGCGCGCCCACGCCCTCGGCCGCGGCCGAGCTGCTGGTACCCAGCCGCGCCGACCTCGGCCTGCGGCTGGCGGGCCTGCAGCGGCGCATCGCCGCACTGCAGGCCAACCACCTGCGCCAGCTCGCCCAGCGCAGCGACCGCGCCGCGCTGCGCCTCAACGCGCTGCGGCCGCAGGCGCGCCTGCAGGCCAGCATGCAGCGCCGCGACGAAGCCCTGCGCCGGTTGCGCGCGGCGTGGCTGCAGCGCCTGCAGCGGCACGCCTCGACATTGCGCCACGCGCGCGCGGTGCTGCAGGCCACGCGCCCGCAGCGCCGCCTGCAGGCGTTGCACGATCGCCTCGCCGGCCTGCGCCCACGCCCGCAGGCGGCGATCGCGCGTCGGCTGCAGCGCGACGCCCTGCACCTGCGCGGTCTCGCGCGTTCGCTGGAGGCGGTCAGTCCGCTGGCGACCATCGCCCGCGGCTACAGCATCCTGCAGCGCGACGACGGCCACATCGTGCGCGGCACGCGCGATGTCGCGACCGGCGACCCGCTCTCCGCGCGCCTCGTCGACGGCCGCCTGCGCCTGCGCGTGGAACGCGTGGAAGCGGCCGCCCCCTCGGCAGGGCCGACGGCGGAAGAGTGAATCCGTCGTCGATCCTCGCCCCGGCTCCCGCCCGGTCCGCTGTCGAAGCAATCGCGGCAGTCGCCGCAATCGCGGGCGCGTGCCGCCGGCGACGCGCGTGACCCATCGGGGAATGCAGCGTTCCGTCCGCTGGACGTGCCTGTCACGCGCGCCGTGCGAGACTGCGACGCGATGACCAAGGCCTCCGATCTTTTCGTCCAGGCGCTCGAAGCCGAAGGCGTCGACCACGTGTTCGGCATTCCCGGCGAGGAAACCCTGGCCCTGCTCGAATCGCTGCGCACCTCGGGCATCCGCCTGGTGCTGACCCGGCACGAGCAGGCCGCAGGTTTCATGGCCGCCACCTGGGGTCGCCTCACCGGCACCACCGGCGTCTGCCTGGCCACCCTGGGGCCCGGCGCGACCAATCTCGTCACCGCCGCGGCCTATGCCCAGCTCGGGGCGATGCCGATGCTGATGATCACCGGCCAGAAGCCGATCCGCAGCGGCAAGCAGGGCCATTTCCAGATCGTCGACGTGGTCGACATGATGCGGCCGCTGACCAAGTACACGCGCCAGCTGGTTTCGGCCGGCGGCATCCCCGCGCAGGTGCGCGAAGCGGTGCGCCGCTCGCAGGAGGAACGCCCCGGCGCGACCCACCTGGAACTGCCGCAGGACGTCGCCGGCGAGGACACGGACGCCATCGTCCTGCCGCCGGTCTACAGCCGCCGCCCCGTGGCCGAGCACAAGGCGCTGGACGCCGCCGCCGACGCGATCCGCAACGCGCGCCACCCGCTGCTGATGATCGGCGCCGGCGCCAACCGCAAGACCACGGCGAAGATGCTGCACGCCTTCGTCGAGAAGCTCGGCATCCCGTTCTTCAGCACCCAGATGGGCAAGGGCGTGCTCGACGAGACCGGCCCGCTGTGGCTCGGCACCGCGGCGCTGTCGGACGGCGACTTCGTGCACCGCGCGATCGACCTCGCCGACTGCATCGTCAACGTCGGCCACGACGTGATCGAGAAGCCCCCGTTCTGGATGAAGCGCGGCCGGCGCACGGTGATCCATGTGAACTACTCGCCGGCGGTGGCCGACGAGGTGTATTTCCCGCAGATCGAGGTGGTCGGCGACATCGCCAACTCGGTGTGGCAGCTGGCCGAGCGCCTGGAGCCGCAGCCGCACTGGGATTTCGCGTTCTTCGACCGGGTGCGCGACGCGCTCTGCGCCGACATCGGCGAGCTCGCCGGCGACGATCGCTTCCCGATGTCGGCGCCGCGGCTGGTTTCGGAACTCGGACTGTTGTTGAATCCCGGCGACATCACCTGCCTGGACAACGGCCTGTTCAAGCTCTGGTTCGCCCGCCATGCCCGCTGCCGCCTGCCCAACACCCTGCTGCTCGACAACGCGCTGGCGTCGATGGGCGCCGGCCTGCCGTCGGCGATGGCCGCGGCGATGGTCCATCCCGACCGCAAGGTGGTCGCGGTGTGCGGTGATGGCGGCTTCATGATGAATTCGCAGGAACTCGAAACCGCGATCCGCCTGCGGCTCGACATCGTGGTCCTGGTGCTGCGCGACGATGCCTACGGCATGATCAAGTGGAAGCAGGCGCACGAGGGATACGAGTCGTTCGGCATGGACTACGGCAACCCGGACTTCGTGCGCTACGCGCAGAGCTACGGGGCGCGCGGCCACCGCGCCGGTTCGATCGAGGGGTTTTCCGCGCTCCTGCGCGAAGCGCTCGCCACCCCCGGCGTCGACCTGATCGAGGTCCCGGTCGACTACGGCCGCGACGACGGCCTGCTCAACCGACGGATCCCGGAACAGGCTGCCGCCGTGCGCTGACACCGGCGATCCGGATCCCTGCCCTCCCTTTCGCTTCGTCAGGAGTCCCCATGGCACGCAGCAGCAAATCCCGCAAGCAGGCGGGTCTTGCCAGGCGCTATCCCTGTTACCTCGCCAACGTCGCGGTGCAGCCGAACGCCGACCTCGAGGTGCTCGACAAATTCACGGGCAAGGTCGCGACACGCACCGCGTTCGTCGGCCCCGGCATGGTGCGCAAGGCGATCGTCGCCGCGCACAAGGCACGCGGGCCGATGGCGGAGTTCACGCCCGACCGGCGTCGCGACGTGCTGGAACACTGCGTGCGCCGCTTCCGCGAGCGTTTCGAGGAACTCGCGCTGGCCCTGTGCATCGAGGCCGGCAAGCCGATCCGCGACGCGCGCGGCGAAGTCGAACGGTTGATCGACACCTTCCGCATCGCAGCGGCCGAAGCCACGCGCATCGAAGGTGAAACCCTCGAGCTGCAGCTCTCCGAACGCACGCGCGGTTACCGCGGCCTGGTCAGGCGCGTGCCGATCGGCGTGTGCAGCTTCATCACCCCGTTCAACTTCCCGCTCAACCTGGTGGCGCACAAGGTCGCGCCCGCGATCGCGGCCGGCTGCCCGTTCGTACTCAAGCCGGCGGCGAAGACCCCGGTGGGCGCGCTGATCATCGGCGAGATCCTGGCCGAGACCGACCTGCCCAGGGGTGCGTTCTCGATCCTGGCCTGCAGCAACGAGGACGCCGCCGCGCTGACCGAGGACGAGCGCATCGCCCTGCTCAGCTTCACCGGCGGCCTGGTCGGCTGGGAGCTCAAGGCCCGCGCCGGTCGCAAGAAGGTGACCCTGGAACTCGGCGGCAACGCCGCCTGCATCGTCGACGCCGATCCCGGCGCCCCGCTCGACCACGTCGTCGACAGGCTGGTGTTCGGCGCGTACTACCAGTCGGGCCAGAGCTGCATCAGCGTGCAGCACATCCTGGTCCATCGCGACCTGTACGAGAAACTGCGCAAGAAGCTGCGCGCGCGCGTCGGTGCGCTGGTGATGGGCGACCCGCGCGACGAGAAGACCTTCATCGGGCCGGTCATCGACGAGGCAGCGGCGAAGCGGATCGAATCGTGGGTCGAGGCTGCGCGCAAGGCGGGTGCCAAGCGTCTGGCCGGCGGCGAGCGCAAGGGCAACATGCTGCCCGCGACGCTGATGGAAAAGGTGCCGCGCGAGAGCGATCTCTACCGCCAGGAAGTCTTCGGCCCGGTCGCCTGCCTGCAGCCGTTCGACGATTTCGAATCGGCACTCGATACGGTGAACGCCAGCGAGTTCGGCCTACAGGCGGGTGTGTTCACCGGCAACCTGGCGCATGCGATGCGCGCCTGGGACCGGCTCGAGGTCGGTGGCGTGATCGTCGGCGACGTGCCCAGTTTCCGCGTCGACAACATGCCCTACGGCGGGGTCAAGCAGTCGGGCCTGGGTCGCGAGGGCGTCAAGTACGCGATCGAGGACATGACCGAGCCGCGCCTGCTCGTGATCCGCGACCAGCCGGCCTGAGCGCATGTGCCTGGTCGCAGTGGCGTGGCGCGCGCATCCCCGCTGGCCGCTGGTGCTGGTCGCCAATCGCGACGAGTTCCATGCGCGTCCGGCCGCGCCCGCCGCGTTCGATCCGGACTCTCCGTCGGTGTACGGGGGCCGCGACCTGGTGCAGGGCGGCAGCTGGTTGCAGGTTGCGCGCAATGGCCGGCTCGCGGCGGTGACCAACGTGCGGGACGGCATTGCCGCGGAAGCCGCGCCCCGCTCGCGCGGCTGGCTCGTGCGCGACTTCGTTCGCAGCGAGACGCCCGCCGGGGATTTCGCCGCGGCGCTCGCCGGCACGGCGGACCAGTACGGCCGCTACAACCTGCTGCTGCACGACGGGGACCGGTTGCTGTGCGCGGGCAACCATCCGGCGCACGCGATGCAAGTGGTCGCACCGGGCCTGCATGCGATGTCCAACGGCGCGTTCGACGCGCCATGGCCGAAAAGCACGTTCGCCACGCGCGCGCTCGAAGGCTGGATCGGATCGCCGCTGGCGGAAGAGCCGGACATGGCCGCTCTGGAACCGCTGTACGGCGCACTGCGCGACACCACGCGCGCGCCTGACGCGGACCTGCCAGACACCGGCGTCGGACTGGAGCTGGAACGCGCGCTCTCGCCGCCGTTCGTGCTCGATCCGCGCTACGGCACGCGCTGCAGCAGCGTGGTGCTGGTGGGCGACGGTCGCGTGATCTTCGGCGAACGCCGCTTCGGGCCGGACGGCGCCGCGATCGCGACGTCGCTGGAAACGATCACCTTGGACACGGCAGGCGCCTGAAACTCAGGGCCGCGGCGCCGTCGACTGTTCGGTGCACGCGACCGGGGCGTCGTTCTCCAGTTGCTGCTGCCAGCCGTTGGCATCGCGCAGCGCCACCGTTCCGTTGATGCAGGCCGCCGGCGCGCCATCGCGCCTGGCGACGATGGCGCCGGGCAGTTCCGGGGGCGATGCCAATGCGGCAGCCGTGTCGACCGGGCCGTTGGCCGGCGGCGTCGCGGCCTGCGCGCGCGAAGGTTCCCGCGACGCGGCGGCCGGTGGTGCGGCTTCCGCCGCCACCGCCTCCGGCCCTGCTGCCGGCGTGGCTTCGGCGGGCGCGACCCCAGGCGGCGCCTCGGGTGCAGGGTCGGTCGCCACCGGCCCGGAAAGGCGGGCAACCCGCTCGCGCCCCTCGAACACCGTGCCGATCGCCCACTGGATCCAACCGGCCACCAGGATCCCGACGATCACGGCCGCCACCACGGGAAGGAAGAACGACCACGGTGCCGCATCGTCACGAATCCGGTTGCCGCTCATGCGATGACCTCCTGCGACGTGATTCCCCCGTGCGGCGTACGAGCGCCCGCCGCCACGCTACGGGTCCGGATCGTAGCCTACGCCATGGTGCCGGCCCCTGCATCGCCGGACCCGGACTTTCGTCGCACTGCTTGGCGGGCCCCTGCTTCCGTCCGGAAGTCCTTCCGCCACCGGTCCCCGGTGCGCCCCTGCGCCGACGCGCGCAATGGCACCCTGCCCGGTCTCGTCACCGTCGCCGGCAGCGCGCGATCGACACGGCAGCCGAGAGCTGTAGCCCGAAGAAAGCTGTAGCCCGAAGAGAGAGGATGAGCCAAGGCGGCTCGCCCGGCACTCTGGTCGCCTCCGGCGCCGGGCCATCCCGGTCCGACGGGTCCCCGTCGCGGCACAACCCCCGCGCATCAACCGCGACCGCAGCCTGGTTCGAACAGCGCGCCGGACAAGCAGGAAGCCCACAAAGCAGAAGGCCCAGTCTTCCGGTTTTACCCGGTCGGCTGAGCCTTCCTTGTCGAAGCGATTGCTTCCGGCTTTCGCCTTCCGCTTTTTCTTCGACGGTTGCAGGTTATCGCAACCATCGTTATGGCTGCGTAAAAACGGCTGACCGTTCGTCGGCAGCGAGGAACCGGCAACGCGTTGCGGCGTTGCGACGCCGGTGCACGCCGAGGCGATGCGCCGCGATCACGCCGGCCACGGCCACCATCCGCGACCGGTGCGCGCGTAGCGGTCGGCTGCACGTTCGAACCGGTTGCGCACGCTGATGCCGCCGCACAGCAGATACAGCGGCAGGAACAGCGGACCCAGCACCATGTACTGGAAGACGTGCGCGCGCTCGTGGTCGCCGAGCATGATGCAGGGTTCCTCGTACAGCCCCGCCCGGTGCGCATAAGTCACGCACGGAGAATCGAGCGTGTCGCCCGTATGCAGGATCACGTTGCCCAGGGTGATCGCGCCACCCGGCCCCCAGGGCCAGCGATGGAACACCAGCGCCCGTTCGCGACCATTCAACCGGGCCCGCGCGCCAAACGGCAACCCGGCCGCACCGCCGAGCAGCCCGAGCACCGTATTGGGCAGGGTCCAGAGGATGCCGACGCACATCAGCGCCGTCGCCGGCACGCGTTGCCGGCGCTGCGCGTCCGCCGCCCGCGGCTCGATCAATCGTTGCCTTCCGGAATCAGCAGCCAGAGCACCAGGTAGACGAGGATGCCCGGGAACGCGGCCGAGAGCACCGATCCGACGACGTACAGGACGCGCAGCAGCGTGGGACTCCAGCCATAGCGGTGCGCGATGCCCCCGACCACGCCGGCGAGCACACGGTCGTGGATGGAGCGGGTCAACCCGGCGGACTTGGCGGTGCTCTGGTTCATTGCGGTCGCTCCCCCGGTGTGCCTGGCCAGTCTAGCGCGGGGATCGTGAAGAATCCGCAGCCCTCATGCGCGCGAGTTCGTCTGTGAACCAATCCGCCGCGAGCGCCTCGACGCCGTCGCAGCGCACCCGGTAGGGCCGCCCGCTCAGACTGCTGCGGCTCGCAAGGCGTTCGATGAAGTCGTCCGCTGTCCCGTTGAAGCCCAGGCTGCGTGCCCGCTCCAGCTTGCGTTGCAGGTGGGCCTGCGCGTCTGCCGCCGCATGCCAGCGGCCGTTGCGCTGGAACTCGCAGTCCGAGGTCCCGATCGCGGCGACCAGCCTCGCGATCTCCCGCGGCGCGACCACCCCGGCATCGGGCCCGCTCGACGGCCCCGTGGCTGCGCCGGCCGCCAGCGCGAATGCGAAGGCCCACCCTGCCGCGCCCATGCCCATCGCCCCGTCGCCCTCAGCGCGCCCGCTTCGACAGCCACTCGTGGATCGCGGTCGGCACTTCCTTCTGCGCGCGGCCGGAGACATAGATGCCGATATGGCCGCCGCGGAACGACAGCTCCGAGTAGTCGGTCGTACCCACCAGGCCCTTCATGGCGCGCGAGGCGTCCGGCGGCACCAGGTGGTCCTGTTCGGCGTAGATGTTCAGCACCGGCATGTCGACGAAGCCGAGGTCGACCTCGCGCCCGCCGATGGACACGCCGCCGTTGACGAAGCCGTTGCCCTGGTAGAACTGCTTGATGAACTCGCGGAACGCCTCGCCCGCCTGGTCGGGCGAATCGAAGATCCACTTCTCCATGCGCAGGAAATCCTCGAGCGCCTTGCGGTCGTCGAGGATGTCGACCAGGCCGACGTACTTCTGCACGAACAGCCGCCACGGCTTCAGCGTGAGGTAGCACAGGTTCATCATGTCGGCCGGCACGTTGCCGAGGGTGTCGACCATCAGGTCGACATCCATGCCGCGCGTCCAGTTCGAGAGCATGTTGTCGGCGGTGTGGAAATCCACCGGCGTGACCATGGTGATCAGGTTGCGCACCCGGTCCGGATGCAGCGCGGCGTAGCACAGCGAGAACGCGCCGCCCTGGCAGATGCCCAGCAGGTTCACCGATTCCATGTCGTGCGCGCCACGCAGATGGTCGAGCGCGCCGCCGAGGAAGCGCTCGATGTAGTCCTCCAGCGTGAGGAAGCGGTCGGAGCGGTCGGGATAGCCCCAGTCGATGATGTACACGTCCTCGCCGCGCGCGAGCAGGCCCTTCACCAGCGAGCGGTCGGACTGCAGGTCGACCATGTACGGGCGGTTGACCAGGGCGTAGCAGATCAGGATCGGCACCCGCGCGGTCGGCTTGCGTTCGCCGACGAAGCGGTACAGCACCACCTTGCCGTCGCGCCAGACTTCCTCGCGGGCGGTGGCGCCGAAGTCGACGTCGTCGACCTCCAGCAGCGTCTGCAACCCCGCGCCGAGCTTCTTCTGGAAGTTCGAGGCTTCACCTGCGATCTCGTCGAGGCTGATGTTAAGCGGACCGTTCATGGCGTCGGTTCCTCCCGTGCCGTTCGTCTACGCATCCGCGTCGCGCGCCAGCGGCTGCGGCGCGACCGGGATCGCGGTCGAGAACCCGTTGGTGGGCGAGCGCGCGACGCGCGCCGGCGACGCGGGCGCGCGCTTGCGGGCCGGGACCGGCTTGCCGGCCGGGCTCCGCTTCGTGGCGCGCCGTGCGGCTTTTCCGTTCGCGGCTTTTCCTTGCGCGGGTTTCGCCCCGGACTTCGCGGCTGCGGCGGTTGCCGGATCTGCGGCGGCGGGCTTCGCCGCACGCCTGGCGGTCGCAGGCCTGGCGTCGTCGCGCTCCCGCGACGACGCGCCCCGCGGCTTCGACGGCGCGGACGGGCCGGCCCCTCCCTGCTCCACCCGATCGCGCATCCGTCGCAGCGCGCGCTCGAGTTCGACGATCTTGCGATGCGCGCCATCGAGCTCGCTGCGCGTGGGCATGCCCAGCAGCGAGCTGGCGATTTCGACTTCCTTCTGCACGCCCGCGCGCAGCTTCATCTGCGCGTTGACGAGGTTGCCGTAGGCGGTACGGTAGTCCTCCGACAGCGCCGTCTCGGCGTAGGCCTGCTCGGCCGCCTCGACCCACAGGTCGAACAGCGCGCGCGCGCTGGTGATCTGCAGGCCCGGCGCCTCGTGCTCGGCGAGCATGCGCTCGAACACCTTGAACGCGGATTCGGACGACTTCAGCAGCAGGGTATTAAAGGCGTTCGAGGCTTCCTGCGCCTCGAGCTGCGCCGCGGCCAGTGCCTGCGCCCGTTCCTGGTGCTCGCGGGCGAAGCCGAATGCCGGCATCTGCAGCAGCGAGCTGCCCTCGGTGCGCAACAGTCGCAGCCACGGCGCCGCGTCTTCCGACCATTGTTCGACGCCGTGCACGCCGTTGCCGGCCATCGAACGGAACATGTCGGCGAACACGTTCACGGAGCCGCCGCCGAGCGCTTCCTTCCAGGCCGCCGCGACGTCGGCGGCGGTGCTGTCGCCGCCACCGAACTGCGCGGCGACGCGCTGCATCTGCGCATACCAGTCGCTGGCCTGCCGGTTGAAGCGCCAGAGGGTGTCGTCGTGGGCGCTGCGGCCACTGGCCTGGCGCGTCCACCAGTCGATCGCGTCCTGCCAGGCCTGGTTGCCCATCCTCACCGGATCGGGCGGGGCCGCGCCCGGGATCGAGTTGCGCAGCGCATCGCCCCACGCACCCCAGTACTGCCGGGCGAGTCGCTCGAACTCGTCCGTGGATCCGGTACCTGCGCCAAAGCCGAAACCCGGGTTCGCCATGCCGTCCTCCTGTGTCGCCCCGATCATAGCAACCGCGGTGGATGTTCCGTGGACGGCCGCCTCAGAACTTGGGGATGCGGATGGTCTTGCTGATCATCAGCGATCCCGACAGCGCGAACACCAGCACCAGCGGGTGCAATTGCCAGGGTCCGAGCTGCCACTGCCCGAACCAGATCGCGTCGCCGATCGCGCCCTGCCAGGCCGCCACCGCGAGCAGGGCCACGATCACCACGCTGCTCGGAATCGGCGTGCCCTCGAAGTACTTCACCTTGTCGCCGCCGTCGGCGAGCGTCTCGGCGGTGACGTTGTAGCGCGCCAAGCGGCTGACGCCGCAACCGACGAAATAGCTCAGGACGATCCAGTCCCAGCCGCCCTGCATGCCGCAGGCGTACGCCAGCGCAGCGGGCGCCAGGCCGAAGGAGATCACGTCGGCGAGCGAGTCCAGCTCGCGCCCCAGGGTGGAGGCGACCTTGCGCCAGCGCGCCACCCGGCCGTCGAGCGCATCGAATACGAAGGCCAGCGGGATCAGGGCCATGCCGACCATCAGGTCGCGCACGACGCCGTCCTGCAGGAACCGCATCGCCGCGAACACCGCGCCGGTGCCGCAGAAGGCATTGGCCAGCGTGAACCAGTCGGCCAGTTGGAAGTCGCGCAACATCGAGAAATGGCGGGGTCGGGACATGTCGGGCCTGCGGAAACTCGGGCTTCCAGAGTGCCAAATCCGGCGTGAGGATGGAGCAAGCGGCCGCGATGCACCAGCGCGGCACTCCGTAGCCCGGATAAGCGCAGCGCATCCGGGAACCCGGGGTACTTCAAGGTCGCGCCACGCTTCCGGTTGACTGGCGCATTCCTGTTTTCCGGGGGACGCGGATGACGGTGCGATGCCCCGGATGCGCTGCGCTTATCCGGGCTACGGGCGACTAGTCGGGCAGCGCGAGGTGTCCGGGCTGCAGCGGCACGCCCGGGCCGCGGGGGCGTGTCCGGATCACGGCGTCCTCCGGCAGGGGGCCGCGGCCGTCCAGGTGTGCCTCGACCCGATCCAGGGCGGCGTACACGTACGGCAGCAGCGGCACGTAGCGCGCCGCGTAGTCCAGCAGGCCGAGGAATCCGTCGAAATGCTGGGCGTTGTGCACCTGCCAGTAGCGCACGTCGCGGCCGGCCGCGCGCGACGCGGCGACGTACGGCGTGCTGCTGAAGGCCATCGGCACCAGCCCGTCGTCGCTGCCGTGCACCACCACCACCGGCAGGCCGGCGCGCGGCGGCGCGGCGCGGGTGGCGGCGACGCCTGCGCGCACGCGCTCGGCGTCTTCGCCATCGCCGTCGTGCAGCGCGCGCAGGCAGCGCAGCCCCGGCAGCGTGGCGTCCGGCAAGGCGACCGGGATCCCGGTCAGGCCCACGCCCGCGCCCGGCGGAATGCCGCTGGCATCGCTCCACCACGCGGCCTGTTCGGCGGAGGTCGCCACGCGCGCGGAAAGGTCCGGGTTCTGCGCCTGGAACGCGAAGCCGCAGGGATGTTCGCCGACGCCGTAGCGGCCGTAGGCCGAAGCGTAGGTGGCCGCTACCGCGCGCCACAGGTCGAAGCCGGTGGAGAGCACGCCGGCGCGGATCGCGCCTTCGCTCCAGCCGGCGGCGATCATGCGCTCGTACGCCGACCTGGACTGAGCGACCGGATCGGCGCCTTCCACCAGTCCGGCCGCCTGCAGCGACCCGCAGCGCAGCATCCACGATGCCTCGACCTGGGCACGCAGGGGCGGCTGCGGCAGGCCCTCGAGATGCAGCTGCGCGCACGGCATCAGCAGCGCCGCCTCGGTGGTGTAGTCGTACAGCGGGCGTCCGCCATGGCTGTCGACGAACACGTTCGGTTCGCCCGCGACCACCGCATCGAGCCAGTCGCCTTCGAGCTCGGCCGCGCGCAGCACCGCGCCGCCGCCGTTGGACAGGCCGACCGCGATGACGCGGGTGTTGTCGAATGTGAAAGGTGCGGCGCCGGGCAGCGCCTGGTCCAGCGCCTGCAGCGCGAATTCCGCCGCCTGTCGCACGTGCCGGCCCCAGTCCGCTTCCGGGTTGTCCTTCGAGTGCGCGTGCTTGAACGCGACGCCGGACGCGCCGACCGGGGTATCCGGGATGAAGGCCAGGTCCCCTGCCGCGAGCGCGCCGCGGGTGCCGTCGGCGCGGACGCCGGTCTGGGTGTCGAGGTCGAAGTAGTCGGTGCCGGCGCCCTTGTCGGTATAGGCCACCGCGCAGCCCTTCGGCAGCCCCCAGGCGCCTGCGACCGCGATCGCGCCGTAGATGCCGCGCGAACCCGATGACGCCGTGACCACCACGCATCGCTTGTTCGCGTCGAACGCATCGGGCAACTGCAGCAGCACCCGATGCGGCTGCGATGCGCCGGGTAGCCGGCCGTAGCCGTGAAATTCGCGACCAGGTACCGGCGCGAGGCTCCCGAACAGCTCGCCGTAGCCACCGCCCGGTGCGAGGTCGGCGATGCCGCGCCAGTTGCTCCAGACCGCGCGTCGCCGCAGTTCGCCCGCGGTCGGTTGCGCGGGGTCCGCGAATGCGGGCGGTGCCGTCGCGCGCAGGCCGTCGGGGCCGAGACCCGCGCTCAGCAGATCGTCCTGGCCGCGGTGCTCGCTGCTGCGCTGGGCGGTGAACACGGTTGCCTCCGGTGAAATCTTGCGCGGCCCGCCGGCGCAGGCCACGAGTCCCGCCGCGAGGGCGGCCGTGCACAGCTTCCCGATCATCGAAGTGGTGGTCATGCCGGAACGGTAGCACCCGCGAACGGCGCCTCCATCGTACTTTGGTACCACGCGGCAGGCGCACGCCCCTGATAGCGTGGCCGCGACGTGACTGCGCACCAGCAAGGTCCGGCGCGGCCGCGCGCGAGCACATCGGCGCGACGGCGCTCCGGCGGCACCGGGCGCGATGCCACAGGTGCGCGACGGGCATCGGCGCCGGAGGCGCGGCACAATGCCCGGCGGGCTTGGTGCGTGCCTGCGTGCCGGTTCATGGCGGTGCACGGCGGCATGCACGCCCCACCATGTCCGCCGCCTGTCTCCACTTTCGCGCGGGAAGCGCATCCAGAAATTCCAGGCATGCAGATCCGACCTGCCAACCTCGACGACCCCGCCTTTGCCGCGCTGATGGAAGAGCACCGCCCGGCCATGCAGGCGACCGCGCCGCCGGAGAGCCAGCATGCGCTCGACCTCTCCGGCCTGCGCCAGCCGTCCGTCCGCGTCTGGACGATCCACGACAACGATGTCCTGGTCGGATGCGGCGCGCTGCAGCACCTCGGCACCGGCCACGCAGAGGTCAAGGCGATGCGTACGTCCCGCTCCCGGCTGCGCCGCGGCGTGGCCAGGGCGATGCTCGACCATCTGCTGGCGGAGGCGCGCCGCTCGGGCTACGCGCGGGTCAGCCTGGAAACCGGTTCGATGGACTACTTCGCGCCCGCGCGGCGGATGTACGCGGCGGCCGGCTTCGTCGAGTGCGGGCCGTTCGGCGACTACGTCGAGGATCCCAACAGCTGCTACATGACCCGCGCGCTGTAGGCTGCACCCATGCCCACCCTGCTGATCGCCGACGACCATCCGCTGTTCCGTGCCGCGCTGCGGGGCGCCGCCGCGGACGCCGCAGCCGACGTCGCGACCTGCGAGGCCGAATCGCTGGACGGCGTGCTGGCGATGCTCGAGTCGCGCACCGACATCGACCTGGTGCTGCTCGACCTGCACATGCCCGGCAACCATGGCCTCGCCGGCCTGGCCGCGATCCGCGCGCAGTTCCCCGCGGTGGCCGTGGTGCTGGTGTCGGCCAACGAGGATCCGCAGACCGTGCGCCGCGCGCTCGACCACGGCGCTGCCGGCTACATCCCCAAGAGCGCCGGGCTCGACGAACTGCGCGAGGCGATCCGGAGCGTGCTCGCCTGCGAGCAATGGCTGCCGCCCGCGCTTCGCGGTGCCGTCACCCGCACCCGCTCCTCGCCGGCCGATGCCGACCTCGCCGCGCGCCTGGCCAGCCTCACGCCGCAGCAGTTCCGCGTGCTGACCCTGGTCGCGCAGGGCCTGCTCAACAAGCAGATCGCCGATCGCCTCGACATCCAGGAGCGCACCGTCAAGGCGCACCTGTCGGTGATCTTCGAGAAGCTGGGCGCGCGCAACCGGACCCAGGCCAGCGTGATCCTGCGCGAACTGGAGATCGGGGATCCCAGCCGCCACGCGGCGGACTGAGCCGGTCCGGAGGATTTCCCGCCGCAACGCGGGCCCGCCGATTGCGGCCTCCTCCCGTTTTGTGAGCGTCGTCCGGTCGAGCCGGGAACCCGGCGCGCGCCACGCGCTCCAATGGCAGCGGACACGCACCGGAGACACCGATGACGCCGCACCGTTCACGACCGTCGCGCCTGCTGGCCGCCGCCGTGCTGCTCGCCCTGCTGCAGGCCGCGCCCCTGTTCGCCTCGGAACCCGCCGGGCCGATCCACCAGTTGCGGATCTACGGGATCTTCGACGAGACCCGCCAGGCCTTCCACGACCGCTTTCGCGACCACGCTGCGCGGATCATGGCGCGCCACGGCTTCCACATCGTCTCGATGTGGGAGAGCCGCGGCGAGGATGGCAAGCCGCGTTTCGTCTACCTGCTGCAGTGGCGGGACGAGGCGACGATGCGCGAAGGCTGGGCCGCCTTCATGGCCGACGCCGAATGGGCGCGGATCAAGCGCGAAACCGCACGCGAGCACGGCCGCTTCGTCGACGGCATCGAGGAACACGTGCTGCAGCCGACGGACTACTCGCCGCAGGCGTCGTTTTCCCCGAAGTGACCGCGTCCGGCGGTCGAACGGCCACTGCGACCCCATCCCTGCCGCGCCCCCGGCGCCGGCACGACGAGCCGTGCCCCATCCGCGCCGGAACGAGCCCGCCCGGCCCGCTGCGGCGGTAGGATGCCGCAGTTGCGCCCGGAAGCCAGCCCGATGTCCATCGCCCTGCCACGCCCGCTGGCGCTTCCGCGCCAGCAGCTGTTCTGGCTGCTGCACATCGGCGGCTGGTCGGCGTACTTCGCCCTGGGCTACCTCGCGGCCATCGCCCACGACAAGCCACCCGGCTACTGGGTGGTGCCTCTGACCGCGGCCGCCACCGGCGCCACCGCCACCCTCGCGTTGCGGGTGCTGCTGCGGCTGTTCTGGCACCTGCCGCCCGGACGGCTGGCGCTGGCGATGGTGGTGCCGGTGCTGGCCGCGTCGGCGCTGATGGACGCGACCACGCGCGCGGTGCTGGTGGAGTTCTGCGAGACCTGCAAGCCGGCGAACCGGGTCGCCTTCGTCGCCTACGCGCTGGGTTACATCTACGTGCTGCTGGCGTGGGTGGGCCTGTACCTGGGCATCCGCTACTACCGCCAGCTGCAGGGCGAAACTGAGCGCACCCTGGCCGCGCGCAGCATCGCCCACCAGGCGCAGCTGAAGATGCTGCGTTACCAGCTCAACCCGCATTTCCTGTTCAACACGCTCAACGCGATCTCCACCCTGATCCTGGACCGCGACAACGCCACCGCCAACCGCATGGTCCAGGGCCTGTCGGCGTTCCTGCGGCATTCGCTGGACAACGACCCGATGCAGCGCGTCACCCTGCGCCAGGAACTCGACGCGCTGACGCTCTATCTCGACATCGAACGGATCCGTTTCGCCGAACGGCTGCGGGTGGAGACCCGCATCGACGAGGACTGCTGGCGCGCGCTGCTGCCCAGCCTGCTGCTGCAGCCGCTGGTCGAGAACGCGATCAAGTACGCGGTCGCCCGCCAGGTCGCGGGCGGCGTGCTGCGCATCGGCGCGCGCCGCGAGGGCCCGCAACTGGTGCTGACCGTGGCCGACGACGGTCCCGGGTGCGGCAGCCTGGAAGGCGGCCAGGCGCCGGCCGGCAAGGGCGTCGGCCTGCGCAACACGAGAGAGCGGCTGTCGGTGCTTTACGGCGACGCCGGGTCGCTGTCGATCCGCAACCTCGATCCCGGCATCGAGGTCACGTTGCGCCTTCCGTTCGAGACCTCGCAGGCGATCCGGGACTGACGGCAGTGGATACCGCAACGTCGAACCGCTCCACTCCACCGCCGCGACTGCGGACGATGATCGTCGACGACGAGCCGCTGGCCCGGCGCGGCCTCGAGCTTCGCCTGCAGGCGCACCCCGACGTCGAGATCGTCGGCCAGTACGGCGACGGCGCGGCGGCGCTGGCCGCACTGCGCGACGATCGGCCGGACCTGCTGTTCCTGGACGTGCAGATGCCCGGCGTGGACGGCTTCGAGACGCTGCGCCGCATCCCCGCCAGCGAGATGCCGCTGGTGGTGTTCGTGACCGCGTTCGACCACTACGCCATCCGGGCGTTCGAGGCTTCGGCGGCCGACTACCTGCTCAAGCCGGTCGAGGACAGCCGCCTGGCGCAAGCGCTGGCGCGCGTGCGCGAGGTGCGCGCGCAACGCGAGGCAGGCGCCCATTGCGGGCAATTGCTCGAGCTGCTGGGAGAACTGAGCGGGCGGGCGCCGCTGCGGCTCGAAGAGGCGTTGCTGCCCGATGCGATCGAGCGGCTGCGCCGCGAGGAGAAGCTCGCGGTGCGCGACGGCCATCGCACCATCCGCGTCGACCTGCGCAGCATCCGCTGGATCGACGCGGCCGGCGACTACATGTGCCTGCACGTCGACGGCAAGGCGGGCGCCGGCGAGACCCTGGTGCTGCGCGCGACGATGCGCGAGATGGAACGCCAGCTGGATCCGCAGCGTTTCCCCCGCATCCACCGCTCGACGATCGTCAACGCCAGCCGGGTGGTCGAGCTGCGCCCGCACAGCAACGGCGAGAGCTTCCTGCGGCTCGACTGCGGCCAGGAACTCAAGCTCTCGCGCAGCCATCGCGACAAGCTGCCGATCCTGCTCTGAACGCGCGGCCGCCGCGCCTCGTCGCGGCTTCGCAACGCTTCGCCGCGGAACCGCCACGCGCATGACTTCCGGGCCATCGCCGGCCGTCGGCACCGGCGCATCGTGCGCGCCGCCGACCCCCGTCCGGAGCGCCGATGAAACTCACCGAAGCCTCGCTGCGCAACCCGGCCGCGGTCGCCGTGGTCGTGGCGCTGGCATGCGCCTTCGGCCTGCTCAGCCTGGGCAAGCTGCCGCTGCAGCTGTTCCCCGACATCGAGCGGCCGCAGATGTCGATCCAGACGGCATGGCGCGCGGCCTCGCCGCAGGAGATGGAATCGGAGATCGTCGAACCCATCGAAACCGTGCTGCAGGGACTGCCCGGGATCGAGGAGATCGCCTCCAACGTCAACACGGGTTTCAGCGCGATCAACCTGACGTTCGCGATCGGCAGCGACATGGACGCGATGCTGGTCGAGGTGCTCGCGCGCATGAACCGGCTGCCGCCACTGCCGCGCGACGCCACGCCGCCGGTGGTCCAGGCCGGCGCAGACAACGCCAACGATTCGCTGACCTACTTCTTCGTGCAGAAGCTGCCGGACACGCCGGGCGACATCCGCGACTACCGGCAGATGATCGAGGACCGCATCGTGCCGCGCCTGACTTCGGTGCAGGGCGTGGCCGGCGTCGCGATCAACGGCGGTGCGCCGGAGGAACTCACCATCACCCTCGACCTGGCGCGCGCGGCCGCGATGGACATCCGGGTGCCGGACGTGGCCGCGGTCGCGGCGCGCGCCACCGACGTGTCGGGCGGCGTGGTCGAGGCCGGGCGGCGCGAATACGTGCTGCGCTTCGCCGGCCGCTATTCGCCCGAGGCGATGGGCGAGCTGGTCCTGGCCTGGCGCGAGGGTCGCCCGGTGCGCCTGGCCGACGTCGCCACGGTCGAGGTGAAGCGCCCCGAACAGCGCTTCTTCGCCTACCAGAACGGAAACCCGGCGATCGGGCTGCGGATCCTGCGCACCCACGACGCCAACGTGCTGGCCACGCTCGACGAGGTCAAGCGCGAGGTGGCCGACCTGCGCGAGGAGGAGCTGCTGCCGCTGGGCCTGGACATCGCCCAGAGCTTCGACGCCTCGGTGTTCATCCACCGCGCCATCGGGCTGCTGTCGGGCAGCCTGTTCGCCGGGATACTGCTCGCTGTCGGCTGCCTGTGGTGGTTCCTGCGCGACGTACGCGCCACCGCGCTGATCGCCTGCGCCATCCCGATCTGCCTGCTGGCCACCTTCATCGTGCTGCAGCTCACCGGCCGCAGCCTCAACGTGATCTCGCTCGCAGGCCTGGCCTTCGCGGTGGGCATGGTGATGGACGCCGCGGTGGTGGTGGCCGAGAACATCGTGCGCCTGCGCGAACAGGGCGTGCCGGCGGCGCGCGCAGCGCTGGAGGGCACGCGCCAGGTCGGCGGCGCGCTGGTCGCCTCCACGCTGACCACGGTGGCGGTGTTCCTGCCGGTGATCTTCATGCGCGACGTGGAAGGCCAGCTGTTCGCGGACCTGGCGCTGACGATCTCGATCGCGGTGGGCATCTCGCTGCTGGTCGCGGTGACCGTGCTGCCGGTCGCGGCCGGAACCTGGCTGCGCTCGCGCCCGCGCGATGGGCAACCCCGGGGCTGGAGCCGGGTCGGCGACTGGGCGCTGCGCACCACCGCCACGCGACGTCGCCAGTGGATGTGGGTCGTCGCGCTGGTGCCGGCGCCGCTGCTGCTGGCGGTGCTGCTGGTGCCGCAGATCGACTACCTGCCACCGGTCAAGCGCGCCGCGGTCGATGCGTTCTTCACCTTCCCGCCCGGCATGAGTCCGGCCCGCGTCGACCGCGAGATCGCGCCGGTGCTGCTGGAACGCATGCGTCCCTATCTCGAGGGCGAGCGCGGGCCCCGGCTCAGCAACTGGTACCTGAACCTGTGGCCCGGCGGCGGCACGCTGGGCGCGCGCGTGGTCGATCCGGCGGACATCGGCGAACTCGAGCGCATCGTCCGCGACGAGATCGTAACGGGATTTCCCGACACGCGTGCCTTCGCCAGCGAAGGCGAACTGTTCGGCGGCTTCGGCGGCTCGGCGCGCGCGATCGCGATCCACCTGCAGCACGGCGATGGCGAGGCGCTGGCGCGCGCCGCCGAATCGGGCAGGCGCGCCCTGGGCGACCGCTTCCCCGGCGCAAACGTGCAGTCCTTCCCGAACGTCGACGCGGGCACGCCCGAGCTGCGCATCTCGCCCGACGACCGGCGCCTGGCCGAATCGGGCTGGCAGCGCAGCGAGCTCGGCACGATCGTCCGCACGCTCGGAGAAGGGCAGTGGCTGGGCGAGCACTTCGACGGCGAGCGCCGCCTGGCGATCATCCTGCGCGGCCAGCATGCGGATCCGGAGCGCGTGGAAGCCGCGCCGCTGGCGACCCCGCTCGGCGGCGTGCTCACGCTGGGCGAACTGGCAAACGTCGACACGGTGATCGCCCCCAACCAGCTGCGCCGCATCGATCGCCGCCGCACCGTCACCCTGACGGTCGATCCGCCGCAGGCGATGTCGCTGGAGCAGGCGCTGCGCATCGTCGACGACGAGATCGTGCCGGCGCTGCGCGAGACCCTGCCAGACGATGCCACCGTGCGCGTGTCGGGCAGCGCCGACCGGCTCGACGAAGTGGTCGGCAACATGGCCAGCAACTTCGCCATCGCCCTGCTGGTGCTGTTCCTGCTGATGACGGCGATGTTCCGCTCGCTGCGCGACAGCGCGGTGGTGATGGCGACCCTGCCGCTGGCGTTGCTCGGCGGCGTCGCCGGGCTGCGCGTGCTCGACCTCGCGGCAGGCCAGACGCTCGACCTGCTGTCGATGATCGGCTTCATCCTGCTGCTGGGCATGGTGATCAACAACGCCATCCTGCTGGTGGCGCAGGCGCGCGAGGCGCAGGCCGGCGGCGCCTCGCTGGAGGAGGCGCTGCGCCAGGCGCTCGAGCAGCGCCTGCGCCCGATCCTGATCGCCGCGCTCACCGGCGTGCTCGGCGCGCTGCCGATGGCCGTCAATCCCGGACCGGGCGCGGTGATCTATCGGGGCCTGGCGGCCGTGTCGGTCGGCGGCGTGGCCCTGAGCCTGCTGTTCACGGTGGTGCTGGTGCCGGCGCTGATGCGCCTGGCCGCGGCACGCGTGCCACGCCCCTCCGTCGCCGGCGATTCCCTGGTCCAGGCACCCGCCTGAGCCCTTTTCGTGGAGATTCCCATGCGTCCCGTGCATGCCGCCCTGCTCGCCAGCGTGCTCGCCAGCACCCTCATCCTCAGCCTGCGCCAGGGTTTCGCCGACGATGCCCCGCCGGCCGCGCGCGAAGCGCCACCTGCGGTCGTCAGCGTCGCGCCCGCGGTGCGCGCCGAGTTCCGCCCCTACCACTGGGCCCCGGGCAGCGTCGTCAGCCGCAACGACGCGCGGGTGGCGGCGGACGTGGCCGGTCGGGTCCTGCGCAGCGCCGCGGTCGGCGAGCACGTCCGCGCCGGCCAGCCGCTCGCCGCGCTCGACGATGCCGCGTTGCGGCTGGCGGAGCGCGAGAGCGGGTCGGTGATCGCCCGCGTCCAGGCGCAGCTGGAACTGGCGCAGGCGCAGGAACGCCGCTTCGCCACGCTGGCCGAGCAACGCAGCGTGGCGCGCGCGCAGTACGAACAGCAGCGCGCCGATCGCGACGTGCTGGTGCAGGAACTGGCGCGCGCCCGGGCCCAGCGCGACAGCATCCGCCACCAGCGCTCGCGGATGCTGGTGCGCGCGCCGTTCGACGGGGTGGTCGCCGAACGGCTGGCGCAGCCGGGCGAATACCTGCAGCCGGGCGACCCGGTCGCGCGCCTGGTCGACACCGGCGCACGCGAAGTCCGCACGCACGCGCCCGTCGCCCTGGCGCGCCACCTCGCGCCCGGCGCGAGCGTGCGCCTGCGCGATGGCGACGAAGAGCGCGAGGCGCGGGTCAGCGCACTGGTGCCGGTCGGCGACGAAGCCTCGCGCCAGGTGGAACTGCGGATCGCCGTCGACGCGGACGTGCTGCCCGTGGGCAGTGCGCTGAGCGTGGGCCTGCCGAGCGCGCCACCGCGCAGCGTGGTGGCGGTGCCGCGCGATGCGCTGGTGCTGCGCCGCGAGGGCGATTTCGTGGTGCGCGCCAGCGCGGCCAACCGGGCCGAACGCCTGCCGGTGCTGGCCGGCGACGAGATCGACGGCATGATCGAGGTCACCGGCGGTGTCGCGCCCGGCGACCGCCTGGTGGTGCGCGGCGCGGAACGGATCGAGCCCGGCCAGGCGCTGAGCATCCAGGCGCCGGCGGACACCGTCGCGCTGCGCTGAGCGCGCGCGTTCCGCGGCTCAGATCCTCGACACCTGCCAGGACACCATCCGGCCGTCGCGATACGGCATCACCCCGTGGAACGCGCGTGGGTCGTCGTCGAACACCAGGGGCAGGAAGTGGCGGTCGCCGTCCCACAGCGGCAACTCGCCCAGGCGCGCCACCTCCACCCATTCCAGCGTGCCTTCCGGATTCGAGGCGAAGGGTTCACCGCGGTATCCGGTGACGAGGAACACGAAGCCCAGCCAGTCCTCGCCGTGCCGGCCGAAACCCGGCCAGCTGATCGTGCCGCGCAGCGACATCGCCTCGCAGTCGATCCCCGCTTCCTCGCGGATCTCGCGGCGCATGCCCGCGACCACGTCCTCGTCGGCTTCTAGCTTGCCGCCCAGGCCGTTGTACTTGCCGAGCTGGTGGTCGTCCGGGCGCGCGTTGCGATGGACCATCAGCACCTTGCGCCGATCGGGCGAGAGCACGTAGCCGAGGGTGGCGACGATCGGGGTGTAGGGCATGCGCGACGGTCCTGCGGAGCACAGCCGCGCATGGTAGCGATGCGGCGCCCGTGCGGCGACCACCCGCCTCGCCCACCTCACGCCATGCGCATCGCGCGCAGCCGGTCGAGCGTGGACTTGAGCGCCAGCGGGCGCACCGGCTTGCGCAGCAGCGCCAGGTCGTGCTCCAGCGCGGCGCGGCGCACCTCGCCGCTGTCGTCGGCGCTGAGGATCAGCGTCGGCCTGGCACCGAAGCGCGCTGCCAGGCGCGCGTGCAGGGCGACGCCGGTATCGCCGTCGTCCAGGTGGTAGTCGAGCAGCCAGAGCGACGACGCGTGCCGCTGCAGCAGCGCTTCGGCGGCAGGGCCGTCGGCAGCGGCATCGACCGTGCATCCCCAACCTTCCAGCAACGCCCGCAGCGCCGCCAGCGCGGTCGGATCGTTGTCCACCACCAGCACCCTGCAGCCGGCCAGTCCGGTCCGCTGGCTGCCCGTCCAGGCGCCATGGGCAGCTTCCGCGCGCGGCAGTTGCAGCGAGAACACGGTGCCGCGACCCACCCGGCTGCGCAGCCCGATGTGCGCCCGCATCAGGCGCGCGATGCGGTCGGCGATTGCGAGCCCGAGCCCCAGTCCCTGCCCGGGCGCGCCGTCGCCGCGTCGGAACTCCTCGAAGATCGGTCCCTGTTGCGCGGTCTCGATGCCGGGGCCGGTGTCGTGCACCTCCACGCGCAGTCCCGTGCCGTCGCGACGCAAGCCGAGCAGCACGCCGCCGGCCGCCGTGTAGCGCACCGCGTTGGCCAGGAAATTCTGCAGCACGCGCCGCAGCAGCTGCGGATCCCCGTGCACCCAGGCGGCCGTCGCGACGACGCGGAACGCCAGCCCCCGCTCCGCCGCCAGCGCGCGGAACTCCGAGGCGAGCGGTTCCAGCACCTCGGCGAGCGGGAAATCGCGCGGCTGCGGCACCAGCCCGCCCGCCTCCAGCCGCGACATGTCGAACAGCCCGGTCAACAGGTCGGTGGTGGAATCGAGCGCGCCGCGCACCTGCGCAAGCGCGGCCCGCTGCTGCGGCGCCAGCTGCCTGCCCAGCGAATCTGTGAACAGCTGCGCGGCATGCAATGGCTGCAGCAGGTCGTGGCCGACCGCGGCGAGGAACCGGGTCTTGGCGTCGTTCGCGCGCTCGGCCTCGCGCCGCGCCTGGTCGAGGCTTTCGGTGCGCTCGGCCACGCGCAACTCCAGGGTCTCGTTGCTGCGCTTGAGCTCGGCCTCGGCGTCGCGGAACGCGGTCACGTCGGTGAAGGTCGCCACGAAGCCGCCGCTGGGCATCGGGTTGCCGCGGATCTCGACCACCGTCCCATCCGGGAAACGACGCTCGGCGAGGTAAGGCGTGCCGGCGCGCATGTGGCGCAGGCGCCGCCCGACTTCGCGCTCGACGTCGACCGCGCCGATCAGCCCGCGCCGCAGGTTGTGCCTCACCAGGCGTTCGACCGGCACGCCCACGCGCATCAGCCCGGCGGGATAGTCGAACAGCTCCAGGTAGCGGCGGTTCCAGGCCACCAGCCGCAGGTCGCTGTCGACCACGCTGATGCCCTGGCTCATGTTCTCGAGCGCCGCCTCGAGCACGCGCTGGTTGAAGCGCAGGTCCTGCGACGCCTCGCCGACGATCGCGGCGACGGTATCCAGGTCGGGACCGGCGTCGCGGCGCGCGGCATCGAGCAGCAGGCGCGCGGACGCGCTGCCCAGGACCGCCGCGAGTTCGCGTTCCAGCCCGAGCTCGATCGCGGCCGGCACCGGCCCGTTCGCGGGTGCTTCGCGCAGCAGTGCGTCGACGCGCGGCGCCGGCAGGAAGCGGCGACCGGCGTTGCGCAGCGTCTGCCGGTCGGAGCCGCGCGCCTCGCTGGGATGCGGCGTGCTGCGCAGGCCCGCCACCAGCACGGTGAGCGCGGTGCCGACGAACAGGCTCACCCCGACCGCGCGGCCGAGCCGGCTCCAGCCGGTCAGGCCGAACAGGGATTCGGGCGCCAGCCACGCCAGTCCCCACGGCCCCGCCTGCAGCCACGCCTGCCCCGGCGCCAGCATCGGCGGCAGCATCACCCAGGCCCATGCGGCGAATCCGGCGAGCACCCCCGCCACCGCCGCGCGTGCCGGCGTCTGTGGTCGCCAGACCGCGAAGCCCAGCGCCGGCGCCAGCGTGGCCAGCGCCGAGAACGACACCGCGCCGACATCGGCCAGCGCCTCGTTGCTCCCCAGCCGCCGGCTGTAGACCCAGCCCAGCAGCATGATCGCGACGATCCCGCCCCGGCGCAGCGCCAGCAGCGCGCCGCGGTGATCGTCGCCACGCCCGCGCGACCATGCGCCGCGCAGCAGGCCGGGCGCGAACCAGTGGTTGCCGATCATCAGGCTCAGCGTGAGCGTGCTGACGATCACCATGCCGGTCGCCGCGCTCAGCCCGCCCAGGAACACCAGCAGCGCGATCGCCTCGTGCCCCGCGGCGAGCGGCAGCGCCAGCGCGTACATGTCCGAGGGCACGCTGCCGCCCAGCAGCGCCTCGCCCGCACGCGCCAGCGGCAGCGCCGGGATCGCGATCAGCAGCAGGTACAGCGGAAACAGCCAGCGCGCGGTGCGGATGTCGCGGTCGTCGCGGCATTCGACCACGCCGACGTGGAACTGGTGGGGCATGATGAACATCGCCAGCGCGCCGAGCAGCACCAGCGGCATGAATCCGCCCGCCGAGGACGCCACCGGCGCGGGCGGCGGCGGCACGTCGGCCGCCACGCCTTCCAGCCCGAGCCAGACGAACGCGCCCAGCGCCAGCATCGCCACCAGCTTGAACAGCGACTCGAACGCGATCGCCAGCACCAGCCCCGGGTTGTGTTCGGTGGCGCTCGCCCGGCGGGTGCCGAACAGCATCGCGAACAGGGCCATGGCCAGCGCGACGTACAGCGCGCCGTCGCGCCACGGTGGCGGCGCGACGTCTCCGCCATGCACCGCACTCGCGGTCAACGTCGCGAAGCTCTGGGTGATCGCCTGCAGCTGCAGCGCGATGTACGGAACCAGGCCGAGCGCGGCCACCAGGGTGACCGTGGCAGCCAGCCACGCATCCTTGCCCAGCCGCGTGGCGATCAGGTCGGCCAGCGAAGTAGCGTTGCTCTCGCGCGCAAGCCGCACCAGCCGGATCAGGAAGAAGACGGCGAACGCGTAGAACACGATCGCGCCGACGAAGGTCGGCGGCAGCGGCCAGCCATAGCGGCCCGCCTGGGTGACCGTGCCGTAGAACGTCCACGACGTGCAGTGCACGGCCAGGGACAGCGCATAGACGTGCTTCCAGTGCCGGGCCAGCACGCCCGCGCTGCGTTCGGCGAAGAGCGCGGTGCCGAACAGCATGGCCAGCCATACCGTCGCCGCGGCCGCGACCAGTCCGATGCTCAGCACGACCCGGTTCCCTGCGGCGCCCGCGGACTCGCGTACTGCGCGGCCGCGACCGGCCCCAACCCCGGCGCCGGCCGGCCGCTAGAGCCGGGAGACCGCCACGCGCAGCTTGCCGGTAGGCGTGAGCGGGATGTCGCCGGTGCGGCGGAAGTCGAGCCGCACCGTGTCCCCGAACGCCTCGCGCATCGCGAACGTGATGTCCTGCAGGGAGGCCTCGTCGAATCCCCCAGCCGCGACATACGACACCTCGATCACGTCCAACCGTTCCTGCACCGCCTGGAAGCGACGGATCCCCGGCGTATTGAACACCAGATGCTCGAGGTATTCACCCACGAAATGGCCGGCACTGTCACGCAGCGCGTCCATCGTGCGGCCATCGATGCTGGCGAGCATCGGCAGGCCGCGGCCGCAGGTACATCTCGTGGTGGACGCGGTGGCGAGGTCGCCGTTCTCGTAGCGCATCAACGGCATGCCGTAGTTGTGCAGGTCGGTGAGCAGGACCGGACGCTTCCCTCCGCCGCCGGCGACCGGCTCGCCGAGTTCCACGCACAGATGGTCCGCGTTGACATGCAGTCCATCGCCCGCACCGCACTGTGCCGCCACCAGCATGACCTCGCGGCAGCCGTAGGTGTTGTACACGGGGCAGCCGAAGGCGCGCTCGATGAGCTCGCGCTCGTGCTGCGCCAGCGGTTCCGCGGCACAGATCACCGAATCGGGCCGATGCACCTGGCGGCCGGCCTCCAGCAGCCAGCGCGCCACCCGCACGGCGGCCGCGACATAGGCCACCACCACCCGCGGCTGGAATACGTCGATGGCGTCGGCGTACCGGGCCATGTCGTCGTCGCGCATGGCGAACACGTTGACCACGCGCCGGTTGAAGGCCCACTGCATCAGCCGTTCCTTGACCGGCACTCCCTCCAGCGGTTCGCCCCAGAAGTACAGCGCACGCGTGCCCAGGGGCGCGCCCGCCCAGCCGTATCCGCGATGCATCACCGCGACCCGGCGCTCATAGCTCTCGCGCGTGTAACCGATCGTGAGCGGCTCGCCGGTGGATCCTCCGGTGGTCTTGTAGAGCATCCTCCCGGCATGGTCGCGGGCGTGCAGCGCTTGGAAATGCGCGCGCACGTCGTCCTTGGTCAGGACCGGCAGGCGGGCGTAGTCGTCCGGGCCGCGGATGTCCTGCGAACCCGAGATCCCCGCCCCGGCCCAGCGCGTCCGGTAGTAGGGCACCTGTTCCCAGCAGTGCGCCACCAGCCGCTCGAGCTTCCGCCACTGCAGGGCCGCCAGCTCATCGGCCGACAACCACTGGCTGCGCTGGTACTCGTCGAGGTGCGCCAGCGTGCCGCGGCGGCGCAGGACCGATTCATAGGCCGGAAACAGGACCCGCCGGAACAGCGGACCGTACATGTCCATCATGAGCCCCCCCAAAGGCACATTCCACGCCACATCGCCCTGCCCGCCTGGCGGCGGCAGCGGAAACGACGCTTCGCGCAATATTAACCGGAATGTGTGCCCGCAGGCGGCCGGGACACCGTGGAACGCGGGCGGCGGCCACGGCGCGCCGCCCGCGCCCCGAGGGCCTCAGAAGTCGTAACGTGCGGTCAGGCTGTACTGGCGCGGCGGGCCGTAGAAGCCGGTGAGCACGCCCAGGCCAGCGCTGACCAGGTTGTAGCCGGTGGTGCGGTACTCCTCGTCGGCCAGGTTGGTCCCCTGCAGCGAGAACGACCAGGCCTCGTTGGCGCGCCAGACCACGCCGGCGTTGACCAGCCCGTAGCCGTCCTGCCGGATCACCGGGCTGAGGTCGGTGGTGGGCCACACTTCCGACTGGTAGGAATAGCCCACGCGCGCCGAGAGGTTGCCGCCGTTGGCCAGGTCGGTGCGGTATTCGAGGTTGATCGCGCCGGAGAACTCGGGTGCGTTGGTGAAGTACTGGCTCTCGGCGATGTCCACGCCACCGCTGATGAACTCGTCGTACTTCGCATCCAGCCATGCCAGGTTGCCGCTGAGCAGCCAGTTGGGCGTCGGCATGAACTGGTACTCGGCCTCGACGCCGGTCACCGTGCCCTTGCCGGCGTTGGTGAAGTCGCCGAAGAAGCCACCGCCCGGCAGCGCCGTGAACACCGACAGCTGGATGTCCTCGTAGATGTTGTGGAACGCGGCCAGGTTGAGGAACAGCCGCTGGTCGAGCAGGCCCATCTTGGTGCCGATCTCGAAGCTGTCCACGCTCTCGTCGTCGAAAGGCTCGCCCGAGCGCGGCACCGCGGTGGTGTTGGCGCGGATGTTGTAGCCGCCGGATTTGAAGCCGCGCGAGGCCAGACCGTAGACCATGATGTCGGGCGTGAGCTGGAAGTCGAGCGAGACCTTGGGCGAGACGTTCTTGAAGTTGACGGTCTTGTCGAAGTTCGCGGCGACCACGCCATTGGGCACGCTGAAGCTGTCGTCGGTGTAGCCGATGTTGTAGGCGACGGCGTGCTTGTCCTCGTCGGTGTAGCGTGCGCCGACGTCCAGCTTGAAGCGGTCGGTCAGGTCGAAGGTCCAGTCGCCGTAGAGCGCGATGCTCTTGGTGTTGACGTAGCCCTGGGTATCGCCGAAAGACAGATCGAAGAAGTTGTTGAGGACCTGGCCGCCGGCATCGCCGTTGAACGCGTACAGCCCGACCACGCCGCGACCGCGGCCGCCGGTGTCGTAGTTGGCCTGCAGTTCGTGGCTGACCTGCTGGTCGCTGTAGAACGCCTTCACGTCGGCGATCCGCTCCGGCAGGGTGTCGAAGTCGATGTTGGTCTCGGTGTCGGATTCGCGCTTGGCGACCACGTACTTCAACGCCCAGTCGTCGTTCGGGCGCCAGTTGACCGTGGCCGACACCCCTTTCATCTCGGTATCGTTGACGTTGGGCATGCCGCTGCGGATGTCGTAGCGGCTGTCCATCGGCGCGCCATCGACCACGGGCACAAGCGGATTGGTGTTGGGGGCCAGCATCTTCGCGCCGCGCACGCCGGACTGGTCGTCGATCCAGTCGAAGGCGAACTGCACGTCGAAGTCCTCGTGCGAGTACGCGCCGAGCTGCATGCGCAGGGCGTTGATCTCCTTGTCGCTGACCTCCTGGCCGTTGTGCAGGTTGGTGCCGAAGCCATCGCGGTTCATGCTCGCCACCGCCACCCGGCCGCGCAGGCCGCTGTCCTCGCCGCCGATCGCGCCGCCGATCGCGGCCTTGGCGTCGAGCTGGTTGTAGTTGCCCACGGTGATCGAGCCGAAGCCGGTGGTTTCGGTGGGCAGGCCGCGCGAGATGTACTTGATCGCGCCGCCGATGGTGTTCTTGCCGTACAGCGTGCCCTGCGGGCCGCGCAGCACCTCGATCCGCTCGACGTCGAACACGTCCAGCAGCGCGCCCTGCGGACGGGCGATGTAGACGTCGTCCAGGTAGATGCCCACGCCCGGGTCCACGCCCCACAGCGGGTCGGCCTGGCCGACGCCGCGGATGTAGGCGGTCACCGTGCTGGTCGAGCCGCGGGCGGCGTAGATGGTGAGGTTCGGGACCTGGGCATCGAGGTCGCCGATGTCCTTGATGTTGAGCTTGTCGAGGGTCTCCGCGGTGAACGCGGTGACCGCGACCGGCACGTCCTGCAGCGTCTCCTCGCGCTTACGCGCGGTCACCGTCACCGCGTCCAGGGTGGTGGCGGACGTGCGCGGGACCGCAGGATCCGGACCGGCATCCTGTGCGAACGCGGCGGGCGCGGCCATGCCCAGGGCGATGGCCAGGCTCAGGGTGCTGTACTTCGGGTTGCTGCGCTTCACGGTCGGCCCCTCCCACGGGATGCATGGCGTGCGGCCGGACGGCCACATGGCGCAGAGGTTAAGGACCGCTCCGATGCGGCGGCATCGTACCTTCGGACAATGGGACGGGCCGGCGGGGGTCCGGACACTGGCGGCCGGTTCCGTCGGCACCACGCCCGAGGCATAGCGAATGGATTTCCTGATCGTCCTGGCGGCGCTGTGCTTCCTGATGCTGGTGGCCTACCGCGGCTACAGCGTGATCCTGTTCGCGCCGATCGCGGCGCTGGGCGCGGTGCTGCTGACCGACCCGTCGCTGGTGGCGCCGATGTTCACCGGCCTGTTCATGGACAAGATGGTCGGCTTCCTGAAGCTGTACTTCCCGGTATTCCTGCTGGGCGCGGTGTTCGGCAAGCTGATCGAGATCTCGGGGTTCTCGAAATCGATCGTCGCCGCGACGATCCGGGTGGTCGGCGCGCAGCGGGCGATGCTCGCGATCGTGCTGGTCTGCGCCCTGCTGACCTACGGCGGCGTGTCGCTGTTCGTGGTGGTGTTCGCGGTCTATCCGTTCGCGGCCGAACTGTTCCGCCAGGGCGACATCCCCAAGCGCCTCATCCCCGGCGCGATCGCCCTGGGCGCGTTCACCTTCACGATGGATGCGCTGCCGGGCACGCCGCAGATCCAGAACATCATCCCGACCGCGTTCTTCGGCACCACGGCATGGGCCGCGCCGGTGCTCGGCACGGTGGGTGGCGTGTTCATCCTGCTCGTGGGCATGAGCTACCTCGAGTGGCGCCGGCGCAGCGCGCAACGCGCGGGCGAGGGCTATGGCGACCCTGCCACGTTGCTCAACGAACCCGCGCCGTTCGCCGGCGACCGCCTCGCCAACCCGCTGGTCTCGCTGCTGCCGCTGCTGCTGGTCGGCCTGAGCAACCTGCTGTTCACGCGCTGGATCCCGAAGGCTTACGGGACCACCCACGAATTCGTGCCGTCGGTGGTCGGCAACGCGGCTCCGGTGGTGCAGGAAGTGCCGAAGATCGCCGCCATCTGGGCAGTCCAGGGGGCGCTGCTGGTGGGCATCGCCACGATTCTGGTGTTCGCCTGGAGGCCGGTGTTCGCCAGCTTCGCCGAGGGCACCCGGAGCGCGATCGGCGGCGCCCTGCTGGCGTCGATGAACACCGCCTCGGAGTACGGCTTCGGCGCGGTGATCGCGGCGCTGCCGGGCTTCCTCGTGGTAGCCAACGCACTCGGCGCGATCCCCGACCCGCTGGTCAACCAGGCCGTGACCGTGACCGCGCTGGCCGGCATCACCGGCTCGGCTTCGGGCGGCATGAGCATCGCGCTCGCGGCGATGGCCGATACCTTCATCGCCAATGCCGAGGCGGCAGGCATCCCGATGGACGTGCTGCACCGGGTGGCCTCGATGGCCTCGGGCGGTATGGACACCCTGCCCCACAACGGCGCGGTGATCACCCTGCTCGCGGTCACCGGCCTGAGCCATCGCCAGTCCTACAAGGACATCTTCGCGATCACCCTGATCAAGACCGCCGCGGTGTTCGTGATCATCGGCGTGTTCTACGCGACCGGGCTGGTCTGAACGGGTGTCCGCTGCGCGTCGGCATCCAGGGCGCGAGGGCCGGAAACGTAGACACGTCGCGGCCGGGGGGGCTGGCGGGGCGGTTACGCGCCCTGGCCGGTCGGGATCCGACGCCGGGAATGTGGTCGGGATCACAACTGCCGCTGCCGTCTGACCGATACTCTCCCCCGCAGGGGACTTCCAGGACACCATCATGACGCCAGGCCTTTCACAGGCGGAACGCGCCCTGCTCGAGCGCGCGCACCGCCAACGCTACAAGCTTGCCCGCGCACCGCGCTTCCAGCCCCTCCCCAAGGACCGCCCGGCCACTGCCACTGCGGGGCCCGCACTGGAGAAGTCCTCGCGTCGCCGCCTGCTGGCGCTGGCCAAGCCGCCGTTCGCCGTGCGGGTGCTCAACAACATGAGCTACGGCGCGACGACGACGTCGATCGCCGAGTTCAACGCGCTCGGGACCGGTGACCCGGCACGACTCACGGCGTGGGTGGACCGCCAGCTCGATCCTGCGTCCATCGACGATGCCGCGGTTGACGCCAGGCTTGCCGCCGCCGGCTACTACACCCTGGACAAGACCCTCGCCCAGCAGTGGTCCGAGCACGTGCGCGCCGAAGGAATCGAGTGGGGGGTGCGCATGCGTCCCGGCTTCGAAGTGCAGCGCGAGGCGCTGGTGCGTGCGGTGTACTCGAAGCGGCAGTTGTTCGAGGTGGTGACCGGGTTCTGGCACGACCATTTCAACGTCATGGTCAGCGATTACGACTGCTGCCCGGTCTACGGCCACTACGATCGCGACGTGATCCGCGCCAACGCGTTCGGCAACTTCCGCACCATGCTCGAGGCCGTGGCCAAGAGCCCGGCGATGATGATCTACCTCGACAACAAGTCGAACCGCCGCTCCGGACCGAACGAGAACTTCGCGCGGGAACTGCTGGAACTGCACACCTTCGGCGCGGAAAACTACCTCGGGTTCATGGATCCCTTCGAAGTCCCGCCCTGTCCCGAGGATCGCAACTACCCGATCGGCTACACCGACATCGACGTGTACGAGACGGCCGCGGCATTCACCGGCTGGACGATGAACAACAACCACTGGGAATTCCAGCACGCCAACAAGGACGACGGTCACTTCTACTATCACGCCGACTGGCACGATTCCGGTCCGAAGTTCGTGCTCGGCACCTTCATCTACCCGGAGCGGCCGGCGCTGCAGGACGGGCGCGACATCCTCGATCGCATCGCCAGCCACCCGCGCGTCGCGCGCTTCATCTGCAGGAAGCTGGCCCGCCGCTTCCTCGGCGACGACCCGCCGCAGGCGCTGGTGGACAGCGCCGCCGCGGTGTTCCGCGCGAACTGGCAGGCGCCCGACCAGATCAGGAAGACGCTCCGGCACATCCTGCTGTCCGACGTCGCCCAGCACGCCTGGGGACGCAAGGTGCGACGCCCGTTCGAGGCGGTCGCGGCCTCGCTGCGCGTGCTCGGATGCGACTGGACGTACACCTTGGACGAGAACCGCAGCAACGACCTGAACTGGCGCCTGGGCTTCACCGGCCACCAGCCCTACGACTGGCCGGCGCCGAACGGCTACCCCGACCTCGCCACCGCCTGGTCCGGTGCCAGCACCTTCGGCATGACCTGGAAACTGCTGAACTGGCTCACCGAGACCAACAACGTCGCCGGCGACGGCAAGCTGCTGCCGATCATGGAAACCACCCGCGCGGGCGTGCCGGCCGGGCAGTGGACCGCGAACCGGCTGGTCGAGTTCTGGTGCAGGCGGATCCTGGGCTACATGCCCAAGTCCCAGCGGGTCTCGACGTTGCGCGCCTTCCTCGCGCAGGACGGCGACCCGGCCAGCTACGTGATCGAGGACACCAACGGCTGGAACCAGAACGACCTCAAGCGACACTACAACCAGGAGCGCATCCGCAGCATGGTGTCGCTGATCCTGATGTCCCCCGAATTCCTGAGCCGTTGAGGACGAGACCATGACCAGGATCGAACTCGATCGCCGCGAATTCCTGAAGGGCTGCTGCGCGACCGCCGCGGTCGGCGCCGCCGGACCCGCGTTGTTCTTCGCCAGCCCCGCCGAAGCGGCGGTCAACACGTACGACACCATCGTCCACGTGTTCCTGCGCGGCGGCATCGACGGGCTCAACCTCGTGGTGCCGGTGTCCGGCAACGACCGCGACTTCTACCAGCAGGCGCGGCCCGACATCGCGGTGCCGGTCAGCGGCGAAAACGCTGCCCTGCCGCTCACCCTGGCCAACGGCAGCGCCACCGGCTTCGGCCTGCATGCGGCCGCGAGCGGGCTGCGCGACGTCTGGGTCGACGGCAAGCTGGCCATCGTGCACTGCTGCGGCATGCAGACCACGGTGACCCGCAGCCACTTCGACGCCCAGCAGTACCTGGACTTCGGCACGCCGGGCACCAAGGGCAACGGCACGGGCTGGATCGCGCGCGCCTGGGGTACGCAGCCCGGAAGTTCCTCTTCCGTGGTGATGCCGGCCATGGCGGTCAACAGCCGCATGCCGGCCAACCTGCTCGGCGCCACCCAGGCGCTGACCATGGGCAGCCCGACCGATTTCCAGCTCAACTCCGGGTCCTACGCATGGCAGCGGGCGCGCGACAATTCGCCTGCCGGCTTCCGTGGCGTCAACGAGACCCTCGCCAGCATGTGGCGGGGCAACGTCGGCCTGGAACACAGCGGCCGGGCCGCGGACGGCGCGCTGCGCACGGTCGCGCAGCAGGCCTTCACCACGACCCTGCCCGCCGGATGGCCCACCTCGAACTTCGCCCGGCAGCTGTGGACCGTGGCGCAGTCGATCCGTTTCAACCTCGGCCTGCGCTATGCCGCGGTCGACCTGGGCGGCTGGGACACGCACGAGGGACAGGGCAACGACGGCGGCGGCTACTACCACGGCCGGGTAGGCGAACTGTCGCAGGCACTCGCCGCCTTCTACGCGGAGTTGAACAACGGCGGCGAAGGTGCGCGGGTGACGGTGGTGGTGCAGTCGGAATTCGGCCGCCGCGTGCGCGAGAACGGCAGCGGCGGCACCGACCACGGATACGGCAACCCGCTGCTGGTCCTGGGCGGGCCGGTGAACGGCCGACGCTTCTATGGCAGCTGGCCCGGGCTGGATCCGCAGGTCCTGTCGCCCTACTTCGGCGACGTCCCGGTGACCACGGATTTCAGGCGGGTGTTCACCGAACTGTTGCAGGCGCGCATGGGCCATACCCGTACCGCCGAGGTGTTCCCGGGCTACAACGGCTACAGCGCGCTGGGCATGTTCGCCGGCGCCAGCGGCGCGTCCGCCGCAGTGCAGCCTGCCGCGCAGGCACCGCTGGGCAACATCAGCAGCCAGTCGCAGCCGACGACGACGACGCCGGTGGGAACGGTGAGGTCTGCATCCGGGGGACCGATCCGGCACCGTCGCGGGACGGTGCGGATGCCCGAACGCCTTTCCCAGCCGCTGCTGCGCCTGCGTCTGAAGCTCTACCGGCTGATGCAGCAGCACCGGCTGTAGCCATCCACGCCCCGCGCCCCGGCACCTCGGGGCGCGGATGTTCGGGGTCGCGGCGAAACGCCCGCGGATGAATCCGGCCGCCGCATTCCATCGGGGGCCAGAGAAGATCCCCGCTGCGAGCGCACACCGGGCTCTCGATGCGGATTTTCCGTCCGCTGGAACAGGAAAACGGGCCGAAGCCCGTTTTCTTATGAGGCCTGGTGTGCCGCGCCGGTCACTCGCCGGCCACGCCCTCGCCTTCCTCCACGGCCTTGATCGACAGGCGGATGCGGCCCTGCTTGTCGACTTCCAGCACCTTGACCTTGACCAGGTCGCCTTCCTTGAGCTTGTCGGACACCTTCTCCACGCGCTCGCTGGAGATCTGCGAGACGTGGACCAGCCCGTCCTTCCCGGGGGAGATCGTGACGAACGCGCCGAAGTCCATGATCTTGGCGACCTTGCCTTCGTAGATCCGTCCCGGCTCGACGTCGGAGGTGATCTGCTCGATGCGTTCCTTGGCGGCGCGCCCGGCGGCGGCGTCGACCGAGGCGATGGTGATGGTGCCGTCGTCCTGGATGTCGATCTGGGTGCCGGTTTCCTTGGTGATCGCCTGGATCACCGAACCGCCCTTGCCGATCACTTCGCGGATCTTGTCGGGGTGGATCTTGATGGTGATCAGGCGCGGCGCGAACTCGCTGAGCTCGGCGCGCGGCGCGGTGAGGGCTGTCTCCATCTCCTTGAGGATGTGCAACCGGCCCTGCTTGGCCTGGGCCAGGGCGACCTTCATGATCTCCTCGGTGATGCCCTGGATCTTGATGTCCATCTGCAGGGCGGAGATGCCCTTGCTGGTGCCGGCCACCTTGAAGTCCATGTCGCCGAGGTGGTCCTCGTCGCCGAGGATGTCGGACAGCACGACGAACTCGTCGCCTTCCTTCACCAGGCCCATCGCGATGCCCGCGACCGGCGCCTTGATCGGCACGCCCGCGTCCATCAGCGCCAGCGACGAACCGCAGACCGAGGCCATCGACGAGGAGCCGTTGGATTCGGTGATCTCCGAAACCACGCGGATCGTGTACGGGAACTCCTCCATCGTCGGCATCACCGCCAGCACGCCGCGCTTGGCGAGGCGGCCATGGCCGATCTCGCGGCGCTTCGGGCCCATCATGCGGCCCGCCTCACCCACCGAGTACGGGGGGAAGTTGTAGTGGAACAGGAAATGTTCCTTGTACTCGCCGGCCACCGCGTCGATGACCTGGCCGTCGCGCGCGGTGCCGAGGGTCACGGCGACGATCGCCTGGGTCTCGCCGCGGGTGAACAGCGACGAGCCGTGCACGCGCGGCAGGATGCCGACCTTGGAGCTGATCGGGCGCACGGTGTCGAGCGCACGGCCGTCGATGCGGACCTTGGTCTTGAGGACCGAGTCGCGCATGGTCTGGTATTCCTGCTCGCCGAACTCCTTCGACAGTTCTCCGGTCGACCAGGCATTGGCCTCGGCCTGCGGCGCGAGCGCCTCGAGGATCGCCTTCTTCACGGTCGAGATGGCGTCGCGGCGCTGGAGCTTGTCGCGCACCTGGAATGCGCTGGCCAGCTGCTCGCCGACCGCGGTGCGGATCGCCGACACCAGGCCTTCGTTGGCGGCCGGCGGCTGCCAGGTCCACTTCGGCTTGCCGGCCTCGGCGACCAGTTCGTTGATCACGTTGATCGCGACCTGCATCTGCTGGTGGCCGAACATCACGGCGCCCAGCATCACGTCCTCGGACAGTTCGCGCGCCTCGGACTCCACCATCAGCACCGCACCTGCGGTACCGGCGACCACCAGCTCCAGTTCCGAATCCTTCAGCTCGCTGACGGTCGGGTTGAGCAGGTACTGGCCGGCCTTGTAGCCGACCTTGGCGGCGCCGATCGGGCCGTCGAACGGCGCACCCGACAGCGACAGCGCGGCGGACGCGCCGATCAGGGCGAGAATGTCGCCGTCGACCTCGGGATTCATCGACATCACGGTGGCGATGATCTGGACTTCGTTGCGGAAGCCGTCGGGGAACAGCGGGCGGATCGGGCGATCGATCAGGCGCGAGATCAGCGTTTCCTTCTCGGTCTGGCGGCCCTCGCGCTTGAAGAAGCCGCCGGGGATGCGTCCGCCGGCATAGAACTTCTCCTGGTAGTCCACGGTCAGCGGGAAGAAGTCCTGCCCTTCGCGCGCGGTCTTGTTGGCCACTGCGCTCACGAGGAGAACGGTGCCTTCGCACGACACCATCACCGCGCCACCTGCCTGGCGCGCGATCTCGCCGGTCTCGAGGGTCACGGTCCGGTCGCCGTACTGGAAGGTCTTGGTCACTTTCGCCACGTTGGATTGTCCTTGAGTCTTGATCGATGAAACCGGACGGAGCCCATGCCCCGGACGGATGGCCACGTTGGCGTGGCCGCTTGCTTGCAGGGGCATCCTGCCCGGGCGCGACCACCGCACGGCGATCGCCACGCCCAAAAAACAACGCCGCGGCGCATCGCTGCGCCGCGGCGGGGTCGGTCCTAGCGCCGCAGACCGAGTTTCTCGATCAGCGCCTTGTAGCGGTTCGCATCCTTCCGGTGCAGATAGTCGAGCAGGCTGCGTCGGCGGTTGACCATCTGCAGCAGGCCGCGCCGGCTGTGGTGGTCCTTCTTGTGGGTCTTGAAGTGCTCGGTGAGGTGCACGATGCGGGCGGTGAGCAGGGCGACCTGGACTTCCGGGGATCCGGTGTCGTTGGCCGCGCGCGCGTGTTCTTCGATGATCTTGCTGTTGTCGATGGACATGATTGCCTCGTAGTCGCGAAACCTGCAGATTCCGTCGCCGCGTCTTCGACGCATGCGGCGTACCGCCAGGTTCGTCATGGGTGGTCGGGAGGTCCCGGACGGACTTCCCTGGAACAAACGGAAGTGCTTGAAAAAAGCCGCGAAATTATAGCTGTCCCCGGCGACCCGGACAAGTTCAGCCGCCCGCGCCCGCCGCGGCCTGCGCGCTGGCCCAGCTGAACAGGCGCCGGGCGCGCAGGCAGCCATCGGCCACCTCGCCCAGGCCGAGCGCGCGACCGCCGGGCCCGTACACGGCCACGGCGCCCGGCGGGTGGAACGCACCCTCCACCGGCTGGCCGCGTCCCAGCCGCCGCGCCTGGGCCTCGTCCAGGTCGATCGGCGGCCACGACGCCATCCCCCGCTCCAGCGGCAGCAGGCAGGCGAGCAGGCTGCGATCCCCGCGCGCGCCGAGGGCCTGCAGCTCGTCGAGCGTCCACATCCGGGGTTCCCTGAAGGGGTCGACCCACAGCCGCCGCAGCTCGGCGACATGGGCGCCGCAGCCCAGGGCCTCGCCGAGGTCGCGTACCAGGCTGCGGACATACGTGCCCGAGCCGCATTCGACGTGGAGCCGCAGCTGCGGGGGCACGCCGTGCAGGTCGTCGAGCAGATCGGCTGCCGACTGCAGGCTGAACTCGTGCACCTCCGCGTCGCGCTCTTCGACCTCCACCACCTCGCCGCGGCGCGCCTTCGCGTAGAGCGGTTCGCCGCCGCGCTTGAGCGCGGAGTAGATCGGCGGACGCTGGCGGATGCGGCCGCTCAGCGCAGCGAGCGCCCGGTCGATCTGCGGGATCCGCAACGCGGGCACCGGGCGCTCGCGGATCGGCTGCCCGTCGGCGTCGTCGGTATCGGTCACGATGCCGAGCCGCGCGACGGTGTCGTAGGCCTTGCGTGCGCCGAGCAGGCCGCCGGCGATCTTGGTCGCCTCGCCGAAGCAGACCGGCAACAGGCCGGTGGCGAGCGGATCGAGGCTGCCGGTGTGGCCCGCCTTCTCCGCACGGAACATGTGCCGCACGCGCTGCAAGGCCTGGTTCGAACTGAGGCCGCGCGGCTTGTCGAGCAGCAGGATGCCGTCGAGCTTCCTGAACTTCGTGCGTGGACGGGCCGTCATCGGGGGATTGTATAGGGCAGGCTCGGGGTCGCAGCCCGAAGGCGCTGCTTGCAGGGGGCGGCGATCGATGGGGATGATCCGCCGGGGATGCGGTAGCGGTGCGGTAGTACCGCGCCAGGCCACGCCCTATGGCGACGGCTCGCCCTCGCCCACGTCGGGCAGGTCGCGCAGCAGGTTGTCGATGCGCTCGCCGCGGTCGACGGAATCGTCGTAATGGAAGTGCAGTTCCGGCACGTGCCGCAGCTTGACCGCGCGCGCGAGCCGGTAGCGGATTTCGGGCGCCGCCGCGCGCAGCCCCTTCATGGCCTCGTCCGCGCGCTCCGCCTGCAATGCGGTCACGAACACCTTGGCGTGCGCCATGTCGCGGGTCACCTCGACATCCGACACGCTCACCGACGGCAGCCCGTGCTCGGCCACCGCCGCGCGCACCAGCGTGCCCAGCTCACGACGGAGCTGGGCGGCGACACGGTCGGTGCGATGGAAGGATTTCGTCGACACGGGATTCGGGATTCGGGATTCGGGATTCGGGACTGGGGATTCGCAAAATGGATGGGGAACAGGGCCGGAGACGCTCTTTCGAATATCCAATCCCGAATTCCCAATCCCGCGGACGCTTACAGCGTCCGCTGCACCTCGATACGTTCGAAGCATTCGATCTGGTCGCCCGGCTGGACGTCGTTGTAGGCCCTCACGGCGATGCCGCATTCGGTGCCGTTGCGCACCTCGTCGACGTTCTCCTTGAATCGGCGCAACGACTCCAGTTCGCCCTCGAACACCACCGTGTTGTCGCGCAGCACGCGGATCGGCTTGGAGCGCTTGACCACGCCCTCGACCACCATGCTGCCGGCAACGGCGCCGAACTTCGAGCTGCGGAACACGTCGCGGACCTCGGCGATGCCGATGATCTCCTCGCGGATCTCCACGCCCAGAAGGCCGGACGCGACCTGCTTCACCTGGTCGATCACGTCGTAGATGATCGAGAAGTAGCGCAGGTCCAGGCCGCTGTTCTCGATCACCTTGCGCGCCGAGGCGTCGGCACGGACGTTGAAGCCGATGATCGTGGCCTTGGCGGTCGCCGCGGCATTGGCGTCGGACTCGGTGATGCCGCCCACGCCCGAGACGATGACGTTGATGCGGATCTGCTCGTTCGAGAGCGCGGTGAGCGCCTGGCGCAACGCCTCGACCGAGCCCTGCACGTCGGCCTTGATGACCAGGTTGAGCTGCTGCTGCGCCTCGCCCTGGCCCATCTGGGCCATGATGTCCTCCATGCGGTTGCCGGCCGCCTGCACCAGCCGCATCTCGCGACGCTTGGCCTCGCGCTGCTGCGCGACCTCCTTGGCCAGGCGCTCGTCCTCGACCACCACGAAATCGTCGCCGGCGTCGGGCACGCCAGACAGGCCCAGCACCTGCACCGGAATCGACGGGCCGGCCGCGGGGACCTGCGAGCCGGTTTCGTCGAACAGCGCACGCACGCGGCCGTACTGCACGCCGCACACCAGGTAGTCGCCCTTCTCCAGCAGGCCCTGCTGCACCAGCACGGTCGCGACCGGACCGCGGCCCTTGTCGAGCGAGGATTCGATGACCGTACCCGTGGCGCGACCCGTGGCCACCGCCCTGAGTTCCAGCACCTCGGCCTGCAGCGAGATCGCGTCGAGCAGCTCGTCCACGCCCTGCCCGGTCTTGGCCGAGAGTTCGACCATCTGGGTGTCGCCGCCGAACGACTCGGCGACGATGTCGTGCGCGAGCAGTTCGTTCTTGATCCGCTCCGGATCGGCGCCGGACTTGTCGACCTTGTTGATCGCCACGATCAGCGGCACCTTGGCCGCCTTCGCATGCTGGATCGCCTCGATCGTCTGCGGCATGACGCCGTCGTCGGCCGCGACCACCAGGATCACGATGTCGGTCAGCTTGGCGCCGCGCGCGCGCATCGAGGTGAAGGCGGCGTGGCCCGGCGTGTCCAGGAAGCTGATGACGCCCTTGCCGGTCTCGACGTGGTAGGCGCCGATGTGCTGGGTGATGCCGCCCGCCTCGCCCGAGGCGACCTTGGTGCGGCGGATGTAGTCCAGCAGCGAGGTCTTGCCGTGATCGACATGGCCCATGATCGTGACCACCGGCGGACGCACGACCCGGTCGCCCTGCACCTGCTCGGCATGCGCCAGCAGTTCCGACTCGGCATCGTCGCTCTCGGCGGCGACCGCCTTGTGGCCGAGCTCCTCGACCACCAGCACCGCGGTGTCGTGGTCGATGCTCTGGGTGATCGTGGCCATGACGCCCATCTTGAACAGCGCCTTGACCACGTCGCCGCCCTTGAGCGCGAGTTTCTGCGCCAGATCGGCGACCGTGATCGCCTCGCCGATGGCGACTTCGCGCACCACCGGCGCGGTCGGGCGCTCGAAGCCGTGCGGACCCGCGCCGCTGCGCGACTGCTCGACATGGCGACGCGACTTGGGCTTGCCGCGGGTACTGCTGCGACGCGCACGCTCGGACGCACTCAGGTGCAGCTGGCCGGCGAAGCGCGCGGTGCTCTCGTCGTCCTCGACGCCCGCCACCATCACGTGCGAGCCGCGGTTGCCCTTGTGCTTGGGTCCGGTGCCGCGCTCCTCGCTGCGCGGCGGCGCGGGCTTGGGATGTCCGTGCCCGTGGCCGGCCGGCTTGCGGGCGGCAGCATCCTCGCCGGCCGGCACCACGGCCGCCAGCTCGGCTTCCTGGCGCAGGCGCTCGGCCTCGGCATCGGCCTGGCGCTTGCGCTCGGCGGCCTCGTCGGCGCGACGCTTGTCTTCCTCGGCCAGGCGCTGCTGCTCGGAGAGGTTGCGCTGGCGCGACTCCTCGAGCTTGCGCAGGATCTCGGCCTGCTCGTCGTCGACCGGCGTGGCGGCGGAACCGGCCCGGTCGGCCGTCTCGCTCGGCTTGACCAGGGTGACCTTCTTGCGCACCACCACGTCGACCGTGGCGCGGTTCTTGCCGCCGCCCACGGTGATTTCCTGCTTGCGCGTGCGGTTGAGCGTGATCTTCTTCGGCTCTACCGCTTCCTCGGCCGGCTTGTCGGCCTTGCCGTGGGTGCGGCGCAGGAAACCGAGCAGCTTGACCTTCTCGGTGCTGGTGACGACCTGGTCGGGGTCGCTGAACGCCATGCCCGCTTCGGACAACTGCTCGAGCAGCTTCTCCACCGGGGTGTTGACCAGGGCGGCAAGCTTGCGGATGGTGGTTTGTTGCGACATTCGGATCCTATGCTCTGTTTGGCGCCCCCCCGCCGAAAGCAAGGGAAACGCGGATTCTACGCCCTGGGGGATGCAGGGCGGCGTTCATCGCCTGGTCATTCGCCGCGCTCCAGGCGTGCGATCTCTTCGGCGCGGGCGGCGAGGATCAGCGTGGCGGCGCGCGCCTCGTCGAGTCCCTCGATGCCGAACTCGACCACTTCGTCCGCCCCCAGGTCGGACAGGTCCTCGCTGGTGCGCACGCCGTGCGAGGCCAGCGCGTAGGCGGTCTCGTCGTCCATTCCCGGAAGCTGAAGCAGATCCTCGGTCGGGGCGTTCTCGTCCAGCTCCTCTTCGACCGCGAGCGCGTCGTTGAGCAGCGCGTCGCGGGCGCGGGCGCGCAGCTCCTCGACGATGTCCTCGTCGAAGCCCTCCACCGCCAGCAGCTCGCCGACCGGCACGTAGGCGATCTCCTCGACGGTGTTGAAGCCTTCCGCCACCAGGATGCTGGCGATTTCCTCGTCGACCTCGAGCTTTTCCTGGAACAGTGCGCGCGCGGCGGCCTGCTCGGCCTCCGACTTCGCCGCCACCTGGTCCTGGGTCATCACGTTGAGCTGCCAGCCCGACAGGCGGCTGGCGAGGCGCACGTTCTGGCCGCCCTTGCCGATCGCCTGGGCGAGCTTGTCCTCGGCCACCGCGAGGTCCATCGAATGCTTGTCCTCGTCGACCACGATCGACTGCACCTCGGCCGGTGCCATCGCGTTGATCACGAACTGCGCCGGGTTGTCGGACCACAGCACGATGTCGACGCGCTCGCCGTTGAGCTCGTTCGACACCGCCTGCACGCGCGAACCGCGCATGCCGATGCAGGCGCCGATCGGATCGGTGCGGGTGTCGTAGGCGATGACCGCGATCTTGGCGCGATCGCCCGGATCGCGCGCGCAGGCCTTGATCTCGACCAGGCCCTGGCCGACTTCCGGCACCTCGAGCTTGAACAGCTCCATCATGAATTCGGGCGCGGCGCGGCTGATGAACAGTTGCGGGCCGCGCGGCTCGCTGCGCACGTCGTAGAGATAGCCGCGGATGCGGTCGCCGGCGCGCACGATGTCGCGCGGGATCGCCTTGTCCTTGGGGATGAACGCCTCGGCATTGCCGCCGAGGTCGACGTAAACGTTGCCGCGCTCGACGCGCTTGACCACGCCGGTCACCAGTTCGCCGATTCGGTCCTTCCAGGCGTCGACGACCTGCTGGCGCTCGGCCTCGCGCACACGCTGCACGATCACCTGCTTGGCGGCCTGCGCGGCGATGCGGCCGAAGTCGACGTTCTCGATCTGCTCCTCGATGTAGTCGCCGACCTCCACGCCCTCGACCTCGTCCACGGCATCCATCAGCCGGATCTGGCGGTCGGGCGACTCCATCACCACATCGTCGGCCACCACTTCCCAGCGGCGGAAGGTCTCGTAGCTGCCGTCCTTCGCGTCGATCGCCACGCGGGTCAGCACGTCCTCTTCGGCGTAGCGCTTCTTGGCGGCCGTGGCCAGCGCGGCCTCGATCGCTTCGAGGATCACCGACTCCGGCACGCCCTTCTCGTTGGCGACCGCGTCCACCACCAGCAGCAACTCTTTGCTCATCTCTGTCAGACCTCAGGAAAACCGGCTCGAATTCGTCATCCACGCCGGGCATGCCGCCCGGCTCCACTACCACCCCGTCGCACCGGATCGGTGGACGTGGCACCTGAAACTCATCCTGCTTTCGGCGACCGCTTTGCCGCCGCGCGCTTGCGACCCGGCTTGCCGGGCCGTGCGTCGCCGCCGGCGGCATCGCGGGCGGGCGCGAGCCCGAGCGCGGCCCAGTCCGGCACGAGGCGGGCCTTGTCGACGTTGTCGAAGTCCACCGTCAGCGGCTGGCCATCCACGTCGAACAGGATCGAACCACCCTCGACCGAGACGATCGTGCCGGTCAGGCGCCGGCGCCCTTCCTGCGGCAGCTTCAGCCCCACCTTCGCCCGCTCGCCGGCGAAACGCGCGAACTGCGCCGGCGCGAACAGCGGCCGGTCGATGCCCGGCGACGAGACCTCCAGCGTGTAATTGCCGGAAATCGGGTCCTCCACATCGAGCCGCGCCGACACCTCGCGGCTCACCGCCTCGCAATCCTCGATCGTCACGTAGCGCGTCTCGGCTTCCGCGTCCGGCACGTCCAGGTACAGCCGCACCAGCGAACCGCCCGGCGCGGGCAGGTACTCGATCCCCAGCAACTGCAGACCCAGCGCTTCCACCGTGGGCGCGAGCAGTGCCGAGAGCTGTGTCGCCTTTTCCGTCACGTCGTCGTCCGTACCGCGTCCTGCAATCTTCGAAAACAACAAGGGGCCCATTGGGCCCCTTGTCCTGAATGTCCGGCCGCATGGCCGGATTTCGGCATCGAGGCAGCAGTGACCTCGATGAAGCCCGGTTTCCCCGGCGTCCGGTCGCAGGCTTCAGCGCCTGGGACGACCCGTTGAAACTGGTAGCGGGGGCAGGATTTGAACCTGCGACCTTCGGGTTATGAGCCCGACGAGCTGCCAGACTGCTCCACCCCGCAACAGAAGCGGAATTATGAAGATGCGCCGGTCGTTTTACAACCCCGGGACACGGCCCCGGGCTGAACCGCGCCACCTGCGGCGATCAGGCGAACGCCTGCTGGCACCACGCCATGATCGGGCTCCAGAACAGGCCCAGGCCCAGCAGGGCGAGCGCGTTGACCGCGAAAACGACCTGCAGCGCCCCGCCGCGCACCGTGATCGGTTCGCCCTCGGGCGGGTCGAAGTACATCACCTTGATCACGCGCAGGTAATAGAAGGCGCCGATCACCGCGAACACGATGCCGACGATCGCCAGCCACAACAGGTCGCCCTCCAGTGCCGCGCGCAGTACCGCCAGCTTGGCCCAGAAACCCAGCAGCGGCGGCACACCGGCCAGCGACGCCATCACCAGCAGCACCAGGCCCGCCATCCAGGGGCTGCGGGAGCCCAGGCCGCGGAAATCGTCGATCCGGTCGGCCTCGAAGCCGCGCCGCGAAAGCATCACGATCGCGCCGAACGCGGCCACCGACATGATCGCGTAGCTGATCGCGTAGAACATCGCCGCCGCGTAGCCGCCGCTGCCGCCGGCGGCGAGGCCGAGGAACAGGAAGCCCACGTGCGAGATCGTGGAGTACGCGAGCATCCGCTTGAGGTTGGTCTGCGCGATCGCGAACAGGTTGCCGACGCCAAGCGACAGCGCCGCGAGTACGGCCAGCAGCAGCTGGGTCTGCTCGTGTAGCGGGCCGAGCCCGACGTCCAGCAGGCGCCAGCTCATGCCGAAGGCCGCGAGCTTCGGCGCCGAGCCGATGAACAGCGTGATCGGGGTCGGCGCGCCGTGGTAGGTATCGGGCAGCCACATGTGGAACGGCGCGGCGCCGAACTTGAAGGCGATACCGACCAGCACGAATACGGCGCCGGTCAGGAGCAGGGTCCGGTCGTCGCCGGCGACGCCGTACGCGGCGTCGCGGATCGCCACCAGGTCGAGCGTGCCGGTCGCGCCGTACACCAGGGTCATGCCGTACAGCAGCAGGCCCGACGCCAGCGAACCGAGCACGAAGTACTTCATCGCCGCTTCGGAGGCCAGCGGACTGTCGCGGTCGGTGGCGACCAGCGCGTACGAGCACAGGGCCAGCAGTTCCAGCCCCACGTAGACCATGGTCAGGTTGCCCGCCGACACCAGCAGCATCATCCCGGCCACGGCGAACAGCACCAGCACCGCGACCTCGCCCTTGTAGAGTCCGCGCTCGCGCAGGAACGGCCAGATATAGGCCAGCGCCACGGCGCTCACCAGCAGCGTGACCAGCTTCAGCACGTCCGCGCCCTCGTCACGCACGAACATCCCGGTCAGCGTGGTCCCCTGCCCGCCGACGTCGAACCAGAGCATCGCTGCGGCGACCAGCAGGGTCGCGATCGCGAGTGCGTGCGTCACCACCCGGCGGCGGTCGTCCAGGAACAGGTCGAGCATCAGCAACGCGAACGCGCCGAACACCACGACCAGCTCGGGCGCCAGCGGCGCGAGTTCGGCGAAGGAACGGACGGGGGGCGGCGTCATGGCGGTAGTCATCACTTCAAACGTTCCTCGGCAATCTCGCGCCCCGCCCCTGCCCGCAACCCGATTCGTGCGCCCATGGCGTGCCCTGTGCACCCGGGCACCGCAGGGCCCGCACGCCGGTCACCAGTCGCAGTCTGCATCGCCATGCTCACAGCTTGCTCGCCGCCAGCTGGCCCGCCAGTTGCGCGACGGCGGGCTCCATCAGGTCGGTCAGCGGCCTGGGATACACGCCGATGAGCAGCGTGCCGGCGGCGAACACGCCGAGCACGATCCATTCCCGATAGTTGATGTCCTGCAACTCGGCGACATGTGCGTTGGCCACCTCGCCGAACATCACCCGCTTGACCAGCCACAGCGTGTACGCGGCGCCGATGACCAGGGTCATCGCAGCGGCGAACGCGATCAGCGGATGGTGCTGGAAGCTGGCCAGGATCACCATGAACTCGCCGACGAAGCCTGACGTACCCGGCAGGCCGGCATTGGCCATCGCGAACAGCACCATGAAGAAGGTGAACCACGGCATCACGTTGGCGACGCCGCCGTAGTCGCGGATCTGCCGCGTGTGCATGCGGTCGTAGAGCACGCCAACGCAGGAGAACATCGCACCGGAGATGAAGCCGTGCGAAATCATCTGCACCATCGCGCCCTGCAGGCCGAGCCTTGCCGCGTCCTCGCCGTTGGGCACGTCGCGCATCAGGGCGAAGGCGATGAAGGTGCCGAGCGTGACGAAGCCCATGTGCGAGACCGACGAATACGCGATCAGCTTCTTCATGTCCTCCTGCGCCAGCGCGACAAGGCCGACGTAGACCACCGCGATGAGCGACAGCGCGATCACCAGCCAGGCCCATTCGTGGCCGGCATCGGGCGTGATCGGGAGGCTGAAGCGCAGGAAGCCGTAGCCGCCGATCTTCAGCATGATCGCCGCCAGGATCACCGAACCGCCGGTGGGCGCCTCGACGTGCGCGTCCGGCAGCCAGGTGTGGACCGGGAACATCGGCACCTTGACCGCGAACGCGGCCAGGAACGCGAAGAACAGCCACATCTGCTCGGTCGCGTTGAGCGGTAGCGCGTACAGGTCAGGCAGCTGCCAGCTGCCGGCCTTGAGGTACAGGTAGACCAGCCCGACCAGCATGAACACCGAGCCGAGGAAGGTGTAGAGGAAGAACTTGATCGACGCGTACACGCGGCGCGGGCCACCCCAGACGCCGATGATGATGAACATCGGGATCAGCATGCCCTCGAAGAACACGTAGAACAGCAGCGCGTCCACGGCCGAGAACACGCCGACCATCAACCCTTCGAGGATCAGCATCGCAGCGTAGTACTGGTTCACGCGTCGGTCGATCGCGGTCCAGGCGCCGACCAGCACCAGGCTCGTGGTCAGCGTGGTCAGGATGATCAGCGCAATCGAGATGCCGTCCACCCCGAGGTGGTACTGGATGTCGTAGGCAGGGATCCAGGCACGGCGCTCGACGAACTGCATCGCCGTGGCGGCATAGTCGAAGCCGGTGAACAGCGGCAGGCTCAGCAGGAACACCAGCAGCGCGATCGCCAGCGACAGCCAGCGGGCGAGATGCGCGCGCCGCTCGCCGAGGGCGAGCACCGCCGCGCCGCCGAGGATCGGCAGCCAGATCAGGAGACTCAGGAGGGGCCAGTTCTGCACGGGATCAGGTCCAGAGGCGGATCAGGACGGCCAGGAGCACGATCAGGCCGACGATCATCGCGAACGCGTAGTGGTAGAGGTAACCGGTCTGCATGCGACGGACAAGGCCGGCGGTGAAGTCGACCAGCCGTGCGGCGCCATTGACGAACACGCCGTCGATCAGCCTGCCGTCGACCTCGCGCGAACCGCGGCCAAGCAGCAGGCCGCCGCCGGCGAAGCCCTTGATCCAGAGATCGTCCATGCCGTACTTGTTCTCGAGGATGCGGATGGGCAGGCGCAGCACGTGCGCGACCTTCGCCGGCAGTTGCGGCTTCCACAGGTACATCAGCGTCGCGAGCAGGAATCCGGCCAGCACCAGCCAGAACGCGGGCGCGACGAAGCCGTGCAGCGCGAACGCGATCGGCCCGTGCCAGAGTTCCTCCTTGATCCGGGCGAGCACATCGTTGCCCGACAGCACCTCGATCGCCCCGGCGAAGAACGGCGCGGTTTCGTGGTGGCCGCTCCAGTCTGTGCCGAACAGCATCGGGCCGGCCGTGAAGAGGCCGATCGCGATCGACGGGATCGCCAGCAGGATCAGCGGCAGCGTCACCACCCATGGCGATTCGTGCGGCTCGTGCGCGCCGTGGTGCGCATCGTGCTTGTCGTGGCCGTGGCCATCGTCCTGCAGCGGCTCGTGGTGCGTTTCCTGCCCGTGGTCGTCGTGCGTCGCGTGCGGGTGGGACGGCGCCGCGTGGCGGAACCGCTCCTCGCCGAAGTAGGTCATGTACAGCAGGCGGAAGCTGTAGAACGAGGTCACGAACGCGCCCAGCAGCACCGCCCAGTAGGCGTAGGTACCGATCCAGCCGCCGCGCTCGGCGCCGAATTTCGCCGCCTCGATGATCGAATCCTTCGAGTAGAAGCCGCTGAAGAACGGCGTGCCCACCAGGGCCAGGGTCCCGATGACGCTGGTCCAGAAGGTGATGGGCATGTACTTGCGCAGGCCGCCCATCTTGCGCATGTCCTGTTCGTGGTGCATGCCGATGATCACGCTGCCCGCGGCCAGGAACAGCAACGCCTTGAAGAAGGCATGCGTCATCAGGTGATAGACGGCTGCCGAGTAAGCCGAAACGCCCAGGGCCACCGTCATGTAGCCGAGCTGCGACAGCGTCGAGTACGCGACCACGCGCTTGATGTCGTTCTGCACCATCCCGATCAGGCCGGTGAAGAACGCGGTGGTGGCGCCGATGAACAGCACGAAGTTGAGCGCGGTCACGCTCAGTTCGAAGACCGGCGACATGCGCGCGACCATGAAGATGCCGGCGGTGACCATCGTCGCGGCATGGATCAGCGCCGAGATCGGGGTCGGGCCCTCCATCGAGTCCGGCAGCCACACATGCAGCGGCACCTGCGCAGACTTGCCCATCGCGCCGATGAACAGGCAGATGCAGATCAGGGTCGCCACCGACCACTCGTGGCCCGCCAGGATCTCGACCGTGCGCCCTTCGAGCACGTCGCTCGCGTTGGCGAACACGGTGGCGTAGTCCAGCGTGCCGAACCAGTAGAGCACCGCGGCGATGCCGAGCAGGAAGCCGAAATCGCCGACGCGGTTGACCAGGAACGCCTTCATGTTGGCGAACACCGCGCTCGGCCGCTTGAACCAGAAGCCGATCAGCAGGTAAGACACCAGGCCCACCGCCTCCCAGCCGAAGAACAGCTGCAGGAAGTTGTTGCCCATCACCAGCATCAGCATGGAGAAGGTGAACAGGCTGATGTAGCTGAAGAAGCGCTGGTAGCCGGGATCCTCGGCCATGTAGCCGATGGTGTAGACATGCACCAGCAGCGACACGAACGTCACCACGACCATCATCATCGCGGTCAGGTTGTCGATCATGAAACCGATGTGCGCGGAATAGTTGCCGACCTCGAAGAACGTGTAGACGTTCTCGTTGAACGGCGCCGCGCCCTGCCCGACCAGCTGGTACAGCACGTAGCACGACAGCGCGCAGCTGAGGGCAACGCCGAGGATCGTGACCCAGTGCGCACCCGCACGCCCGATCTGGCGACCGAAGAACCCGGCCACGATCGCGCCGAGCAATGGTGCCAGCACGATCGCCAGCAGCATGGACTTCGAGATGGCGACTTCCATACCCGGCATCGGATCAACCTTTTAGCGTATCGATTTCGGCGACGTTGATCGTGCGCCGGTTGCGGAACAGCGTGACCAGGATCGCCAGGCCGATCGCGGCCTCGGCCGCGGCCACGGTCAGGATGAAGAACACGAAGATCTGCCCCGCCTCGTCGCCGAAGTGGCGCGAGAACGCGATGAAGTTGATGTTGACCGCAAGCAGCATCAGCTCGATCGACATCAGCAGGATGATGACGTTCTTGCGGTTGAGGAAGATGCCGGCGACGCTGATGCAGAACAGCGCGGCGCCCAGCGCGAGATAGTGGCCCAGCGCCAGGCCCTGGCCGAAGAATTCGGTCACTTCGCTTCTCCTTCGCCCGTTGCCGCATCCGGCTCTGGCGCGCCGGACCGCTTCTCGGCCGGCATGCTGACCATGCGGAACCGGTCCTTCGCCTGGACCCGCGCCTGGTCGCCCGGATTCTGGTGCTTGGTGCCCGGGCGACGGCGCAGGGTCAGCGTGACCGCGGCGATCACCGCCACGGTCAGGATCAGGGCGGCGACCTCGAACGGCAGCAGGAAGTCGGTGAACAGGCGGCGGGCGATCCAGCTCACGTTGTTCGCGCCCGCGGCATCGACCGGGTCGGCGCCGAATGGAGCGAAGCGCGCCTTCACCCCGATCAGGGTGAGCATCTCGATCAGCATCACCACCGCCACCAGCAGGCCCACCGGCAGGTAGCGCACGTAGCCCTCGCGCAACGGCACGACGTCGATGTCGAGCATCATCACCACGAACAGGAACAACACCATCACCGCGCCGACGTAGACCAGGATCAGCGCCACTCCGAGGAACTCGGCGCCGGCGAGGATCCACGTGCAGGCCACGGTGAAGAAGGTCAGCACCAGGAACAGCGCCGCGTGCACCGGGTTGCGGACGCTGATCACCGCGCCGGCCGAGGCGACGGCCACGGCGGCGAAGGCGAGGAAGGCGAGAAGGGCGAAATCCATGGTCGGTCGCTTATCGGAAGGCGGCGTCGGCGGCGCGGCGCTCGGCGATCTCGGCCTCGAGGCGGTCGCCGATCGCCAGCAGCTTGGGCTTGGTGAGGATGTTCTCGCCCCGGTTCTCGAAGTGGTACTCGTGCACGTGGGTCTCGACGATCGAGTCCACCGGGCACGATTCCTCGCAGAAGCCGCAGTAGATGCACTTGAACAGGTCGATGTCGTAGCGCGTGGTGCGGCGGGTGCCGTCCTCGCGCGGTTCGGAATCGATGGTGATCGCCAGGGCCGGGCACACCGCCTCGCACAGCTTGCAGGCGATGCAGCGTTCCTCGCCGTTCGGGTAGCGGCGAAGCGCATGCAGGCCACGGAAACGCGGCGACTGCGGCGTCTTCTCCATCGGGTACATGAGCGTGTACTTCGGGCGGAACAGGTACCTGAGCGTCAGCGCCAGGCCGCCGATCAGCTCCAGCAGCAGCAGGCTCCGGAACCAGGAAACGAACTTGCCCATCACTGCCCTGCCTCGAACACGCCGAAGTACGCCATCAACGCCACCGCCACGATCCAGCCGATGCTCAGCGGGATGAAGACCTTCCAGCCCAGCCGCATGATCTGGTCGTAGCGGTAGCGCGGGAACGAGGCGCGGAACCAGATGAAGCAGCTGGCGAAGAAGAACACCTTCGCGAACAGCCACCACCAGCCGTCGCCCAGGATCACGCCGAGCACGGGAATGTCCGGAATCCATGCCGCCGGAATCGGAGAGAGCCAGCCGCCGAGGAAGAAGATCGGGGTCAGGAAGCTGACCAGGATCATGTTCGCGTACTCGGCGAGGAAGAACAGCGCGAACGCCGAGCCCGAATACTCGACCATGTGGCCGGCGACGATCTCCGACTCGCCCTCGACCACGTCGAACGGCGCGCGGTTGGTCTCGGCCACGCCGGAAATGAAGTAGACGACGAACAGCGGCAGCATCGGCAACCAGAACCATTCGAACAGGCCGGCATCGCCCGACTGCGCCATCACGATCCGCGACAGGTTCAGGCTTCCCGCGCCGACCATCACGCCGACCAGGGCAAAGCCCATCGCGATCTCGTAGCTCACGACCTGCGCAGCGGAGCGCATCGCCCCGAGGAACGCGTACTTCGAATTCGACGCCCAGCCGGCGAGGATGATGCCGTACACGCCGAGCGAGGTCATCGCCAGCAGGTAGAGCAGACCCGCATTCGCGTTCGAAAGCACCAGTTGCGCATCGAACGGCACGACCGCCCAGGCCGCGAACGCAGGCGCGAGGGTCAGCAGCGGCGCCAGGATGTATAGCGCCTTCTGCGCGTTGGTCGGCTGGATGACTTCCTTGAACAGAAGCTTGAACACGTCGGCGAAGGCCTGCAGCACGCCCCAGCCGACGTACATCGGCCCGTGCCGCACGTGCATCCAGCCGATCAGCTTGCGTTCCCAGACCACGTAGAACGCGACCGCGAGGATCACCGGCACCGCGATCGCGAGCACCTTGAGCACGATCCACACGATCACCCCGAGCGCGCCCAGCGACAGCAGCCACTCGTGCAGCGGCGCGGTCCAGCCCGACAGCAGCGTGGCGGTATTGGTCGCGCTCATGCGGCCACCACCGTGACGTTGCCCGAGCCGAGTGCCGCGGTCGCGCCATGGCCGGATTCGACCCAGGCGCAGCCCGGGGCGACGGCATCGCTGACGTTGACCTGCAACGTCGCGGTGCCGGCGGCGTTCGCGACCTTCGCCATCGCGCCATTCTCCAGCTGCGCAGCGCGCGCGTCGTCCGGATGCAGACTGATGCGCGGGCCGACGTTGAGCGGATGCGCCTGCAGCGCCTGTGCGCGACGGGTGAGCCCGTCGACGCGGTAGATCGCCTGCGACACCGCAAGTTCGAAACCTTCGCCCGGAGACGCCGGGGCCTTCCCGCCGCGCAGAGCAGCAGGCTGCGCCGCCTGCAACCCGCTGCGCAGGCCGGCAAGATCGGTGAATGCGAACTCCGGCAGGTCGAGGGCGGCGGCGAGCGCCCGCAACACGGTCCAGCCCTGTCGGGCCGCACCCGGCAGCTTGCCGGCGGCGACCGCACGCTGGTCGCGGCCATCGAGGTTGGTGAGCGTCGCGTCGTTCTCGAACAGGGTCGCGATCGGCAGGATCACGTCCGCGACGCGGCGCGTGGACTGGCATGCGAAGTGACTGAACGCCACCACCTGTGCGCCGCCCAGCGCCTTCAGCGCTCCGGCCTGGTCTGCGAAATCGAGGCCCGGCTCGATGCCGTACAGCAGGTACGCGCTGCGCGGCCGGGCGAGCATCGCGCCTGCATCGAGCGCCGACGGCAGCACGCCATGGCGCGCCAGTCCGACTGCGTTCGCGCCCTGCGGGATCCGGCACAGCGCGGCGTTGGCGTTACGCGCGAAGTCGGCCGCCGCCGCGCGGATCGCAGCGGCATGCACGCCGTTCTCGGCCACGGCGCCCACGATCACGGCGATCCGGTCCGCACCCTTCACTGCGTCCGCCAGTCGAGCGGAGGCAAGCGCGGCGGCCACCTGCGACGGCGCCACGATCGTCTTCGAGGCGATGTCGAACGCGAACTCGAAATCGACCGGGCCGACCACGTGCACCTTCGCCCCGCGCAGGAACGCCTTGCGCACACGCTGGTGCAGCAGCGGCACCTCGTGTCGCAGGTTGCAGCCCACGATCACGATCGCGTCGGCCAGTTCGATCTCCGCCGCCGGCATCGCGAAGGGCTCGGCCACCGCGCCGTCGGACAGGTCGCGCTGGGCGATGCGGTGATCGAGGTTGCCGGTCCCCAGGCCCTCGGCGAGACGTGCCAGCAGCGCACCCTCCTCGTTAGAGGTCGCCGGATGTACCAGCACGCCCAGGTTGTCGGCGGCGTTGTCGCGCAGGATCTGCGCGGCCTTCGCCAGCGCCTCGTCCCACGTCGCCTCGCGCCAGTCGCCATCGTCGCCGTTGGACGCCACGCGCAGCAGCGGCTGCACGGCGCGATCCCCGGCGTACAGGCCCTGGTGCGAGTAACGGTCCCGGTCGGACAGCCAGCACTCGTTGACCGCCTCGTTGTCGCGCGGCACCGCACGCATCACGTCGCCGCGGCGCAGGTGCAGGAACAGGTTGCTGCCGAGCGCGTCGTGGAAGCCCAGGGATTCCTTCGCGATCAGTTCCCACGGGCGCGCGCGGAAGCGGAACACCTTGTTGGTCAGCGCACCCACCGGGCACACGTCGATCACGTTGCCAGACAGTTCCGTGGTCAGCGGCTTGCCGTCGTAGGTGCCGATCTGCAGGTTCTCGCCGCGCTGCATACCGCCCAGCTCGTAGGTGCCGGCGATCTCCGCGGTGAAGCGGACGCAGCGCGTGCACTGGATGCAGCGGGTCATCTCCGTGGCCACCAGCGGGCCCATGTCCTCGTCGGCGATCACGCGCTTGCGCTCGACGAAGCGGCTGACCGAGCGGCCATAGCCGAGGGACAGGTCCTGCAGCTCGCACTCGCCGCCCTGGTCGCAGATCGGACAGTCGAGCGGATGGTTGATCAGCAGGAACTCCATCACGTTGCGCTGCGCCTTGAGCGCTTTCTCGTTGCGCGTGAACACCTTCAAGCCGTCCATTACCGGCGTGGCGCAGGCCGGCGACGGCTTCGGCGCGGAACGCCCGCCGACCTCGGTGTCGACCAGGCACATGCGGCAGTTGGCGGCGATCGACAGCTTGTCGTGGTAGCAGAAACGCGGGATCGGGATGCCGGCCTTGTCGGCGGCATGGATGATCATCGAACCCTTGGGCGCGGCCAGCTCGACCCCGTCGATGAAGACGGTGACGTGGTCCGGCGGCAGGTTCGGGTTGACGGGCTGTGCGCTCATTGGTTCGCTCCTTGCGGAGCGGTGACTGGTGATTGGTGATTGGTGATTGGGAAAAGCGGCGGCATATCGGCTTTTCCGCCTTCGCGAATCACGAATGACCCATCACGAATCACGGCTTCTGCGCTCATGCCGCCACCGCCTTCTGCACCACGGTGCCCGCGAGCTGGTCGTCGACCAGGAACCGGCGGTTGACGATCGCGTATTCGAACTCATGCCAGAAATGGCGCAGGAACCCCTGCACGGGCCACGCCGCGGCCTCGCCGAAGGCGCAGATGGTGTGGCCTTCGATCTGGCCCGCCGCGGCACGCAGCATGTGCAGGTCGTCGAGCGTGGCTTCCATGTTCGCGATGCGGGTCAGCACCCGGTACATCCAGCCGGTGCCCTCGCGGCACGGCGTGCACTGGCCGCAGCTCTCCTTGAAGTAGAAGCGCGCGATGCGCCGGCAGGCGCGAACCATGCAGGTGCTGTCGTCCATCACGATCACCGCGGCGGAGCCCAGGCCGGAGCCGGCCTTCTGCAGCGCGTCGTAATCCATGGTCAGGCCCATGATGGTGTCGGCCGGCAGTACCGGCATCGACGATCCGCCCGGGATCACGCCCTTGAGCTTGCGCCCGGGGCGCAGGCCGCCGGCGATCTCGAGCAGTTCCGCGAACGGGATGCCCAGGCGCAACTCGTAGTTGCCGGGCCGGGTGACGTGGCCGGAGACCGAGAAGATCTTGCAGCCGCCGTTGTTCGGCTTGCCCAGGCCCAGGAACCACTCGGCGCCGTTGCGCACGATCGCCGGCACCGAGGCGAAGGTCTCGGTGTTGTTGATCGTGGTCGGCTTGCCGTACAGGCCGAAGTTGGCCGGGAACGGCGGCTTGAACCGCGGCTGGCCCTTCTTGCCTTCCAGCGACTCCATCAGCGCGGTCTCTTCGCCGCAGATGTAGGCGCCGGCGCCGAGCGCGTTGTACAGGTCGATGTCGATGCCCGAGCCGAGGATGTCCTTGCCGAGCCAGCCGTTGGCGTAGGCCTCGCGGGTGGCTTCCTCGAGGTGCTCGAACGGCTCGTGGTGGAACTCGCCGCGCAGGTAGTTGTAGCCCACGCTCGCGCCGGTGGCGTAGCAGGCGATCGCCATGCCCTCGATCACCGAATGCGGGTTGTAGCGCAGGATGTCGCGGTCCTTCGCCGTGCCCGGTTCGGATTCGTCGGAGTTGCAGAGGATGTACTTCTGCATCTCGCCCTTGGGCATGAAGCTCCACTTCAGGCCGGTGGGGAAGCCCGCGCCGCCGCGGCCGCGCAGGCCGGACTGCTTGACCATCTCGATCACGTCCGTCGGCGCGATCTTCTCTTCCAGGATCCTGCGCAACGCGCTGTAGCCGCCGGTCTTGAGATAGTTCTCGTACGACCAAGGCTTGTCGAAATGCAGCGTGGTGTAGACGGCCTGGTGCTCCTTCGGCGCGGGGCCGACGGGGCCGTAGCCTTCCGAATAATGCGAATGTCCGGCCATCACTTCAGCCCGTCCAGCAGCTCGTCCACGCGTTCGGGCGTGAGCTTCTCGTGGTAGTGCCCGTTGATCACGACCACCGGCGCGCCACAGCACGCGGCGACGCATTCTTCCTCGCGCTTGAGGTAGACGCGGCCGTCGGCGGTGGACTCGCCCAGCCTGCAGCCGAGCTTCTTCTCGGCGTGCGCGACCAGGTCCTCCGCGCCGTTGAGCCAGCAACTGATGTTGGTGCAGAAGGCGACGTTGTTGCGCCCCACCCGCTCGGTCTCGAACATCGAATAGAAGGTCGCCACCTCGTAGGCCCACACCGGCGGCAGGTCCAGGTACTTCGCGACGCCCGCGATCAACTCGTCGCTCAGCCAGCCGCCGTTCTGCTCCTGCGCCGCATGCAGGCCCTGCAGCACGGCCGAGCGCTTGCGGTCCGGCGGGAACTTGGCCAGCCAGTGGTCGATGTGCGAACGCGTGGCATCGCTCAGCACGACCATCGGGTCGACGTTGCGCGCATTCTCGAAGTTGCCGGTGGCTTTCATGAGCGAAGGGATTCGGGATTCGGAATACGGGATTGGAAACAGCCGGGAACGAAGTCGGATCGATTGCAGGGAACACTGGTGTGCCCACGCGAATCCCCAATCCCCAATCCCGAATCCCGGCTTCTCATCGATCGATCTCGCCGAACACGATGTCGTAGGTGCCGATCATCGCCACCACGTCGGCCAGCATGTGGCCCTTCACGATCTCGTCCATCGACGACAGGTGCGCGAACCCGGGCGCGCGCAGGTGCACGCGGAACGGCTTGTTGGCGCCATCGCTGACCAGGTAGCAGCCGAACTCGCCCTTCGGCGCTTCGACCGCGCAGTAGGTCTCGCCGGCGGGCACGCAATAGCCCTCGGTGAACAGCTTGAAGTGGTGGATCAGCGCTTCCATGTCGTCCTTCATCTCCTCGCGGGAGGGAGGCGCGACCTTGTAGTTGTCGATCATCACCGGGCCGGGATTCGCCCGCAGCCAGCGCACGCACTGCTCGACGATCCGGGTGGACTGGCGCATCTCGGCCACGCGCACCAGGTAACGGTCGTAGCAGTCGCCGTTGACGCCGACCGGGATGTCGAAATCGACCGCGTCGTACTTCGCGTAGGGCTGCTTCTTGCGCAGGTCCCAGGCCACGCCCGAGCCGCGCAGCATCGGCCCGGTCATGCCCCAGGCCAGCGCCTGCTCCGGCGGAATCACGCCGATGCCGACCGTGCGCTGCTTCCAGATCCGGTTGTCGGTCAGCAGCGTCTCGTACTCGTCGATTCGCGCCGGGAAGTCCTTGGCGAACGCCTCGAGGTAGTCGAGCATCGAACCTTCGCGCCAGGCGTTGAAGCGCTTGAGCTTGTCGCCCTTGCGCCACGGCGACTCGCGGTACTGCGGCATGCGGTCCGGCAGGTCGCGGTAGACGCCGCCGGGACGGTAGTAGGTCGCGTGCATGCGCGCGCCCGACACCGCCTCGTAGACGTCCATCAGTTCCTCGCGCTCGCGGAACGCGTACAGGAACACCGCCATCGCGCCCAGGTCGAGCGCGTTCGAACCGATCCACATCAGGTGGTTGAGGATCCGCGTGACCTCGTCGAACAGCGTGCGGATGTACTGCGCGCGCTCCGGCGCCTCGATGCCCATCAGGGTCTCGATCGCGAGCACGTAGGCGTGCTCGTTGCACATCATCGACACGTAGTCGAGCCGGTCCATGTAGCCGATCGACTGGTTGAACGGCTTGGACTCGGCGAGCTTCTCGGTGCCGCGGTGCAACAGGCCGATGTGCGGATCGGCGCGGATCACGGTCTCGCCGTCCATCTCCAGGATCAGGCGCAACACGCCATGCGCGGCCGGATGCTGCGGGCCGAAATTCAGGGTGTAGTTGCGGATCTCCTGGCGACCCTCGGCCACGCTGCTGGCGAAGCCTTCGCTCGACTGCGGCACGGGGACATGCGGAACGGCGCTCATTTCGCGTCTCCGGTACGGCGCGCCATCTGTTCGCCGACCGCGGTCTGGTAGCGCGCATCGTCGCGGATCACGCGCGGCACGTTGACGCGCGGCTCGACCGAGGTCACCGGCTCGTACACCACCCGCTTCTTCTCCGCGTCGTAGCGCACCTCGACGTTGCCGATCAGCGGGAAGTCCTTGCGGAACGGATGCCCGATGAAGCCGTAGTCGGTGAGGATCCGGCGCAGGTCGGGATGGCCCTGGAAGATGATGCCGAACAGGTCGAACGCCTCGCGCTCGAACCAGTTGGCGACCGGCCAGAGGCCGGTCAGCGACGACACCACCGGCAGGTCGTCGCTGGGCGCGAAGCAGGTCACGCGCACGCGTCGGTTGTGCCGGACCGACAGCAGTTGCGCGACGGCGGCGAAACGGCGCTGCGGCACCGGAATCGCGCCGATGCCGTCGGGCTGCGCCAGCTGTTGCGTCGTCGCCTCGCCGAAGCCGAATCGTCCGGGCCCACGCCCCTCGACGCCGCGGCTGAAGCCTTCGGAGGACGAATCGGTGTCCCACTCGTCCGCACCGTAACCCAGGTAGTCCGCGCCGCACAGGTCGACCAGCGACTCGAAGCCGAACTCGTCGCGCAGCGTGGTGCAGGCCTCGAGCCAGTCGCCGGAGGTGACGATGCCGACTTCGCCCCGCGGCATCGCCACGGACACCACGCCATCGGGGAAGCGCGCGCGCAGACGCTCGACGAACACGGACAACGGCTCGCTCATTCGCGCAGCCCCGTCTTCTCGTCGCCGAAGTTGCTGGCGCGGCGGATCTTCTTCTGCAACTGCAGGATGCCGTAGACCAGCGCCTCGGCGGTCGGCGGGCAGCCGGGCACGTAGATGTCGACCGGCACGATCCGGTCGCAGCCGCGCACCACCGCATAGGAATAGTGGTAGTAGCCGCCGCCGTTGGCGCAGCTGCCCATCGAGATCACCCACTTCGGGCTGGGCATCTGGTCGTAGACCTTGCGCAGCGCCGGTGCCATCTTGTTGACCAGGGTGCCGGCCACGATCATCACGTCGGACTGGCGCGGCGACGGGCGGAACACCACGCCGTAGCGGTCGAGGTCCAGGCGCGCGGCGCCGGCGTGCATCATCTCCACCGCGCAGCAGGCCAGCCCGAAGGTCATCGGCCACATCGAACCGGTGCGCGCCCAGTTGAGCAGCACGTCGGAGCTGGTGGTGACGAAGCCGCGCTCGAGCAGCGGATTCTCGCCCTCGGGGCGCAGGATGTCGTCGAGCCGGCCCTCGGGCAGCGGATTGCTGGCCGAATCCGCGAGGCCGCGGATCGCCTGGATCACTCCCATTCCAGCGCTCCCTTCTTCCACACGTAGATGAACCCGAGCAGCAGCATGCCCACGAAGATGCCCATCTCGACCAGGCCGAGCGGGCCGAGCTCGCGGAACACCGTCGCCCACGGCACGATGAAGATGATTTCCAGGTCGAAGATGATGAACTGGATGGCGATCAGGTAGTAGCGCACGTCGAACTGCATGCGCGCGTCCTCGAACGCGGAGAAGCCGCATTCGTAGGGCGACAGCTTTTCCGGCGACGGGCGCTTCGGGCCCAGCAGGTTGCCGATGATCAGCAACGCGATGCCGATACCGGTGGCAACGATCAGGAACAGCAGGGTCGGCAGGTATTCGGCCAGCACGCGTTGTTCTCTCGGCTACTTGCCGCGTCGCCGCGGCCGTTGCTCGGCGCGCCGGGACGCGCGCAATCGACTAGTGGTGCCCAAGGGGGGACTCGAACCCCCACGACCGAAGCCGCTACCACCTCAAGGTAGTGCGTCTACCAATTCCGCCACCTGGGCAAATTCAAGCTGCCGCGAAGACCGCCGCGGCATTGCAGCAATTGTAAGCCTTCCTACTGCGTTTGCGCAGGCGGTTCGGCGTCTTCCGCCGGCGGTGCGGATTCCGCAGGCGCCGCGGGCACGGTCGAATCCCGTGCGGGCGCGGCGTCCGGTTGCGCATCCGGCGCGGCCGGCACCTCCGGCGTGACGGAAGGCGCCTCGGGCACGGCCACTGCACCCGGGGCGGCCGGCGCCGCCGGCACCTGCGACATCACGCCGAGGTCGGTGTCCGCCACCGGATCCACCGCCTGATGGGTGGCGTACCACGCCATGAACAGGGTGATCGCGAAGAACGCGATGGCCAGCCACTTGGTGGCCTTGCTGAGGAAATTGGCGGAGCCGCGCGCGCCGAACACGGTGGACGAGGCGCCGCCACCGAAACCGGAACCGGCCGACGCGCCGGCGCCGCGCTGCATGAGGATCAGCGCGATCATCGCGATCGCGACCAGGACGAACAGGATGTTGAGGGTCAACAGCAGCATTGCGGCCTACTCGGGATGTCTTCTGGACCGGCCGCTCAGCGGACGGCCGCGCGGGCAATGGCGAGGAAATCCGCCGCCACCAGCGAGGCGCCGCCGATCAGGCCGCCGTCGATGTCCGCCTGGGCGAACAGTTCGGCGGCATTGGCCGGCTTGACGCTGCCGCCGTACAGGATCGGCAGCGAATCGCCAATTCTAGCATCCTGCGCCGCGACCTGGCCACGAATGAAGGCGTGCACCTCCTGCGCCTGTTCCGGGCTCGCCGTGCGCCCGGTCCCGATCGCCCAGACCGGCTCGTAGGCCACCACCGCCCCGGCGAATCGAGCAACGCCCGCCAGCTCCAGTACCGGCTTCAGCTGCGAGGCGACCACCTCTTCGGTGCGCCCCGATTCGCGGTCTTCCAGGGTCTCGCCCAGGCACAGGATCGGGACCAGGCCGGCATTGGACGCCGCCAGGAACTTCTTCGCGACCAGCTCGCTGCCCTCCGAATGGTGCTGGCGACGCTCCGAGTGCCCGACCAGCCCGTAGCGCGCGCCGACATCGAGCAGCATCCGCGCGGAGACCTCGCCGGTGAACGCGCCCTCCTCGTTGTGGCTGACGTCCTGTGCACCGAACGCCACGGGATAGGCCTCGAAATCCTCGATCAGGTCCCCGAGGTACGGCAGCGGCGGCAAGACCACGACGTCCACGCCCGACAGAGGCAGTTGCGCGGCCACATCGCTGACCAGCGAGGTCGCGAACTCCCGCGTTCCGTACAGCTTCCAGTTTCCGGCTACGATCTTGCGGCGCATGACCACCGGCCCCGTTGCGAGAGATGCCGCACAGGATAGCCGATCGCCCCGAACGACCGAGGAACCCTTCATGCCCCAGGCCCGCGGCCATGCCCTCGTCACCGGCGCCTCCAGCGGCATCGGCACGGCGATCGCGCGAGAGTACGCGCGGCGCGGGGTTCCGCTGGTCCTGACCGCCCGACGCGAGGACCGGCTGCAGGCGCTCGCGGAAGAGCTCGGCGGCGGGGTCGATGTGCACGTGGTCCCGGCCGACCTCGCCGACCCTGCTGCACCGCGAAGCCTGGCCGCCAAGGTGGAGGCCCTCGGCGTGCCGCTGCGGGTGCTCGTCAACAATGCCGGCTACGGTGTGCCGGGCCGCTACCTGCGCAGCGACTGGGCCACGCATGCCGCATTCCTGCAGGTGATGGTCGGCGCGGTTTCGGAACTGACCTGGCGGTTGCTGCCGGCGCTGCGTGCCTGCGGCGATGGCCGCATCCTCAACGTCGCCTCCTTCGCCGCACTGGTGCCGTCCGCGGACGGGCAGACGCTGTACGCGCCGGCGAAGGCGTTCATGCTCAGGTTCACCGAATCGCTTGCGCTGGAGAACGCCGATGCCGGCGTGCACGCCACCGCCCTGTGCCCCGGATTCACCCGCTCCGAGTTCCACGACGTCACCGGCACGCGCGCAATGATGTCCAGGCTGCCGAAGTGGATGTGGCTGGACGCGGCCGACGTCGCCAGGGCCGGCATCGATGCGGTGGAGCGCGGACAGGTACTGGTGGTGCCGGGCGCGGCCTACAGGCTGCTGCGTTTCGCCAGCAAGCACCTGCCTGACCGCTTCGTGTTGCGGCGCATGGCACGCAATTCCGCGCGCATCCGCAGCATCGACTGAACCTCGGCCTGCGCCGCCGCCTGCCGTGTAGGAAAACCCTGATTCGCGTGTAGGACACGCGTCCGGCTGTCCGCGCGTCCTCGCGACGGGCGTTGTCAGCAGTGGACACGCAGCACGGAGATCGACGTTCCCGTCGCCGGAAGGGGCCGCGAGGGGAACCACGGAAACGAGGGCCAGGCGCGGTTGGCGCGCCACGCCCGCCAACGGCATCCGTTCCGCCCGCCGGGCGGAGCGCAGGGGTCGTACTGCCTGTCCCGGCGCGGCGAATTCCCGTCGCGGCGACCCACAGCAAGAGCACACACGCAATGACACTCCGTTCCAACATCGCAAGCAACCGCAGCCATGCCGCGACTGGCTCCAGCGCCTTCGCCGCGATCATTCTCGCCGCATTGGCGGCGACCTCCGCGCAGGCGTCCGAGAAGGTGGTGCGCACCCCCGACGGCGACGTCACCGTGTTGACCGCGGCCGGCGGCGCGCAGCAGAAGATCCTCTCCAGCGCTTCCGCGCATCCATTCGCCACCGAAAAGCAGCGCGCCGCGGCCACGCCGCTGGCGTGGCCCGAGGCCGACACGGTCGCACCCAAGGGGGCGCCGGAAAGCGCGCTGCCGCCCGCGCGCCGTCCGTTCCTCGACACCTCGTCCGCCGGCGGCGCGGCGCTGCCCTTCGCCGAGTACCTCGCCCGACAGCAGTTCGGCGAGGCCTGGCGCAAGATCGAGACGATGCAGGACGACGCCCTCCAGGGCGCGAAAGACGCCGGCGAGAAGGACGGCGCGCACCATCCCTACATCCGCTATCCGGGCAACTTCTACACCTTCCAGTGGACGGCGGCGCCCTGGAACAAGATCGGCAAGCTGTACTTCACCACCCCAAGCGGCGGCAGCTCGTACTGCACCGCGAACGTCGCCAGCGGCAACTCGGTGCTCGTCACCGCCGCGCACTGCGTCTACACCCGCGGCCAGGGCTTCAACCGCAACTTCGTGTTCGTGCCGGCCGACCGCTACGGCGTCGCGCCCTACGGCCGCTACGGCTGGCAGTCGGCGACCGTGCTCAACGAGTGGATCAACAACGGCGGCCGCCGCTGGGACGTGGCGGTGATCAGGCTGGCCGGGGAAGCGACCACCGGACAGCCGGTGACCAACTACGTCGGCTGGCTGGGGCGCAGCTGGGACTGGGGCTATTCGCAGTCGATCTACTCGCACGGCTACGCCAGCAACCTCAGCACCCAGTACACCCACATCTGCGCCGGCCAGAGCTACAGCTCGAGCTGGGAAGGCACCGACGTGCTGGTGCAGGGCTGCGACATGACCTACGGCAGCAGCGGCGGCGGCTGGCTGCGCAACTACACGCCCAACTCGCACGGCGGCAACCACGTCAACGGCGTGGTCAGCGGCCCGCACATCGGCGACTTCGGCAACAGCTACGTGGGCCCGCGCTTCAGCAGCGCCAACATCGTGCCGCTGTGCAACGTGGCCGGTTGCTGATCGCGAGTCGCCGTTGAGGAAGGGGGCGGGCGTACGGCCCGCTCCCCTCTTTTCTCGGCTCTTCTCCCTACTGCGGGACGGCTGCCGTTCTGCGAGGCAGCCGATCAGGGTTTCGGACGGACGCCGCGCCCTGGCGCCCGGGAATCGCTCTTCGCTCGGCAGGGCATCCTGCCCTGACTCGCGCGCAAGACATCCATGTCTTGCTGGCCGCGATCCCCGGGCGCCAGGGCGCGGCGTCCATCCAGAGTCCTGGCAGGGACTCTCTCATCGGCGATCGAATGGAAGAAGAAGCCCCATGCAGGCGATTGGCGCAGCGCCGGTCCGACGTTGCGCGACGTTGCGCCTGCGGCTACTTCAGTTTGATCTCGCGCAGGCGCTGCTCGAGGAAACCGTGCGCGGTGATCGGCTCGGGATACCGGCTCGGGTTGTCCGGCGTGATGCACGAAGGCAGCACGTCGATCAGGAAGTCCGGGTTCGGGTGCAGGAAGAACGGCACCGAGTAACGCGGCTGTCGCGCGGCATCGCCGGGCGGATTCACCACGCGGTGGATGGTCGAGGGATAGACGTGGTTGGTCAGGCGCTCGAGCATGTCGCCGATGTTGACCACGATGGTGTCGCCCTCGGAGGTGAACGGCACCCACTCGCCCTTCTTCGACTGGACTTCCAGGCCCGCGGTGGAGGCGCCGACCAGCAGGGTGATGAAGTTGATGTCGCCATGCGCGCCCGCGCGCACGTTGGGGATGTCGTCGGCGGTGATCGGCGGATAGTGGATCGGGCGCAGGATCGAGTTGCCGAAGTTGGTCTTGTCGGCGAAGAAGTCGGCCGGCAGGTCGATATGCAGCGCCAGCGCCGACAGCACGCGCGAGCCCAGCGCGTCGAGCGCGTTGTAGAGCGCCAGCCCCCGCTCGCGGAACTCGGGGACTTCCTCGGGCCAGATGTTCGGCGGCATCACGTCGCGGTATTTCGACTCCTCCGGCAGCTCCCGGCCGATGTGGTAGAACTCCTTCAGGTCGAAATGCTTCGAACCCTTCGCGGTCTCGATCCCGAACGGCGTATAGCCACGGGCGCCCCCCTGCCCCGGCACGTGGTAGCGACGCTTCACCTCGTCGGGCAGTCCATAGAAGGCACGGAACGCCGCGTAGGCGTCGTCGATCAGTGCCTGGGGGATACCGTGGTGGCTGATGCCGGCGAAGCCCCACTCGCGGTAGGCCGCACCGAGTTCGGCGACGAAGGCATCGCGGTCGCCTTCGAAACGGCGGATGTCGAGGGTGGGGATACGCGCACTCATCTTGGGCTCCGGGACATTCGGCGGACCGGGACATTGGGCCACGCGCACGGTCGGGCCGCCGTGATCCCGATCAAGGGCATGGTTCAGCGCTCGGCCGCGGCACGGACCGCGCCGGCCAGGGCCTCCAGCGTGGACAGCACCAGCGCCTCGTCGTCGGCCTCGACCGTGACCCGCACCACCGGCTCGGTGCCGGACGGGCGCAGGAAGGCGCGCCCCCGCCCTTCCACGGCCGCCTGCGCGGCGGCGAGCGCGGCCTTCACCCCGTCCGCCTCGGCCGGTTTCGCACCGTTGGCGTAGCGCACGTTGACGGTCTTCTGCGGCAGCTTGCGCACGCCGGTCAACGCCTGCTGCAGGGTGGTGCCCCGACGCCGCAGCACCTCCAGCACCTGCAGCGCGCTGATGATGCCGTCGCCGGTGGTGGCGCGGTCCAGGCACAGCAGGTGGCCGGAGGCTTCGCCGCCGAGGATGCCACCGTGCTCGAGCAGCGCCTGGTGGACGTAGCGATCGCCGACCCTGGTGCGCAGGAAGCCGATCCCGGCCTTCGCCAGCGCCTGTTCGAAGCCGTAGTTGGTCATCACCGTGCCGACCACCGGGCCACGCAGGCGGCCGCTGGCCTGCCAGTCCAGCGCGAGCACGTACAGCAGGTCGTCGCCGTCGCGCACGGTGCCGTCGCTGTCGACGAACAGCAGGCGGTCGCCGTCGCCGTCGAAGGCGATGCCGAGCTCTGCGCCCGTCTCGCGCACGCGCGCGGCCAGGCCTTCCGGGTGCATGGAGCCGACGCCGTCGTTGATGTTGGTGCCGTTGGGCGAAACCCCGATCGTCTCGACCTGGGCGCCGAGCTCGGCCAGCACCATCGGCCCGATCTGGTAGGTCGCCCCGTTGGCGCAGTCGACCACGATCCGCATGCCACCGAGATCGAAACTGCGCGAGACCGATCCCTTGCAGGCCTCGACGTAGCGGCCCACCGCGTCGCGCGTGCGCACCGCCTTGCCCAGCTGTTCCGACGAGACCGTGCTGAACGGGGTTTCCAGCGAGGCTTCGATCGCCAGCTCGGTGGCGTCGTCGAGCTTCTCGCCGTCGGCGGAGAAGAATTTGATGCCGTTGTCGTAGTGCGGATTGTGCGAGGCGGAAATCACGATGCCGCCGTCGGCGCGCATCGAGCGGGTGAGATGCGCCACCGCTGGCGTCGGCATCGGTCCCATCAGCTGCACGTCCACGCCCGCCGCCACCAGCCCGGCCTCCAGCGCCGCCTCGAACATGTAGTTCGAGATCCGGGTGTCCTTGCCGATGATCACCTGCGGCTTGCGCCACTCCCCGCCCTGCCCGGCCGCCGCCGCGCGCAGGGCGTGGCCGTAGGCGTTGCCCAGGCGCAGCACGAAATCGGCCGAGATCGCGCCCTCGCCGACGCGGCCCCGGATGCCGTCGGTTCCGAAGTATTTCCGGCTCATGCGGCAACGTCCTGCGGCACCGGCTGCCGGGTCATCATCGCCACCAGGGTGGCGATCCGGTTGCGCAGCTCGCGACGGTCGCAGATCTGGTCGATCGCGCCGTGCTCGAGCAGGAACTCCGAGCGCTGGAAGCCCTCGGGCAGGGTCTCGCGCACGGTCTGCTCGATCACGCGCGGGCCGGCGAAGCCGATCAGCGCGTCGGGCTCGGCCATGTTGACATCGCCCAGCATCGCGAACGAGGCCGAGACGCCGCCGGTGGTGGGGTGGGTCATCACCGAGATGTAGGGCAGCCCCGCGGCGCGAAGGCGGCCGAGCGCCGCGGAGGTCTTGGCCATCTGCATCAGCGAGAACAGGCTCTCCTGCATGCGCGCGCCGCCGCTGGCGGAGAAACAGACGAAGCCCGAGCCGATCTCCAGCGCGCGCTCGGCCCCGAGCGCGAAGCGCTCGCCCACCACCGAGCCCATCGACCCGCCCATGTAGGCGAAATCGAACGCGGCGGCGACCATCGGCATCTGCCTGAGCCTGCCTTCCATCACGATCAGCGCGTCGCGCTCGCCGGTGGCCTTCTGCGCGGCCTTGATGCGGTCGGCGTACTTCTTCTGGTCGCGGAACCTGAGCACGTCGGTCGGGCCGAGTTCGCCGCCGATCTCGTGCAGCGTGCCCGGATCGAGGAAGGCCTTGAGCCGGGCGCGGGCGCGGATCGGGCGATGGAAGCCGCACTTCGGGCAGACCTCGAGGTTTTCCTCGAGCTCGGGGCCGTAGAGCACCGCGGCGCAGCGCTCGCATTTTTCCCACAGCCCCTCGGGCACGCTGCGCTTGCGGGTCACGCCGCTGTCGGTGCGGATGCGCGGCGGCATCAGTTTCTTCAACCAGCTCATGCCTGGGTCGAGTCCGGTCGCGGTCGCGCCGCGGAAGGCGCGCAGTTTAGCGCAAGGCCCGGTGCCGGCTCCGAGTCCCGGCCGCCCCGGCACCTGCAGCGGCAGTCGCCGCGCGACGCCAACCTGCCGCCTTGCAAGACATTGAACCGCAAGGAGAACCAGCCGCTTCGGTCGCGGCGGGCCGCAAGCCGGGCCGTCGGGCGCGGGGTTCAGTCCAGTGCGGCCCGCAAGGGCGCGAGAAACGCGCGGGCGCGGGCCGCCGCGTCGGTGACATCGGCGGCGTCTGCCAGCGCCGAGACCAGCGCGCTGCCGACCACCACCCCGTCCGCGTCCCGCGCCATCGCCGCCGCGCCGGCCGCGTCGCGGATGCCGAAGCCCGCCACCACCGGCACTTCGGCACCGGCGCGGATCCGCCGCAGGTGGTCGGCGGCTACCACCGTGTCGAGCCGCTCCGAGGCGCCCGTCACCCCGGCGAAGCTGACGTAATAGAGATAGCCGCTCGCGTTCGCCAGCAGGGCCGCAAGGCGCGCGTCGGTGGTGGTCGGAGAGGCCAGCAGGATCAGGTCGATGCCGTGCGCGGTGAACGCGTCGCGGAACTCCGGCGCCTCCTCGGGCGGCAGGTCGACCAGCAGCACGCCGTCGACCCCCGCCTCCGCCGCCTCGCGCGCGAACCGCGCCGCGCCGCGGATCTCGACCGGATTGAGATAGCCCATCAGCACCAACGGCGTGTCCGGATCTCCGCCGCGGAAGGCCTGCACCGCCTCCAGCACCCAGGTCAGTCCGGCGCCGCGCGCCAGCGCGCGCTCCGAGCTGCGCTGGATCGTCGGCCCGTCGGCCATCGGGTCGGAAAACGGCACGCCGAGTTCGATCACGTCCGCACCGGCCTCGACCAGCGCATGCATAACCGGCACCGTCGATTCCAGCGACGGATCTCCGGCGGTGACGAAGGGGATCAGTGCCTTGCGGCCGCCGGCCGCGAGCTTCGCGAACCTGCGTCGCAGGCGGTCCGGCCGGCTCATACCTCCACCCCCTCGCGCGCGGCGATGGTGTGCACATCCTTGTCGCCGCGACCGGAGAGGTTGCACAGCACCAGCGCGTCCTTCGGCAGTTCGCGCGCCAGCTTGATCGCCTGGGCCACGGCGTGGCTGGATTCGAGCGCAGGCAGGATGCCCTCGCTGCGGGTCAGGCGATGGAAGGCGGCCAGCGCTTCCTCGTCGGTGACGCCGACGTACTCGGCGCGGCCGCTGTCCTTGAGGAAGGCGTGCTCGGGGCCGACGCCGGGATAGTCGAGGCCGGCGGAGATCGAATGGGTTTCGGTGATCTGGCCATCGTCGTCGCAGATCACGTAGGTGCGGTTGCCATGCAGCACGCCGACCCGCCCGGCCGCCAGCGACGATGCGTGGCGCCCGGTGTCGATGCCCTCGCCCGCCGCCTCGGCGCCGACGATGCGCACGCCCGCGTCGTTGAGGAAGGCGTGGAACAGGCCGATCGCGTTGCTGCCGCCGCCGACGCAGGCGGTGATCGCGTCCGGCAGGCGGCCGAAATCCTCCAGCATCTGCGCGCGCGCCTCGCGGCCGACCACCGCGTTGAAGTCGCGCACCATTCGCGGGTACGGGTCGGGCCCGGCCACGGTGCCGATGATGTAGAAGGTGTCGCGCACGTTGGTCACCCAGTCGCGCATCGCCTCGTTGAGCGCGTCCTTGAGCGTGGCCGATCCCGAGGTCACCGGGACCACGGTCGCGCCCAGCAGCTTCATGCGGTAGACGTTGATCTTCTGGCGCTCGATGTCGGTCGCACCCATGTAGACCACGCACTCCAGCCCCAGGCGTGTGGCCACGGTGGCGCTGGCCACGCCGTGCTGGCCGGCGCCGGTCTCGGCGATGATCCGGGTCTTGCCCATGCGGCTGGCCAGCAGCGCCTGGCCGATGGTGTTGTTCACCTTGTGCGCGCCGGTGTGGTTGAGGTCCTCGCGCTTGAGCAGGATCTGCGCGCCGCCCACCTCGCGGCTCAACCGTTCGGCGTGGTAGATCGGGCTCGGCCGGCCGACGTAGTGCTTGAGGTCCTTGTCGTAGGCGGCGACGAAGGCCGGGTCGACGCGCGCGGCGTCGTAGGCCGCCGCCAGTTCCTCGAGCGGCCCGATCAGGGTCTCGGCGACGAAGCGGCCACCGTGGCGGCCGAAGTGACCGGCCGCATCCGGATAGGCGTGGAAATCGAAGGGAGTCTGGAGATGCATGGCGGGTCGCGGCAGCGGGAAGGAATCCACCCTAACGCACGCATCAAGCATGGGAAACCGATAATATCGGACAAACTCGTCAGGAAAACTCAATGATGACCAGCCGTGTCCTGCCCTCGCTCAACGCCTTGCGCGCCTTCGAGGCGACCGCGCGACTGGGCAGCGTGGCGCGCGCGGCCGGCGAACTGCACGTCACCCCCGGCGCGGTCAGCCGCCAGTTGCACCTGCTGCAGGAGGACCTCGGAACCGGGCTGTTCGTGCGAGCCGGTCGCGGCCTGCGCCTGACGGACGCCGGCGAACGGTTGCGCGACGCGACCCGCACGGCCTTCGACCAGTTGCAGGCGACCGTGCGCACGCTGCGCCGGGGAACGGCTTCCGGCACCCGCGTCATCGGCTGCCCCGGCAGCCTGCTCGCGCGCTGGATGATCCCGCGCCTCGAGCGCCTGCATGCCGACCTGCCCGGGCTGCACCTGCACCTGTCGCCGCACGACGGCGAGTTCGATCCTGCCCTGCCCGGCCTCGACGCCGCGCTGCTGATCGGGGCGCCGCCCTGGCCTTCGCACTGGCGCGTGCATGCGCTGGCGCCGGAGCGGATCGGCCCGGTGCTCAATCCGCGCCATCCCGCGTTCGCGCGCCTGTCCGGCCAACCGGCCGCGGCGCTGGCGGCGGAAGAGCTGCTGCATACCGCCTCGCGGCCACAGGCCTGGCCGCAGTGGGCGCGCCGACAGGGCCTCGATCCCGCGCGGCTCCGGTTCGGCACCGGCTTCGAACACCTGTACTACCTGCTCGAAGCCGCGGTCGCCGGCCTCGGCATCGCGATCGCGCCGGAGCCGCTGGTCGCCGCGGACGTCGCCGCCGGCCGGCTGGCCGCGCCCTGGGGCTTCATCGAGACCGGGGCGCAATGGTGCCTGTGCGCGCCGGTCGCCGGGGATGCGCAGCTCGAACGGCTCGCCGGCTGGTTGCGTGGCGAGTTCGCGGCCGGCGGCTGAGCTTCAGCCGCAGTCCGCGCGACGGACTTCCTCGACGAACCTGCGCATGCGCGCGCCGTCCTTGACCCCGGGTGCCTCGCCCGGCGCCTCCACGCCGCTGGCCACGTCCACGCCCCAGGGCCGGGTGGCCAGGACCGCGTCGTGGATGTTGTCCGGGGTCAGTCCGCCTGCCACGAGGATCGGCTTGGTCATCCCGCGCGGCGCCAGCGACCAGTCGAAGGCGCGCCCGGTGCCGCCAGCCTCGCCGGGGGCGTGGGCATCGAGCAGGAACCCCGCCGCCGAGGGATAGCGCGCGTGCAGCGCCAACGGATCGGGGGACGCGCCCGCCCCCATCGCCACCGCCTTGATGTACGGCAGGCCGAACATGCGGCAGAACGCCTCGTCCTCGTCGCCGTGAAACTGCAGCAGCGACGGCCTGACCACGCCGACCACCTGGCGCACCTCTTCGGCGTCGTTGTTCATGAACAGGGCGACCGCGTCGACCATCGGTGCCAGCGCCTCGCGCATCGCCGCCGCCTGGTCGGGTTCGAGCCGGCGCGGACTCGGCACAGCGAACACGAAGCCCACGGCATCGACGCCGAGTTCGCCGGCAAGGCGGACGTCGCCGGGGCGGGTCATGCCACAGAACTTGATGCGCGTGCGGAACAGCGGTGACGACATGGCGGCCTTTCCTGGGAGACGCTGCATTGTGCGGATTCCGCGCGCTTTCGGACAGCACCCCATGGGGACGCCCCCGGCGTTCCCGGCGAAGCGCGCGCGGCTCAGGGCAGGCTGACGTCCGCCGGCAGCCCATGGGCCGCGGGATACAGCGGCCCGACGAACACCAGGCCGGCCGCGGGCGCCGTGGGGCCGGCCCGCGTGCGGTCGCGCAACGCCAGCAGCTCGGCGATCCACGCCTCGGGACGGGCACCGGCGCCGACCTCGAGCAGCGAGCCGACGATGTTGCGGACCATGTGGTGCAGGAACGCGTTCGCCTGCACGTCGATGGCGACGACCTCCCCTTCCCGCGACACCGCGATCCGCTGCAGGTCCCGCCGCGCGTGCGTCGCCTCGCACTCGGCGGAGCGGAACGCGCCGAAGTCGTGTTCGCCGAGCAGCGCCTGGGCAGCGCGGTGCATCGCACCGGCGTCGAGCGGACGCCAGTGCCAGGACAGCCACTGCCGTGCCAGCGCAGGTCGCACCTGCCGGTTGAGGATGCGGTAGCGATAGCGGCGCGCCACCGCGGAGAAACGCGCGTTGAAATCGTCCGCCACCGGCCGGCACCAGACCACGCTGACCGACGGCGGCAGGCGCGTGGTGGTGCCGAGCGTCCAGGCGCGCGGATCGCGCACGGCATCGCTGTCGAAGTGCGCGACCTGGCAGCGCGCGTGCACGCCGGCATCGGTGCGACCGGCGCAGACGGTGGTCACCGGCGCATCGGCGACCGAGGACAGCGCGGTTTCGAGCACGCCCTGGACGGTGCGGTCGTCCACGGCGCCCGGCTGGGTCAGGCGCTGCCAGCCGCGGAATTCCGAGCCGTCGTATTCGACGCCTATCGCGTAACGGGGCACACCACTCAGGCCAGTTCGCGCAGCAGCCGCTGGGCTTCGCCGCGGGCGCCGGCGTCGCCGGAGTCGGCGACTTCCTGCAGCAGGCTGCGGGCCGTGTCGGTGTCGCCGAGGTCGATGTACGCACGTGCCAGTTCGATGCGTTCCTGCCCCGCGGGCGCGGGATTGAGGGGCGCCACCGCCGCGCCCTGTGCACCTTCGTCCCCCGCGGCGTGCCAGGTGGGCGAGGTGCCGGCAGCCGCAGCGGGAGCCGCCTGCCAGGTGGAGCCCGGATTCCCGGGGGCCGGCGCAGCGGCGACCAGCGGTTCCGGTTCCGGTCCGGTTGCCTGTTCCGGAGCCAGCACGGCGACCGGCACCGCCGTCTCCGACTTCACCGGCGCCTTGCTGGCCGCCGAAGCGAACCCGTAGCTCGGCTTGCGCTCGCGCGCCTCGCCCTTGCGACGAGAGACCAGCCAGGCGGCCAGCAATGCCGCGGCGACCAGACCCAGGCCGATCCACAGCCACGGCAGGCCGGCACCGGTATCCGCCGGCGTTCCGGCCCCGGTCTGTGCCGAGGTGCCGGTCGCGGGCTCCGCATTGCTTTGCGCCAGCCGCTGCTGCGCGGCGGCGAGCTCGCTGTCCTTCATCTGGATCAGTTGCTGCTGCTGTTGCTGCAGCTGCTCCAGTTCGGCCAGGCGCGTCTTCAGCTCCTGTACCTCGGCGTCGCGCGCGGCGAGGGTTTCCCGGGTCTGGACCAGTTCCTGTTGCTGCAGCATGTCGCCCTCGCCCCCGGCAGCGGTGCCGGTTCGTGTTCCCGCTTCCTGGCCACCACCCGACGAAGGCGGCACGATCTCGAGCCGCGCCTCGGCGATCCGGCCGGCGCCCTGCGCGCCAGCGGCCGGCGCGCGTTCTCCGGTCGCAGGCGTCGCGCCCTCGCCCGCTTCGGCGACGGCGTCCGGCTGTGCCACCGGTCGCCGCATTTCGCGCCAGCGGCTGACGTGTTCGCGGACCACCGCGTTGGCTTCGGCGATGCTGGTGTCCGACCAGGCATCGGTCGGCGGTACGCGCAGCACGGCCCCCTGCCTGACCAGGTTGACGTTGCCGCCAATGAAGGCTTCGGGATTGGCGCGCAGCAGCGCCAGCATCACCTGGTTGAGGCTGTGTCCGCTGCCGGTGGAGAGCGAGGCGGCGATTTCGCCCAGTGTCTGCCCGGCCTGCACCGGCCCGTACTCGCCCGGCGTGCCGGGCGCGGCAGCCGTTGGCATGGCGACCGGCGCGGACGCCGGTGCGGGCGTCGGCGGGGGCGGGTCTTCCGCCGCGACCGCCTGCGGTTCGTCCGCCTCGGCCACGTCGGGCTCCGAGGTCGCATCCGGCTCCGCGCCGGGCGGATCGGTCGTGGCGACCTCCGGTGGACGGGTGATCACGTTCGACGGCGCCGCCTGCGGGGCCTGGATCGGCGGCTGGGCGGGCGCGGCCACCGTCTGCGGCGTGTCGACCAGCGCCGAATATTCGCGCACCAGCCGGCCCTGGCCCCAGTCGACCTCGACCAGGAAGGTCAGCATCGGCTGCTGCACCGGCACGTCGCTGGTGATGCGGATCACCGGGCGGCCCTGTGCATCGAGCGCGACCGCGAAGCGCAGGCCCGACACCAGCCCGGTCGGCGGCTCCAGCCCGATCCGGCGGAAGGTATCCGGCGAGGCCAGCCGTGCCTGCAGGTTCTCCAGCTCCGACGGGTCGGCCGAAATGATCGGGATCTCCGCCAGCAGCGGTTCGCCCGAGCGCGACTTGACCTCGATCTGCCCAAGTCCCAGCGCGAATGCCGGCAACGTCAGCAGGGCCAGCAGCAGGCCGCAGGCGATCGCCCACGCCCTGCCCCGTGCTGTCGATCTGGTCGGTCGCGGCTTCTGCATGGCCGCGACTCTAGCCGCCCCGGCGCGGATTAGGCAATGTTTCAGCCTTCGGCCGCGACCAGCTCGGCGAGCTGCACCGCGTTGAGCGCGGCGCCCTTGCGGATGTTGTCGGAGACGATCCACAGGTTCAGGCCGCGCGGATGCGAGAGGTCCTCGCGGATGCGCCCGACGAACACCGCGTCCTTGCCCGAGGCGTGGGTCACGGGCGTCGGGTAGCCGCCCGGCTCGCGCTCGTCGACCACTTCCACCCCCGGCGAGGCCGCCAGCAGCTCGCGCGCGGCTTCCGGCGTCACTTTCTCGCGCGTCTCGATCGCGACCGCCTCGGAGTGGCCGTAGAACACCGGCACGCGCACCGCGGTCGGGTTCACCTGGATCGACTGGTCGCCGAGGATCTTGCGCGTCTCCCAGACCAGCTTCATCTCCTCCTTGGTGTAGCCGTTGTCCAGGAAGCTGTCGATGTGCGGGATCAGGTTGAAGGCGATCTGCACCGGGAACTTCTGCGGGTCGATGTCGGCGAAGCCGAGCAGTTGCGCGGTCTGCCTGCCCAGTTCCTCCATCGCGCTGCGGCCGGCGCCCGAGACCGACTGGTAGGTCGCCACGTTGATGCGTTCGATGCCGTACCTGCGGTGCAGCGGCGCCAGCGCCACCAGCATCTGCATGGTCGAGCAGTTGGGATTGGCGATGATGCCGCGCGGGCGGTTCTTCACCTGCTCGGGATTGACCTCACTCACCACCAGCGGCACGTCGTCGTCGTAGCGGAAGGCCGAGGAGTTGTCGATCACCACGGCGCCGGCGGCGGCGAACTTCGGCGCGTATTCCTTCGAGGTGTCGCCGCCGGCGGAGAAGAGCGCGATGTCGATGCCGGCGGGATCGAAGCTGGCGAGGTCCTGCACGACATGGTCGTCACCGCGGAACTCGATGGTGCTGCCGGCTGAGCGCTCGGACGCGAGCGGCACCAGCTTGCCGACCGGGAAATCCCGCTCGGCGAGGATCGACAGCATGACTTCGCCGACGGCGCCGGTGGCACCGACGACCGCGACGTTGAAGCGACGGTTCTGGGGATTGTTCATGACGGGGAGTCCGGGAAAAACGGTTGGGAAGGGAAACCGGTGGAAAGGACGATCAGGAACGGACAGGGCGCGCGCGCCTTCGCTGTGTTCGGGGAACCCTGCGCGGATGGCGGCGACGGCTCCCCTACCGTTTCGCGGTGTCTTTCCCGGGAATGGTGCCGGCGATCGGGGTCGGCGGATCGCCGGCGCGCGGGCCGTGGCCGAGCGCGGCCACCAAGTTGTCGACGGCCAGCTCGGCCATCGCCCGGCGGGTGGCGAGGCTGGCGCTGCCCACGTGCGGCGTGAGCACCACGTTGTCCAGCGCCAGCAGCCGGGGATCGACGGCGGGTTCGCCCTCGAACACGTCCAGAGCCGCCGATGCGAGCCGTCCGGAGGCGAGCGCGTCGGCGAGCGCGGCCTCGTCGATCAGGCCACCGCGGGCGATGTTGGTCAGCGTCGCGGTCGGCTTCATCTTCGCGAGGGCGGTCGAATCGATGACGTGGCGGGTGGCGGGCGAATACGGCAGCACCAGCACCAGGTGGTCCGATTCGCGCAGCAGTGTATCGAAGTCCACCCGGGCGGCACGACTGTTGCGTTCGATACGTTCCGGCAGCCGGCTGCGGTTGTGGTACAGCACCCGCATGCCGAAGCCGTGCGCGCCCCGCCGGGCGATCGCCTGCCCGATCCGGCCCATGCCGAGAATGCCCAGGGTGCTGCCGTGCACGTCGCTGCCGAGCAGCGTGTCGAACGACCACTGCGTCCAGCGCCCGTCGCGCAGCCAGCGCTCGCCCTCGGTGATGCGACGCGCGGCGGCCATCAGCAGGGCGAAGCCCATGTCGGCGGTGGTTTCGGTCAGCACATCCGGCGTGTTGCTGGCGACGATGCCGCGCGCGCGCAATGCCTCGACATCGAGGTTGTCGTAGCCCACGCCGACGTTGGCGATGGCGCGCAGCGAGGACGCCTGCACGATCTCCGCGGTGCCGATGCGTTCGTTGAGCGTGACCACCGCGCCGTCGCAGCCGCGCAGCTTCGCCGCGACCTGCGCCGGAGACCAGACGGTCACCTGCGCGGTGGCACCGACCTCGAAGTGCTCGCCCAGGCGGGCGACGATGTCGTCGAACAACGGCTGCGACACCCAGACGCGCGGACGCGATGCGGCGGATGGCGCCGGCATCACGGCCTGCCTCCATGGCGTGCACGCGCCGCAACCGGTGCTGTGCCGCGCGCGGCCACGCGATCGTCTTCAGGGGGCCGGCGCGGCATGCTCGCCACTCCGGCGCGTGGCGCGCCCCGGTTCAACCCGGGATACGCGGCGATACGGCACCCACGTCGCCGCACTGCGCGCGGTGGCGCAGCGCCTGGTCCATCAGCACCAGCGCCAGCATCGCCTCGCAGATCGGCGTGGCGCGGATGCCGACGCAGGGATCGTGGCGGCCGGTGGTGACGATGTCGACGACATTGCCGTCCACGTCCACGCCCTCGACCGCCAGGCGCAGGCTCGAGGTCGGCTTGAACGCGACCGACACCACCACCTGCTGCCCGGTGCTGATGCCGCCGAGCACGCCGCCGGCATGGTTGGACAGGAAGCCGCCCGGCGTCATCACGTCGCGATGCTGGGTGCCCTTCTGCGCGACCGAGGCGAAACCGTCGCCGATCTCCACGCCCTTGACCGCGTTGATCGACATCATCGCCGCCGCCAGCTCGCCGTCGAGCTTGCCGTAGACCGGCTCGCCCCAGCCCGGCGGCACGCCGTCGGCGACCGCGACCAGCTTCGCGCCAACCGAATCGCCGGACTTGCGCAGCGCGTCCATATAGCTTTCCAGCTCGGGCACCTGCGCGGCGCATGGCCAGAAGAAGGGGTTGTCCTCGACTGCCGACCAGTCGTGTCCGCGCGGCACCACGTCGCCGATGTGCGTCATGCAGCCGCGCACCGTCACACCATGGCGCTCGGCCAGCCATTTCTTCGCGATCACCGCGGCGGCGACCCTCATCGTGGTCTCGCGCGCGGACGAACGACCGCCGCCGCGCGGATCGCGCAGGCCGTACTTGTGCCAATACGCGTAGTCGGCATGGCCCGGGCGGAACTGGCGCGCGATGGCGCTGTAGTCCTTGCTGCGCTGGTCGGTGTTGCGCACCAGCAATGCGATCGGGGTGCCGGTGGTGACGCCCTCGTATACGCCGCTGAGGATCTCGACCTCGTCGGCCTCGCGCCGCGCCGAGGTATGGCGGGTCTTGCCGGTGGCGCGGCGGTCGAGGTCGTGGGCGAACTCCTCCGCGGAAATCGCGATGCCGGGCGGGCAGCCGTCGATCACGCAGCCGATCGCCGGCCCGTGCGATTCGCCGAAGGTGGTGACGCGGAACAGGTGTCCGAACGTGTTCATCCGGTCGCGCTCAGAACAGTCCGCCGACCGCGGCCGGCGCCGGTTTCGCGGCGCCCTCGCGCGCATCGGCGAGCGCGCGGATCCGCGCATTGTGGGTGACCAGGTCGTGGCGCTCGGCCACGAACACGCCCATCTGCCCGACCTTGAACTCGACCCACACCAGCGGCAGTTCCGGCAGCAGCGCGGTCAGGGCGCGCTCGGCCTCGCCCACCTCGCAGATCAGCAGGCCGTCCTCGGTGAGGTGCAGCGGCGCGTCGCGGAGCATGCGCAGCACGATGTCGAGGCCGTCGTCGCCGGCGCGCAGGCCCAGTTCCGGTTCATGCGCGTATTCGCGCGGCAACGCGTCGGTCTCGGCGTTGGTGACGTAGGGCGGGTTGCTGACGATCAGGTCGTAGTGCTCGCCCTGCAGGTTGTCGAACAGGTCGGATTTCACGAAACGCGTGTTGCGCGAGTGCAGCCGCTGCTCGTTCTCCCGGGCCAGGGCCAGTGCGTCGTCGCTGATGTCGGCGCCGTCCACGTGCCAGTCGGGGTTGTAGTGCGCCATCGCGATCGCGATGCAGCCCGAGCCCGTGCACAGGTCCAGCGCACGGCGCACGTCGCGTCCACCGAGCCAGGGTTCGAAGCCGGCATCGATCAGTTCGGCGATCGGCGAGCGCGGCACCAGGGCGCGCGGATCGCTCCTGAAGCTCAGCCCGGCGAACCAGGCCTCGCCGGTGAGATAGGCCGCCGGCACCCGCTCCTCGATCCTGCGCAGGAACAGCGCCAGCACGTCCTCCTTCTCCGCCAGCGTGACCCGGGCGTTGCCGTAGGCGGGGCCGAGGTCGTGCGGCAGGTGCAGCGCGTGCAGGGTGAGCTGGGTGGCTTCGTCGAGCGCGTTGTCGTAGCTGTGCCCGAACGTCAGCCCCGCCGCCTGGAAGCGGCTGGCGCCGTAGCGGATCAGGTCGATGATCGTCTGCAGTTCGTCGGTCATGGCGTGGATCTTGGGAAAGGGACGGTGCGATCGGAAGCGGTGACACGCAGGTCCGCCGCCCAGGCCCTGCATCCTCCGACGTCGGGCGCCTCGCCAGCTCCGGCGCAACCGGCTCCAGGCCGCGCCGCACACCCGCCGGCCGCTACCGCGCGCGGGCCGACCGCCGAGTATAGCGACGGCGGGGGTATCATGGACGCACCCCGAGCGGAATCCCGAATGTTCAACCGCACCGTCATCGTCGTGCTGCTGATCGCCCTGTTCGCCGGGCTCGGCCTGCTGGCATCGCGCCACTTCTTCTCCGGACCGGCGGCGCCGCAGCCGGACCTGCGGGCGGTGAAGCTGTTCCCGCAACCGCGAGAACTGCCGGCGTTCGCGCTGCAGCAGTCCGACGGCACGCAACTGGTGCCGGGCGAACTGCACGGTCACTGGACCCTGGTGTTCATCGGCTTCACCTTCTGCCCGGACGTGTGCCCGATGACGCTGGCGCAACTGGCGCAGGCGCAGAAACAGTGGGAGGCGCTGCCCGAATCCACCCGCCCGCGCGTGCTGTTCGTCTCGGTCGACCCGGAGCGCGACACGCCCGACCGCATCGGCGAATACGCGCACGCGTTCCATCGCGACACCCTGGCCGCGACCGCCGACATCCCGTCGCTGGAAACCTTCGCCCGCTCGCTGTCGATGGTGTTCGCGAAGGTCCCCGCGCCGGAGGGCGCGCCCGCCGACCAGTACTCGATCGACCACAGCGCCTCGATGGCGGTGCTCGATCCCGGGGGCCGCATGGCCGGCGTGATCACCGGCAGCGCGGTGGACGATCCGGCCGCGATCGCCGCCGATCTCGCCGCGCTGACCCGGGCCCCGCGCCCATGAGCCTGCTCACCACCCTGACCTACGCCTTGCCGCACCGGCTGCTGTCCTCGCTGGCCCGCTCGCTTGCGTACTCGGATTCGCCGCGCACCCGCCAGTGGCTGATCGACACGGTGACGCGCCGCTTCGGCGTCGACCTGTCCGAGGCGGCAGAATCCGATCCGCGCGCCTACGCGACCTTCAACGCCTTCTTCACCCGGGCGCTGAAGCCGGGCGTGCGCGTCCCCGATCCCGATCCGGGGGCGCTGCTGATGCCCGCCGACGGCCGCATCAGCCAGTGCGGGCAGATCGAAGGGGGACGGATCTTCCAGGCCAAGGGCCGTTCGTTCACCGCCGCCGAACTGCTGGGCAACGCCGCCGCGGCCGAACCGTACGCGAACGGGCTGTTCGCCACCGTGTACCTGTCGCCGAAGGATTACCACCGGGTGCACATGCCCTGGACCGGCCGCCTGCGCGAGACGGTGCACGTGCCCGGCCGGCTGTTCTCCGTGGGCCCGGCCGCCGTGGCCCGCGTCCCGCGCCTGTTCGCGCGCAACGAGCGCCTGGCCTGCCATTTCGAGACCGATTTCGGGCCGATGGCGGTGGTGATGGTCGGCGCGCTGCTGGTGTCGGGCGTGGAGACGGTGTGGAGCGGCGAGGAGATCCCCGCCTACGGCGACCGCATCACCACGAAGAACTGGACCAGCGACGAGATCGTGCTGGAGCGGTTCGAGGAGATGGCCCGGTTCAACTACGGCTCGACCGTGGTCGTGCTGCTGCCGCCGGGGATCGCCGCGCTGGAACCGTCGCTCGGACCCGAGCAGCCGGTGCGCCTGGGACAGGCGCTGGCCCGCCGCCTGCCTGCCTGAGCCACGCCCGGCCCGCAACGCCAGTCCCTGCGCCAGCGCGCGAAGCCTTCCTGGCCCGACAGCGCCCGTTGCCTGCGACCATCGCCAGGGCTGCAATGGCCGCCGTGGCATCCGCGAGCGCGGCGGGCGCACACCTGGCCGGCATTCCGCCGGGGAGCGGTATTTCCTGTCCGGCCGGCGCTGCCGGACGGTGCGGCTAGCGACAGCCTTCGAGCTTGAGCCGCTGTCCCTGCCGCACCAGGTAACGCGGCGCACGCAGGCCGTTGGCGGCGGCAAGGACCTTGGTATCGCACTGGTAGCGCTGGGCGATCGCGACCAGGGTGTCTCCGCGCGCGACCCGGTGGGTCTGCGGCTGCGCGGGCACGGCGGCCGGCGAGGCGGCCGCGGTCGGGGTGTCCGGCTGCCGGACCACGCGGCCGTCGGGCAGCGTCACCGTTTCCACGTTGCCGACGCGCACGATCGCCGTGTCCGGGTCGCTGTTGACCAGTTCCCGGGCCAGCTCCGCCCGCGCGCCGCGGGTGCACCAGCGCTCGTACAGGCTGGCCATCCTCACGGTGGCGTTGAGCCGGGTACCGGCCGGGATCCAGCTTTCCGCCTCGTATTGCGGATTGAGGTTGCGCAGCACGCGCATGTAGCCGTCGCGGGTGCCGCCGTTGCCCAGGCAGATGGTCAGCTCGTAGATCGAGGCCGGGCGCTGCAGCTCGATCGCCGCCGGCCGCGCGTCGACCCGCGGGAAGCTCAGCCCGTATTCCTTCGGATGCAGGTACAGCCAGGCCGCCGCGATCACCATCGGCACGTAGTCGCGGGTTTCGGGCGGGAACTCGTTGTAGACGTCCGGATCCCAGAAGCTGCGCCCGCCGAACTCGCGGTGCACGCGGCGCGCGCGGCCCTCGCCGCCGTTGTAGGCCGCCAGCCACAGCTCGATGTTGTTGCCCAGCTCGGCGTAGCGTTCGCCCAGGTACACCGCGGCCGCGTCGGCGGAGGCGCGCGGGTCGTAGCGGGTGTCGAAGCCACGCCCGTCGGGACCGAGGCCCAGACGCTGCCCGGTCGCGGGCATGAACTGCAGCGGCCCCGCCGCGCCGGCGCGCGAGCGCGAGTGCACGCGCCCGTTCGATTCCTTCGCCAGGATCCCGAACAGCAGCGCCTCGGGCAGGCCGCGGCGCTTGAACGCCGGCGACATCATGCGCTGCATGTACTGGTAGTTCTCGTGGCTGGTGATCAGCGACACGCGCATGTCGGTGAGCCAGCGGCGGATGCCCGCCTGCACCGCCGGGTTCATCTGCACCAGTTCGAGGAAGCGCCGGTCCTCGGCGGCCAGCAATGAGGCCGCGGTCGCGCTCTGCGGCACCTCTCCGGTCGGCAGGGAGGCGCCCTCGTCGACGAGGGTGTCGTCGCCGTCGTCCTCCGCGATCCCCGCCGCGGCATCCGCCTGCGCCTTGAGCAGGCGCTTGAAGCTCGCCAGCAGGTCGCCGGTGCCACAGCCCCTGATGCGTCCGCATTCGACCAGCACGTCCTCCATGTCCTCCAGCGCGGCGTTGCTTTCGTCCACGCCGGACGGATCGGCATTGCCGATCTTCACCAGCGCCTCGCGATAGCGGGTCTCGGCCAGCACCATGCGCTGGTTGAGCGCCTCGATGGCGGCCTGCGCGCGGCGCGACTGCGCGTGCGCGGGAGAAGCTAGCGAACAGCCGAGGATGACGACGGCAAACAGCAGGCAACGCACTGCGCGGGGAAACAAAGACATCGACCACCGGGGCGAAAACGGATGCGGTCCGCAGGGTATCCGCTGCGCACCGGTGCGACAAGGAAGCCGGTCGCGATCGCGCCTAGGCCGCGCAGTCGCGAAGCCCTAGAATCGCGGCATCCCTCCCGGAACGCGCACATGGACCAGATCCTCGTCGGCAAGGCGATCACCACCGCGGACGGCGAGTGCGTCCAGCTGCTGTCGAAGTACGGCAATCGCCACGGCCTCGTCGCCGGCGCGACCGGTACCGGCAAGACGGTCACGCTGATGACCCTGGCCGAGGGCTTTTCCCGGATCGGGGTGCCCGTGTTCCTCGCCGACGTCAAGGGCGACGTCGCCGGTCTCGCGGTAGCGGGCACGTCGAACGAAAAACTCCAGGCGCGCATCGACCAGATCGGGATCGACGGCTGGACGCCCGAAGGCAACCCGGTGGTGTTCTGGGACCTGTACGGCAAGCTCGGCCATCCGGTGCGCACCACGGTGAGCGAGATGGGGCCGACCCTGCTCTCGCGCATCCTCGAACTCAACGACATCCAGTCGGGCGTGATCGACATCGTGTTCAAGCTCGCCGACGACCGCGGCCTGCTGCTGCTCGACCTCGACGACCTGCGCGCGCTGCTGAACCTGGTGGTCGAGGAGCGCAAGACCATCTCCACCGAGTACGGCCTGGTCAGCCCGCAATCGGTCGGCGCGATCCAGCGCGCGCTGCTGCGACTGGAACAGGACGGCGGCGACCATTTCTTCGGCGAGCCGGCACTGGAGCTTGCGGACCTGATGCGCACCACCCCCAGCGGTCGCGGGGTGATCGGCATCCTCGCCGCCGACCAGCTGATCCTCCGGCCGCGGCTGTACTCGAGCTTCCTGCTGTGGCTGCTGTCGGAACTGTTCGAGACCCTGCCCGAGGTCGGGGACCTGGACAGGCCGAAGCTGGTGTTCGTGTTCGACGAGGCGCACCTGCTGTTCGACGACGCGCCGCTGGCGCTGCGCCAGCGCATCGAGCAGGTGGTGCGCATCATCCGTTCCAAGGGCGTGGGCGTGTACTTCTGCTCGCAGTTCCCCGACGACGTGCCCGACGACATCCTCGGCCAGCTCGGCAATCGCGTGCAGCATGCGCTGCGGGCGTTCACCCCGCGCGACCAGAAGGCGGTGCGGACCGCCGCCGAAACCTTCGTCGCCAACCCCCGGCTCGACGTGGCGCAGACCATCGGCAAGCTGGGCACCGGCGAGGCGCTCGTCTCCACGTTGCAGGACAAGGGTATCCCCATGCCCGTCGAACACACCCTGGTCGCGCCGCCGCGCTGCCGCATGGGGGCGATCACCGACGCCGAGCGCGCGCAGGTGCGGGCCGGCAGCCCGGTGGGCGGAAAATACGACAAGGCGCTGAACCGGGAATCGGCGGCCGAACTGCTGGCGGCGCGCGCGCAGGCCGCGACCGCGCACGCCGGCGCGCCGCCGGCGAAAGGCGGGAAGGATGCGGCGGAGGCCGAAGGCGGCATGGGCCGCGCGGTCAACGAATGGCTGTTCGGCACGAAGCGACGCCAGGGCGTGGTGCAGGCCGCCGGCAAGCAGGCCGCGCGCACCATCACCAGCCGGATCGTGCGCGGCATCCTCGGCGGCATCCTCAAGTAGCGGTCGCGGAACGACTTCTTCACCGCGACCGCCCTACCCTCGCCCGCACGCCTCCAGCGTTTCGGACTTCCCGCGTTTCAGACGAGGATTTCGCCATGACCCTTCGCATCGCACCCAGCCTGCTCCTGGTGCCGCTCGCGTTCGCGCTCGCCGCCTGCCAGCCCGATCCGGAGCCGGCGCCGCCGCAGCCACCCGAGCCCATCACGGCCGGATCGGGTGCCGCGAACGCGCCCGGCGCGGCCGTCGCGGATACCGACGCCATCGCCGTGGTCCATCGCGCGCCGGAGGATCCGACCGGATTCGACCGCAAGGACTTCGCCGGCACGTTCTCCGGCATCCTGCCGTGCGAGGATTGCCCGGGAGTCGACACCCGGCTGGTGATCGACGCCGACGGCCGCTTCCAGCTGGCCGAGACCCGGCACGAAGGCGACACCACGCAGGAAATGTCCGGCACCTGGACCATCGACGATGCCGGCGTGCGGCTGCTGCTGGACCCGGACACCAAGGATGCGGGCGACCGCCACTTCGAAGTCGTGTCCAAGGACGAGATCCGCATGCTCGATGCGGCCGGCAACCCCGCGCAAAGCGCGCACAACCTCAGCCTGCGGCGCTGACGCGACTGTCGCCTTGGGTCGCTGGCGCCCGCCCGCGGAGAAGAGCACCGCGCTGGTGACCCCGGAGGGCCACGCGCGCCTGAAGGCCGAGCTCGACCAGCTGTGGCGGCTGCAGCGCCCGGAGGTGGTGAAGGCACTGGCCGCGGCCGCAGCCGAGGGCGACCGCTCCGAGAACGCCGAGTACACCTACCGCAAGAAACAGCTCGGCGAGATCGACCGGCGCGTACGCTACCTGAGCAAACGCCTCGAGTCGTTGCGCGTGGTCGACGCCGCACCTTCCGACCCGCAGGCGGTGTTCTTCGGCGCGCAGGTCGAGGTCGAGGACACCGCCAGCGGCGAGACCGCGCACTACCGCATCGTCGGCCCCGACGAGACCGATGCCCGGCGCGGGTGGATCAGCATCGATTCGCCGCTCGCCCGGGCCATGCTGAAGAAGCGGGTGGACGACGAGTTCGAGGCGCAATTGCCGGGCGGCCCGGCGCGATTCTTCATCGTCGACGTGCGCTACGGCGGCTGAGCCGGGTCCGTCGGCCCGGCTCGCCGGCGCCGCGCGGACTCCGGCGTGCGCGCAGCGGCGCAACTTCACAGGCGAGATCCCTCGCTGCGCTCGGGATGACAGGTCTCATTCTCTGCGCTCGGGATGACATGTCTCAGTCTCTGCGCTCGGCGATGACAGGTCTCGGGGCGCCTTGCGCATCGCGTCCCGTTGGCGCGCCTCAGCCTGCGGGCCGGCGCGCAGGCACGACTTCGCCATACAGGTCGTGCTCGTCGCTGCCCATGACGGCGACGTCGACGAAGTCGCCGGGCTGCAAGCCGGCGTCGCGGCCGTCCTGGATCTGCACCACGCCGTCGATTTCCGGCGCATCCGCCATCGAGCGCGCGATCGCGATCTCGCCGTCGACGAGGTCCACGATGCAGCGCTGGATGCTGCCGACCTTGGCTTCGAGCTTCTGCGCCGAGATCTCCGCCTGCACTTCCATGAAACGCGCGAGGCGCTCCTGCTTCGCCGCTTCGGGCACGGGATCGGGCAGCGCGTTCGCGGTGGCGCCGTCCACCGGCGAGTAGGCGAACGCGCCGACGCGGTCCAGGCGCACCTCGCGCAGGAAATCCAGCAGCTCCTCGAATTCGGCCTCGGTCTCGCCCGGAAAGCCGACGATGAAGGTGCTGCGGATGGTCAGTTCCGGGCAGATCCCGCGCCAGCGCGCGATGCGCTCGCGCACCCTGTCGACCGCGCCCGGGCGCTTCATCAGCCGCAGGATGCGCGGGCTCGCGTGCTGGAACGGGATGTCGAGGTAGGGCAGCAGCTTGCCGTCCGCCATCAGCGGGATGATCTCGTCCACGTGCGGGTACGGGTACACGTAGTGCAGCCGCGTCCAGGCGCCGAGTTCCGACAGTCCTTCGCACAGCGCCTTCATCCGCGTCTGGTGCGCGCGGCCGCGCCACTCGCGTTCGGCGTACCGCACGTCGACGCCGTAGGCGGAGGTGTCCTGCGAGACCACCAGCAGTTCGCGCACGCCGCCACGTTCCACCAGCCGCTCGGCCTCGCGCAGCACCTCGTCCACCGGGCGCGACACCAGGTCGCCGCGCATCGACGGGATGATGCAGAAGCTGCAGCGGTGGTTGCAGCCCTCGGAAATCTTCAGGTAGGCGTAGTGCTTCGGAGTGAGCTTGATGCCGACGTCGTCCTCGCGCGCGCGCCGCGGCACCAGGTCGACGAAGGGGTCGTGCCTCGGCGGCAGCGCGGCATGCACGGCCGACATCACGCTGGCATAGTCCTGCGGGCCGCTGATCGAGAGCACGTCCGGGTGGGTCTCGCGGATCAGCGAGGCGCGCTTGCCCAGGCAGCCGGTGACGATCACCTTGCCGTTCTCCGCGATCGCCTCGCCGATCGCGTCCAGCGACTCGGCCACTGCCGAATCGATGAAGCCGCAGGTGTTGACCACCACCACGTCGGCGGCGTCGTAGCTCTGGACGAGGTCGTAGCCCTCGACGCGCAACTGGGTGAGGATGCGCTCGGAATCCACCAGCGCCTTGGGGCAGCCGAGGCTGACGAAACCGACCTTTGGACTGGCTGCGGACATGGGGTGCCGTGGCTGGGGAGTGCGGGCGCGCGACGCCGGGCGTCACGGAACGCGAATTATAGCGTCGGCTAGAATCGGGCCCTCTGCCGGCGGGAGCCTGCGCATGGGCCGCGACATCGTCATCCACGGGCCGCATGGACCGATCGATGCCTGGCGCGCCGAGCCGCCCGACCATGCCGCGGCGCTGGGCGGGGTTCTGGTGCTGCAGGAGATCTTCGGCGTCAACGAGCACATCCGCAGCGTCGCCGAGGGTTACGCCGCGGCCGGCTACGTGGCGCTGGCGCCGGCCCTGTTCGATCCGGTGGCGCGCAACGTGGAGCTGGGCTACGACGAGGCCGGGTTCGCCCGTGGCCGCGCGCTGGTCGACGCGCTGGGCATGGACCGGGCGGTTGGCGTAGTCCGCGCCGCGGCGGACGCCCTGCGTGACGAAGGGCTGAGGGTCGCCGCGATCGGCTTCTGCTGGGGCGGCAGTGTCGCCTTCCTCGCGAACGCCCGCCTGGGCATTCCGGCGGTCGCCTACTACGGCGCCCGTACGGAGCCCTTCCTGGGCGAACCGTTGCGCGCGCCGATGCTGTTCCATTTCGGTGGCGACGACGCCAGCACCCCGCCCGCCTACATCCAGGCGCACCGGGATGCGTGTCCCGACGCCGACATCCACGTCTACCCCGGCGCCGGACACGCCTTCAACCGCGACGTGGATCCGCGCCATTTCCACGCCACCAGCGCCGCGCTGGCGCGCAAGCGTACGCTGGCCTTCCTCGACGCCGCGCTGCGCTGAACGGATCCGGACGATGAGCCATCACCCGCAAGAGCCCGCCCGTTACGCCCTGCATCCCCAGCTGGCGGCGGACACCCACCCGCTGGCGTCGCTCGAGCTGTGCGACCTGCGGCTGATGGACGATGCCAACTATCCCTGGCTGGTGCTGGTGCCGCGCATCGCCGAGGCCCGCGAACTACTCGACCTCGACGCCGCCCAGCGCCACCGCCTCACCGACGAGATCGACCTGGCCGCCCGCGTCCTGACCGGCGTGTTCCGTCCGTTCAAGCTGAATGTCGCCGCGCTCGGCAACCTGGTGCCGCAACTGCACGTGCACGTGATCGCACGCTTCGAGGACGACCCGGCCTGGCCGGCACCGGTGTGGGGACGCGTCGCCGCGCGCCCGTACAGCCCGGAAGCGCTGGTGGGACGCATCCGCCTGCTGGACGCCGCGCTGCGCGCGTGAACGAAGCCACGATCGAGCCCCTGGGCGAGGACGCGCTGCTGCTGCGGCTGGGCCGCGAGATCGACCCGGCGGTGAACGCCCGCGTGCATGCGCTGGCACGGCGGATCGAGGCCGCGCGGCCGCCGTGGCTGCGAGAGGTGGTGCCGGCGTACGCGTCGCTGGCGGTGTTCCTCGACATCGATCCCTGCACGGATGCCGGCGTGCGGGCGTTCGCGTCCGCGATCGAATGGCTGCGCCGCCAGCTCGATCCGGCGCTGTCCGCGGAACTTCCCGGACAGGCCCGGGACCCGGCCACGATCATCGAGATCCCGGTCTGCTACGGACCTGCCTGCGCGCCCGACCTCGACGACCTCGCCGCACACGCCGGCCTGTCGCGGCAGGAGGTGGTGGCGCTGCACTGCGCCGGCGACTACCAGGTGGCGATGGTAGGTTTCGCGCCCGGATTTCCCTATCTCATCGGCCTCGACCCGCGCCTGGCGATGCCGCGGCTGGCGAGTCCGCGCACCCACGTGCCCGCCGGCAGCGTCGCGATCGGCGGCGCCCAGGCCGGCATCTATCCGCGCGCGAGTCCCGGCGGCTGGCGCCTCGTCGGGCGCACGCCACTGGCGCTGTTCGACGTGTCCTGGCCCTCGCCGTGCCTGCTGGCGGCGGGCCAGCGCGTCCGATTCCGCGCGATCGACGAAGCTGCGTTCGAAGCGCTGCGGGCGGAGGCGGCGGCATGAGCATCGAGTGCCTCGCGCCCGGCGTCGCCACCCTGCTGCAGGATGCCGGACGGACGGGCCTGCGCCGCCACGGCATCGCCCAGGGCGGCGCGCTGGACCCGTGGTCGTTCGCGCTCGCGAACCTGCTGGCGGGCAATCCGGCAGGCGCGCCCGCGCTGGAGATCACGCTGCTCGGACCGAGACTGCGCTTCCACTCCGCCGCGCGCATTGCGCTGTGCGGGGGCGGGATCGAGGCGGAGGCCGACGGGATGCCGCTGCCCATCTCGCGCCCGGTGGACGTTCCCGGCGGCTGCGTGTTGCGCCTGGGCCGATGTCGCGAGGGCGCGCGTGCCTATCTCGCGGTGTGCGGCGGCTTCCGGGTCGCACCGGTGCTGGGGAGCGCCAGTACCGACCTGCGCGCGGGGTTCGGCGGAATCCTGGGCCGGCCGCTGCGGCGCGGCGACCGTCTCGACCTCGCCACCGACAATGCCGCCGGCATCGCAACGGTGCGCTTTCCAGGCTGGTGGATCGACCCGGCCTTCGATGACCAGCCACGCGGCGGCGATCGCGTGGTGCGGCTGCTTCCCGGATCCGACGCCACCACGTCGCCGGGGACGCTGTTCGCCAGATCCTGGCAGGTCGCGCCCGCCAGCAACCGCCAGGGGCTGCGCCTGCTCGGCGACGGTATCGCGGCCGCGGATCGGAAAGAACGCGTGTCCGAACCGGTGGTCCCCGGCACCGTGCAACTGCCGCCGGACGGCCAGCCGATCGTCCTGCTCGCCGATGCGCAGACCCACGGCGGCTACCCGCGCATCGGCCACGCGATCCGCGCCGACTGGCCGGCGCTGGCGCAGCTGCGGCCCGGCGACCGCCTGCGCTTCGCACCCTGCACGCCGGAAGAGGCCCGCGCCGCGCTTTGCCGTCAGCGCCAGCGCCTGCATAGAATCGCGCTGGCCCTCGACGCGAAGCGCGCCCTTGCCTGACCGTATCGATTTCAACTGCGACCTCGGCGAAGGCTGTGGCGACGACGCCGCGATCGTGCCGCACATCAGCTCGGCCAGCATCGCCTGCGGCGGCCACGCCGGGGACGAGGCGACCATGCGCGCGACCGTGGCGCTGTGCCAGGCGCACGGCGTGGCGATCGGCGCGCATCCCTCGTTCGTCGATCGCGAGTACTTCGGCCGTCGCGAGCTCACCCTCGGCCCGGGCGCCATCCACGTACTGGTGCTGGCGCAGGTGCGGCGGCTGGCATCAGTGTGCGATGCGGCCCGGGCGCCCCTGCGCCACGTCAAGCCGCACGGCGCACTCTACAACCTCGCCGCGCGCGACACCGATGTCGCCGATGCCGTCGCCGCCGCGGTCCATGCCATCGATCCCACGCTGTGGCTGTACGCGCAGTCCGGCTCGGCCCTGGCCGAGGCCGGCCGTCTCGCCGGCCTGCCCGTCGCCGAGGAAGCCTTCGCCGAACGCAGCTACGGCGCCGATGGGCGCCTCACGCCACGCGACCGGCCCGGCGCGGTGATCGACGACCTCGACGCGGCCCTGGCGCAGGTGCGCATGCTGCTGCGCGAGGGCGCGGTGATCGCGCTCGACGGCACCCGCGTCCCGCTGCGCGCCGACACCCTGTGCCTGCACGGCGATCGACCCGACGCCGCGCGCTTCGCCGCCGCCCTGCGTGCCGCCCTGGAAGCCGAAGGCATCCGCGTGCGCGCGCCGGACGCGGCCGCATGAACTGGTGGCCGCTGCTCGGCATCGCCCTGGTCGTGCTCGGCTTCGTGCTGCGGCTCAATCCCGCGCTGGTGGTGGTGGCCGCCGGCATCGCCACCGGCCTGCTCGCGGGCATCACCCCGCTGGACGTGCTGGCGCTGATCGGCGAGGCCTTCACCAAGCAGCGCTACCTCGCCCTGTTCCTGCTCACGCTGCCGGCGATCGGCCTGCTCGAACGCCATGGCCTGAAGGAACGCGCGCAGCAGTGGATCGCGCGCCTGCGCGGCGCCACCACCGGCCGCGCGCTCACGGCTTATCTCGGCGGCCGGCAGTTGCTGTCGGCACTCGGCCTGGTCGACCTCGGCGGTCATGCGCAGACGGTGCGCCCATTGATGGCGCCGATGGCGGTCGGCGCCGCCGAGAACGCCCACGGCACGCTGCCGCAGGCCAGCGTCGAGCGGATCAAGGCCATGACCGCCGCCAGCGAGAACGTCGGCCGCTTCTTCGGCGAGGATGTCTTCATCGCCTTCGGCGCGGTGCTGCTGATGCAGGGCTTCTTCGCCGAACACGGCATCGTGCTCGAACCGCTGCATATCGCGCTGTGGGGGATTCCGACCGCGATCTGCGCTTTCCTCATCCACGCCTCGCGGCTGTTGCGGATGGACGCGCAACTGGCGCGCGAGGCGGCGGCGCTGCGGGATGCGGCAAACCGGCAACCGGCCGCGTGATCACGCTGCAGATGATCTACTGGCTCGCCGGCGCCTACCTGCTGGCGGTGGCCGCGCTCGGCCTGCGCGACCGCCACAACCCGCGCCGCCACGCGACCGCGCTGTTCTGGGCCCTGCTCGGGCTGATGTTCCTGGCCGCGGACCGGCTGGCGCCGGCCGTCGTCGGCGTCGTGGTCGTGATGCTGGCCTGCCTCGCGGGCTTCGGCGGGCTGGGCCGGGGCCGCTACGACGAGCCGTCCGACGAGGCGAAACGGATCGAAGCCACGCGCCTGGGCAACCGCCTGTTCTGGCCGGCGCTGCTGATCCCCGGGGTCTGCGTGCTGCTGGCGGTGGTGCTGAAGGATGTCTCGTTCGGCGGCGTGTACCTGCTCGGCCGCGAACAGACCACCCTGGTCGCGCTCGGCGTCGCCTGCGTGGTCGCGGCGATCGCCGCCTCCCGGCTGACGCGGCAATCGCCGTGGAGCGCGGTGGAGCAGTCTCGCCGCCTGATCGACGCCGTCGGCTGGGCCGCGCTGCTGCCGCTGCTGCTGGCCACCCTGGGCGGCGTCTTCGCGGCCGCGGGCGTCGGCGAGGCGGTGGCGGCGCTGGTGGAAATGGCGATCCCGGTCGACAACCGCTTCGTGGTGGTGCTCGCCTACGCGCTGGGCATGGCGCTGTTCACGATGGTCATGGGCAATGCGTTCGCCGCGTTCCCGGTGATGACCGCGGGCATCGGCCTGCCGCTGCTGGTGCAGCTGCACGGGGCCGATGCCGCGCCGCTGGCCGCGATCGGCATGCTCTCGGGCTACTGCGGCACCCTGCTCACGCCGATGGCGGCGAACTTCAACCTCGTGCCCGCCGCGCTGCTGGAACTGAAGGATCCGAACGCGGTGATCCGCCAGCAGGTCGCCACCGCGCTGCCGCTGCTGGCGTGCAACATCGCATTGATGTACTTCATCGTCTTCCGATGAGTACCCGGAGCACGCGCATGCGAAACGTGCTGCTCGCCGGTTTCGCGCCGTTCGACGGTGCCGCGGGCAACCCGAGCTGGGACGCGGCGCGCGCGCTCGACGGCGAGGAGATCGCCGGTCACCGCGTCGTGGCGCGACGGCTGCCGGTCGAGTTCGGCGTGGCGCGCGATGCGCTGCGCCGCGCGATCCGCGAGACGCGCCCCACCCTCGTGCTGTGCACCGGCCTGGCCGCCGGACGCGACGCGATCTCGATCGAGCGCGTCGCGATCAACGTCGACGATGCCCGCATTCCCGACAACGCCGGACGCCAGCCGGTCGATCTGCCGGTGGTGCGCGGCGGCCCGGCGGCCTATTTCTCGACCCTGCCGATCAAGGCGATGTACGCCGCGATCCACGAGGCCGCCATCCCGGTGGAAGTCTCGCAGAGCGCCGGCACCTACGTGTGCAACCATGTCTTCTACGGGCTGATGCACATGCTGCGGCGGCGCAGGATCCGCGCGGGTTTCGTGCACGTACCGCCAGCGATCGACAACGCCGCTGAAGGGACCACCGGCGTGCTGCCGATGGAATCGATCGTGGCAGCGCTTCGCATCGCGCTACGTGTCGCACTCACGACGCAGCAAGACCACCGGATCGGCGCGGGCGCGACGGACTAGGTCGCGGGCGCCCCCCGGAGCGCTCCCTCAGGTCTTCGGCAGCGTGACCCCGGTCTGGCCCTGGTACTTGCCGCCGCGGTCGCGGTACGAGGTCTCGCACACGTCGTCGGCGTCGGACTGGAAGAACAGCATCTGCGCCACGCCCTCGTTGGCGTAGATGCGCGCCGGCAGCGGCGTGGTGTTGCTGAACTCCAGCGTCACGTGGCCCTCCCATTCGGGCTCCAGCGGCGTGACGTTGACGATGATCCCGCAGCGCGCGTACGTGCTCTTGCCCAGGCACACCACCAGGGTGTCGCGCGGGATGCGGAAGTACTCGACCGTGCGCGCAAGGGCGAAGCTGTTGGGCGGGATGATGCACTCGTCGGCCTCGATGTCGACAAAGCTCTTGGGATCGAAGTGCTTGGGATCGACGATGGTCGAGTTGATGTTGGTGAACACCTTGAACTCGCGCGAGCAGCGCACGTCGTAGCCGTAGCTGGAGGTGCCGTAGCTGACGATGCGGCCACCGGCGGCCTGCTTGACCTGCCCCGGCTCGAACGGCTCGATCATGCCTTGCTGCTCGGACATGCGCCGGATCCAGCGGTCGCTCTTGATGCTCATGCGGTGTTCCCTGCGGCGCGTGGCCGGAAGCCGGGCATTGTAGGGCGGGTCACGAGCCGCCGGAACCTCGACGGCGCAGCGGCCCGCAGGCGGTGCGGCGCCCGGGGTGCGGCGACGCCCGCCGATGACGGGAAGCGGGCACCTACAGCAGCGAGGCGGAAATGCCGCGCGGCGCGCGCGGGCGCTTCTCCAGCTCCTCGCGCAGGCGGACAGCCGTGGCGCGATAGGCGGCCGCCGCGGCCGACTGCGGCGCCGAAGCGACGATCGGCACCCCCGCATCGCCCTGCTCGCGGATCCCGATCTCCAGCGGCAGCGATCCCAGCAGCGGCACGCCGTACTGCGCGGCCATCCGCTCGCCGCCGCCCTGTCCGAACAGGTGCTCGACGTGGCCGCAGTTCGAGCACACGTGCTGGGCCATGTTCTCCACCAGCCCGAGCACCGCCACGTCGACCTTCTCGAACATCCGCAGGGCCTTGCGCGCATCGAGCGTGGCCACGTCCTGCGGCGTGGTCACCACCACCGCACCGGCGACCGGGATCTTCTGCGCGAGCGTGAGCTGGATGTCGCCGGTGCCCGGCGGCAGGTCGACGATCAGGTAGTCCAGCCCCTCCTCGCCGCCCCACAGCGTGTCGTTGAGCAGTTGGGTGAGGGCCGAGGTCGCCATCGGACCGCGCCAGATCATCGGCGTGTCCGCATCCACCAGGAACCCGATCGACATCGCCTCGATGCCGTGCGCCCGCATCGGCAGGATCGACTTGCCGTCCGGACTGTCGGGCTTGCCCGACAGTCCCAGCATGGTCGGAATGCTCGGCCCATAGACATCCGCGTCCAGCACCCCGACCCGCGCGCCGTCCGCCGCCAGGGCCAGCGCCAGGTTCACGGCCGTCGTCGACTTGCCGACGCCACCCTTGCCGGAGGCGATGGCGAGGATGTTGCGGATGCGTGGGTGTGGCGCCATCCCGGACTGCGCCGCGTATGGGCGAACCGGGGGATTCCCCCCTAGGGGTTGTTCAGTTGCCATGCCCACATCGCTCCATCGCCCGGCCGCGCGCGGCTGGCGGGTCTCCAGCCATGCATACCGCCAAAAAGTGATCGGCCCATGACGGCGCCATTAAGGACATGTTAACCTCAGATGCACCATCGCTGAACGGCCCCAGTGACCTTCGTGCGTTGGCGATGCTCTTGGCAAACCTCTTGCAACTCATTGGGGAATCGAATGAAAGAGAAGAATTGTTCCGTCAGCCGCAGCAAGCTGACCATAGCCATGATGGCAGTCCTGGCCTCGGTGGCGGCCGCACCGGTGTTGGCGCAGAACCAGACCTCGACCGAGGAAACCGCCGACCAGCCAGCATCGACAGAACTGGACAAGGTCGTGGTCACTGGCTCGCGTATCAAAAAGGTTGACATCGAGGGGCCAGCGCCGGTAACCGTCATCACCGCCGACGACATCGAGCGGCAGGGGTTTTCGACCGTTTACGACGCGCTCAATACCCTCACCGAGTTCACCGGGTCGGTCCAGAACGAACTCAACCAGAACGGGTTCACCCCAAACGCGAGCTTCCTCAACTTGCGCGGCCTGGGGCCCGGCTACCAGCTGATCCTCGTGAACGGGCGTCGCACGGCTGACTATCCGCTGCCGTACAACAGCCAGTCCAACGCGGTGAACCTTGCAAATATCCCCGCGGCCGCGATCGAGCGGATCGAAGTGCTCTCGGGCGGCGCCTCGGCCATTTACGGCTCCGATGCGGTGGCCGGAGTGGTCAACATCATCATGAAGTCGAACTACGACGGCGACATGCTGACGATTCGTGGCGGCACCACGACCCGCGGCGGCGGCGACAGCGGCCGGCTGCAGTGGATCGGGGGCAAGGTTGGCGACAACTGGAGCCTGACCTATGCGGCCGAGTACATGGCGCGCGAGGAGATCTTCGCCTCTCAGCGCGATTTCATGGACTCATACCGGGATGATCCGTCGGTCGATCCGGAGGATGCAACTGCGGTCATCGGCATCCGCCTGCGTGATCGCCTGGTTGGCACCGGACTCGACTCCTATGTCTATCCGGAAGGCGAGGACGCCGCTTCGACGTGTGCCCGGTTCTCCGAGTTCGAGTTGGAATCTCGCGGGACCTGCGGCTACTTCGGCTATCCGGCCACCCAGCAGATCCGGAACTCGGACTCCACCCTCACCGGCTATCTCTACGGCACCTACGACTTCGCGAACGACTTGCAGGCGTTCGTGCAGCTGTCTGTGGCGCGGGCCGATGCGAAAATCGCTTCCGCGACCCAGTTCTGGCAGTCGCCCTTGGCCTACGATCCCACCCTCGACACGATCGTGGACACGCAGAGGATCTTCACGCCTTCCGAGCTCGGCGGGCGCGAGGCGCAGCAGACCGAAATTAATGAACGCTCCTTCGATCTCGCGGTGGGCCTGCGCGGGCTGATGTTCTCCGACAGGTTCGACTGGGATGCCACCGTGTCCCATGCGCGCTACGAGCTGGAGGTCAAGCAACCACGCTTCCTGGCAAACCGCATCAACGAGTACTTCCTCGGCCCGGAAACCGGTGAACTCGATCCGTTCTTTGGCGCGTATCCGGTGGTCAACTTCAATGTGGACCGCTACTTCACGCCACTTGATCCGGACACCTACCAGTCCCTTATCACCACCGTGAACACGGACGCGACCTCGGAAGTCTCGCAGGCCTCGTTCGTGCTTTCGGGCGACCTGTTCGACCTGCCGGCGGGGCCTGTCGGCATGGCGGCCACGCTCGAGGCGGCCCGACAGAAGTACGACCTGGAGAACGATCCGAGGATCTCGCCGACCTACGACGGCCCCGAGCCCATTTACAACCTCACCGGAACCGGCGGTGGCGGCGAGCGCGACCGCTACGCGGTGGGCGTGGAGTTCAGCGTGCCGCTGTTCGAGACCCTGAAGCTGAGCGTTGCCGGTCGATACGACAAGTACGACGACGTCACCGCGGTGGATGGTGCCTTCACCTGGTCTTCGGGCCTCGAATTCAGGCCGACGGACAACTTCATGATTCGCGGCAGCTTCGCCACCAGCTTCCGTGCCCCTGACATGCACTACGTGTTCGCACAGGAATCCGGCTTCTTCACGACCGTCCTGGATGAATACCGCTGCCGTCGCGATGGGCTCGACCCCACCGTAACGGGCGACTGCAGCGGCGGCGCCTACACGTATTCGGTCTTCGGTACGCGTCAGGGCAGCACCGAACTCCAGGAGGAGGAGGGCCGCTCGGCAACGGTTGGCTTCGTCTGGGACGTGACCGACAACATGTCGCTGAGCATGGATGCCTATCGCATCAAGCTCGAGGGCGCGGTCAGCGATATCTCCACGAGCTACCTCCTGCGCGAGGAAGCGGCATGCCTGCTCGGGACGGACCGCGACGGCAACCCGGTGGACGGCAGTTCGACTTCCTGCCAGTTCTTCACCAGCCTGGTGGAACGTACCGGGGTGGACGAGGTCAACGACGACGAGATCGACAACTACCTGTCCTATCCGTTCAACCAGTCCATGCTGGAAACCTCGGGCATCGACGCCCGCTGGCGTTATCAGCTGGATACGGACCGCATGGGCGAGTTCAACTTCGGACTGGGATGGACACACGTCCTGGAGCTCGAGGAACAGGAGTTTCCCGGCGACGAGATCCGCAACCTGCGCGACCATCGCCAGTTCTTCAACTTCCGCAGCCGCGTGAATTGGGAAGTGAACTGGGAGCGGGACGACTGGACCTTCAATCTCAACGGCTACCGCTGGGGCTCGCTCCCGAACTGGGCGGAAACCGGACGCATCGGCTCGTACGTGATCTGGAATGGCCGTGTCGAGAAGAAGCTCACGGAGAAGGCTACCGTCGGATTCGCGGTCAACAACATCCTTGACGACTTGCACCCCGAGGACGATACGTTCAACTCATATCCGTTCTTCTGGAGGGCTTACAGCCCGATCGGCCGCGAGGTGTTCGCGAGCTATAGCTACCGCTTCAACTGATCCGGCAGGAATGGCGCTGGCCCGGCGGCAACGCCGGGTCAGCGTGATTGGCGCAGACCTTCATGAAGCCGCGCTCGCCGCATTCGGCGGATGCAGGCCAGGGAAACAGATGACGTACTCGTCCAGATTCAAGCTCGCGCTCGCTGCATTCATCGTTTCATGCTCCGTGCATGCCGCCGCGCCCCAGCCCATCGAAGACTTCGTATCCCACCCCTCGTACAGCTCGGTCCGGATCTCCCCGAACGGCGAATACCTCGCCATGACGGTCGACAAGGGCGAGCAGGACGTACTCGTCGTCCTGCGTACGGCGACCCTCGAGCTGCTCAAGGTCAACCAGCTCCCGGACGACAAGAGCGTCGGTTCGTTCCACTGGGTCAGCCCCGACAGGCTGATGTTCAATGCAGTCAAGAAGCTGGGCGGCTATGCGCAACCGTTCAATACCGGGGAGTGGTTCGCGGTCAACGCGGACGGCAGCCAGCCCCGCCCACTGATCTTCTATGGCACGCGGGACGCGACCCAGCGAGGGAAGACCGTCGGCAACGAGCGGTTCACGCTCCTGGATGCGCTCAAGGATGACGACACGCAAGTCGTCATGCAGGCAGCCTCGCCCCGCTCCTCGGAAGGCGCGGGTACCGAAGCATTTCTGGTGGACACCTTCACGGGCCGGCGCAGTTCGCTGGGACGGGCCCCGAAGGAGAACTGCAGCATAGTGCTGGATGCGGAAAAAAATCCCGGTTTTGCCGTCTGTTCGTCCAGCAAGGATGATTCGGGAGAGTACGACGAACGTACCGAACTGTACCGGCGCGATGGCCGCAGCTGGACGTTGCTGAATGCATCGAAGTCGGACGGCCAGCACATGTCCGTCATCCGCACGGCTGACGACGGGACCGTTTTCGCTGAGCTGGACGATGGCGTGCGCCCGGCAGCACTCGGCACCCTCGATATGGAGACCGGCGCGTTCTCCAAGCTATTCCAGGACGAGGTTTCCGAGGCCTCCACCCTGATCTGGTCGACCGATGGCAACGCGCTCGTCGCGGTGGTCACCGAGGCCGGCGCCCCGAAGGTGACGCTGGTCGACGAGACCAATCCCGACACGGAACTCTACGCGTCCCTGGCCGCCGCGTTCGAAGGGCAGATGGTCGATTTCTCAAGTTACACCCGGGACGGCGGAACGGTGGTCGTCTCGGTATCCAGCGATTCGAATCCGGGCGAACTGTATCTGTACGACCGCGCTTCAGGCCGCGCCAAGTTCCTGATGCATCGACGGCCCAAGCTCGACAAGGACCGCATGGCGTCCGTGAAGCCGTTCACCCTGTCCGCGCGTGACGGCCGGCGCCTCCACGGGTTCCTCACACTTCCCAACGGATCGAACGGCAAAGGCTTGCCGTTGATCGTCAACCCGCACGGTGGCCCCATTGGCCCGCGCGACCACTGGAGTTTCAACCCCGAGGCCCAACTGTTCGCGAGTCGGGGGTATGCCGTCCTGCAGGTGAACTACCGCGGTTCGGGCGGCTACGGCAAGGAGTTCCGCGATGCGGGCCACCAGCAGTGGGGCCAGGGCATCCAGAACGACATCATCGATGCCACCCAGTGGGCCGTCGGGCAGGGCCACGCCGACCCGGACCGCATCTGCATCTATGGCGGAAGTTTCGGTGGTTATTCGGCATTGATGGCCCCGATCCGGGCACCAGGCATGTTCAAGTGCGCGTTCGGCTACGTGGGCGTTTATGACGTAGACATGATGTTCAAGAAGGGCGACATCCCCGAGACCGAAAGCGGACAGCGGTACCTCAGGCGCACCCACGGTACGAGCACGGCCTTCTGGGCCGAGAACTCGCCGGCACGCCGCGCGGCGGAGGTGAAGATCCCGGTCTATCTGGCTGCCGGTGCCCGCGACGTGCGCACCCCCCCGGAACAGACAGAGCTGATGGACAAGGCCTTGCGCGCCGCGGGCAATCCGCCTGAAGGGATGATCATCCAGTCAGGTGAAATGCACGGGTTCTACGACGAGGCGGCCCGGGTCAAGCTCTACACCGCGATGCTGGAGTTCTTCTCCAGACATATCGGGCAATAAGGGAATGCCGGGCGGGACGCGACTCCCGCCCCTCCCCTCTTTCCCGCGCAGATGGCGCCGTGACTTTCGGGACTGGTCGCCAGTCGACGGCTTTCCAATCCTGAGCGCAGCCGCCTCGCCACTGGTCCCGTCGTGAAGAAGATGATTCGGTCGATTCGTTTCCAGATTGCAATTGCAGCCGTGCTGGCAGCCCCTGCGGCTTGGGCGCAGCAGGCCCCTCTCCCACCCGATCCGACCGAAGATCGGCTCATGATCAATGCTGGGTTCCTCTCGGCGCACCCGGATCTGCGCTACCGCTTGCTGGGCCTGGAGGATATGCGGGCTGGCCGCGAAGCCGACGCCCTGCGCTTCTTCATGCGGGCGAGTTACTACGCTGACAAGCCCTCCCAAGGCATGGTTGCGGAGATGTTTTGGAATGGGCAGGGCGTTGAGGAGCGTGATCCCGCAAAGGCCTACGCGTGGATGGATCTCGCGGCCGAACGCGGCTACGAGGGTTTCGTAGCATTGCGCGAACGGTACTGGGCCTCCCTGGATGAGGCGCAGCGGCAATCGGCGCTGGAACACGGGCAGGAGATCTATGCCAAGTACGGTGACGATGCAGCCCAGCCGCGGCTGACCACGGCCATCCGGCGCGGCCGCAACCGCATCACCGGCAGCCGCGTGGGGGCGGTGGGAAGCCTCCAGATCTACGTGCCGGGGCCCGCTGGCTTCGAGCAGATTGACGGGTCGAAGTTCTTCGACGAGAAGTACTGGGATCCCGAACAGTACATGGCGTGGCACGATGCGATCTGGATGAAACCGAGGGTCGGGAAGGTCACGGTCGGCGAGATTCGGGCCGCGAACGATGCTCCCATCGACGCTACGTCGCGGATTCCTCACACGGCCCCGCTAATCGACGCGACCGAGCCGGCCACTCCCGAGCGAGACGAGCAGGGTCTGGGCGCGGAACCCCTGAAGTAGGCTCTCCTGCCCGGCTCGCAACGTGCGAAAGTACCAGGTATCTTCCAGCCATCTCCAGGAGTTGCGATGCGTATCACTGTCTCCGTTTTCCTGACTGCCACACTCCTGTTGGCGCTTGCTCCCGCCCTCGCCGCCGACCCCGCCGAAGGCCGCTGGAAGACCATCGACGACGAGACCGGCCAGGCCAAGTCGATCGTGGAGATCGCCCAGGCCGCCGACGGCACGCTGGGCGGCCGCATCGTCGAGTTGTTGAATCCCAGCAAGCCCAACCCGACCTGCGACAAGTGCAAGGACGACCGCAAGGGCAAGCCCATCACCGGGATGGAGATCATCCGTGGCATGAAGCGCGACGACGATGCCTATTCCGGTGGAACCATCCTCAAGCCCGACGAGGGCAAGGTCTACAAGTCGAAGATGGAACTGATCGAGGGTGGCGACAAGCTCGAGGTTTCGGGCTGCGTGGCCTTCATCTGCAAGTCCCAGGTGTGGGTGCGGCAGTAGCGGCCCGCAGACGCAGGGCGTCTTCCAGGTACGGCCCAAGGCCCGGCATCCGCCGGGCCTTCGCTTTCGGGCGGCCGCGATCGGCGCGCATGCGATAATCCGCGTCCCCTCCGAAGCGCCCGCGACATGCCCCGCCCCGCCATCGTCACCAGCGCCCTGCCCTACGGCAACGGGCACCTGCACATCGGCCACCTGGTCGGATACATCCAGGCCGACATCTGGGTCCGGGCGCGGCGCATGGCCGGCGGCACGGTGCGCTTCGTGTGCGCCAACGACACCCACGGCACGCCGATCATGCTGGCGGCGGAAAAGGCTGGAGTCGCGCCCGGGGACTTCATCAAGCTCACTCAGGCGAGCCAGCAGCGCGACTTCGCCGACTTCGGCGTCGACTTCGACTGGTACCACTCCACGCACTCGGAAGAGAACCGCGAGCTGACCGAGCGCTTCTACCGCGCACTGGACGCCGGTGGCCACATCGAGCGCCGGTCGATCGACCAGCTGTACGATCCGGTCAAGTCGATGTTCCTGCCCGACCGCTACGTCAAGGGCACCTGCCCCAACTGCGGTTCGGACGACCAGTACGGCGACAACTGCGAAGTCTGCGGCGCGACCTACTCGCCGACCGAACTGAAGAACCCGCACTCCGTGGTCTCGGGCGCGACCCCGGAGCTGCGCGCGTCGGAACATTTCTTCTTCCGGGTCGCCGACTTCACCACGACGCTGGGCGGATGGCTGCAGGGCGATGTCGCCATTCCAGGCGTCAAGGCCAAGCTGCGCGAGTGGATCGACGCCGAGGGCGGCCTGCGCGACTGGGACATCTCGCGCGACGCGCCCTACTTCGGCTTCGAGATTCCGGGCCACCCGGGCAAGTACTTCTACGTCTGGCTCGATGCGCCGATCGGCTATTTCTCCAGCCTGCTCGCGCTCGCGCGCAGCGGCCGGGCGCCGGACTTCGACGAGGCGGCGTTCGAGGCCATGCTCCGCCCTGGCGCGCATGCCGAGCTGCGCCACTTCATCGGCAAGGACATCGTCAATTTCCATGGCCTGTTCTGGCCCGCGGTGCTGGCCGGCAACGGCCTGCGCCTGCCGGAGCGCCTGCACGTGAACGGTTACCTGACCGTCGACGGCGCGAAGATGTCGAAGTCGCGCGGCACCTTCGTGATGGCGCGCACCTACCTCGACAGCGGCCTCGATCCCGAGGCGCTGCGTTATTACTTCGCCACCAAGTCCTCCGGCGGCGTCGACGACGTCGACCTCAACCTGTCGGACTTCGTCGCCCGGGTGAACAGCGACCTGGTCGGCAAGTTCGTCAACATCGCCAGCCGTTGCGCGAAGCTGCTGCAGGGGCAGTTCGACAATACCCTCGCCTCCGGCCCGCCGGTCGGCGTGTCGGACAGCTGGGCCGCGCAGGCCGGGGCACTGCTTTCGAAGGTGCTCGATACCCTGCGGACCGCGCCCGCGCACTACGAGGCGGGCAACTTCGCGGCGGTGGCCCGCGCCGCGATGGAGGCGGCCGACTGGACCAACGAATACATCGCGCAGACCGCACCGTGGACGCTGGCGAGGGATCCGGCACGCCGCGCCGACCTGCACCTGGTACTGTCCACGGCATTGCAGGCGTTCGCGGATCTCGCCGCCATGCTCAAGCCGATCCTGCCCACGGTGATCGCGGGCGCGGAGGCCTACCTCGGCGTGACGCTGTGCCCGGGCACGCGCACCACGCTGGCGGGGCGTTCGCTCGCGCCTTATGCACCGCTGTTCACCCGTATCGACCCGAAGCAGATCGAAGCCATGACCGAAGCCAGCAAGGACACGTTCGCCGCACCGGCCGGTGAAGCCAAACCCGAGAAGGGCGGCGACGCGAAGGCGGTGGCCGTGTCCGCCCCCGAGGCCTCGCCCGCTGGCGGGACAGGTACCGGCTTCATCGGGATCGAGGATTTCGCCAGGCTCGACCTGCGCGTGGGCAAGGTCCTGGAGTGCGGCTTCGTCGAAGGCTCGGACAAGCTGCTGCGCTTCCTGCTCGACGCCGGCGAACTGGGTCAGCGGCAGATTTTCTCCGGCATCCGTGCCAGCTACGGCGAGCCCGATGCGCTCGTCGGCCGCAACGTGGTGTTCATCGCCAACCTCGCACCGCGCAAGATGCGCTTCGGGGTCAGCGAGGGAATGATCCTCTCGGCCGGCTTCGACGGCGGCGCGCTCGCGCTGCTCGACGCCGACGCGGGCGCGCTGCCCGGCATGCCGGTGCGCTGACCGCAGGATCGTGCCCCGCCGGGCGAATCGCAACGGTCAAGCCGCCCGCATGAGCATCGCCCGCCAGCACGACCTCGCCGAACGCCTCGACCGGCTGCTGCCGCAGACCCAGTGCGGCCAGTGCGGCTTCGACGGCTGTCGCCCGTATGCCGAGGCCATGGCCCGGGGCGAGGCGGGCGTCGACCACTGCCCTCCCGGCGGCGACGACGGCGCGCGGGCGCTGGCGCGCCTGCTCGATGTCGAACCCCTTGCCTACGACCGCGCGCGCGGCATGCACAAGCCTGCACAGGTCGCCCTCGTGGTCGAAGCCGACTGCATCGGCTGCACCAAATGCATCCAGGCCTGCCCGGTGGACGCCATCATTGGCGGCAGCAAGCTCATGCACACGGTCATCGCGCCGCTGTGCACGGGCTGCGAGCTGTGCGTGCCGGCCTGCCCGGTGGACTGCATCGAACTGCAGCCCGTCGACCCGTAGCGGCGGCACCCGGTCGTTGCGACGGGGTGTGCTGCGACGGTGCCTATGCGGGCTCGAACGCTTACCTCGCAGCGCCAGCAGCAGCGCAGGCGCTGCAGATGCGCTCGACCTCGTACCCCTTCGCGCGCAGCTTTTCGACTACGCCGTCCTCGCCGAGGAGGTGTAATGCGCCGACGACGACCAGGGTGTCGTCGGTGCCCGAAGCCTGGAGCTTCGCCTCGAGCTTCGGGACCCAGGCGTCGTTGCGTTCGACGTTGATCCGGCGGTAGAGCTTCGGGAACTGCTTGCGCATGTCCGCGGCCATCCCGCTCCAGAGCGCATCCGCATCGCCCCGGCGCCAGGCAGCGTGGAGTTCGTCGATCTGGGCGCGGCCCTCCTCGGCGGTGGTCAGCGATTCCTGCAGGAACTGCAGTTGTTCTGCCCGGTCCATGCCGTCGAGGAAGGCGATCTGTTCGGCGCCCGTTTCCAGCCCGGCGGTGGGCTTGCCCGCCTGGCTGGCCTTCTGCGCGAGATTGGCGTCGAGCCCCAGCGCCGGATCGAGCCCGGCCTTGCCCATTTCCACGATCGCCACCATCAGCCCGGCGAACCACGGTTCGAACAGTTGCAGGGTCTGCGGCGTCATCTGCAGCTTCTGCAGTTCGGCCGCGTTCGCCTCCAGCCACGCCGCCAGCGCCTGCTTCGTCTCGCCCGGCAGTTCGCTGTCGAGCGCGGTGCCGTCCGTGCGCAGCGCGGCCTGGCCCATCTGCATGCCCAGCGCGGGCGAGCCCAGTTCCTCCGGCGGGATCTCGAACACCAGCTTCTCCGCGTCGGCGAAGGCGGCGTCGACGTCGCGCGACAACGGGTAGTCCTCCGGCTTGAGCAGGTGGAACGAGCCGAGCAGGTAGAGCGAATTGTCGTCGTCCGAGACCTTCCACAGCAGCGGAACGGGCGCGCCGTCGCGCGCGGTGTCGGCGTGCAACGCCCCGGCGAACGCCAGCAGGGCGAAGGCGGCGAACGCGGAACGGAGCAGGTGGCGCGGCGTCTTCCAGCGAGATGTCATCGTGTGTCCTTGTCGGGGTGTGCCAGCGGGATGTCTTCGACGCAGCCTCCGGTACGGAGGTGACCCGGGGCGCTCAGGTCGACGGCCTGACGTACTTCTTCTCGCCAGCGGTGATCGCCAGGTCGAGGCGGTTCTCCGGCGGCGGCAGCGGACAGGTGGCGTAATCGGTGAACACGCACGGCGGGTTGTAGGCGCGGTTGAAGTCGACGAACACCGTGCCGTCGGCGGCCGGTGCATCGGTGTAGAGATAGCGCCCAGCGGCGTAGCTGTCGTGTCCGCTGGTGCGGTCGGCGAATACCAGGAACAGCCCGCCCTCCTCGCCTTCCAGCGCCTCGATCCGGTAGCTGTTTCCGCCATGCTCGAACTCCACGGCCCCCGGGTTGGGCTGCGGCGCCTGCTGGCTGGTGATGTCCATGATCGGAATGGTCTTGCCTGCCGGATGCGGAACGAAGCGCGCGGCGATGCGCCAGGAGGGATCCGCGGGCCAGTAGTCGAGCGGGCCGAGCCCGGTCAGCGTCGCCGCCTCGGCGTGGCTGACGCGCAGCGCCTTGCGACCGTTGCGATCGACCAGGCCCAGCTGGCCCTTGCCCTCGTCGAAGCCCACCAGGGTGGGTGTTCCCGAGATGTCCGGCAGCAGCTCGAACCGGCCTTTGGCCGGCGTACCGTCGACCGTCAGCACCGCATCGGGTTCGGGCGTCAGGAACACCTTGCCGCCCTGCTGCTGCAGCAGCCCCATGCGCTCCGGCCCCTTCGCCAGGCGGATGCCGCTGGTCGCGCCGCTGCCGACGTAGTGCGCAGGCAGCTCGATCCAGTGCAGGCCGATCAGGCTGGCCCAGCCGTGCGGCTGCAGCAGGCGCTCGCGACGCTGCACGCGCCACGCCTCGTTGTCCGCCACGAACGCCGGATCGGCCGGCGCCGTCTCGGCGGTGGCTTGCGCGACATCGCCGCCCGTTGATCCCCCGCCGCACGCAGCCAGCGCGGTCGCCAGCAATGCACACGTCATCCTCGATACGCCCTTCAACATGCTCAACGCCCCCTCAGGAACCAGCGATCGATCTCGGGCAGCGGGAAATGCGCCCAGGTCGGGCGCCCATGATTGCATTGTCCGGAGCGCTCCGTCGCCTCCATCTGCCGCAGAAGCGCATTCATTTCCGGAACCGTCAGCCGCCGGTTGGCACGCACCGCGCCGTGGCAGGCCATGGTCGACAGCAGCTCGTCGCGGGCGCCGCGGATGCGCAGGCTCTCGCCGTGTTCGCGCAGGTCGGCGAGCACGTCCCGCAGCAGGGCCTCGACATCGCCATGCGCGAGCAGGGCCGGCACGCTGCGCAGCAGCAGCGACTGCGGCCCGGCGCGCGACACCTCGAACCCGAGCTCGGCCAGGATCGCGGCCTCCTGCTCGGCCAGGTCGGCTTCGCGCTCGGATACGGCGACGGACTGCGGCACCAGCAACGGCTGCGCGCGCAGGCCCTCGCTGTCGTGCGCGGACTTCAGGCGCTCGTAGCCGATGCGCTCGTGCGCGGCGTGCATGTCGACCACGATCAGGCCGTCGGCCGCCTCGGACAGGATGTAGATGCCGTGCAGCTGCGCGACCGCGTAACCCAGCGGCGGTACTCCGGCCGACTCGTCCGCGCGCGGCAGCACCGGCCGCTCCTCGTTGGCCGCGTACAACGCCGAGTAGGCCGCGCGCGCTTCGTCGACCTGCAGCCGCATCGGCACCTGCGAGGCCGATTGCGGCATCGTCTGCGTCGTGGCCAGCAGCGCACCCGGGAACGACCGTCCCGGCACGCCCGTCGACGCGCCAGAAATCGTGGCGGTCTCCGCCGTCGGGAGGGCCGTGGTGCCCGCGCGCGTTTCCGCCAGCGCGGCATGCAGGGTGCGGTAGACGAAATCGTGCACCAGCCGCGAATCGCGGAACCGGACCTCGTGCTTGGCCGGATGCACGTTGACGTCGACGCGGGTCGGGTCGAGCGCCAGGAACAGCACGTATGCCGGCTGCCGGCCGTGGTACATCACGTCGGCGAACGCCTGTTTCGCCGCGTGCGCGATGTTGCGGTCGCGCACCGGGCGCCCGTTGACGTAGACGTACTGCTGGTCGGCGCTGGCGCGCGAGTACGCCGGCTGCGCGATCCAGCCGTGCAGGCGCAGCCCGGCGCCCTCGTGTTCGATGCGCAGCGCCTGTTTCGCGAAATCCTCTCCCAGCGTCTCGCCCAGCCGCTCGCCGGTGAACAGCCCGCCGCCCGCTTCGGCGAATGCGCGGTAGCGACGCGACGGCTTGCCGTTGTGCGACACGCGCAGTTCCACGTCCGGGCGCGCCAGTGCGAGCGAACGCAGCCATTCCTCGATGTGCCCGAGTTCGGTGCGCTCGGCGCGCAGGAACTTGCGCCGCGCCGGCACGTTGTAGAACAGGTCGCGGACCTCGACGGTGGTGCCGGGTGGCTGCTGCTTCGGGACCACCTCGCCGACGCGCCCGCCTTCCACCGCCAGCGCCGCGCCATGCGCCTGGTCGCCGCGCCGGGTCGCGATCAGGAACCGGCTCACCGACGCGATCGACGGCAGCGCTTCGCCACGGAAACCGAGCGTGGCCACCGCCTCCAGGTCGTCGAGGCTGGCGATCTTGCTGGTGGCATGGCGCGAGACCGCCAGCGGCAGTTCTTCGGCAGGCATGCCGCCACCGTCGTCGCGCACCCGGATCAGGCGCACGCCGCCCTCTTCCAGGTCGATGTCGATGCGGCCGGCGCCGGCGTCGAGCGCGTTCTCGACCAGTTCCTTGACCACGGACGCCGGGCGCTCGACCACTTCGCCTGCGGCGATCTGGTTGACCAGGGTGTCGGGGAGTTGTCGGATCGCCACCCGCGCATGATACCGGCGCGGTGGGCGGGGTGCCTTCCGGCTACGGGCTGCCGCCGGTGCTGGCGACGCGGTCTGCGGCGGCGCGTGCCGCGTACAGCGTGCCCGGAGGCGGCTGGCTGGAGAAGTAGGTGTGCACGCCATCGAGGATCGCGCGCGCCACCGTGCCCTGGAACTTCGGATCGATCAGCCGCTTCTCCTCGTCGGGATTCGAGAGGAACGCGGTCTCGACCAGCATCGCCGGCATGTCCGAGGTGCGCAGCACCGCGAAGTTGGCGCGCTCGATATGCGGCTTGTGGTTGTTGCCGATGCGCTTGAGGCCGGCGAGGATGTGGTTGCCCGCGTCCTCCGAGGCCTTCAGCTGCCCGCTCTGGGTCAGGTCGAGCAGCACGTTGGTGAGCACCGCGTCGCCGGAGGAGGCGACGCGTACGCCGCCGATCAGGTCGGCCGCGTTCTCCTTCTCGGCCAGCCAGCGCGCGCGCTGCGAGGACGCGCCGCGCAGCGACAGCACGTACACGGAAGAACCCTTGGCATTGCGGTTCTCGGCGGCGTCGGCGTGGATCGAGATGAACATGTCGGCCTTCGCCTGGCGGGCGATCCGGGCGCGATTCGGCAGGGGAATGAACACGTCGCGGTCGCGCACCAAGTGCGCGCGCAGGCCGGGGGTGGCGTTGATCTGGCGCGCGAGCTCGCGCGCGATCGCGAGCGTGATGTCCTTCTCGCGCTTGCCGGAAGGACCGATGGCACCGGGATCCTGGCCACCGTGGCCGGCATCGATCGCGATCACCAGGGGCCGTGTCCCCGCGGTGATGGCGCGCGCCGGGGGCGGCGGGGCCGCCAGCGGAGGCGCGGAAGCGGGCGTGACGGCGGCCGCCATGGTGGCTGCCGGGGCCGTCGGCGCGGGAGAGGTCGGCACCGTACGCGGCAACGACTGGGCGTTCGTCGACTGCGGTTGCGGCGGCGATGCCGGGTTCGAGTTCGAGGCAACGGGGGCCTGCGCGGCCCGGCCTGCGGCGCGCAGTTCGGCCACCAGGCGCGAGGTCGCGGCAGCCGACGCCAGCGCCGGATCGCGGGCTGGCGGCCCGGCCGTGGCCGTGGCCGTGGCGGGGGTCGTCGCTGCCGGAGCGGGGGCAGGCGCGGAACGCGCCGTGGAGGTCGCGGCGATCTGCGCGATCGGATCGCCATGCTCCTCGCCCGGCCACTCGATGACCAGTCGCGTGCCCTGCGGGCCCGTCTCGTACCGGGGCTCGAGTGCGACGACCGGGGCGGCGAGATCGAAGACGATGCGGGTAGTGCCCGGCTCCGGCTGTCCGCTGCGGACCGCCTTGACCACGCCCGCCGGCGGCGGCAGGGCGAGCTTGCCCGCCGGCTGGCTTCCAGGCAGGTCCACGACCAGCCGATGCGGATTCTGCAGGGTGATCAGCCTGAAGCCCGCTTCGCGATCCACCTGCAGTTCGGCGCGCGTGCCGGTGGGCCCGCTGCCGAGCTGGACCGCCCTGATTTCAGACGCGTACGCGAGATTCCAGACCAGCGCTGCGAGCAGCGCCAGGCCAAGCAGAATCTGTTGGACGTCTTGCCCCCTCGTGCGCATGTCGATAGTCAATCACTGATGACCTCCATTTGCAACGCACTTTTCCTTTCAAATCGGTCACCTGCCCGTCTTTCCTATGGGTTCGGTTCAGATATCCGATGCAACTCGCCCACTTCTTCCACCCGGCGCAGCCACGCTTCCCCGGACCCGCTCCCGGCGGCCAGAACCGCCGACCGGCCCTCTCCGTCCAGGGCGAGGCGCACATGCAGGTCAGCCGGCGGCAGGGCGGCCGCGCCACGATCCGGCCATTCCACCAGCCAGAGCGCGCCCCGGGCATCGTCCAGGCCGAGGAATTCCAGTTCGCCGGCATCACCGATGCGGTACAGGTCCAGGTGCAGGGCCTCGCCGCCGGTCGCCAGCGGATAGCGCTCGACCAGGGTGTAGGTCGGGCTGCGCACGGTCCCGGTCACGCCGAGTTCGCGCAGCCAGGCGCGTGCCAGCGTTGACTTGCCCGCGCCCAGATCGCCATGCAGGTAGACCACGGACTGCCCCGGCGCGGTCCGCGCGAGGCGGGCGCCCAAGGCGCGGGTCGCGGTCTCGTCCTCGAGGAAGAAGGACGTCACGCCGACGGCCCGCCGTTCGCCCAGGTACGCATTGGGTCCAGCAGGTCGCACGGCAGCAGTCCTCGCTCGCCGGCCTGCGCGGCGGTATCGCCCGCGACCGCATGCAGCAGCGCGCCGCAGCAGGCGGATTCGAACGCCGGGAAGTCCTGCGCGCGCAGCGCGGCGATGCAACCGGTGAGCAGGTCGCCCATCCCGCCCACGGCCATGCCTGGGTTGCCGGCCGCGATCACGCGCGGCACCTGTTCGGGCGCCGCGACCAGCGTGCCCGCGCCCTTGAGCACGACCACGCAGCCGAACATCTCCGCCAGCAGCCGGGCCGCCGCGAAGCGGTTCGCCTGCACTTCGGCGGCGGTGAAACCGAGCAGGCGCGCCGCCTCCCCCGGGTGCGGGGTGAGGATGGTGCCGGCGGGCAGCACCCGGGTGCGCTGCGCCAGCAGGTTGAGCGCGTCGGCATCGAGCACCAGCGGTGTCGACGCCGCCAGCGCCTGTTCGTAGAGCGCGGCGCCCCACTCGCCCTGCCCGAGCCCGGGCCCGAGCGCGATCACGTCCGCCTGCGCCAGCAGCGGTTCCAGCGACCCGCCCGCGTCGACGCCGTGGGCCATGGCCTCCGGGCGACGCGCCAGCAGCGCCGGCACGTGAACCGGCCGCGTCGCCACGCTCACCAGCCCCGCACCGCAGCGCAAGGCCGCCTCGGCCGCGAGGATCGCGGCGCCACCCTTGCCGGTGTCGCCACCGATGCACAGCACGTGTCCGCTGTCGCCCTTGTGGGCATCGCGCACGCGCGGCGCGATCCAGCCGCGCAGGTCGTCCGGGTCCAGCCGGTACGCCGCCACCGGCGCTCCGGCCAACGCCTCGTCGGCCTCGAGCGTGCTCAGTGCCAGCGACCCGGCGGAGCGTGCGGCAGCGCCGGTGTAGAGCCCGGCGTGCGGCGCGAGCAGTTGCAGCGTGTGCGTCGCATGGACCACCCGTCCGGGCGCGCTGCCCCGGTCCGCATCCAGCCCGCTCGGCACGTCCAGCGAGAACACCGGCAGCCCGGAGGCGTTGATCGCATCGATGACCCGCGCCGCATCCGCGTCCGGCTCGCGCGACAGGCCGATGCCGAACAGCGCGTCGACCACCAGCTGCGCGCGGCCGAAGCCGTCGCTGAACGCCTTGATCCGCCCGCCGGCCTCGCGATAGGCCTCGCAGGCGCGCTGCGCGAGTTCGCTGCGCGGGGCGTGCGCCTCGATGCGCAGCACCCGCGCATCGCGCCCGGACTGGTGCGCGAGCCGGCACAGTTCATAGCCGTCGCCGCCGTTGTTGCCCGGCCCGCAGACCACGACGATGCGCTGCACGTCCGGCCAGTGCGCCAGCAGTTCGCGCCAGGCCGCCTGCCCGGCGCGCGCCATCAGCGCGAACCCGTCGCCGAGCCGCGCGGCCATCTCCGCCTCGAGCGCGCGCAGCGCGGCGCCGTCGTACAGCGGCGTGCCGCGATCGTGGGAGCGGGAAACGGCGTCCATCGCCCGGATTCTATACTTCGGGGATGTCCACGCCCGCCGCCCGCACGCCCCTGCCCGACCCGGCCGCGCTCGCCCTGCGCATCAAGGCGCTGGCGCGCGAGGCGGGCTTCCAGCGCTGCGGCATCGCCGGGGTCGAACTCGGCGAGGACGAAGCCTTCCTGCGCGACTGGCTGGCCCGCGGCCTGTACGGGACGATGGACTGGATGGCGCGCCACGGCGACAAGCGCTCGCGCCCGCGCGAACTGGTGCCCGGGACGGTGCGGGTGCTTTCGGTCGGCCTCGACCATGGCCAGGACCCGGAGCAGGCCTGGCGCACGCTCGAGGACGACAGCCGCGCCTACGTCGCGCGCTATGCGCTGGGGCGCGACTACCACAAGCTCATGCGCAACCGCCTGCAGGGTCTCGCCGACCGCATCGCCGGCGAGATCGGGCCGTTCGGCCACCGCGTGTTCGTCGATTCGGCGCCGGTGCTCGAACGTGCGCTGGCGCGCAACGCGGGCCTGGGCTGGATCGGCAAGCACACCTGCCTGATCGACCGCGATGGCGGCTCGTGGTTCTTCCTCGGCGAGATCTACGTCGACCTGCCGCTGCCGGTCGACCCGCCCGCCACTGCGCATTGCGGCAGTTGCGTGCGCTGCATCGAGATCTGCCCGACCCGGGCGATCGTCGCGCCGCACCGGCTCGATGCGCGGCGCTGCATCTCCTATCTCACCATCGAACACGAGGGCGCGATCGACGAAGCGCTGCGGCCGCTGATCGGCAACCGCATCTTCGGCTGCGACGACTGCCAGCTGGTGTGCCCCTGGAACAAGTTCGCGCGGCGCACCGACGAACCGGATTTCCGCGCCAGGAACAACCTCGACCAGGCGACGCTGGCCGAGCTGTTCGCCTGGAGCGAGGACGAGTTCCTGCAGCGCACCGAGGGCTCGGCGATCCGCCGCAGCGGCCACGCGCGCTGGCTGCGCAACATCGCGGTGGCGCTGGGCAATGCGGCGACTTCGCCCGAAGTGGTCGCAGCCCTGCGATCGCGGCGGGAAGCGGAAGATCCCGTGGTGCGGGAACACGTGGCGTGGGCGCTGCGGCGGCACGGCGAATCCGGCGGACCGGCGTCCGCCGTTCCCGCCGGCGGGGAACGGGAAGCCGTCTAGCCCCTAGCCGCGCCCGCGGCGGCGATCTGCAGATTCCTCGCTGCGCTCGGAATGACAGCGTACGGGCGGCTCGACGCCGCCTGCCTGTTCGCATGCTCTCGCTGCTTCGGCATGCTCTAGCTGCTGCTGATCGTGGTCTCGCTGAGTTCTCGTTCGCGACCCGCAATCCGGCGAGTGCGGGCCTCAGCCGCGCGTGGCGATCTCGTCCAGCAACGCCTGCGTCACCGGATCGTCCGCACGCGCCTTGCCCTCCAGCGCCGGCAGCAGCGTGTTCGCCACCTGCTTGCCCAGTTCGACGCCGAACTGGTCGAAGGCATTGATGCCCCATGCCACCGACTGCAGGTAGACGCTGTGCTCATACAGCGCGATCAGCGCGCCGAGCGCATGCGGGGTCAGCGCATCGAGCAGGATGAGCGTGCTCGGGCGGTTGCCGGCGTAGGCGCGATGCGGGTCGTCGCTGGCCTGGCCGTTCGCCAGCGCCTGCGTCTGCGCCAGCAGGTTGGCCAGCAGCGCACGATGGTTCTGCGCGTAACCGTCGTCGCTGCGGACCACGCCGATGAAATCGGCGGGAACCACCTGGGTGCCCTGGTGCAGCGCCTGGAAGAAGCTGTGCTGGGTATCCGTGCCCGGGCCGCCCCACCATACCGGAACGGTGTCTTCGTGCAGCGGCGCCCCGTCCAGCCGGGCCGACTTGCCGAGGCTTTCCATCACCAGCTGCTGCAGGTAGTTCGGCAGCAGCTTCAGGCGCTCGTCGTAGGGCAGCACCGCCTGGGTCGCCAGGCCGAGCGCATTGCGGTTCCACAGCGCGGTCAGGGCGTGCAGGAACACGAGGTTCTCGCGCGGCGCGGCGCCGGCCGCGTGCGCATCGAGTTCCGCCGCACCGGCGAGCAGTTCCTCGAAGCGGTCCATGCCGATCGCCAGCGCGATCGGGAACCCGACGGCCGACCACAGGGAATAGCGCCCGCCCACCCAGTCCCACATCGGCAGGATCCGCTCCGGCGCGATGCCGAACGCGGCGGCACGCTCGACGTTGGCGCTGACCGCGTACACGCGCCCGCCGTCGAGCGCCGCCGCATCGCCGAGCCAGTCGCGGACGATGCCGCCGTTGAGCAGGGTCTCCTGGGTGCCGAAGGTCTTGGAGATCAGGATCGCCGCGGTCTTCGCCGGATCCAGTCCCGCCAGCGTGCGCCGCGCGGCATTGCCGTCGACGTTCGACAGGAAATGCACGCGGAAGCGCGCGCCCGGCAGCGCGAGCGCGTCGGCCACCAGCCGCGGGCCGAGGTCGGAACCGCCGATGCCGACGCTGACGATGTCGGTGACGTCGCTGGCGGCCAGGTGCCCGATCATCTCCGCCATGCGGGTGCGTGCCGCGGCCGCCTGCGCGACGCATTCGCGCGCGAATGGCGCATCCGACGTGGCGCCGCGCAGGGCCGTGTGCAGGGCGGCACGGCCCTCGGTGGCGTTGACCGTCTCGCCATCGAGCAGGCGGCGCATCGCGGACGCGAAGCCGGCGTCCTCGGCGAGCACGAACAGCGCGTCGAGCGCCGACGCATCGAATCCCTGGCGCGCGAAATTGGCGTACAGCGGCCCGACGCGCAGCGCGAGACGGCTCGCGCGCCCCGGATCGTCCTGCAGCAGCCGCGACACCGGGCTACCCGCGAGACGCGTGGCGTGGGAACGAAGGGCCGCGAATTCCGACATGGTCGACTGCCTGTTTCAGTGGTAGGGGAGGACAGAGCCTGGACCGCAGCGCGCTGCCCGCGGCGCCGTGGCCGATACGGACCGTACCCTCCGGCCTGCATTCCGCAGGCAAGGTCCGCGACCCGAGATGCGAAGTATAGGATCGATCGGCGATCGCGCCATGACGCGCGAAGCACGCTCAGGCGGCGGCGAGGACGAACTCGAGGTTGTCGATCAGCCGGGTCCCGCCCAGGCGAGCGGCGACCAGCGCCACGTGCGGCCCGGCGACCGCGCGCCCCGCCGTATCGGACAGGTCCGCGCGCCGCACCACCGCGTAGTCGACATCGAAGGCGTGACGCCGCAGGTGCTTCATCGCTTCGGCCTCGACCACGGCCGGTTCCCGGCCTGCCAGCACCGCGTCGCGCATCGCCTGCAGCGTGCGGTAGATCTCCGGCGCGACCGCACGCTGCGCCGCGTCGAGGTACTGGTTGCGCGAACTCATCGCCAGCCCGTCGGCCTCGCGCTCGGTTTCACCCGCAAGCAGTTCGATCGGGAACGCCAGGTCGCGCACCAGGTAGCGGATCACGGCGAGCTGCTGGTAGTCCTTGCGCCCGAATGCGGCCACGTCGGGTTGCACCTGGTTGAACAGGCGCGAGACCACGGTCGCCACGCCATCGAAGTGCCCCGGGCGATGGGCGCCGTCGAGCACGTCGGTGATGCCCGGCACGCGCATGCGCACGGCCTGGTCGGCGCCGTAGGGATACATGGTGTCCACCGCCGGCAGCCATAGCAGGTCGCAACCGGCGGCTGCGAGTCCGGCGGCATCGCGCTCCGGCGTGCGCGGATAGCGCGCATAGTCCTCGTTCGGCCCGAACTGGGTGGGATTGACGAACACGCTGGCGACCACGCGATCGGCATGCCGCCGGGCCAGACGCACCAGCGAGAAGTGCCCGTCGTGCAGGTTGCCCATCGTCGGCACGAAGCCCACACGCAGGCCGTCGCGCTTCCATGCCGCCACGCGCGCGCGCAGGACGCCGGGTTCGCCGAGGGTCTCGATCATGTCGTTCCCGCGCTCAGTCGTAGGCGTGTTCGGGGCCGGGAAAGCGGCCCTCGCGCACCGCCTCGACATAGGCGCGCGCCGCACCGGCGACCGATCCGCCCCCGGCGAGGAAATCCTTGACGAACTTCGGCCGGCGATGGCCGCTGTCAAGCCCGAGCATGTCGTGCAGCACCAGCACCTGCCCGTCGCAATCCGGGCCCGCGCCGATGCCGATGGTCGGGACCGGCGAGACCCGGGTGATCTCGGCCGCGAGCGCCGACGGCACGCATTCGAGCACCAGCAGCGAAGCGCCGGCCTCGGCCACCGCGAGCGCATCGACGCGCAACCGGTCCGCGGCGTCGGCCTCGCGCCCCTGCACCTTGTAGCCGCCGAAGCGCAGCACCGACTGCGGGGTGAGGCCGAGGTGCGCGGACACGGGGATCTCGCGCGCGGAGAGGAAACGGATCGCGGCCAGCTTGTGTGGTCCCGCCCCTTCGAGCTTGACCATGCCTGCACCGGCCTGCAGCAGCCGCGTCGCGGCGTCCAGCGCACGCTCGGGGGTCGCGTCCGCCTGGAACGGCAGGTCGGCGACCAGCAGTGCCCGGTGCAGGCCGCCGGCCACCGCGCGCACGTGGTAGGCGATGTCGTCGACGCTGACCGGCAGCGTCGAAGCGTGGCCCTGCACCACCATGCCCAGGGAATCGCCGACCAGGACGATATCGACGCCAGCGGCGTCGAGCACCCGGGCGAAGCCGGCGTCGTAGGCGGTCAGCATCGCCAGCCGGCGACCGGCACGACGCGCCTGCGCCAAGTCGGGCACGGTCATGGGCTTGGCGGGGGCGGCGTTGCTCATGTGCCTAGGGTATCGCCTCGATGCCGCCGGCATCCAATGCCGCCAGCGCATCGGCGACGCTTCCGCGCCCGGGGATCGCCGCCTGCGGCGCGATTTCCGCCAGCGGCAGCAGCGCGAACGCGCGCTCGTGCAGGTGCGGATGCGGCACCCGCAGGCCCGGTTCGTCGAGCACGGCGTCGCCGTACAGCAGCAGGTCGAGGTCGAGCGTACGCGGACCCCAGCGGTCGCCGACGTCCGCCGTTCGCTCGCGACCGAAGCGGCGCTCGATCTCCAGCAGCGCATCGAGCAACGCGCGCGCGGGCAGCGTGGTCTCGAGCGTGGCCGCCGCATTGAGGAAATCGGGCTGGTCGCGCCGGCCCCAGGCCGGCGTCCGGTAGATGCGCGAGGCCCCGATCAGATGCGTCTGCGGCAATCCGTCGAGCGCCGCCAACGCCCCGGCCACGGCCTGCGCGACCTCGCCGACGTTGCCGCCGAGGCCCACGCACGCCACCACCGGCCTCATTCGCCGGCGGCGTGGCTGCGCCGACGCCGGCGCCGCCGCTTGCGCGGCGCATCTGCGGTGTCTCCGTCCCCGGACTCGGGCTCGACCGCGGGATGGTGGGCGATCGCCGTATCCGGATTCTGCTGCGCCTCCTGCCAGAAGGCGATGTCCTCCTCGTGCGCCGGCGACGCCGCACGGCGCAGCACCAGGAAGTCGAACGCAGCACGGAAGCGCGGGTGCGACAGGGTCCGCACCACCCGCTTGCGCTGGCGCTGCGAGAAGCGCGACTGCATCAGCCAGATTTCCTGCATCGGCAAGGAGAACCGGCGCGGCAGCGCGATCGTGTCGAGCTGGTGCAGGGTGACGCGGTCGGCGGCGCGGCGCTCGGCCTCCACCGTGTTCAGGCCCTGCGCCTGCAGTGCCATCAGCGAGCGGCAATAGGCCGGCCACAGCAGCACGGCGAACAGGAACGCCGGCGATACCGGCTCGTCGATCGCCACCCGCCTGTCGGTCCCGCGCAGCCCTTCGATCAGCATGTGCCGCAGCGCACCGCTGCGGTTGGCGGCGAGCGCCGCGGCGGTTTCCGGGAACAGCGCGGACAGCAGGCCATGCCGCTCCAGGCCTTCGAAGCTCGCCACCGCATGCCCGGACAGGAACATCTTCAGGCATTCCTCGAACAGCCGCGCCGGGGCCGCCTCGGCCAGCAGCGGTGCCAGCCCCGGCAGCGGGGCGGCGGTGTCGGGTGCGATCCCGAAGTCGAGCTTGGCGGCGAGCCGGATCGCGCGCAGCATCCGCACCGAATCCTCGCGGTAGCGCGTTTCCGGATCGCCGATCAGCCGCAGCACGCGGTTGTTCACGTCCTCGAAACCGCCGACGTAGTCGCGCACGGAGAAATCGGCGATGTCGTAGTAAAGCGCGTTGGCGGTGAAGTCGCGGCGGACCGCGTCGTCCTCGATCGTGCCGTAGACGTTGTCGCGCAGCAGCCGGCCGTCGTCGTGCACCTGGCGATCGCCGCTGCCGTCGTCGATGTTGGCGCGGAAGGTCGCGACCTCGATGACCTCGCGCCCGAACACCACGTGCGCGAGCCGGAAGCGGCGGCCGATCAGCCGGCAGTTGCGGAACAGGTGGCGGACTTCCTCCGGGGTGGCGTCGGTGGCGACGTCGAAATCCTTCGGCTCCAGCCCCGCGAGCAGGTCGCGCACCGCGCCGCCGACCAGGCAGGCGCGATGGCCGGCCTCGTGCAGGCGGTAGAGCACACGCAGGGCATTGGGACTGACGCCCTTGCGCGAGATGGAGTGCTGGTCGCGCGGGATGATCCGCAGCGAAGTCTGGATGGACGGGGCGTTGGTCGGCATCGGGCCTGTTGGTTCCGGGTCGGTGCCGACAGTCGGTAGTCGGCCAGCTTATCGCTGCTATACTAGCAAGCTGCATCGGAGCCATGCCCCTCGGGGTCGGACCGGGCAGCCGGTCGTCCAGCCGGCGCTGCATGCGCAGCACCCTGCTCCCTTCGTCTAGAGGCCTAGGACGTGGCCCTCTCAAGGCTAAAACACGGGTTCGAATCCCGTAGGGAGCGCCATCTTCAGAAAAAGGGCCCGCGCGAGCGGGCCTTTTTTCTTGTGCCGCTCTCGACTCGCCTGCATCCGGCATCTGCTGCGTGTGGACCCGAGCGCGTTTACCTGTCTTGTCTGCGCGCGTCGGACATGAGAAGTCGACGCACGGGGCAAGAAAGCATCCTTCGCACGGGGCGCCGGGCACGGGTGCCCTTTGCCCTTGGGGGCGAATGTCCTCCGGCGACGACCCGCGGCCGTCGCCTCCCCCTTGATTTCGCCCCCAAGGACACCCGCACCCGACGTGAAGGGATCGCGGGCAATCCAATGCCGCCCCGTCAGGCTTGTCAGTTCAAGTCCAGCGGCGGGGCCTCTCGCTCACAAGATCGAGCGCAGCCGAGCCTGGCCGCGGGCGGCGGGCCTTCGCGGCGAAATCAAGGAGGAGGCATCTGCCGACAGGCGGATGCCGGGGGACATTCGCCGCGAAGGCCCGCCGGTCGCGGCCAGGCCCACCCGGTCGCCACGCCACCACGATCGCGCCACCGGACAGCAGCTGCGCGGGCCAGCCTTTGCTCACGATCTCCCCCGCAGACAGGCATGGTCCGCTACCAGGCCGCGGGCCCATACTGCTTCGGATCCCCGCACGACCCGGTTTGACGCCCTGCGCCGACCGCCGATGCGAACGCTTCGCAGCGCATCCGGCACGCGTGCTCTAGAATTTAAGGCCCGCCCCGCAACCCGCACCGGACCCGCATGCCCTTCGTCGTCACCGAGAACTGCATCAAGTGCAAATACACCGACTGCGTGGAGGTGTGCCCGGTCGACTGTTTCCACGAGGGCCCCAACTTCCTGGTGATCGACCCGGACGAGTGCATCGACTGCACCCTGTGCGAGCCGGAATGCCCGATCAACGCGATCTATCCGGAAGACGACGTCCCGGCCGGCCAGGAACACTATGTGGCGCTGAACGCGGAACTTTCCAAGGAATGGCCGGTGATCACCGCGCGCAAGGATCCGCTGCCCGACGCCAAGGAATGGGAAGGCAAACCCGACAAGCTGCCGCTGCTCGAGCGCTGACCTCGAAGGCGGCCTGCCTGGCCCGTCGGCAGGCGCCTGCCGCAACGCACGAAAGGCGCCTCCCGGCGCCTTTCGTCATTCACGGACCGGCATGCCCAGTCCCGATGCCGGTTTTCAGCCGCCGGCGAGCGCCGTCCGCAGTGCCGCGATAAGCCGCTGCGGCGGCTCACCCGCCGCCGGCAGGCCACGCGGATCGACCGCCGACACGTAGGCGCCGGTATCGGTCCGCGTCACCCGCACCAGGAACTTGGCGTCGCCGTAATCCACGTCGTAGGTGCCCAGCAGCTGCGCGCGGTTGACCACGGTAAGGCCTTCGGTGGCGGCCAGCACTTCGCCGACCCGGGCGAAGACCGCGTCCACCTCGCCGGCGACGGCGAAACCGTTGGGCTGCGCGGCACCTGCGGCGGGCATCGTCGAACGGGTCACCGTACCGGTACCGGTTTCGGGCAGTTGCATCGCGCCGGAGGTGTCGGGGCGATCCAGGTCCGGCGGCACTTCCAGCGGACGGTTCTCGGGGCTCGCTGCGTAGAGCTCGCTGCCCTTGCGGAACCACTTGCAACCACTGGTACCCACCACGGCGACGGCGAGAAGGCCGACCGCGAGCAGGCGGATCATGGGGCGGGAAGGACGCATCGGTGTATCTCCTGCGGAAAAAGGGTCAGGCCGCGAGCGGGTCGCGGAGGCTGTGTTCGATCGCCTCGGCCGCCGTGGCGATGCGGGCGGCCACGGCCTGGTGGGTGTCCGGCAGCGGTGTCAGCGGCAGGCGCACGCCGCGGCCGAAGCCGAGCCTGTCGAGCACGGCCTTGACCGGGATCGGATTCGGTTCGAGCGTCGCGAAATCGAAGAACGGCGCCAGCTGCGCATTCCAGGCCTCGGCCTCGGAGCCCTGTCCCGCGCGGGCCAGGTCGCACAGCCTGCGGATCGCGGCGGGAATGATGTTCGCCACCACCGAAACGAGGCCGTCGGCACCGGCGAGCATCCCGCGGGCCGCAGTCGCATCGTCGCCGCAAAGCACGGCGAAACCCGAGTCGCGCAGCGCAAGCCAGGCCTGCATGCGCGCGGGATCGGCGCTCGCCTCCTTGATCCCGACGATGCGCGGATGCGCGACCAGTCCGGCGACCGTATCGGGCAGGAGATCGCAACCGGTGCGTTGCGGCACGTTGTACATCACCAATGGCAGCGCATCGTCGTCGGCAATCGCCTTGAAGTGCGCGAGCAGGCCCGCCTGGGTCGGCCGCACGTAGGGCGGCACCACCACCAGCGCCGCGTCGGCCCCGAGCGCGGCGGCGCGTCGGGTCGCCTCGATGGTCCGGGCGGTACCCGGTTGCCCGGTTCCGGCCAGCACCGGGACGCGCCCTGCCACGCACTCGACCGCGGTCCGCAACAGCGCGTCGTGCTCGCTTTCGTACAGGGAAGCGGCTTCGCCGGTGGAACCCGCCACCACCACGGCCTGGGTACCGCCCTCGATCTGGGCATGCAGCAGTCGGCGCCAGGCGTCAAGATCGAGCTCGCCTGTCACCGTGAACGGCGTCGCCAGCGCGGTGATGCTGCCGGAAAGTCGCAAGTGGAAGGGTCTCGTGCGAAGCCCGTGCGCGGGCGCAGGGACGGATGATCGGGATGCGGCATGTTACTTGCGGCGCGGAAGCACGGGCAAGTATGCTGGCCACGGCGCCCGGCCATGCCCGGGCTGCCGTTCAGAACCGGAAGCATCACAGAATCACACGCCGCGGACGCCGCCTTGACCGATCCAGATACCGCATCCCGGCCCTCGCCGAGCGAGAACTACCTGCTGATCAACGCCTACACGACGCATCCGGCATCGCCGCTGCTCGCCGTGTCCAGGCGCATCGCCGACAGCGGTTGCAACCTCGTCGACACCCGCCTGTCGACCGTCGGTCGCGACGTGTCGGTGACGGCGCTCGCCACCGGCTCCTGGGATTCTGTCGCCAAGCTCGAGGCCATGCTCACCCGGCTCGAGCGCGAGGAGGAGCTGAAGCTGGTGTGGTACCGCACCGGCCCGAAGCCCGTGCAGTCGAACCTGCTGCCATACATCGTCGAGGTGGTGGCCGCCGACAAGCCGGGGATCCTGTTCCAGCTCGCCGACTTCTTCGATCGCCAGGGGATCACCATCGAGAGCCTGCACTGCTCGCGCTATCGCGCGATGCAGACCGGCGCCGACATGTTTTCCGCGCAGGTCACCATCGGCGTGCCGGCGAACATGCACATCGCCGCGCTGCGCGACGACTTTCTCGAGTTCTGCGACCACCTGAACCTCGACGCGATCATGGATCCGATGAAGTTCTGACATGGTGCAGGTCGGCAAGGCGCTCCCGAAGTCCACGCTGCGGCTGCCGCTGGCGCTGTCGGGCGGCGGCAGCGCCACCCTCGCCGACCACGCCGGCCACTGGCTGGTGCTGTATTTCTACCCGAAGGATTCCACGCCCGGCTGCACCACCGAAGGCCTCGACTTCAACGCGCTGTTGCCGGACTTCTCGCGCCTGGGTGCAAACATTCTCGGCGTCTCGCGCGATTCGGTGAAGTCGCACGACAACTTCTGCGCGAAGCAGGGCTTCGCCTTCTCGCTGGTCAGCGACACCGACGAGGCGCTTTGCAGGGCCTTCGACGTGATCCACGAGAAGAACATGTACGGGCGCACCGTGCTGGGCGTGGTGCGCAGCACCTTCCTGATCGCGCCCGACCACCGCCTCGCCGCCGAATGGCGCAAGGTGAAGGTCGCCGGCCACGCCCAGGCCGTGCTCGACGCACTGAAGGCCGCGCAGGCCACGTGATCCATCCGTTTCCCACCCCGCATCGCCGCCCTGCCCCGCAGGCCGCGGCGGCGCGCCGCTGCCCACGACCGAACGCCCACCGGAGCCGAACGTCCCGATGATGACCCAAGGCAAGCGCCTGTACGTGCTCGACACCAACGTGCTGATGCACGATCCCACCGCGCTGTTCAAGTTCGAGGAACACGACGTTTTCCTGCCCATGCAGGTGATCGAGGAGCTGGACAACGGCAAGAAGGGCACGTCGGAAGCCAGCCGCAACGCGCGCCAGGTCAGTCGCTTCATCAACGAGCTGATCGAGGCCCAGGGCAGCGACAAGATCGAGTCGGGCCTGCTGCTGCAGCGCCCGAACGGACTGCAGCTGCGCGGCGCGGCCAGCATCGGCAAGCTGCGCTTCCAGACCACGGTGCCGAAGGAGGACAAGACCTCGTTCGGCGCGGTGGCGCCGGACAACCGCATCCTCGGCGCGATCCTGCAGCTGCGCCGCGACGAGCCGGATTTCCCGGTGGTGTTCGTCTCCAAGGACATCAACCTGCGGATCAAGGCCGCGATCGCCGGCATCGTCAGCGAGGACTACGAGAACGACCGCGCGCTCGACGACTTCAGCCTGCTCTACACCGGCGCGAACCCGCTGCCGGAGGACTTCTGGCAGCGCTACGGCAAGGACCTCAAGTCCTGGACCGACAAGGGCCGGACGTTCTACGAAGTGGCGATCGGCGCCGACGACGACTGGTATCCGAACCAGTACCTGTACCTGCCCGGCGACGACGAGGCCGAGTTCCGGGTCGCGCGCGTGGACGCCGGCAAGGCGGTGCTGCAGATCGTCGACGACTACCGCGGCAGCCAGCACGCGGTCTGGGGCATCACCGCGCGCAACCGCGAGCAGAACTTCGCGCTCAACGCACTGATGGACCCGGAGATCGACTTCGTCACCCTGCTCGGCACCGCCGGCACCGGCAAGACCCTGCTGGCGCTGGCCGCGGGCCTGGCGCAGACGATGGACCAGCAGCGCTACCGCGAGATCATCATGACCCGCGCAACCGTCAGCGTGGGCGAGGACATCGGCTTCCTCCCGGGCACGGAAGAGGAAAAGATGACGCCGTGGATGGGCGCGCTCACCGACAACCTGGAGGTGCTCACGCACAACCAGGAAGGCGGCAGCTGGGGACGGGCGGCGACCAACGACCTGCTGGCCTCGCGGATCAAGATCCGCTCGCTCAACTTCATGCGCGGCCGCACCTTCCTCAGCCGCTGGCTGATCCTGGACGAGGCGCAGAACCTCACGCCCAAGCAGATGAAGACGCTGATCACCCGCGCCGGCCCCGGCACCAAGATTGTGTGCCTGGGCAACGTGGAACAGATCGACACGCCCTATCTCACCGAGACCACGTCGGGCCTGACCTACGCCGTCGACCGGTTCAAGGACTGGGCCCACAGCGCGCACGTGACCCTGCGCCGCGGCGAGCGCTCGCGCCTGGCCGACTACGCATCCGAGGTGTTGTAAAGCCCACACGTAGCCCGGATAAGCGCAGCGCATCCGGGACACCGCGCCATCATCCGATGGCGTCCCCGAGTATCGGGGTGGTCGTGGCTTCCCCGGATGCGCTGCGCTTATCCCCGGGTGCGCTATCCCCGGGTGTGCTTTGCTTATCCCCGGATGCGCTTTGCTTATCCCCGGATGCGCTTCGCTTATCCGGGCTACGCGGGCGACGGTCCCGCGATACCGTCACGACACGCGCGCGGGCGCCATGCACAATGCGGCCATGAGCGAACGCGCCGCCGATGCCGCCCCCAAGCCCAGCCGCGCCGACACCCGGCCGAGCTTGCGCGAGCGCTTCGACGCGCTGCGCAACATCCCGCCGTTCCTGCGCCAGATCTGGGCCACCAGCCGCGCGTTGACGCTCACCAGCATCGGCCTGCGCGTGGTCCGCGCATTGCTGCCGGTCATGATGCTCTACGTCGGCAAGCTGATCATCGACGAGGCAATCCGCCTGGTCGGCCTGGGCCTGGCCTTCGAGTCGATCGGCGAGGCCTGGCGCGGCGGCCAGCTCGACCACCTGCTGTGGCTGCTGGTGATCGAGTTCGCGTTGGCGATCGTGTCCGACCTGCTCGGCCGGATCGTCAGCTACGCCGATTCGCTGCTGTCGGAACTGTTCACCAACGCCACCAGCATCCGCCTGATGGAGCATGCGGCCACCCTCGACCTGGAGGATTTCGAGGACCCGGACCTGCAGGACAAGCTCGACCGCGCCCGCCGCCAGACCATGGGCCGCATGAACCTGATGGGCCAGCTGTTCGGCCAGGTCCAGGATTCGATCACGGTGGTCAGCTTCGCCATCGGCCTGCTGGTGTACGCGCCGTGGCTGATCGCGCTGCTGGCGGTGGCGCTGATCCCGGCGTTCGTGGGCGAATCGCACTTCAACGCCCTGGGCTATTCGCTCAACTTCCAGTGGACGCCCGAGCGCCGCCAGCTCGAGTACGTGCGCCAGACCGGCGCCAGCGTCGAGACCGCGAAGGAAGTGAAGATCTTCAACCTGCACCACTTCCTGGTGGACCGCTACCGCACGCTGGCGCAGAGGTTCTTCCTCGCCAACCGCGCACTGGCGCGGCGGCGGGCGGTCTGGGGCACGCTGCTGGCGGCGCTCGGCACCCTGGGGTACTACATCGCCTACGGCTACATCGCCTGGCGCACGGTGCGCGGCGATTTCACCATCGGCGACCTGACCTTCCTCGCCGGCAGCTTCCGCCGCCTGCGGCAGTTGCTCGAAGGCCTGCTGATCGGCTTCTCCCAGGTGGCGGGCCAGGCGCTGTACCTCGACGACCTGTTCTCTTTCTTCGAGGTCGAGCCGGAGATCAAGTCGCCGCCCGACGCGCGCGCGTTCCCGCGTCCGATCCGCCAGGGCTTCGCGTTCGAGGACGTGGGTTTCCGCTATCCGGGCGCGGACCGCTGGGCGATCCGGCACATGGACTTCGAACTGCGCGCCGGCGAGGTGCTGGCGCTGGTGGGCGAAAACGGCGCCGGCAAGACCACCCTGGTCAAGCTGCTGGCGCGGCTGTACGACCCGGACGAGGGGCGCATCCTGCTCGACGGCCACGACCTGCGCGAATACGACATCGACCAGCTGCGCGCCAACATCGGCGTGATCTTCCAGGACTTCGTGCGCTATCACCTCACCGCCGGGGAGAACATCGGCGTCGGCCAGATCGACCGCATGGACGACCGGGCCCGGATCGAGGACGCCGCGCGCCGGGCCATGGCCGACGAGGTGATCGCCGGGCTGCCCGACGGCTACGACCAGCTGATCGGGCGCCGCTTCAAGACCGGCGTCGACCTGTCCGGCGGTCAGTGGCAGAAGATCGCGATCGCGCGCGCCTACATGCGCGACGCGCAGGTGATGATCCTCGACGAGCCCACCGCCGCGCTCGATGCGCGCAGCGAGTTCGAGGTGTTCCAGCGCTTCAAGGAACTGTCCGACGAGCGCACCGCGGTGCTGATCTCGCACCGCTTCTCCAGCGTACGCATGGCCGACCGCATCCTGGTGCTGGCGGACGGCCGGGTCGAGGCCAGCGGCACCCACGCCGAACTGATGGCCCAGGGCGGGCGCTACGCCGAACTGTTCGAACTGCAGGCGGCGGGCTACCGCTGACGCCGGCGGCCGCACCCGTGTACGGGTCCGCCGCGGTCACAGGTCCAGCCGGCCCTGCGCGTCGGCCGCCGCCGTGTAGTCCAGCCGCCCGTCGACGATCCGGGCCGCGCCCGTCCACGGGTGCTCGCGCGCGTCGCCCGGCGCCATCAGGTGGAGCACGGTCCAGCCGCGGGCCTTGGCGTCGTCCGCGATCAGGCTGCGGTGGCAGTTCCACCACATCGCTTCGGCGCACATCACCGCGGTCGGTGCCCGACGCGCGAGCGCGAACAGCCGTCCGCGCGCCGCGGCATACCCGGGCGTGTCCATGTAGTCGGCATAGCCGCGGAAGCTCGCGTTGCGCCAGGCCGTGTGCGGTGAATCCGGCCGCGCCCGGCGGCGCCCGCCCAGTTCGGGCATCGGCACGAAGTCGATGCCCGCGTCAGGCAGGCTGGCGGCCAGCGCGTCCGCGCCGAACTGAGGATGCCGCCGCGAACCCGGATGCCGGCGCACGTCGGCCACGCAGGCCACGCCCGCGGTCTGCAGCATCTGCACGAAGACCGCGAGCGGTCGGGTCGAATGGCCGATGGTCCAGAGCGTGTCCATGGCGGCATCGTGCCAGTCGGCATGTGGACAAGATGCCCACGCGATGAGAATCGTTCGCAGCTGTAGAATAGCCGGCTGCCACCACCATCCGACCCCACCGCATGTCTTCCGCCTTCGGCACCGAGACGGTGCTGGACGTCCGCCACTGGACCGACAGCTACTTCAGCTTCACCACCACCCGCGACGACGGCTTCCGTTTCGAGAACGGTCAGTTCGTGATGATCGGTCTGGAGGTGGACGGCCGCCCCCTGCTGCGCGCGTATTCGATCGCCAGCGCGAACTGGGAGGAGCAGCTGGAGTTCTTCAGCATCAAGGTGCCCGACGGCCCGCTGACCTCGCGCCTGCAGCACATCGCGCCGGGCGACACCCTGCTGGTCGGTCGCAAGCCCACCGGCACTCTCCTGATCCACGATCTGCATCCGGGCCGCAACCTGTACCTGCTGGGGACCGGCACCGGCCTGGCGCCCTGGCTGTCGGTGATCAAGGACCCGGATACCTACGGACGCTTCGAGCGCGTCGTCGTCGCCCACGGCGTGCGCGGCGCGGGCGACCTCGCCTACCGCGACTACATCCTCAACGAGCTGCCGCGCCATGCGCTGCTCGGCGAGCAGATCGCGCCGCAACTGCTGTACTACCCCGCGGTGAGCCGCGAAGCCTTCGAATGGGAAGGGCGCGACCACCGCGGTCGCCTCACCGACCTGCTCGACAGCGGCCGCATGGCGGCCGACCTCGGCCTGGACCCGCTGGATCCGGCGCGCGACCGGGCGATGATCTGCGGCAGCCCGCAGATGCTGGCCGACTTCCGCGCGATCCTCGACCGCCGCGGCTTCGTCGCCGCGCCGCGCATCGGCACGCCGGGCGACTACGTGTTCGAGCGCGCCTTCGTCGAGAAATAGGACGCGGCAACCCGCGCCGGGCACGGTGCGTGCGCCACGCGTCGATGGCCGGCCGGATCCGGCCGTGGCCGGCGGTGCACGGCGTTGTGCGGTGGGCGTTTTCATCCGGCGGCGACGGTCCGTCGTAGAATCGTCGCAATACGAAGAGGAAAGCGACGATGAAGATCCTGGTTCCGGTCGACGGCAGCGACATCAGCACCCGCGCGCTGAAGCACGGCATGGAGCTGGCCAAGGCCCTCGGCAAGCCCGGCAGGCTGGTGGTGGTGGTGGTGGACGACACCCTGTTCCCGGGCGCCGAGCGCAAGATGGGCTCGGAAGCCGCCAACGCCTATCACGCCGAGAACTTCGCTCGCATGCTGGCACCCGCGAAGAAGCTCCTGGCCCGCGGCAAGGCCGACGCGGAGTTCGTCGAGATCGCGGGCGACGTGGCCGATGGCATCCTCGAAGCGGTCGCCGGCCACAAGGCCGACCTGATCGTCATGGGCTCGCGCGGCGCAGGCGCGATCAAGGGCGCACTGCTCGGCTCGGTGTCGATGAAGGTGCTGTCCGAGACCAAGGTGCCGGTGACCATCGTGCATTGAGCACGGCTGCGGCATGCTGCAGCCGTGAGCAGGTTCAGCCGAGCGCGGCCTCGATGTCGTCGCGCAGGGATCCGGGCGCAGTGGTGGGCGCAAAGCGTTCGCGCACCTGTCCGTCCCTGCCGACCAGGAACTTGGTGAAGTTCCACTTGATCGCGTCGATGCCGAGCAGCCCACCCTTCTCCTGCTTCAGCCACTGCCACAGCGGGTGCGCGCCTTCACCGTTGACCTCCACCTTGGCGGACATCGGGAAATCGACCTCGAAGTTCAGCGAGCAGAACTCGCGAATCGCGGCCTCGTCGCCCGGCTCCTGCTGGCCGAACTGGTCGCAGGGGAACCCGAGCACCACCAGCCCGCGCTCGCGATACTCGCGCCACAGCTGCTGCAGGCCGGCGTACTGCGGCGTGAAGCCGCATTTCGAGGCGACGTTGACGATCAGCAGCACCTTACCCGCGTACTGCGACAGGGCGAGCGGCTGGCCGTCGATCGCGGTGGCGGAAAAATCGAACGCGGTGGTCATCGGCCGCGCTCCGCCGCCTGCACCTGCACCGGCCCGGCGAACGGGCGGATGCCGAGTTCGGCATGGATTTCGGCGGGGTAGTACACGACGTCGCCCTTGATGACGGTGGCCACCTTGCGGATGTCGGCGATGTCCGCGACGGGGTCGCCATCGACCAGCACCAGGTCGGCGAGCTTGCCGGGCGCGATGCTGCCGAGCCGGTCGAGGACCCCGGAGTACTTCGCGCCGTTCCAGGTCGCGACCTGCAGCGCCTGCGCCGGCGTGAGCCCGGCGCGCACGTACAGCGCCAGCTCGTGGTGCAGGGTGAAGCCCGGCACCTCGTCGGTGCCCGCCACCAGCGGGACGCCGGCGCGGTACGCGCGCCCGACGAACTCCACCATCCTGTCGAACGAGGCGCGGTAGCGCTCGCCGGTGGCGTCGTCGGGGATGTCCATCTCGGCCGCACGGCGGTTGCGCTGCACGTCCGGCGGCAGGTGCTCCTCGATGCCGGCGAAGATCGGCGACATCTGGCCGTCGCGCTTGTGCAGGAACTCGAACGTGGCCAGGGTCGGGTCGATCACGATCCGCCGCTGCGCCAGTTCGGCGATGAACGCCTGCACCGGCTTCGAATCGAGATCGAGGTCGGCCACTTCGCGCGCCGGCAGGTAGAAACGCTCCAGCGTGCGCGTGTCGGTGTCCGGCTCGACCAGGAAGTTGAGCATCAGCTGGTTGATGTGCTGGATCTCGTCGTAGCCGGCGTCGACCGCGTCCTGCGCGCGCAGGAACACGGGCACGTGCCCGCTGACGCGCAGTCCGCGCTCGTGTGCGTAGGCGACGGTCTGCGGCAGGATCTCCTTCGGGAACGAGTTGTAGACCTTGATCTGCGGGTAGCCGTGCTGCGCGTACCAGTCGATCGCCTCGCGGGCGCCGGCGAGGTCGCTGACCACGAAGCCGTTGCGCGCCGACTGCTCGCTCTCGCCCTCGAGGAAACCGGTCGCGACGATGCGCGGCATCAGCAGCTTGCCCGCGCGTTCCTCCGCCATGACCTGCTGCAGGGTGGCGTTGTCGTTGCCCATGTCCCGCACCGAAGTGACGCCGGCGGCGAGGTTGAGCCCGCCGCTCCAGCGGTCGATGTGGACGTGCATGTCGAACAGGCCCGGCAGCAGCACCCGGCCGGCCGCGTCGATGACATGGTCGGCGGCCACGTCCGTTGCGCCGTCGCCGGAGATCGACACGATCCGCCCGTCGCGCAGCAGCACGTCGGTCGGCGGCCCGAGCACCGCGCGCTCGCTGTCGAACACGCGCGCGCCGCGGATCAGCGTGGTCCCGTCGATCGGGTGCGCCAGTCGCTGCTCCAGCGCGACCAGGGCCTCGCCTTCGGCAGTCTTCTGGGTCGCCTCCAGCGCGTCGGCATTGTCCTGCCAGCCGTCTTCGATCAACTGCAGGAAGCCGGGGAAGATGAAGGCGAACAGCCGCGGTCGCGGCTCGTCGGTGGCCCAGGCGAAGACCGGAGTGAAACCGATGCCGGTCAGCGCCAGCAATTGCACCTGGCGCGACTCGTCGCCCTTCTCCACCCGCGCCTGCGCCACCTTGCGCGCACTCAGCGTGCCGCCGGGAATGAGCGGCAACCTGCCGTCCTCGCGCGCGGCCAGCGCGGCAATGGCCACCGACGCCGCCGCCGGCGTGCCGCCGAGCGGCGAATACTGCGCGCCCGACTCGACCCGCTGCTCTCCCGAATCGGAGGTGGAACGCCAGCGCGCTACGCCGTCGACCAGGTCGAAGCGCTCATCGACCGGCGCGCCGAATGTCGACGTACCCGTGACCCGGTAGGTACGGAAGGTACCGTCCGGATTGAGCGTGAACTCCTCCTTCAGCTCGGGGCCGCGGCCGTTGTCCTTGAAGATGAAGTCGACCCGGGTCACCCCGTCGTCGCCCTCGACCACCGTCTGCTGCCCCGCCTGCTTGCCGCCATCGACCAGGGCGACGTAGCGCAGCGTCTGCGCGGCATGCAGGGGCGCGGCCAGCGCCAGCGCAAGGAGGAAAGTCAGGCAGCGCTTCATGGTGGAATCTCCCTTGCGGACGGTCCCGCGCGGCGGGCGCCGCGCCTGGAGGGGTCGAGCCGCAGTGTAGTGCGGCCGCGCGACGCTGGCGCGCACCCATGCCTTTCGTCATGGGTTGCCCACGGGGGCATGGGCTACCCTTGGGGTTTCGTCCCCGAGGTAGGCCAAGATGAAACATCCGCTCGCCGCAGCCCTTGCTGTCGCGCTGACCGCCGCCATGTCCGGTGTCGCGCCCGCCCAGACCCCCAACGCAGACGGTCCCGTGAATCCCCAGACCCCCGCCACGGCCGCGTCGCAGGCCGGCAACCCCCTGTTCGTCGAGAGCCCGCTGCCGCTGGAGTACCCGCAGTTCGACCAGCTGAAGGACGAGCACTTCGCCCCCGCCTTCGATGCCGGCATGGCGCGCAACCTCGAGGAGATCCGCGCGATCGCCAGCGAGAAGACCGCGCCGACGTTCGAGAACACGATCCTGGCGCTGGAGAAGTCCGGCGAGCTGCTGGGCAACGCGCGCCGCATCTTCGGCAACCTCAACGGCACCGACACCAACGACACCCGCAAGCAGATCAACAACGAGTACGCGCCGAAGTTCGCCGCCCACCGCGATGCGATCGTGCTCGACCCGCAGCTGTTCGCGCGCGTGGAGACGATCTACAACCAGCGCAACGACCTCGGGCTCGACGCAGAGGGCGTGCGCCTGGTCGAGGAGTACTACGACAGCTTCGTGCGCTCGGGCGCCCGGCTCGGCGACGCCGACAAGGCGCGCCTGAAGGACATCAACGGGCGCCTGGCCGAACTGGGGACCGAGTTCTCCAACAACGTGCTCGACGAGGTGAACGATTCGGCGGTGCTGGTCGAGGACAAGGCCGAACTTGCCGGGCTGAGCGAATCTCAGATCGCCACCGCCGCAGCGGCCGCGAAGGACAAGGGGCATGAGGGCAAGTACCTGCTGACCCTGCTCAACACCACCGGCCAGCCGATCCTGCCGCAGCTCGACAACCGCGCCCTGCGCGAACGCGTGCACAAGGCTTCGGTCGCCCGCGGCAGCCGCGGCAACGAGTGGGACAACACCGGCATCGTCGCCGAAGTGCTGAAGCTGCGGGGCGAGCGCGCGAAGATGCTCGGCTACGCCACGCCCGCCGAGTTCGTGCTGGCCGACGAGACCGCGGCCAGCGTCGAGGCGGTCAACCAGATGCTCGGCCGGCTGGCCCCCGCGGCGGTCGCCAACGCCCGTCGCGAAGGCGAGGCGCTGCAGGCCATGATCGACCGCGAGCAGGCGGCCAAGGGCGAGCCGACGTTCGAGCTCGAGCCGTGGGACTGGGCCTACTACACCGAGAAGGTGCGCAAGGCCGAGTACGATTTCGACGACAACCAGCTCAAGCCCTACTTCGAGATGAAGAACGTGCTGGAGAACGGCGTGTTCTTCGCCGCCACGCAGCTGTACGGCATCACGTTCAAGGAACGCACCGACCTGCCCAAGTACCACCCGGACACCTGGACCTACGACGTGTTCGACAAGGACGGCGAGCAACTGTCGATCTTCATCTTCGACCCCTACGCGCGCCCGTCCAAGCGAGGCGGCGCGTGGATGAACTCCTACGTCGGCGAGTCGGAGCTGGAAGGCACGCTGCCGGTGGTGGCCAACCACCAGAACATCCCCAAGCCACCGGCCGGCGAGCCGACGCTGCTGACCTGGGACGAGGTCACCACCATGTTCCACGAGTTCGGCCACGCGCTGCATGGCATGTTCTCGGACGTGAAGTACCCGTACTTCTTCATGAACGTGCCGCGCGACTTCGTCGAGTTCCCCTCGCAGGTCAACGAGATGTGGGCCGACTGGCCGTCGATCCTGGCCAACTACGCCAAGCACCACGAGACCGGCGAGCCGCTGCCGCAGGCCCTGCTGGACAAGAAGATGGCCTCGGCCACCTTCAACGAGGGCTTCGCCACCACCGAGTACCTGGGCGCGGCGATGCTCGACCAGTACCTGCACCAGCTGCCGCAGGACCAGCTGCCCTCGGCCGGCGAGATCATGGCGACCGAGGCCGCGGCGCTGAAGTCGGTGGGCCTGGACTACGCGCCGGTGCCGCCGCGCTACCGCACGCCGTATTTCAGCCACATCATGGGCGGCTACGCGGCCGCGTACTACGCCTACATCTGGTCGGAAGTGCTCGACGCCAACACGGTCGACTGGATCAAGGCCAACGGCGGCCTGAAGCCCGAGAACGGCGAGCGCCTGCGTTCGACCCTGCTCTCGCGCGGCGGCGCCAAGGACGCCAAGCAGCTGTTCGTCGATTTCACCGGCCACGAGCCGCGCATCGAACCGTTGCTGAAGAAGCGCGGGCTGGATGCGCCTCCGGCGAACTGATCCAAGTCCCGCCTGACCCGAAACGCCGCCGGATCCTGTCCGGCGGCGTTTTGCTTTGCGCGTCCGGCGCGTCGTGTTTCGGGGCTTCGGCACCGCGACGAGCGAGTCCGGCAGGAACCGCTTTCCCCTCGATCGGGGCATCGTGCCCTGACTCGGGCGCACGGCGCCCCGACCGAGGGAAGAGCGACCACCGGGCGAGAGGGCGCGGCGGCACGCCGAAGCTGCCCATTCCGACAGAATGCATCGTGCGATCCGGATCCGCGCCCCGTCACGCCGCTCGGGGTAGCATCCCCCCATGTCCGCGCTGCCCGAAACCGCGAGCGACCTCGAATCGGCCGCTGTGCTGCGTGACTGGCTCGCCCGCCACCGGCGCGTGTTCGTGCTCACCGGCGCCGGGTGCAGCACCGGATCGGGTATCCCCGACTACCGCGACCGCAACGGCGAGTGGAAGCGCACGCCGCCGATCACGCTACAGGCGCTGACCGGCAGCGACGGCGCCTACCGTCGCTACTGGGCACGCAGCAGCGTGGGCTGGCCGCGGTTCCTGGCTGCCCGGCCGAACGCCGCGCACCATGCCCTGTCGGCGCTCGAACAGCGGGGTCGGCTGCAGCTGCTGCTGACCCAGAACGTGGACGGCCTGCACCAGCGGGCAGGATGCCGGCGCGTGATCGACCTGCACGGAAGGCTGGACGAGGTCGTATGCCTGCGTTGCGGGGCGCGTAGCCCGCGCGAGGCGATCCAGTCCGACATCACCCATGCCAATCCGGGCTGGCAGGCCGGGCCCGCGGCGAGCGCGCCGGACGGCGATGCGGACCTGGCGGACGACGCCATCGGCGACTTCGTGCCGCCGTACTGCCTCTACTGTGGCGGTCCGCTCAAGCCCGACGTGGTGTTCTTCGGCGAGAACGTCCCGCGCCAGCGCGTGGCGGAGGCGCAGCAGGCCCTCCATGATTGCGACGCGATGCTGGTGGCGGGCTCCTCGCTGATGGTCTGGTCCGGATTCCGCTTCGTGCGCATGGCCGCCGCGGCCGGCCTGCCGCTGGCGATCCTCAACCGCGGGCGCACGCGCGCCGATGCGCTGGCCGGCCTGCGCATCGACGGCGACATCGGCACCCTGCTGGAGGAAGCCCTGCGATGAGCTCGCGAGTCACCACATCCATCCTCGCCATGCTGCTGTGGGTGGCCCCACTGCCGGCGCTGGCGCAGCAGTGCGTGGCCGGCTTCCCCGAGACCTACGGCGACCTGTTCGCGGATGCCCAGCGCGCGCTCCCGGATCCCAAGGCGATGGTCGACGCGATTCCGCGCCAGCCACCGGCCGCGATCGCGGCGGAATATGCGCAGCGACGCGGCGAACCCGGCTTCGACCTGCGCGCCTTCGTCGAGGCCCGATTCGAACTGCCGAAGCCGGCGGGCGGCGGCTACCGGACCGACCCGGACCACGACGTCGTGGACCACATCGACCGGCTGTGGCAGGAACTCGAGCGGCAACCCCGGCCAGGCGACGCGCGCAGTTCGCTGCTGCCGCTGCCGCATCCCTACATCGTGCCCGGTGGCCGCTACGGCGAGATCTACTACTGGGATTCGTACTTCACCATGCTCGGGCTGGCGGAAAGCGGCCGCCAGGACCTGGTGCGCGGCATGGTCGACAACTTCGCCGCGCTGATCGACCGCTACGGGCACGTGCCCAACGGCAACCGCACCTACTACCTCAGCCGCTCGCAGCCTCCGTTCTTCGCGCCGATGGTGCGGCTGCTGGCAGACCACGACGGACCGCAGGTGCTGGCACGCTACCTGCCCCAGCTCGAGCGCGAATACGCCTTCTGGATGGCAGGCGCCGATTCGCTCGCTCCCGGAACCGCGCATCGCCGCGTCGTGCGCCTGGACGACGGCACCGTCCTCAACCGCTACTGGGACGACTGCGACACGCCGCGCGACGAAAGCCACATCATGGACGAGGCGACGGCCGCCGCCTCGTCGCGCCCCGCCGCCGAGGTCTACCGCAACCTGCGCGCGGGCGCCGAGAGCGGCTGGGACTTCAGTTCGCGCTGGCTCGCCGACGGCCGTTCGCTGCACACCATCCGCACCGTCGAGATCGTGCCGCCCGACCTCAACAGCCTGGTGCATGCGCTCGAGTCCACCTTGTCCGAGGCCTACCGCCTTTCGGGCCGGGACGAGCGCGCCGACGCCCTGCTCGCACGCGCACAAGCGCGCGCAGACGCGATCCGCCGGGTATTGTGGAACGAGGAACTCGGCGCCTATGCCGACTTTCTCTGGCGCGAATCGCGGTCGACCGGGCAGCCGACCCTGGCGACCGTCTATCCGCTCTACTTCGGCATCGCCGACGAAGCGCAGGCCGCCCGCATCGCCACCACCCTGCGCGAACGGCTGCTGCAGCCACACGGGCTCGCCACCACCGCCATACGCAGCGGCGAGCAATGGGATCTGCCCAACGGCTGGGCACCGCTGCAGTGGCTGGCGATCCGCGGCCTGGAACGCTACGGCGAACGCGGTCTCGCCAGCGAGGTCGCGCGCCGGTGGATCCGCCGCAACCTGCAGGTGTTCCGCGAACAGCGCAAGCTGGTGGAAAAGTACGACGTCACCGGAGCGGCGGCCGCGGGGGGCGGCGAATACCCGTTGCAGGACGGCTTCGGCTGGACCAACGGCGTGCTGCGCGCGCTGATGGTCCTGTATCCGGACGCGGCAGACGCGCGCTGACGTCGCCGCCTGCGGCGCTCAACGCGGCGCGACATAGCCACCGGCCACCCCGCGCGGCGACAGCACCAGTTGCCACAGCTGGATCAGGCGCACGCGGAAGGACGCCATCGACGCCGACAGGTAGTAGCGCCACATGCGCCGGAAGCGCTCGTCGTAGCGCGCCGGCAGCGTCGTCCACGCGGCCTCGATGTTGTCGCGCCAGGCCTGCAGGGTACGGTCGTAGTCGGCGCCGAAGCTGTGCCAGTCCTCGATCACGAAGCGCCCTTCCAGCGCCGCCGCCAGCTGCGCCGCCGAGGGCAGCATCGAGTTCGGGAAGATGTACTTCGCGATCCAGGGATCGGTATGCATGCGGCTGATGTTGCCGCCGATGGTGTGCAGCAGGAACAGGCCGTCCGGCGCGAGGCAGCGGCGCGCCAGGTCGAAGTAGGCCTCGTAGTTCTTCACCCCGACGTGCTCGAACATCCCGATCGAAACGATCCGGTCGAAGGTTCCGTCGAGTTCGCGGTAGTCCTGCACGCGGATCTCGACCGGCAGCCCGGCGCACAGGTCGCGCGCATACGCCGCCTGCTCGCGCGAGATCGTCACCCCCTTGCCCGATACGCCATACCGCTGCGCGGCGAACCTGAGCATCTCGCCCCAGCCGCAGCCGATGTCGAGCAGGCTCATGCCGGGTCGCAACCCGAGCTTGCGGCAGCACAGGTCGAGCTTGGCTTCCTGCGCCGCGTCGAGGTCGCCGGCCGTGCGCCAGTATCCGCAGCTGTAGACCATGCGCTTGCCGAGCATGGCCGCGTACAGGTCGTTGCCGAGGTCGTAGTGGCGTTCGCCGACCACGTGCGCGCGTCGTCCGTGCTGCAGGTTGAACAGTCGCGCGAGCACCGCCAGGCGCAGGTCGGCGAAGCCGTGGACGCGCCGCTCCAGGTGCGCCGCGAGCAGGCGCTGGAGCAGGCCATCGAGCGAGTCCGCGTCCCAGCCCCCGTCCATGTACGACTCGCCCAGCGCGAGCGAGCCCCCCGACAGCAGGCGTGCCGGAACGCCCGGGTCGCGCAGGCGCAGGTCCCAGGGACGCACACCATCGACGCGGACGTCCGCCTCCGCGAGCAGTGCCTGCAAACGGTCCCGGAAACGGTCCTCGCCCATGCTCCCGCCTTCGCGCCGGCGGCCTCCCCCCCCCCCCCGGCGCCTGCGGGACGAGTCTACTGCGTGGCGGGACCGGTGGAAAACAGCGGCCTGTACTCGGCGGCGACGTGCGGAAGCAGGATGCCGGCGGGTACTTCCACCGTCTGTGCGCCATCCGAATACGGTCCCACCTGGTACGGCGGGAACACGAAACGCAGCGCGGCCAGCCGGCCATCCTCGCCGAGGACCGGCTCGAACTCGGAGAAACTGTCGGCCTCGGGCGTGGAACCCTCGTCGATCATGCGCCCCGCCGACCGGACCACGCGCTCGCGCTCGACCGGATCCAGGTCGTCGGCATCCACCCGCTGCGACAGCGCGGCATGCAACTGCTCGCGCACGAAGGCGGAGATCTCGCGCCACGCGCTCGGGTCCCGGATCAGTGCGTCGGCGGTCAACAGCCGGTCCTGCCGCGGCAGCCAGACGAAACGCGCGATCAGCGGCGCGCCGTGCGCACCGCCGGTGAAGCTGCTGCCGTCGGCGGCGACCGCGAACACCTCCGGCGTGTCGGCGACGATCTTGAACTCCAGCGCGAGGTCGTACAACGCGGGTCCGGCGGCGGCATCCAGCTCCGCGACCGCCGCCAACAGGTCGGCCCGGGCGGCGTCGGAATACGCCTTGAGTTCGGCGGCGAGCCCCGGGTATTTGTCGACGTCCGGCGGATAGGTGATGCCGAGGATGTAGCGGGGGTCGCTCTCGACCACGTCCTCGAGCACCACCGGCTCGCGCAGGGGCTCGACGTTCGCGGCCGGGGTCTGGGGCGAAGCCACGGGTTCCGGCTGTGCCGGCGGAGCGGCCTCGCGGCGGCACGCGACCAGCGCGAGCAGCAAGGCGATGGTAGGCAGCAACCGCTTCATGTTCCTCCTGATCCCCTGTCGATGACGGCTTCGGCGCGCGCAGCATACGCGCGGACTAACGATTTTGTAACAAGCTGGTGGTGCACGCGGAGTCAAGGCCAGTTCGCGCTGGTGGACCGACCGCAGCGAGCGTGGGGATCGGCCATCGTTGCCGGGCCGGGGTGACCGGCGCGGGGCCGGTTGCGGGCGCCGCCGCGGCCACCGTCCGCCCATGAAAAAGCCCCGGGTGTTGCCACCCGGGGCCCTTCCTGGTCTTGCGAGGCGCCTTGAAGCGAGCGGCTGCCTAGAGCGGCTGCACTTCGTCGGCCTGCAGGCCCTTCTGGCCCTGCACGACCTTGAAGGAGACCTTCTGGCCTTCCTGCAGCGACTTGAAGCCGGTGCCCTGGATCGAGCGGAAGTGGACGAACAGGTCCTGGCCGCTTTCCGGGGTGATGAAGCCGAAGCCCTTCGCGTCGTTGAACCACTTGACGGTGCCGGTCTGACGTTCGGTCATTTTGTTACTCCTTGAAACTAGACAGTGGATGGATACCAGGCCCTGTCAGGGGTGCCTGGACTGTATCGAGCAAGGGGTAACGCGAACGATGGAGCGGATCGTCTGGAGCGGCCGCCATGGACGGCTTCGGACTCTCGTGATCTACCGCATCGGAGCCACGATGTACCGTGATCCCGGCCTTGAACAGTCCGCGCACGATAGCGCACTTTCAGCGCGATGTGTAAACCCCCCTCCCCTGGGGCCGACCCTACCAGTCCTCGCGGCCGGGCAGCATCGCGGCCAGCTCGGCGTCGGTCAGGTTTCGCCACTGGCCGGGCTTGAGCCGGCCCAACAGCACCGGCCCGATCCGCATCCGCCGCAGTTGCCGGACCCGGAATCCGAAGTGCGCGGCCATCAGCCGGATCTGCCGGTTCAGGCCCTGCACCAGCACGATCCGGAATCCGAACGGGCCGACCTTGCCGGTCCGGCACGGCAACGTGACCTGGCCGTGCACCGGCACCCCGCGGCTCATCCCGCGCAGGAATTCCGCCGTCACCGGATGGTTCACGGCCACCAGGTATTCCTTCTCCAGCTTGTTCTCGGCGCGCAGGATCGCGTTGACGATGTCGCCGTTGCTGGTCAGCAGGATCAGCCCTTCGGATTCCTTGTCCAGGCGCCCGATCGGGAAGATCCGCTGCTCGTGGCCGACGAACTCGACGATGTTGCCCTTCACCGACGACTCGGTCGTGCAGGTGATGCCCGCCGGCTTGTTGAGGGCGATGTACACGTGCCGGCGCTTGCCCTTCGCCGCGCTGCGCGGCTTGAGGGACTGGCCGTCGACCAGCACCGCATCGCCCTCGCCCACCTCGGCACCGATGCGCGCACGCATGCCATTGACGCTGACCCGGCCCTCGCCGATCAGGCGGTCGGCTTCGCGACGGGAGCAATGGCCGGTATCGCTGATGTAGCGGTTAAGGCGCATGGAGAGGTCGCGGCGGCGTTGCGGGGGCGCGCAGTCTGGCAGATCGGGCCGGCCGGCGGAGCCTCCGTGTGCGCCGATCCCCTGGTCAGGGGGTCGCCACCAGGTCGGCGTAGGCCGGATGGCCGTCGATCCAGTCCGCCGCGTACGGGCAACTCGGCACCACCTCGAGGCGTTGGGCCCGCGCGTGGTCCAGGGCGGCGCGCACCAGTCGCCCGGCAAGGCCGCGTCCGCGCAGCGAAGACGGCACGAAGGTATGGGTGATCTCCATCCGTCCGCCGCACAGGCGGTACTCCAGCACGCCCCGGTCGCCTGCCGCATGGGCGTGGAACGCGCTGCCCGGGATGTGTTCGATCGTCACCGTGTCCAACTGCCTTCCCCCTCGAGTCCGCATCGGCGCCATTGTGGCGTGCCGCGTCCGCGTTGACGTCAACGCGCCCACGCGGCCTGCGAGGTGACGCACTGGGTCCGAAGAAACTTGACCATCATCACGATTGCGGCTGGCATGGAACCTGCTTCCATCTGGGAACCGACACGAACCGCGGGGCATCCCATGATCGACAGCAACACCCAGCACCAGGCCATCGGCCGACTGTTCGAACTCGTGCGCAACGGCGACGTCGACAACCTCGAGTTCACCCAGCTCGATTCGCTGATCTACGGCGGCCTCGAGCAGACCTACCGGGTCACCGACGCCGATCGCGACCAGCGCAGCGTGCAGACCTCGGCCGTCTGAGCCCGGACCGGTCAGGGTCGCCAGCGTTCCGCCGGCACGCCCTGCTCCCCAAGTTCCGTTTCCAGCTGCTCTGCGCGCTGCGCCTGCCAGGGATCGTCGCGGTTGGCATGGCGCAGGAATTCCCGCACGACCTCCAGGTCGACGTATGCATCGGTGATCACCGACTGGTCCAGTCGCATCGCCCATGCCGCGCCCTCGTCCGGGTACTCGTCCAGCAGGCGATCGATGTGGGGTTTGGCCTTCGCCGCGGCCTGCTCGCGCTCCGCGCCACCCCCGTAGAGCAGCATCATCGAAAGTTCGACCAGCGACCCGCGTCGCTGTACGGCGTCGGCTGCAGCCGCCAGATAGTGCTGCTCGGCCTGCTCGAACCTGTGCGTTCGCCGATACCCGGCGCCGAGCAGGTACTGTCCGAATGCGTCCTCCGGATCGAGGGCCTCGGCGCGCTGCGCGTGGCGCAGGGCCCATTGCGGATCCAGTCTGAGCAGCTGCCAGCCGATCTGGCGGTGCGCCCATGCGCTGGTTTCGTTGAACCGATGCTCCTGCAGCAGCATGGCCACGCCTTTCCAGTGATCGGCCCCGCCCTCGGACGCCGGCAGGTTCAGGACGACGTTGGCTGCCTGCCTCAACGCACCTTCGTTCGAGCCGATGCGCACGGCGGCCTCGAGGATGGCGACGGTCTCGCGCGTGAACGCATCCTCGGAGACCAGCACGTCGCCCCGGTCGGCGTAGGGCGCCGCGACGTGGATCGCCAGCTGCGGCCGGCGAGGCAGATGGCGCGACAGCTCCGCGCCGAAAGACAGCATTTCCTCGTAGGAACCACCCCAGCGAGGCTCCAGGGCGTTCATGCGCTGCCGCGCCATCTCGACGCAGCCCGGGTCCTGCGCCTGCGCCCCGGCGATCGCCTCGCGCTGCAGGTCATCGCGCGAGGTCAGGATGCCCAGGTTGAGCAGGCCGGCATAGGCGGGCAGCAGGCGCGGTTCGATGCGGATCGCCTCCCGGTACAGAGGCAGGGCCTGCTCCGCGAATCGTTCCATGCGCTGGAAGCTCTCGCGTGGCGTTTCCCTGGCCCATGCACCGCCACGGGCGCTCCACGCGGCCTGGCGAAGATGACTGGCGCGCGCGAGGTTGGCGTAGGCGCTGTCCGGCGCAAGCTCGAGCCAGCGTGACGTCAGCAGGTCAGTCTCGGCGCTGGCGTCGTGCAGCGCCTCCAATGCCACGTCGATGTCCTCGCCGAACTCCTGCGCCGAGTAGTGCCGGTCCAGCATTTCGTCCAGCAGGCGATCCAGCGCCGCCGCATCCCCGGCAGCGAGATACGCCTCGATCGTGCGCACGTCGAGCGGCTCGAGCGCGTGGAAACGGCAGTGGGCATCGGCGTGCCCGTCCGGCCAGCGGTTGCCTGGCAGGTCGGGGTAGGCGAGGCAACGCTGCAGGCGGTCCTCGACGAGATCCGCCTCCGCCGCGTCGCGGTAATAGGCCCTCCATGGTTCGGGGATGGCCGCGAACGCGGACTCCGCCTCCACCGCGGCTTGCTCGGCCCGGCCATCGGCCGGTTCCTGCGCCAGGGCGCCCGTCCACGCCACCGCGGCAAGCGCCGCGGCCCACCAGCCTGTTCCCATCCCCACTCCCCCGCGTCCCTGCACCGGTCCGGCGCGACGGCGCCGGTCAGCCCCCGAAGGACGGCGAGAGCAATCTTGCCACGAAGGTCGACGCCACGCGCGGCTCCATCAGCACCGTGAACAGGATGCCGTAGGCCGCGCCCCAGAGGTGGGCGCTGTGGTTGACGTTGTCGCCGCCGCGGCGGTCCATCCAGATCGAGTAGCCGATGTACATCGCCGCGTACAGGATCGCCGGCACCGGCAGGAAGAACACGAAGATCAGGCTCCACGGCGCGAACAGGATGAAGCTGAAGAGCACGGCCGAGACCGCGCCCGAGGCGCCGAGGCTGCGATAGCCGGCATCCTTCTGGTGGCGGAAGTAGGTCGGCATGATCGCCATCACGATCGCCGACAGGTAGAACGCGGCGAAGCCCAGGTGGCCGATGCGCTCGACGAACACCGGTTCGATCGCGCGCCCGAAGAAGAACAGCGTGATCATGTTGAACAGCAGGTGCTGGGCGTCGGCGTGAATGAAGCCGTGGGTGACCAGACGGTCGTATTGCCGGTGGCGGTCGATCGCCGGCGGCCACAGGATCAGCCGGTCGAGCAGCCTGCGGTTGCTGAAGGCCTGCCACGAGACCAGCACGGTCACGCCGATCAGGACGAAGGTGACGATCGATTGCATGCGGTAGGCTCCGGCCTCAGCTCGCGATCCGGTAATTGTCCTGCATCGGGTAGGTGCGCGCGTACAGCGCGAACGCCAGCGCCGCCACGAACGCGAACGCAGCGAAGAAGAACATCAGGAACGCCGGCTCGCTCAGGCCGGTCTGCGCGATCATCGCCTTGAAGCCGTCGTTGCGCACGCCGGCGTTGGTCAGCAGCACCCACAGACTGCCGAACGTACTGGTGAGGTACCAGAACGCCATGATCACGCCCTTCATCGCATACGGCGCCTGGCTGTAGGCGAACTCGAGCGCGGTCGCCGACACCAGCACCTCGCCGAAGGTCAGCAGCAGGTAGGGCAGCGACTGCCAGGCCAGCGAGACGTCGGCGCCGCCGTCGATCCACAGCTGCAGCACGCCGGCCACGATCCACGACACGCCCGAGATCGCGATGCCCCAGCCCATCCGGCGCAGCGCCGTGACCACGAAGCCCATCCGCCGCAGCAGCGGGTACAGCACGATGTTGTTGAACGGGATCAGCAGCATCACCAGCAGCGGGTTCAGCGCCTGCATCTGCGCCGGTTCCTTGATCAGCCAGCTCGGCCACCACCACTGGTCGTGCGGGATCACCATGGCGTTGCCCTGGATGATCCAGGTCGAGGCCTTCTGGTCGAACAGCGACCAGAACGGCGTCACCAGCGCGAACACGATCAGGATCCGCAGCACCGCGCGCACGCCGTCCACCGCCGCGTCCGGGTGCCGGCCGCGTGCGCGCTCCAGCTGCAGCGAGGCGCCCCAGCCGCCGAACGCGATCAGCACGCCCAGCGCCAGGCAGGCGGTGATGACGAAACCGAACGAGTCGGGCCACCACGCCAGTCCCGCGCCCAGCGCCTTGAGCGCCCACAGCACCAGCATCAGGGCCGCCACCGCGATCCCGCCCCAGGCCACCAGCGTGCCGGCATTGCCCTGCCCCGCGCGGCGTTCGCGCAGCGCGGTGCGGATCACGTTGAGGAACGAATCCGGGTCGTTGCCCGACGGCGGCACGTTGACGTACTGCTTGCGGCCCATCCAGAAGATGACCGTGGCGATGAACATCAGGATCCCCGGCACTCCGAACGCCACCGCCGGCCCGAAGTTGCGCAGCAGCAGCGGCGCGAACAGCGAGGCGAAGAACGAACCGAAGTTGATGATCCAGTAGAAGGCGTCGAAGACCAGCTTGGCCTTGTCCTTGTTAGTCTGGTCGAACTGGTCGCCGCAGAAGCTCACCACCAGCGGCTTGATGCCGCCCGACCCCAGCGCGATCAGGAACAGCCCGGTGAAAAAGCCCGTGCGGTTGTCCTCGAACAGCGCCAGGCAGGCATGGCCGGCGCAGTAGATCAGCGAGAACCACAGGACGGTGTTGTACTTGCCGAAGAACCGGTCCGAGAGCCAGCCGCCGAGCAGCGGGAAGAAGTACACGCCGATCACGAAGGTGTGGAAGACGTCCTTCGCCATCGCCTCGCGTTCGCTGCCCTGGGGCAGGTACTGCAGCAGCACCGAACTGATCAGGAACGGCACCAGGATGTTGCGCATCCCGTAGAAGCTGAACCGCTCGCAGGCCTCGTTGCCGATGATGTACTTGATCTGGCGGGGCATCGGCCCCTGCGCGGCGGGCGTGGCGGCGGTCGTCATGCGGCGATCGGTCCGGAGGATGGCGGAGCCGGAAGGCTAACCCATCGCGTCCGCCGACGCCCGTGTCGCCGGACCATCGACACGGGCCGGGGCGGCGCTGCGCTGGCATCATGCGCGTCACCTTCCTACCACCGGCTCCGCTGATGCGATCCACCCTCGCCTGTACCCTCGCGGCGCTGCTCGCCGCCCTCCCCGCCCTGGCCGCAGCGCCCCTGTCCACCCAAGCCGAGCGCAGCGGCTTCGCCAAGACCGGCCGCTACGACGAGACGGTCGCGCTGTGCGCGGCGTTCGCGCAGCGCCATCCCGATGCCGTGCGCTGCGTCGACTTCGGCACCACCCCCGAGGGCCGGCCGATGAAGGCGCTGGTGGTCTCGCGCAGCGGTGCGCTCACGCCCGCCGCCGCGCGGGAACGCGGCATCCCCGTGGTGCTGATGCAGGGCGGCATCCACGCCGGCGAGATCGACGGCAAGGACGCCGGCTTCCTCGCGCTGCGGCAGGTCCTGGAGGGCGAGGCCGCCCCGGGCGCGCTCGAGCGGCTGGTGTGGGTGTTCGTGCCGGTGTTCAACGTCGACGGCCACGAGCGCTTCGGCGCCTGGAACCGCCCCAACCAGCGCGGCCCGGAGGAGATGGGCTGGCGCACCACGGCGCAGAACTACAACCTCAACCGCGACTACGCCAAGGCCGATTCGCCAGAGATGCGGGCGATGCTGGCGCTGGTGGAGGCCTGGGATCCGATCGCCACCATCGACCTGCATGCCACCAACGGCGCCCAGTTCGAGCACGACATCTCGATCCAGGTCGAACCGTTGCACGGCGGCGACGAGCGCCTGCGCGAGGCCGGCCTCGCGTTGCGCACGCGCACGATGGCCGATCTCGCGGCGCAGGGCTCGCTGCCGCTGCCGTTCTATCCCTCGTTCGCGGATTACCAGGATCCGGCCACCGGCTTCGAGGACGGCGTGGCGCCGCCGCGCTTCTCGCACGGCTACTTCCTGTTGCGCAACCGGCTGGCGATGCTGGTCGAGACGCATTCGTGGAAGGAATACCCGGTCCGGGTGCGCATCACCCGCAACACCATCGTCTCGGTGCTCGGACAGGTCGCCCGCCATGGCCGCGAATGGATGGCAGTGGCGCAGGCGGCCGATGCGCGCGAACTCGCAGGAACGCCGGTGGCGCTCGATTACCACGCCACCGCGCGCAGCCGCACGATCGACTTCCGCGGCTACGCCTATACGCGCACGCCTTCCGAAGTTTCCGGGGCGCCGATGACCCGCTACGACCCGGCCACGCCCCAGGTGTGGAAGGTGCCCCTGCGCGACGAGATCGTGCCGCGGACGCTGGTGGACGCGCCGCGCGGCGGCTACCTGGTGCCCGCCGCGTTCGCCGCGCAGGTCGGCGAGCGGCTGCGCGCGCACGGCATCGTCCACGCCACGCTCGCGGCCGCGCTGCCGGAGGCCGATGTCGAGACGTTCCGAGCCACCGGAAAGCAGCTGGCGGCGGGCTCGGTCGAGGGCCACCAGCGGCTGACGGTGGAAGGCGGCTGGTCGCAAGAGCGTCGCGACGTGCCCGCCGGCTCGCTGTTCGTGCCGATCGCGCAACCGAAGGCCAGGCTGGTGATGGCGCTGCTGGAACCGCAGGCGCCCGATTCGCTGCTGCAGTGGGGCCTGTTCAACAATGCCTTCGAGCGCAAGGAGTACATGGAGGCCTACGTGGCCGAAGCGGTGGCGCGCGAGATGCTGGCCGCCGAGCCGGCGCTGAAGGCGGAATTCGAGCGTCGCCTGCGCGAGGACAGCGACTTCGCAGGCGATCCCGCCGCGCGCCTGGAATTCTTCCATCGGCGCCATCCCTCCTGGGACGAACGCCTGGACCTGTATCCGGTGCTGCGCACGCAGCGACTGCCCAGGTGACGGCGACATTGCGCGTTGGCCGGCGCGGCAACCCCGCGAAGCCGCATTTGCGTTCGCGGCGGCCTTGGCCGACAGTGGTGCAGCCGCCCGAAAGGAGGATCGCCATGCGCGTCCTGCCCGCCTGCCACGCCGTCCTTGCGCTGCTGCTGGCGTCCGCCTGCAGCCCCGACCGGCCGCCCGGGCCGACGGTGACGGAGCCGCCGACCGCAGCGCAAACGCCCGCCGTCGAGCCGCCCTCGCCCGTTGCCGGGATCACGACCGCGCATTTCCGCTGCGGCGACCTGCAGGTCGGTGCGGAGTTCGACAACGCCGCCGGCCATGTCACCCTGTCGATCGGCACCGGCCGCACCCGGCTGCCGCAGGCGGTGGCGGCGTCCGGCGCGCGCTACGCCGATACCGCCGGCAACGAATTCTGGAACAAGGGCGACGGCGCGACCCTCACCCTCGACGGCGTCAGCCATGCCTGCATCGTCACCGAACAGGGCTCGCCCTGGCACGAGGCCCGCAGCCGGGGTGCGCACTTCCGCGGCCTGGGCACCGAGCCGTTCTGGTCGCTGGAGGTGGAGGGCGGCCCCGCCCCGCGACTGCTGCTCGATCTGGAAATGGGCGAGCGCAGGCTGGTGGTCGCCCAGCCCACGCCCCTGGACCAGGGCGAAGGATTCGCCGGCCAGGCCGACGACGGCAGCGAGGTCACCCTGCGCATCACCCGCGGCGACTGCAGCGACGGCATGAGCGACGAGCGCTACCCGGCCAGCATCGATCTGACGGTCGGCGGCGAGACCTACGCCGGTTGCGGGGCTTTCCTCCAGGAATGAATCCCGGCCCGGCGAACGACCCGGCCGGCGGTCATGGTCCGGCCCTGTCCGGCGGCCGTGGGACGCAGTAAGCTTGCGCCGCCACGCCACCGGAGACCGTCATGGCCAAGAACCTGGACAAGCGCAAGGAAGACAAGAAGAAGCCGGAAAAGTCGCTGAAGGAAAAGCGCGCTGTGAAGAAGGAAAAGAAGGCCGGCAAATAAGCCGGCCTTTTTTGTTCTTCGACCGGCCCCGGAGCAGGGCGCCTGTTGCGAGGCGATGCGCAGCACTCGTGGCCCATAGTCTGTGAGGCGGGTTCGTTCGCCTGCCAGCGACCGATGGCGGCGCGCGTCGCCACACCCTGGCGACCTGAGGGCCCCGCCATGCCCGGCAGGCCTTTCGCGGTGAATGTCCTCCGGCATGCGCCTGCAGGCGCCTGCCTCCCCCTTGATTTCACCGCGAAAGGCCTGCCGGCCACGGCGGGGCTCGGCTTGCGGGCGCGTGCGCCGGGCGCCATGTCCCCCCGGGCCTGCGCGCGTTGAAGCGCCATCGATCTGGAGCGCTGGGTGCGGATGCCCCTGGGTGCGAAATCAAAGAGGAGGCGACGGCCGCAGGCCGTTGCCGGGGGACATTCGTACCCAGGGGCATCCGCACCCGGCCCGCGATCAACGAGCACACGCAGAGCTTCCCACGGTTCGGAGAACAACTACGTTTCGCCCGGTTCATTCCACGAAGGCGGCCCGGCCGGCCGCCGCGTTCGAACTTTCGGTGACGCGGGATCTGGCGCGCCGGTCATGGCGGCATCGGGTGAGGACCGCAGCCGGATGCGCGGCAGCTTCCTGCCGGCAAGAAGCGAAGCGTGGCTCCGGTTCGTCAGGAACTGCACGACAGCATCGAGCACCCGGCGCGTGACCTGGCCCACTCGGGACGCCTGGCGGCGAACGCCTCGCGCCCGGGCTGCTCCCCGTACGGATGCCGCATCACCTCGAGCAGGTCGGTAATGCCGGAGGGATCGCCGGCCTCGGCCCGGTCGATCGCCTGTTGCGCCAGGTAGTTGCGCAGCACGTACTTCGGGTTGGCGGCATGCATCCGCGCCCGGCGCTCGTCGGCGTGCAGCGGATCCAGCGCCAGCCTGCCGGCATAGTCCCGCAGCCATGCGGCGAACGCCGGCTCGTGCGCCCTGCGCAGGCCTTCGTCGTAGAACGCCTCGCGCAACGCATCCACAGACGGCTGCGCCGGTTCGATGTCCGCCAGCGTGCGGAACAGCAACGTCATGTCGGCCTGCGCCGCCTGCATCAGCGCCTGCAGCCGCTGCATGAGGGCAAGGTCGTCGTCGCGACACTCCGCCAACCCGAGCTTGCGCGCCACGTTGTCGCGTTCCGCTTCCGCGAATGCAGCGGCATGCCGGTCCAGCCCGGCCTGTAACATCTCCACGCCCGCGAACAGTGGCGACAGCGCATGCGCCAGCTGCCCAAGATTCCAGTGCGCGACCCGCGGCTGCCAGCCGAAGCGGTAGCGACGACCCTGCGCGTCGGTGGTGTTCGGCGTCCAGTCGGGGTCGTAGTCGTCGATCCAGCCGTAGGGCCCGTAGTCGATGGTCAGGCCGAGGATCGACATGTTGTCGGTGTTGAGCACGCCGTGCACGAAGCCCACGCGCATCCAGCCCGCGACAAGACGCGCGGTGCGCTCGCATATCTCGCTGAACCATTCCCCGTAAAGGGCTTCGGTAAAGGCACCTCGCGCCTGCAGTTCGTCCAGCGGCTGGCTGGCGCGTCCGCCCAGCAGGTGCGGGAAATCGCGATGGATGCAGAAGTCCGCCAGCCGCCGCAGCAGATCCACGTTGCCGCGCGAGGAAGGCAGCTCGAAATGACCGAAGCGCAGGAACGAAGGCGCGACCCGGCACACGATCGCGCCCGGCTCGGCCTGCGGATGGCCGTCGTAGAACATGTCGCGTACCACCTTCTCGCCGGTCCCCACCAGAGACAGCGCGCGCGTGGTCGGGATGCCGAGGTGGTGCATCGCCTCGCTGCACAGGAATTCCCGGATCGACGAGCGCAGCACCGCGCGGCCATCGGCGCTGCGCGAATACGGGGTCAGCCCCGCGCCCTTGAGCTGCAGCTCGCGGCGTCCGCCCTCGGCCAGCACCGTCTCGCCCAGCGTGATCGCGCGGCCGTCGCCGAGTTGCCCGGCCCAGTGCCCGAACTGGTGGCCTCCATAGTTGCCGGCGTACGGATCCATGCCCGGCAGCAGCGCGTTGCCGGCGAAGACCTGAGCGAATCCGGGGTCGTGCACGTCCGCCTCCGTCAGGCCGAGTTCGGCCGCAAGCTCGCGCGAATACGCCAGCAACTCCGGCGCGGCGACCGGGGTCGGCCGCACCCGCGACCAGGCCGCATCCACCTGCCGCAGCCGCGGGCCCGACTCCGGATCGCCGGGAAGCTCGCGCAGCATGGCGTTGTCGAAACGCAGGGCGCGCATCAGGCAGCCCTGTGGACCGATCGCGGCCAGCGGTCGGTTTGCGTGCACGGTGGCGCCGCACGCCGCGGCGCGTTCGCCAGCGGCCGGGCCCGCGGACCGTGGCATCTGCAGGGTTCGGACATGGGGTGGATGATGGCCATCAGCAGGAAAACGCCATGCTAGCGGGCGCGGCGTCTGCGGTGCGCGACGGCGCCATGACCTGCCGCCGCGTACACTGTGCGCCCGATTTTCAAGGTCCGGCGCCGGCCGGAACGCCATGAGCGCCGACGCCCCAGCCGTCCATTTCGCCGATTTCGGCCTGCCGCCAGCCCTGATGCAGGCGCTGGCCGATGTCGGCTACGAATCCCCCTCGCCGATCCAGGCCGCCACCATCCCGCCGCTGCTGCAGGGGCGCGACGTGCTCGGCCAGGCCCAGACCGGCACCGGCAAGACCGCAGCCTTCGCCCTGCCCGCGCTCGCGCGGCTCGACCCCGCCGCCAGGAAGCCGCAGGTGCTGGTGCTGGCGCCCACGCGCGAGCTGGCGATCCAGGTGGCCGAGGCGTTCCAGAAGTACGCGACCCATCTCCCCGGCTTCCACGTGCTGCCGATCTACGGCGGCCAGGCGTACGGCGTGCAGCTGAGCGCGCTCAAGCGCGGCGTGCAGGTGATCGTGGGCACGCCCGGGCGGGTGATCGACCACCTCGATCGCGGTTCGCTGGACCTGTCGGAACTGCGCACGCTGATCCTCGACGAAGCCGACGAGATGCTGCGCATGGGCTTCATCGACGATGTGGAAGCGGTGCTGAAGAAGACGCCGGCCACGCGCCAGGTGGCGCTGTTCTCGGCCACGATGCCGGCGCAGATCAAGCGTATCGCCCAGACCTACCTCAAGGACCCGGTGGAGATCGCGATCAAGTCGCAGACCACCACCGCGGCCAACATCCGCCAGCGGGTGTGGATGGTCAGCGGCACCAACAAGCTCGATGCGCTCACCCGGATCCTCGAGGCCGAACCCTTCGACGCGATGATCGTGTTCGCGCGCACCAAGCTGGGCACCGCGGAACTGGCCGAGAAGCTGGCGGCGCGCGGGTTCGCCGCAGCCGCGATCAATGGCGATCTCGACCAGAAGCAGCGCGAGAAGACCATCCAGTCGCTCAAGGACGGCCGCATCGACATCCTGGTGGCCACCGACGTCGCCGCGCGCGGACTGGACGTGGAGCGCATCAGCCACGTGCTGAACTACGACATTCCCTACGACACCGAGAGCTACGTCCACCGCATCGGCCGCACCGGCCGCGCCGGGCGCAGCGGCGAGGCGATCCTGTTCGCGGCGCCGCGCGAGCGCGGCATGCTCGGGGCGATCGAGCGCGCCACCCGGCAGAAGATCGAGGCGATGCAGCTGCCGAGCGTGGAGACGGTCAACGAGCGCCGCGTCGAGAAGTTCCTCGAACGCGTGACCGGGGCGCTCGAGAGTCCGGACCTCGCCATGTTCCGCGACCTCGTCGAACGCTACGAGCGCGAACACAACGTGCCCGCCGTCGAGATCGCCGCGGCACTGGCGAAGATCGTGCAGGGCGACACGCCGCTGCTGCTCCCGGCCTCCGCCGACAGGCCGCGCCCGCATCGCGACGAGGGCCGCGGTCCGCGCGAACGCATGGAGCGGCGGGAAGCCGCGCCCGGCCAGGCCTATCCCAGGCGCGAAGCCACCGCCCCCGCCCCGGCGCATCCCCGGCGCGAAACCGCGCCAGCCGGCCCGCCGCGCCGCGAGCCCGCGCGCGAGGAACCGCCCATGCGCAATGCGGCGGAAGCGGCCTTCGAGCCCGAACCCGCGACGCCAGCGCGTACGCCGCGCGAGCGTCCGGAACGGGCCGCCCGATCCGGTACCGACACCGGCTTCGCGATGGAGACCTTCCGCGTCGAGGTCGGCCACGTCCACGGCGTGCAGCCCGGCAACATCGTCGGCGCGATCGCCAACGAGGCCGAGCTCGAGAGCCGCTACATCGGCCGCATCGACATCCGCGACGACCACAGCCTGGTCGACCTGCCCGAGGGCATGCCACGCGAGATCCTCGAACTGCTGAAGAAGGTGTGGGTCTCGGGACAGCAGCTGAAGATCCGGCGGGCGGACGACGAACGCCGCGCGCCGCCGCGACGACGCCCGGGCGGTCCGGCCCCCGGCAAGCCCGCGGGCCCGCGCAAGGGCAAGCCGCCGCATCGCGGGCGCTGACCGGGGCGTCGCCGGACTTGCATCGTTCCCGCGGACGGTGCCGGCGCTCGCTGCGAACGCAGTACGTCGGGCCTCCGCCGCGTCCCGCCCTTCGCGGGCCATCGCAGGCCGATCCGCTGGTCACAGCCGCAACCGTCGGTTCCAGGACAGGCGCCACGTTCATAGAATCGTCGCATGTCCCGCATCCTCGTCTTCCAGCACGTCGCCGCCGAACCCCTGGGCACGCTCGATCCGCTGATCCGGCGTCGCGGCCACCGCATCCGCTTCGTCAACTTCGAGCGCGAACCCGACGCGCAGCCCGATGTCGACCGCTACCGCGGCCTGGTGGTGCTCGGGGGACCGATGAACGTCGACGAGCAGCACGCCCGCCCGCACCTGCGCACCGAGCTTGCGGCAATCGAGCGCATGCTCGGCCAGGGCAAGCCGGTGCTCGGGATCTGCCTCGGCGCGCAGTTGCTGGCGCACGCGCTCGGCGCGCCGGTGAAGCGCCACCACACGCCGGAGATCGGCTGGTACCGGCTGCAGGCGACCGAGGCCGGCCGCAGCGACCCGGTGCTGGCGCCGCTGGGCGACGAGGCGCCGGTGTTCCAGTGGCATGGCCGGCATTTCGAGATCCCGCGCAGCGCGGTGCACCTCGCCCGCAGCGACACCTGCGAGCAGCAGGCGTTCCGCTGGGGCGAGAAGGCCTACGGGTTCCAGTTCCACCTGGAGATGGACGAGCCGCTGATCGAACGCTGGCTGGCCACGCCCGGCTACCGCGCCGAGCTCGAGCGCCGCGAGGGCCTGCACGACGAAGCCGCGATCCGGGCCCACACCCGCGAGCACATCGCCGCGATGCAGGCCAGCGCCGATGCCGTGTTCAACAACTTCCTCGATCTGGTGGGCCGACCGCAGCGGCGGGTGGCGCTGCCCTCGCGCGAGTTCGGCGAGTAGCCGGCGCCGGCAACACCCGGGCGCCGGCGCCCTGCAGCGCCCCGACCCGCATCGCGCTGCCTCAGGCCGGCACGTTGCGCGTCGCGCGCAGGCCCAGCCAGCCCAGATCGGCGAACACCAGCACAGCCGCCGCCTGCGCCAGCACGAAGCCGACCCCGGCCATGCTCGGCTGCCACGCGCCACCGAACGCCACCCAGACGCTCGCCACGACCCAGGCGAAGTTGACCGCGACCACCACGGCGATCGCGCTGCGTGGCGGCGTCGCCTGCCGCGAGAGCCCATAGACCAGCGCCACGAAGGGCACCAGCACCACGCCCGCGCCGCGCAACAGGCCCAAGGGCAGTTGCAGCAGCGGTGCCAGCAGGTCGGCGCCCGCGATCAGCAGCACCGCGGTGGCGCCGGAGGCGATCGCGTCGATCAACAGCACGCGCGTGAGGAAACGGGGATGGGCTGGCATCTGGCGCAGGTTCATGGCGGGCTCCTCGGTTGGACGGGACGCGGCCATGCTGCCGGCGCGCGGTCATCGAAGCGATTACCCGCCAGGTAAGCGTCCGCCAGGGTGCGAGCGGCTATCGTGACCGGCATGAACACGCCCCAAGCCCACCTGCGCAGCGTCGGCGAGCAGTTGCGCCACTGGCGCCAGCGCCGCCATCTGTCGCAACTCGACCTCGCCGGCCTGGCCGACATTTCCTCGCGCCACCTGAGCTTCGTCGAGACCGGACGCTCGCTGCCGAGCCGGGCGATGCTGCTGCGCCTGTCCGACCGGCTGGAGGTGCCGCTGCGCGAGCGCAACGCGCTGTTCGTCGCCGCCGGCTACGCCCCGGTCTACAGCGAGCGCCGCATCGACGACCCCTCGCTGGAGCAGGCGCGCAAGGCGATCGACCTGGTGCTGCGCGGTCACGAACCCTACCCGGCGCTCGCGGTCGACCGGCACTGGCAGCTGCAGGCCGCAAACCGCGCGCTGGCACCGCTGCTCACAGGGGTCGCGCCGCAGTTGCTGGCGCCGCCGGTCAACGTGTTGCGATTGAGCCTGCATCCGGAGGGCGTGGCGCCGCGGATCCTCAATCTCGGCCAGTGGCGCGCGCACCTGCTGCATCGACTGCAGCAGCAGATCGATGCGACCGGCGATGCCGTCCTGCTGGCGCTGCACGCGGAACTGGCGTCGTATCCGGCGCCCGCCCATGACGACGCGCCGGACCCCGATGCGGTGGTGGTGCCGATGCGGATTCGCTCGGAAGTCGGCGAGCTGTCGTTCCTCAGCACCACCACCGTGTTCGGCACGCCGGTCGCGGTGACGCTGTCGGAACTGGCGATCGAATCGTTCTTTCCCGCCGACGCGGCGACCGCGAACCTGCTGCGCACCGGCGGGTTCCTGCGCGCGATGGAAACGGATCCGCCCCCGGACCGCGACGCCCGCTAGCGCGGCGGCCGCTCCGCTCCGGGATCCGGCAGCGGAGCGACCCGTTCGTCGCCGGGCGCCGGATCCATCGCTACCGGGGCCTCCGGCTCCGGCAACGGCTGCGGCGCCGGTGCGATGCGGTCGACCACACCCTCCACGACCCCGTCGACCACGCGATCGGCCACTTCACCGGCGACCACCGAGGGCCGCACCACGTCCTCGATGCGCCTGCCACCGAAATCCGGGCCGAGCACGTAGACCAGCTCCGACACCGTCGGCCAGCCCATGTACGGCGCCGCCAGCCAGTACGCGCCGACCAGCGCCAGCACGAACATCGCGATCTTCAGCAACGCCCCGACCAGCTTGAAGGCCAGGTAGACGCCCACCACCAGCAGCACGAGGCCGATCCAGCTCATGCCGCGAGTTCCCGTGGCGCATCCGTGCCGGCGTGGTCGACCAGCGCACGCAACGCGGGATCCAGTGCCACCCGGTCGTCGAACACGAAACAGCGGCCCGAGTAGCCCGCACCGCCCACCGCCTCGAAGTAGCCGAGGATGCCGCCGTCGAGCTGCAGCACGTTGTCCATGCCGCTTTCGCGCATCCACAGCGCCGCCTTCTCGCAGCGGATGCCGCCAGTGCAGTAGCTGACCACGGTGGCATCGGCGAGCGCGTCGCGATGCGGCGCCAGCGCCGCCGGCAGGTCGGTGAAGTTGTCGATCGGCAGGGTCAGCGCGCCTTCGAACGCGCCGTGCGCGGTTTCCTCGCGGTTGCGGGTGTCGAGCAATACAACTCGGCGCCCGGCGTCGTCCACACCCTGCGCCAGCCAGCGCGCGAGCACGCGCGGGGCAACCGCCGGCGCGCGATCCCCGCGCAGCGGCGAAGCCCCGTCGCGGCGGAAGCTGATGATCTCGCGCTTGGTCTTGACCTTCAGCCGCCCGAACGGGACCGTCGCGCTCCTGCTGTCCTTCACCGCGATGTCGGCGAACCGCGGATCCGCGCGGAGGTGCCCGAGGAAGGCAGCGATCGCCGCATCGGTGCCGGCCAGGAACAGGTTGATGCCTTCCGGCGCCACCAGCACGGTGCCGCGCAATGCGCCCGCTTCCGCCCAGACGCGCAGCTCGGCGGCCAGGCCCCGAGGGTCGGCGATCTCGACGAAGCGGTAGGCGGCGATGTTGCGGATCATGGCGGCATTGTAAGCCGGCCCGCTCGAACGGCCCGCGACCGCCCTACTCGTGGTGGTCGCGCACGAAACGGTCGAGCAGGCGCACGCCGAACCCGGAGGCGCCTTCGGGTACGGTCGGCGACGCGCTGTCCTTCCAGTCCGAGCCGGCGATGTCCAGGTGCGCCCAAGGCAGCGCGCGGTCCACCCACTCGCCGATGAAGTACGCGCCCACGCCCGCGCCGGGCGTGCCGCCGCCATTGCGCAGGTCGGCGATCGGCGACTTCAGCCGCTTGCCGTACTCGTCGCGCAGCGGCATCCGCCACAGCTCTTCGCCGCTCGCCTCGCCCGCGGCGAGCAACTGCCCGGCAAGGCGGTCGTCGCGCGAGAACAGGCCGGCGTAGTCGCCGCCCAGCGCCGCCACGATCGCGCCGGTCAGGGTCGCCACGTCGACCACCAGCTTCGGCCGGTCCTCGCGCTGCACGTACCACAGCGCATCGGTCAGCACCATGCGTCCCTCGGCGTCGGTGCTCATGATCTCGAAGGTCTTGCCCGACGCGGTGCGCACCACGTCGCCGGGACGCGATGCGCTGCCGGAGGGCATGTTCTCGGCCAGCGCCGCCACCGCCACCACGTTCACCGGCGCCTTGCGCCCGGCCAGGGCGATCGCGGTGGACACCACCGTGGCCGCGCCGGTCATGTCGCCCTTCATCTGCCACATGTTGGTGTTGGGCTTGATCGAGATGCCGCCACTGTCGAAGGTGATGCCCTTGCCGACGAAGGCCAATGGCGCATCGCCGGCGCGGCCGCCGTCGTAGCGCAGCAGCAGCAGCCGTGGCGGGCGCACGCTGCCCTGGCCGACGGCGAGGATGCCGCCCATGCCGAGCTTCCGCATCGCCGCCACGTCCAGCACTTCGATGCGCAGCGGCAGGCCGGACGCCGCGGCGCGCACGCGCGCGACGAATTCCTCCGGCCAGAGCGCGTTGCCGGGTTCGGTGGCCAGGTCGCGCGCCAGCGCCACCGCATCCGCGACCGGCTTCCACTGCGCCACGTACGCATCCCCCGCCGCCTTGCCGGCACGGGTGCGGATCACCAGCTCGCCCTTGCCGGTGGCCGCGTCGTCCCCGGCCTCGTCGCCGGTCTTCTTCGAACGGTACTTGTCGAACGTGTACTGGCCTAGCGACGCGCCCAGCGCCAGGTGCGCCGCGGCGTCGGCCTCGTCGCCGTCCCACACCAGTTCGACCCGCGTGGCGCGGCTCTTCGCGAACGCCTGGGCGACGCGCCCGCCGACATCCTCCAGCTCGCGCGGCGCCAGCGACTGCTTGCCGACGCCAACGACCAGCAGCCGCTCGTAACCGCCGAAGCCCTTCAGGTCCAGGGTGCTGTCGGCCTTGCCGCGGAACCCTTCCGCCTGCGCCGCGCGGCGCAGGGCGCCGCCGCTGCGCGCGTCGATGGCCGCGAAACTGCCGCCTTCCGGCAGGTCCTCGGCCACCGCGATGGCGACCGCACCGGCCTCCGGCAGCGCATGCGCATCGAACGCCAGGCTGCGCTGCGCCTGCACGGCGCACGGCCAGGCGGTGGACAGGCTCAGGAAAAACACGAGCGCAAAGCGCGTTCTGGACATCGACTGCCCCGGAGCGGGAGGGAGAGAAGACGCGGACCACCGGAGGCGGCCCCCATCGAGGACCTACCGTACCGTGCGTTCCCTGCAGCGGGGCATGCCGAAAGTCATGCGGGCGAGGCAGGGGCACGCCGCGCGCGCCCTGCAAGCCACATCAGCAGGGCGCCGACGGCCATCGCGATCCCCACGTTGCGCAGCTCTCCGACACCCGCGTGCAGCACCAGCCACGCGATCACCAGCATGGCGACGCCCGCCACCCACGTCCCGGCCGGCACCGTGAAGGCCGCGGCTGCCACACCCGCGCCTTCGCGCCGCCGCAGCACCGGCACCGCCAGGCAGGTGGCGGCGTACGCCAGCAGCCGCGTGATCGTGCTCAGCGCCACCGCGGTGAGGAACGAGCCGGACAAGGTCAGCACCAGCATGCACGCGGCGGTCAGCCCGATCGCAAGGTACGGCGTGCGGTAGCGCGCATGCGTGCGCGCGAACGCGGCCGGCAACTGGCCCTGCTCGGCCATCGCGTAGAGGATGCGCGGCGCGGCCAGCACCAGCCCGTTCAACGTACCGGAGATCGACACCACCGCGCCCAGCACGATCACGCTCGCACCCAGGCTCCCGGCGAAACTGCCGGCGGCATCGGCCAGCGGCGTGGTCGAATCCGCGAGACCGGGCAGCGTGCCGATCGCCACGGCCTGGATCAGCAGGTACAGCGGCACGATCACCGCCATCGACGCCAGGATCGCGAATGGCAGGGTACGCCGCGGCTCCCGCACCTCGCCGGCAGGCACGGTCGCGGTCTCGAAACCGGTGAACGCGAACACCAGCAGCAGGATCGCGGCGGTGAACTCCATCGGTGCCGGGGTCGAGGCCGGCACGTAGCGCGCCGGCTCGACGAAGAACAGGCCGATCGCGACGAACAGCACCAGCGGCACCAGCTTGCCGACGGTGAACACGTTGGCGACGATCGCCGCGGTGCGCACGCCGCGGATGTTCACCGCCGCGATCACCACGGTCGCCAGCGTGGCGACCGCGATGCGTCCGCCTCCCGAGGCCAGCGCCGGCCAGGGATGCGCGAGATAGTCGATCAGCAGGTTGCACAGCGCGGCGAACGCAGTGACCCGCGTCAACCACACCAGCCAGCCGACCTGGAAGCCCACGAACGGACCGAACGCGGTGCGCGCGTACAGGTAAGGGCCACCGGTGTCCTCGAAACGGCTGCCGACCTCGGCGAAGCACAGCACCACCAGCAGCACCAGCAGCGCGCAGGCGACATAGGCCAGCAGCGCGTACGGGCCCAGCAGTTCGTGCACGCGCGAGGGCAGGCCGAAGATGCCGGCACCGATCACGGAGTTGATGAACAGCGCGACCATGCTGCCCCGACCGATGCCTCGGACGAGGCCGCCCCGCGCCATGGACGCCATCGATCAGCGCCCGATCAGGTAAGCGGGCAACGCCATCAGCCCGAGCAGCAGCGCGATCGCGACCACGATCACCAGCACGCGCAGCGGTTGCGCACGCACGAGGTCGGCGAATGTTTCGGCGGTGCCCTCGCGTCTTGCCTGGGCGTGCTCCGCGCGCACCCGCACCACGCGCTCGCGCTGATAGTCGGCCATCCGCCGCTTCGCCTCGGGCACATCGTCGTCGTTGCGGACCCAGATACCGCCAGCGGAGATCCCGAGCGGGCCGGGGCGGGTCTCGTAGAAGTCGATCCGCGCGGCCGCGAGCAAGGCGCGGACGTCGTCGGCCTCGTCATCGGGCACGTGGCGCAGGTTGAGCAGCAGTTTCGCCATGGGCCGGATCATAGCCCGATCATGGGTCCGGACCACGCCAGCCGGTCGACGCACCGCACGATGCACGCGAGGCACCCGGGCCAGCGACGACCGCAGGCCCCGCCTGCGGCGGGACGCAGGCGCCGTTCAACGCTTGCTGGTGATCGCCCGGCGCAGGTTGGCGCGGGCGGGGGCGTCCAGGCGTTCGTGGAAGAACTCGCTGAGGTAGATCCGCGGCCTGGCCAGCAGCGACTTGAGGAAGCGGCGCCGGTTGATCCGGAACAGCCAGTCGGGGACGTGGCCGCGGTATTCGGCGGCGATGGCGCGGTCGTAGGCGTCGAACACGTCCGGCCCGGCGCCGAGGATCGCCATGTCGCAATCGAGGAAATGGCAGGTATCGGCCGCGACCGCGGTCTTGCCGAAATCGTGCGGACCGAACTGGCCGTGACGCGCGGTGAGTTCGATCAGTTCGGCCACGCGTCCGGATTCGATGCCCGCATCCGGCAGCCAGCGCGCGATCTCGTCGACCGCGAACCGTGCCGAGCGCGCCTCGTTGTCGCGGCGACCGGCCTCGTACACCGCGTCGTGGTACAGCACCGCCAGCCGCACCTCGTCGGGCTGTACCCAGCCCGGACCAGTTGCGACGGCATCATAGTGGCGCAGCACTTCGCGCACATGTCCGAAATCGTGGTAGGCGCGCGGTGGATCCGCGTACGCGGCTTCGAGCGCCTCGAGCTGTCCCGGCGGCAGCGTGACCACGTGCGCCGTCAGCCCGGTTGCCAGGGACGCACCACCAGCGCCGCGCCCACGATCACCAGCAGCGCGCCGAGCACGCGCACGAAATCCGCCGGCCGCGCCGTTCCGAGCACGCCGAAATGGTCGAGCACCAGCGAGGACACCACCTGGCCGAGCACGACCAGGCAGATCATCGCACCCGCGCCGAGCGTCGGCACCAGCCAGGTGGCCGCGAACACGAACACCGCGCCGATCGCGCCCCCGACCCAGATCCACGCCGGCAGCGCGCCCACCGGCACGGCCGGGAGGAACGGCGTGCGCGTGACGAGGAGCACCAGTCCCAACAGGCAGGTGCCCACCAGGAACGAGACGAACGAGGCATACAGCGCGCCCTGCGTGAGCGCGCCCAGGCGTGCGTTCACCAGCGCCTGCAGCGGCAGCAGCGCGCCGATCACGACCGCCGCCACGATGCCCAGCAATGCCCAGCCCTTCATGCCCGTTTTGCTCCGGAGATCGTTCGTCGGATGTCGGCCAGTCTAGTGGGTCGGGCGTGGAAAGGCCGCATCCATGGCAGTGCGTGCTTGGAAAACACGATCACCGTTCACCGGGTGCGCTTCGCTTACCCGGGCTACCCGGTTGCACCCGCCGCCGCAGAGCGCGCTATCCGCTGGCCGTGCGGTTCCCGATCGACACGCCCACCGCGACGCATCGCACTACCTGTCCGACGGCTGCCGACGCAGCGTGAGCAGCGCCAGCAGCGTGAGTCCCCCCATCGCCGACAGGTACCAGCCCACCGACGCCAGCCCGAAGCGTTCGCCGAGCATGGTCGCGATGTACGGCGCCGGCGAGGCACCGAGGATGCCGGCCAGGTTGAATGCCAGCGAGGCGCCGGTGTAACGCACCGCGGTGGGGAACATCTCGGCCAGGATCGTCCCACAGGGTCCGTAGGTCAGGCCCATCGCGCCCAGTCCCAGCCCGAGGAAGGCCAGCACGCCCCAGTCGCTGCCCGATTCGAGCAGCGGCGCGAACGCGAAGCCGAACGCGATGATCAATATCGTCGCGGCGATCATCGCGTGGCGCCGGCCGAAGCGGTCCGCATACAGCGCCGCCAGCGGAATGGTGACGGCGAAGAACAGCACGCCCAGCATCTGCAACAGAAGGAAATGCTCGCGCGAATAACCCAGCTTCGAGGTGCCCCAGCTCAGCGCGAACACCGTCATCAGGTAGAACAGCACGAAGGTCGCCACCAGCGCCAGGGTGCCGGCGACCAGCCGCCCGGGGAAGTCGCGCACGACCGTGACCATCGGCAGCCGGACCCGCTCGTCCCGGTCGAGCGCCTGCTGGAAAGCCGGCGTCTCGGTGATCCGCAGCCGCACCCACAGCCCGACCAGCACCAGCACCGCACTGGTCAGGAACGGAATGCGCCAGCCCCAGGCAAGGAACGCCTCGTCGCTCATGTAGTGCGTGAGCGCCAGGAACACGCCGGTCGACAGCAGGAAGCCGATCGGCGCGCCGAGCTGCGGGAACATGCCGTACCACGCGCGCTTGCCCGGCGGCGCGTTCTCGGTCGCCAGCAGTACCGCCCCGCCCCACTCGCCGCCCAGTCCCACGCCCTGCCCGAGCCGGCACAGCGCCAGCAGCAGCGGTGCGGCGACGCCGACCTGGGCGTAGGTCGGCAGCAGGCCGATCAACACCGTGGAGATGCCCATCGTCAGCAGCGCAGCGACCAGGGTCGCCTTGCGACCGATACGGTCGCCGAAATGGCCGAACAGGGCCGACCCGAACGGCCTTGCGATGAACGCCAGGGCGAAGGTGGCGAACGACTGCAGCGTCGCCGCGGCCGGATCTCCGGGCGGGAAGAACAGGTGCGGAAACACCAGCACCGCCGCGGTGGCGTAGATGTAGAAATCGAAGAACTCGATCGTGGTGCCGATCAGGCTGGCGAACAGGACCCGGCGCTTGTCCGCGCGCGCGCCGGGAGCTGCGGCGCTCGCCGCCGCGGCCACGCTCATCGGGCGGCGTCCCCGCCAGCTGCGATGCGCGCCCTCACTTCCCGCCCGCCGCTTCCGGCAATGCGTACTCGACCTCGTACGGCGGCGGCTCGCCGCCCGGGCCCTTGAGGTAGTGGTCCATCCACCGCATCAGCCGCAGCGAATAGTCGTAGCGCGAAGCGGCCCGCGCATTGCCGTGACCCTCGCCCGGGTACAGCACCAGCCGCACCGGCGCCTGCCCGGCCAGCTTGAGATGGCGATAGAACATGTAGGACTGCATCACCGGCACCCGCGGATCGGCCTCGCCATGCAGGATCAGGGTCGGGGTCTTCGACTGCCGCGCGTAGGTGACCGGACTGGTCTTGCGGAACAGTTCCGGATCTTCCCAGGGCCAGGTGCCCATGTGCACCAGGTGCTGTTCCCAGGGGATGTCGCCGGTGGTGACCAGGCTGGCCTGGTCGGAGATGCCGACGAACATCACCGAGGCCGCGAAGCGCTCGCTGTAGTAGGTCGCGCCCCACGCGCTGGCATAGCCGCCGTAGGAACCGCCGGTGATGCCGACCCTGTCCCTGTCCACCAGGCCGAGCCCGACGAGATGGTCCACTCCGTCGACCACGTCGTCGAACTCCTCCATGCCGGGGCGACCGAAGCCCTTCTTCGAGAACTCGACGCCGCGCCCGGTGCTGCTGCGATAGTTGGGCAGGAACAACGCGTAGCCCCGCGCGGCGGCGTGCTGCAACGGCTGGGAATAGGCCGTCAACCAGCCGTTGACGTAGTGCGATTCCGGGCCACCATGCACCACCACGATCAGCGGCACGCGCGCATCGTCACGGCGTTCCAGCGGATGCACCAGCAGCCCCTCGATCTCGAGGCCGTCGCGCGCCCGGTAGCGGATCACTTCCTGACGCGCGAGGCGAACGTCCTCCAGCCAGGGATTGCTGTCGGTCAGTTTCCGCGGAGCGGCCGTGCCCGCAGGCAGCAGGAACGCCTCGGACGGATGCTGCGGCGTGCTGCCGACCAGGGCGATGTCTCCCCCGTTCGATCGATTGAATCCGGACCACACCGGCCCCTCTGCCGCCAGCAGGGTGCGTTGAACACCACCATCGACGCCGACCTCGCCCAGCCGCGCCTGCACGCCTTCCCAGCTGATGAACTGCACGGTGCCCGCGTCGCGCCACTCCACGTCCACCACGTGGCCCGGGAGGTCCGGCAAAAGGTCGCGCCAGGCGCCGCCGTCGCGGCCGACCACGAACAGCCGCCCCTGCTGCGCGTCGTGCTCGTCCTGCGCCGAGATGAAGGCCAGGTTCGCGCCGTCCGGGCTCCACGACAGGCCGCCGATCTTGCCGGGATTCTCCACCCGGCCCAACTCCCTGCCCTCCGGGGTAACGATGCGCAGGCGGGTGAAGACCAGCGTGTCGTCGGTCAACTGCCGGGGCGCGACCAGCAGCGCCAGCCGGTCGCCGGCGGGACTCCATCGCACGGCCTGCACGCTGCCCTCGAGCTCGAGCAGGCGCGGTTCCGGCGCATCCTCGCCGATCCCGGCGATCCACACCTGTACCGGACGCCAGTCTTCCTCATGGACTTTCTGGCTGAAGCCCTTCTTCTTCAGCGCCTTGAGCTCATCGCTCTCCGGCTCGGTGGCCAGCAACGCAACGCGGCGACCGTCCGGCGACAGGCTGAAGGCGGTGATGTCGGACTCGAGCTTCGCGATCGCGACCGATTCGCCGCCGTCCACCGGGATGCGGTACAGCGTGCGGGTGTCGTCGCCCTGGCGCTTGGCGAGGTAGGCCAGCGCACGTCCGTCCGGCAGCCAGTCCACGCCGGTCACGTTCACCTTGCCGGTGACGAAGCCACGGCTCGTACCCTCGCGCGAGGCGACGTGCAGCTCGGCCCAGGCCGGACCGTCGTCGCCTTTACCTATTTCGCGCGGTACCGACAGCACGTAGGCCACGTGACGGCCATCCGGGCCGATGGCGGCCCGGGTGACCGTCCGCGTCTTCGCGATCTGCTCCAGCGTCATGCCGCCATCGGCGGCCACGGCTGGCGATCCCAGCCCGAGCAACAGCAACGACAGGCCGACGGCCCACAAGATCGGATCGCGCATCCAGGCTCCCCATGCAGTCATGATCCGGAAACTTTCGCCCGCACAAGCCGCGATGGCAAGCGCGGGCCGTCGGGCTCAACGCTCGTGCCAGGCGCGCGCGACCCGGGAAAAGACTTCCGCCAGTTCGCGCGCCACGCGGCGCGGCAGCTTCGCCACGATCGCCGGCAGGTCGATGCGACCGTCCTGGAAGGGGTCGCCCTTCCACGCGAACGCCACGCGGTTGCTCTGGCGCTTTTCCTCCAGGATCCACACCCGGTCGCCACCGAAGCTTCGCCGCAGCCTGTCGACATGGGTGGCGAAATCGGTCGCGTACAGGTTGCCGGCCATGACGCCGCCGGGCACGAGCGCATCGCGGCAGTCGTCGTAGAAGCGCTGGCTGGACAGGGCCGCGGGAATCCCGCTCTCGTCGTAGCCATCGACCAGCAGGATGTCGAACCGGCCGCGGCGTTCGCGGACGAACCGCGCACCGTCCGCGAGCAGCACCTGCAGGCGCTCGTCGTCGGGCGGTACCCGGAAGGTGCGGCGCAGGTCGAGCACGTGCGGGTTGTTCTCGGCCACCTCCACCCGTGCGCCTGGCAGGTGCCGGTGGCAGAACTTGGCCTGCGAACCGCCGCCGAGCCCGATCATTCCGATCAGCGCGGGCTGCGGCTGCCAGAGCAGGCCGGCCATCATCGTGCGCGTGTAGTCGACCTGCAGGTGGCCGGGACGGAACGTGCGCATCCGGCTCTGCGACACCCCGCCCTCGAACTGCAGGTCGGTGTGGAACCAGCCGCGCCGGACCACCGGCTTGCGAGGGACCGCATCGCGTGCGTCGCTGGCGGACGCCCGGACCGGGACGGCGGCATCTTCCTCGCGCCGTCTGTCGTCTTCTTGCGTCATGCTCCCGCCTGGTACCCGACACGCGCGGAAGACTACACCCAGGCGCGCGCCAAACGCCTGCGCACGCGGCGCGTTGACGGCGCCCGATGGCGAAACCGGGTCGCGATTCAACTGGAACCGGTTACCCGTCCCGCCGGTGAACCGGGGCCCGCGACCCTCAGAATGCGTTCATCGTCGCGATCGACACTGGTGATGTTCCGACCAGGGCGTCGGCAGGGGCAGCACCATGAGGCACTTCGATTCTTCCCTCCGCATCTTCGGCGCCACGCTGGCGATCGGCATGGCACTGGCCACGGCGCTTCCCGCCGGCGCACAGGACGCACGACGCGATCGCGACGATCCGCGGCAGGCCCGCCAGGAACCGCGTCGCGCGGACGCCCCCTCGCGACGCGACGACGCCGACCGAATCCGTGCGCAGCGCCCGCAGGCGCAGCAGCGTCCGCCGGCGGCGAATCGCGCAGATCGCCCGCAGCCGCAGCGCAGGGTCTCCACGCGGCCGCAGGCTCGGGTACGCGAACAGGCCGATCGCCCTCCCACCGGGCTCGTCCCACGTCGTGAACAGCAGGCACAGCAGCAGGCGCGCGCGCGCATCGAGCAGGCGCGGCACCAGCGCGAAGCTTCCCGCCAACGCGAAGACGCGGCGCGGCGGCAACGGGCGCAGTCGACGCAGCGCGAACAGCAGCGCCACAACGAGAACCGCGTGCAGCGGATGCAGGCCGGACCCGAGCGACGCGCTACCGGCGGCGACGCGCGCCGGGTGCAGGCGCAGCGCGACCAGGCCCGGCGCGACGATGCCCGGGCCCTGCGCGAGCGACAGCAACGCGAACGCCTGCAACAGCCCCGTCGCGAGACCGCTGGCCCGGCGCAGCGCCAGCGGCGACCCGACAGCCGCGACGCCACCCAGCGCCTCGATCGCGCCCGGCAGGAGGCGCGCATCGAGGCCGATCGCCGGCGCGCCGAACAGTTCCGGCGCGATCGCGAGCGCCAGCAAGGCATCGCCGGGCAGCGCAGCGCCGAGCGCGCCCGCATGCTGCAGCAACAACGCCGCATGGCCCAGTACCGCTACCAGCAGCAGTACCACGCCCGGCTGCACGAACAGCAGCGACGCTGGCGTGCCAGCCGGTACGACTACGGGCGCGACCCGTACTACTCCACGCCGGCCAGCTACCGTTACACCTACGGGGGTCGCTGGCACCAGACCAACCGCTACGGCGCGGACCTGATGCGCCGGGCCGTCCACTACGGCTACGCCGAAGGCATGCGTGCGGGTCGCGCCGACCGCGAGGACGGCTGGCGCTACGACGCCCGCGGCAGCTATGGCTACCTCGATGCGAGCTACGGCTACGACGGCCACTACATCGCCCATGACCAGTACGCCCACTATTTCCGCCAGGGATTCCGGCACGGCTACGAGGACGGCTACCACGGCCGCAATCGCTACGGCCATCGCGACGAGCGCGGCGACTATGGGGTCCTGGCCGCGGTGCTGGGAGCGATCCTCGGGCTGCAATTGCTGAACTGACCGCGCTCCCGTGGGCCTGCGAACACGGCGCCGCGCCGCCCTTCGCGCTTCGACTCCGTCCGTCGGGAAGCCGAACCTGAACCCGCAGCACGGCAAACGGCACCGGGGGAGAGGCGTAGACTGGCGCCAGCAGTTCGACGTGGGAGACCCACGACATGTTCGCATGGCTTCTTGGCGCGGCCCTGACCCTGGCGCCCGCGATCGCGCCCGCACCCGCGCCGCCGCCGGTGCCCGATCCGCCAGCTCCCCCATCGGCGGAGGAAATCTTCGCCATCCCGGCCGCATTGCGGCAGGCATTGCACGAACAGGTGGTGGCGGACGGTGGATCGGACCACCAGCGCCTGTCGCGTCTGGTGCGTTTCATGTTCGATCCCGAAGGGCTCGGCATGCGTTACCAGCACGACGGCAACTTCACAGTCGCCGAGGCCTGGCAGTCCCGCAAGGGAAACTGCCTGAGCTTCACCCTGATGACGATCGCGCTGGCGCGCGCGGCCGGACTCGATGCCTACGGCCAGGAGATCTCCAGGACGCTGTCCTGGTACAGCGAGGGAGACACCCTCTACTTCAGCAACCACGTCAACACGGGCGTCCAGATCCACAGGCAGCGCTACTCCGTGGACGTCGCCAGTGACAGCGTACTGACCGCGGAACCCCCGAAACAGGTCGATGACGAACGCCTGCTGGCGATCTTCCACAGCAACCGCGCCGCATCGTTGCTGACCGAAGGCAGGCTGGAGGAGGCGGCGACGTACATGGCGTCTGCGCTGCGCGCGGACGAACGCTATGCCGCCGCCTGGAACAACGCCGGCGTGCTGGCCCTGCGCGAGGGCAGGCCGGATCAGGCCGAACAGCACTTCCTGAAGACCCTGGAGCTCGACAGTTCGCACGACGGCGCGATGATGAACCTCGCGTCGCTGTACGCCGCGCGTGGCGACCGGCAGCGCGAGCACGAATACCGCAAGCGGATCGAGCGGGCACGCCAGCGCAACCCGTTCCACTACTTCATGCTCGCACTCGACGACGAGAAGCAGGGCGATTACACCGCCGCGGCAAAGCGCTACCGGCGCGCGATCGGGCTGTACGACGGCGAGCACCGGTTCCATTACGGCCTTGCGCGCGCCTACCTGCACCTGGGCGACTTCCGCAAGGCGGGCGACGCCCTGCGCCGCGCACAGTCGCTCGCAAGCGACGGCACCAGCGAGCGCTACCAGGCCAAGCTCGACCGCCTGCGACGCAAGGGGTTGTAGGGCCGGTTCAACGCAACCGGTTCAACGCAGCTGGCTGTCCTTGCTGCCGCGGCGGTTGTAGCCGGCGTGCGATTCCCCATCGTGTTCCTCCGCTTCCTGGCACGCGATGCACAGGCGCACGCCGGGCATCGCCTTGCGGCGCGCCTCCGGGATCGGCGCATCGCATTCCTCGCAATGCGAGCGGCCCGGGCCCTGCGGCAACTGGCTGCGCGCCCGCTTGATGCCGTCCTTCACGGTCGCGTCGATCTGGTCCTGCACCGCGCCATCGCCTGCCCAGCCGGTTGCCATGGTGGTTCTCCGTCTACCCGTCCTGCCGCCTGTCTACCGCACTGCGTGTTCAGATCTCGTCGGGCCAGCGGATCGACGGCGCCTGCACATCCCTGCGTGGCATGACGACCGCCGCGACCGCCTGCCACACCTTCAGTGCATCCACGGTCGCAGCGACGTCGTGCACCCGCACGATCCGGGCGCCGCGCTGCGCCGCCAGCAGGTGCGCGGCGACCGAGCCGTGCACCCGCGCCTGCGGATCATCGCGGCCGGTCAGCTCGCCGATCGTGCGCTTGCGCGACAACCCGGCCAGGACCGGCACGCCGAGCTCGGTGAAGCGCTCGAGTTGCGCCAGCAGTTGCAGGTTGTGCGCGGCGTGCTTGCCGAAGCCGAACCCGGGGTCGACCACGATGCGCTTCTTCGCGATCCCCGCCATCTCCAGCGCGAACACGCGCTCGGTGAGGAAGCGATGGACCTCGCCGACCACGTCGTCGTATTCCGGCGCGTCCTGCATCGAGCGCGGCTCGCCGAGCATGTGCACCAGCGCCACCGGCACCGCGAGCGACGCCGCCATGTCGAGCGCACCTTCGCGGCGAAGCGCGTACACGTCGTTGATCATCGCGGCACCCGCGTCGACCGCCGCACGCATCACTTCCGGCTTCGAGGTATCGACGCTGACCGGCAGCCCGGTTTCACGCGCCAGGCGTTCGATCACCGGCACCACCCGCTCCAGTTCTTCCGCAACCGGGACTTCGACGGCCCCGGGACGCGTGGACTCGCCACCGACGTCGAGCAGGTCCGCGCCCTCCTCCGCCAGCCTCAGGCCATGCGCCACCGCCGCGTCGACGGTCGCATGCGCACCGCCATCGGAGAAAGAATCGGGCGTGACGTTGACGATGCCCATGACCCGGGTGCGGTCGAGGCGGAGGATGCGGCCGGCGCAGTCGAGCTGGGGAGCGGTGTCGAACATTGGGGATTGGGGATTGGGGATTGGGGATTGGGGATTGGGGACTGGGAACCGGGAACCGGGAACCGGGAATCGGGAATCGGGAATCGGGAATCGGGAATCGGGAATCGGGAATCGGGAATCGGGAATCGGGAATCGGGAATCGGAGGCAGCCTATCGGGTTGTCATCCCGAGTGCAGCGAGGGATCCAGCCTGGGCCGCGCCAAACGGATCCCTCGCTTCGCTCGCGATAGCACGATGGGAGGCGACGTTCAGTCGATTGGCGGGTTCCGTTCGCTCCAGCCTGCCAGTCACGTCAGCTCGATCGTCGCTACGCGCGGGGACCCGGGAGCTGTGCTCCCGAACCCCACCTCGTGCCGGGAGCGCATGCCATCCGGCATAACGCGAAAACGCCGGTTCCCCGGCGCTTTCGCAAAGCCATTGGCGGACGCCAGGCCGCAGCCGGGCCTCGAAACCGGGCTCAGGTCTGCTCGGCCGGCCCGCCGATCGGGGGCAGCGGCCGGGAATCGCCGTCGCCACCCTTGCCACCGCCCTTGCCCGACTCGATCCAGCCCATCGGCGGCGGCGGGTCGCGGCCTTCCATGATCGCGTCGATCTGCGGCACGTCGATGGTCTCGTACTCGAGCAGCAGCTTCGCCATCGCATGCAGCTTGTCGAGGTTGCCGGTCAGGATCTCGGTGGTACGGCCATAAGCCTTGTCGAGGATGCCGCGCACCACCTCGTCGATCCTGCGCGCGGTGTCGTCGGACACGCTCTTGTGCTGGGTCACCGAACGGCCGAGGAACACCTCGTCCTCGTCCTCGCTGTAGGCGATCGGCCCCATCTCGTCCGAAAGGCCCCACTTGGTGACCATGTTGCGCGCCATCTTGGTCGCGCGCTCGATGTCGTTGGACGCACCGGTGGTGACCTTGTTGGCGCCGAACACCAGCTCCTCGGCCACGCGCCCGCCATACAGCGAGCACAGCTGCGATTCGATCGTGGTGCGGTTGTAGCTGTACTTGTCGCCCTCGGGCAGGTACATGGTCACGCCCAGGGCGCGGCCGCGCGGGATGATGGTGACCTTGTAGACCGGGTCGTGCTCGGGCACCAGGCGGCCGACGATGGCATGGCCGGCTTCGTGGTAGGCGGTGAGGGTCTTCTCCTCCTCGCTCATCGCCATCGAGCGGCGCTCGGCACCCATCAGGATCTTGTCGCGCGCCTTGTCGAAGTGGTCCATGCGCACGTCCTTGCCGTTCTCGCGCGCGGCGAACAGCGCCGCCTCGTTCACGAGGTTGGCCAGGTCCGCGCCGGAGAAGCCGGGCGTGCCGCGCGCGATCACCAGCGGTTCGACGTTGTCGGCCAGCGGCACCTTGCGCATGTGCACGCGCAGGATCTGCTCGCGGCCCTTCACGTCCGGCAGGCCGACCACCACCTGGCGGTCGAAGCGGCCCGGGCGCAGCAGCGCGGGGTCGAGCACGTCGGGACGGTTGGTCGCGGCGATCACGATCACGCCCTCGCCGCCCTCGAAGCCGTCCATCTCCACCAGCAACTGGTTCAGGGTCTGCTCGCGCTCGTCGTGGCCGCCGCCCAGGCCCGCGCCGCGATGCCGGCCGACCGCGTCGATCTCGTCGATGAAGATGATGCACGGCGCGTGCTTCTTGGCCTGCTCGAACATGTCGCGCACGCGGCTGGCGCCGACGCCGACGAACATCTCGACGAAGTCCGAACCGGAGATCGAGAAGAACGGCACCTTGGCCTCGCCGGCGATGGCCTTGGCCAGCAGCGTCTTGCCGGTGCCGGGCGGACCTACCATCAGCACGCCGCGCGGGATCTTGCCGCCGAGCTTCTGGAAGCGCGACGGGTCGCGCAGGAACTCGACCAGTTCGGAGACCTCCTCCTTGGCCTCGTCGCAACCGGCGACGTCGGCGAAGGTGACCTTGGTCTGGTCCTCGTTGAGCAGCTTCGCGCGCGACTTGCCGAACGACATCGCGCCCTTGCCGCCGCCCTGCTGCATCTGCCGCATCATGAAGAACCAGAAGCCGATGATCAGCGCCACCGGCAGCAGGTTGATGAGGATGTAGATGAACGACGGGCCGGTCGACGGCGGCGCCGCCTGGATCTCGACCTTGTGGTTGATCAGGTCGTCCATCATGCCTTCGTCGCGACGCGGCGCGATCACCGTGCCGCTCTCGCCGCCCTTGGTGACGAACTCGACCGTCTTCTCGTCCTCGGCGATCTTCACCGACTGGATCTGGTCGCGACGCACCTGCTCCATGAATTGCGAGTAGCGCACTTCGCTGGTCGCGCCGGTGCCCGGGTTGAAGCTGTTGAACACCAGCATCAGCACCACGGCGACCATCGCCCACAGCAGGAGGTTCTTCACCAGGTCATTCATCGGGATTTCCGGGACTCCAATGGGGTCATGCTACTTGATTGCCGCCAGCTTGCCCTGCGCCAGCGCATAGACTTCAGGCGAACGCCTTCGCGAGGCGGCGGGCTTGCGGATCGCGACCTTCGCGTAACGCCTGCGAAGCTCGCGTACGAAATCGTCGAAACCGGTGCCCTGGAACAGCTTGATCAGGAACGTGCCGCCGGGCTTCAGGTGGCGGTCGGCGAAGTCCATCGCCAGTTCGGACAGGTACATCGCTCGCGGCTGGTCGACCGCCTCCACACCACTCTTGTTGGGGGCCATGTCCGACAACACAAGGTCCACGGCCTGGCCGGCCAGCATCGTCTCAAGCCCGGATAAGACCGCATCCTCCCTGAAATCGCCATGAAGGAACTCGACCCCGGCCAGCGGCGGCATCTCCAGGATGTCCAGGGCCAGCACCCGCCCCGGCCTCGCCGGATCGAGCCGGTCGAGCTCCTGGCGGATCCATTGCGACCAGCCGCCGGGTGCCGCGCCGAGGTCGACCACGACCATGCCGGGTTTGAGCAGGCGGTCGCGCTCGACCAGTTCCTCGAGCTTGAAGGCCGCGCGCGAACGCAGGCCCTCGGCCTGGGCCTTCTTCACGAAGGGATCGGAGAAGTGTTCCTTCAGCCAGCGCTGGCTGCTCTTGCTGCGGGTGGCCATGGGTTCATCCCCCTCCTCCGTGGGGAGGGTCGGGTGGAGGCGGCCAGTGCGGTTGCGGGGGCACGGCGCCCCCGGAAAGAGGTTGCGGGGCGGCATGATACCCTGCGCCCCAGTCCTTCACCCCGCCCAGCACCCGATGTCGATCGCCCTGACCGCCGCCCAGAACCGCTTCCTGCGCGGCCAGGCGCATGAACTCAAGGCGATGCTGCAGGTGGGAGGCAAGGGCGTGACCGACGCGGTGGTCGCCGAGATCGATGGCGCACTCGAGCACCACGAACTGATCAAGATCAAGGTCGCCGCCGCCGACCGCGAAGAGCGGGACCTGTTGATCGGTCAGCTCGCGCAACGCAGCGGCGCCGCCCTGGTGCAGCGGATCGGCCATGTCGCGGTGCTGTACCGGCCGTCGAGGGACAAGCGCCAGATCGTGCTTCCGCGGGCCTAGCGCCCCGAGCAGGATGCAACTGGTCCACGAACAACCCGATTTCGAGTTCTTCCTGCGCGGTGCGGACGGCCGCGGCGCGCGGGTCAACGACCGGCGGCTGGACGCCAGCTTCATCGTCGCGCCCGACCGGCTGCTCGAGCACTGGCCGGTGACCGACGCGCTCACCCTCCGCGTGGGCGACCTCGAACCCCTGTTCGCCCTGCAGCCGGAACTGGTCCTGCTCGGCTGCGGCGAGACCCAGGCCTTCCCCCCGCAGGACGTACTCGCGGCGTGCCTGACGCGGGGGATCGGGCTGGAGGCGATGACCAACGCCGCGGCGGCGCGCACCTTCAACGTGCTGGCCGGGGAGGGGCGGCGCGTGGCCGCCGGTTTCATCATCGGGACGACCGGGGCCGGCGACCCTACCTGAACCGGGAACCGCTGCCCGGTTCGTCCTGTTCAGCGACGCGGCAGGTGCTGCAGCGGATCGACCGGCTTGCCGTTGTAGCGGATCTCGAAGTGCAACATCTCGCGCGCGGCACCGGTGCTGCCCATCTCCGCGATCTGCTGGCCCGCGGACACCCGCGCGCCCTCGTTCACGAGGCGGGTGCGGTTGTGGCCGTAGGCCGACAGCCACTGTTCGTCGTGCTTGACGATCACCAGTTCGCCATAGCCCACCAGGCCGGAACCCGAATACACCACCACGCCATCGGCAGCCGCACGCACCGCCTGGCCGCTCCTGCCGGCGATGTCGATCCCCTGCCGCGTGGCATCGCCCGCTGCGAAGCGGTTGAGGATCTGGCCATCGGTCGGCCAGCGCCAGCCCAGACGGCTGCTGGAGGGTGGCGGCGCCGAAGGTTGCGGTGGCGCCTGGGTCGGGCGCACGGCGGGTCGCTGCGTCGTGCCCGAGGATCGCGTGGCCGATCGCGACCCGCTCCCGGTGCCCGGATACAGTCGCAACCGCTGTCCCGGATAGATCGTGTAGGGCGGCGATACGCCGTTCCACAGGGCCAGGTCCATCGGGCTGATGCCGTTGTTGACGGCCAGCCGGTACAGGGTGTCGCCGCGCCTGACCACGACGCTGGCGCCCGGCTTCGGAGTGGACACCTTGGGCACCGATCCCCCGCCCTGGGTGCGCACCACCTTGCTGCTGCAGCCGGTCACCAGCAGCAGCGCCAGCAGCGCGGCCGCGGGCGCGCGCAGCCGCGTGATTCCGCGCCGCGTGTTGTTCCTTGCTTCCCGATCCACCGCTGCCCCCGTGTCCGCGCCGATGCCGATCATGCCGTGAACCGCTTGAACAGTTCCTGCGCCACCAGTCCGCCGCCGCCGATCAGCACGCTGAAGTACACCATCGTCCCCAGGTTGGCGAGATGGCCGAGCAGTACCGCGCCACCGTCGCGCTGGATGAAGCCGATCGCGTACGCGAGCAACGCCAGCGCCGGCAGCGTATTGCTGAACGGTACGAATCCGAACGGCGCCATCAACAGGAGGGCCGCGAGGATGAAGGCGAGGTTGTTGACGATGTCCTGGGCGCGCCCGTCGACCAGCACGGCCAGGCGATGCGGTCGGCTCAGCTTCTCGAACCGCTGCACCCAGCGTAGCCCGCCGGCCAGTCCGGGCCGCAACCGGTCCGAAGGCAGCCGGCGGTGGCGCACGCGTGACGGCAGCCAGAGCTGGCGACCCAGCAGCCGGCTCATGCCCACCAGCAGGATCGCCGCGCCGAAGACCGTGCTGACGCCGGGGATCGACACCGGGATCAGGAACACCAGGGTCAGCAGGATGCACAGCAGCAGCAGGCCTTCGTCGCCGAACAGCTCGAGCAGTTCGCCGAGCGTGACGTGGTCGGGCGGCAGGCGCGCGATCATGCCGGCGATCTGCGCGCCGAGGCTTGCGTCGTCGCCGCCGGACGCGGCCCTGGCATCGGTCATCGCCATCGCCTCAGTCGATGGTGCCCGACAGCAACGGGACGAACACCACGGGTCCGAGGTCGCGACGCGCGATGGTGCCGTCCGCTTCCCTGCGCAGCATCAGCAGTTGCTGCGCACTTGCGGCACCCACGGGCGCCACCAGAACGCCGCCGGGCGCGAGCTGCCCGGTCAGGGCCTCCACCAGGGCCGGCGCACCCGCGGTGACCAGGATGCCGTCGTAGGGGCCGTTCTCGGGCCAGCCGACGCGGCCGTCGTCGTGCTTGCTGCGCACATTGAGGCCGAGCGAGCGGAAGCGCTTGCGCGCCACGCGCAGCAGGTCGCCGATCCGCTCCACGGTATGCACTTCCAGGCCCAGCGCGGCGAGCACGGTGGCCTGGTAGCCGGAGCCGGTGCCGACTTCCAGCACCCGCGAGGGCGTATGGCCTTCCGCGAACAGGGCCTCGGTCATGCGCGCCACCACCCACGGCTGCGAGATGGTCTGGCCGTGGCCGATCGGCAGCGCGGTGTCCTCGTAGGCGCGGGTGGCCAGCGCCTCGTCGACGAACAGGTGCCGCGGCACGGTGCGGATCGCGTTGAGCACGCGTTCGTCCGCGATGCCATTGCCGCGCAGGCGTTCGATCAGGCGGTCGCGCACGCGCTGCGAGGTCATGCCCAGGCCGATCGCCTCGGGCTGCAGGCGAAGTCGCGGCGTCATCACTCCCGCGGCTCCTTCAGTTCCGCCGCGAGACTGCCGACCCAGCTCGACACCTGCTCGAGCGCCTGGTAGCGCGTGAGGTCGACATGGATCGGGGTGATCGAGATGTGCCCGTAGCGCACCGCGTGGAAATCGGTGCCGGGGCCGGCGTCCATCTCCGGACCCGCCGCGCCGATCCACCACCAGGTACGGCCGCGCGGGTCCTCCTGCTTCGTGCAGGGCTCGGCGCGATGGCGGTTGCCCAGGCGCGTGACCTCGAAGCCGGCGATCTCGTTCCAGGCACGGTCGGGCACGTTGACGTTGAGGATGGTGTCGGCGGGCAGCGGGTCGCCCTTCAGGCGCTCGACGATCTCCACCGCCGCGCGTGCCGCGGTCTCGTAGTGGCGGCCGTCGTGGTTGACCGTCGCCAGCGACATCGCGATCGCCGGCAGGCCGAGGAAGCGGCCTTCCATCGCCGCGGCCACGGTACCGGAATAGATCACGTCGTCGCCGAGGTTGGCGGTGTTGTTGATGCCGGAAACGACGAGATCGGGTTCCTGCTCGAACATCCCGGTGATGGCCACGTGCACGCAGTCGGTGGGAGTGCCGTACACGCGCCAGACGGCATCCTCCAGCTGCTGCACGCGCAGCGGCATGTCCAGGGTCAGCGAATTGCTGGCGCCGGAGCGGTCGCGGTCGGGGGCGACGATCAGGACCTCGTGGCCGGCATCGCGCAGCCCCTGCGCCAGGATGCGGATGCCGGGGGCATCGACGCCGTCATCGTTGCTGACCAGTACGCGCATGAACCTCTGGATTGACCCTTGCCGCGGATGTCGTCGGCGCATGATACCGGATGCGCGATGCGATCCGGACCGGAACGCGGGATCGCGGCATACTTGCGATCATGACCAAGCACCGCCCACCGCCGGACGAGGACGATGCGGCGCTGTTCCGCGACGCGATCGGCCCGGTGCGCGAACTGCCGCAGGTGGAGGCGCCGCCCGCGCGCCCCAGGCCGCGGCCCGGCACGCGCATGGCCGAACTGGACGAGGCCGAGGCGAAGGGCGAGTTCCTGCGCCTGATCGGCACCGCGCCGGTGGAATCCGGCGACACCCTGCGCCATCGCCGAGACGACGTGCCCGCGCACGTGCTCAAGCGCCTGTCGCAGGGCCGCTACGCGGCGCAGGACGAACTGGACCTGCACCACGCCACCGCCGCCGGCGCCGAGGTGCTGCTGCGGCGGTTCTTGCTCGACGCGCGCGACGCCGGCGCGCACTGCGTGCGCGTGATCCACGGCAAGGGGCTGGGTTCGGACGGCGTCCCGGTCCTGAAGAACCTGGTCGACCGGCACCTGCGCCAGCGCGGCGACGTGCTGGCCTTCCACTCCGCACCGGCGGCGCAGGGCGGCACCGGGGCGGTGCTGGTGCTGCTCAGGCCGCGCGGTGCCTGATCGGACCTGGCGCTCGCCGCGCCCGGGCCTGCCGGCAGGTCGATCCAGTGAACGGCGACGCCTCTGCGCGCCGCGACCGACTGCACGGCTCCCTTGTGTCCGCGATCGGTCGCGAACTTCCCCGGCTACGGGTCGCCATGAAACCGGGCCCTGCGACCCGCATCGGCCCGGACTGGAGTGGCGCAGGTGTCCGGTGTGTCATTCCGGGGAATGGTCGGTGGCAGGTGCGGCGTGCATCTCGCCCAGTTCGGCGAGCACGCTGGTCGCGTAGGCGCCTGGCGGCAGGGAGAACCCGAGCCGCAACGTCGCTTCGTCCGGCCACTGCCAGGTCAGCTGGCCAGGCCGCAGCCGCGTCGCACGGCGCTCCTGCCGCAGGCCCGCCGCCTCGAGGCCCGCGCGCAGCCGCATCGCCGGTTCGTCGCCGAGCACCGAGGCCTCCAGTTCACGCGCCGCTCCCTGCGTACGCGGCTCCCCCTTTCCCCACAACGGTGCGGTCGGGTGGATATCGAAGCCCGCCAGACGCGCCGCCAGTCCCGCGTCGAACGGTTCGGGGCCGAACACGCTGCGACTGCCATCGAGCATCCAGATCTCGCCTTCCAGGCCAGCATCCCAGTTGCCCTGCCCGACACGCTGCGCGAGCACGCGGTTGAACAGTTCCGAACGCGCAGCCGACAGCAGCAGCGACCGCTCCTCGCGACGCACGCGACGACCCGCGAACATGGCCAGCGCACGCGCCAGGTTGCCGCCGTCGCGGCCGAAGCGCTGCTCGCCGAAGTAGTTGGGCACGCCGCGCCCGGCGAGCGCCTGCAGGCGCGTTTCGACCATCTCGCGCCGGCCCTGCACCTCACGCAGGGTCAGGATGAAACGATTTCCCGCCAGCGCGCCCCGCGGCAGCTTGCGCCCGTGTCTCACCGCCTGCAGCACGCGCAGTCCCTCCCCGCTCGCCGCATCCTCGAACGCCAGCGCCTCGAGCGGCGGATCCGCGCGCCCCGGCAACTGCACCGAAAAGCGCTGGCGCGTCAGTGCATGCCGGTCCTTGAGACCGGCGTGGCCGATCGCCGATTCCGGCACGCCTGCCCACTGTGCGACGCGCCGCGCGACGAACGCGGTGTTGAGCCCGCGCTTCTCGAGCGTCAGCAGCAGGTGCTCGCCGGCGCCGTCGGCCTCGAACGCGTCGATCTCCTCGACGAAGAAGTCCTCGGGCACCTGCCGCAACCGTGCCACCAGGACCGGCGCCCCATGCGCACGCGGCAGGGTCACCGCGATTCCATGCGCCTGGCAGATGCAGACGCACGGCGCCCGACGATCGCGCGCCAACCCACTGCCGGTGGCCGGCGCGCCTTCACCATCGTCGACGGCTTCGCGCCCGACCGGTCAGCTGCCATCGCGCACCAGCAGGCACACCGCCAGCGCAGCGATGCCTTCGGCGCGACCGGTGAAACCCAGCCGCTCGCTGGTCGTGGCCTTGACGCTGATGTCGTCGACGCCGACCCCGAGCTCGACGGCGATCAGCGCGCGCATCGCCGGCGCGTGCGGGCCCACCTTCGGCTGCTCGCAGACCACGGTGACGTCGGCATTGCCCACGCGCCAGCCGCGCTCGCGCAGCAGGCCGTCGCAGCGGCGCAGGAACGTGCGGCTTTCGGCGCCCTTCCAGCGCGGGTCCGACGGCGGGAAATGCGCGCCGATGTCGCCAAGCGCGAGTGCACCGAGCATCGCATCGCACAGGGCGTGCAGGACCACGTCGCCATCGCTGTGCGCGAGCACGCCGCGGTCGTGCGGCACGCGGATGCCGCCGAGCATGACGTGGTCGCCTTCGCCGAAGGCATGGACGTCGTAGCCCTGGCCGATGCGCACGTTCACGGCAGGAACAGCTCCACGACGCGGTTCATGTCGACATGGCGGATCAGGGCGGCGGCCTCCGCCGACACGCGCGGATCCGCGAACAGCCCCTCCCCGGCCATCTCGCCGACCCGGCCGAACGCGCGCTGGAAGGCGTCTTCGCCCGTTCCCTCGCGGAACGCCTGCTTCGCCTGCGCGGCGCAATCGACCGTCAACAGCCGCTCCATCAGCGCGCCCATCGCCTGGTTGGCGGTATCGCGCTGCGCCTGGCTGACCTGCGCCATGCCCTCGAGGTCGGGATGCAGCGCGATCGCCGAGAACATCCACTGCACCAGGGTGCGCTTGTCGTCCGCGCCGGCGGATGCGACCACGCACGCTTCCAGTCCGGCCGGCCCTTCCTGCGCGACCGCCCACGGCGACACCGCCGCCATGACCGCGAACACCACCGCCTGTACATGCTTCATGCGCGAATCTCCTCCTGGCGCCGCGACAGCGCGAACTCGAATCGCGCGAGGTCGCTGGCGGTCGTGATCTTGAAATTGTCCTCGTCGCCCTCGACCAGCAGCGGCCTCATGCCCTGGCGCTCCATCGCCATCGCCTCGTCGGTCACCGCGATCCCCGCTTCGCTTGCCGCCTCCAGCGCCCGCGTCAGCTGCAGGCGCCGGAACAGTTGCGGGGTGAGCGCGCGCCACAGCCGTTCGCGCGGCTCGGTCCGGTCGATGCCGCCGTCGTTGCCCGCGCGCTTGAGCGTGTCGCGCACCGGCGCGGCGAGGATCGCGCCGACCGGGTCGTTGCGGCCGCGCTCGATCAAGGCCGTCAGGTCGTCCTGTCGCAGGTTCGGGCGCGCGGCATCGTGCACCAGCACGAAATCGTCGGCCCGGACTTCGTCGGGCAGCGCGAGAAGGCCGGCCAGCACCGAGTCCGCCCGCGATTCGCCGCCCGTGCAGCGCAGCAGCGCCTTTCCGGCGATCTCGTCCCATCCGGGCCAGAGCGGATCATCGGCGGCCAAGACCACCACCGCACCGCGGACGCCGGGGTTCGACAGCAGCGCCTCGAGCGTGTGCCGGATCAGCGGACTGCCTGCGACCTGTGCGTACTGCTTCGGATGCGCGCCACCGAAGCGCGTACCGCGCCCGGCGGCCGGCACGATCGCCCAGACACCGGTCCGGCTCTCATCCGTGGTCACGGCGCGTCTCCCGCATCTTCCTCATCCGCCGCCATGCCCGGCGGCGGCACGCGCTCGTCGTCGACCACGCGGTAGAAGGTCTCGCCCGGCTTGATCATCCCAAGTTCGTTGCGCGCACGTTCCTCGATGGCCGCTTCGCCCGACTTCAGGTCGGCGACTTCGGCCGCCAGTGCGGCATTGCGCTGCTCCAGGCCCTCGTTCTGGCGACGCTGCTGCACGACCCGGGCGTCGAGTTCCTCCACCGCGCGGGTGCCGCCGTTGCCCAGCCACAGGCGGTACTGCAGCCATCCCAGCAGCACCACCAGCGCCAGCAGCATCCAACGCAACCAGCGCATCGCGGCGATCCGTCAACGCTTCAGCGAGACGAACGCATCGCGACCGGCGTACTTCGCGCCCGCGCCGAGCTGTTCCTCGATGCGCAGCAGCTGGTTGTACTTGGCGACGCGGTCGCTGCGGCACAGCGAACCGGCCTTGATCTGGGTCGCGGTGGTGGCCACCGCGATGTCGGAGATGGTGGTGTCCTCGGTCTCGCCGGACCGGTGCGAGACGATCGCCGCATAGCCGGCCTGGTCGGCCATGGCGATCGCTTCCAGCGTCTCGCTGAGCGTACCGATCTGGTTGACCTTGATCAGGATCGCATTGGCGGTGCCCGAGTCGATGCCCTGGCGGAAGATCTTGGGGTTGGTGACGAACAGGTCGTCGCCCACCAGCTGCACGGTCTTGCCGATGCGTCCGGTCAGGGCCTTCCAGCCGTCCCAGTCGTCCTCGGCCATGCCGTCCTCGATGGTGACGATCGGGTACTGCGCGGCCCAGTCGGCGAGGAAATCGACGAACTGGTCGGCGGTCAGGCGCTTGTTCTCGCCGACGAGGTTGTACTTGCCGTTGTCGTGGAACTCGCTCGACGCCAGGTCCAGGCCAAGCAGCACGTCCTCGCCGGCGCTGTAGCCGGCCCTGCCGATCGCTTCGAGGATGGTGTCGAGCGCCTCGACATTGCTGCGGAAATCCGGGGCGAAACCGCCCTCGTCGCCGACCGCCGTGCTCAGGCCGTGACCCTTGAGCACCGACTTGAGCGCGTGGAAGATCTCGGTGCCGCAGCGCAGCGCCTCGGAGAACGAGGCCGCGCCCACCGGCAGCACCATGAACTCCTGGAAATCGACGTTGTTGTCGGCGTGCGCGCCGCCGTTGATGATGTTCATCATCGGCACCGGCAGCACCGGTGCGCGATCGCCTGCCAGGTGCTTCCACAGCGGCAGCTTGCGCGAGGCCGCGACCGCGTGCGCGTTGGCCAGCGACACCGCCAGCAGCGCGTTGGCGCCGAGGCGGCCCTTGTTCTCGGTGCCGTCAAGGTCGATCAGGCGCTTGTCGAGGCCGGCCTGGTCGGCGGCGTCGAAGTCGGCGAGCGCCTCGGCGATCGGGCCGTTGACGTTGCCCACCGCCTTGGTCACGCCTTTCCCGAGGTAGCGGGTCTTGTCGCCGTCGCGCAGTTCGACCGCTTCCTTGGCGCCGGTGGAGGCGCCCGAGGGCACCGCCGCGCGGCCGAAGGATCCATCGGCCAGCGTCACTTCGGCTTCGAGGGTGGGGTTACCGCGGGAGTCGAGGATTTCGCGGGCGTGGATCTTGGCAATCGTGCTCATCGTGTCGTCGGGTTCCGTCAGAGGGTGGATTCGAGAAAGCCGTGCCGCTTGGTCACGCGGTCGAGCTCGAGCAGGGTCGCCAGCAGCGCTTCCATGCGATCGAGCGGCAAGGCGTTGGGGCCGTCGCTGAGCGCCTTGGCCGGATCGGGATGCGTCTCCATGAACACGCCAGCCACGCCCACGGCCACCGCCGCGCGTGCCAGGACCGGCACGAACTCGCGCTGGCCGCCGCTGGAGGTGCCCTGCCCGCCCGGCAGCTGCACCGAGTGGGTGGCGTCGAACACCACCGGGCAGCCCGTGTCGCGCATCACGCTCAGCGAGCGCATGTCGGAGACGAGGTTGTTGTAGCCGAAGCTGGCGCCGCGCTCGCAGACCATGATCTGGTCGTTGCCGGTCGCCTTCGCCTTCTCGACCACCGGCTTCATGTCCCAGGGCGCCAGGAACTGGCCCTTCTTGATGTTGACCGGCTTGCCGGCGCTGCAGACCTTGCGGATGAAATCGGTCTGGCGCACGAGGAAGGCCGGGGTCTGCAGCACGTCGACGACCGAGGCGACCTCGTCCATCGGCGTGTACTCGTGCACGTCGGTCAGTACCGGCACGCCGATCTGGCGGCGCACCTCGCCCAGCACGCGCAGGCCTTCCTCCATGCCGGGGCCACGGAAGCTCGTCCCCGAGGTGCGGTTGGCCTTGTCGAAGCTCGACTTGAAGATGAAATTGATGCCGAGCCGGCCGGTGATTTCCTTGAGCCTGCCGGCGACGTCGAGCTGCAGCTGTTCGCTCTCGACCACGCAGGGGCCGGCGATCAGGAAGAAGGGCTGGTCGAGGCCGACCTCGAAACCGCACAGTTTCATCGGGGTCTCCCGTTGCAAAGTCCGTCGCCCGCTGGCGGGAGGGGGGTCGGGGTGGGAGCGCGCCGCGGCCCGCCCTCATCCGGCGCTGCGCGCCACCTTCTCCCGCAAGCGGGAGAAGGGTTACCTCCTCCGGTGCCGGTCACGCGCTCGCCTCCTTGAGCAGCTTCCCGCCGGCCACACCGTCGTTCGCCTTGGCCTCGCGCGCGGCACGGATGAAGCCGATGAACAGCGGATGCCCGCCGCGCGGCGTGGACAGGAACTCCGGATGCGCCTGGCAGGCGATGAACCAGGGGTGGTCCGGCAGCTCGATCATCTCCACCAGCAGGTCGTCCATCGACTTGGCGCTGATCACCAGGCCCGCGTCCTCGAGCTGGGTGCGGTAGCGGTTGTTGAATTCGTAGCGATGGCGGTGGCGTTCGCCGACGACGTCCTTGCCGTACAGCTCGCGCGCCTTCGTGCCCGGCTTGAGCCGCTGTTCCTGCAGGCCCAGGCGCATGGTGCCGCCGAGGTCGGACTTCTCGTCGCGCTTCTCGATCTCGCCCGTCTGCGTGCGCCACTCGGTGATCAGGCCGATCACCGGATGCGGGGTCTGGCGGTCGTTCTCGGTGCTGTTGGCGCCTTCCAGGCCGGCGAGGTGGCGGGCCACGTCGACCACCGCCGCCTGCATGCCGTAGCAGATGCCGAAGTACGGGATCCCGCGCTCGCGCGCATGCTGCGCCACCAGCACCTTGCCCTCGAAGCCGCGATCGCCGAAGCCGCCCGGCACCAGGATTCCGTCGACCCGGCCCAGCGCAGCCTCCGCGCCCTCGCGCTCGATGTCCTGCGATTCGATCCACTTCAGGTTGATGCGCGTGCGCTGCCGGATGCCGCCGTGCTTGAGGGCCTCGCCGACCGACTTGTACGCGTCCTTGTGGTCGACGTACTTGCCCACCACCGCGATCGTGACCTCGTCGATCGGGTGCTCGACCGCGTCCACCACCGCGAGCCATTCGGACAGGTCTGCCGACAGCGCGGCCCTGTCGCCCAGTCGCAGGCGGTCGACCACGATCTCGTCCAGCCCCTGCGCATGCAGCCACATCGGGATCTTGTGGATGTTGTCCAGGTCCACCGCCGAGATCACCGCCTTCTCCGGAACGTTGGTGAACGAGGCGATCTTGCGCCGTTCGCCGTCGGGCAGCGGCTGCTCGCTGCGGCACAGCAGCACGTCGGGCTGGATGCCGATCGAGCGCAGTTCCTTGACCGAGTGCTGGGTGGGCTTGGTCTTGAGCTCGCCGGCGGCGGCGATGTAAGGCACCAGGGTCAGGTGCATGAACATCGCCTTGTCGGCGCCGCGGTCGGTGCGGATCTGGCGGATCGCCTCCAAGAACGGGAGCGATTCGATGTCGCCCACGGTGCCGCCGATCTCCACCAGCGCCACGTCGAAGCCCTGGGTGGCGGCATCGATGCAGCGCTTGATCTCGTCGGTGATGTGCGGGATCACCTGCACGGTCGCGCCGAGGTAGTCGCCACGGCGCTCCTTGCGGATCACCGCCTCGTAGATCTTGCCGGTGGTGATCGAGTTCCGGCCCGACAGGCGGACGTTGATGAAGCGCTCGTAGTGGCCGAGGTCGAGGTCGGTCTCGGCGCCGTCGTCGGTGACGTAGACCTCGCCGTGCTGGAACGGGCTCATGGTGCCCGGATCGACGTTGATGTAGGGGTCCAGCTTCATCATCGTCACCCGCAGGCCACGGGCCTCGAGGATCGCGGCCAGCGACGCGGCCGCGATGCCCTTGCCGAGCGAGGACACCACGCCGCCGGTGACGAAGACGAGCGGAGTGACGGGACTGGGGGAGGTCATGGGGGGAGGCACCCGCTGGAAAGCCCCATTCTACAGGCTCGCGTCCGCGGTTGCCGCCCCTGCCGGACCGTGGCGGCGGGCCGCGGGCGCACAGCCGCGCGTCAGCCCGGGTAGCGTCGGGCGAAGGTGTCGCAGACCACGGTCATGGCCTCGCGCCAGCGCGCCATCAGGGCGGCATCGGCTTCCGGATCGGTCTGCGCCACCACCGTCAACAGGCTGTCGATCCAGTACGGATACAGCGCGGGATCCACCGGTGCCCGGCCCTTCAGGCTGTGCACGTCCGCCATCTCCTCCGTGGCGCGTCGCGACAGCACGCTGCCGGCCGCGTGGAAGATGGCCACGCTGATGCCCCGGCGCAGGGCCAGCCGCTGGCGGCCCATGTCGGTCCCGGCGAACAGCGGCGCGATCGCCGGGTGGCTGGCGATGAACACCTCGTAGAAGCGTTCGATGAAGTGCCTGTCGTGCAGGCAGCGGCCGTAGCTGCGCTGCAGGTCCTCGTACCGGTCGCTCATCGCGGAACTCTCCCCTGGGCGCGCGCAGCCTGCCGGAGGGCGTCCGGGCGGACATTGATCCGGCGCAATGCGGGCGGGGCCGGTCGCGGCTCCCGCGACGGCGCGCGCCGATCCTTGACCACCCCGCCGCCGCGGCCCATCCTGCGCGCCACCCGAGCCCCATGCCAGCGCAAGTCCCGATGAATTCCCGCTACAACGCCGCCGACATCGAAGTCCTGTCGGGCCTGGACCCGGTCAAGCGCCGGCCCGGCATGTACACCGACACCACCCGCCCCAACCACCTCGCGCAGGAGGTGGTCGACAACGCGGTCGACGAGGCCCTGGCCGGGCACGCGCGCGAGATCGCGGTGACGCTGTTCAGGGACGGCAGCTGCGAGGTGTCCGACGACGGCCGCGGGATGCCGGTCGACATCCATCCCGAGGAGAAGATTCCCGGCGTGGAGCTGATCCTCACCCGGCTGCACGCGGGCGGGAAGTTCAGCAACAAGAACTACACCTTCTCCGGTGGCCTGCACGGCGTCGGCGTGAGCGTGGTCAACGCGCTGTCGACGCTAGTCGAGGTGCACATCAAGCGCGACGGCAGCGAGCACCGCATCAGCTTCCGCAATGGCGATCGCGCCAGTCCGCTGGAAGTGGTGGGCACGGTCGGGAAGAAGAACACCGGCACGCGCGTGCGCTTCTGGGCCGATCCGAAATACTTCGACACGCCGAAATTCAACGTGCGCGCGCTGCGGCACCTGCTTCGCGCCAAGGCCGTGCTGTGCCCGGGCCTCACCGTCACGCTGTTCGACGAGGCGAGCGGCGAACGCGACAGCTGGCACTACGAGGACGGTCTGCGCGACTATCTGCGCGGCGAGCTCGCCGGACGCGAACTGCTGCCACCGGAGCTGTTCGTCGGCCAGCAGAAGAAGGACACCGAGGTCGTCGACTGGGCGGTCGCCTGGGTGCCGGAAGGCGAGCTGGTGCAGGAAAGCTACGTCAACCTGATCCCGACCGCGCAGCACGGCACCCACGTCAACGGCCTGCGCACCGGCTTCACCGATGCGCTGCGCGAGTTCTGCGATTTCCGCAGCCTGCTGCCGCGCGGGATCAAGCTGGCGCCCGAGGACGTGTGGGACCGCGTGTCCTTCGTGCTGTCGGTGAAGATGACCGACCCGCAGTTCAGCGGCCAGACCAAGGAGCGGCTGTCGTCTCGCCAGGCCGCGGGCTTCGTCGAGGGCGCTGCGCACGACGCGTTCTCGCTGTGGCTCAACCAGCACGTCGAGTTCGGCGAGCGGATCGCCCAGCTCGCGATCGAACGCGCCAGCCTGCGCCTGAAGACCGAGAAGCAGATCGTCCGCAAGAAGGTCACGCAGGGGCCTGCCCTACCCGGCAAGCTCGCCGACTGCATCTCGCAGGACCTCTCGCGCACCGAACTGTTCCTGGTCGAGGGCGACTCGGCGGGCGGCAGCGCCAAGCAGGCGCGCGACAAGGATTTCCAGGCGATCCTGCCGTTGCGCGGCAAGATCCTCAACACCTGGGAAGTCGCTTCGGGCAGCGTGCTGGCCTCGGAGGAGGTGCACAACCTGGCGATCGCGATCGGCTGCGATCCCGGCAAGGACGACATCTCCGGCCTGCGCTACGGCAAGGTGGTGATCCTGGCCGATGCCGACTCCGACGGCCTGCACATCGCCACGCTGCTGTGCGCGCTGTTCCTGCGCCATTTCCCCGCGCTGGTGCGCGCGGGCAACATCTTCGTGGCGATGCCGCCGCTGTTCCGCGTCGACGTCGGCAAGCAGGTGTTCTACGCGCTGGACGAGGAAGAGAAGCGCCTGCTGCTGGAGAAGATCGAGCGCGAGAAGCTCAAGGGCTCGATCAACGTCACCCGCTTCAAGGGCCTGGGCGAGATGAATCCCTCGCAGCTGCGCGAATCCACGATCCATCCCGATACGCGGCGGCTGGTGCAGCTGACCATCGACGAGGACCTGGAGACGCGCGGCCTGATGGACATGCTGCTGGCGAAGAAGCGTGCGGGGGACCGGAAGGCCTGGCTGGAGCAGAAGGGCGACCTGGCGACGCTGGAAGTCTGAGCGGGCGGTTCACGCGTTGGTCGTGGCCAAGGCTGATAGCTCCCACGGTAGTCACCGTTACTGCGACAGTGCTTTCCGGTCGCGTTGCGTTACCTGTTTTCCCGCGTTCTGATGGGCCTCGCCGCAACCGGGAGCCCTTTGCGGCGAATGTCCCCCGGCCTGCGCCTTCAGGCGCAGGCCTCCTACTTGATTTCGCCGCAAAGGGCTCCCGACCGCAGCGAGGCCCGGCTGACGGATGGTTGCGTGAAGCGGGTGGCATATCCCGGGGGGTGCTGTAAGCCGGAACTACCACGATCTCGACACGCGGGTGCGGATGCCCCTGGGTGCGAAATCAAGGAGGAGGCAACGGCCGCAAGACGTTGCCGGGGAACATTCGTACCCAGGGGTAGCCGTACCCGGCGCCCCGCAGGCACACCCCCAAGCGCTTTCTCCAGCTAGGGGGGGCGAACACGCCCGCAACCCTGCTCCTACCAGAGAGAGAGAAAGAGAAGCGCAAGTCGCGCGGTCACCGCACGGTTTCAATCCCGACGGCGCCATCGCAGCACGGTGCCGTCCTTGCGGTCCGGCCGCGCGCCTGGTCGGTCAGCCGCGTAGGGTTCGCCGCTGTCGGGCAGGATGCCGAGGTAACGATGGGTCTTCATCGACAGCAGCATGAACTCGCCGCGCAACAGGTCCTGCCACATGAACAGGCTTGCAGGCGATTGTTCCGGCAGCAGCCGCACGTCGGCCGACAGGCCGATGCCGACCACGGTCAGGAAGCCGCTGCCGTCCATCGCTTCGAGTGCCACCTGGCCGCGGCCGCGATCGTGCACGCGGAAACGCGCGCCGTCAGACTTCGCCTCGTCCGAATCCGCGGCGACCGGCTGCAGAACGCCCAGTGGATGCACCCGCGCCACGGTGGCGTCGCCCAGGTTCGACAGCGTCACCACCTGCCCCAAGGGGAGGTTGCGCGAGCGGTCGGCCAGCGGCTCGTGCACGCGGAAGTCGTCGAAGTCGGCATGGCCGCCTTCTCCAGCGCCGGTGTTGAACGCGAACAGCGCGTAGCGCGAACCCTGGAAGGTCTTGAGCTGGTACGGCAGGCGCACGGGTTCCCCGATGTCGGTGAAACGCTCGCCGTCGAGGCTCCACGCGTAGCGTGCGAGATCGTCGTCGTAGTCGCCGGCCACGCGCAGGTACACCTCGCTCGATTCCAGCGGCACGTCCACATGCCGATCGCCGAGCTGCGAATACCAGCGCAGCAAGACGCCCGCCTTGCTGCGCACGACGCCCAGCCACGACGCGGGCATGTTGAGCAGGCCGAGGCCGGCGACGTCGCCCGGCGCGAGGCCGGAAGCATCCAGCCGCACGGTCGCCATGGACTCGGGACCGATCACGCGCTGTGTCAGGGTGTTTCGCGCCCACAGGAAATCGTCAGCGGGCAGCGCATGCAGGCGCAGCGCGCCCGGCCGCTCGACCAGCGACCACTTGCCGTCGACCGGCTGGTGGTTCCATTGCCAGACCGGTTTCAGCGCATCCGTGGAGAAATCGTCGCTGCGTGCATAGGTCGCGTGCGGCGGCGTCTCGACACCGACATCCGGCTTGAGCCACGTGCGCGGCGAACGGCCGAGGTTGCCGGCCAGGCCGAAGTACGGCCAGCCGTCCCGCCAGGTCACCGGCGACAGGAACGTGGTACGACCGATGGACTTCACGTCCATCATCGAAAAACCCCACCAGTCGCCGTTCGGGGTCTGCACGATCCCACCCTGGTGCAGCGGCACCGCGCCCAGCGCATTGTCGCCCGGCTTGTGCATCGAGAAGCGCGTCGCCCCGGTCGGCACCGGCGTGCGTTGGCCCACGCCGTCCTCCCACCAGCCGCGCCGGGTGCCCATGGTTTCGCTGGCGCTGATCGCCACCGTCTCCCAGGGTCCGTCCGGCCGGTCGGCACGCGCGGCCTGCATCCGTCCCACCGGCGCGTAGTTGGCGCTGATGATGTAGTAGCGGCCGTCGACCTTGTAGAAATGGTGACCCTCGCCCATGCCGTTGCCGGCGGGGATGATCACCCGCTCGCTGCCCTCGACCACGCCGCTGAGGTCGGCCTTCAGCTCGACCAGCCGCACCTCGTTGTAGTTGAACACCGCATACACCCGGCCGTCGTCGTCGAACAGCACCGAGAGGTCGTGCAGGTTGCGGTCGATCCGCGAATGCGTCCACGGACCCGCCGGATCGGTCGCGGTGAACACGTGCAGGCCGCGCTGGTTGATGTTGGCGAAGATGTGGAACCGGCCGTCGTGGAAGCGCAGGCTCGGCGCCCAGATGCCCTGCCCGTACAGGTCGCGGCCGTCCTCGAGCCGGTATTCGGGGCCGGGCGGGAAGCCGGTCATCGCGTAGGACAGGAATTCCCAGTTCACCAGGTCGCGCGAGCGCAGGACCGGCAGGCCGGGCACGGCGTGCATCGTGGTGCCGGTCATGTAGAACCAGTCACCGACGCGAATCAGGTCGGGGTCGGAGAACTCGTCGTAGAGCAGCGGGTTGGTGAAGGTACCGTTGCCGTTGTCGGCACTCCAGGTAGTGGTGCGCTCGCTGGCGTGGACCGGCGGCAGGGCCAGCAGGACGCACAGCAGCCAGGGAGCGAAAAGCCTCACGCGCACCTCCTTTCGATCATCTTGAGCATGGTCGTGCCAAGCCGGCAACTACGATTCGTTCGCTTGCGTCGCCGTGGATGTCCAGCACTTCGTTCTGGTGTGATGAAGCGCTTCCGGCCCTCGCGGAAACGACGGCAGAAGGGATCAGCCGGCGCCGCCCCGTTTCGCCAGCAGCCGCTGCATCAGGCAGAACATCAGCAACAACGCGCCGATGGCGATGCGCGTCCACCACGAGCTCAGCGTGCCGTCGAACACGATCAGGGTCTGGATCAGGCCCAGCACCAGCACGCCGAACAGGGTGCCCAGCAGGTAGCCGCTGCCGCCCGCGAGCAGCGTGCCGCCGATTACCACCGCGGCGATCGCGTCGAGTTCCAGCCCCGAGGCATGCAGGCTGTAGCCGCTGAGCATGTAGAAGGTGTAGACCACGCCGGCCAGCGCGGAGCAGAAGCCGCTGAGCGCGTACACGCGCACCAGGGTGGCGTCGACCGGCAGGCCCATCAGGTGCGCCGACTGCTCGTTGCCGCCGATCGCGTACACCGCGCGGCCGAACCGGGTCATGCCGGCCAGCAGCGCGCCGCCGGCCACCACCAGCAGCGCGATCACCGCGCCCACCGACAGCGAAGCGCCGCCGCCCACCGGGATGCGCAGGCTCGCCACCGCGACGTGGAAGGCGTGGTCGATGCCGATCGAGTCCACGCTCACCAGGGTCGCCGCGCCGCGCGCGAGGAACATGCCGGCTAGGGTCACGACGAACGGCTGCAGCCGGTAGCGCTGGATCATCGCACCCATGGTCGCGCCGAATGTCGTGCCCAGCACCAGCACCGCCGCGATCGCGGCCAGCGGATGCCAGCCGTGCTGCTGCACCAGGCTGGCCAGCAGCACCGTGCTGAACGCGACCACCGCGCCCACCGACAGGTCGATGCCGCCGGTGAGGATCACGAAGGTCATGCCGACCGCGACGATCAGCACGAAGCCGTTGTCGATGAACAGGTTGAGGAACACCTGCGGTCGCAGGAAGCCGTCGTACAGCACGCCGCCGGCGATCGACATCGCCAGGAACAGCGACACCGTGACCGCGAGCGAGACGTAGCGCGGATCGCGCCACAGGCGGCCCAGCCCGCCCGCCTGCAGCAGCCCGCGCAGCGGCACCGCGCTCATGCGGTCCCCCGCTGCGGGCGTCGCACCAGCGCGCGCACCTGTCCTCGGAACTGCGGGGACTGCAGCAGCAGCACCGCCAGCACCAGCAGCGCCTTGACCACCAGGTTGACCTGCGGCGGCACGCCGATGGCGTAGATGGTGGTGGTCAATGTCTGGATGATGAGCGCGCCGACCAGGCTGCCGGCCAGGCTGAAGCGCCCGCCCGCGAGCGCGGTGCCGCCGATCGCCACCGCGAGGATCGCGTCGAGCTCGAGCAGTTGCCCGGCGTTGTTGGCATCGGCGCTGGCCACGTTCGAACTCACCAGCACGCCAGCCAGACCGGCGCAGAACCCGGAGAACACGTACAGCGACAGGGTGATCGCGCGCGCACGCACGCCGGCCACGTGCGCGGCCACCGGATTGTGGCCGATCGCGCGCACGAACAGGCCGAGCGCGGTGCGGTCGAGCAGCAGCTTGAGCGCGGCGAACACCGCCAGCACCACGAACAGCGCGAACGGCAGGCCGAGCAGGAAACCGGTGCCGAGGAAGCCGTAGGGCGCGTAATAGATGGTCAGGATCTGGCCGTCGCTGACCAGCTGCGCGATGCCGCGTCCGGCCACCATCAGGATCAGGGTGGCGATGATCGGCTGCATGCCCACCTTCACCACCAGCAACCCGTTCCACAGTCCGCACAGCGCGGCCGCGGCCAGCGCCGCGCCGATGGCGGCGAACAGCGGCGCCAGGCCGTCGCCGCCGCCGGTGGTCATGCGGGTGATGGTCCACGCGGCGACGGTCGCGGCGATCGCCAGCACCGCGCCGACCGAGATGTCGAGCCCGCGTACCGCGATCACCAGGGTCATGCCCAGCGAGACCAGGATCAGCGGCGCGGCGCGGTTGGCGATGTCGATCAGGTTGCCGTACAGGCGCCCGTCGCGCCATTCCAGCGACAGGAAGCCAGGATTGAACAGCCCGTTGCCGAGCAGCAGCAGCGCCAGCGCCAGCAACGGCCACAGCAGCGGATGGGCGAACGTGCGCCTGGCCATCGACGGTCGCAGCTCGCCGGACATCAGCCGTGCCCCGCGATCATGTCGAGCACCTGGCGTCCGTCGCAGCCGCCCGGCAGCTCGCCGGCCATTCGCCGGTCGCGCAGCACCGCAATGCGATCGCCCAGCCGCGTGAGTTCCTCGATCTCGGCGGAAATGAACAGCACGGCCATGCCCTGCCGCGCCAGTCGCACCACCTCGGCCATGATCTCCTGCTTGGCGGCGATGTCGATACCGCGCGTGGGCTCGTCGAGGATCAGCAATCGCGGCTCGGTGGCCAGCCAGCGCGCCAGCACCACCTTCTGCTGGTTGCCGCCCGACAGCGCGCCGGCCGGCGATTCGATGCCGGCGGTGCGGATGCCGAGCAGCTCGACGTAGCGCGTCGCCATCTCCTCCTGCTTCGCCCGCGGCAGCGAGCGCCGCCAGCCGCGCCGCGCCTGCAGCGCCAGCACGATGTTCTCGCGCACCGACAGGCCGGCGACGATGCCCTCGGTCTTGCGTTCTTCCGGACACAGCGCCAGCCCGCGCGCCACCGCATCGGCGGGATGGTGCAGATCGGCCTTCCCGCCCTTGATGTGCAGTTCGCCCCTGTCGGCACGGTCGAGGCCGAACAGCAGCCGCGCCAGTTCCGTTCGACCGGAGCCGAGCAGGCCGCCGAGGCCGAGCACCTCGCCCGCGTGCACGCGCACATCGACCGGCTGCAGGCTGCCGCGACGGCCCAGCCCGCGCGCCTCGAGCACCACCTCGCCCTGCGGTACACCTTCAGCGGAAGCATCGCGCGCGCCCGAGAGCTCCACCTCGCGCCCCACCATCGCCTTCACCAGCGCCGCGCGCGGCAGCTCCGCCGCCGCGTACTCGCCGACGAGGGCGCCGTTGCGCAGCACGGTGATGCGGTCGGACACCGCGTAGACCTGGTCGAGGAAATGGGTCACGAACACGATCGCCATGCCGCGCTCGCGCAGGCGGCCCATCACCGCGAACAGCTGGCGTACCTCGTCCTCGTCGAGGCTGGAGGTCGGCTCGTCGAGGATCAGCACCTTCGCCGACACGCCGAGTGCGCGCGCGATCGCCACCATCTGCTGGATCGCGACCGGATACGAGGACAGCGGCCGGTCGACATCGATCTCCAGATGCAGCTCGGCCAGCAGTTCGCGCGCTCCGGCGCGCACGCGCGCCCAGTCGACCAGGCCGAAACGGCGCGGATAGCGTCCGGCGAACAGGTTCTCGGCGACCGACAGGTTCGGGCAGAGGTTCACTTCCTGGTAGACGGTGCTGATGCCCGCGTGCTGCGCTTCGAGCGGGCTGGCCGGTGCGATCGCGCGGCCGTCGAGCGTCACCGTGCCGGTGTCCGGTGTTTCCACGCCGGTCAGCAGCTTGATCAGGGTCGACTTGCCGGCGCCGTTCTGGCCCATCAGCGCGTGCACTTCGCCGGCACGCAGGGTCAGGCCGGCGCCGTCCAGCGCGCGGGTCGCGCCGAACCGCTTGCACAGGCCTTGTGCGTGCAGCACTACGTGGCTCAAGGGGCGGCCCTCATCCGCCCTTCGGGCACCTTCTCCCGAAATCGGGAGAAGGAACAGCGTGCGCAACACGCGAAGCTGAGGGCCAGGCAGGAGCATCTGCCCCTCTCCCGCTTGCGGGAGAGGGAAAGCGCGCGTAGCGCGCGAGGGTGAGGGCCGTGTACACGCGCACGCCTCAGTACTTGCGGTTCGGCAGTTCGGCCTCGGCCTGGTCCTGGGTGAACACGCCCTCCTCCACCATCACCCGCTTCGGTACCTCGCGGCCGGCATGCACGTCGCGCACCAGTTGCGCCAGTTGCGGGCCGAGCAGCGGATTGCATTCGACGGTGGCGTTGAGCTTGCCCGCCTTCATCGCCTCGAAGGCGCCGCGCACGCCGTCGATCGAGACGATGCGGATGTCGGTGCCGGGCTTCATCCCGGCTTCCTCGATCGCCTGGATCGCGCCGATCGCCATGTCGTCGTTGTGCGCGAACAGCGCGTCGATGCCGTCGCCCTCGGCGCGCAGGAACGCCTCCATCACTTCCTTGCCCTTGGCCCGGGTGAAGTCGCCGCTCTGCGAGCGCACGATCTCGAAGCGGCTGTCGCCGTCGATCACTTCCTTGAAGCCGCGCATGCGGTCGTTGGCCGGCGCCGAGCCCACGGTGCCCTGCAGTTCGACGATCCGGATCGGGCCCGGTTTGCCTTCGTTGTCCTCCAGCAGCCAGCGCGCGGCGCGGCGGCCTTCCTCGACGAAGTCGGAGCCCACCAGGGTGGCGTACAGCGAATCGTCGGACACGTTCACCGCGCGGTCGGTCAGCACCACGGGGATGCCCGCGGTCTTGGCCTCGCGCAGCACCGTGTCCCAGCCGGTTTCGACCACCGGCGAGAACGCGATCACGTCCACGCCCTGGGCGATGAACGAGCGCAGCGCCTTGATCTGGTTCTCCTGCTTCTGCTGCGCGTCGGAGAAGCGCAGGTCGAATTCCGGCGCGGCCAGCGACTCGCGCACCGAGCGCGTGTTCGCGGTGCGCCATTCGCTCTCGGCGCCCACCTGGCTGAAGCCGACCGTGATCGCGCCCTCGCCGGCGGCAGCCGTGTCCGCGCCACCCTCGCCGCCGGAACACCCCGCCAGCACCGCAGCGCACAGCAGCGCCGCCACACCCATCAGATTCCGCATCGCTTGCTCCCGGTTCGTCTCGCGCGATCACATGCGCACATGGTGCACCAGCGCGCGCCCGCGTGCGCGCGTCCGGCGCCTTGGTTTCAGGCCGCGGTATAGGCGGTCTTGACCGTGGTGTAGAACTCCACCGCGTAGCGGCCCTGCTCGCGCGGTCCGTAGCTCGATGCCTTGCGCCCGCCGAACGGTACGTGCGGATCCACGCCTGCGGTCGGCAGGTTGACCATCACCATCCCGGCCTGGGCATGGCGCTTGAAGTGGGTCGCATGCTTCAGCGACGTGGTGCAGATGCCGGCGCACAGCCCGAACTCGGTGTCGTTGGCCAGCGCCAGCGCGTGGTCGTAGTCGTCGGCGCGCAGCAGCGCCGCCACCGGCCCGAAGATCTCCTCGCGGGCGATGCGGTCGGAAGGGTTGGCCGCGAACAGGGTCGGCGCGAGGAAGTGCCCCTCGGTGCCGCGTTCCACGCGCCGGCCGCCGGCAAGCAGCTCGGCGCCGTCGTCGTGGCCGGCCTGGATGTAGGACAGGTCGGTGTCGAGCTGGGCCTGGCTGGCGACCGGGCCGATGTGCACGCCCTCTTCCAGCGGATCGCCCACGGTCAGCGTCGCCAGCCGCGCCTGGATCCGGGCCACGAATTCGTCGTAGACCACGCTTTCCACGATCAGCCGGCTCGAGGCGGTGCAGCGCTGGCCGGTGGAGAAGTAGGCGCCGTTGACCGCGCACTCCACCGCAACGTCCAGATCCGCATCGGCCAGCACCACCAGCGGGTTCTTGCCGCCCATTTCCAGCTGTACCTTGAGCGCACGCGCCGCGGCCTGCTTGAGCAGCGCGTGGCCTGTGGGCACCGAGCCGGTGAAACTGAGCGCATCGAGGCCATTGTGCTCCACCAGCGCCTGCCCGACCACGCGGCCGCTGCCCAGCACCATGTTGAACACGCCCTCGGGCAGGCCGGCGCGCGAGAGGATCTCGGCGATCGCCCAGGCGCAGCCCGGCACGATCTCGGCCGGTTTGAACACCACGGTGTTGCCGTAGGCCAGCGCCGGCGCGATCTTCCAGGCCGGGATCGCCAGCGGGAAGTTCCACGGCGCGATGATGCCGACCGTGCCGACCGGCTCGCGCGTGATCTCCACATCCACGCCCGGACGGGTGGAGGCCAGCTTCTCGCCGGGAATGCGCAGCGCCTCGCCGGCGAAGAACTTGAAGATCTGCCCCGCGCGCGCCGCCTCGCCGATGCTTTCGGCCAGGGTCTTGCCCTCCTCGCGCGCGAGCAGGCGGCCGAGTTCGGCCTTGCGCGCCAGGATCTCGCTGCCGACGAAGTCGAGGATGTCGGCGCGCTGCTGCGGACTGGACAACGACCACTTCGGGAACGCGGTCGCGGCCGCGTCGACCGCCTGCGCGGTGCGCGCGGCGTCGAGCGTGCCGTAATGGCCTACCGGCGAGGCAAGGTCGGCCGGATTTTCGTCGGCCTGGTCGCCCTCGCCCTCGACCCACTGGCCGCCGATGTAGCTGCTGAACCGTTGCTCGCTCATGACTGATGTCCTGTGGTGTTCGTGTCGGCCGTCGCCGGCCTACAGCGCGCGCACGCCACCGGGTGCGAAGCTCGCAGGCACCACCCGCAACGGGTTGCGCAGCGGCGCGCCCAGTTCCGGCAGCTCGATCTCGAACACGTCGCCCGGCTCGGCGCGGATGCCGTCGGCGAAGCTGAGCGTGGCGGTGCCGAAGAAGTGCAGGTGCACGTCGCCCGGGCGCCGGTGCGCGGCGTACTTGAAGTGGTGGTACTCGAGGTTCTCCAGCGAGTGGCACATGTTGGCCTCGCCGGTGAGAAAGGGCTTCTCCCAGACCACGTCGTCACCGCGGCGCAGGCGGCTGCTGCCGCGCACGTCGCGCGGCAATGCGCCGGTGCGCAGCTCCGGGCCGATCGCGCAGCAGCGCAGCTTGGAATGCGCCAGGTACAGATAGTTCTTGCGCTCGGTGACGTGATCGGAGAACTCGTTGCCGATCGCGAACCCGAGCCGGTGCGGAGTGCCGTCCGGCCCGATCAGGTACATGCCCACCAGTTCCGGTTCCTCGCCACCATCGAGCGCGAAGTCCGGCGAGTCCAGCGCCGCGCCCGGCGCGGCGACGATCGCGCCGTCGCCCTTGTAGAACCATTCCGGCTGCGCGCCCGGGGCGCCCGGCGCGGGAATGCCGCCCTCCACGCCCCATTGGAACATGCGCATGGAATCGGTGAGGGTGCCCTCCTGCGCCTTCTGCTGCAGGGTCTGGTGCATGGCGTCGCGCGCGGCGGCACTGCCCAGATGGGTCAGCCCTGTGCCGGTGACCAGGCAGTGCGCGGGATCGGGATGGTGCAGCGGGCTCAGCACGCGGTCCTGGCGCAGCAGTCCGGCGTAGTCGAGTCGCTGGTCGCCGGGCGTCGCATCGGCTTCTTCCGACAGGCTGCGGCCGGCGGCGATCGCGCCACTGGCCAGCGCGTAGATGCCATCGACTCCCTCGAGTACGCGCACCTGCACGCCGTCGGCATCGACCACGCCGGCCCGGGCGTTCCCGGCATCGTCCTTCAGCTGGATCAGTCGCATGTGCGGCACGCCGTTCCCGTGGATGTCCATCGCGCATTCTGCCGGGCCGATGGATATGCATCCAATTCATTCCGGCGACAACCGGATATCGATTCCGGTATCCCTGTCCTCAGTCGTGGAACGCCTCCACCACCTTGCGCCTGCCCAGCATGAACGCGTCGGCCACGTGCCGCAGCGGCGCCAGGTCCACGTCCGAGCGGCCGGCCCGGATGAGTTCGGCGAAGCGCCGATACAGCATGGGGTATTCCTGCTCCGGTTCGGCATGCAGCAACTGGCCATCGACCGTCAGCTTCGCCCCGCCCTCCGACAGCCGCATCGGGCCGGCCTCGGTCTCGGCCTCGATGTCCCAGTTCTGCGGGCCGGTCTGGCGCCAGTCGAACTCGGCCAGCAGGTCCAGCCCCGTCGCATCGGTGAAGCGGATCAGCGCTGCGATCGGCGCGTCTCGGTTCTCCGGGAACTCCAGCGTGGCTTCCGTGGCGAACACCGGCTGCGACAGGATCCGGCTGACGATCGACAGCGCGTTGATGCCCGGATCGAACACGCCCAGCCCGCCCGGCTGCCAGATCCAGTCCTGCCCGGGATGCCACTGGCGCACGTCCTCCTTCCACGCAACCCGCATGGCTCGGATGCGGGTACCGGCCAGGAACGTTCGTGCGGCCTCCACCGCCGGGGCGTAGCGCGAATGCCAGCTGGCGAACAGCGACACGTCGTTCGCGGCGGCGCGCGCGGCCAGGTCCTCCACCTCCGAGAGCGTGGCGCCCGGCGGCTTTTCCAGGAACACGTGCTTGCCGGCCTCCAGCGCCTGTACCGCCGCCGCGTAGCGGTACTGCGGCGGCATGCACAGCGAGACGGCCTGGATCGACGGCACCGCCTGCAGCATGTCCCCGATCGTGCCGAAGTTGTCGATGCCCTCGACCCGCCCGTTGCGGCTGGCGGCCGCGACCAGCCGGTAGTCCGCGTTGCCGGCCACGGCCGGGAGGTGCTGGTCGCGCACGATCTTGCCGACGCCGACGATCGCGAGGTTGATGGTTGACACGGGTGCGGTCTCCACGGAAGGGCACGGGGGTGGTACGGACGAGAATCCTGCCTGCGAATGGTGGTTTGCCTGCGACATCGCCTGCCGGCCCGAGGAAATGCCGGAAAAGTCGGTTTGTCATTCCGAACGCAGTAACGCAGTTTGTCATTCCGAACGCAGTGAGGAATCTTGGAGGATCAAGAGCATAGATCTCTCGCTACGCTCGAGATGACAGTCAGCGCTTCCCCGGTCTCAGGAGAGTTCCAGCGCTGCCGAGAGCTCCAGCGCCGCCGCCACCTCGCCCCAGGCGCGGCCGCGTCCCGGGCAGGCGAAGCGGTACAGGATCTCACGCCGGTACGCCTTGCCCGGACGCAGGATCGCAGGCGGGAACGCCGACCGGTTCGGCGCATCGGGAAAATCCTGCGGCTCCAGGCACAGCCCGCGCCCCAGGCCCGGGTGCTGACGGTCGAGCCCCTGCCCGCCATAGAGCTGCAGCGCGGGCGCATCGCAGTCGATCCGCATCGCCACCCCGCTGTGTGGCGAATACAGCGCGGCGGCGAACGCGTGGCCGGGCCGCTGCACCAGGCAATGGTCGTAGCCGCCGCCGGCGCGCAGTTGCGCATCCCCGGCATCGAAGCGCGCATCCAGTGTGGCCGCGGCGCGGAAGTCGAACGGCGTGCCCGCCACGTCGGCCACGGTGCCGAGCGGGATCAGGTCGTCAGCCACCGGCAGGTAGCCGCTCGCCGGCACCTGCAGCCACTGCGCCGAGGCAGGCACCGAAGCATCGCCCGCGAGGTTGAAATAGGGATGGTGGGTGGGGTTGAACGGCGTCGGCGCATCGCTGCCCGCTTCGAACACCAGGTCGAGGCCGTCGTCGCGGACACGGTAGGTCGCGATCACATCCAGATTGCCCGGATAGCCCTCCTCGCCATCGGGCGAACGATGGCGCAGCACCAGCTCGTCGCGTGCGTGCGCTTCCACCTCCCACATGCGACGGCCGAATCCCAGATGACCGCCATGCAGGTGGTTGCGGCCCTCGTTGGCGGAAAGCACGTGCTCGCGCCCGTCCAGCGTGAAGCGCGACCCGCCGATGCGGTTGCCATACCGGCCCACCAGGATCCCGAGATACGCCGGATCGGCGTAGTAGGTCTGCGCATCGGGCAGTCGCAGCACCGCGTCGACCCGCCCGTCCGCGCCCGGCACCACCAGCCGGGCGAGGATGCCGCCGAGGTCGAGCACGTCGGCCACCACGCCGTCGTCGTCGCCCAGCCGGTAGGCGCGCACCTCGCGCCCGTCGTCGAGCCGGCCGAACGATCGGATTCTTTCCACGCCTGTTCCGGAAGCGACTGATCGAGCGCGGCAGCATATGCGCGGGCACGCCCGCACAACCATCGCGCATTTGGAATGCCTGGAAGCGGGAATGGAATACCTGCTCCGATATATGAAACCGGATATTGATGGGTTGGTTTATTTCATTAGAAGGTTATCTCAACCGCGACTAATCTCGACCCGACAACCGCCACAGGCCCGCCCACGACGCGCCAGCGGATGCACGACCGCCACTCCACCGTGCGGTCCACAACTCGAGTTGTTCGCGTCCAGACGTAGACCGGGAGGGGTTGAAGTGACGACGCACGAAGCAGTCGGCATGCGCGCATGCCGGTACGCACCGCATCCGTTTTTCCGCATCCACGATCAAGCGCCCCGCCTGCGGCGCGGCTTGCGCGTGCCGGCCCGATCCCTGCCGCCACAACGGTTCCCTGATCCCGCGGTGGCATCGCGCCACGCGATGCCATCCCCGTTCCGCACGTCCGCCGCGGCATGCCGCGGCACCACGCTTCACGAGAGAGAGGCTCGCCCATGAACCGTCCGACCCGCTGGACCCCGACCCGTTCGCTGCGCCAGGCCGCGCTGCCCGCGGCGCTGGCCATGGCCCTGTCCGCGCTGCCTGCGGCCGCCCAGGAATCCGCGCAGCCCTGCCCCACGCCGGCCGATCCCGATGCGACCTGCGAACCGGCGGACGCGACGCCCGCCGCGACCGATCTCGACCGGGTCGAGGTCCGCGGCCTGCGCGCCAGCATGATCGACGCGCTGCAGATCAAGCAGGGCTCGATGCAGATCGTCGATGCGATCGTCGCCGAGGACATCGGCAAGTTCCCCGACAACAACCTGGTCGAGGCGCTGCAGCGCGTGACCGGCGTGCAGACCACCGATCGCGGCGCCGGCGAGGTCACCACGGTGTCGATCCGCGGCCTCAACGACGTCACCACCACCATCAACGGACGCAACATCTTCACCGCATCGGGCCGTTCGGTGGCGCTGGCCGACATCCCCGCGAGCCTGCTGGCCAGCACCGAGATCTACAAGACCCGCTCGGCCAACCTGATCGAGACCGGCATCGCCGGCCAGATCGACATCCATACCCACCGCCCGTTCGACTTCGACGAGGCCACGGTGGTGGTCGCCGCGCGCGCCATCCACCAGGAGCAGAACGGCGAGACCGACCCCAACCTCAGCGCGCTGGTGTCCAACAGCTGGGACGTGGGCGGCGGCCGCTTCGGCGCGCTGGCCAACGTCTCCTACGCGGTCACCAACTACCGCGACCAGAGCGTGACCGCCGGTGCGATGGTGCCGTTCTTCACCGATGCGCCGCCCGAGGGCTTCGTACCCTACGAGCGCATCCCGACCGTGATCGACGGCGTCGAGGTCTGGCAACCGGGCCTGGAAGCCGGACTGCCCTTCGCGCCGGGATCGACCCTGCCGGTGCGCGGCCAGCAGTACGAATACGTGCTCTCGCGCGACGCGATCTTCGCCAGCGACTTCACCGGCCGACGCGAACGCCCCGCGGCCAACGTCTCGCTGCAGTGGGCGCCGAACGACACCTCCGAGTACGTGTTCGAGGCGTTCTACAACGGCTACCGCAACGAATCGTTCAACTCGCTGCTGTTCTCCTTCGTCGACTGGTGGGGCGCGCTGGGCGCGAACCCCGCGCAGAACATCGGCCTCTACGACGGCACCAACATCGTGCGCACGCGCCAGGGCATCGGCGCGCCCTACAACTTCACCAGCGGCGACCTCACCACCGGCAAGACCGACAGCTACCTGTACGCGTTCGGCGGCAAGTGGGAGATCGGCGACCGGCTGAAGCTGCAGTCGGAGGTCACCTACCAGGACAGCGAGTTCGAGACCGACTTCTTCGCCATGCGCACCGACCGGGTGACCAACGCGGTCTGGGTCGACTTCAACCGCGGCGGCGGCGTGCCGGCGTTCGGCTTCGAGGACAACCCCGCGACGCCGGACGTCGACGAGAGCCGCACCGACGATCCCGCGCAGTGGAACGTGGCACAGCTCTACGACAACGCCAACTACGCGCGCGGCGACGCCACCACCTTCACCTTCGACGGCGACTACGCCGCCGGCTGGGGCCCGCTGGACCGGATCACTTTCGGCGCCCGCTACGACAACCGCACCTCCAGCGAAGGCATGCGCGTCGGGCCGGACAACGCCTGCGACCGCGCGCTCCCGGACTGCTCGCTCACCGCCAACCCCGGCCTGGTCTCGATCAACACCGGCTTCTTCGACGGCCGCGCCGACGTGCCGACCTCGTGGGTCGTGCCCGACGGCCGCTACATCCGCGACAACGCCGATTTCTACCGCGCGCTGTACGGCCGCCCGACCAGCGACCAGCTCTCGATGACGGAGAACTTCAACGTCGACGAAACGAGCACCGCGCTCTACCTGCAGGGCGATTTCGCCTTCGAACTCGGCGAGCAGGTGCTCGACGGCCAGCTCGGGGTGCGCTACGTGGATGTCGACACCGACATGGTGTTCGGCGAAGGCAGCGACTCGGCCAACGCGTCCAAGCTGCTGCCGAGCGTGATGCTGCGCTACAGCTTCACCCCCAACCTGATGGCGCGCCTGGCCTACGGCGAGACCCTGCGCCGTCCGGCGTTCAACCAGCTCAACCCCAACATCATCTACGTCGAGGACGTGACCAACATCGGCTACGGCACCGCCACCGGCGGCAACCCGGGCCTGGAGCCGACCGAATCGACGAACTACGACCTCGGCCTGGAGTGGTACTTCTCCCCCGGCAGCGCGGTCTACGCCACGCTGTTCCGGCGCGAGATCGAGGGCATGGTCACCGATTTCCGCCGCCGCGTGACCTTCGAGGGCTACGACTACATCCTCACCCAGCCCGACAACGCCTCCGACGGCGAACTCGAGGGCCTGGAACTGGGCGTGGTGTATTTCCCCGAGTCGCTGCCGGGGCTGCTCGACGGCTTCGGCGTGCAGGCCAGCTACACCGCGCTCGATTCCAGCCAGGACATCCCGGTGACCAACAGCGCCGGCGAAGTGGTCGACATCCAGACCACGCCGATGTTCGGCATCTCCGACAGCTCCTACAGCGTGGTCCTGGCCTACGAACGCAGCCGCTTCAGCGCGCGGCTGTCGTACGTGTGGCGCGACGACTTCCTGCACCACTACGAAGCGGCGCTGTTCGCCAACCCGCTGGGCGTGTACTTCAACGCCGAGCAGAGCATGGACTTCCAGATCAGCTACAACGCCAGCGACAACCTGACGCTGACCCTGGACGCCACCAACCTGACCGACGAGCTGTACCAGAGCTACTACGAGTATCCGGATACGCACAACTTCGGCACCGCGCTGTACAGCCGCACCTTCGCGGTCGGCCTGCGCTACCGCTTCTGAGTCCTGCCGCCGGCCGCGCCATCCGCGGCCGGCGGGCCGTTCCCGCACGAACATCCGATCCGCACCATTCGAGGCAACCCGATGCTGAAGACGACCCTGCGCACGCTGGCGCTGACTTCCGCCCTGATCGCCGGCCTCGCGGCCGCACAGGACACCACCACGGCCACCGCGACCCTGCGCGCCGACCAGCCCGGCGAGACCGTCAGCCGCTACATCTTCGGCCAGTTCGCCGAACACCTGGGCTACGGCATCTACGGCGGGATCTGGGTGGGCGAGGATTCGAAGATCCCGAACACCCGTGGCTACCGCAACGACGTGGTCGCGGCGCTGAAGGCACTCGACGTGCCGGTGGTGCGCTGGCCCGGCGGCTGCTTCGCCGACGAGTACTACTGGCGCGACGGCGTCGGCCCTCGCGGCGAGCGCCGGGTCAAGGTCAACACCCACTGGGGCGGCGTGATCGAACCCAACAGCTTCGGCACCCACGAGTTCATGGACTTCACCGAACTGCTGGGCACCGACGCCTACGTCTCCGGCAACACCGGCAGCGGCTCGCCGCGCGAGATGGCCGAGTGGGTCGAATACATGACCTTCCCGAAGGATTCCTCGCTGGCCGAGGAACGCCGGCGCAACGGCCGCGACCAGCCCTGGGCGGTGCCCTTCTTCGGCATCGGCAACGAGATGTGGGGCTGCGGCGGCAACATGACCGCCGAGCATGCCGCCAACGTGCACCGCCAGTACCAGACCTTCGTCAAGGTGCCCGCCGGGCAGAAGGTCACCAAGGTGGCCGCCGGTGCGAACGTCGACGACTACCACTGGACCGAGACGATGATGCGCATCGCCGGCAAGCACATGGATGCGCTGTCGCTGCATTACTACACCCTGCTCGGTGGCTGGCCGCCGCGCGCGCACTCGTTCGAGTTCGACGAGGCCGCCTGGATCGGCACGCTCAAGGCGGCGCTGCGCATGGACGAACTGATCACGAAGCATTCCGAGATCATGGACAGGCACGACCCGGAGAAGAAGGTTGCGCTGTACGTCGACGAATGGGGCACCTGGTACAAGGGCGTCGATGGCGTGAACCCCGGCTTCCTGCACCAGCAGAACACCCTGCGCGACGCGCTCGTGGCCTCGCTGCACTTCGACATCTTCAGCCGCCACGCCGAGCGGGTGAAGATGGCCAACATCGCGCAGATGGTGAACGTGCTGCAGGCGATGATCCTGACGAAGGACGCGCAGATGCTGCTCACGCCCACCTACCACGTGTTCGAGATGTACAAGCCCTGGCAGGATTCCACCCACCTGCCGTTCGAACTGGAAACGCCCGAGTACCGCCACGGCGGCATCGCGGTGCCGGCGGTACACGGTTCGGCCGTGCGCGGCAAGGACGGGAAGGTGTACGTGGCGCTGACCAACCTCGATCCGGACATGGCGGCGAACGTGACGGCATCGATCCGCGGCCTGCAGGCGACGAACGTCTCCGGCCGCGTGCTGACCGCCGGCGCGATCACCGCGCACAACAGCTTCGACCAGCCCGAAACGGTGAAACCGGCGGCGTTCGACGGCGCGCGTCTGGCGGGCGGCACGCTGACGGTGGCGTTGCCGGCGAAGTCGGTGGTGGTGCTGGCGCTGCAGTAGCGGCCGCCGTTCCCGGCGGTCGTCCAGGCAAGACAGTCCAACCCGGGGGGAATCGATGAAGCGTTCGTGATCGCGGCCGTACCGCCGTGCCTGGCCGCCGCAATGCAGCTGCCTACATCGCCTTCACCGTCGATCCCGGCGAACTGCGCGTGTACGTGGATGGCCAACTGCGTTCCACCGGGAACGAATTCACGGACGTCTTCACCGCCAGCGGCGACGTCTTCAGCCTCGGCAGCAACTGGTGGGACGTGCCCTACCGCGGCCTGATCGACGAGTTGCACGTGTATGAGACCGTGCTCGACGCGGCGCAGGTGCAGGCGCTGGCGCAACCCTGAGGCGCGCCGGCACCCGGTAGCGGGTAGAAAGAAGCAGCGCCATCGCCGCGGCTTCGCGGCGATGGCGCTGGAGACGCGACCGGCTCCACCGCGAAACGGCGGCGTGCCCGGGAGGACGCCTAACCGACCTGGAGTGTGCCGCGCATGGTGGCCCAGTGGCCAGGGAAGCTGCAGAAGAACTCGTATGGCCCGTCGCCCTGGATCGCGCTGACGGAGAAGCTGACCGAAGTGGTCTGCCCGCCGCCGATCAGGTCGCTGTGGGCGATGACGCGGTTGTCGTCGGCCTTGAGGTATCCGGCTTCCACGCCGCCCATCGCACCGTCGGCCGCAATCGCTTGCCGGTCGGACGCCCGCGAGATCACGACATTGTGGCCCATGGCATTCACCGGCAACTGCCCGGTGTGCCGCAGGGTGATCGTGAATTCGCTGCACGACGACGGCACGGTGATCGAGCCGACGTTGAACTGCATGGCGTCGTTGCCTTCGATCGTGGTGCTGCAGTCGGAGACCTCGGCAGCGGGCTTGGCGTCGCCCGGCACGGTGTCGGCGGTGGCGGCCGGCGCTTCCGCGGCGGGCGCCGCGGGTTCGACCGGCGCCGGGGCCGTGGGCGCCGGCGTCGATGCAGGCGGGGGCGGCTCCGGCGCAGGAGGCGGCGAATTCTCGCCACACGCGGCGAGGGCCAGCGCGCAGGCGATGCCCAGGGTGGTCGTCTTCATGTTCATGGATGGCTCTCCTTGTTCGGTGACCCCGCCATCATCGTGACTGAACCATAGCATTGGGTGAAGACGCCCCCGCCGCGCCCGTCACGCTGAGTCGATCGGCGCCAGTTTCCCGCGTTGTGCACACCGCGTTGTGAGCAACATCGCGCTGTTGCCACCGTGCGTGCGCACGGGCACGCGTGCGTGTCTTCATGCGCGTGCGCGCTCCGCAAGCGCTCGCGGCTCATGGACGCATAGCCGTTGCAGTGCACAATGCGCTGGCGGCTGATAACTGACACAGTGCGTCACTATCATGCGCCAAGCCGGTCCATCCGGGGAGCAGTCGAAATGAAGACGAGCAACCTGTTTTCACCCGTGCGCTGGCTCGGATTGCTGGTGCTGCTGCTGATGGCCGCGGCCGTGGCCTACGCCGCCTACATCGCGATTTCCTATTGGCCCTCGATCACCGTCTGAGGATGGACGCATGAACAAGCGGCAATCACGGATCTTCGCCATCGTTGCCACGGGCATCGCCGCCGTCGCCTTCGTCGGGCTCACCCTGCACAGCCACACGCGTTTCGACGAGCTCACCAACGCCCAGGACATCACCCCGGAAGTCACCGCAGGCAAGGACGTCTGGCACAAGTACAACTGCATCAACTGCCACACCCTGTTCGGCGAAGGCGCCTACTACGCGCCCGACCTGACCAAGATCGCGCAGCACCGCGGCGAGGCCTACCTCAAGGCCTACATGCGCGATCCGTCGAAGTTCTACGACGAGCAGCGCCACCGTCGGCTGATGCCCACGCAGAACCTGAGCGAAGTAGAGATCGACAACCTGATCACGTTCCTCGACTGGGTGTCCAAGGTCGACAACCAGGGCTGGCCGCCGCGCCCGATCATGGTCACCGGTGGAGCCGTCAACGTGGCCGCGCAGGGCACCGACAAGGCCCTCACGCAATCGCAGGACGTGAGGCCGGTGAGCCCGGACAACGATCCACGCGCGCTCGGCGAGCATCTGTTCCGCAGCGCCACCCCCGTGTGCACCGCCTGCCATTCGCTGCAGCCCGGCGTGCAGCTGGCCGGCCCGTCGATGGCCGGCATGGCGCAACGCGCGGCGACCACCATCGCGTCGCCGGACTACGCCGGCACCGCGACCGACGTGGAGGGCTACATCCGCGAGTCGATCGTGGCGCCGAGCGCGCACCTGGTGCCGGGCGACATGTTCTCGGCCGCGGGGGTCTCGTTCATGCCCAACACGTACGCCGAAGCCCTGACCGAGGAGCAGGTCGACCAGCTCGTGGCCTTCCTCGCGACGATGAAATAGAACAGGCGGGCGCGCCGCGCCGGCACCGGGAGATCTGCAAATGCGCTACAAGTCCCAATCGGTCGCCTACTGGTACTTCGCCGTGGCGATGGTGCTGTTCGGCCTGCAGATCGTGTTCGGCCTGCTGTCCGCCACCAAGTACCTGGGGCCGGATCCGCTGCTGTACATCCTGCCGTTCGACGTCACCAAGACCATCCACACCAACCTGCTGATCGTCTGGGTGCTCACCGGGTTCATGGGCGCGACCTACTGGATGGTGCCGGAGGAATCGCGCACCGAGCTGTACAGCACGAAGCTCGCCTACTGGCAGCTCGGTCTGTGGACGCTGATGGGCGTCACCGCCGTCATCGGCTACCTGTTCCGCTACGGCACCGGCAACAAGCTGCTGGAGCAGCCGCTGCCGCACAAGATCGTCATCGTGGTCGTGATGCTGATGTTCCTCTACAACATCGGCATGACGATCCGGAAGGCGGGCCGGCTGACGACCACCGAAGGCGTGCTGATCGGCGGCCTGGCGCTGTCGGCCGTGCTCTACATCCCGGCGCTGCTGCATTACGAGAACTACACCGTCTCGATCTTCTACCGCTGGTGGACCATCCACCTGTGGGTCGAGGGCGTGTGGATGATGATCATGGCCGGCTTCCTGGCCTACCTGCTGATCCGCCTGTCGGGCGTCGATCGCGAGGTGATGGAGAAATGGCTGTACGTGATCGTGGGGCTGGTGTTCTTCGCCGGCATCCTCGGTACCGCGCACCACTACTACTGGGTGGGCGTGCCGCAGTACTGGCTGCCGATCGGCGGCTTCTTCAGCGCGCTCGAGCCGCTGGCGCTGGCGGCGATGGCGATCTACGCCTACGCGGCGATGCGGCGCGGCGGGGTGAGGCACCCGAACACCCTCGCCCTGCACTGGACCATCGGCAGCGCGATCTTCGCCCTGTTCGGCGCGGGCCTGCTCGGCCTTGCGCATACCTGGCCCAGCGTGAACAAGTGGACCCACGGCACGCTGATCACCGCGATGCATGCGCATTCGGCGTTCTACGGGGCCTACGCGATGATCGTGCTGGCGATGATCACCTATGCGCTGCCGGGCCTGACCAATCGACCGCCGGGGCAGAACTCGCCGCTCGGCTTCTGGGCCTTCTGGCTGCAGGTCTCGGGCATGTTCGGGATGACCCTTGCGTTCGGCACCGCCGGCATCGGCCAGGTCTACCTCGAACGCATCATGGGCATGGGCTACCTCGACGCCCAGCTCAAGATCCAGGTGCACTTCCTGATGCTGATCCTCACGGCCACGGTGTTCGCCACCGGCGTCGCGTTGTTCATCTACGACTTCTTCAGGCACCGGCCGCAGTTCGACGTGATCGCCGACGGTACCGTCGACGCCGATCCCGCGCCGGCAGGGGATCGCTGATTGGTGGATGCGCGCTTGCAGCCTGCGACGGGCGAGCCCTACTACCTGCCCACCGGCAACGAGGTCGGGATCGTCGAACAGTGCCATGCCGGCGGCCTCGCGGTGATGCTCAAGGGCCCCACCGGCTGCGGCAAGACCCGCTTTGTCGAGCACATGGCCTGGCGCCTGGGTCGCCCGCTGGTGACGGTCTCGTGCCACGACGACCTGACCGCGAGCGACCTCGTCGGGCGCTTCCTGATCCGCCATGACGAGACCGTGTGGCAGGACGGCCCGCTCACCCGCGCCGTGCGCGAGGGCGCGATCTGCTATCTCGATGAAGTGGTGGAGGCGCGACAGGACACCATCGTGGTCCTGCACCCGCTCACCGACTACCGCCGCATGCTGCCGATCGACCGCACCGGCGAGACCGTGGAGGCCGCGCCGGGCTTCCAACTGGTGATCTCGTACAACCCCGGCTACCAGCGCATGCTCAAGGACCTCAAGCCCAGCACGCGGCAGCGCTTCGTCGCGATCGAGCTGGGATTCCCGGAGCCGCCGGCGGAAGCCGCGATCGTCGCCCGGGAAAGCGGCGTGGACGGTGGCACGGCGGTGGCGCTGGTGGAACTGGCCGGGCGCGTGCGCTCGCTGCGCGACCGCGGGCTGGCCGAAGTACCCAGCACGCGCCTGCTGGTGGCCGCCGGCCGCCTGGTCGCCAGCGGCATCGGCGTGCGCGAGGCCTGCAATGCCGCGGTGATCGCGCCGCTGAGCGACGACCCCACCCTGCTCGGCGCGATGCGCGAACTCGTCGACGCGATGTTCCCCTAGGCGGATGCCACCGTGGCCGAAGCCGAAGACGTCGTCGTCGATGCCGCGCGGCATGCGACGGTGTTCATCCGCGACACCTGGCGCCGGCACTACGCGCGCGAACCCGATGCGCCGATAGCGCTCACCTCCCTGGCCCGGCGCCTGGACCTGCTGGTGTCGGCCGCCTGCGGCACCAGCCTGCCGCTGCGCGTGGCCCTGTCCCCGGCGCGACCGACCGCCCTGCACCGGCTGTTCCACCGGCGCGCCTATCCGCGTCACCGCCAGGCCGTGCCCGCCACCAATGGCGACACGATCTGGCTCCCGCCCGACCTGGCCACCTGCGATGCCGTGGTCGCGTCCGAGCTCTACCGCGCGATGGCGCTGCAGCAGGCGTGCCGGGCCACGCGCGGCAGCGTGCCGGCGATCGTGCAGCAACGCGACGCACTGCTGCGCGACACCGCGCTGGTGCTGGAAGCGCAGGCCGCCGAAGCGGAGATCGCGCGGGGATTCCCCGGCCTGCTGCCGGCCCTGCGGCGATTGCGCAAGCTCGCGCTGGCGGCGCGACCGCCCCTGGCCGACTTCGCGCCGGCACGGCAGCCCCTCGAACGTCTCGTCCGCGGCATCCTCGAGCGCGACCTGGAACCGGCGCCGGCGCCAGGCACTGTCGAGTCGTCGCTCGCGCAGGCTGCGCGGCTGCTTCGCGACTGGGCCGTCGACCCCACCGACGTCCGCCACCTCGGCCCGATGCCGCTGTATCGCGACTGGTGGACCGGCGAACTGCGCGCGACGGGCGGCAGCGCCCGCCTGGTCGACGGCGAACGCGGCGACGATCGCGAAGACGACCGCCCGGTACGCAGCGCACGCATGGAGCGCCGGCCCGAGGAACGCGAAGCGCGCGAAGGCGAGGATGCGCCGGGCGAATCGGGCGTGTGGATGATCCAGCAGGACGCGCCCCACGAGGTCGCCGAGGATCCCTTCGGCCTGCAGCGCCCGGTGGACCGCGACGACGAGACCGGCGCCGAGGAGTATGGCGACATGCTCTCGGAACTGGCGTCCACGCGCATGATCGCCGCGCCCGACCCTCCCCGCGAAGTGCTGCTCTCGGACGATCCCCCCGCCAGTCGCGCAGTGATCGAATTCGCCGGTCCCGAAGCCGGCGAACTCCGCTTCCGCTATCCCGAATGGGACCATGCCAGCGCCTCGTACATCGAGCACGGCACTACTGTCGCCCTGCTGCCGCCGGTGCCCGGCGACCCGGCCTGGATCGCGGCGACCCTGGCCCGCCACCGCTCGCACCTGGACGGCATCCGCCGCCAGTTCGAGGCGCTGCGGCCCGAGCGCGTGCGCCTGCGCCGCCAGTCCGACGGCGAGGACATCGACATCGACGCCTGCGTGGAGGGCCGCGCCGACCTGCGCGCCGGCGGCTTCCTGTGCGAGGGGCTGTACGAGTCGCGCCGCCCCGGCCGCCGCAGCATCGCGGTGTCGCTGCTGGTCGACGCCAGCGGCTCCACCGACGGCTTCATCGGTGGCGGCCGGCGCGTGATCGACGTCGAGCGCGAGGCCCTGCTGCTGGTGTGCATCGCCCTGCAGGGCCTGGGCGAGCCGTTCTGCGTGATGGCCTTCTCCGGCGAAGGTCCGCACGGCGTGAGCATGCGCATGCTCAAGGCCTTCGACGAGCCGTACGGCGACGAAGTCGCGCTGCGCATCGCCGGCCTGGAGCCCGAAAACTACACCCGCGCCGGCGCCGCCATCCGCCATGCCACGTCGCTGCTGATGCGCCAGCCCGCCGAGCATCGCCTGCTGCTGGTGCTGTCCGACGGCAAGCCCAACGACGCCGACCGCTACGACGGCGCGTACGGCGTCGAGGACATGCGCCAGGCGGTGACCGAGGCGCGGCTGCAGGGCATCTTCCCGTTCTGCCTCACCGTGGACCTGCAGGCGCCGGGCTATCTGCCGAAAGTGTTCGGCCCCGGCCACTACGCGCTGCTGTCGAGCCCCGCGCGCCTGCCGGTGGTGCTGCTGGACTGGACGCGGCGGCTGCTGGCGCGGTGACGCGTGCCGGCTGGGCCTGCGACACGCGGGAAACAATGGTCCCGACGCAACGGATGAGGCACGGCTTTTCGCGCCTGCGCGCTGCCGCTCAGCGCAGCGCGGCCGCATCCACGACCGGCCACCCTTCCGCGTCCCACTGCATCGACAGCACCTTGAGCTTGGGCAGGCCGCCGTCCTGCACGTCGTAGGCGTGGAAGACCAGGTAGTCCCTGCCGTCGAAGCTGTAGGCGCTGTTGTGGCCGGGCCCGGGCCAGCGGGCGGTGCCGCGCAGCACTTCGGTGGCGGCGCCCTGGTCCATGCGCTTTCCGTCGCGGTCGAGGTAGGGGCCGGTGAGCGTGTGCGAACGGCCGACCATGATGCGGTAGTCGCTCTTGGCGCCGCGGCAGCAGTGGTCCCAGGAGACGAACAGGTAGTACCAGCCATCGCGCTTGAACACGAACGGCGCCTCGATCGCGCCGGGCTCGGGTTCGGCATCGTCTGTAAGAATCGAGCGCGCGCGCTTGGCCAGGGTGTGCCATTCCTGCGGTTCGGCCAGGCCCAGCCGGTCTTCGCGCAGCTTCACCAGCTTGAGCCCGCCCCAGAACGAGCCGAAGGCCAGCCAGGGCGTGCCGTCTTCATCTTCGACGAGGTTGCCGTCGATGGCGTTCCACATGTCGCGATGCGGGACCGAGCGCAGCACGATGCCGTGGTCGACCCACTCGAAGGCCGGGTCGGCCGGATCGAGCGTGCTGTTGGTGGCCACGCCGATGGCCGAAGTGTTCCTGCCGCCGCTGGAGATGGAGTAGTAAAGGTAGTACGTGCCGTCGTGGTGCGAGATGTCCGGCGCCCAGACGTGGCCGTTGAACTTCGGCACGATGTCGTAGGCCCAGGCCGGGATCCGGGCGAACACCGGCGGCTCGGCCTTCCAGGTTTCGAGGTTCTTCGAGCTGTAGACGGTGATGCCCGGGCCGGTGACGAACAGGTACCAGGTGTCGCCCTCGCGGATCATCGTGGGGTCGTGCGCCAGCACGTCGGCCCAGTAACCTTCGCGCGGTGCGGCCACGGGTGGGCTTTCCATCATGTCGTCGTTGTTGGGGCGTGCTTCCTGCGCGGCGGCCGGCAGTGCGAGCGAGCCTGCCAGCGCGAGCGCCGCGGCGATCTTGCGCAGCGCGCTCACGCCCCTGCCCCCGGAAGCTCGACTTCGCGCAGCGGCCGCCCGAACAGCGGCATGCCGTCGGCATCCCAGTGCAACGGCTGCAGGCAGGTGTGGCGGTCGGGATTCCACAGCGGATCTCCTTCGATGTCGCGGTAGTTGCGCGCGTGGTAGACCAGCAGGTCGGTGCTGTCGTCCTCGGCCACGGTGAAGCTGTTGTGGCCGGGGCCGAACACCTCGCGCTCCGGGTCGGAGACGAACACCGGCGCGGGCGACTTGTGCCAGCTGGCCGGGTCGAGCAGGTCGGCGTCGGCATCGGCCCACAGCAGGCCCATGGCGTAGCGCTCGTCGGTGGCGCTGGCCGAATAGGTGACGAACACGCGGCCATGGCGGATGAGCACCGATGGACCCTCGTTGACCAGGAATCCCTGCACTTCCCAGTCGAACTCGGGCTTGGTCAGCAGCACCGGTTCGCCCCGGATGCGCAGGCCGTCGCGCAGCGGCGCGAGGTAGAGGTTGGAGTTGCCGGCGATGTCGGGATGCTTCTGCGCCCACAGGTAGTAGCGCACGCCGCGATGCTCGAAGCTGGTGGCGTCGAGGCAGAAGGCGTCGATGCCGCTGTCCACCTGGCCGGCGAATTCCCACTCGCCCTGCATCGGATCGGGCGATGGATTGCGCAGCGCGTACATGCGGTGCTGGAACAGGTCGTCCTTGATCTCGCGCGAGGGTGCGGCGGCGAAGTACACGAACCAGGTCCCGTCGATGCGGTGCAGCTCCGGCGCCCAGACCAGCGAACTCGCCGGGCCGCTGGGCGGCGCGGTCCACAGCGTCTTCTCCTGGGCCTGCACCAGCCCGGCCAGCGTCGGCGAGCGCCGCAACACCACGCGGTCGTACTCGGGCACCGAGGCGGTGAAGTGGTAGTGACCATCGTGCCGCGAGATGTGCGGGTCGGCGAGGTTGGGGATGAAGGGGTTTCGGAGTTTCATTCGGGGCATCCGTCGTGCGCGGCAGTCACGCGCCGGGCGCGTCGACCAGGATCTTCCGCTTGATCTGCAGGTAGTAGCCGTCGGTGATGCGGTAGAAGAACATCACCCCGCCCATCAGCGCGTGGAACAGGCCGGGGATGATGGTTAGCATCAGCGCGATGCCGTTGAGCGCGTGCGGCGTCTGCACCTGGTCGGGCACGTAGTGGAACCAGCCCAGCAGCAGGCCGACGATGGCGCCGGCCACGCCCATGCCCGCCTTCTGGCAGAACGAGATGCCGCCCATCGAAAGCCCGGCCACGCGCCGGCCGTCCTTGGCGTGGCCGTAGTCCACCGCCTCCACGATCGCCGACCAGAACACCGGCGCGTGCAGGTCGACCACGAAGCAGATCAGGAAATAGAACACGAACGCCAGCGCCACGTCGCCCGGCTGCACCAGGAAGTACATCGCCACGCTGAGCACGCCGACCGCCAGCTGGGTCCAGCGGAACATGGCCACCTTGCACCAGCGCTTGGTGATCCAGGTGGAGGCCACCATCGCCAGGATCGCCGCGCCCACGCCGGTGGCGAGGAAGGCCGAGAGCATCTTCGCATCGCCGCCCAGGTAGTACTTGGCGTAGTAGGCCGCGACCGAACCGCGCACCACGTAGCCGATGGTGCCGATCACGCACACCGCGCACAGCAGCAGCCACTGGTCGTTGCGCAGCAGCAGGCGCAGTTGCTGCGCCAGCGGCGTGCGGTCGACACGGTGGCGGATGCGTTCGGTGGTGGTGAAGAAGCAGAACAGGAACAGCACGGTCGCCATCAAGCCCATCAGCCCCATCGCCCAGCGGTAGCCTTCGGCCAGGTTGCCCCTGCCCCAGGACTCGGCCAGCACCGGCACCAGGATGGTCACCATGAACGCGGCGATCTTGGCGAAGAACAGGCGGTAGCCATTCGCCGACAGCCGCTCCTTCGGATCGGCGGTCAGCACGCCGATCAGCGAGATGTAGGGGATCGTGACCACGGTGAAGCACAGCGTCACCAGGATGTAGGTGGCGTAGGCCCAGGCCAGCTTGGCGCCGTACTCGGCATCGGGCGTGGTGAAAGTGAGGAACACCGAAATGCCGAACGGCACCGCGAATACGAGGAAGTAGGGCCGGTAGCGGCCCCAGCGCGTCTCGATGCGGTCGGTGACCATGCCCATCAGCGGGTCGGTCACCGCGTCGAGCATGCGCACCGCCAGCAGCAGCAGGGCGACGTCGTGCGGGCGCAGCCCGAACACGTCGGTGTAGAAGAAGGTGATGATCAGCATCATCGAGGAGATGACGACGTTCACCGCCATGTCGCCGGCGCCGAACCCCACCTTCTCGAGCACCGACAGCTTCTGGTCCTGCATCGCCCCTCCGCGATGGTCCCGGCCGAGGCCACGCAGCGTGGCGCCGGTCGGCGATCCAGCGTCATTCTGGTCCGCGCATGGATATGCAGCAAATAAGATTATCGCCATAATCCATATCGAACCCGATATAGGATCCGGTCCGTGCCCAACCCGCCCTGGTTCGTCCGCGCGCGCCTGAAGACGCGGCAACTGATGCTGATGATCGCGATCGAGGAGCACGGCAACATCCACCGTGCGGCCGAGTCGCTGAACATGTCGCAGCCGGCCGCGTCGAAGCTGCTCAAGGACCTCGAGGACCTGATCGGGGTGCCGCTGTTCGAGCGGCTGCCGCGCGGGATGCGCCCGACCTGGTACGGCGAGAGCATGATCCGCCACGCCCGCATCGCCCTGGCCAGCCTCGGCGAGGCCGGTGCGGAGATCGAGGCGCTCAAGGCCGGCCACGCCGGCAAGGTCGCCATCGGCGCCATCGCCGGCCCGGCCATGACCCTGCTGCCGCCGGCGCTGGCGCGGCTCGACCAGGCCCATCCCGACCTGCGGGTGTCGGTGGTGGTGGAGAGCAGCGACGTGCTGCTCGAACAGCTGACACAGAACCGGATCGACCTGATGGTGGGCCGCCTGTTCGCACGCCACGACAAGCGCAACCTGCAGTACGAGCCGATCGCCGAAGAAGACGTGTGCGCGATCGCGCGCCCCGGGCATCCGCTGCTGTCGCGCCGCAAGCCCGGGTTGTCGGAACTGGCGAAGCTGCCCTGGGTGGTGCCGCCGGAGGGTAGCGTGCTGCGCCACCGCTTCGAGCTGATGTTCCAGAACGCGGGGCTGCAGGCGCCGCGCCAGGTGACGGGCACGGCCGCGCTGGTGCTGCTGCCGCGGCTGCTGCAGGACAGCGACCACCTGGCCGTGGTCCCGGTGGACGTGGCCCGGCACTACGCCGCGCACGGGATGGTGAAGATCGTGCCGGTGGAGCTGTCGTGCCGGATGGACTCGTTCGGGTTCATCACCCGCACCGACTGGCTGCTGTCGCCGGGCGCGCGCACCGTGCTGGCGACGCTGAAGACGGCGGCGCGGAAGGTCTACCCGTCGCCGACGCGAGGCGCGCGCAAGGACTGAGGGCCCAAGCCGGCCCTGGACCGATAGCGGGAAGCGTATCGCAAACGGCTTTATTGTTATTTTTCGTGCATGGATCGGGCCGTTAGCATCGCGGCACGAGGCCGGGCGCGGATCTGGATCCGCGGGACGTCCCGTGGCCACCCTCTTTCTCCGGGCAGGATCCCCGACCGCATGAGCGCAGCACGAAAACCCGGACGCCGCAGCCAGCAGTGGTTCGGCCGCGACGGCAAGCAGGGGTTCTACTACCGCAGCTGGCTCAAGGGCCTGGGCCTGCCGCACGAGATGTTCGACGGCCGCCCGGTGATCGGCATCTGCAACACCTGGTCCGAGCTCACGCCGTGCAATTCCTCGTTCCGCGAGCTGGCCGAGCACGTCAAGCGCGGCGTGTACGAGGCCGGCGGCTTCCCGCTGGAGTTCCCGGTGATGTCGCTGGGCGAAACCCAGATGCGGCCCACCGCGATGCTGTTCCGCAACCTCGCCAGCATGGACGTGGAGGAATCGATCCGCGCCAATCCGATCGACGGCGTGGTGCTGCTGATGGGCTGCGACAAGACCACGCCGGCGCTGCTGATGGGCGCGGCCAGCGTCGACCTGCCGGCGATCGGCGTGTCCGGCGGGCCGTCGCTGTCGGGCAACTGGCGCGGCAGGCCGGTGGGGTCTGGCACCGGCGTGATCGAGATGTCGGAGATGGTGCGTGCCGGCACGCTGTCGCAGGAAGAGTTCACCGAGGCCGAGGCCTGCATGCAGCGCTCCAAGGGCAGCTGCATGACCATGGGCACCGCCTCGACGATGGCCAGCATGGTCGAGGCGCTGGGCATGTCGCTGCCGGAGAACGCCGCGATCCCCGCGGTGGATGCGCGCCGCTTCCGGCTGGCGCACCTGTCGGGCCGGCGCATCGTCGAGATGGTGCGCGAGGACCTGCGCATGTCGAAGGTGCTCACGCGCCAGGCGTTCGCCAACGCGATCCGCGCCAACGCCGCGATCGGCGGCTCGACCAACGCGGTGATCCACCTGCTGGCGATCGCCGGGCGCCTGGGTGTGGAGCTGACGCTCGACGACTGGGACGAAATCGGCTCGCGCCTGCCCTGCCTGGTCAACCTCAAGCCGTCGGGCGAGTACCTGATGGAGGACTTCTACTACGCCGGCGGCCTGCCTGCGGTGCTGCGCGAGATTTCGCAACACCTCGACCTCGACGCGATGACCGTCAATGGCCGCACGCTCGGCGAGAACACCGCGGATGCCCCCTGCTGGAACCGCGACGTGATCCGCCCGCTGGACCAGCCGCTGCGGCCCGAGGCCGGCATCGCCGTGCTGCGCGGCAACCTTGCGCCCGACGGCGCGGTGGTCAAACCGTCGGCCGCGTCACCGCACCTGCTGCGGCACCGCGGACGCGCGGTGGTGTTCGAGGACATCAAGGACTTGAAGGCGCGCATCGACGACGAGACGCTCGATATCGACGAGAATTCCATCATGGTGCTCAAGCACTGCGGCCCGCGCGGCTACCCGGGCATGGCCGAGGTGGGCAACATGCCCTTGCCGCCGAAGCTGCTGCGCCGCGGCATCACCGACCTTGTGCGCATCTCCGACGCGCGCATGAGCGGTACCGCCTACGGCACGGTGGTGCTCCACGTCTCGCCCGAAGCCGCGGCCGGCGGCCCGCTGGCGCTGGTTCGCGAGGGCGACATGATCGAACTCGACGTGCCCGGCCGGCGCCTGCACCTGGACGTCTCCGATGAGGAGCTCGCGCGTCGTCGCGCCGAATGGACGCCGCCGCCCGCACCCGCACGCGGCTGGAGCAAGCTCTACGTGGACCACGTGCAGCAGGCGCACCTGGGCGCCGACCTCGACTTCCTCGTCGGCGGCAGCGGCGACGACGTGGCCGGGGATTCGCACTGACATTGGTGTCTTGCGCACTCCCCACGCGTCCGTTGTTCCTTGCCCCGCTTCGCGGGGCCTTGCGCCCTTCACGGGTGGAAGGTGCCGAAGGCGGATGGGGGCTGGGTCCGACGCTGCGTCACTGCCCCCATCCGGCCCTTCGGGCCACCTTCCCCCGTGCAACGGGGGAAGGACGATCAGGGCGTCGCGACCCGACTGCTGTTCCTTCTCCCGCTTCGCGGGGGAAGGTGCCGAAGGCGGATGGGGGCGAGCGCCGCAGGCGCTCAAACGGGGCTTCGCTCGGTGCTCGCCCACCTTCTCGTGAAGGCCACAATGCCCCGAAGCCGGAGAAAGTCATCTCCCGCCCCGAGCCCAAGCTGGAAGCCCCACCCCATGCCTGACCCCCACCCTCACCTCACCCGCCGCCAGTTCGTCACCGCGCTCAGTGCCGGCGCGCTGCTGCCGCTGGCGCCGTCGCTGACGCGAGGCGCGTCGCCGGCCGCGCCGCCGGCCGGGCAGCCATTCGCGCTCTCCGCCATCCGCCTGACCGACGGCCCGTTCGCGCGTTCGCAGGCGCTCAACCTGAGCTACCTCGCCGCACTCGACGTCGACCGCCTGCTCGCGCCCTACCGGATCGAAGCCGGCCTGCCCTCGCCTGCGGAAAAGTATCCGAACTGGGAATCGATGGGCCTCGACGGCCACACCGCCGGCCACTACCTCACCGCGCTGGCGCAGCAGGCGGCGCAGGGCGATGCGGAGATGCGGCAGCGGCTCGACGCCATGGTCGACGGCCTCGCCCAATGCCAGCGCGCCAACGGCAACGGCTACCTTGGCGGCGTGCCCAACGGACGCGTGCTCTGGGACCGCATCGCATCGGGCACGTTCGAGGCGGAGGCGTTCTCGCTCGAAGGCGCCTGGGTGCCGTTCTACAACCTGCACAAGATGTACGCGGGCCTGCGTGATGCCTGGCTGATGACGGGCAACGCCACCGCGCGCGACCTGCTGGTCCGCTTCGCCGACTGGTGCGATGCGCTGGTGGCGGACCTCGACGACGCGCAGCTGCAGCGCATCCTCGACACCGAGCACGGCGGCATGAACGAGGTGCTCGCCGACGTCTACGCCATCGCCGGCGACCGCAGGTACCTGCGCCTGGCGCGCCGCTTCTGCCATCGCGCGATCCTAGAGCCGCTGCTGCGCCGCGAGGATGCGCTCGACGGCCTGCACGCCAACACCCAGATCCCGAAGGTGATCGGCTTCGCCCGCATCGGCGAACTCGACGACGAACCGGCTTGGATCGACGCGGCGCGCTTCTTCTGGGAGACGGTGGCAAGCCGGCGCAGCATCGCCTTCGGCGGCAACAGCGTGCGCGAGCATTTCAATCCGGTCGACGATTTCGGGACGATGCTGGCCTCGCGCGAAGGACCCGAGACCTGCAACAGCTACAACATGCTGCGCCTGACCCGGCTGCTGCACCGGATCGAGCCGCGAGCGGGCGACGCCGACTTCTACGAGCGGGTGCTGTACAACCACATCCTCTCCACCCAGCACCCGGAACACGGCGGGCTGGTCTACTTCACCCCGATCCGGCCGCGCCACTACCGCGTGTACTCGCAACCGACGCAGTGCTTCTGGTGCTGCGTCGGCACCGGCATGGAGAATCATGGCCGCCACGGCGCGTTCGCCTACACCCACGGCGACGACATCCTCGACGTGAATCTCTACCTGGCCTCGACGCTCGACTGGCGCGAGCGCGGGCTGGTCCTGCGCCAGGAAACCTCGTTCCCCGACGAACCGCGCACCGCGCTGCGGCTGCAGCTGTCGCAACCGCAGGCATTCTCGCTGCGCCTGCGGCATCCCGGGTGGCTGGACGGCCCGCTGGTCGTCGCCGTCAACGGCGAACGCTGGCCGCTGGACTCGACACCCGGCGGCTTCGCCACCCTCGCCCGTACCTGGCGCGACGGCGACCGGATCGACATCGAACTGCCGATGCGCACGCGCGTCGAAGGCCTGCCAGACGGTTCGGACTGGGTGGCGCTGATGCATGGCCCGCTGATGCTCGCCGCGCGCACCGGGACCGAAGATCTCGACGGCCTGATCGCCGACGACGGCCGCGGCAGCCACATCGCGCCCGGTCCCTACCAGCCGCTGGACCGCGCGCCGATGCTGGTCGGCGAACGCGACACGCTGGCCGCGCGGATCGAACCGGTGGAAGGCGAACCGCTCACCTTCACCGCCAGCGCGCTGATCCGCCCCGGCGAGTTCGCCCGCCTGCGGCTAGAACCGCTGTGGCGCGTGCACGACGCGCGCTACATGGCCTACTGGCGCACGGCGACGGCTGCCGAGTATCCCGCCGTGCTCGCCGCGATCGAGGCCGAGGAACGCGAGCGGCATGCGCTGGAAGCGCGCACGCTCGACGAGGTGCAGCCCGGCGAACAGCAACCCGAGGTCGAACACGGCTACGCGGGCGAGGACTCGTCCACCGGCATCCTGCTCGGCCGCCGCTGGCGCGATGCCGGCGAATGGTTCGAGTACCGGCTATCGGCCAGGCGCGACACCGGCGATGCGCCGCTGGCGCTGCAGCTCACGCTGCTGGGCAGCGAATGGAACGTGGCGATGGACGTACAGGTCGATGGCCGCACGCTGGAGACGGTCGCCTTCAGCGGCAAAGGCGCGGACGACCTCGCGCCCCACGAGATCCCCCTGCCGCCTGTGCTCGCGCAGGCCGCTCGTGGCGACGGCATCCGCGTGCGCTTCGTCGCCCGCGACGAGCGCCGCACCCCGCGCGTGTTCGGCCTGCGGCTGCTCGCGGCCGGCCGATCGCCTTCGCCGCCTGCGGACCCCGAGTAGCCCGGGCAAGCGCAGCGCACCCGGGACCCCGCGACCCCACGGCGACACGCAGCCGGTCTCCCGAGCCGCACGCGCAGCCATCGCCGCGGCGAGCGATCTGCCCCGGTCGAGGTTTCACACCGTAGCCCGGGTAAGCGCAGCGCACCCGGGACCCGCGTCACGCGCAAGTGCGAGCAACAAGAAGACGCAGGGTGAACCGTCGCGCGCCTGTTTCGCCGGCGACGCGACAGCCACGGCATCACCCGCCGGCCAGTGCCCCGGACAACAGCGCGCGGATCACGTCCTGCGCCTGCGCCGCTCGCGTCCCGTCCCATTCGAACGTGTCCTCGTCCATGTAGGTACGCTGGCTGATCTCCAGTTGCACCGCATCGATGCCGCGCGCGGGATCGCCGTAATGGCGGGTGATGTGCCCGCCCTTGAAGCGGCCGTTGTGCACCCAGTCGTGGCGCGACTGCGCCGCGAGCACGTCCTCCAGCCGCTGCCGAAGCGCCGGCGAGGCACTGTTGCCATTGGCGGTGCCGAGGTTGAGGTCCGGCAGGCGCCCGTCGAACAGGAACGGCAGTTCGCCGCGGATCGAATGTCCCTCCCACAGCACCACGCGGCCATGCGCATCGCGCAGGCGTTCGAGCTCTTCGCGCAGCGCGGCGTGGTAGGGCCGCCAGTAGGTGTCGACCCGCGCGCGGACCTCGTCCTCGTCCGGCTGCCGGCCGTCGAGATACACCGGCCCGCCGTCGAAGCGGACCACGGGACACAGGCCGGTGGTGTTCTGGCCGGGGTACAGCGAGACGTCGTCCTCGCCGCGGTTGAGGTCGATGACGTAGCGCGAATGCGTCGGCACGATGATCGACGCGCCCAGGTCCTTCGCGAACGCGTACAGCCGGGCGATGTGCCAGTCGGTATCGGGCACGCGGCGCGCCTCTGGCGTCAGGCGGGCGGCGATGTCGTCGGGCACGCGGGTACCGTCGTGCGGGACGCTGACCAGCAGCGGCGCGCTGCCGCGGTGCAGGGTGTAGATGTCCATGCCGGGATTGTACGGCCGGGTGGCCAGGCGCGCGGGACTGCCGCCAGGTCGGGTCGAGCTGGCGGGCGCAGCGGATGGGCAGGAAAGTGCGGGATCCCTCGCTGCGCTCGGGATGACAGGAGAGGTTGCCGGCGGATGCCCTGCGACCTCGCGCCTTTGCGTGACGTGTGGCGCTGTGCCTGCGAATGCGATGTGGCGCTGCGTCGGCGGCTGCCACGTGGCATTGCGCCAGCGATGCCCCGCCCGGCTATCGCATCAGCACGACTTCTTCCGCGCTGCTCGGATGGATCGCGATCGTGTCGTGCAGGTCGGCCAGGGTGAGACCCTTCTTCAGCGCCACCGCGAACCCCTGCAGGATCTCGTCGGCGCCCTCGCCCAGCAGATGGATGCCGACGACGCGTCGCTCCGCGCCCACGCACACCAGCTTGAACAGGCTGTGCTGCGGCCGGTCGGCCAGCGCCTGCAGCATCGGCCGGAACACGCTGCGGGCGACGTGCACATCGTCGCCATGCCGTTCGCGTGCCTGCGCTTCGGTCAGGCCGACCGAGGCCAGCGGCGGATGCGAGAACACCACGGCGGGAACGTCGTCGTAATCGATCCTCGCTTCGGGCTGGCCGCCGAACACGCGGTCCATCGCGCGCCGCGCGGCCGCGATCGCGACCGGGGTCAGCGTCGCCTTGCCGGTCACGTCGCCCACCGCGGCCACGTGCGGCAGGCTGCTGCGCTGGAACGCGTCGACCAAGATGTTGCCGTCCGCATCCAGCGCGACGCCGACGTCCTCGAGCCCGATGCCGGACGTGTTCGCGGTCCGTCCCACGGCCAGGATCACCTGCGCGTAGGGATCGCTGGCGTCGCCGTCCGCGTTCCGTAGCGTCAGGCGTCCGGCTTCGCCCTCGATTGCCGCGAGGCGGTAGTCGAAATGCATGCCGATGCCCTGGTGCCGGTAATTGTCCTGCAGCCGCTGCGCGAGCTCCGCATCGGCGTGGCCGAGCAGGCGCCCGGCGCGCGCGAAGATGTCGACGCGGCTGCCCAGCGCCTGCAGGATGCCGGCAAGCTCCACCGCGATGTAGCCGCCGCCGACGAGTGCCACGCGCGTCGGCGCTTCGCACAGATGGAAGAAGTCGTCCGAGATGCCTGCCAGTCCGGCCCCGGGCACCGGCAGCCGTCGCGGGCTGGAACCGGTGGCGAGCAGGATGTGCGCGGCGCGCAGCAGCGTGCCGTTGTCGCATTGCACCGTGTGCGCGTCGCGCAGGCGGCCACGTACCGGCATCAGCGCGATCCCGGCCTCGTCCAGCCGCCGCCGGTAGCTGGCGTGGATGCCGTGGACGTAGCGCTGGCGGCCGGCGATGAGCGTGGGCCAGTCCAGGCGCGGGTCCCGCGGCACCTCGAATCCGAACTGCGATGCCAGCGCGACGTGGCCCGACAGCTCCGCCGCCAGCCACATCGCCTTCTTCGGCACGCAGCCGACATTGACGCAGGTGCCACCGAGCTCGCCGGGTTCGAGCAGGGCCACGCGTGCGCCGTGCTGCGCGGCCCGGAAGGCGCCGGCGAGGCCGCCGCTGCCGCCGCCGAGGACAACCAGGTCGAAATCGAGTGGGGAGTTGTCGCTCATGCGAAGCGCCCGGGTGCATAGGGGGCGGGGTCGATGTGCGGGGGTTCCCCGGTGATCAGCTCGGCCAGCAGGCGCCCGGATGCCGGGCTCATGCTCACGCCGAGCATGCCGTGGCCGGTCGCCAGCCACAGGTGCGGCTGCCCCGGCGCCGGTCCGAGGATCGGCATGTCGTCCCAGGACAGCGGGCGCCAGCCGTACCACTCCTCGCGCCGCACCGGGCCGACCGGTTCGTGCAGGTATTCGGCCGCGCCGCGTTCGAGCGCGTCGAGCCGGCGCCGGTTGAGCGAGGTGTCGTGGCCGGAGAATTCCATCGTGCTGCCGAGCCGGAAGCCGTCTTCCCACACGGTCACGCAGACCTTGCGCTCGTGCAGGGTCATCGGCCGCTTCGGCACCAGGCCAGGCCGCGAGTAGGTGATCGAGTAGCCCTTGCCGGGCTGCATCGCGCCGCGCAGCCAGCCCAGCCGCAGCGACTTCGCCAGCAGCGGCGACCACGCGCCGGTGGCCAGCACCACGTCGTGCGCGTCGCGTTCGCCGCGCGCGGTGTGCACGCGCATGCCGCCATCGTGCTGCTCGACCCGCGTCGCTTCGCAGTACTCCTCGATAACGCCGCCCGACGCGACCACCACGCGCGCCAGTTCGGCGACGTAGCGATCCGGACGCAGGTGCGCGTCGCCCGGATAGCGCACCGCACCGGCCACGCCATCGCGCAACGCCGGTTCCTGCGCCTGGTACGCCGCGCCGTCGATGATCTCGGACGCGATACCAAGCTCCGCCAGCGCCGGCAGCTGGCGCACGTAGGCGTCCATCTCGGCGGGGTCGCGGAACACACAGTCGGCGCCGGCTTCCGCGAATTCGCAATCGAGCCCGTGACTGGCCATCCACTGCGAGAAGGCCTCGCGCGAGGCGTTGAGTATCTGCGCGCGCGCGCGCGCAGACGAGTTCCAGTCGCGCGGATTGCAGCGGCCTGCGAAGCGCAGCATCCACTGCCACAGCACCGGATCGAAACGCGGGCGCACGTAGAACGGCGCGTCCGGCGTCAGCATCCAGCGCAGCGCCCTGGCGACCATGCCGGGCGCGTGCAGCGGTCCGGCGTGGCTCGGCGTCAGGGTGCCGCAGTTGCCGTGCGAGCTGCCGCCGCCGATGCGGCCGGCATCGACCACGCGCACGCTGCGTCCGCGTTCGAGCAGGCACAACGCGGTGGCGAGGCCGGACACGCCGGCGCCGATGACGAGGATGTCGCTGCGTTCGCTCATGCACGAATTGTAGCGGCCAGCGCGACGGCGCCGCGTGCCGCCACCGTCACGCGATCCGCATCGGCGGGCGCACGCCGTAGCCGATCCAGCGCCACAGCCATTCCATCGGACCGAAGCGGAATCGGGCCAGCCACCAGTGGCTGGCCGCGACCTGCAGGACGAACACCACCAGCACCAGCAGCACCTGGCCGGCACGACCCACCTGCCCCCACAGCCCGAAGCCGTAGCCGTAGAAGAGCGTGGACGCGACCAGCGACTGCAGCAGGTAATGCGTCAACGCCATGCGCCCGGCCGGCGCGAGCCAGGATAGCGGCCGCGCCAGCGCCGGCGTTCCGAGCCCGAGCACCAGCAAGGCCAGGTAGCCCAGCGCCAGCGGCAGGCTGCCCAGCATCATCAGACCAGTGGCCAGCATCATCGGCCCGGCCTCGCGCATGCCGTCGAAACGGGTCCCGACGGCCAGGCTCAGCGCCACGAAGACGCCACCGAGCGGCAGCATCCACAGCGCCAGCCGCGCGAACCAGCCGCGCTGCGCCTGCACATCGTCCATGCGCCCCCCGCGCACCAGCCAGGCGCCGATCATGAACACGGCCAGCGCCAGCGGCAGCAGCATCAGCAGCCCCTGCGCGCTGACGGTGAGGAAATCGGAAATCCGCTGCGCCGTCGCCTGCCAGTAGCCGCCTTCGGCGAACACGCGTGCGGCGGCGGTCGCGGCCGCATCCGTCTCCACGGCCATCTCCGCGAACCCCTCGCGCGCATCCTCCGGCAAGGCCGACAACAGCAGGCCGCCGAGCACCACCAGCAATGCGATGCCGGCGTAAAGCCCCGCGCCCATCCACAGCCGGACCCGGTTGTCGATCTCGCCGAACGCCAGCAGCAGCACGCCGGCGATCGCATACGCATGCAGGATGTCGGCGCTCCACAGCAGGGCGGCGTGCAGCAGGCCGAAGCCCAGCAGGGCGGCGCAGCGGCGCGCGTAGACGCGGCGGAAGCGCGGACCGTGCCCGCCGCGCGTGGACATCACTGCGAAGCCCATGCCGAACAGCAGCGAGAACAGCACCCAGAACTTGCCCTGCACGAACACGTAGACGAACCAGGCGGCGGCGTGGTCGGCCCCGGTCGCCGCCGGGTCGATGCCCGAGCCCATCTGCTGGATCGGCCGCGTGAACCACTCGATGTTCATCAGGAAGATGCCGAGCAGCGCGAATCCGCGCACCACGTCCAGCGCCTGGATGCGTTGCGGGGCGTCGACCGGCGCCAGCGCCGATGGCGGCGGCAACGGCGGCGGCACGCCGCGCAGGGCATCCATCGTCACAGCTTCCAGCCCACCAGGTTCCAGCTCCAGAGCATATAGGCGGCCAGCACGTAGACCGCCACCACCGACAGGTGCCGCAGCCTGCGCCACAGGGGCCATCCGCGCGCGCGCAGTACCGCGCGCAGGTGCAGCACGTCGACCAGCGCCAGCACGAACAGCGCAGGCGTCGACCACAGCAGCGCGGTCAGCAGCGTGCCCGGGTAGCCGTAGAACGCCGCGGTCTGGTCGGCCTGCGCGTCCTGCACGTAGGCCAGCAACAGCAGGGTGAAGGCCAGCCACGCCAGCGCCGAGATGTACAGCCAGAACGCCGCGCGCCGCGATTCGGGTGCGGCCGGGTCGCGGCGGCCACGCCGCAACCATGCACCCACCAGCACCAGCAACGAGACCACACCCGCCAGCGCCACCACCGCGAGCAGGGTGTCGGCGCGCTGCAGCGGCCCGACGCGCTCGAACGCGTTGTGCCCGGCGGCGGCGTGATAGCCGGCGACGGCGCCGTCGTCGTCCTCGAAGAACACGATGCGGCCCGGGCCTTCGGCCTCGCGGAACACCAGCCCGCCCTCGGGGATCCAGCGGCTGGCCTCGTTGCCGGCGTGGATCACCAGGCTGCCGTCCGCGGCCGCTTCGACTTTCGCCGTGAACGACAGCAGCGGCTTTTCCGCGCTGGTGTAGTTGCTGCGCTTGCTGTTGTAGTGGCCGGCGAAGCGCGAGGCGTCGAAGCCTTGCGGCACCGCAGCCGGCGGCGGCGTGCGTGCGCGCTCGAAGTAGCGCTCGAACACCTGCTCCGGCAGCTGCGCGGCCAGGCGCCGGCCGCTGTCGGTATTGGTCGAGACGAACACGCCGACGCCGGCCTCGGGCGCCACCGCCATCATCGAGTGGAACCAGCTGGTCGCGCCGCCATGGCCGAGCACCCGCAACGCGCCGACGCGGGTGTCGAAGAAGCCGTGGGCGAAGCCGCCGACCTGCGGCGCGTTGCGGAACAGGGGCGCGCCGACCAGCCGCGCATGCGCCGACGGCGACAGCACGTCGGTGCCGTCGAGCTCGCCGCCGCGCAGCAGCATGCGCATGTAACGGCCCATGTCGGCGGCCGTGCTGGAGGCGCCGCCGGCGGGCCCGGCATGGGCGACATGCTCGAACGCCTGCGGCGCGAACGTCCCGCCGCTGCGGCGGAAGCCCTGCGACCAGCGGCCCGCGAAGGCCGCACCGGCATGACGCGGATCGCCCTCGCGCAGCGGCTCCCTGAACGTGGTCAGGCGCATGCCCATGGGCTGGAACAGGCGGCGTTCGACGAGCGTGTCGAACGGCTCGCCGGCCACATGCGCGACCAGTGCGCCGAGCAGGGCGACCGAGTAGTTCGAGTACACCGCGAACGTCCCCGGCGCGCGCACCCGGCGCGGGCGATGGCGCTGCAGGTATTCGACCGAGGGCAGCACCCGGTCCGCGTGGTCGGCGAACAGGTGGCCCATGGCCGAGTCCTCGAAACCGGCGGTGTGGGTGAACAGGTGCCGCACCAGGACCGGCGGATAGCCGTCGGCGGGCAGCTTCAGCGCGTCGGGCAGGTATTGGTTTGCGGGCGCATCGAGGTCGATCCTGCCCTCGTCGACCAGTTGCAGGCCGAGCAGGTAGGTGAAGGTCTTGGAGATCGACGCGATCCGGAACAGGGTGCCGTGCGGATCGACCTCGCGCCGCGGATCCGTCGCGGCGACGCCGTAGCCACGCAGCAGCAGCGGGCCCTCGCGGTCGACCACCGCCACGGTGACCCCGGCGATGCCGTCGCGCGCCATCGCCGCATCGACCAGGCCGTCGACATAGGCCGACAGGTCGGCTGCATCGACCGCCCGCGCAGGCGCGGCCAAGGGTTCCGGAAGCGCGGCATCCGCAAGGACCGGCGGGGCCGCCGGCGCTTGCCCCGCTTCGGCGGCGACCTCGCCGTCCTGCGCTGCGGCGACGGACAGCAACGACAGCAGCATGGCCGCGAACGCGGCCCGCAGGATGCGCGGCATGGAAATCCCCCCGGGACGATCCTGCGGATTACAGCACAGCGCGCGCGCAGCGTCGCGCCCGCCTGCCGTGCCGCCGCACCGACGCCGGCTCAGTGCTGGTGACCGCCCTCGCCGTGCACGTGGCCATGCTCGATCTCGACCGGTGCGGCCTCGCGCACCTCGACGATCTCGATCTCGAAGTGCAGGTCCTTGCCGGCCATCGGGTGGTTGAGGTCGACATCGACCACGCTCAGGCCGACCTTCTGCACCGTCACCGCGCGCGGGCCGAAGTTGGTGTTGAGCACCACCTGCTGGCCGGGTGCGAGCTTTTGCGCCCCGAAGTGCTTCTTCGGCACGCGCTGGGTGAGGTTGTCGCGGCGTTCGCCGTAGGCCTCCGCGGCCGGCACGTCGACGCCGAAGCTGTCGCCGGCCTCGTGGCCGTCGAGCGCCTTGTCCAGGCCGGGGATGACGTTGCCGTGCCCGGCCAGGATCGCCAGCGGCTCGCCGCCCTCCTTCGACGACTCCAGCGGCGCCTGGCCGACCTCGGAGAGGGTGTAGTGGAAACGCACGACGCGGTCTTTCTCGATCTTCATGGGCGCTCGCTGGCGCGGCGCGGGCCGCGGCTTGTCTGGACGGGAAGGCCGGGGCAGGATGCCGCGCATGGAATCGATCCGCGCCCGCATCCCCGCCCCGGTCGACGGGGCCGCGCATTATCCGGCCTCCGCCGCGGCAACGCCAACCGCGCGCAGCCGACCGCGCCGCCCGCCCGCGGGCGTGGCCCTGCTGGCGCTGGCGCTGGTTGCGCTGGTGGCCGGCTGCGGCCGCGACGATGTGCGTCCCACGACGCGCCCTGCCGCCACGGTCCCGGCGCGCGAGTGGCCGGTGGTGGCGCCGGGCGATCCGGCGGCGGCCAATGCGGTGCTGATGCGCGCGATCAGCCTGGTCGGCACGCCCTACCGCTACGGCGGCAACACCCCCGAGGGCGGCTTCGACTGCAGCGGACTGGTCAACTACGTGTTCCGCGACATGCTCGACCTGAAGCTGCCCCGCACCTCCCGCGACCTGGCGGCCTATCAGGGGCCGAAGATCGAGCCGCAGCGCCTGGCGGCCGCCGACCTGGTGTTCTTCGGCAGCGGTTCGCAGGTCACCCACGTCGGCATCTACGTGGGCGAAGGCCGCTTCGTGCATGCACCGAGCACCGGCGGCACGGTCCGCCTGGACCACCTGGACGGCAGCTACTGGCGCCGCAACTACACCGGCGCCAAGCGGGTCCTGCGCTGAAGCTGAATGCGAATTGTGAGCAGAATCACAGACTTGGACAGGTTTGTATAACCGGGATTTAACATCACGCCAGTTTCACTCGGGCACACTCCGCCCAGCCCCGCACCTTGTGAAGCCCGCGTGACGACAGCACCGACCCCGTCCGGCCGACCCGTCCTTCGCTCCAGACCGGCCAGACAGGGGATCCTCGTCGCCCTCTGCGGCAGCCTGCTGGGCCTCGCCTCGCTGCCCGCTTTCGCCGGCCCCGGACTCGCCGGCGATTCCGCCGACGTCCTCGCCGCCCCGGCCTCCGTGACCCGCAACCTCGTCGCCGACCCGCTGCGCATCGCGGACCGCGACGTGATGTTCGCCAGCGACGTCGACCAGCAGATCCTGGCGGCCGCTGCCGCGCTGCAGGCCGCACAGGCTGCGGAGGCGAAGCAGGAGGGGCGCGCCCAGTCCCTGCTCCGGCGCGGCCTGGCCCTGCTCGGCACCCCTTACCGCTGGGGCGGCACCTCGCCCGAGGGCGGTTTCGACTGCAGCGGCCTGGTCGGCTACGTGTTCCGCACCGCGCTCGGCATCGAACTGCCGCGGGTCTCGCGCGACATGGCGCGCGATGGCCAGCAGGTCGAGCGCACCGCGCTGGTGCCGGGCGACCTGGTGTTCTTCGGCCGTCGCGGCAAGCGCGTCGACCATGTCGGCATCTACATCGGCGAAGGCCGCTTCCTGCACGCACCGCGCACCGGCCGCGACGTCACCGTGTCGGAGCTCGACACCGGCTACTGGAGCCGCAAGTTCCTGCAGGCGCGCCGGGTGGCCGGACTCGGCACCGAGAGCTGATCCGCCGCGCACGTCGCTGCATGCGAAGAAGGCCGCCCCAGGGCGGCTTTTTTCTTGGGCGCTTTGCAAGTGGGCGTTCCGACCGGAAGCGGATTGGCGACTGCTCGTCAGGGCAGAAGCCCTCGTCTTGCCAGCCTTCGGGCCGGGGTCGTTCCGGGCCGGGGCTTGCTCCTCGGCTCGATCAGCCCGAGCGGAGAGCGATCTCCGGGCGCCAGGACGCGGCGTCAGTCCGAACTGTTGCCATGGACTTCTCGATTGCTGGTCACCTCTGCGGCGGAGCAATCTTTGCGCTACAGCCGGCCTGGACGTGCCATCGCACCCGATCAGCTTGGGGCTCGTGGAAGCACCACCGGGCAGTCGTCCGGCGCGATGCTAGTATCCCGACGCCCGCACGCATCGCGGCGTTTCCGGGGAGAAGGGATGGTCCGTTCGACGCTTGCCGTGCTGCTGGGCCTGCTGGTCGCGCTCGCGGCGATGCTGTTGCTCGAGTACCTCGGGATGTCGCTGTTCCCGCTGCCGCCGGGGATCGACCTGGACAACGAACAGGACCTCGCCCGCCTCGTCGCCTCCGCCTCGATCGGCAAGAAGCTCTGGGTGCTGGCGGGCTGGACCGTCGCCGCGCTCGCCGGTGGCTGGGTGGCCGCGCGGACCAGCCGCCGGCATCGCACCGGCGCTGCACTGTGGGTCGGCGCACTGATCGTGGCCGGCGTGTTGCTCAATGCCGCGCTGCTGCCGCACCCGGCGTGGATGATCGTCGCCGGCGTGCTGCTGCCGATGCCCGTGGCGTGGTTCGCGGCACGCCTGGCGACGCCCCGTCCGCCGCGCCAGCCCACCTGATCCCGCTACCGGAGTCCCCCGATGCAGGCATCCCTGCTGACCACCGTGCTGCTGCCGCTCGCGCTGGGCGTGATCATGCTCGGCCTCGGCCTGGGCCTGACCCCCGACGACTTCAGGCGGGTGGCGCGCTACCCGCGCGCGGTGCTGCTGGGGCTGTTCCTGCAGACCGGTGTCCTGCCGTGGGTGGCGTTCGGGCTGGCGCTGGGGTTCCGGCTGTCGCCGGAACTGGCCGTGGGCCTGATGCTGCTGGCGGCCTCGCCCGGCGGCGCCACCGCCAACATCTACAGCCACCTCGCCCACGGCGACGTGGCGCTCAACATCACCCTCACCGCCATCAACAGCCTGTTGTGCCTGGTCACGCTGCCGGTGATTCTCAACCTGTCGCTGGAATACTTCCTCGGCGCCGGCCAGTACGTGCCGCCGCCGGTGCGCAAGATCGTCGAGGTCGCGCTGATCATCGTGCTGCCGGTGGCGATCGGCATGCTGGTGCGCCGCTTCGCGCCCGGTTTCGCCGCGCGCATGGAGAAGCCGATCCGGTTGCTGTCGGTGCTGGTGCTCGCGTTGCTGATCGTGGCCGCGGTGGCGCAGGAATGGAGCACGCTGCTGGCCTCGTTCGCCACAGTCGGCCTGGCCTGCCTGCTGTTCAACCTCGCCAGCATGGGCACCGGCTATGCCGCGCCGCTGGCGATCCGCCTGCCGCGCAGGCAGGCGATCGCGATCGCGATGGAAATCGGCATCCACAACGGCACCCTGGCGATCTTCATCGCGCTCAACGTGCTGGGCAACGCCGCGATGTCGATCCCGGCGGCGGTCTACAGCCTGCTGATGTTCCTCACCGCGGCGCTGTTCGGCTGGCGGATGGCGCGCCGCGAACGCGCGGCCGCCTCACCGGATCAGACGTAGGCGATCATCCGCCCGGCGACGACGATCGCCGGCCAGGCCAGCAGCGACACCGCGGCGCTGACGCGCGCGGCCATGGGCACGTCCGCCGCCCATGCGTCGCGACCACGCCCGGCCCATGCATGGAACAGCGCCACGTTGGCCAACGCCACCAGCACCAGCGCCAGCTTGACCCGCATCACCGGATGGCCCGACAGCGCCACCGCATCCGCCGCGAACAGGGCAACGCCGCTGCACACCGCGATCGCGACGCCGACCGCGGCGATCCGGCCCAGCGTCCGCACCGTCTCGACCAGCGGGAATGCACGTCCCGCCCCGAGCAGGCGCAGGTCCATCAGCAGCGCCGGGCCGAGCAGCAGGCCGAGGCCGAGCAGGTGCGACACGTTCACGAAGGCGTAGGACAACCCGCCGCCGCGCATCCAGTCGCCGAGCGCGGACGATTCGAGTGCGACCGCGGCCGACGCGATCGCCATCGACTCAGCGCAGCTCGATCGTCTTCCCGTCGACGACGATGCGCTCGGCCCGCAGTTCCGGGCTGCCGTCGTTGCGCGGGTAGCCCTCGATGGTGACGGTCTTCCCCTCGGCGAGCGCACCGTCGGCCATCCCGCGCGCAGTCATGCGCGAGACCGGCGCGAGGATGACGTCCCAGCGCTTGCCCTCGTGCTCCACCACCACCTGCGCATGGGGGTTGGCGATGCGCACCTCGGCCAGCGGGGCGTCGAATCGCATCACCCGCTCGGCGTCGTAGGAACCCCATCCGTGATGGGCGAGCACCGGTACGGCGCACAGGGCGGCGGCGAGTGCGAGGCAGCGGATCATCATGCGGCGCATGGCGGCGTCTCCCGGGACGGTGTCGGAGACTGCATCCGTATCACAACGGGCGTTAACGCGAAATCGCATCGTGCCGCGGCGATCGCGCGACCGGGCGGCGCCTGTTCCGGCGCCATCCGCCGTGTCGGCCCCTACTCCACCGCCTTGAACTCGCCGTACGGCTCGAGCTGTTCGGCGATCGCCGGGCCGTCGCCGACGACGACGATCGACTGTTGCTCCGGATCGAAATACCTGCGCGCGATCGCCTGCACCTGCGCAGCCTCCACCTCGCGGATCCTCGGCACGTAGCTGGCGAGGAAATCCGAGGGCAGGCCGACCAGCCAGTTCGACGCCAGCGTCGCGGCCACCGCGCCCTGCAGCTGGTTGCTGATCAGGTAGCCACCGGCGACGTAGCGCTTGGTGTCGAGCAGTTCCTGCTCCGGCACCGGTTCGTCGGCGAGGCGCTCGAACTCCGCGAAGAATTCCTTCAGCGACGCGCCCGTGACCTCGTTGCGCACGTCGGCGCCGGCCTGCACGCGCCCGCCGACGCGCGATGGCGCGAACCCCGCGCTGGCGCCGTAGGTGTAACCCTTGTCCTCGCGCAGGTTCTGGTTGACGCGACTGCTGAAACCGCCGCCGAGCACGGTGCCGGCCAGGATCGCCGGCACGTAGTCCGGATCCGTGGCCGGGATCGCGGGCCTGCCGATCCGCAAGGTCGACTGCACGCTGCCGTCGCGCTGGATCAGCACCCGGCTGGGCGTGACGCTGCGCGGCGCGGCGGGGGTGTCCGGGGCCTCGGCGCCTAGCGCCTTCCAGTCCCCGAACGCCGCCTCGGCGAGACGAAAAGCCTCGGTCGGTGCGACGCGCCCCGTGACCACCAGCAGCGCGCGGTCCGGGTGGAAACGCAGGGCGTGCGCCTCGCGCAGCGCCGCCGGCGTGACGCCGGCGATCGAAGCCTCGGTCTGCTGCACGCGGGCGTAGGGATGGTCGCCGTAGGTCGCGGCCAGCAGGGCGCGGGTGGCCTTGAACGACGGCTGCGCCTCGGCGGCCTTCAGCGCCTGCAGCGCATTGGCCTGGGCCAGCCTGACCTCGTTTTCTGGGAACGTCGGCGTGCGCACGATCTCGGCCAGCAGCTCCAGCATCGGCGCGGCGTGGCTGGTGAGCGCGTCGGCATACACCATCACCCCGTCGTTGCTGGCGCTGGCGCCGACGCTGCCGCCGAACGACTGCGCGGTTTCCGCGATCGCGCGCGAATCGCGCTGCGCGGTGCCTTCGGCGAGCAGGCCCGCGAACAGGCTGGCGAAGCCGGGCGCGTCCGCCGCATCGGCAGCGAACCCGGCGTTGCGGACCGCCAGCACGTAATCCACGCGCGGCATGCCGTCGCGCGGCACCACCCAGACCTCGAGCCCGTTGGGGAGCGTCTTCTTCCCGATCTGCGCCACCGGCAGCGGCTTGTCCTCGCCGTAGGGCGGCAGGTCCTTCGGCAGGGCGGCGGGCGCGGCGGACAGCGCCCCCGACAGCGTGGTGCACAGGGCGAGCGCGAGCAGTTTCATCGACGTCTTCATGGTCGTCTCCTCAGTCGTTCGCCGGCGGCGCGGCGTCGCGCGCGGCGAGCATGGCCTCGGGCACCCGGTCGATCACCGTGCGGTTGGCGGCGGTCAGGTAGGTGCTCGCGGCGCGCTGCACGTCCTGCGAGCTCACCGCGTCGATCCAGCCGGGAATCTCGTTGGCCACGTTGGCGTCGCCCCACAGCAACTGCAGCTTGGCCAGGTTGTCGGCGCGCGAGACGAACGACTCCATGCCGTTGTACCAGTCGGCCAGCAGCTGGGTCTTGATCCGCGCCAGGGTGGCGTTGTCGACGCCCTCCGCGACGATCTTCGCCACTTCCTCGTCCACCGCCGCGACCACCGCATCCGCATCGGTGGTCGGCTTGTACAGCGCGAACACGGTGAACAGGGTCGGCCCGTTGTATTCCCACTCGCTGGTGAGGCCATAGAGCGAATCGACGTTGAGCGCCAGTTCGCGGCCCTTCACCAGGCCCTGGTACAGGCGCGAGGCATCGCCGTTGGCGAGCAGCGCGCCGAGCACCGACATCGCCGGCTGGTCGCGGCTGCCGCGGTCGGGCATCTTCCACGACATCGCGATCGCCGGCACCTGCGCGAGCTTGTCGGGCTGCTGGATGCGCTTTTCCTTCGTGTTCAGGCCTTCGCTGAAGTCCGGGCCCTCCGGCACCGGACGCGCGGTGATTTCGCCGAAGTACTTCTCCGCGAGCGCGAAGCCCTGCTCGGGCGTGATGTCGCCGGCCAGGCCGAGCACCGCGTTGTTGGGGCCGTAGTAGTCGCGGTGGAAGGCCTTCACGTCGTCGAGCGTGGCCGATTCGAGATCCTCGAAGCTGCCGTAGCCGTCGTGGTTGTTCTCCCACTTCTCGAAGGCGTTGAAGCCCACGTCCAGCCACATGAAGCCGCCGTAGGGCTGGTTCTGCACGTTGACCCGGATCTCCTCCTTCACCACGTCCTGCTGGTTCTTCAGGGTGGCCGGGTTGAAGTCGAGCATCGTCATGCGGTCGGCCTCGAGCCACAGGATCGGCTCGATCGCCGACGAGGGCGCGATCTCGATGTAGTTGGTGAAATCCGGACGCGTGGAGCCGTTGTTGCGGCCGCCACCGCCGGTGATCACGCGGTCGAACACGCCCTCGGGCGCGTTCTCCGAGCCCTCGAACATCAGGTGCTCGAACAGGTGCGCGAAGCCGGTGCGGTTGCGCGGCTCCAGGCGCATGCCGATGCCGTAGACCACGCTGACGCCGATGACGGGCGAACTGCGGTCCTCGGAGACGACCACCGTCAGCCCGTTGTCCAGCTTCTTCACCGCCACCGGGATGTCCCAGCGGTCGGAATCGGCGGCGAACGCGGGCGCCGCGCACAGCAGCATCGACAACAGCCACGCGGTTCGATACGGCTTCATGGGCGCCCTTCCGGTCCGATGCACAGGCGCCTACCCTACCCCAGTGCAGTCCGTGCCAAGGGGGCCGGAAGTCATGTCCCCCGGCCCGGCCCCGAGGCAGGTCCACGGCGCGTGAACGCGTCAGGAGGGAGCCGAGTCCTCGACGCCGACGTTGCTCGACGCGCGCTCGTACACCTCGCGGTCGAGCAATCCGGTCTGCTTCGCCACCAGCACGGGCACCAGCACCTGCCCGGTGACGTTGGTCATCGTGCGCATCATGTCCAGCACCCGGTCGATCGCGTAGAGGATGCCGATCGCCTCCAGCGGCAGGCCCGCGGCACTGAGCACCACGGTGGCCATGATCACCGCGGTCCCTGGCACGCCGGCGGTCCCGAAGCTGCCCAGCACCGAGGCGAGGGCGATCACGAGGTACTGCCCGGTCGACAGCTCCAGGCCCATGTACTGGGCGATGAACACCGCCGCCAGCGCAGGGTAGATCGCGCCGCAGCCGTCCATCTTGATGCTCGCGCCCAGCGGCACCGCGAAACTGGCGTAGTCGCGGTCCACGCCGAGGTTGTGGGTGGCCGAGGTCAGCGACAGCGGCAGCGCGGCGAAACTGCTCGAGGCGACGAAGCCGATCTGCATCGCCGGCGCCGCGCCGCGGAAGAACTTCAGCGGATTGAGTCCGTGCGCCAGCAACAGCCCGCCGTACACCACGATGATGTGGAAAGCGCAGGCCGCGTACAGCGCGACCACGAACTTGCCCAGCGGCACCAGCTGCCCGAACCCGTAGCTGCCCACCAGCGCCGCGATCAGGCCGAAGGTGCCGATCGGCGTGGCCTCCAGCACGAAGCGGGTGACCTGGATCATCAGCTCTCGCGACTGGTCCATCAGCCCGCGCAGGCCGGCGGTCTTCGCGCCCAGCTTCACCAGCGCGAACCCCACCAGCCCGGCGAAGAAGATCACCTGCAGGATGGTGAAATTGCTGGGGACGATGACGTTCTGGCCGTCGCCGGTGCGGCCGACACCGAGCGCGGCCAGCGCGCGGAACGGATTCTCCGGCACGATGTTGAGCAGCACGTCGAGCGGTCCGGGCACCTCGCGCTGGCGATAGCTCTCGGCCACCGGCAGGCTGGCCAGGTCCACGCCCGCGCCCGGCCGGAAACCCCAGCCGAATGCGAGGCCGACACCCACCGCCAGCACCGCGGTGATGGCGAACCACAGCAGGGTGCGGCCGCCGAGGGCGGCGATCGAACGCTGGCCCGACAGCGCCCCGACCGCGCTCACCACGGCGAAGAACACCAGCGGGATCGCGATCATCTTGATCAGGTTGACGTAGACCGTGCCCAGCGGCCCGAACCACGTCTGCGCCGCCGGCCCCATCACCCAGCCGGCGAGCGCGCCCAGCACGAACGCGGCGGCGACGCGCTGCCAGAACGGGATCTTCAGCCAGGCGTGGACGAGGCGCATGCGGGTTCCGCGGGACGGCAGGACACCTTAGCCGAGCGCGCCGCCTCTGGCGACGGCCGGGCTGGAACGCAGCACTGTCATGGGCGGGAAACCCGGGCAGGGCACAATGGTCGTCTTGTCGACCGCTCGGGGCGGACATTGCCCAGCCGGACCGGCATACCCCACCGCCCTGTTGTTGTTGCACGACGCCCTTCGATGCCCCGTCATTTCGCTGCCGTCTCCGCCCTCGTCGCCACGCTGCTGCTCGGCTGCACCTCCGTTCCACCCCGTTCCGCGGAACCCCGCGGATGGACAGTGGACGTGCCCGTCGTCGCCCATCCCGGGGGCGAAACCGCGCAGTGGTGGTACCGCAGCGGCGCCGCCCGCGCGGCCGGCAACGGCGCCATGGCCGGGCGCGCGAAGAACGTGATCGTGTTCCTCGGCGACGGCATGAGCCTGACCACGGTCGCGGCGGCACGCATCCTCGAAGGCCAGCGCGCGGGACGTCCGGGCGAGGAACACATGCTGTCCTGGGAGCATTTCCCGCACACTGCGTTCGCCAAGACCTACAACACCGATTCGCAGACCCCCGATTCGGCCGGCACGATGACCGCGATCGGCACCGGGGTGAAATCGCACAAGGGCGCGATCGGCGTGTCCGCCGGCAGCCGCCTCGATTGCGCCGGCAGCCAGGGCAGGCAACTGCTGTCGTGGCTGCGCCTGGCCGACGCTGCCGGCCTCGCCAGCGGCATCGTCACCACCACGCGCCTCACCCATGCCACGCCCGCAGCCCTGTACGCGCATTCGCCGGACCGCGACTGGGAGGTGGACGCCGATCTGCCGGAGAGCGCCCGTGCTGCCGGCTGCCGCGATATCGCGCAGCAGCTGCTGGACTTCGCGCCCGGGCACGGCCCGACGGTGCTGCTGGGCGGCGGCCGCGGCCAGTTCCTGCCCGCGACCGAACGCGATCCCGAATACGACGGCAAGGTCGGCCTGCGCCTCGACGGCCGCCACCTGCCGCGGGAATGGCTGCAGCGCCACCCCGGCAGCGCCTTCGTCTGGAACAACGCGCAGTTGCGCGAGGCGGCCGGCGCCGACGCGGTGCTCGGCCTGTTCGAGTTCGACCACATGCAATACGGGCACGACCGCCGCAGCGACGATGCCGGTGAGCCGGACCTCGAAACGATGACCCGCTTCGCGATCGAGAGGCTCTCGCGCCGGGACGGGGGATACGTGCTGCTGGTCGAGAGCGGCCGCATCGACCACGCCAGCCACGAGGGCAACGCCTACCGCGCGCTCGACGAGACCGTGGCGATGTCGCGCGCCGTGCAGGCCGCCGTGGAACTGACTTCGAGCGACGACACCCTGATCGTGGTCACCGCCGACCATTCGCACACGCTGGGTTTCGTCGGCTACCCACGACGCGGCAATCCGATCTTGGGCAAGGTCCGCGGCCCCGCCGACGAGGACGGCGCGACCGACGAGTACGCGCGCGACATGCTCGGCCTGCCCTACACCACCCTGGTCTACGCCAACGGCCCCGGCTACGCCGGAGCCAGCGCGCGCCAGCCGGCCGGCACAAAGCGCCACCTGCACCACCCGGGCTCGTTCGAGCCGGCCCACGGCCGCCCCGACCTGCGCGAGGTCGATACCGGGCACCCGGACTTCATGCAGGAAGCACTGGTGCCGCTGAAATCCGAATCGCATGGCGGCGACGACGTCGGCATCTGGGCGCGCGGCCCGGGCAGCGAGGCCTTCCGCGGCACGCTCGAGCAGCACGTGGTCCACCACGTGATCGTCCAGGCCATGCCGCGCTTGCGCGAACGGCTGTGCGCCGCCGGCACCTGCAACGACGATGGCGTGCCGGTGGACCTGCCCGATCCGGCGGACTTCGGCGCGCGCTGAACCACCGCGACATCGCGTACTCGCGGCCCGTGGGTGGCCGAAGGTGCAGTCGCGGCGCAAGCGGTTGCGGCGCTATCCTGTCCTTCCCCCTCCTGGAGTCCGTGCATGAACCGTCTCGACGGCAAGGTCTGCGTCGTCACCGGCGCCGCCAGCGGCATCGGCAAGCGCATCGCCGAGGTCTATGCCGCGGCCGGCGGCCGGGTCGCGATCGCCGACCTCAAGCTCGATGCGGCGGAAGCCGCCGCGCAATCCATCCGCGACACCGGCGGCGATGCGCTCGCCGTGGCGATGGACGTCACCGACGAGGCGCAGGTGGTCGACGGCATCGCGAAGGTCGTCTCGCACTATGGCCGGGTCGACGTGCTGGTCTCCAACGCCGGCATCCAGATCGTCAACAAGCTCACCGATTTCAGCCTGGCGGACTGGAAGAAGATGCTCGCCATCCATCTCGACGGCGCGTTCCTCACCACCCGCGAATGCCTGCGCGACATGGAAAAGCGCAAGGAAGGCGGCGCGATCCTGTACATGGGCTCGGTGCATTCGCACCTGGCCTCGAAGCTGAAGGCGCCCTACGTCACCGCCAAGCACGGCCTGCTGGGGCTCGCGCGCACGGTCGCCAAGGAGGCGGCGGAGTACGGCGTGCGCGCCAACGTGATCTGCCCGGGCTTCGTGCGCACGCCGCTGGTCGAGAAGCAGATCCCCGAGCAGGCGAAGGAGCTCGGCATCAGCGAACAGGACGTGGTGAAGAACGTCATGCTCAAGGACACGGTGGACGGCGAGTTCACCACGGTCGACGATGTCGCCAATGTCGCGCTGGCGCTGGCCGCATTCGAGAGCAACGCGCTGACCGGGCAGAGCATCGTGGTCAGCCACGGCTGGTTCATGCAGTAGCGCCACGCCATGCCCAGCCCGATCGACGAAGCCTGCGGGCATCTGCGCCGCTACCCGACCGTCGCCCTCGTGCTCCAGGGCGGCGGCGCGCTCGGCGGCTACCAGTGCGGCGTGTACGAGCGGCTGCACGAGGCGGGGATCGCGCCGAACTGGATCGCCGGCATCTCCATCGGCGCGATCAACGCCGCGATCATCGCCGGCAACGCGCCGGAGGACCGCGTCCCGCAACTGCGGGGGTTCTGGGACCACGTGTCCGAACCCGCCGGCCCGCTCGCGCTACCTGCGCTGGGCGTGCGCACGCTGCTCGCGGCGTTGCCCGAGCAGGAATCGCTACTGTCGTGGGCGCGCAACCTCAGCGCACTGGGCGCGCTGGCACAGGGGCAACGCGGCTTCTTCCAGGCGCGGCCGCTGTCGCCGTTCCTGTTCACCGACGGCAGCGACGCCGCCACCAGCTTCTACGACACCTCGGCGCTGCGCGAGACCCTGCTGCGTTTCGTCGACTTCGACCGCATCAACCGCGACCGCGGCATGCGCCTCACCGTCGGTGCCACCAATGTGATGCGCGGCAATTTCCGCTACTTCGACAGCGCACTGGAACCGATCCGGGTCGAACACGTGCTCGCCTCGGGCGCGCTGCCGCCGGCGTTCCCTGCGGTGGAGATCGACGGCGAGCCGTACTGGGACGGCGGCCTCGTCTCCAACACGCCGCTGGAGTACATCCTGGCCTGCCACCCGCACGAGGACACCCTCGCCTTCCAGGTCGACCTGTGGAGCGCGCGCGGCGCGCGACCGCGGTCGATCATGGACGTGCTGGAACGGATCAAGGACATCCGCTATTCCAGTCGCACCCGCCACGGCACGCAGATGGTCGAGATGGCGCAGACGCTGCGCACCTCGTTGCGGGAGCTGATCGACCTGTTGCCCGACCGCAGGCTGCCGCCGCACCTGGACGAGGCGCTGGCGCCATGGCTCGACGACCGCGTGTTCAACATCATCCACCTGATCTACCAGGCCACGCCGCACGAGCAGGAGAGCAAGGACTACGCCTTCGGCACGATCCCGCTGCGCGAGCACTGGGAAAGCGGCCGACGCGACATGGACCTCACCCTGCAGCGTCCGGGGTACTTCGCGCTACCCGACCGTTCGGTGGGCGTGGCGACCCACGACGTGCACCGCGACACGGGCGTGCCCGGCGACCAGGCCTGAGCACGCCGCCTCAGAACGGCTTGGCCAGCACCAGCCAGATCACCGCCAGCAGGCCGAACACCGGCACTTCGTTGAAGATCCGCAGTGTCCGGGTCGAGGGTAGCGGCCGCCCGGCCTCGCTGCGCTTGAGCCAGCGCCCGGCGACGACGAAATGCGCCAGCAGCAGCGCCACCAGCGCCAGCTTCGCATGCAGCCAGCCGCCGACGATGCCGAAATGCAGCCACAACGCCAGGCCCGGCAACACCGCCAGCCCGAACATGACGTGGCCGAAGCGGTACAGCCGCCGCCCCATCAGCCACAGGCGCGCGCGCACCGCGGGTTCGTCGCCGGCTTCGACCAGGTTGATCAGGATCCGCGGCAGGTAGAACGCGGCCGCGACCCAGGCCATCACGAACAGCAGGTGCGCGGATTTCGTCCACAGGTAGGCGTGCATGCGGATCTCCGGCGGGTGCGACCGCGGATACGGCCACGCTGGCGAATGGGCACGCTATTGTAGCCGCCGCCTCCGGAACCCTCAGCCGATGACCAAGCGCTACGACCAACGCTATTTCGACACCTGGTACCGCAAGCGCGGCATCGGCGGCGCGCAGCGGCTGGCGCGCAAGGTCGCGCTCGCGGTGGCGACGGCCGAGTCCCACCTCGAGCGGCCGCTGCGCAGCGTGCTCGACATCGGCTGCGGCGAGGGCGCGTGGCGCGCGCCGTTGCTGCGGCTGCGGCCGAAGCTGCGTTACCTGGGCTTCGACGGCAGCGAGTACGCGGTGCGCCGCTACGGGCAGCGCCGCAACCTGCACCTGGCGCGGTTCGCCGACTTCGCCACCTTGCGGCCGTGCCCGCCGGTCGACCTGCTGGTCTGCAGCGACGTGATGCACTACCTGCGATTGAAGGAACTCGACCGCGGCCTGCCCGGGCTGGCCGACCTGTGCGGCGGCGTGGCCTTCCTCGAGACCTTCACCCGCGAGGACCGGACCGTGGGCGACGAGGTCGACTTCCAGGCCCGTTCCGCCGCCTTCTACCGCGGTCGCTTCGAGGCGCTCGGGTTCCGCCAGCTGGGCTCGCATTGCTGGCTTTCGCCGGCCCTGGCCGGCGACGTCGCGGCGCTCGAACTTCCTCCACGGGTCGCCGGCGGCTGAATCCAGGCGCAGGCAGCGCATCCGCCGCCCCCGGCCCGGTCGCGCGGCCTGGCGTCCGCACCTCCATGTCCGCGGCTGGCGGCCGTTATCCCCCATGTGAACGCATTTTTTCCCGGTCGACACGCCCCTCCGGAATCCCCGCATTCCGCGTGCCGGGCCATGATCCGGCCCTTGACTCCCGGTTTCCTGCGATGCGGTATGCTGCGTCGCAGCAGCCGCTGCCCGTGACGCCGATGCTCCTGTACCAGTTCCACGAACTCACCCGCTCCTGGATGGCACCGCTCACCTACTGGGCGGAGGCCAATGCCAAGGCCTACTCCGCCTCCGGAAGCTGGCTGTCGGCCATGCCCGGCGCCGAGCGCATCGCCGCGGCCAACGAGCTGCTGTACCGGGTCGGCAAGGACTACGAGAAACCCGCCTTCGACATCCACTCGCTCGAGTGGGAAGGCGAGGTCTACCCGGTGGTCGAGAAGACCGTGCGCAGCACGCCGTTCTGCAACCTGCTGCGCTTCAAGCGCTATACCGACGACGCCGACACCATCGGCGAGATGCGCGGGCAGCCGCCGGTGCTGATCGTCGCGCCGCTGTCGGGACACCACGCCACGCTGCTGCGCGACACCGTGCGCACCATGCTGCGCGACCACAAGGTCTACATCACCGACTGGGTCGACGCGCGCATGGTGCCCAAGGCCGCGGGCCCGTTCACGCTCGACGACTACGTGCGCACGATCGAGGACTTCATCCGCCACATCGGCGCCGGCGAGCTGCACGTGATGAGCGTCTGCCAGCCGACGGTGCCGGTGCTGGCTGCGGTCTCGCTGATGGCCGCGCGCGGCGAGCCGGTGCCGCGCTCGCTGGTGATGATGGGCGGGCCGATCGATACCCGCGAATCGCCGACCTCGGTCAACAACCTCGCCACCCAGAAGCCGCTGTGGTGGTTCGAGAACAACGTCATCCATCCGGTGCCGCAGAACTATCCCGGCGCGGGCCGCCGGGTCTATCCGGGGTTCCTGCAGCACACCGGTTTCGTGGCGATGAATCCCGAACGCCATTTCGTCTCTCACTGGGACTTCTACCAGGACCTGCTCAAGGGCGACCTCGAGGATGCGCAGTCGCACCGCAGGTTCTACGACGAGTACAACGCCGTGCTCGACATGCCCGCCGAGTACTACCTCGACACCATCCGCGTGGTGTTCCAGGAACACCTGCTGCCGCGCGGGCTGTGGGACGTGGGCGACGAGCGGGTGCAGCCTTCGAAGATCCGCGGCACCGCGCTGCTGACAATCGAGGGCGAGCTCGACGACATCTCCGGCCTCGGCCAGACCCGCGCCGCGCACGACCTGTGCACCGGCATCGCCGCGCGCGACCGCCACCACCTGACCGTCAAGGGCGCCGGCCACTACGGCATCTTCAGCGGCCGCCGCTGGCGCGAGCAGGTCTATCCGCAGGTACGCGACTTCATCGCCGCGAACGTCGCGACGACACCGGCCGGAGCCCGCGCCGGAACGCCGAAGAAGAAGGCCACGGCGAAGAAGAAGGCAGCGGCGAAGAAGAAGGCCGCGGGGAAGAAGGTGCGTCGCATCGCGCGAGGCTGACGGATTTTCGGGAGCATGTATCCCCGGCGGGCCGGGGGCTTTGGAGGCGCCCCTCTTCGAGGGGGACAATCACGAAACGTGCCGACTGAAGCCAGCGACCTGACCCTTCTCCGTCCGGGAGAAGGTGGCGCGAAGCGCCGGATGAGGGCCGGAGGAGCGGCACAGGTTCGAACACCACGCAAGCCGTGAGCCGATGCTACGCGTTGCACTTTCCCTCTTCGCCGCTTCGCCCAACCCTCCCCTCGCCCCCCGCGCTCCGCACCCCAAGCCTGCGCAGCGCGCTGGGCGTTCAGCCACATGCGCGCCTGTGGCGCGCAAGCCATGTGGCGTCACCCGAGGGAAAAGGGGCTTGAAAACCGACCGCTAGCCTCCCGCAACCTGCTGCAGGCGGCTGGACCTGCCGCGCAGACGGTCAGTCCTCGCACGCTTCGGGCTGCCCTTCGACGACGCGCCACTTCCCGTCGTCGCGTTGCAGTCGCCAACCTGCCGACAAGGCGAGGCTCCAGCCCGGACCGGTCCATGACCCGCCGCAACCGTCGAGGTCCTGCGCGCCCACGGTGATCGCCGACCAGTCGGGCGCAACCAGTGCCCCCTCCTTCGCGATCAGTTCGCCCCAGGTCTCGCGCGCGGTCAATGTGCCGTAGACCGTCCCCGCATCGCCCAGCGGGAACAGGGTGCGGGGATCGAACGACATCGACGGATTCCGCAACGGCAGTCGCAGCGTCGCGCCTTCGACGAAACGGTCACGATACGTCGCCGCGCGCTGCGCGCGCAAAGCGGCGCGATCGCGTTCCGACATGCGGACGTCATCGATGCCGTACTGCTGCCCGGCCCTCTCCGCATCGACAGCTGCGGCGCCGAGGACTTCCGACAGCAACGTCGGCAGGTCGGTGCCCGCGTTCACCCCGGATCGCCATCCATCGCGCCAGCGATCCAGCAGCAGTCCGTAGGCCGGTCCGGTCGCGTAGGCCATCGAACGCACGAAGCCGTCGTTGTCGTCGGCGCGGCGCAACGCGTCGAGCAGCGCCGGCACAGGATCGCCCGCCGCGGACGCGACGACGCGGCCGGTGTACTCGGCCAGCCCCTCGTTGCGTTCCAGTCTCGCCTCCTGCAGCAGCGCACCGGTCGCCAGTTCGCCCTGCTCCGAACGACGCGCGCGGAATGCGAGCGCGGCCCGGGCATGGCCCTGGGCATTGCCGTCGCCCTTGGCGGCGGCGAGTGCCTGCGCCAGCGCACGCAGTTCGAGCCGTAACCACGTCCGGCCCTGCTCCTCGTCCAGGTGCGCATTCTCGCCCTCGACCGCCGGCAGTCCGAGTGCGCGTTGCACGCAGTGCCAGCGTTCGTGCCACAGCAGCCTGGACAGCGCGTCGCCATCGTCGGACAGGGGCAGCATCAGCATCACCGTCGGCACGCCATCGACCTCGATGCAGGTATTGGCCGGCAGCTGGTCCGCACGCAGTGCGGCGGGTACAGGCTTGCCGGTTGCCGCATCCATCCGCCACGACGCGCGCGTGGCCGGATCGATCAGCACCACCGGGGCATCCAGCGCGACGTTCCACAACGCCGTCGCCCGCTGGATCGACGCAGGATCGTCGGCGATCGCGGCGACGCGCCGCAGCGCCTGCTCGGTCTCCGCGGGAACCTGGTCCGTCCCGGCGGCGGACACCGGCAGGATGGCCGCCAGCAACGCGCAACGCCATCGTGTGCACCGGTTCATTCCGCGTCCTCCGTTCGCAACGGCACATGGATCAGGCTGTCCGGGCACGCGCGCCTCACGCGTGCTGCGACGATTTCACCAGCAGGTGCTTGGCCATCAGACTATGCAGCCGGCCGATGCCGCGGGCGATGTGCATGGTCGCGAACAGCAGCAGGATGCCGGCCACGAACACGACGGGCAGGACCCATTCCGGCAGCGACGTGCTGACGACATGGCCATGGATGTTCAGCAGCTGCCAGCCATCGATGTAGACGTTCGCGTCGGCGATGCCGAGCCACACCAGCACCGGCGCGGCGATGAACGACAGCGAGGTGGCGATCAGCATCACCGCCAGCGTGAAGTAGACGACGCCCAGCGGCAGCATCAGCAGCATGTACAGCATCGTCGACCAGGTACGCGCATCGGTGAACATGTCGCCGATGCGTTGCCAGATGCTGCGCCCGCGCACGGTGTACAGCGGCCGGCGCGGCATGCGCTCGCCGAGCATGACCTCGACGATCCGGCCCTCGACCAACGACAGCACCCGCACCGAGCCGAAGAACAGGATCAGCAGCGGGATGCCGATGATCGTGATCGACAGACCCAGCGAGAGCGAGAAGCCGGTCACCACCCAGGTGAAGTAGAAGATGCCGGTCGCCAGCGACAGCAGCATGTAGAACAGCGAGGCATACGCGCGGGGGTCGGCGAACACGCCAAAGAAGCGGCCCAGCGCGGACTTGCGCGACGGCGGCGCCGGCGGACGCAGCGCGGTCTGCACCGTGACCTCGGTATCGCGATAGATGTCGGCGACCTCGTCCGGCGCGCCGTAGCTCGAGGCCACCGCGGCGATCACCTCGGCCTCGCTGCGGCCCGGGTTCTCGGCCAGTTCCGAGCGCAGGTATTCCTCGGCGTCGTACAGCGCGTCCTGGATCAGCGCCGGGTCCGCGCCCGCGAGCGAGCGCCGCAGGTGTTCCAGGTATTCCGGGATGGTGGTCGGCAGCTTGCTGTTCATTCGCGTGTCCCCTCCAGGACGGCATCGACGGAGTCGCGGGTGGCCCGCCACGCGCCGGCCCAGTCGTGCAGGGCGGCATGCCCGGCGTCGGTGATGCGGTAGTAGCGCCGGGGCGGACCGGCGTCGGATGGCTCGACGAAGCTGTCCAGCAGCCCGGCCGCCTGCAGGTTGCGCAGCACCGGGTACAGCGCACTCTGCTTGCCGCTGAGCACGCCGTCGCCGAGGCGCTCGAGGGTCTTGGCGATCTGGTAGCCGTACATCGGCTCGCCGGCCGAGCCCAGCACCGCCAGCAGCGCGAGCGAGACCGTCCCCGCACTCAGTTCCTTCTGGAACTTGCGCAGGTGCACGTCGCCCTGGTCCTCGCTGCCGCCCATGCCGGTTCTCCTCGATGACCGACATGCTATTACGGACTTCTCTATAGTGGATGTGCCATTAGTCCCGCCGGGCTGGTCTCGTCCACAATCGGGCATCGCATCGAACCCGGAACGCTCCCATGCCCCGCCTGCACGCCCTTGCCGCCCTTCTCGCTGCCGCCCTCGTCCTGCCCCTGGCAGCGGCCGAGCCGGACGCGACCCCTGCGCCCCGCACTACCCAGCAGGTGCTCGACGCCTCCGGGCCGTCCGACTGGCGCACCCCGGACCCCGACCGCACGCTGTACATGGACCTGGAGGCCGGGCGCGTGGTGATCGAGCTGGCCCCGGCATTCGCGCCGGAACACGTGGCCAACATCCTGGTGCTGGCGCGCGAGGGCTTCTGGGACGGCACCAGCGTCTATCGCTCGCACGACAACTTCGTGGTCCAGTTCGGCGATGCCGACGCCGACGATCCGGCGAAGGCCAGGCCCTTCGGCAACGCGAAGACGCAGCTGCCGGCCGAGTTCGAGCGCAGCGCGCAGGGCCTGGCGTTCCATACCCTGCCCGACCGTGACGGCTGGGCTCCCGAGGTCGGGTTCGCGGACGGCTTCCCGGCGGGACGCGAGGGCGCCGACGGCCAGGCGTGGATGGCCCACTGCTACGGCGCGCTCGGCGCCGGACGCAACCTCGAGGCCGACAGCAGCATCGGCGCCGAACTCTACGTGGTCACCGGGCAGTCGCCGCGGCAGCTGGATCGCAACATCACCCTGGTCGGACGCGTGATCCGCGGCATGGACCTGCTCGCCGCGATCCCGCGCGGACCGGAGCCGATGGGGATCTACGAAAAGCCCGCGCAGCGCACGCCGATCCGCGCGATCACCCTGGCTGCGACGCTGCCGGAAGCGCAGCGCGAACGCATCGAGGTGCTGCGCACCGATACCGCCACCTTCGACGCCTTCGTCGAATCGCGCCGCAACCGCCGCGACGCGTTCTACAAGCGTCCCTCGGGCCACGTCGATCTGTGCAACATCGCGATCCCCACGCGCACGCCGGACGAAGGCGAAGACTGAACGCAACGCCATCGCGATCCTCACGCGACGTTTGCCGACGCGGGCCTAGTCTGCGGCTGCCCCCACCCCAGCCGAGAACGCAATGGCCCTGCTCCGCTTCCGCATCGCCGGCGAGGATGATCACGTCCGCGCCATCATGAACCTGCTGCAGAGCATCGACGGCATCGAGCACGTCGAGGAAATCGGCGACCTGATGCCGCACATGGACGATCCCGACTCCAGTTCCGCCGGCCTGCACGACGTGCGCGGTGCGGACACGCACGAAGTCGAGGTGGAAGTCCCCAATCCTTCTACCGCGCGCAAGGTGCGCGAAGCGGTGGAAGCGCTGGCGTTCGATCTCGATGCGATGGTCGAGATCGAGGAAGACGAGGCGCGGTAGCGCGGCTCGCCGGCGTCAGCCGGCCGCCGGCGGCAGGGCGTCGATGTACTCCGCCATGCGCCGGCGCTGCGCCTCGTCGGGAAGGCGTCCTCGCGCGGAGCCGAGGTTGTCGGCCATGTTGCGCGCCTTGCTGGTCGCCGGCGTCACGCAGGTGACCGCCGGGTGCGCGGCCACGAACTTGAGCATGAACTGCGCCCAGGAGCGGGCGTCGAACTCCGCCGCCCATTCCGGCAATGGACGATCGCCGATCCGGCTCCACAGTCGCGTACGCCCGAACGGCAGATAGACCAGCACGCCGATCTTGCGCTCCTGCGCCAGCGGCAGGATCGTTTCCTCGACGTCGCGGTTGTCGACCGCGTAGTCGACGCCGATGAAGTCGATCTTCCCGTCGCGCATCGCCTCGATCAGTCGCGGATAGGCCGGCTTGCTGGTCGAGGTAACGCCGACATAGCGCACGCGGCCCTGCGCCTTGTATTCCTCGAGGATCGCCAGCTGGGTCGGGATGTCGGCCAGGTTGTGCACCTGGATCAGGTCCACCTTGTCCTTGCCGATCAGCCGGAACGAATTCTCGATCTGTTCCCGCGCCTTCGCGGGATCGGCCTCGTCCCCGCCCCGTGGCACCACGTTGACCTTGGTCGCCCAGAACAGCCGGTCGGTGATGCCCAGCTCGCGCGCGAGCTCGCCGGCGACCTGTTCCGACGCGCCATACGAAGGCGCGGTGTCGAACACCGTGCCGCCGCCATCGACCAGCGCCCGCAACACCTCGCGCAATGCCGACGCGTCCTCGCTGCGCGCCACCTGCGAGAAGGTGGCCGAACTGCCCAGCCCGACCAGCGGCAGGCGTTCGCCCGAGGAGGGAATCGCGCGCGTGAGCAGCGGCGCGTCGTCGGAGGCCATCAGGCGATTCGGCAGTGCGGCCGCCATCGCGGCGGCAATCGAGAACTTCAGGCATTCACGGCGCGTGGTCATGTCCACTCCAGGGCGAAGTCGAGGGCAGTGGCCCGAGTCTGGCCGTTCCGGGGGGGTGACTTCAAACCGTGCCGCAGCATGGCTGCCGGCATCGGATGGCCGGCTCCTGGCGACGCCGCCCGGCGCCTGGCGCCCGACGCGGGGCCGGCGGGATGCGCCGCATGCTCCCCCGGCCCGGACCCGGCGTGAATCCGCGCCCCGGCCCCCGCCCCGTCCTTCGGACCGCTTGACAGGGGTCACCCGGACGAATAACTTAACTAATAAGTTAATTGATTAATTCCTATGTCCGTCGACAAGGTCTTCGAGGCGCTCGCCTCCCGTCCCCGCCGCGAAATCCTCGCCTACCTCTCGGCGCAGGAACTCACCGCGGGCGAGATCGCCGGCCGGTTCGCGATGAGCGCGCCCGCGATCTCCCGCCACCTGTCCTTGCTCGAGGCCGCCGGGCTCGTGGTCGGCGAGCGCCGTGGCCAGTTCGTGCACTACCGGCTCAAGCCCGACAACCTGCTCAACTCGCTGACCGGGTTCGCTTTCGAGATCTGCCCCACCGCCGGTCCGCTGAAGCGCGAATCGCGCAAGCGGGCCAAGGCTTCGCCCCCACGCTGAGCTGAAAGGATCGCCCATGCATGCCCTGATCCAGCCGACACGCGGCTTTCCGATGGTCCGCATCCCGGCGCGCAACGGCGGCCAGCCGGTCGAGGTCTGCCTGGTCGCGCAGCTCTCGCCCGGTGGTGGCGACCGGTTGTTCGCGGGCGCGAGCGGGCAGCAGCGCGGGCATGCCTCGTTCGTCGATGCGCTGGACGAACCCTCGGCGAAACTGTTCGGCGTGGATGCCGAGCACGACGACCGCAGTTCGGTGTATTCGTTCGCGGTCGATGCCGGCGGACATCCCTTCCATCGCCATGCCGGGCATCGCGTGTTCACCGCGGTCAGTGGCAGCGGCGGCGCGCAGCTACGCTTCTCGACGATCGACGACGACACGCTGCGGCGCGACCCGCAGGCCTTCCTCGACGCGCTGCACGTGGTCGACGTGCCGCCGGACAGCCTGTTCACCGTGCGCTTCGGCGGCGGCACCTGGCACCAGTTCGCACCGCGTCGCGCCGGCAGTCCGCATCCGGTGTTCTTCGCGCTGTCCTGCCATACCGACGAACTCGGCGGCATCCGCGACCCGGCGCTGGCGGATACCATCCGGCGCGACGGCGCCGACATCCCCACCCTGACCGAGCTCCTGCCGCCGGCGGTGCGGCAGGTGCTGGAGGCCCAGCCGTTCCACCACCTGCGAGTGGCCACCACGACGCTGTCGCTGCACGCGGCACCGGACACCTTCGCCCTGCGCGCCTGCGCGCACATCCGGGCGCGGGTCGGGCGCCTGAGGCAGCGCCTCGCCGCCGCGCGGGCGCCGGCCGGCTTCATCGGCCGCCGTTACCGCCAAGCCTCGGTCGAGCTCGCGGCCGTACCCGAAGGCTCGCTCCTGTCGGAGCAGTTCGACGCGGGCTTCCACCACCAGGACATGTTCGCGCTGACGTTGCCCCGCCCGGAAACCGCGGCCTCCGCGCAGGCGCTGCTCGCCGACGTGCTCGAGGGATTCCTGGTCAATCGCCCGCTCGGCGTGTCCTGGCTGATGCGCCTGCGCAACGTGCTGGTGCGCCCGTTGCGTCTGCGCAGGTCGCCGCTCGGGTGCCCGGTGTCGTCGCTGCTCTCCGACGACCGCAGCCGCCTGTTCGCGGGTCGCTATCCGGTCCTCGACCAGCGGATCTCCGACGACCGGCGCCGGGTGGAGGTGCTGCTCGGCGCGGACGATCGCCACCTCGCCTTCCGCTCCTGCGTGGGTGTCGAGGAAACCGCCGCGGGCCTGCGCATCACCCTGGGCACGCGCGTGCGCTGCCGCAATGCGTTCGGCCACGCCTACATGGCGATGATCGAGCGCACCCATCGCCGTTACATCGCGCCGACCATGCTGGAGATGGCGGTCGCGCATGCGCTGCAGCAGCACGAGGCGCCGGTGCGGGCGCCGGCGGTGGCGGTCGCCTGAGCGCGTCAGGCAAGCGGGCCACGACCGGCGATGGCGATGTTCGGCGCAGCCGGGACCGCGCCCGCGAGGGCTAGCCGGGGCGGCGCCGACGCCAGCGACGGATCACGGCCACGAAGATCACGAAGACCACCAGTAACGGCAGCAGGAACGCCAGCGCGCGGATGGTCCAGGCCGCGCCCTGCGAGAGCGTTTCGCCCGAGTCGCGGAGCGCCAGCCAGATCTCGTTGCGGCTCGCCTGCGACGGCGTCGGCCGGAACTCGAGCGTCAGCAACTGCGTCTCGATGCGACGTCGATGCCCCGCGGCGGCCTGCTCCGCTCCTTCCAGCAGCGCCTCGGTTTCCGCAAGCTGCTTCGACAGCGCGATCATGTCGGCCACGGTGAGGTCGCGTCGGTCCTGGAATTCGAGCAGGCGCTCGCGCTCCTTGCGCAGCCGCTGTTGCAACAGCGCGTTGTCGCGCACCACCACCGCCAGGTCCTCGGCACGGGTGCCGCGGCTGCCGAGCTGGGCGCCTGCGCTCGCGAGCGCGATCATCGGCTCGACGCCCGCGGGCACGATCCGGATGCCGAGCGTGGCCGACGGCCAGTCGCCACCCTCCTGGCGCACCGTCAGCACCACGCATTCGCCGAACTTCGCGCCAGTGCAGGCGTCCTGCGCCTCGCGCAGGCGCGCCTGGATGCGATCCGCCGGCAGTGTCACCGACGCATCGTGTTCGTACGCCAGGAACGAGGCGTCGCGCGCACCACCCGTGCCGTTGCCCGCATCCGCCGCTGCCGTCGCCGGCGCCGGAGCCGGAGCCGCGCCACCGTAGGCCATTGCGGCCTCCTGCGTTGCCGGCCCGTTGCAGGCAGCGAGCAGCACGCCGAGGCAGCCGCCGCAAAGCGTGCGCTGCAGCGATCGCAGACGGCTCATGCGGCGGATCCGTACGACCCGCCCGTCGTGTCCAGGCGTCGGCGGCATCCGCGGATCAGTAGCTGGCGCCATCGAAGGTCGTCACCTTCAACCCGGCCAGGTCGACGTCGGCCAGGCAGCGCACGTTGACCATTGTCATCGCCGCGCCTTCGGCGCCCTTCCCTTCGCTGAAGGGGGCGATGCCGCAGTCCGGGCAGAATCGGTGGTCGATCGCGTGCTTGTTGAAGCGGTAGGTGGCGAGGTCCGCTTCGGGCGTCTTCAGGCGCAGCGCGCTGCGCGGGAACGCCGCGAGCAGCCCACCGCGACGCCGGCACATCGAACAGTTGCAGTCGATCACCTCGTCGACCTCGCCTTCGACCTCGAACGCGATGCGGCCGCAATGGCAGCTGCCCTGGTAGGTGGTCATCGTGGCGCTCCGCAGGAAGACGCCGGCAAGGTTAGCGCAGGTCTCGCGGCGGGTCTTGCTGCGAAACAGCAGCGGCCAGGCCCAGGCGCGAGCGCTCGAACCACCAGGCGAACGCGGCCAGCAGCAGCCATGCCAGGAACCACGGCCAGGCGCGCCCCGGTTCGGTGTTGCGCGGCGCCACCGTGGCGCCCGGAGCGGACACCGGCGGCGCGGCGGCAAGCCGCAGCGTGGCCTCGCGCAGTTCCGCGAGCCGCAGCGTGGGCTCCGCATCCGCCGCCGCGACATGGAACGGCTGCACCGCGTCACCCATGCGCAACCGATGCCAACCGGCCACCGATGGCCAGTAGCCCGCGCAGCGGCGCGCACCGCTCGCCGGATCGACGATCGGCTGCGCGCGTTGGCCGTCCGGCGCTTCGATGTGCGCGCCTTCCGGCCATGCGCAGATCGCGAGGCGCTGGCCGACGCGCGCATCGGCCTCGATCCCGGGCATCGCGCTCGAGCGTGCGCGCGCCAGCGTGGCCACCGCCGGGCTCCAGAGATCGGCGTACAGGTCGGCCCGGCCATGCAGCGGCAGCCGGTAGCTGTCCGACACCGCCCACAGGCCGATGCGGCCACGGCCTTCGGCACGCCACCAGCCCGGTGCCTCGGCGGCGTCGCCCCTGTCCGCCCCTGGCTCGAGCGCAACCGCATCCATGCCCTGCACCCGCCAGGCGCGGCGCGAGAGCGGCGGCACCTCTTCCTCCGCCTGCGCGGGATCGAACGGCGCGTCGCGGCTGCCACTGCCCATGAGGCCGCGCAGGGCTTCTTCCCCGTCCAGACGCGGACCGGGCACGTGCCACGGCCGCACCCCGGCGCCGCCCGCGATCGTGAAGCCGGGAGCCCGCAGCCCGCGCAGCGCTTCGGCGGGCATTGCGTTGTCCCCGCGCAACAGCAGGCCCAGGCCGCGTCGCACCGCGGCGAGCACGCGTGTGCGCCCTGACTCGCCCAGTCCCGACCACGCACGTGCATCCACGATCAGCAGGTCGGCTTGGTCGAGCGTGGTGGCGGTGAGCGGCGCGCTTCCCAGTTGCACGCCGCCGCCGAGTGCGATCCGCGCCTGCACTTGCGCCCCCGCGTCCACGAGCCATCGGCGCAGCGCGCGCGTGTCCGGGTTGGGGGCGCCCGCGAGCAGCAGCACGCGTGGCGCGACGTCCGCATCGATCCACAGCGGCAGCTGCGAAATGGCGACCTCCTGTTGCCTGGCGTCGCGCACGCGCACGGCAAACGTCGCCGTGCCGGTTTCCAGCGCCACGCCCCGCAGCGCGAAGCCACCGTCTTCCGGCAGCGGCATCGCATCGACGCGACGTCCCGCCGGATCCAGCAGCTCGGCCCGGCCGCCCGGCACGCCCTCGACGCGACCTTCCAGCACGAAGGCCGATCCACGCGCGATCGCGGGTGGTGGCGACAGGCGCACGATGCCGGGCGCCAGCGGGAGTGGATCGAACGCGAGCGCCACCGTGCTCGCCGCGTCGCGGTCGCGGGGAACCAGACCGGCACCGATCACCCGCACCTGCGTGGTTCCCGGATGCTGGCGCAGGGCGGTGGCGAGATCCGGCACGCGCGCGACGTCGCCGGCGTCGCCCGCTTCCGGCAGCGCGAGCACCACGCCACGCACTGTGGCAGGACCCGCATCGGCAAGCGTCGCGCCTTCGGTCAGCACGGCAAGGGTGGCCGGTGCGACCGGGTGACGCGGCGGGAACAGCATCAGGTGGAGCGCGGCGGCAAGCAGCGGTTGCAGCGCCAGCAACAGCCACAGGCGCCATGGGCGCGACATGCGCGGATCGCGCCGGTGCGCGAGCGGCAGCCGCACCCACGCGACCAGCACCGCGAGCGCAAGCAGCAGCGCGACCGTTTGCGCCATCGTCATCGCTCCGCTCCCGGCGCGTCCAGCGCATCGAGGTAGCGGCGCGCGACCGGATCGTCTCCGGCGCGACGCGCGACGCCGCCTGCCGGGCGCGGCATGCCGCTCCACACCAGGGCGCGCAGTGCGGCGCGACAGTCGTGGCAGCGCGGATCCTGGCGCGCCTCGTCGATGCGCGCGATCCATGCCAGTGGATCGGCGACGCGGTCGCGGTTGCCGTCGACCCATGCCTGCAACGCATTGAGCGATGCGACCAGGCGCTCCGCATCGGCCGCGTCGAGCGAACGCCACGCCTCGGCCAGCGCTTCGTCGCCGCGCGCCACCGGCAGCGCCGGCAGCGCCCGGTTTGCGATGCCCTCGCGCTTGCCGCCGAGCCGGCGCGTGGCGTCGATCGGGGGAAGTTGCGTCCCCACGCGCTGCAGGTAGATGCGGTCGGCCTGCTGCACCTGCTTGATCAGCTCCAGCGCACGGTAGGCGTACGGCAGCGCCTGGTCGGGGGCGGCCTGGCGCAGGTGCAGTTCCGACTGCCACATCTCGCGCAACGCGGCGCGCAGGGTCTCCCTGGTCTGCGGATCGAGGAGGGTCGCGGCTTCGGGGATGTCGTGGGTATGGCCGAAGGCCTCGAGCACGTCGTCCATCTCGCCGAAGCCGGCGGCGGCAGGCGCCCCGGCTTCGCCCGCATGGCCGTGGTCGTGCGTGTCGGGCGACGGCGTGCCGGGCGCTTGGCTGTCGTCGTGGTCGTCGTCATGCTCTTCATGCGCTTGCGCTTCCGCGGGATCGCCGGCCGGCAGATCGCTGGTGGGCAGATCGCTGGTCGGCGGCGCGCGACCGCCTTCGCTTTCCTCGCCCAGGAACTGGCCGTAGCGCAGGCGCAGCAGGCGCTGGTCGACGCCGGTCGAATCCGAACGACGTTCGAACTCCTCCGCCGCCAGCCGTGGCCGCTCCGCGATCAACGCTTCGGCATCGATGATGATCTGGCGCTGGCTGCGGAAATAGGCGGGCAGGACCTGGCGCGCGAGGCCGTCGAGTCCCTCCGCGCCGATCACCGGCTCCGCCGGCCAGCGCAGGATCACGCTGGCGCTGCGCGAGCGTTGCGGCTGCGGCGCGCGGTTGTCGAGCACTTCCAGGCGCGCGACCAGGTCTTCGCCACGTTGCAGGCCGAAGGCCGACGGCACCAGCCGCACCTCGAAGCGCCTGCTGCGCCGGTCGCCGCGGCCTTCGAGCACCCGCACGTGGTCCTGGAAGGAGATGTTCTCGCCGGTGCCCTCGGTGCGCGTGACCAGCAGCCGCGCCCGCGCGGCGACGCCGTGGTCGTCGTCGACCTCGAACTGCAGGCGCCAGTCGCGTTGCCCGGCGGCCATCAGCGTCAGGCTCCGCTCCGGCACGAGCACGCGCACGCGCGGCGGCTGGTCGGGCACGGCATCGAGGCGATGCAGCCTGGATTGCGCGGCGCCGGTCACGCCCTGCGGCACCACCCGGTAGAGGGTGGATTCCTGCAGCGGCAGGCTAGCCGTCCAGTCCCCGCCCTCGCGTTGCAGTGCGAGGCGACGCCCGTCGTGGAACACCAGCTCGACCGCCCCGGGCTGCGGCGCATACCGCAGCGTCCAGCGGAGCGTGCTGGCAACCGGTGCCTTCGCATCCAGCGATTCCGCCCGGCTGGCCGCGATGCCGGTATAGGCCGGCGGCTGCACTTCCAGCATGGCTTCGAGCAAACGCGGCTCGCCTGCGACCGCCGGCGCGGATGCCGGAATCGAAGGACCGGCGGACTGCAGGCGTGGCGCGGGCCACAGCGTGGCGGCGAGCACGCACAGCGCGGAAAGCGACCATGCGATGGCGATCGCGCGCTTCGACCATGCCGGGCGCAGGCCCGGCGGTGCGCTGCCCGTCAGCCGCTGCTCGACGCGCGTGCGTTGCAGGCGTTGCAGCGGCCCGAGAAGTGCCTGGTCGACGAAGAGCAGTCCGCTGCTGTCGTCCAGGTCGCGCCGCGCGGCGTCCAGCCGCACGATCAGCCAGCCACGATCGAAGCGCCGAAGCCGGATCGGGACGACCGCACCGCAGGCCGCGATCGCCAGTGCCGCCAGCACCAGGGCCGGCGTCGTGCCGGCGATGCGCCACGCCACCGCGCAAAGCGCGACGGAAACGGGCAGCAGCACCAGCAGCGTGTCGAGCGCCACCCGCAGGTGCACGCCCCTGCGCATTGCCGCGATGACGGCCCGCGCGCTCACGCGACGGCACTCCGGCGGCGCGAGGTGGCCAGCCAGCGCTCGAGCAGCGCCAGCAACGCGATCGCCAGGGCGAGCCACGCGGTCAGGTCGCGCGGAGGCGGCGGAGGGGCGATGGCACCGGAAACAGGGGCGTAATCGCCGGCCGCCACCAGCGTGGGCGCGACGACCGGCTGCAGCACGTCCCGCAGTCGTGCCGGGAAGCCGGGATCGAGCAGTTCCGGCATCGCGTCCGGCTGCAACGGGCGGACGAAACGCAACACGCGCCCCTTTTCCAGCGCGGCGGCGGTCAGCAGGGGTCGGCCCGCGGCATCGCGCCAGACGACGGCCGCGGAAGGCTGTACCGGCTCCTGCGCATCGTCCGCAAGCAGCGCCTGGCCGCCCTGCCCGACCCAGGCGCGCACCTCGGCCGGCAGCGGGTCGGAACGCAGCCATGCCAGCACCTGGACATCCTTCGGCAACGGGTTCACCGCATCGTCGGACACATCCACGTCGGTGCGGGCATCGGCGTCCCGCCACGCGAGCGTGGCCGCGCGCAGGTAGCGCACGGCCTCGCGATGCGCCTCGTCGTGGCGGATCGCGAGCACCGGTGGCGCTGAAGGCGCGACATCGACGCGCGCGTCATCCGCCGGCACGACCCGCCAGTCCACGTCGCGGGCCAGTCGCAGCCGCGCGGCATCCGCGCCCCGCAACCGCTCCGGCACCAGCACCGTCAGCGGCGCGGCGGCGGGCAGCGTGGCATCGAACTCGCGCAGCAGGCTGGCGGTCGCGAACCCGCCCTGCGGCATGGGCTGGTCGACGGGCGGGAAGCCGGGCGCCAGCCAGCGCACATCGGAGTCGCCGGCTCGCGCGGTCGCGTCCGCGATCGCGGATGGCGCGACGCCGGGCACCACCAGCAGGCGCGGCGTTTCATCCTCCACGCCGAGCAGCGCCGGCCGCGCGAGCAGCAAGGCCAACGCCGCCACCAGCACCAATCGCACAAGCAGCAGCCACCATTCGTCGAAACGGATCCGCCGCCGTGGCTTCGGGTTCGCCCGCAACCATCTCAGCGCGGCGAAGACCGTGGGCCTCTGCTGCTGGCGGCGCGCGAGGTGCAGCAGCAGCGGCAGCGCCAGGGCGGCGAGCGCGGCGAGCGCGGCCGGCAGCAGCAGGACCAGGTTCATGCGCCGCCCGCACCCGGAGTATCGGCGAACAGCGCGCGCAGCGGCGCGGTCAGCGGTTCGTCCAGCACGAAGCGCACGTGGCGGATGCCGGCCTGGTCGAGCCGCGCGTCCAGTGTCCGCTGCGCCTCGGCGAAACGCGACAGGAAGCCGGCGCGCAGCGCGCGGCCGTCGCCGGGCAGCTCCTCGCCGGTTTCCGGATCGCGGAAGCGGCGACCGTCGGCGAAGGGAAAATCGCGTTCCGCGACGGTGAGCAACTGGATCGCCAGCACCTCGCGACGTGCGCCTGCCAGTCGCGTCGCGAGCTCGACCGTGGCCGGGTCGAGGAAATCGCCCAGCACCACCACCAGGTCGTCGGCACCGATGCGTTCCCACACCGGCCGCAGCCGCGACTCCGCGGGCACGCCCCCCGTCGCGTCCAGGCGCTGCAGTTCGAACAGCAGCCGCTCGCGCTGGCGCGATCCGGAGGCCGCCGGGACGAACGCGATCGCATCCTCGCGCAATGCGAGCAGGCCGACGCGATCCCCCTGGCGCAGCGCGACCTCGGCGATGCATGCCGCCAGCGCCTTGCCCGCATCCAGCCGCGACCAGTCCGGCCGCACCTCGTCGGCCTGCGCCATCGATGCACTGGCATCGAGCACCAGCCACACCGCCAGCGGGCTGTCGCGCTCGGCCTCGCGCACGAAGAAGCGGTCGCTGCGGGCGTAGAGTTTCCAGTCGATGCGGCGCGGCTCGTCGCCCGGCTCGTAGCCGCGGTACTGGGAGAATTCCAGCCCGGCGCCCCTGTCGCGGCTGCGATGCTGGCCGCCGCCGCGCAGCGCGCTGGCGCGCCGCGAAGCGATGCGCAACCCGCGCAGCTGCGCGCGCAGTCCGGGCGTGACCGGATCCCAGGCCATCGTCGTCGCGCTCAGGCGCCCGGATGCGGCGTATCGCGCAGCAGCGCGGCGATCACCTCGTCTGGCCGCTTGCCTTCGGCCTCGGCGGCGAACGACAGCAGCAGGCGATGGCGCAGCACCGGCGCGGCCAGGGCCATGACGTCCTCGCGCGTGGCGGCCAGGCGCCCGTGCAGCAGCGCGCGCGCCTTCGATGCCAGCACCAGCGACTGCCCGGCGCGCGGTCCCGCGCCCCACTTCACGTAGTCGCGCACCACCTGCGGCGCAGCCGCGCCGGGCCGGGTCGCGCGCACGATCCGCGTGATCCAGGCCAACAGCTCGTCGCCCACGTGCACCTCGCGCACCAGCGCCTGCAGCGCGAGGACTTCCTCCCCGTCCATGACCCGCGGCACCTCCGCCACATGGCTGGACGTGGTCTGGGCGATGATCGCTCGCTCCTCCTGTTCGTCCGGATACTCGAGCGCGATGTGCAGCAGGAACCGGTCGAGCTGCGCTTCCGGCAACGGATAGGTGCCCGCCTGCTCGATCGGGTTCTGCGTGGCGAGCACGAAGAACGGCGCCGGCAGCGGGTGGGTGACGCCGGCGAAGCTGACGGTGTGCTCCTGCATCGCCTCGAGCAACGCGGCCTGGGTCTTGGGCGGCGTGCGGTTGAGCTCGTCGGCCAGCAGCAGGTTGGTGAACACCGGTCCCTGCTGGAAGCGGAAATGGCGATGGCCGGTGCCGTGGTCCTCCTCCAGCAGCTCGGTGCCGAGCAGGTCGCTCGGCATCAGATCGGGGGTGAACTGGACCCTGCGGAACTGCAGCGCGAGCGCCTGGCCCAGGGTGCGCACCAGCAGGGTCTTGCCGAGCCCGGGCACCCCCTCGAGCAGGCAGTGTCCGCCGGCGAGCAGGCCGGTGAGCAACTGCTCGACGACCTCGTGCTGGCCGACGATGGCGGTGGCGATGGCGGCCCGCAGGTCGGCCAGGCGGGCCACGCGGAACTGGATATCGGATTCGGTGAGGGAGGCAGTCATGGGCAGGGCCGGGTCAGGCGGGAGCGATTGCGGGGATTCATCGCGCGTTTGTCATTTCGACCGGAGGGAGAAATCTGCATTCTGGAGACTGGTAGCAGATTTCTCCCTTCGGTCGAAATGACGGGTTCGGTCGAAACGACAGGTTCGGTCGAGATGACAGGTTCGGTCGAGATGACAGGTTCGGCCGAGATGACCGGGACAGAAAGTGCGAAACGTCCCTCTCATGCCGTCAGCGCATAGATCACGATGTTGACCGCGAACTTCGTGTTGTCCTCGGCGAGGAAGCGTTTGTTGCGCCAGTCGTAGTCCCACTCGCAGCCGTAGTCCTTGTTGCTGTAGAGCAGGCCGAGGCGGCCGTCGATCTCGATGCCCTTGAGGTAGTCGTGGACGAGGTCGTCGCCCCAGCCGTTGAGCTCGAAACCGGTCGCGGGCGGGCCGTCCGGGAAGCGGAAGAAGCTGCTGTAGATGGCATGGCTGTTCGGCAGCTTCTTCAGCGCCCGGCCACCGAAGATCGAGGCCATCTGCGCCTCGAACGACTTCGCGAAGAGCCCGTCGATGTCGTGGTTGCAGTCGTCGACGAACACGAACCCGCCATTGCGCACGTAGCGTTCGAAATTGCGCCGTTCGGCCGGGTTGAACTCCACCAGCTTGTGCCCGGACAGGTAGCAGAACGGCGCCGCCAGCATCTTCGGATCGGCCAGGTCGACCACGTGCTCCTCCGGGTCCACCCGCAGGCCGGTGTAGTCGATCAGCGATGTGACCAGGTTCGACGGCATCCGTGCATCGACATCCCAGTCGCCGGAGTCGTAACGCAGCCGCGTGAACCAGAAATCGTAGGTGGCCGACTGCGCCCGCAAGGGTGGCAGCGCCAGCGTGGCGGCGGCGCCGAGCATCATGCGGAGGAACTGGGCGCGGTTCACGACTCCATCTGTCCCGACCATGCCGAGCCGCCAACCCCACCGACCTGCAGTCGACCCGGAAACTGCCCTTCAATGGAAACACACCGGCGATCCATCCTCCACACCCGGAGGGCGGCGGGCATGGATGCCCACCGTTTTCCGACCGAGGCAGGATGCCGAGTCGGAGAATGCCGATCCACGGTCGGGCGTGGGCTTGTGCACTTGCGGGGAAGGCCAATTCTTTTGGTGACTTGTTCTTGACCGGCTGCGCCGTTCGCTGCGCAGTGGGCCAGCAAAGAAAAGTTACCCGCTCGCTCGTGGCGAGCGGAAGCTCTTGGCTTTGCCTGACCCCATGTCAATGCCAAGGTAAGAGACAAAGGCAAAAGCTTCCGTCCGCTGCAGCGGACGGGTTCATTTCTTTTGATAAGCGTCAAAAGAAACGAACCAAAGAAAAGCGCTTTCCCCGCAAGTGCACAAGCTCGAGACGGATCCAGAATGGGGATTTTCCGACTCGGCATCCTGCCTCGGTCGGAAAACGCCGCCCATCCATGGGCGGCGCCCTTCGGGTCTGGCGGCATCCCGCCAGACTGGTGCGAAATCAACAGCGGACGGCTGGCCGTCACACCGCGTCGGACAACGACGTGAACGTGAAATCGCGCAACCGCATCGGCGGGATCATCATCGCGAATTGCGACTCGTCGCCGCTCACGCGCACCGGCTTGCCGAGCTCGTCGATGTTGTTGAGCATGATCACCGGCGATTCGTTGAAGCGGAAGTTCTTCACCGGGTGCTTGACCTCGCCGTCCTCGATGTAGAACGTGCCGTCGCGGGTGAGGCCGGTGAGCAGCACCGTCTGCGGGTCCACCATGCGGATGTACCAGGTACGGGTGACCAGGATGCCGCGGTCGGTCTCGCGCACCAGGTCGGCGGTGGACTTGGTGCCGCCGGACATGATCAGGTTGCCCGGCATCGCCACCGCCTCCCTGCCCTGCTGCTGCGCCCAGTAGCGCGAGTACAGCAGGTTCGCGACCTTGCCGTCCTGGATGACCGGCATGCGCTTGCGCGGCTGGCCTTCGTCGTCCCACGGCAGCACCGGCACGTTGGCGTCGCCCGGATCCGCCCAGATGTTCACCCGCGGGTCGTAGACCTGCTCGCCGATTTTGTTGCCGCCGCCCTTCTTCGACAGGAAGCTGCGGCCCTCGTCGGCCTGGCGCGCGTCGAAGAAGAACATCATGAACGAGACCAGGCCGGCGGCGGCGTGCGGCTCCAGGATCACCGTGTACTTGCCCGGCTCCAGCGCCTTGGCATCGGCCGAATCGCGCGCCTTGCGGATGGCGATGGCGACGTCGCGACCCGCGTCCAGGCCGCCGATGTCGGTGACGTTGCGGCCGACCCAGCCCGAACCGCGCCCGTCCTCGGTACGCACGGTGCAGGTGTAGTCGGCGCTGGTCGAAGTCTGGTAGGCGAAGTTGCCGTTGCTGTTGGCGATCGCGGTGAACGACTGGCTGTCCTCCAGGAATCCGGCCGCGACCAGTCCCGACGAGCGGCAGGGCGCGATCGAATCCACCGCCACCTGGGCGCGCTGCTCGGGGGTGATCGCCGCGGTGGCGGCGCTGAAGGTGCTGGTGGGCGTGTACGACTGCTTGCCGATCGCGGGCATGAACTCCGGGTTTTCCGGCGCCAGCCGCGCCAGGTCCTCGGCGCGGCGTACCACGCGCTCGAGCGAGGCGTCGTCGAACTCGTTGATGGTCGCGGTTCCGACGCGCTTGCCGAAGGCCACGCTCACGCCCAGCTCGACGTCGTCGACGATGCCGCTGGTGGAGACGTTGTTCAGCGCGAAACGGATGTTGCCGCTGGTGCCGCCGCCGAGGGTGGCCGTGCACTCGTCCGCGGTGGACAGCGCGATGACCTTGTCGAGGATCGCCTTGGCTTCGGCTTCGGTAAAGATGCTCATGTATTCGTATCTCCTGTGCCGGTCAGCCGAGCGAACGCGCGGTGTTGATGACGTTGATGCCGTTGAAACGCGCCGTGCTCGAGCCGTGCGAGACCGCCGACACCTGCCCCGGCTGGCCCTTGCCGTCGAAGAACGAGCCGCCCAGGCGGTAGTCGCTCTCGTCGCAGATCGCCGAGCACGCGTTCCAGAACTCCGGCGTGCGGATCTGGTAGGCCACGTCCTCGATCATGCCGGTGATCGCGCCGTCCTTGATCTCGTAGAACAGCTGGCCGCCGAACTGGGCGTTGTAGCGCTGCTGGTCGATCGAGAACGAGCCGTCGCCGATGATGTAGATGCCGTTCTCGACGTCCTTGACCATGTCCGCCACCGACAGCTTGTCCTTGCCGGCCGCGAGCGAGACGTTGGCCATGCGCTGGAACTGCACGCTCGACCACGAGTCGGCGTAGCAGCAGCCGTCGGACTCGTCCTTGCCGACGATGTGGGCCTGGTCGCGGATGGTCTGGTAGTCGACCAGGATGCCGTCCTTCACCAGGTCCCAGCGCTTGCACTTGACGCCTTCGTCGTCGTAGCCGACGGCGCCGAGGCTGCCCGGCTGGGTCTTGTCGGCGAACAGGGTGACCCGGTCGCTGCCGTACTGGAACCCCGCCTCGCGCTTGTCCATCGTGGCGAAGCTGGTGCCGGCGTAGTTGGCCTCGTAGCCGAGCACGCGGTCGAGTTCCAGCGGATGGCCGACCGATTCGTGGATCGTCAGCCAGGTGTGCGAGGGATCGAGCACCAGGTCGTACTTGCCCGGCTTGACCGACGGCGCCTTGAGCTTCTCCTGCGCCTGCTTGGCCGCGGCCACGGCGTCCTCGAGCATGTCGTAGGACTGGCCGTAGTTGACCACGCCGTTGGGCGAGACGAACTTCTGGCCGCGGTCGCCGTCGAGGTACTCGTAGCCCAGGCCCATCGGTGCCGACAGCCCTTCGCGGGTGCGGAACTTGCCGCTGGCCTTGTCGATCGCGGTCACCGTCATCGGCGCCCAGATCCGGTGCACGTCCTGGTCGATGTAGGAGCCGTCGGTGGAGGCGAAGTACTTCTGTTCGTTGACCAGGAACAGGGTGGAATTGATGAAACTGGCGCCGGCATTGATCGCTGCGGCATTGACCGAAAGCAGCAGGTCGACCTTGTCCTTCACCGGCACTTCCATCGCGTTCCTGCGGATCGGGGTCTTCCACGCGACCTCGCCGTATCCCGGCGCGGGCGCCAGCTGCACCGGCGCGGTCTGCACCTTCGCGTTGGCCTTGGCGATCGCGGTCGCACGGCGCGCCGCCTCGGCCACCGAATCGACGGTGAGTCCGTTGGTGGCGGCGAAGCCCCAGGCGCCGTCGGCGATCACGCGCACGCCCACGCCGGTGGATTCGGTGTTGACCACGTTCTGCACCTTGTCCTCGCGGGTCATCACGAACTGGCGCAGGTAGCGGCCGATGCGCACGTCGCAGTAACTGGCGCCGGAGCCGCGGGCGGCCTGCAGCGCCGCGTCGGCGAGCTGCTTCTTGACCGGGAGGTCGAGCGTGGTGAGGAGCTGGTCGGCGGCGATCGCCTTGCCCAGCCATGCGGGCAGCGCCAGGCTGCCCATGCCGAGGCCGCCAAGGGCCAGGAAGTCGCGTCGTTGCAAGGGGGCATCTCCGTCGTCGTGGCCACGGCATCGGCGCCGCGGCATCGGCCCGGAGCCGGGTGCATGGCACCGGCCCGGAGGGTGTTCCGATTCTGGGCGGCCCGGGTACGCCGGCGCAAATGACTTTTGGCACGGTCGGGAACGCCCGACCCGCGGTTCAACCCAGCGAACGCGCGGTGTTGATCACGTTCTGGCCGTCGAAACGCGTGGTCGCCGCGCCGTGCGAGACCGCCGAGACCTGGCTCGGCTGGCCCTTGCCGTCGAAGAACGAGCCACCGAGGCGGAAATCGCGCGCGTCGCAGATCGCCGAACACGCGTTCCAGAACTCCGGCGTGCGGATCTGGTAGGCACCGTCCTCCACCAGTTCGCGCACCTCGCCGTTGCGGATGGCGAACATCAGCTGCGCACCGAACTGGGCGTTGTAGCGCTGCTGGTCGATCGAGTACGAGCCGCGGCCGTGGATATAGAGCCCGTTCTCGACGTCCTTCACCATCTCCGGGACGCTCAGCCGCGCCCCGCCCGGCGCCAGCGACACGTTGGGCATGCGCTGGAACTGCACGCTCGACCAGGAATCGGCATAGCAGCAGCCATCGGATGCGCTCTTGCCGAGGATGTGGGCCTGGTCGCGGATCGACTGGTAGTCGACCAGCACACCGTCCTTCACAAGATCCCAGCGCTTGCACTTCACGCCTTCGTCGTCGTAACCGACGGCGCCGAGGCTGCCGGGTTCGGTCCGGTCGGCGTACAGGTTCACCCGCTCGCTGCCCCAGCGGAAGCTGCCGCGCTTGTCGAGCGTGGCGAAGCTGGTGCCGGCGTAGTTGGCCTCGTAGCCCAGCACGCGGTCGAGTTCCAGCGGATGGCCGACATTTTCGTGGATGGTCAGGAACAGGTTGCTCGGGTCGATCACCAGGTCGTACTTGCCCGGCTTGACCGAGGGCGCCTTGAGCTTGGCCTGCGCCTGCTTCGCGGCGGCTACGGCATCGGCGCGCATGTCGTAGCTGCGGCCGTAGGCGACCACGCCGCCCGGCAGCTCGAAGCGTTGCGAGGGATCCGCGTCGAGGTACTCGTAGCCCATTCCCATCGGCGCGGACAGGCCGTCGCGGGTGCGGAACCTGCCGCTGGCCTTGTCGATCGCGGTCACCGTGAACGGAGCCCAGATCCGGTGCACGTCCTGGTCGATGTACGAGCCGTCGGTGGACGCAAAGTATTTCTGCTCGTTGACCAGGAACATGCGCGAGGCGGCGAAGCTCGCGCCGGCCTCCAGCGCCGCCGCGTTGACCGACAGCAGCAGGTCGAGCTTGTCGCGGATCGGCACCTGCATGCCGTTGACCGCGACCGGCGTCTTCCACGACACCTCGCCCACGCCCGGCGCCTCCGCGAGCTGTACCGGCTGCGTCTGGATCCGCGCATTGGCCTTCGCGATCGCCGCGGCCTGGCGCGCCGCGGCGGCCACCGAGTCGGGGTCGAGGCGGCTGGTGGCGGCGAAGCCCCAGGCATGGTCGGCGATCACGCGCACGCCGACGCCGACCGATTCCTCGTTGGCCACGTCGAGCACCAGCGCCTCGCGCGTGATCAGCGACTGCCGCAGGTAGCGGCCGATGCGCACGTCGCAATACGACGCGCCGGCGGTGGTCGCCGCCTGCAGCGCGGCGTCGGCGAGGCGCCGCTTCAGTGCGACGTCCATCGTCTCCAGCAGTTGCCCGGCGGCGATCGTCCTGCCGGGAAACGACGGCAGCAGCAGGCTGCCGGCACCGAGGCCGCCAAGGGCCAGGAAATCGCGTCGCTGCATGTGCATTCCTCCGCGTGCCCGCACCGGTGAGGCGGCTCCTGCGCGTCGCGCCAGCATAGCGCGCATGTTGCAGGCTTCGGCTGCACGCCGGGCATGACTTCCGACACATCGGTGCCGGCGCCGTGGCATTGCGCACGCGAACCTCGGCTACGGCACGGGCGCGGCCACGCAGCGGGCGCTATCCTGTCTCGCATCTTCTCCCTCGCGCACGTACGCCATGACGCCTCGCCTGCCCGCCATCGCCCTCCTCGCCTGTGCGCTCGCCGCCTGCAGCGCACAAGCCCCGACCCCACCGGCACCGGCGGACACCGCCAGCGCAGACTCCGCGAACGCCGCCGTGGCGTCGCAGGCCGACGCGACCTTCGCCGACCTGTCCAGGCGCTATCTCGACGAAGCGATGGCGCTCTCGCCCGTGGCCGCCACCCAGATCGGCGACCATCGCTTCGACGGCGAGATCGACGACCTGTCCGCCGCCGGCCGCGCGAAGGCCGACGATTTCAACAGGCGCATGCTGGCCGAACTCGATGCGATCGATCTGGCCGCGCTCTCGCGCGAGAACCAGGTCGACGCCCGGATCCTGCGCAACCAGCTCGAGTACGCGCTGTGGGATGCGCAGACGATGCAGAGCTGGGCCTGGGATCCGCAGATCTACAGCGGCCTGGCCGGTGGCGCGATCTACAACCTGATGGCGCGCGAGTTCGCGCCGATGCCGCAACGGCTGGAATCGGCAACCGCGCGCATGGAGAAGATTCCGGCCCTGCTCGCCCAGGCGCGCGAGAACCTCGACCCGGCGCGCGTCCCTAGGGCCCATGCCGACACGGTGGCGAAGCAGAACAGGGGCGTGCTGACCCTGATCGACAGCTTCATCGCTCCGAACGCAGACCAGTTGCAGGGTGAGCAGCGTGCGCGCCTGGATGCCGCCGTGGCCACGCTTCGCGAGGCGGTGGAGCAGCACCAGCAGTGGCTCGACGACACCCTGGTGCCGAACGCGAAGGGCGAGTTCCGGATCGGAGCCGAGCTGTACGACGCGAAGCTGAAGTTCTCGCTCAATTCCTCGCTGACGCGGCAACAGATCCGCCAGCGCGCCGAGTCCGAGCTGGCGCGCATCCGCGAGGAGATGTACACGGTGGCCAAGACCGTGCTGCGGAATCGTCCCGGTGCGCCCGAGACCCCCGACTCGCCCAGCGAGGACCAGCGGCAGGCGGCGATCGAGGCGGCGATGGAGCTGGCCTACGAAGACCGGCCCGGGCGCGAGGAAGTGGTGGATTTCGCGAAGCACACGCTCGAGGTGGCGACCGCGTTCGTGCGCGGGAAGGACCTGGTCACGGTGCCGGACGATCCGGTGAAGATCATCCTGATGCCGGAATTCCAGCGCGGCTTCTCGGTGGCCTATGCCGACTCGCCCGGGCCGCTCGACAAGGGCCTGGACACCTACTATGCGATTTCACCGATTCCCGAGGACTGGAACGACGAGCAGGTCGACTCGTTCCTGCGCGAATACAACAAGCGCCTGATCCACGTGCTGACCATCCACGAGGCGATGCCCGGTCACTATCTCGAGGGCGCGCACTCGGCGCGCTTTCCCTCGACGCTGCGCGCGGTATTCCGCTCCGGCCCCTTCGCCGAAGGCTGGGCGGTGTACACCGAGCGGATGATGGCCGATGCCGGCTACCTGGACAACGACCCGCTGTTCCGGCTGATGCAGCTCAAGTTCTATGCGCGCGCGGTCGCCAACGCGATCCTCGACCAGGGCCTGCACGTCGACGACTGGACCAAGGAACAGGCGATGGACCTGATGGTGCGCCAGACGTTCCAGCAGCAGAGCGAGGCCGACGGCAAGTGGATCCGCGCCCAGCTGTCGTCCACCCAGCTGGCGACCTATTTCGTCGGCGCGCAGGAACATTTCGACGCGCGCAAGGCGGCAGAGGCCAGGCTCGGTGACGCCTTCGACCTCAAGGCCTACCACGACGGCATGCTGTCGTACGGTGCGCCGCCGGTGCGGTTCGCGCGCCAGTTGCTGCTGGACGAACCGATCGAGTAGCCGGCGCAAGGAGCACCGGCTCACACCTGCCGGCGCATCGCCGCGCACGCAATGCCGTTCGATCAGCCCTCCGGCAGGGCTCCTACTTCGGCCTGCGCCTCCTGGCCAGCCGGCGAATGGCTGGATCGCGCCCCGATCGCGTCCCCATGCATTTCCAGGAACTGCGCGACCGCCGCCTCTCCGAGGCCATGCAGGCGCAGGACGAAAGCGGGATCGACCCGCATCCGGCTGGAGGCCGGCAGGGTCGCGAGGTCGACGTCGTCGGCGATCACGTGCAGCCGGCATTGCGCCGGACGCACCCCGTGCGAGGCCAGCCGCTGCTGCAGGCGGTTGAGCTGCGCGATCATCCGCAGCTCGCCGATCAGGCTGGCATTGAAGGTGATCTCGCCGATCCGGTCCATGATCTCGGTGCTGCGCCGGGGCACGCCTTCGCGATGCGCCGGGTTGATCCGCACCACGACGATGTCGCATTCCTCGCCCGGTTCGATCAGCGGATGGATCGAAGGGTTGCCGCTGTAGCCGCCGTCCCAGTACGGCTCGCCGTCGATCTCGACCGCCTGGAACAGGAACGGCAGGCAGGCCGACGCGAGCAGCGCGTCGATGCCCAGCGCGTCGCCGCGGAACACGCGCGCCTCGCCGCTGCGCACCGCGGTGGCGGTGACGAACACGCGGACCGGCCCCTCGCGCAACGCATCGACGTCGACATGCCGCAGCAGCACGTCGCGCAAGGGATTGAGGTTGAGCGGGTTGTAGTCGTAGGGGCTGAGCGTGCGCAGGAAGCGGCTGGCCCAGTCGTAGCCCGGCACCGACGCCAGGTCGAACGGCGGACCGAACGCCGGCGCCTGCAGCGGCAGCAGGCTGGCGCCGCCGGCCGCGCCGACGTCGCGCCAGAACGCCTGCAGGGCCTCACGCGCCCCCTGGCGCCCGGCCTTCGCCCATCCGCACGCGAGCACCGCCGCATTCAGCGCGCCCGCACTGGCGCCCGAAGCCGCTTCGATGGCGAGATCGTCGCGCTGCAGCAGGCCGTCGAGCACGCCCCAGGTGAAGGCGCCATGCGAGCCGCCGCCCTGCAGCGCCAGCCGGATCGGACGCATCGCGACAACGCGCGGCGGCGTTCCCTTCTTCTTCGACGTCGCAGGCATCGCCCTGCCGGGGACCGGAGTCTCCGGCGCCGGCAATGCGCGTGCCTCGCCCTTCGGCGCAGGCCCGGTATCGCGCCCGAGCGCCGGGGGAACCCCGCGCCTTCGCCGCAACCAGCCTTGCCACCATGCCTTCAACCGCTCGACCAGGGACATCAGCATTCGCTCCTGTCCCCCCACACCCGCAGCTTACCGGGTCGCCATGCACGATCGATGACCGCCGCGGGCGCGGCCGCCCTGCTACCCTTCGAGGGGCCATCACCGGGAGCCAGGCCATGGGTCTGCTGGTCGTCCAGCCCGCCGCGCCTCTGTCGTCGCTGGTCGAATCGATCTGGGACTGCGTCCAGGCGCAGCCAGCGCATCGATTCGACCGCATGCTGCCGACGGCGAAGCCGCAACTGGTGATCAACCTCGCCCAGGACGAGACCCGGGTCTACGACGAGGCCATGCGTTGCACGCGCAACGCGGGTGCCTCGCTCGACGCGCCCGCGCACCGCGGCTTCGTGATCGACACCGCCGAGCAGACCGCCGTGGTCGGGGTGGTATTCCGTGCCGGCGCCGCCGCACCATTCTTCCGCGAACGGATGGATGCGATCGCCAACCGCCAGGTCGACCTGGACGCACTGGCTGCGGGCAGCGCACGCACGTTGCGCGAACGGCTGCTGGACGCCTCCGGTGCGCGGGCGCGGGTGGACATCGTCGAGCGCTGGCTGAGCGCACGCGCGCGCGCCAGCGCCGCGGCGATGCATCCGGCGATCGCGCATGCCGTGCGCCTGATCGATGCCGCGCCTGGTGCCCGGCGCATCGCCGCGATTGCAGCGCATTGCCGCCTGTCGCCGCGCCGTTTCGGGGAACTGTTCCGCGAGCAGGTCGGGATGTCGCCCAAGCGTTACGCCCGCCTGCAGCGTTTCCACGGCGTGGTGGCGCAGGCGCGACGCGAAGCGCGCATCGAATGGGCCGGGATCGCCGTCGACGGCGGCTTCCACGACCAGGCCCACCTGACGCACGAGTTCCGCGCCTTCTCCGGCATGACCCCCACCGACTGGATGGCGCGGCGCAGCCCGTGGCACAACCACGTGCCGCTGGCATGAATGCCGGAATCTACAAGACGGGCGTGGCGCCCCGCGGGAGGATCTCCATGCGCCACCCCGGCGCCAATCCACGGAGCCACGCATGAGCCATGCCGCCGAGCCCACCAGCACCATCATCCCCTGCCTGCGCTATCGCGACGCCCCCGCGGCGATCGAGTGGCTGTGCGGCGCGTTCGGCTTCGAGAAGCGCGCCGTCTACGCCGACGGCGACACCGTCCACCACGCCGAGCTCACCTTCGGCAACGGCATGGTCATGCTCGGATCGGTGCAGGCCGGGTCGGAATGGGGCGGGCGGATCGTGCAGCCCGACGAGGTCGGCGGCCGCCAGACCCAGAGCCCCTGCGTGATCGTGGCCGATGTCGACGCGCATTACCGCCGCGCGACGGCGGCGGGCGCCACGATCGCGATCGACATCGCCGACCAGGATTACGGCGGCCGCGGCTACGCCTGCCACGACCCGGAAGGCCACCTGTGGTGGTTCGGCAGCTACGATCCGTGGAAGGCGGCGCCATGAAACCGGCCACCGTCGCCGACGTCCGCGCGATCGCGCTGTCGCTGCCCGGTGCGGTCGAGGCGCCGCACTTCGATTACGCCTCGTTCCGCGTCGGTGGCAGGATCTTCGCCACCCTGCCTCCCGACGACCGCCACCTGCACGCCTTCGTCGACGAAACCGAACGGCAGCGTGCGCTGGCGCTGCATCCCGGCTGCATCGAGGCCCTGCACTGGGGGCGGCGCGTGCTGGGATTGCGCGTGGACCTGCGCGCCGTCGACACGACCCTGACGACGCGCCTGCTGGTGCAGGCCTGGTCGCGCAAGGCGCCGAAGCGGCTGCTGCCGACGCTGCAGCCGGAGCTGATCCGTCATGCCGGTTGAGGGCGTGCCCGCGGTCGACGGGATCCGCGTCGGCATCGGCGGCTGGACCTATGCGCCGTGGCGCGACAACTTCTATCCGAAGGGGCTGGTGCAGCGGCGGGAGCTGGAATACGCCAGCCGGGAGCTCTCCGCGATCGAGATCAACGGCACCTACTACGGTATGCAGAAGCCGGCGACCTACGTGAAATGGCGGGAGGAAACGCCGGAAGGCTTCGTGTTCTCGGCCAAGGCGCCGAAGCGGATCATGCAGTCGCGGGCGCTGGCGAAGGTCGGGCCGCAGGTCGACGACTTCATCGGCGGCATCGTCGAGCTGCGCGACAGGCTGGGACCCCTGGTCTGGCAGTTCGATGCCGGCACCCGCATCGACCGCGACGGGTTCGCGGCGTTCCTCGAGCTGCTGCCGCGCCAAGCTGGTGGACTGCGCCTGCGCCACGTACTGGACGTGCGCGACCGCGCGTTCGTCGACGCCGGCTTCGTCGCCCTCGCCCGCCGCCACGGCATGGCGACGGTGTTCACCGACTCGGACGAGCACCCGAGCTTCGCCGACGCGACGGCCGACTTCGTGTACGCACGGCTGATGCGCGCGCAGGCCGGCATCGCGACCGGCTACCCGTCGCCGCAATTGCAGGCGTGGGCGGAGCGGGCGCGGACCTGGGCCGAAGGCGGCGTGCCGGAGGGCCTGCCGGTGCTGTCCGGCGACACGGCGCCCGCACGCAAGCGCGACGTGTTCGTGTTCTTCATTTCCGCGGCCAAGGAACGCAATCCCGCCGCGGCTATGGCGTTGCTGCGCCTGCTGGGTGCGCGCGGCGGATAGTGCCCGCCGCCGGGGAGGGACCGGCGGCGGCATGCGAATCGCGAATGACCATGGGCGGCCGGCGCGCGGTGGGGTCGCGGGTCGACCCGGATGCGGCCTGCGGCCTTATCCGGGCTACGGGTCACTTCCGGCACTGGATTCTCACGGATGCTTACGCCAGCCTCGGGCAGGCTCGGGCCCACCGACGCGCCCACCGATCCGAGGAGACCTGCCATGCACAGCCGCCGCGATTTCATCGCCACCGCCAGCCTTGCCGCCACCGGCTTCGCGCTGGCGCCGCTCGCCGCCTGCAGCCAGGAACGCCCGAACGGGGCGGCCCCGGTGCCGCGGGAAAAACCGGCCGGGGCGATCGCGGACATCGCACCGCTCGGTGGCGCCCTGCTCATGCGCACGATTCCCTCCAGCGGCGAAGCGATTCCGGCGATCGGCGTAGGCACCTCTGGCAGCTACGAGGTACCGCTGGATTCGGCGGAGTTCACCGCACTGAAGGACGTGTTGAAGGTGTTCTTCGAAGGCGGCGGCAGCGTGATCGACACCTCGCCGAACTACTCCAATGCCGAGGACGTGGTCGGCGCCCTGCTCGCCGACGGCGGCTGGCGCGAGCGCTGCTTCCTCGCCACCAAGCTCGCCGCTGACAGCCGCGCCGCGCTCGAGGCGCAGTGGGCCGATTCGCTGCGCCGGCTGCGCACCGACAGGGTCGAGCTGCTGCAGGTGCACAACCTGCGCAACATGGCCGAGGCCATGCCCTATGCGCGCGAGCTCAAGGAACGGGGCAAGGCGAAGTACATCGGCATCACCCATTACCTGGAAAGCGGCCATGCCGAGACCGAACGTCTGATGCGCGCAGAAAAGCCCGATTTCGTCCAGATCAACTACTCGGTCAACGCGCCGCAGGCGGCGCGCTCGCTGTTCCCGCTCGCGCAGGAACTGGGGATCGCGGTGATGGTCAACCGTGCCTTCGACGACGGCAAGCTGTTCGCCGCAACCCGCGGCAAGGATCTGCCCGGCTGGGCGGCCGATGTGGGCGTCACCTCGTGGGCGCAGATGTTCCTGAAGTTCGTGGTCAGCCATCCGGCGGTGACCGTGGTGATCCCGGCGACCGGCAAGCCCGAACGCCAGGCCGACAACCTCAAGGGCGGCGTCGGCCCGCTGCTGGACGAGGCGCAGAAGGCCGAACTGGTCGCGATGTTCGCCTGAGCGGACGGGGCGATGCGCGAACGCCTGTCCGACCTGTTCAACCTCCGGCGCGGCGAGCTCGCGCCGGTGCTCATCGCCGGGCTGTTCTTCTTCTGCATCCTGAGCGCGCTGATGATGCTGCGACCGGCGCGCGACGCGCTGGGCATGGAACAGGGCATCGACAGCGTACGCTGGCTGTTCATCGGCACCGCGGTGGTCACGCTCGCGGTCAACCCGATGTTCGGCTGGCTCGTCAGCCGGTTCCGGCGCCTGCACTTCATCTCGGCGACCTATGCGTTCTTCGCCCTGAGCCTGGTCGGCTTCTGGGCGCTGCTGGTGTTCGCGCCGGGCGCGGTGGGCACGCGCAGCGGCCAGGTGTTCTACGTCTGGTTCAGCGTGTTCAACCTGTTCGTGACCATGGTGTTCTGGGCGCTGCTGGCCGACCGCTTCTCCAGCGACCAGGGCAGGCGCCTGTTCGCGCTGATCGCGGTGGGTGGCACGCTCGGCGCGATCTTCGGCCCATGGCTGGCCTCGCAACTGGCCGAGCCGCTGGGGACGCCGGCGCTGCTGCTGGTGGCGGCCGCGTTCCTCGGGTTCGCGATCGCACTGGCGTGGTGGCTGGTGTGGACGCGGCCGGATCGCGGCGCCTCGCCGGCGGAGGCCGACTCGCCCGCGGCGGAGGAAGCCCGGCGCATCGGGGGCAGCGCCTGGGCCGGTTTCCGCGCGGTGTTCTCCTCGCCCTACCTGCTGGGCATCGCCGGCTACGTGCTGACGATGACGGTGGTGGCGACCTTCATCTACTTCACCCGGCTGCAGATGGTGGCCGGCGCCGAGAGCGGACTCGATGCGCGCACCGGCCTGCTCGGCAATATCGACATGTGGACCCAGGTCGCGGTACTGGTGCTGCAGCTCACGCTCACCGGGCAGATCATCCGCCGCTTCGGGCTGGCCGTGGCCCTGGCCGCGCTGCCGGTGGCGACCGCGCTGGGCTTCATCGGGCTGGCGATCTACGGCTCGTTCGCGATGCTCATTGCGCTGGAGGCGATGAGCAAGGCGGTGCAGCGCGGCCTCACCCGGCCCGCGCGCGAAGCGCTGTTCACCGTGATCAGCCGCGAGGACAAGTACAAGGCCAAGGCCTTCATCGACACCTTCGTCTACCGCGCCGGCGACGTGGTCGGCGCGCAGACCGAAGGCCTGCTGGGCCGGATCGGACTCGCGCTCGGCGGCCTGGTGACCGTGGTGGTGCCGCTGGCGCTGTTCTGGGCGATGCTGGGGCTGTGGCTGGGGCGCGCGCAGCAGCGGCGCGCCGACGACGCGGGACGGACGCTGCCGACACCGGGCGCGCCAGCGGATCGGCAAGTGTCGTAACGGCCCTGTCCATCGCCCCGCGAGCGACGCTCGAGCGCCATCGGCAAACGTGCACTCAGTCTCGGGTGACCGCCCGATACACGACCTGGCCGCCGCGCAGCGTGTAGCGCACATCGGCGAATTCGGCGACGTCGTCCGCGGGATCGCCGCGCAGCACCACCAGGTCGGCATCGAGCCCTTCGGCGATCCGCCCCTTGCGCTGCGCATGGCCGAAGTACGCCGCAGGCGCGGCGGTCAGGCTGTCCAGGATCCGGCGCCAGTCCAACCCGGCCTCGTGCATCAGCCGCAGTTCCACGTGCGTGTCGTAGGCATCGACATAGCCCGCGTCGGTTCCGAACAGCACCGCGCCGCCGGCTTTTGCGAACGCGGCCACCTGCTGTTTCGTGATGCCGACTTCACGCGCGACGATCGCCTCGGGCACGCCCTCCTTGCGCATCTCGATCTCGAACAGCGACAGCGTCGGCACCAGCGCCATGTCGGCGTCGACCATGCGCCGCACCAGCGCTTCCGGCCACGGCCCGGCCTGCGGCGCGGTGTGCGCGAGCACGTCGGCATCGCTGTCGATGGCGACGGCGATGCCTTCGGCATTGGTCGGGTGCACGAACACGCGCTTGCCGGCGGCGTGGGCGACCTCGACCACCGCGCGGGCGATGTCGAGGTCCATCGGCAGCACGCCGACCTCGCCGCCGACGATGGCGCCGCCGAACAGCTTCAGGCCGTCGGCACCCTCCTCGAGCTGCCGCTGCGCCCGGGCCGAGGCTTCCGCCGGCGTGGTCACTTCGGCCAGCCGCGTCGTCCATCCGCCCAGCTCGTCGGGCACGTAGACCGGCTTGCCGTCCTTTGGGAAGAACGGCATGTCGACGGTCAGGATCTGCGGGCCGTCGACCTCGCCGGCGGCGATCCGCCTGCGCAGCGCGATCGCATTGCCCGGCGGCGAGGCGATGTCGAAGATCGTGGTGAATCCCCAGCGCAGGTAGGCGGACGACAGTCTCTCCGACAACACGTCGCCGGCATGCGCGCTGGCGCGGTCGAGCGGCGGCGCCATCAGGTGCACGTGGCTGTTCCAGAAGCCGGCGACCACGGTGCCGCCCCGCGCGTCCACGACCTCCGCGCCCTCGGGCACGGCCACCTCCGCCGCATCGCCCACCGCGGCGATGCGCCCGTCGCGCACCAGCACCGTGCCGCGTGCGATCGGCTCGGCGTCCGGTGCCGCCACGATGCGTGCGTTGACCACGGCCAGCTCGCCGGCAGACGCCATTGGCGCGCTGGTGCAGGCGAGCACGAGTGCGACGCCCAGCCACAGGATTCGGATCATCGTCATGCCTGCCTTCCCGGTCGAGTCGCCGATGATAGGTCCGCCCGCCTTGCGCGCCAACGCCGCCGACGGCTTTGCGGCGCTGCGACCGGCGTCCGGCACGATCCCGCGGTCAGCGCGCGCCCAGGGTCGCGATCGCACGGACCGGGAAGGTGCCCACCCCGGCGAAGCGCGGCGGCAGCGCGGTGAAGCGGAAGCCGTCGGGGGGCAACGCCGAGAGATTGCACAGGTGCTCGACGATCGGGATCCCGGCGCCGAGCAGGATCGAATGCGCGGGTCGCGCCCTGCCGCGGGTGTCGTCGATGTTCATCGAATCGATCCCCACCAGCGCCACGCCGCAGTCGCGCAGGTAGCCCGCCCCGTCTTCGGTCAGGAACGGATGCCCGGCCGCGTACTCCGGCGTTTCCCAGAACGCATCCCAGCCGGTCCGGAGCAGGACCGCGCGACCGCGCACCTCGAAGCCGCGCAACCGCGACACGTCGATCGCGATGCCCTGCCGGTGGTCGGCGTCGATCACCACGGCGTCGAGGTCGGCGAAGGCGGAGGCCGGCATCTGCGCCAGGTCCTTGCCGTCGGCGTAGCGATGGAAGGGGCAGTCGACGTAGGTGCCGGTGTTGGCCACCATGTCGATCCGCGCGATCTGGAACTCGGTCCCGGCCTCGTAATGTGCCCGCGATTGCTCGCGGCTCAGGTAGTCGCAGATCCTCGGCGCCGGCAGCCCCGGATAGGTCACGGTGCCGTCGCCGACGACGTGGCTCAGTTCCACGATCCCGCTCAGCCGTGGCTGCGGCTCGCGCTTGCGCTTGTGCGGCTCGTCGATGATCGACTTGTTCATGATCCGCACCGGGCCGGCCATCAGCAGGCGCAGGTCGCGCACGATGTAGTCGGCCAGGTCCCGGTCGTCGATCGCATCGCCCTCGATGTCGAGGCGGAACCCCTGCCCCTGCAGCCCGCCGCCGTTGGTGAACTCCAGTTCGAAGTCGAACTGCACGCGCTTGTGCGTCATCGCGACGCCCTCTGGCTGAAGGCCACGCTGCCCAGGATCAGCGCGCCGGCGAGCGCCATGCTCCAGGTCAGCGGTTCGTCCAGCAGCCACCACGCCCAGCCGACGCCGAACAGCGGGATCAGGTAGGTGACGGTCGAGGCGCGATTGGCGCCGATGCGGCCGATCAGGCGGTAATACAGCACGAACGCGGCGCCGGTGCACAGCACGCCGAGCGCCGCGGCCGACCACCACGACGCGGCCGGGATCAGCTGCGGCGGCCACCAGGCGATGGCCAGCGGCAGCGTGAGCAGCGCCCCGACGCCGAGCGTGGCGGATGCGACCGCGGCCGGCGGCAGGCCGGTGAGGTGGCGGCGGACCAGGTTGATGCCGAGCCCGTACAGCAGCGAGGCCGCGGCGCCGGCGAGCGCGGCCGCGCCCACGCTCATGCCCGCGATCTTGCCGCTGGCCAGTACCACGACGCCGACGAACCCGACCAGCAGCGCCACCGAGCGGCGCGTGCCGATGCGCTCGCCGAAGAACAGGAATCCCACCAGCGCGGTGAACAGCACGGTCATCGCGTTGGCGATCGCGCCGATGCCGGCCGGCGCGCGCTGCGCCGCCCAGGCGAACAGCAGGAAGGGCACCGCGGAGTTGATCGCGCCGATCAATGCCAGCTTCGGCCACAGCCGCAACGGGAACCGCGCCCGCGCGCGCCACAGGAACGGCAGCAGTACCAGCGACCCCAGCGCCAGCCGGACCTCGACCAGCGGCGCCGGGCCGAAGTCGTCGGCGGCGATGCGCATGAACAGGAACGACGCGCCCCAGATCGCCCCCAGCACGCACAGTTCCAGCGGCGTCAGCCAGCCCCGGAGCTCCTCGCCCGGTGCCTGTGCCACTGCGACGTTCGGGGATGACATGGGCGAGGTCTCGTGGGGGTCGACCCGGTGATTCTGCTTGTTCGCGCGCGCCGCACAAGCGCATACTTTTCGACCAAGACACGAGCAGGATTTGTGGCTCGCATGGCACTGCGTTCCGACTGGCTCCCTGCCCTGGCCGCGTTCGAATCGGCGGCCCGGCACCAGAATTTCGCCCACGCCGCGGAGGAACTGCACCTCACCGCGAGCGCGGTCAGCCACCACGTCCGCAAGCTGGAGGCGCGGCTGGGCGTGGCCCTGTTCCAGCGCCACGCCCGCGGCGTCTCGCTCACCGCCGAGGGCCGGCACCTGGCCGACATCGCCGGCAACGCGATCCACGACATCGACGGCGCGATGCAGGACCTGCGCAGCCGCCGCGACGACGCGCACACGGTGCGCATCACCACCCTGCATTCGTTCGCGTACACCTGGCTGATCCCGCGGCTGCCGGGATTCGCCGCGTCGCATCCGGACATCCGCCTGCGGGTGGACACGGAGATGTCGCTCACCCGGTTCGACGATGTCGGGCCCGACCTCGGCATCCGCCATGGTCCGGGGCGCTGGCCCGGGCTCAACGCGCTGCCGCTGATGGACGAATCGCTGTTCCCGGTCGCGGCGCCGGCCCTGGCCGAGCGCGAAGACGTGCATACCGCCGCCGACATCCTGCGCCTGCCGCTGGTGGCCGACCTCTCGCACCAGGGCTGGCACGACTGGTTCCGCGCCAACGGCGTGCACGGCGCCCGCATCGACGAGCGCTTCGTGTTCAGCGACAGCACCGACATGCTGCGCGCGGCATCGATCGGACTGGGCGCCGCGCTGGCGCGCGAGCGCATCGTCGCGCCGTGGCTCGGCAGCGGGCAGCTGGTACGCCTGCCGGGGGAGGAGATGGCGGGACGCTACGCCTACCACATCGTCTATCCGGCCCACCGCCGTCCGCGGCCGGCGGTGCGGCGGGTGATCGACTGGCTGGCTTCGCAGCCGACCGCGACCGCGCTCGCCACCGCACCTGCCCGCAGGCGCCGCCGCTGATGGATGACGCGTCCGCGGCGTGCGTGCATGCTGCCCCTCTCCCCCCCGCCGCCTCCCGGTTCCGATGACGCCCGCCGCCAAGGCCCACTGGCAGATCCACCTGTGCGTGCTGCTGTGGGGCTTCACCGCCATCCTCGGCAAGCTGATCACGTTGCCTGCGCTGCCGCTGGTGTGGTGGCGCATGGGGCTGGTGGTGCTGGCCCTGCTGCTGGTGCCGCGCGTGTGGCGTGGCCTGCGTGCGATGCCGGGCAGGCTGCTGCTGGCCTATGCCGGCGTCGGCGTGCTGGTGGCGCTGCACTGGCTCACGTTCTACGGCGCGATCAAGCTGGCCAACGCGTCGGTCGCCGCCACCTGCATGGCCTTCGCCACGGTGTTCACCGCCCTGATCGAACCGAAGCTCGCGGGCCGGCGGTTCTCCAGGCGCGAGGTCGCGCTGGGCCTGGCGGTGCTGCCGGGTGTGGCCCTGGTGGTGGGCGGGGTCTCGGCGGACATGCGCGTCGGGATCGCGGTCGGCGCGCTGTCGGCGCTGTTCGTGGCGGTTTTCGGCTCGCTCAACAAGCGCCTGGTCGAACATGCCGATCCGCTCACGGTCACCGCGGTCGAGCTGGGCGCCGGCGCCCTGGCGCTGACCGCGCTGGCGCCACTGATGCCGGCGATCTTCCCGGCCCTGGCCGGACCGCTGCTGGTGCTGCCCTCGGCGTCGGACGCGCTGTGGCTGCTGCTGCTCGCCGGGGCCTGCACCCTGTTCCCCTTCGCCCTGTCGCTGGTCGCGCTGCGGCACATGAGTGCGTTCTCGGCGCAGATGGCGGTGAACCTCGAGCCGGTCTACGCGATCGTGCTGGCGATGCTGCTGCTGGGCGAGCAGCGCGAACTGGCGCCGATGTTCTACGGCGGCGTGGCGATCATCCTCGCGGCGGTGTTCGCGCACCCGCTGATGCACCGGCAGCGGCGGATCGACCATCCCGAAGTGCTCGGCACCTCGGAGGCCAAGGGCATCGTCGAATGACGCGCGTACCGTCGCTGTCGCAGCGGAAGCCCGCCTGCCTGTGACAAACCGCCTGCCGCCGCGTATCACCCGGGCATGACAGGCACGCTTTCCACTTCCCGCGGACATGCGATGGACCACCCGACCCCGACGGCCGGCGCCACCCACGCCACCTTCGACGAACTGCTGCAGCGCCATCGCGGCATGGTGCTGAAGGTGGCGAACAGCTACGCCAACGGCGCCGAGAACCGGGCCGACCTCGCCCAGGAGATCGCCGCCCAGCTCTGGCGCGCATGGCCCGGCTACGACCCGTCGCGCAGCTTCTCGACGTGGATGTACCGGATCGCGCTGAACACGGCGATCTCGTTCCTGCGCGGCGAACGCCAGCGCAGGCGCCATGCGGTGCCGCTGGACGAGCGTTTGCACGACCTGGCCGACGAGCGCGCCGTCGACCACGAGTCCGACGACAGGCTGCGGCTGCTGTGGCGCTTCATGGAGACGCTCGGCGCCCTGGACCGCGCGCTGCTGGTGCTCTACCTGGAGGAACGCACCACCCGCGAGATCGCCGAGGTGCTGGGACTGGGCGAGAGCAACGTCACCACCAAGATCAGCCGCCTCAAGCAACGCATCCGCGACTACGCGGCCCCTTCCGCAACGAGCTGAAAACACACCGGATGGACACGACCATGGAACTCGACGAACTCAAGCTCGCCTGGCGCTCGCTGGGCGAGCAGCTGGAACGCCAGCAGGACATCCAGTGGCAGCTGCTGCGCGAGCGCAAGCTCGACAGGGTGCGCGGACACCTGCGCCCGCTGCTGTGGGGGCAGGCCGCGCAGATGCTGCTCGGCATCGGCCTGATCGTGCTCGGCGTGTCCTGCTGGACGCGCAACACCGACGTTCCCGGACTGCTCGCCGCGGGGCTGCTGCTGCACGCGTTCGGCATCGTCACCGCGGTGATGGCGGCGCTGACGATCGTGTTCGCGGCCAACATCGACACCTCGGCGCCGGTGCTGGCGATCCAGAAGCAGATGGCGCGGCTGCTGCGGCTGTTCGTGCTCAACGCCAACGTCTGCGGAGCGCCGTGGTGGATCATGTGGGTGCCGGTGGTGGTGGGATTCGCCGGGCTCGGCGAGGTCGATCCCGCTGCAGGTACCCCGGCCTGGATCTCGATCAGCCTCGGCATCGGCGTGGTCGGCCTGCTCGTGACCTGGGCCTGGTCGGCCCGGGCGATGTCGCGCGCGCGAGGCGTGCCGACGCGCGACGACCAAGGCGGTCGCTGCGTCGCCGACGGGGGCGACGGCATCCGCCGCGCACAGCGCATGCTGGACGAGATCGCGCAGTTCGAGCGCGACTGAGGACGCACGCGCGACGCGCGACACCGGGCACGGGTATCCTCGATGCCTGCCCGTCGCTCCAAGGCAACGCATGCCCGATGCCCCTCCCGCCGGCCCCGGCCGGCGCGCTGCCCTCCTGCTGGCCACTTCGGCCGTCCTGATTGCCGCCTGCAGCGGGCCCTCACCGCAGGCCGGGCCGGCCACGGCGGGCGAGCCGACCGCTTCGCGGAAGCAACCGGCGCTGCAGTGCATGCCCGCGGCCCTGGTCTCCCTGCGCCTTCCGCTCGAACAAGGACTCGCGCTGGCGCACGACCAGGTGCCGACCAGTCCGGCCGTGGTGGACTGCGTGTTCGCGCTGTTCGGCGACGGGCCGCTGAAGTCGCCGGTGGCGTTCGACCGGGGCTACGGCCGGGTCTTCGCCTACCACGAGGAGGACGGCACCCTCGCGTTGTCGTCGCTCCCGCGCGACCGGGTGCAACTGTTCCGGCTCGGTGCGACGGACGATGCGGACGTCTGGCTGCTGCGCGTGGACAGCGGCTTCGAGTTCGCCGGCACGCGCCACGACGTGCTGTTCAGCACCGGCCGGGCCAGCGGCGCGCTCGTCGACCAGCTGCTGGTCGGCGCGAGAGGCCTGCTCTACCGCCGCGACTACGACATCGATGCGGCCGACGCGTTCGCCATCACCGAGGAAACCGGCCTCCGCGACGAGCCCGGTCCCGGCTATCGCGCACGCTACCGGGTCGAATCCGATGGTCGCTTCACCCTGGTGTCGGGCCAGGTGCTGGCGACCCAGGACGGGAGGACGCGCGGCCCCGGATGAACCGTCGCGACCGGACTCGCCACCGAGGCGGTCCGCCGGTCGCACCCGCAGGCACGGCCGACGCCGCTTCGACGGGGATCAGCGCAGGCTGTATCCCGACACGCGCCAGACGCGATCCTCGTCGAGCCGGAACGACACCAGCTCGCGCACCGGTTGCGCCTCGTTGGCGAACTTCGAAGCCGAACGCACGTTGATGTACAGGCCCTCGGGCACCTGCTGGCCGGCGCGGAACAGCGAACGGCTCACTTCCGGCTTCGCGCGCGTGGACACCGCGCCCAGGCGGTTGCGATCGATCGTGACCTGCTTGATGAACTCGTCGCGGGTCACCGCCTGCTTCATTGCCGCCGACGCGCCGTCCCAGACTTCGCCGATGCGGTTGGCGTCGACCAGTTGCATGACCTGGAGCGCCGCCTGGCTCATGTCGGCGTCCTGCTTCGCCAGCGCGGCGCGCTGCTCGGGACTGAGCTGTTCCATCGCCGGCTGTGCGGCGGCGGGCTGCGCCGCGGGACGCGGCTGCGGCTGGGCGGCCGGCTGCTGGGCGAACGCCCCGGAACACAGCACCAGGGCGGCGACGGTCGAAAGCAGGCGTGATCTGTTCATAGGGGACGAACGCTCCGTGGAATCTGGCGGTCGAGTGTACGACACCGTCCCGGGGCGTCCAGTCGACGGGCGGGCCGGCTCCGGCCCGGCGCGTCCGTTACCCTTGTGTCACGCCACGCCACCCTGGTGCGTCGTGGTGGACACGCATTCCCGCCGGGGACCCGAACGATGAGCCTGCCCGTCCTGCTGCTGTCGAGCCTGGTGGCCGCCCTGCTGGTCTGGGCGATCGTGGTGTTCAACCGCCTGGTCCGGCTGCGCAACCAGGTGCGCACCGCCTGGGCCGACATCGACGTGCAGCTGATCCGCCGCCACGACCTCGTCCCCTCCCTGGTCTCGGCGGTGCAGGCCTACGCCGGGCACGAGCGCGCGGTGCTCGAGACCGTGACCGAACTGCGGGCGCGGGCGCTGGCGCATCAGACCCGTCCGCAGCTGGCGCAGGTGGAGCAGGCGCTGGAACAGGCCATCGGACGGCTGTTCGTGCTGCAGGAGGCCTACCCGGAGCTCAAGGCCAGCGACAACTTCGCGCAGTTGCAGCGCGACCTGGTCGAGGTCGAGGAGCACCTGCAGTACGCGCGCCGCTTCTACAACGGCGCGGTGCGCGACTACAACGACGCCACCCAGCGCGTGCCCGACCTGGTGGTGGCGCGGCTGGCGGGTTTCGGCGCCGAAGAATTCTTCGAGGCCGGCGACGCCGGGCGCGCGGCCGTGCGCGTGGAGCTGCCATGAACGCCCCGGTGCTGCGCGGGTTCGCGCTGGCCTGCCTGGCGCTGTTCGCCTTCGCGCCGCCGCTGCTGGCGCAGGAGCGCATCGAGTCGTACGACAGCCGGATCGTGCTGAACGAGGACGGCAGCCTCGACGTCACCGAGCGGATCCGCGTGCGCGCCGAAGGGCAGCAGATCCGCCGCGGCATCTACCGCGACTTCCCGACCCGCTACCGCGACCGCCACGGCAACCGCGTGGTGGTGGACTTCGACGTGGTCGAGGTGCTGCGCGACGGCCGCAGCGAACCCTGGTTCACCGAAACCCGCGGCAACGGCGTCCGCGTGAACACCGGCAACGACGACTTCCTGCCGACGCCCGCCACCTTCACCTACACCCTGCGCTACCGCACCACCCGCCAGCTCGGCTTCTTCGACGGACACGACGAGCTGTACTGGAACGCGATCGGCACCGGCTGGGCCTTCCCGATCGAATCGGGCAGCGCCGAGGTCCGGCTGCCGCAACCGGTGCCGGTGGCGGAGCTCGCGGCCGAGGGTTACACCGGCGCGCAGGGCACGCGAGGCCAGGGCTACGTCGCCGAAACGCCGGAGCCGGGTCTCGCCCGCTGGCGGCTGACCGCGCCGCTCGCGCCGGGCGAGGGCCTGACGATCGTCCTCTCGTTCCCGAAGGGGCTGGTGCCCGAGCCGACCACCGCGCAGAAGCTGCGCTGGCTGCTCGCCGACAACCGCGCGGTGCTGGTCGCCCTGGTCGGCCTGCTCGCCTTGCTGGCCTGGTGCTTCCTGCGCTGGCGCCAGGTGGGGCGCGACCCGGCGCCGGGCACCGTGATCGTGCGTTACACCCCGCCCGAAGGCATCTCGCCCGCCGGCCTGCGCTACATCGGGAAGATGGGCTACGACACGCGCTGCTTCACCGCCGACGTGCTGGCGCTCGCGGTCGGGCGGTCGCTGCGGATCGAGCGCGACAAGGGCCTGCTCAAGGACCACTGGCGGCTGGAGAAGACCAGCACGGGTTTCGCGCCCGGGACGGCGAAGGAGCAGGATGCCCTGCTCGCCGGGCTGTTCCCGCGCGAGGCCACGCTCGAGCTCGACAAGGACAACGCCCCGCTGCTGCAGGCCGCGATCCGCACCCACACGAAGGCGCTCGACCAGCGCTTCAAGGGCACGATGTTCAACCACAACGGCGGCAGTTCGCTGGTCGCGCTGCTGATCGCGCTGCTGTTCTCGGGCGCCGCGATCGCGCTCGGGGCCGGCACCGGCGCCGGACTGCTGTTCGCCTTCATCCCGATCGCGCTGATGGTGGTGACCCTGGTGGTGTTCGCCTTCCTGGTGCGCGCCCCGACCAGCGAGGGGCGCAGGATGCTGGACCAGATCGAAGGCCTGCGCCGCTATCTCGGTGTCGCCGAGCGACAGGACCTGCAGCGGCTCCAGGGCCCGGACGAGTCCGAGCCGGCGCTCGATGCGCAGCGCTTCGAATCGCTGCTGCCCTATGCCGTGGCGCTCGACGTGGAAGATGCGTGGACGAAGAAGTTCACGCTGGCCGTGGGCGCGGCGGCCGCCGCGGCGGCCACATCGGCGATGGCCTGGTACCACGGCAGCAACGGCACCGGGTCGATCGGCGACATCGGCGGGTTCACCAAGGCCATCGGCAACAGCCTGACCTCGCAGATCGCCTCGTCGTCGACGCCGCCGGGCAGTTCCTCCGGTGGCGGTGGCGGCGGATTCTCGGGTGGCGGCGGGGGCGGCGGCGGCGGCGGCGGCCGCTGAGCGGGCGTCAGTCGCGGTCGAGCGTATTCGCACCGGGACCGAGGCGCGCCATCCGGTCCTCGGGGTTGCGCAGCGGGCATTGCTTCAGCGACAGGCAACCGCAGCCGATGCAGCCGTCGAGATCGTCGCGCAGGTGGGTCAAGCGCGCGATCCGCGCATCGAGTTCCGCGCGCCAGCGGCGCGACAGCCGGGCCCAGTCGGCGGCGGTGGGCGTGCGTGCGTCCGGCAGCGACGACAGCGCTTCGCGAATCGAGGCGAGCGGCAGGCCGGTGCGCTGGGCCACCCGGATGACCGCGATCCGCCGCAGCACGTCGCGCGCGTAGCGGCGCTGGTTGCCGGCGGTACGCGTGCTGTGGATCAGGCCCTTGGCCTCGTAGAAGTGCAGGGTCGAGACCGCCACCCCGCTGCGCGCGGCGACCTCGCCGATCGTCATCTCGCGCGCGGGCGCCGTCCCCTTGCCCACCGGCACCGCCGTCGCCATCCGCATGCTCCTTGACCTCGATATTGCTTGAGCTTTTACCCTGATCCGGCCTTCCACTCAAGACCGGACTCCGCATGCACCTCGCCACCCGCACCCCCGCCGAAGCCGGACCCGAAACCATGCGCGCGATGGCCTTCGCACGCCCTGGCGCAGGTGAACGCCCCATGCCCTGCGCCCTGCCGATCCCGACGCCCGGGCCGAACCAGCTGCTGGTGCGCGTTCACGCAGCGGGCGTGGGCCGCTGGGATCTGCTCGAACGCGACGGCGTGTTCGCCCGCCTGCCGCGGTTTCCGCACGTCGGTGGATCGGAAGGCGCGGGCGTGGTGGTGGAAGCCGGCCGCGAAACCCGCGGGTTCCGCGAGGGCGACCGCGTCTATGGACTCGTTGCGCAGCGCGATCCGAAGGGCGGCTGCCACGCCCGGTTCGCCCTGTTCGATGCCGGACTCGCCTGGCCGGTGCCGCCGCGACTGGCGCTCGACCAGGCCGCGGTCCTGCCGGTCGACGGTGCGCTCGCGGCGCAGGCGTTGCATGCAGTCCTGCAGGTACGGGAGGACGACGCACTGGTGGTGTTCGGCGCCAGCGGCGGCGTCGGCCACTTCGCGCTGCAACTGGCCCGCAACGCCGCCGTGCGCACGCTGGCGATCGCTTCGGGCGGGGACGGCGTGCGGCTGGCCGAGCGACTCGGCGCCGATGTCGCCGTCGACGGGCGCAGGCCCGGTTTCGAGCGAGAGATCGCCCGCTTCGCCGACGGCGCGAAACGCACGCTCGCCCTGCTCACCGCCGGCGGCGAGGCCGCGGCACGGCTGGTCGCGGCGTTGCCCGCCGGCAGCCGGATCGCATGGCCTCACGGGGTCGCGATGCCGACGATCGCACGCGACGATGTGGTCGCGGCGGGCTTCGGGGTCCGCTACGAACCCGACGCGATGCGGGCCTTCCACGCGCTGGCCGAACGCGGCCCGCTGGTGCCGCACGTCTCGCGGCGCCTTGCGCTGGAACGACTGCCGCAGGCGCTGGAAGCGGTGGCGGCGCACCACCTCGGCCGCATCGCGGTGCTGGCGGCATGAGCGATTCCTGCCACGTCACCGCCGCGGTCGCGGACGATCGGCGACAATGCCGCCCCTCCCCGCACGATGCGCATTCCATGTACCGCTGGTTCGAATCCCGGCTCGATCCGTTCCCGCCGGATCCTCCCGCGCAGCCGCCGCGCACGCTGTACGCGTTCTGCCGCCACTACACCCGCGGCGCCGGCAAGTGGCTGGCGCTGCTGGCGCTGACCACCGCGGGCATCGCCATCGCCGAGCTGGTGCTGTACGCCTACGTCGGTTCGCTGGTCGACCGCCTCGGCAGCACCACGCCCGCGAACTTCCTCGCCAGCGAAGGCCCGCGCCTGCTGTGGATGGGCCTGCTGGTGGTGGTGGCGCTGCCGGCGGTCGTGCTGCTGAACTCGCTGGTGCAGCACCAGACCCTGCTCGGCAACTTCCCGATGCGGATCCGCTGGAACGTGCACCGCTACCTGCTGCGCCAGTCGATGGGCTACTTCCAGGACGAGTTCGCCGGGCGCATCGCCACCAAGCTGATGCAGACCTCGCTGGCGGTGCGCGAGACGGTGATCAAGCTGCTCGACATCGGCATCTACATCCTCGTGTTCTTCGTCGGCACGCTCGCCGTGGCCGGCGCATCGGACTGGCGGATGATGCTGCCGTTCCTGGCGTGGATCGCCGCCTACGGACTGCTCATGCGCCACTTCGTGCCGCGCATGGAACGCGTCTCGCGCGCGCAGGCGGACGCGCGTTCGGTGATGACCGGCCGGATCGTCGACAGCTACACCAACATCGCCACGGTCAAGCTGTTCTCGCACTCGCGACGCGAGCAGGCCTACGCGCGCGAGGCGATGGACGGCTTCCTCGCCACCGTGCACCCGCAGATGCGGCTGGCGACCACGGTCTGGAGCGTGCTCTATGCGCTCAACATGGCGCTGCTGTTCGCGGTGGTCGCGCTGGGCCTGTGGCTGTGGCATGGCGGCGCGGTGAGCGCCGGCGCCATCGCGGTGGCGATCGCGCTCGCGTTGCGCATCCTCGGCATGTCGCAGTGGATCATGTGGGAGCTGTCGTCGCTGTTCGAGAACATCGGCACCGTGCACGACGGCATCAACTCGATCTCGCTGCCGCCGACCGTCGACGACGCACCCGGCGCCCCCGCGCTGGAGCGGGTGCAGGGCGACATCCGCTTCGAGGGTGTCGGCTTCCACTACGGCAAGGCCGGCGGCGTGATCGAACGCCTCGACCTGCACGTGCGCCCGGGCGAGAAGATCGGCGTGGTCGGGCGCTCCGGCGCCGGCAAGTCGACCCTGGTGAACCTGCTGCTGCGCTTCCACGACCGCGAAAGCGGTCGGATCCTGGTCGACGGCGTCGACATCGCCGACGTGCAGCAGGATTCGCTGCGCGCCCGGATCGGCGTGGTCACCCAGGACACCTCGCTGCTGCACCGATCGGTGCGCGACAACATCCTCTACGGCCGTCCGGGCGCCGGCGACAGCGAAATGATCGAGGCCGCGAAGCAGGCGCGCGCGCACGACTTCATCCTGGAACTGGCCGACAGCCAGGGCCGCCGCGGCTACGACGCGCACGTCGGCGAGCGCGGGGTGAAGCTCTCCGGCGGCCAGCGCCAGCGCATCGCGATCGCGCGCGTGCTGCTCAAGAACGCGCCGGTCCTGGTGCTGGACGAGGCGACCTCGGCGCTCGATTCCGAAGTCGAGGCCGCGATCCAGGACAACCTGTACCGGCTGATGGAGGGCAAGACCGTCATCGCCATCGCCCATCGGCTCTCGACCATCGCGGCGATGGACCGGCTGATCGTGATGGAGCGCGGCGAAATCGTCGAACAGGGCACGCACGAGGCGCTGGTCGCGGCCGGCGGCCTCTACGCGCAGTTGTGGGCACGCCAGTCCGGCGGCTTCCTCGCCTGCCCCGGCGAGGAAGCGGAGACGGTTACGGCAGCGGGCTGAGCGCGATCACGAGCCGCCGGCGTCGCCGCGCGCGCGCGCGGAGGCGTCCTCGCGACGCGCCTGTTCCTGTCGCGCCTGCTCCTGCTCCTGCGCTTCCCCGCCTTCCCGCGTTCCCGCGGGCAGGCGGGCGCCCGCCTGTTCCGGCTTCTCCGCAGCCAGCAGCGCATCGAATTCCGACAGCGGGCTTTCGGAGGGACAGGTGGGATCGGGGAAGTCGTAGCGCTTGCGCAGCTCCAGCCCGCAGGCATTGAGGCCGTCCAGATCGGTCCCGGGCGACTTGCAGCGCGTGTCGAACGAGCGGGCGAAGGCATCGCGGCGCACCACGAAGTCCTCTCCGCACTTGCGCATCAGGCGCAGCCGGTCGAGGTCGTCCTGCGCCGGGTTGATGCCGTCCAGCCCGTACAGGCTCAGTTCCTCGGCGGCGAGCAGGCGCAGGTTGCGGTTGGGCACGGCCATCATCATGTCCGCGACCGCGGTGGCGGCGCCGTTGCGCTCGAGATAATCGCGCACGCGCTCGTACACCACGCGCAGTTCGCGGTTGAGTTCGGCGCGCGTGGTCGCGGTGGAGCTCATGCGGATGATGCGGTGGATGCCGACGCGTCCGCTGATCATGCGCACGTCGCCCGCGGCGAGCAGGAACACGCAGGCGCTGTGGCAGACCGCCCCCTCGCGCACCCAGATCGTCCAGCGCGCGTCGGCGATGCGGTCCCCGGCGCGGATCGCGTCCTCCACCATGCCGCCGCTGGAATCGACGTCGAGTACCCGCTTGCCGATCTCCAGCTCGTCGGCGACATGGGTGACGCGCTGCATCAGTTGCGCGAACCCGGCGTTGATCTTGCCCGTGTAACGCAGCCGCAGCACCCCGCGCGCGGCGCAGGGCTCGAGCGCGGTGGCGATCGCGTCGCGGTCGAACTGGATCAGCGGATTGCCGTCGCCATGGTGCGCGTAGTCGAGTTCGCAGCCGAGCGAGGCCGTGCCGGACGCAAGCTCCATCGGCGACCAGTCGACACCCTCCGGCTCGTCGGGGGCCGGCCCGGGCTCCGGCTCCGCCACGGCGGCCGCCTCTTCGGCCACCTGCACCGGGGCGGTACTGACCGCGCCGCCCTCGTCCGTGCCCGCCACCGGCACGGTAGTGCCCGTGTCGCCCACGTCCTGCGCGCGGCAGCCCGCCAGCAGCGCGGCTGCCAGGCACAGGATCGGGAGCAACTTCGGCATGGGTGCGGGAATCCGGGCGTCGCCTGCGATCGTGGATCGCCGACGGGGACGAGGGGCATTCCAGTGTAGGGCGCGCGCGTTTTCCGGGTCGAACGCGCGATGAACCGATGTCGGGGTGCGCGGCGCGGCCACCGCCGCGCAGGGCCCGTTCAATCGCCCGCCATCTCCAGCAGCCGGGCCACGGTATTCATGTTGCGCGTCGTGCCGTTTGCGGCGGCGGGAAACGACAGCTTCGAGCCACGCATGGTCTCCGCGTCGCGGTAGTCGATGTAGATCTCGCGTGCGCCCAGGGCGAGGCGCTCGGCGCCGACGCACCGCGCGCGCTCCAGCGCGTCGGCCGGGGGCGGATCGTCGAGGAAAAGCGCCAGCACCCGGTTGTCGGGGGAATCGCGGAACGGATTGCCCGCGTGCACGGCGCGCAGCTCGGCCGGCGTGCGCACGAGCACGCCGGCCGGCTTGCCCATGTGCGAGGTCAGCGCCGCTTCCAGCTTCGCCTTCACCTGGCGCTCGGCGCCGTCGCCACGCAACACCACGTTGCCGCTGGCGATGTAGGTGCGCACGTCGGCGAACCCCGCCTGCTCGCACAGCGTTCGCAGCGTGGCCATCGGCAGCTTGCCGGTGCCGCCGACGTTCACCGCGCGCAGCAGTGCGATCCAGGTCTTCATCCGCGCGCCCTCGCCAGAGTCCCGGCAGATGATCGCATGCGGCCGTCGCCGGTACGCCCTGGGGCGGTCCGGCCGCCGGCGCAGGTCCCGGCGGCGCATGAACCCGCCCGGGCCGACCGACGGGTGCGTCGCCACGGGGCAATGGGCCCGTTGCGCGGTCCTAACGATCGCGGGTGCAGGCTGCCACGCGGCGATGGACTGCCGGGTCGCATCCGCGCCAGCGGGTGTCGATTCCGCGACCTTCCGTTCGTCGGTTCCACGCCCCCGCACGGCAGCGTCGGTCGCCGGGACGGGAGCACGCTGGCCGGCGGGCTGCGCCGCACCGGCCCGTCCCGCGCCATCCCGACCCCTTCAAGGAGATCCACATGCCCTATATCGACGGTTTCGTCCTCGCGGTGCCCACCGCCAACCGCGAGAAGTTCATCGAGCACGCGCGCAGGTTCGACCCGGTGTTCATCGAATTCGGCGCCACCCGCGTCATCGAGGGCTGGGGCGACGACGTGCCCGAAGGCAAGGTCACCGACTTCCGCCGCGCGGTGCAGGCCAAGGACGACGAGACGGTGGCGTTCTCGTGGGTCGAATGGCCCGACAAGGCCACCCGCGACGCCGGCATGAAGAAGATGATGGAGGATCCGCGCATGGATCCGGCCGCCAATCCGATGCCCTTCGACGGCAAACGCATGATCTTCGGCGGATTCGACAGCGTGGTCGAGCTCGGCGGATAGACGCTGCGCGGGCGCCGTCACACCGGCGCCCGTGGTCGCGTCATGGACCATGCAGCGCGGCGATGCGGCTCGCGTCCCCGCGCCTGCACCCACCCGCAGCGAGGTGCCCATGTCCAGCCGCGTCGAGAACGTTCCAGTCCCCGCTTCTCCGCGCGCGCGCATGCGCCGGACCTTCCAGGCGACCCTCGCCACGCTGCTGGCGGGGATCGCGCTGTTCGCCGCCTCGAAGGCCTCGGCCGCGGCGGACGCAGCGCCCGCAAAACCGGCAAGCCGCGCCGAAGCGGTGGCACTGATCGCCGAGGCGCGCCGCATCGTCACCCCCGCGGGCATCGAACGGGAGCAGAAGGTGCGCATCGGCGGCATCGAGCAATGGATCTCGATCCGCGGCAACCATCGCGCCAATCCTGTGCTGCTCGTGATCCATGGCGGCCCCGGTTACACGTCCATGCCGCTGGCCTGGTGGAATGCGCGCACCTGGGAGGAGTTCTTCACGGTCGTGCACTGGGACCAGCGCGCGGCCGGCAGGACCCACCTGCTGACAGACCCGGAGGTCGTCGCCCCGACCCTCACGCTCGACCGGATGTACGCCGACACCGAGGAAGTCGCGGCATGGGTGCGAGGCGAGCTCGCCAGGGAGCGGATCTTCGTGCTGGGCCACTCCTGGGGCACCTACCTCGGGTTGCGGCTGGCGCTGGAGCGACCCGGATGGCTGCATGCCTACGTCGGGGTCGCCCAGATCACGGACATGCGCGAGAACGAACGCCGCAACTGGCGCGTCATCCTCGACCGGGCCCATCGCGCGGGCGATGCCGACGCGGTCGCCGCGCTGGAAGCGCTGGCCCCCTATGCCGCACCGGGCGCCGAGGTGCCGATGGAACACATCTACACCCAGCGCCGGACCGGCGAACGGCTCGGCGGCACCCTCGCCCATCGCGACAACAACCGCGCCGAAAGCGCGATGGTGCGACTCGCGCCCGAGTACGACGACGCCGGGATCGGCCGCGCGTGGGACGGCAACGCGTTCGCGGCGCCGTACCTGTTCCGCGAGATCATCGATATCGATTTCAGCGGGGAACGCAGCTTCGACGTGCCCATGCTGATGTTCCTCGGCCGCCACGACACGATCGCCCATCCGGGCCTGGTGGCCGAATGGTTCGAAGGCGTGGAAGCGCCCGGCAAGCGCCTGGTCTGGTTCGAGGAGTCCGCGCATTCGCCGATGACCGAGGAACCGGGCCGCTTCCTGCTGTCGCTGGTGGGCGAACTGCGCCCGATCGCCGAACGCGCCGGCGACGTGCCGCCACCGCGTTGAGGCCGGGGCGCCGATCGATTCCCGCAGCCCGATACGGCGTGCGACGATAGCCACCGGCGCGCGAATGGACGGAGGCGGAGCGATGCACAGGACCGGAGGCTGCCGATGCGGCGCGATCCGCTACACGCTGTCGGCGGCGCCGGTGGCGACGCGCCTGTGCTGGTGTCGCGACTGCCAGTACTGGGCGACCGGGAACGCCGCGGTCAACATCATCGTGCCGCGCGCGGCGGTGGCGGTCGAGGGCACGCCGCGCGCATGGGAGAGCCTCGCCGACAGCGGCCACCACATGCGTCGCGCGTTCTGCGGCGACTGCGGCACCCAGCTGTTCAGCGAAGCGCTGGAAAACACGGAGTCCATGGTGATCCGCGTGGGCACGCTGGACGATGCTTCCGCCGTCGTCCCGGACGTCGTGATCTGGACGGATTCCGCGCCGGCGTGGGCGCACATCGACCCCGCCATGACCGCCTGGCCGCGCCAGCCCGCCTAGGGCCGGGCGCGGTGGCCGGTTTCCTTGCGCGGCGGATGACGGGGCAGACGGGACGATGACGTACGCAAACCATGCGAACCCGAAGCCGGGCGCCCGGGCCGGGATGCCGAAGTGGTTCGTCTACCCGTTCTTCGGCGTCCACATGCTGATGTTCGGACTCTCCGGCTTCTTCATGGCCTATGCGAGCGACGGCCCCGACCTGGTGTTCCTGTACATGCACGGCGGCATCGCCATCGTGGTGTACATGGTGTTCTACAACGTCCTCTTCGGCCGCGACCAGGTGAAATGGATGCTGATCAATGCCGCGCTCGGCATCCTCGGCATCTACGCCCAGGTCGGCTGGATCCTGGAACGTTTCGGCAAGCGCATCGACGACTATCCCTGGCAGGTCCACGTCGTCCCGTTCCTCTACTACGTGCTGTACACCTTCCTGCTGCGCCAGTTCCTGATCGACGTGACCGGCAGCCGCAGCGATTCGCGGCGGCGCTCGGTCGTCGACACGCTCTACGTGATCCTGTCGGTGGTCGTGTACGGCCTGCTCCTGCTGCGCGCCGGGACCGGGCGTTGAGAGCGGCGGTGGCTTCGCCCGCTTGCTGTCGCCTCGCAAGAGCCGGTGGGCTCGTCGTGGCCCTCGCCCTGGCCGGCTGTGCGTCCCGCCCCCCTGCCGTGCCGGTGCCGGATCCGGCCCAGGTGCGCGCCGAGATCGCGCGGCGCATTCCCACATCGGTCGACGACCGCCAGGGCTGGGCCGGCGACATCCAGGTGGCGTTCACGGCGCAGCGGATCAACGCCAATGTCGAGAACATCTGCGCCGTGCTGGCCGTCATCGAGCAGGAGTCGGGCTACAAGGCCGATCCGCCCGTCGCCAACCTGCCTCGCGTCGCCCGCGCAGAAATCGATCGCCGCGCTGCCGCGCTCCACGTCCCGGGGATCGTGGTCGATGCCGCGCTCAGGCTCGACTCCACCGACGGGCGCAGCTACGGCGAACGGCTGGATCGGGTGCGCACCGAGCGCGAACTGAGCGAACTCTACCAGGACATGATCGGCCGCATCCCAATGGGCGAACGCCTGTTCGCCGGCAGGAACCCGGTGCAGACGGGTGGCGCGATGCAGGTCGCGATCCCGTTCGCCGAGGCCAATGCCGCCGGTTATCCGCACCCAGTCGATGGATCGATCCGCGACGAGGTGTTCCGTCGCCGCGGCGGTCTGTATTTCGGCATCGCGCACCTGCTCGGCTACGAGACGCCGTACACGCGCAAGCTGCACCGCTTCGCCGACTACAACGCCGGCTGGTACGCCAGCCGCAACGCCGCGTTCCAGAACGCAGTGGGCGTGGCCACCGGACTGCCGCTCTCGCTCGACGGCGACCTGCTGCTGCCCGGCGCCCCGCTCGACCGTCCCGGCCGCACCGAGGCGGCGGTGCGTACCTTGTCCCCGCAACTCGGCATGGACGAGCGCGCCATCCGTCGCGCGCTCGAACGCGGCGACCGCCTCGAATTCAGCGATGACGACCTGCACGCACGGGTGTTCGCGATCGCGCAGGCGCGCGCCGGGGGCCCGCTGCCACGGGCGATGGTCCCCGATATCCGCCTGGACAGTCCCAAGATCACCCGCGAACTGACCACCCGCTGGTTCGCCGAACGGGTCGACGCGCGTTACCGGAATTGCCTCTCCCGCTGAATTCCCCGCCGGGACGGCTTGCGGAAAACGAGCCGGGCCCGACTCCGGTGCCGACGGGCGCCATCGTCAGGCTCCTTGGAGGGCCAGTCATCCGCAGCATTCCAGCGTGCGGGTGCCGCACAGGGCGCTGCCCCCCTGGCCGATACCCTCTGCCGGCAGCACCCACTGCGAGGCTTGCCCGTGCCGCAGCTTTGCGGAAGACTGGCAGGGACCGTCAGCGGAAAACCGCCATGTCGACTGCGACCGAAGAGTTCCGCCGCGTTTTCCTGCCCTACTGCATCGAGCGCGTCGAAGACCATGGCCACGTGGTGCTCAACCGGCTCTACAAGCCGCTGGGCATGCGCACCGAAGAACACGTCGACTACGTGCCGCATGCCGTCCGGCTCATCGGACTGACCCCGGGCAAGGCAGCGCAGCTGAGCCACGCGCACAGCGACAGCACCGACCGCATCCACCTCTACGCCGACGCCAGCGCGCCGACCAGGAGTCCGGAGGACTGGGACGCCTACCAGCGCAAGCTCGGGCTCCTGGCCACGCTCGAGATCGCCTAGATCCGGCGTATGCCCCGGGTCGCGGTGCGGCGATCACCCGGACACCGAACAGTGCAGGTTCCGGAACCGGGCACCAGAGCGCGTCCTTACACCGCGGCCGTCTTCCACTTGCCGCGCGTGAACAGCCACAGCGTGAACAGGCCCACCGACGTCTCCGAAACGAACACGCCCCAGAACACGCCGGTGTGCTGCCAGTCCAGCGACACGGCCAGCCACCAGCACAGCGGGATCTGGATCAGCCAGAAGAACACGACGTTGATCCGGGTCGGCGTGACCGTGTCGCCGGCCCCGTTGAACGCCTGCACCGCCACCATCCACCAGCCGTACACGAAGCAGGAGTACGACAGGATCCGCAGCCACTCGCCGCCGACCACGACCACGCCCGCATCGGGGCTGAAGAGCCCCACCAGTGCGTCGTGGAACAGGAAGAACGCCACCGACACCGCGACGGTGTAGACCATGTTGTACCAGCCCGTGCGCCAGACGGCGGCTTCGGCCCGGTCCGGCTGACCGGCCCCGAGGTTCTGCCCGACCAGGGTGGCCGCGGCGTTGGACATGCCCCACGCCGGCATCAGCGCGAACATCAGGATGCGCAGCGCGATGGTGGCGCCGGCCACCGCCTCGCTGCCGATGCCGGCGAGGATGCGCATCAGGAAGATCCACGAGGTCATGGCCACGATCATCTGGCCGATGCCGCCCAGCGAGGTCCGTACGATGTTCCACAGCACCGCGCCGCGCAGCACCAGCTGCGTCGTGGTCACCCGGATGTGCTCGCCGCCGCGGAACAGGATCCACAGCTGCATCAGCACCCCGGCGCCGCGACCGATGTTGGTGGCGATGGCCGCGCCCTCGATGCCCATCGCCGGGATCGGGCCGAGTCCGAAGATCAGGAGCGGGTCGAGCACGATGTTCAGGCCGTTCGCGACCCACAGCACGCGCATCGCGATGGCCGCGTCGCCGGCGCCGCGGAAGATGGCATTGATCACGAACAGCAGCATGATCACCGCGTTGCCACCCAGCATCCATTGCATGTACCGGTAGCCGTGCTCCAGCGTCCAGGCGTCGGCGCCCATCAGCCGCAGCAGGTCCTGCGCCCAGACGATCCCCACCACCGCGAACGGCACGGAGACCAGCATCGCGATCCAGATCGCCTGCACCGCGGTCACCGAGGCCTCCTCGCGCCGGCCTTCGCCCACCCGGCGCGCGACCACCGCCGTCACCGCCATGGCCAAGCCCATGGCGATCGAGTACAGCAGGAAGAGGTAGCTCTCGGTGAGTCCCACCGTCGCCACCGCGGAAGCACCGAGCTTCGCCACGAAGAAGATGTCGACGACCGCGAACGTGGACTCCAGCACCAGCTCCAGCACCATCGGCACGGCCAGCAGGAACACCGCGCGGCGCAGCGGGATGCGGGTGTAGTCGGCATTGGTGCCGCGGATCGCGTCGCGCAGCGCTGCCCAGGTGGAGCCGGTGGGCGGGGCCGCGGGCAAGGCGGGATCGGCTGCGGGCGTCTCGGGAGTCATGCGGTTTCCTTGCCGGATGCGGGCGGGATGGTAGCAGCGCCGCCGGTTGCGGCGACGCGGGAACGACGAACCAGACGGGCGTGGATCGACCTCCCGCCAATTCCTGCACATCTCCCGCGCGAAGGCGCGCGTCATGGCTTGCCACCGATGCCCAGGCTCGAATGCGGGCAGGTCCGTTCGCGCACCATGGATGTCGCGAGCGGCTTCCAGCGGCGACAGGATGTCGATCCGCGGGCTGCCCGCTCGTCGTACCCCGAAACGCGGCAATGATGCACGCGCATCACCCTGACCCTACGGAGCCAACCATGAAGATCACCATCGAGACCCTCGCCCGCACCGACCTCGCCACCGCCTGGGAGGTCTACAACACGCCGGAGCACATCACCCGCTGGAACGCGGCGTCGGACGACTGGCACTCGCCGAGCAGCCGCGTCGACCTGCGCGAAGGCGGCAGCTTCAGCACGCGGATGGAAGCCCGGGACGGCAGCATGGGCTTCGATTTCGAAGGCCGCTACACGCGGGTCGTGCCGAATGAACTGATCGAGTACCGCATGGACGACGGTCGCGAAGTCTCGGTGCGTTTCGAGCCAGCCGATGGCGGAGTGCGCGTGCGCACCGTGTTCGATGCCGAAGCGGAGAACCCCGCGGAGATGCAGCGCGAGGGATGGCAGGCGATCCTCGACAGCTTCGCACGGCATGCGGAGGCCGAGTCCGGCAGCCGGTGAGCTGGAACCTGTCGGACCAACACCGCTCGGGCCGGACTGCGGCCATCGGGCGGCACAACTCCGATCAAGCAGGGCTGGCGCCAGCACGCCGCCCGCTGCACGCGCCGACGCCGCCCGCCCGCTTCCACTCTCCGTAGAATCAGCTCCATGGAATCGGATCCCTGAACCAGCGAATTCGCCCGCCCGGAGGTCGCCCATGCCAACCCACGACGCCAGGATCGACGCCTACATCGCCAGGGCCGCACCGTTCGCGCGGCCGATCCTCGAGCACCTGCGCGCCGTCGTGCACGAGGCCTGCCCCACCGCCGAGGAAACGTTGAAGTGGAGCGCGCCGCACTTCACCCACGGCGGCAAGATCCTCGCCGGCATGGCAGCGTTCAAGCAGCACGCCGCGTTCGCGGTGCCGATGCTCGACGCCAGCGAGGGCGACGCGGCCAGGCGCGACGAAGCCATGGGCCACTACGGCCGGATCGCCGCGCTCGCCGACCTCCCTGCGAAACGCACGCTGATCGCGCAGCTCAGGAAAGCGGTCGAGGCCATCGAGGCCGGCGCCACGCTCGCCCGAGCCAGGCGCGAAACCCCGAAGCCCGCGCTCGCGATGCCGGACGATTTCGCCAGGGCGCTGGCGAAGACGGCGGGCGCAAAGAAACAGTTCGCCGCATTCGCGCCCGGCAAGCAGCGCGAGTACGTGGAATGGGTGGTCGAAGCCAAACAGGCCACCACGCGTGAGCGCCGGATCGCGCAGGCAGCGGAGTGGATCGCCGAAGGCAAGACACGCTACTGGAAATACCAGAAGTGCTGACGCGCGACCCCTGGCGCAAAGGTGACGCGGCCGCGAGCCGGATCGCGGCCGATCGCTGAGCCGGACGCGCGGCATCCCGCCTGACCCAGGTCAAGGCATCCGGAAACGCTCCGTGCGAGCATGGCATGACCGCTGCTGCCGCAATGGCGAGTCCCGCCGTACGGGCATGCACGGCGGCGCACCGCTGCAAACCATTCCCCGGAGCTTTACATGAACATCGAACAGATTCCGCTGGCCCTGGCGCTGGCGGTGGCTCTCGCTGGACTGGGGTCCGGGTGTGCCCGGGATCCCGATCCCGCCGAAGCCGCGGACACCGGCGCCGTCGCGCAGGTCGCGCATGCGGACGCCGCCGCGCAGGTCGCAGCGAACGACCATGCCGAGCGGCAGGACCCGGAGCATGCCGATGCCGTCGCGATCGCAGGCAGGGATGTGGCGGTCGCCGACCACCATGTGCCGTGGGCGCCGGACGCACCGCTCATCGAAGGCATGTCGCGTGTGCGCGCCGCCCTCGCCGGGCTCGAGCACGACGGCCCGGCGCCGCCCGGGAAGGCAACCGTGGTGGCGCGCGCCGCCGATGTCGACGCCGCGATCGGCTACATGTTCGAGAACTGCGCCCTGGCGCCCGAGCCGGACGCCGCGCTGCATGCGATCCTCGCCCGCCTGATGGCGGGTACCCGCGCCCTGCGCGGAGATCCCGCCGACTTCGCGCCCGTGTTCGACATGGAAGCGGCAGTCGGCAATTACGAGCAGTTGTTCGAAGACCCGAACGCCGGCGACGACGCCGCTTCAGGCGACGACGGCCCTTCATAGGAATGCAGCCCGGACGAACAGATGCCTGCTGGCACGTCCAGGATCACCCCCGCTCAACGTGCGCCTACGACGCCTTCAGCAGGCCGCCGGAAAAGCGCGGCGTTGATGCACGCGAATACGCTCACGACGAACCAGCCGAACGGGAACAGCGACAGCGTCAGGATCCAGGTCACCGCGCCGGCGATGCACGCGGCCACGAACCACAGGATCGCCGACATCATCCGCCCCTGGACCAGCTGGCCGAGGCCGGGAATGAAGAAACTGCAGATGGCGGCGATGACATTGCCGGCCGAACCTTGTTCGTTGCCCATCGGGGGTGACTCCATACGTGTTGGCGTGTTGCTGCAGATGATGCCGCGAACGCGTTCATGTCTGCGTGAAATCGTGCGCAGTGACGCCCGGTGAAGGGCTTGGCGCCTACAAGTGCGTGGCGCGCAGCGGCGGGGCATGTCAGTCAGGCGTACAACGCAAGGAAGCCGAGCCGGCCCCCGTTCCCAATCAGGGATTCGCCTTGCGGCTCGCCTTCCATTGTCATGCAGTCGATCAGCTCCCGCGAACTCGATGCATCTACCGCATCCCGGGGCGCATCCGGAAAAACCGACCCTGGCGCCCGTTCTGCTTCCCCCGTTCTGCTTCCCCCGTTTTGCTCACGCCAGTGGCAGCGGCTCCCCTGCGCGGGTCATCGCATCGTGCAGTTCCTGCACCCGGCGCGCCTTGGGATCGATGCGGGAATCGTCGCCCAGCGTGCCGATGTAGCGACATGCCGCGAAGCCCGCGGCCTTGCGCTCGTAGTCGGCGATCCACGCCAGGCGTTCTGGCAGGTGGGCCTGCTCCGGGGACCAGGCCGCCACCGGCGGTCGGATGCGCCGCCCCATGCCGATCCGCCACGGCTTGGCCGTCAGCCGCGCGCGGAAGCAGTGCTGCACCTGGCACATCGTCGAATACAACGGATCGGCGCGGAGGGCGGCGAACAATCGCCCGACGGCTTCGTCGCGCGGCTCGAAGGCCTGGTGCATCGCCAGCACGCGCAGGCCCGCCGGCGTGCGGTACAGCCGCAGGTGCCACTCGGGATGCTGCGAAACGAACGCCTCCACCCGTGCCATCGCGCGACGCTCCGACCCGCCATCCCGGTCGAATCGTCGGCGCCTGCGCAGCAACACGAGCCTGTTCGCTGCCACCAGTACCACCACTGCGGCCGCCACTCCCCACATCACCGCGCCGCCCAGCACCCGGCCCGCGACGAAGCCGACCAGCAAGGCCGCGACGCTTGCTGCGAAGGGCAGCACCCAGCCCGATGGCCGCAGCTCGAAATCCATGTCCGCAAACAGCACGTCCGGCGTGTTCAGGCACAGCGCGCCATAGCTGTTGCGGGTGACGATGACATCGTCGTGGCGTTCGACGATCTGCTCGCGGATCGGCACGCCGTGGGTGCCGTAGTTGGTGCGCAGCTCGCGCCGCGGCACGTCCTCCCGACCGGCGAGGATCGCGTCCAGCGCTTCCTGCGTCCGCTGCTCCGCATGCGCCTGCGCCGCCTGCCGGCTCTCGTCGGACCAGCCGAAGCGTCGCACCGTGACCTGCCGCCCCTTGCGACGCACCTGCTGCCGGGCTTCGGCCCAGTATTCCGGAACGATCATTGATTCCCCTGTCGATACGTTTACGCGCCCCGCCCCTCTCCCGCACCATCTCACTTCGCAACAACGGAGCAGGTCGACTCTAGGCCCCAGACATTCTCCCCGAGCACGGATGCCGCGACCAGAATCCGGGAGAAATGACCCGCCCCTATAGGTTCTTAATTCCTTCCGTCCCGTTTATTGGTCCCGTTTATTGGCTGCCCCGTCTGCCCTCCTAATCCAACCTAAACTTTTGAGCCATCAACTTGGCGTACATCTTCTCGTTGGCCTCATGCCCCATGTACGGAAGTTTATAGGCTCTCGAGATCGAATCGCCTCGGAAGGAACTCTTTATCTGCCCCGACATGATGCATCTGGCTCTTGGCTCTCCTCTCAGCTCTACATGCAACCCAGATTCAAGGCGGTTCTTGAAGAAGGAGATCCCTGGATTCCTTCGAAGAATTTCATCCGGAAACATGCACAGACGAGAGTTCGCCAAGCCTCTTGCAAGATCATCTATACCGTCAATCTCGCTAATCGCCCGCTGCGTGGATCGACCATCTTCTCTATCGATAAATCCGCTCCCCCTCAGAGATATCTCTGCCCAATGACATAGAAAGAAGATGTGAGCGAAGTAATAGCGAAGCTCGCGGATGAGGGAGAATCCACTATTCCCACTCAGATGGACATCTTCATCCGGGCCAATCACACCGTCGACATGAACACCTTCAACGTACACGCCAGGGGCTACGCAGTACTCCTGACCAATGCTTCCGAGCATTACGATAGGCCTGAGATGCCCACCCCGATGCTTGATCGCATTGATCGTCCTGCCTAGCTTTCCTCGATAGCGCTTAGATCTAGATCTAAACTCTCTGAGCGCGCCAGACTTTGATGCAAGATTTTCCGATGAGAAGAAGCTTCCGATGAGTAGGTTCACCACATCATCAAATGCTTCCGCCGCATGCAGAACACGCTGATAACTAGCGAGAAGTTCTTCGTACTCACCTCCCACCTCCCCGCTGAGCAAACTTTGCTTTGCAACATCTTCAAGTTGCTGATAACAAGAGTTCATTGCGGAAACGTACGGGCGAACTGCCATCGTTAACAATGAAAATGGATGTCGTCGCTTTCTTTCCCGGAAGAATTTCTGATCATCGGGAAGGATAGCTAAAGACTTTATGAGCGGCGGTAGAAGGCCGTACTCTTTGGAGATTGCAATGTCAATCTTCAAGATCTTCCCGAATCCTCTGCGTGAGGTTGTGTCCTATCAGCGGATGATGGTCATCAGTGGAAGTTGAAGTCCATTCTCTTCTGCGCATTTCAGAGCAACTGGATATCCTGCATCCGCATGCCGCATCACCCCGGTCCCCGGATCGTTCCACAGTACCCGCGCAATCCGCCTGTCGGCTTCCGGCGTGCCGTCGCAGACGATCACCACGCCGCTGTGCTGGCTGTAGCCCATTCCCACGCCGCCGCCGTGGTGCAGCGACACCCAGGTGGCGCCGCCGGCGACGTTGAGCATCGCGTTGAGCAGCGGCCAGTCGCTGACCGCATCGCTGCCGTCCATCATCGCTTCGGTCTCGCGGTTGGGTGAGGCGACGCTGCCGCTGTCGAGGTGGTCGCGGCCGATCACCACCGGCGCCTTGAGTTCGCCGTTGCGCACCATCTCGTTGAACGCCAGGCCAAGCTTGTGGCGCAGGCCCAGGCCGACCCAGCAGATGCGCGCGGGCAGGCCCTGGAAGCTGATGCGCTCGCGCGCCATGTCCAGCCAGTTGTGCAGGTGGGCGTCGTCGGGGATCAGTTCCTTGACCTTGGCGTCCGTCCTGTAGATGTCCTCGGGATCTCCGCTCAACGCGACCCAGCGGAACGGGCCGATGCCGCGGCAGAACAGCGGCCGCACGTAGGCCGGCACGAAACCCGGGAAGTCGAACGCGTTGGCGCAGCCTTCGTCCTTCGCCATCTGGCGGATGTTGTTGCCGTAGTCGACCGTCGGGATGCCCTGCGCGTGGAACGCCAGCATCGCCTCGACGTGCACGCGCATGGATTTCTTGGCCGCGTCGCGCACACTCTCCGGGTTCGCCTTCTGCTCGGCGAGCCACTGCTCCACGGTCCAGCCGATCGGCAGGTAGCCGTGCACCGGGTCGTGCGCGCTGGTCTGGTCCGTCACGGCATCGGGGCGCACGCCGCGCCGCACCAGTTCCGGCAGGACGTCTGCGGCGTTGCCGAGCAGGGCGATGGATTTCGCCTCGCCCGCCTTCTTGTACCTGTCGATGCGCGCGAGCGCGTCGTCGAGGTCGTCGGCCTGCTCGTCCACGTAGCGCGTGCGCAGGCGGAAATCGATGCTGGCCTGCCGGCATTCGATGGTCAGCGAGCAGGCGCCGGCCAACGACGCGGCCAGCGGCTGCGCGCCGCCCATGCCGCCGAGACCCGCGGTGAGGATCCACTTGCCTTTCAGGCTGCCGCCGAAATGCTGGCGGCCCATCTCGACGAAGGTTTCATAGGTGCCCTGCACGATCCCCTGAGAGCCGATGTAGATCCAGGAGCCGGCCGTCATCTGGCCGTACATCATCAGGCCCTTGCGATCGAGCTCGTTGAAGTGCTCCCAGGTCGCCCAGTGCGGCACCAGGTTGGAGTTGGCGATCAGCACGCGCGGCGCGTCGGCATGGGTGGGGAACACGCCGACCGGCTTGCCGGACTGCACCAGCAGGGTCTCGTCGTCGCCGAGCGTCCGCAGCGTTTCGAGGATCGCGTCGAAGCAGGCCCAGTCGCGCGCGGCGCGGCCGATGCCGCCGTAGACCACCAGATCCTCGGGGCGTTCGGCCACGTCCGGATCGAGATTGTTCTGCAGCATGCGGAACGGGGCCTCGGTGAGCCAGCTCCTGCAGCTCAGCGTGGCGCCACGCGGCGCGCGGATGCTGCGGGAGGGATCGTGGCGCGGGTCGCTCATGTTGTCTCCGGAAAGTGCTTGTCTTCGCGGGGAAGTGTGCGCCGCAGTCCCCCGCGCTGCCAGCCGTGCGCCCTTCCGAAGACGCCCTGCGCTACCGGAATCGGCCCGTTCTTGCAATTCCGCGCGCCACATGTATACAGTGTATACATGCCCTCCCGCACCACCGCCGAACGCATCCTCAATGCCGCCCGCGTGCTGTTCGAGCGCGAAGGCCCCGGCGCGGTGAGCATGCGCCGGGTGGCCGAAGCGGTCGGGATCACGCCGATGGCGATCTACCGCCACTTCCCCAATCGCGAGGCGCTGCTCAAGCGCATCAGCGACGACAGCTTCAACGAGATCGCACACCACTGGGCCGCGCGCAAGTCGGGCGGCGACCCGATCGCGCAACTGGTGGCGATCCAGCTGATCTACCTCGATTACGCGCTGGCGCACCCGCACCTGTTCGACCATGCGTTCTCGGTGCGGCGCGACGACGCGCGGCGCTTTCCCGAGGATTTCCACGCGAGGCGTTCGCCGACGGCGAACGTGGCCCATGACGCGGTGGTCGAGGCGCAGCAGCAGGGCGTGTTGCGCGCCGGAGATCCGTGGGACATCACCATGACCCTGTGGGGGCATTCGCACGGGCTGATCGCGCTGTATCGCGCCGGTCGCTTCAGCTACGACGATCGTCGCTTCCAGGCCTTTTATGAAGCGTCACTGGGGAGATTGCTCGATGGACTCAGGAACTGATCGCCTGTCGCCGACGATCGCGGCCGTCGCTGTCGCGCTGACCGCACTCGGCTGGTGGTTCGGCACCGCGTTGCAGCCGCTGTGGTGGGCGGCGTGGCTGGCGCCGCTGCCGCTGCTGGCGGCGGCGGTGCGCATGCGGGCGCGCTGGGCCGCGCTGGCGACGTTCGTCGCGTTCGCGCTGGGTGGCCTGAACCTGTGGCACTACCTGCACGACGTGATCCGGTTGCCGCTGGCCGTCGTGCTGCAGGCGATCGCGATGCCGGCACTGGCGATGATCCCGGCTGTGCTGCTGTTCCGCGCGCTGGCGCGACGCGGCTGGCTGCTGGCGGCGACGTTCTCCGTGCCCGCCTCCGCCACCGGCCTGGCCTGGCTGTCCGCGCGACTGTCGCCGCACGGCACCTTCGGCAACATCGCGTACACGCAGATGGACGCGGTGCCGCTGCTGCAGGTGGCCGCGCTCGCCGGCCTGTGGGGCGTGGGCTTCCTGGTCTGGCTGGGGCCGTCGATGCTGGCCGTGGCGCTCGCAGCGCCGGGCGAATCGCGGCAGCGCGTCGCGGCCCTGGTTGCCGGCGCCTGCGTGCTCGCAGTGGCGCTCGGTTTCGGCGCGTGGCGGCTGCAGCACGATGTGCCGTCTTCGCAGGTGCGCGTGGCCCTGCTGAGCGTGGGTGGCGACGGCAGCCACAGTGCCGACCTCGATACGGATGCAGGACGCGATCTGCTTGCGCGCTACGTTTCGGAAATCGAACGTATCGCCGGTACCGACGATGTCGATGTGCTGGTGATGCCCGAATCCGCGCTGCTGGTGCGGTCGCACGCCATCGCGCCGCTGCAGGCGCTGGCCGACCGCCACCGACTCCGCATCGTGATCGGCGCCGAAGACCATGCCGATCCGGCGCGCAGGCGCAACTCCGCGCTGGTGTTCGACCCGCAGGCATCGATGCCGTCCGCCTACCACAAGCGGCACCTGATCCCGGGACTCGAAGCGCACTACACGCCGGGCGAAACGCGCACCATGCTCGACGGCGCGCCCGCCACGGGCGTGTCGATCTGCAAGGATCTCGACTTCACCTCGACCGCACGCGACCATGCCGCACGCGGTACCCAGCTGCTGCTGGTGCCGGCCTGGGACTTCGACGTGGACGCCTGGCTGCACGGGCGGATGGCGGTGATGCGCGGCATCGAAGGCGGCTTCGCGATCGCCCGCGCGGCGCGCGACGGCCACCTGACCCTCAGCGACGACCGGGGCCGCGTGCTGGCCGAAGCCTCCGCGGTGGGCGCCGACGGACCGGTCTCGCTGGTGGCGGATCTTGCGCTGCGGGCGACGCGTACGCCCTACCGGCGCTGGGGCGATGCCTTCGGCGCGGCCTGCCTGGTTCTCGCGTGCCTGCTGGCGCTCAGCCTGTTGCGCCGCCGGACGCCGGGTCGCTAGCGAAGATACCGGCGATCGGCGCGTAAACCGGATTGCCGGCGGTTGCCCGCCCGGACCCCGATCCGATCAGCGGATCGAGGGATCGAGCCGGCGCAGCGCGTCGCGCAGGTCGGCCGAACCGGTACGCTCGATGTCCTCGCGCGTGTACACGCGGCCGGCGGCGTTGACGCACTCGTCTTCGGACTTCTTCGAACGGTTGCGGCTCGCGACGATGCGCGATCCGGTTTCGCGGATGCAGAAGCGCTCGTCGGGATCGGCCTTCCTGGTCGCGGCGCTGCCGGCTTCCTCCGGCTCTTCATCCTGCGCCAACGCCGTGGCAGGCACCACCGCGAACGCGGCGACGGCCAGGACGGCGGCGAACAGGGGGCGGGGCAACAACCTGGAAGGAAGGGACTTCATGGAGCACCTCGGGAGGACGATCCGGCCGGATGGCCACGCACCAACATACGCTCCGCACAGCGCGATTCAACGCATTGCACGATGGCGATTCAGACCGCTGTCAGCGTCGGCGCCGTCGCGGCCGTGGCGCGGCCGTCATGCACCGATGGCACGTGCGCCCGAACGGCAACGCCGCGGTGTCGCCCGCACGCGGTCCGACTCCGCGCACCCTGTCGAAGCGGGGATTGTCACATTCCTCCGTATCATGGCCGGATGACCGGACTGTCCCGCCTGTTCGTTCCGCTGTGCCTGTTTCTGCTCAGCGCCTGCACGACGACGCCCGCGCCCTTGGCTGCCAGCGGCGACGCAACGCGCGCGCTGCTGCTGGTGTCGCTGGATGGCGTGCATCCCTCGTACCTCGCACGCGGCGACACACCCCATCTCGACCGGCTGGCGCACGAGGGCGTGCGCGCGGAATGGATGAATCCGTCCTACCCGTCGCTGACGTTCCCGAACCACTACACGATCGTGACCGGGCTGCGGCCGGACCGGCACGGCATCGTCCACAACACGATGCGCGACGACGCGCTCGGCGGGTTCTGGCTGGCGAACCGCGACGCGGTCGGGGACAGCCGCTGGTGGAGCGGCGAGCCGATCTGGGTCGGCGCGGAGAACGCCGGCCTGGCCACCGCCACGCTCGCGTGGCCCGGCAGCGAGGCGCCGGTTGCGGGCGTGCGCCCGACGCGCTGGCATCCGTTCGACAAGGACCGCACGATCGCCGCGCGCGTCGACATGACGGCGGGGTGGCTGACGGAGCCGGCCGCCACCCGCCCGCGCTTCGCAACGCTCTATTTCGAACATCCCGACAGCAGCGCGCATGCGCACGGCCCGCGGTCGGCGCAACTGCGCGCGACGATGCGCGAGGTCGATGCCGCGATCGGCACCCTGCTGGCCAGGCTGGAGGCCGCCGGCGTGCGCGAGACCACCGACCTGGTGATCGTCTCCGACCATGGCATGGCCGAAGTGCCGGAAGGCCAGGTGGTCGTGGTCGAAGACATGGCCGACCCGACGGTGGCGGTCGCGGTGACGTCGGGACAGGTCGTCGGCTTCCGGCCTGTCGAGGGTCGCGAAGCGGAGGCGGAGGAGGCGCTGCTAGGCCGCCATGCGCATCACCAGTGCTGGCGCAGGCACGAATTGCCGCCACGCTGGCGCTACGGCACCCATCCTCGGGTGCCGCCGATCGTCTGCCAGATGGACAAGGGCTGGGACGCGCTGCCACGCAAATATCTCGCGCGCCGGCCCGCGGGCACCCGTGGCTCGCACGGCTACGATCCGGCGGAACCGGAGATGCGCGCGATCTTCATCGCCAGTGGCCCGTCGTTCCGGCGCGGCGTCACCCTGCCCGCCTTCGACAACGTGGACGTGTACCCGCTGCTCGCGCGTCTGCTCGGGGTACCGCCCGCGCCCCACGAGGGCGCCCTGGAAAAGCTGCTGCCGGCCCTCGACAGGGCGTTGCCGGAAGCGGTCCCCGGCGCGCCGCATTGATGTCCGAAAACGGCGAGTCGGGCGCCGGCCCCGGCGCTAGACTGCGCCCATGTCGATTCCCTCACTACCCGACGTCGCGATCTGCGAGCAGGCCCGCCTGAGCCGCGATCCGCGCTTCGACGGCCTGTTCTTCACCGCGGTCTCCAGCACCGGCATCTATTGCCGTCCGACCTGCCCGGCGCCTGCGCCGAAGCCGCGCAACGTGCGCTACTACCCGAACGCCGCCGCGGCCGAGTCGGCCGGCTATCGGCCCTGCCTGCGTTGCCGGCCGGAACTCTCGCCGGCCGACGGGGCCTGGCGACGCGGCGACGACACGATCGCGCGCGCGCTCAAGCTGATCGACCAGGGACTGCTCGCGGAACAACCGCTGGCGGCGCTGGCCGCACGCGTGCATGTCGGCGAACGGCAGTTGCGGCGGCTGTTCGTCGAGCGCCTCGGCGCGCCGCCGACCGGCGTGCACGGGACCCGGCGGCTGCTGTTCGCCAAGCAGTTGCTCACCGAGACGACATTGCCGATCACCGGCATCGCGCTCGCCGCCGGCTTCGGCAGCCTGCGGCGGTTCAACACCACGTTCCGCGAGGCCTACCGCATGGCGCCCCGCGAGCTGCGTCGCCGCCGGCATCCGGCCGACGGCGACGTGCTCGCCCTGCGCCTGGCCTATCGACCGCCGTACGACTTCGCGGCGATGCTCGATTTCCTGCGCGGGCGCGCGCTGCCCGGCGTGGAGGTGGTCGACGCCACGCACTACCTGCGCGTGATCGGCGATGCCGACGCGCCCGGCTGGCTGCGCGTGGGCGCATGGCCGCGCGGCGATGGCGAGGATGGCCACGCACTGAAGCTCGAGGTGCACGGCTGCCCGCCGGCGCGGTTGCTGGCGCTGGTCGAACGCGTGCGCCGCATGTTCGACCTGGATGCCGATCCACGCGCGATCAACGACACGCTGTCGCGCGATCCGCGCCTGCGCGCATTGGTGCGCAAGCGCCCGGGTCTGCGCCTGCCCAGCGGCTGGGACGGTTTCGAGATCGCGCTGCGCGCTGTGATCGGCCAGCAGGTCAGCGTCGCCGCCGCGCGCACGCTCACCACGCGCCTGGCCGAACGTTTCGGCACGCCGCTGCCGGATGCGTTTGCGGCGCGTGGCCTGTCGCATTTCTTCCCGACGCCGGAGCGTCTGCTCGACGCGGACCTGGCCGGCATCGGCCTGACCGCCGCGCGCGCGGCGACGATCCGCACGATCGCGCAGGCGGTCGTGGACGGCCGGGTGGACTTCCGCGCCGAGCGCACGCTCGACGAGATCGTCGAGCGCTGGACCGCCCTGCCCGGCATCGGGCCGTGGACCGCGCAGTACATCGCGCTGCGCGCGCTCGGACATCCCGATGCCTTCCCCGCCGAAGATCTCGTGTTGCAGAAGCACGCCGTCGGCGACGGCGGCCGGCTGACCAGCAGGCAGTTGCTGGCCCACGCAGAGCCATGGCGTCCGTGGCGCGGCTACGCCGTGATCCAGCTGTGGCGCGACGCGGCGCTGGCGCCCCGCCCCGCCACGACCCCGTCCAAACCCCGGAAGCCCACCGCACGCAGGAGCGCGGCATGAACGTCCAGACCACCTTCGTCGACAGCCCGGTCGGCCCCCTGTTCCTCGCCGCGGACGATGCGGGCCTGCGCGCGATCGAGTTCCGCGACAACCGCCACCCGGTCCGGCGCGGCGACGACTGGCAGGAAGGCGACAACGCGGTCCTGCGCATGGCGCGCCACCAGCTGGGCGAGTACTTTGCCGGCACGCGGCGCACGTTCGACCTGCCGCTGTCGCCGCACGGCACAGACTTCCAGCGCAACGTCTGGACCACGCTGGCGACGATTCCCTACGGCGAGACGGTCAGCTACGCGCAGCTCGCCGCGCGGGTCGGTCGACCGGGCGCGTCGCGTGCGGTCGGCGCCGCCAACGGGCGCAACCCGCTGCCGATCGTGCTGCCCTGCCACCGCGTGATCGGCGCCGATGGCGCGCTCACCGGTTTCGGCGGCGGCCTGCCGACCAAGCAGTACCTGCTCAAGCTCGAAGGCGCCTTGCCGCCGGAGTTCGACCTGTTCGGATAGCGCGCAGCCCGGCCGTCACCCGGCCTCGGTCAGCCGCGCGGCGATCGCGCGCCGGAACGGCGGCAGGGCGTTGGCGACCCGCAGGATCGCGCCCCGCAGGCCACGCGCGACAGCCCGGTCGTCGGTGAACACGCGCACCACCAGGCGCGTCGCGGCGTAGATCGGCCAGGCCGCGGCACGGTGCCTGCGTCGGTATTGGTCCATGACCGCGTCCGAGCCGATGTCGCGCCCTTCCCCCTGCGCCCGCAACACCGCTTCGGCCAGGGTCGCCTGTCCCTGCAGGCCGAGATTGAAGCCGTGCGCGGTGACCGGGTGCATGCCGACGGCGGCATCGCCCACCAGCGCCGCGCGCGACGCCGTGAACCGGTCGGCGAACACCGACACCAGCGGATAGACATGGCGCGTACCGATGGCGCCCATCGTGCCCAGCCGGCCACGCAGTCGGCGCTGCATGTCGGCGGCGAACGCCACGTCGTCCAGCACTTCGATCGCGGCCATCTCCTGCGGCGGCAGCGTCAGCACCACCGAGGCGCGATCGCCGTTGAGCGGCAGCAGCGCCAGCGTCTGGCCGTAGTCGAACCACTCCCGGGCCACGTGTCCGTGCGGGCGCTCGTGCGCGAGGCGCGCGACCAGCATGCGCCTGCCGTGGTCGTAGGAACGAGCGCCGATGCCGAGCATCCGCCGCACCTGGGAGAAACGGCTGTCGGCGGCGACCAGCAGGCGCGCCTGGATGCGCCCGCCGTCGTCCAGCGACAGCACGATGCGCCCGGCTTCGCGCGCCACGCCGCGCACCTCGCGCCCGGTCATCAGTTCGACCTCCGGCTGGCCGGCCACCAGTTCGTACGCCGCGCGCCGGATCAGGTGGTTCGGCACCAGCCAGCCGAGCTGCGGGCTGCGTCCGTCGGCCGCGCTGACGAGCAGGCCGCGGCTTGCGTCGCCATCGATGACTTCCGCATCGCCCAGCTCCGACACCTCGCCGGCCTCGAACCGCTGCCACAGCCCGAGCCGTTCGAGGATGGCGCGCGAGGCATGCGTGAGCGCGATCTCGCGACCGTCGAACGCGGGTTCGGCGATCGCGGCGGCCGGCTGCCGCTCGACGATCGCGATCGACAGGCCGCTGCCTGCCAGCGACCGGGCGAAACACAGCCCGGCCGGGCCGGCTCCGACGATCGCGATGTCGACGTTCATGCTCCGGTGCTCCGCTGCAAAGGCGCCAGCATGTCCAATCCCCGTGCGCCAGGCATTGATCCGGGTCATGGGAATGCCTGCGGCCACGCTCCCGCTCCGCCGGGAGGCCGGCCGCGCAGTCCGTGGCGCGGGCGCCGCGATCGTGGCGAAGCCGGTCCCGGCGCCGTCACATTCCGCGGAAGCGATGGAGGAAGGCCGCGCTCACCGGGAGCCAGTCGTCGCTGCCCCGCAGGCGGATGCCGTGCTTGCCCAGTTCGTCCTTCTGCACGCGGTCGATGGCCGGAACGCGCACCACGGTACCGCGGTGGACCTGCCAGAACGTGTCCGGGTCCAGCCCGGCCAGCAGGTCCTTGATCGGCATGCGGATGGTCGCCTCGCCCTCGCGCGTCACCACGCTGACGTACTTGTCGCGGGCCTGGAAGTACAGCACCTCGTCGATGCCGATCATGCGCACGCTGTCGCCCGCACTGGCGCTGATCCAGCGGATCAGGCGTTCGCCGGCCGGACGCAGCCGGGCTTCGAGCGCGGCGACGTCCACGTGCCGGTCGTGGGCCGGTTCCCCGAGGCGCGCGCGCAGCCGCTGGACCGCCTGGTCGAGCCGCGCGGGCTGGATCGGCTTCGGCAGGTAGTCGATCGCGCCGGCCTCGAACGCGCGGATCGCGTACTCGTCGTAGGCCGTGGTGAACACGACCTGGGCGCCGGACGCCACCGCCGCCGTGGCCACGTCCAGGCCGCTGACGCCGGGCATGCGGATGTCGAGGAAGGCGACCTGCGGACGATGCTCGACGATCGCCTGCAGGGCGGCGACGCCGTCTTCGCAGGCCGCGACCACGTCGACCCCCGGCCAGGCGGCTTCCAGCATATCCAGCAGTTCCGCGCGTTGCGGCGCTTCGTCCTCGGCCACCAGCACGGTGACCGCCTTCGTTCCATGCGTCATGCCATCGGCTCCATCGGGGTCCGGATCTCGGCCCGCGTGCCCGCGCCCACGCTGCCCGACAGGCGCAGGGCGGCCCGGGTTCCATAGCGTGTCTGCAGCTGCGCGCGCACGTTCGCCAGCCCCATGCCGGGACCGGTACCGGCCTTCAGGCCCACGCCGTCGTCGGACACGGCCACGACCAGCGTATCGGCATCGCGCGATGCGCGGATATCGATGGTGCCGGCGCCGGGTTTGGGCTCGATCCCGTGCTTGACCGCATTCTCCACCAGCGTGATCAGCAGCAGCGGCGGATACCGCAGCCGCCGCAACGAGGGTTCGGCATCGATCCGGCAGGACAGCCTGTCCCCGGAGCGCAGCCGCATCACCTCCAGGTAGCTCGCGCAGATGTCGAGCTGTTGACCCAGTGTGGAGTGCAGCTCGATGTCTTCGCCACGCATCTTCGGGATCGTCGCGCGCAGGTGCGAGACCAGCGCATCCAGCGTCGCCTCCGCGCGCGCCGGGTCGCGGCGCACCAGCGCGCGCACCGAGGCCAGGGTGTTGAACAGGAAGTGCGGTTCCACCTGCGCCTGCAACACGCCCAGGCGCAGGTCGGCGTCGCGCTTCTGCGCGGCCAGTGCCTGCAACTGGCGCCGGTGCAGGTTGCCTTCCCAGCGCCGGCGCTCGCTGAAGTAGGCACGCAGCGCCAGTCCGCCACCGCCGATGCCGTAGATCACGAACAGGACCAGGATGTTGAATGCGAGCGCGATGTTCCCGGCCCGGCCCACGTTCTCCTCGGCGGTCCTGCGCACGGCGCCGAATCCGTCCGTACTGTCGAGTGCACCCGCCACCAGGAGCCGGATCTCGCCGCTGGCCCAGCGGTCGACGAAGAACGCGATCGCCACCCCGGCCAGCCAGGCCACGACCACACCGATGCGTTCGCGCGCTTCAGGCCAGCGCCGATGGCGCACGATGGTGGCCAGCGCCGGCCCGGTGCTGGTCATCAGCACGAACGCGACGAACTGGTAGCCGCCCGCGATCGCCCCTGCGCCATAGCTGCCCGTGGCGACACCGACACCGAGGAACGACATGCCGGCGAGGCCCGCGATCACCACCGCGAACACCACCGTGCGCCCGGCCAGCCAGGGCAGGCTGAAGACCGGATACTGGCGATATCGGCTCCAGACCGCGTTGCCGCCGATCAGCACGTCGGACGGCAGCGGGTCGCGCAGCCCGTACTCGGCGCCGGCCATGCGCGTCAGTTCCGCGGGCCGGACAGCACCTGTCCGCCCTGGTGCAGGTCGAGCGAGGCGACCTCGCCCTTGCCATCGCGCTTGAACACAAGCTCGATGCCGTACGCGGCGGCCTCGAACGTGTCCTTGCCGCGCGCTTCCAGCGGGAACTCGCCCTGTCCGGTCGCCTGCGCACGCAACTTTCCGTCGCGAACGCGCACCGTCAGCGCGAAGTTCGGCATCAGCGGGTATTCGCCCGCGTAGGCGGCCAGCTCCGCTTCCGACAGCGACGGCGCGGCGCTCGGCCCGGCATCGTCGGAGATGCGCGTTGCCGCGAACACACCACCCATCTGCATCCACTGGAACCCGTATTCGCCGTTCGCCTTCTTCTGCGGGCGCAGGATGGCATCGACCACCGTCGGAAAGAAGTCGCCGGCATCGTCGTAGGCCAACCCGAATTCCTCCTGCCCCGTCACCTGGCCGAACAGCTTGCCGTCCCGCTGGCGCAACGATACCTGCGGAAACGGCGGCATCCGGTACTCGCCCGCCAGCGCCTCGAGCAGGGCCGCCGGCGGCGACGCCAGCTTGCGCGGCTTGCCCAGCGGCAACGACGGGTCGACCAGATGCATGCCCAGGCTGCCGAGACTGCCGATGGAGTTCCACGTGGTGTCGGACAGGATCACCACCCCGCGCCGCCGTTCGCGGTCGATCGACACGAACGCGGAAAAGCCGCCGGTACCGCCTTCGTGCAGGTGCACGGTGCGGCCGGCGACCGGCGCCAGCATCCAGTTCATCGCCATCGGCGGCTGTTCGCTGATGCGTTCTTGCGCGCGTTCGAGCGCGGGAGTGATGGCGGTCTCGGCGAAGCCCAGGTTGCCCTGCACGTAGCGCACCATGTCGTCGAGCGTGGCGCGCACGCCCCCCACGCCCGCGAGGTTGGTGGCGAAGTCCCACGACAAGGCCGCCTGCGTGTTCGGCGTGTGCCCGGTCGCGGCGCGCACCCCGGCGGGCGGGTCGTCGACGTAGGCGTGCCGCATGCCCAGCGGCGCGAACAGGCGCCGCTTCAGCAGACTCTCGAAATCCATGCCGGCCCGGCGCGCGATGGCGTACGACAGCACCATCGACGCGAAGTTGGAGTATTCGAAACGGGTGCCCGGCGCAGCGGCCAGCGTCGCGTCGCCAAGCGAGGCCAGCAGGTCGGCCTCGGTCAGTTCCGCATACGGGTTGGCGACGTCGGCGGCCGCGGTCTGCATCCGCGAGGGCAGCGCCGGCAAACCGCTGGTGTGCGTGACCACGTGGCGCAGCAGGATCGGCTCGCCTTCGAACGACGGGACCTTCGTGCCTTCCGGCAGGTAGTCCGACAGCGGATCGTCGAGCGAGGCCTGGCCGCGTTCGATCAGGTCGGCCAGCAGCACGGCGGCCATGGTCTTGCTGACCGATCCGATCTCGAACGCGGTGTCGGGGCCGATGCGGCCCGCGTCGCGCGGATCGGCGCAGCGGTAGGTGCGCGCGACGGTGCCCTGTTCGACGATGGCCACGGCCATGCACGCGCCGGTACGGTCGCTGGCCAGTCTCCGGTCGACGACGGCCTGCAGCGTGGCATCGGTGGTGCTTGCGGCATGGGCGGTCCCGGTACCGCCGGCAAGGATCAGGCAGGTCGCGGCGGCCAGCCCGGTCACGAAGGTCTTCATGGCGATGGTCTCCTGTGGTCGGATGCCGGCAGCCTGCCCCGTGCCGCTTCGCGTTGCCCGGGTTTGCGACGAAACCGCCCGGCGGCCGGACGAAGCGCCCCTGGCCGCGGACCGTCAGCCCGCCAGCAGGGCCTGCATCGCACTGGAGAAGCGCGCAGCGACCCGGGAGCGATTCACGTGCACGCCATCGGCCACCACCCGCCTGCCTGCCACGCGCACTTCCCGGACGGCATTGCGGTTGCCGCTGAAGATCCAGCGATCGGCGACGTCGTCCGGGGTCGCGCCGGCCAGCTGGGATGCGGCTGCGTCGAGGACGATGGCATCGTCGATGGCGGCGAAGCCGGTCGACCCGCCGGCGCTCGCCAGCACGCGATCGACCAGGGTCGCGCCGACGCTCGGCGACGCCGCGGCGACCGCGATGTTGCGGCGGCGCGTCGACAGCCGCTGTCCGTACTCCAACCAGCGCAGCTCCTCGACCGGCGACACCGAGATGTGCGAATCGGAGCCGATCCCCCAGGCGCCGCGGGCATCCAGATAGTCGCGCAGCCGGAACAGGCCGTCGCCGAGGTTGGCCTCGGTGGTCGGGCAGATCGCCACCGTCGCGCCGGAGCCGGCGACGGCCGCCACCTCCCAGTCGTTGAGGTGGGTTGCATGCACCAGGGTCCAGCGCGCATCGACATCGGCGTTCTTCAGCAGCCACTCCACCGGTCGCAGGTCGCGCACCGCGATGCAGTCCTGCACTTCGCCGACCTGTTCGGCGACATGGATGTGGATGCGCGCATCCGCCGGCAACGCCGCCAGCACCTCGCGCATCGCGTCCGCCGGCACCGCGCGCAGGCTGTGCAGCGCGCAGCCCACGCGGAGCATGTCGTCCTGCCGCGCATGCAGCGCGTTGAACAGGCGCAGGTAGCCGTCGACGTCGTGCCCGAAGCGCTTCTGCCTGTCGTTGAGCGGGCGGCCGTCGAAACCGCCGGTCATGTACAGCACCGGCAGCAGGGTCAGGCGGATGCCGGCCTCGCGCGCCGCCGCGACCAGCGCATCCGACATCGCCGTGGGCGTGGCGTACGGCCTGCCATCGGGCGCATGGTGCAGGTAGTGGAACTCGCAGACCGTGGTGTAGCCGGCCTCGAGCATTTCCGCGTACAGCTGCGAGGCGACCGCGTGCAGCGACTCCGGGTCGAAGCGCGCCGCCATGCGGTACATCGTCTCGCGCCAGGTCCAGAACGAGTCGGCCGGATCGGTCTGGCGCTCCGCCAGGCCGGCCATCGCCCGCTGGAACGCGTGCGAATGCAGGTTGGCGATGCCCGGCAGGCGCCAGCCGGCGGGGACGGCTTCGATCGGTGACTCGGGCGATCCGGACATCGTGGGTTCGGGAGACGACGGGAGTACGCTAGGCTAACGCGCTCGCGCTCCCGTTCACAGGCCGTTTCCGTCATGTTCGAGTCCATCGCCATCGTCGCCCTGCTGCTGATCGCGGTGGCCGTGGTCCTGCTCAAGTCGCGCGAGCGACTGCGCTCTCCCGGAGCGCGGCGCAGTCGCGAAGGCGATGGCGGCGGTTCCGCGGGCCGCGACCACGATGGCGGCGGCGATGGCGGCGATGGCGGGGGCGGAGGTGACTGAGGCCTGGGATGGGCTGATCGTCGGCGCCAGCCTGGCCACGCTCGAGGGCGATGCCGGCTATGCGGCAATCGAGGATGGCGCGCTCGGATGGCGCGGCGACCGGATCACGTTCGTGGGGCGCCGCCGCGACCTGGCGGACGCGCCCGACCGGCTCGCGGCCACGGTAGTGGAGGCCGACGGCGGCTGGATCACGCCCGGCCTGGTCGACTGCCACACCCACCTGGTGTTCGCGGGCGATCGCGCCGGCGAGTTCGAACAGCGGCTGCAGGGCGTGAGCTACGAGGAGATCGCCCGCCGCGGTGGTGGCATCCGCTCCACCGTGAGCGCGACCCGCGATGCCAGCGAGGACGAACTGCTGGCGCAGTCCCTGCCGCGCGCCCGCGCGCTGGTGGGCGACGGCGCGACCACCCTGGAAATCAAGTCCGGCTACGGCCTGGATTTCGACAACGAACGCAAGATGCTGCGCGTGGCGCGTCGCATCGGCCAGTCGCTCGGCGTCGAGGTACGTACCACCTTCCTCGGCGCGCACGCGCTGCCGCGCGAGTACCTCGGGCGCGCCGACGAATACATCGACCGCGTCTGCGAGTGGCTGCCCCCGTTGCACGCCGAAGGCCTGGTAGACGCGGTCGACGCGTTCGCCGAGCGGATCGGCTTCAACCTCGCCCAGACCCGGCGCGTGTTCGAAGCCGCGAGGACACTCGGGCTGCCGGTGAAGCTGCATGCCGACCAGCTCGGCGACGGCGACGGCGCCGCGCTGGTCGCGGAATTCGGGGGCATCTCCGCCGACCACGTCGAATACACCTCTCCCGCCGGCGTGAGCGCGATGGCGCGTGCAGGCACGGTGGCCGTACTGCTGCCCGGCGCCTTCCACGTGCTGCGCGAAACCCAGTTGCCTCCGCTGGCGGAGTTCCGGGCGCAGGGCGTGCCGATGGCGGTCGCGACCGACTGCAATCCCGGCACCTCGCCGCTGCTGTCGCTGCGCCAGGCGATGCAGCTTGCCTGCACCCATTTCCGGCTGACTCCGGAAGAGGCGCTGCGCGGCGCCACCGTCAACGCCGCGCGCGCACTCGGCCTCGACGACCGCGGCGCGCTTCGCGTCGGCCTGCGCGCCGATTTCGTCCACTGGAACATCGCCCGCCCCGCGGAGCTGTGCTACTGGCTGGGAGGCGCGCTGGCACGCGCCGTCCATGCCGGCGGCCGAAGACTGTCCTGACCCACGGAGATTTCGCATGCCCTTGCGCGCCACCCTCGCCGTCGCCCTCTCGATCCTCGTTTGCGCGCCGCTCCATGCCGATGACGACGCACAGCGACGCGCCCAGGCCCTCGCGCAGGACGCGATCATCGTCGATACCCACGTCGACGCGCCCGGCATCCTCTCCGAGACCTGGGCCGACCTCGGCGTGGCCGCGCCGGACCGCGAGTTCGACTACCCGCGCGCGCGCCAGGGCGGGCTGGATATCGCCTTCATGTCGATCTACACCTCGGCGCGCGAGGACGAGCAGGGCCGGGCGCGGCAGTCGGCGCATGCGCAGATCGATGCGGTCGAGGCCCTGGTGCAGCGGCATCCCGACAAGTTCGCGATCCTGACCTCGCCGGCCGACGTCGAGCGCCTGCGCGAAGGTGGCCGCGTGCTGCTGCCGCTGGGGATGGAGAACGGTGCGCCACTCGGCGACGACCTCGCCCAGGTGCAGGCGTTCTTCGATCGCGGCATCCGCTACATCACCCTCGCCCACAGCGCCGCCAACCGGATCTCCGATTCGTCCTATGGCGTTGAGCGCAAGTGGGATGGCCTGAGCCCGTTCGGCCGCCAGGTCGTGGCCGAGATGAACCGCCTCGGGATCATGGTCGACGTCTCGCACGTCTCCGATGCCGCCGCCGCGCAGGCGATCGAACTGAGCACGGTGCCGGTGATCGCCAGCCATTCCGCGTTCCGCCACTTCACGCCCGGCTTCGAACGCAACATCAGCGACGAGCTGGCGCGCGCGATCGCGGACAGGGGCGGCGTGGTGCAGGTGCCGTTCGGCACCGCCTTCGTCAACCCGCAGGCCGCCACCGACATGCAGGCACGGTTCCGCGCGCGCGCCGAGTTCGACCGGCGCAACGCCGAACTGGCCGCCGCCGGCAAGCCGACCGAGGATGCCGCGGCGTTCGAGGCCGCCTGGGAACGCGACCATCCCACGCCGTCGACGCCGCTGTCCGCGGTGCTCGACCAGATCGACCATGGCGTGAAGCTGCTGGGCGTCGACCATGTCGGGATCGGGTCGGACTTCGACGGCGTCGGCGGCGAGCTCGCCGACGGGCTGCGCTCGGTCGCGGATTTCCCGAACCTGGTCGCCGGCCTGCAGGCGCGCGGCTATCCGGACGAAGACATCCGCAAGATCCTCGGCGAGAACCTGCTCCGGGTCTGGCGCGAGGTGGAGGCCGGCGCCCGGCGCTGAGCCGGTGATCCGTCGACTCCTCGGGCCATTGCCCGACGCCCACGAAAAAGCCCCGCATCGCGGGGCTTTTCTTTCACCGCATCCGGATGGAACGGCTTACTCGCCCTTCGCGGCCACCTTCTTCACCGCCTTCTTGGCGGGCGCCCTGGTCGCGGTCTTCGCCACTTTGACCACCGGCGCGGCGGCGCTGCCCGTCGCCTTGGCGACGGCCTTCGGACGCGCGTTGCCGTAGCTGGAGGTGTAGCGCTTGCCCTTGGCGGTCTTGCGGTCGCCCTTGCCCATCGTCGTGCTCCTGGATCTTCTGGATTCGCTGGAATACGGCCCGCAGGCCGCCGCGCCATCGCGCGAGGCCGCGAAGTCTATCACGCGGGCCGTTGCCCAAACCGGTGGCGGCACGCCGGTCAGTGGGCGCAGGTGGCGTCGTGCACGTGGCCGTGGTTGAGCCGCAGGTTCACCAGATGGCCGAGCCCGACCAGGGTGCCACCCAGGGTCATCGCCACCGCATGCGGCACCACGGACTCGTGCAACGGGCTGTAGAGCACACCCAGCCACAGCACCACCAGCCCGGGCAACAGCAGGCCCAGCGCGCGCAAGGCACGGTGGCGCCGGTAGCCCCACAGCAGGCTGGACGCACCAAGCAGGCTGGCGAACAGGACGAATCCGAACTCGAAGCCGTCGCTGAGCCAGACCGCGAGGCCGAGCGAAGGCAGCGCCGCGATCAGCAGCGGCAGCAGCGCGCAATGCGCCGCGCAGGCGATCGAGCCTGCGGCGCCGAAGCGGTCGAGCCAGCGATGACGTTGCGGTGGGGACATGACCTTCGGGGTGTTGACAGCGGGAGGGCGATAAGACCGTAATACTATAACATCACTTTTCCCCGACGGACTTCACACCCCCATGCCTGTTGCCCTTCCCACGCCCGGTCGCCTGTCTGCCGCCCTGCTGCTCGCCCTTGCCGCCCTCCCCGCCGCGGGCCAGGAAGACCCCCGCCACGACGAGATCCAGGACCTGAACGAGGTCGTGGTGCGCGCCACGCCGCTGCCCCGCACCGCCGAGGACCTCACCCGACCGGTGGAAGTGCTGGCCGGTACGCGGCTCGACGAGGCCAAGGCGACCACGCTGGGCGAAACGGTGAGCCGCCTGCCGGGCGTGCAGTCGTCGTACTTCGGCCCGGGCGTGGGCCGGCCGATCATCCGCGGGCTCGACGGGGCGCGCGTACAGGTGCTCAGCGATGGCCTGGCTTCGGGCGACGTGTCGACCGTGAGCGTCGACCATGCAGTATCGATCGAACCGTTCCTGGCCGACCAGATCGAGGTGCTCAAGGGCCCGTCGACGCTGCTGTACGGCAGCGGCGCGATCGGCGGCGCTGTCAACGTGGTCGACGGGCGCATCCCCGAACGCGCCACCGACGCGCCGCTGCAAGGCCGGGCCGAGCTGCGCGCCGGCAGCGGCAACGACGAGCGCACCGGCATGCTTCGGCTGGACGGCACCTCGGCTTCCGGCAACCTCGTGTTCCATCTCGACGCGCTGCATCGCGAGACCGGCGACTACGACATTCCCGGGTACGCCGAGAGCGCCGCGCTGCGCGAGAGCGAACACGGCGAGGACGATCACGACGACGACCACGACCACGACCACGACGAGGAAGAGGCCCACGGCAGCCTGCCCAACAGTTTCGTGCGCACCGACAGCGCCGCGCTGGGCGTGTCCTGGATCGGCGAGCGCGGCTTCGTCGGCGTCGGCGCCAGCCTGTTCAATACACGCTACGGCGTGCCGGGGCATTCGCACGAGCACGAGGACGACCATGGCCACGACGACGACCATGACGACGGCGACGATCACGAAGACGACCACGAGTCGCATGCGGACGAGGGCGTGCACATCGTCATGGACCAGCGCCGCTACGAGGTCCGCGGCGGACTGGACGCGCTCGGCGCGTTCGATACGCTGCGGGTGAAGCTGGCGCATACCGAATACACCCATACCGAGTACGAGGGCGAAGCCATCGGTACCGTGTTCGACAACGACAGCACCGAGTTGCGCCTCGAGCTGGTGCATCGCGACTGGGCCGGATGGGACGGTGCGTTCGGGCTGCAGGCCTGGACCAGGGATTTCCTCGCGATCGGCGACGAGGCCTTCGTGCCGGCGTCGGAATCGCGGGACGCCGGCCTGTTCTGGATCGGCACGCGTACGTTCGGCACGGTCGACCTCGAACTCGGTGCGCGCCACGACCGCAACCGCGTCGAGGTCGACGAGGCCGAAGCGATCGGCCCCTCGCGCGATTTCGACGCCACCAGCCTCTCGGCCGCGGCGCGCTGGCACTTCGGCGACGACCTGCACCTGTCGTTCGGCCTCGATCGCGCGCAGCGCTCGCCCACCGCCGAGGAGCTCTACTCGAACGGGCTGCACGTCGCCACCCGCAGCTACGAGTTCGGCAACCCGGACCTGCGCAACGAAACCGCCAACCGCGCCGAACTCGGCCTGCACTGGCACCACGGTCCGCTGAAGGTCGGGGCGTCGATCTACGCGGTCGACTACCGCGACTTCGTCTACCTCGCCGATACCGGCGTCGAGGACGGCGGCACGCCCGCGCGGGTGTGGAACCAGGCCGATACGCGCTTCACCGGCGGCGAGGTCGACCTGCAGTGGACCTTCCTCGACAACGGGAGCGGCCGCTGGACGCTGCGCGGCTTCGGCGACATGGTGCGCGGCCGCCTCGATGGCGAAGGTACGCGCGAGGTGTCGTTCGCGGTCCCGCACGGCGACCACTTCCACAACTACACCGTCGATCTCGCCCAGGACGGGAACCTGCCCCGGCTCGCGCCGTGGCGCGCCGGCACCGAACTGCGCTGGGAGGGCGGACAGTGGCGCGCCGGCATCGGCGCCATCCGCTACGCACGCCAGGATCGCGTCGCCGAGTACGAGGACGAAACGCCTGGCTACACCCTGGTCAACGCCAACCTCGCCTGGCACCTCGACACCGCGTCCGGAAGGGCACTGGAACTGTTCGTGGACGGCACCAACCTGCTCGACGAGGAAGCGCGGCCGCATACCTCGTTCCTGCGCGACCTGGCGCCGTTGCCCGGGCGCAGCATCGCGGCCGGCGTGCGGATGTTCTTCTGAGCGACCGTGGACCCGGCACACCACCCGCGACGCCGTCGCGCGATGGTGATGCCGGAAGGCCTGCCGGGGCCTGCACGCACCGCCGAAGGGCGGCCGTGGCGCTCCGCAGCCGGGGGCGGCGGGTTCTGGGCGATCCCGCCGCTTCTGATCCTGCGCGACCCCACGCGCGCAAGGGCGATCCGAACGGCGCCCGGGTTCGAAGGCTTCGAGATCGTAACGGGTCGGGGCTGGGGGTCAGACCGCGGCGCCGCGCCGGTGCCGCCGTCGGGATCGCCGTATAGACGTCGGCACGAGTGACCCAGGGGCGAAGGCACGTTCTCCCGGAAGCGAACACCCGGCCCGAATGCGCCTGGCGGACTGCCGCCGCCCTCCCCATGTGGCGTCGACACCCGACGGCGGCACGCAGGCGGCGGTTCCATCGTCGCCGAGATACGTGTATATACACGCACATGGAACCGCACCCGTCCCCTGCGGCTGGTGGCGAGCCCTCCCCGGCCGCCGCCTCGCCCTGCACCTGCTTCCGGCTGCGCAAGCTCAGCCGGCTGCTGTCGCAGCGCTACGATGCCGCGCTGGCGCCGGCGGGCCTCAACGTCAACCAGTACTCGATCCTGCGTCGCGCCGACCGCGCCCCGCATTCCGTCGGCAGTCTCGCGGCCGATCTCGGCATGGACCGCAGCACCCTGAGCCGCGACCTCAGGCACTTGGTCGATGCCGGCTGGCTGCGCAGCGTCGCCTGCGAGGATGCGCGGCGCAGACGCCTCGTGGTGACCGCCAGCGGCAAGCGCCGGATCGCACGCGCCCACCCGCTCTGGCGCACCATACAAGCCGAAGTGGAGGCGCAGGTCGGCGGCCAGGGAGCGCTCGCCAGCCTGCATGCGCAGATCGATGCGGCCACCGCACGCGTGGTGGCGCCGGGATGACGACCGCCACGCCACGCTACTGGCCGCTGGTCCTTGCCGCGACCGCGATCCTGCTGGTGACGATGGGCATCCGCCAGTCGCTGGGACTGTACGTGCAGCCGCTCGCGACGGACACCGGGCTGGGCATCGTCGCCATCAGTTTCGCGCTCGCGGTCGGGCAGCTGGTCTGGGGCGCGGTGCAGCCCGCGTTCGGCGCGTGGGCGGACCAGCGCGGACCCGCTCGCGTGCTGGTCGTGGGCGCCCTGCTGCTGTTCGCCGGCATGGCCCTGGCGCCGGTGCTCGCGTCCGGCTGGGGCCTGGTGCTGACGCTGGGGCTGCTCTCGGCCGCGGGCGCCGGCGCCGGCAGTTTTTCGGTCCTGATCGGCGCGACCGCCGCGGCGACGCCGGAACACAAGCGCTCGTTCGCCGCCGGTGTGATCAATGCCGGTGGCTCCGCCGGGCAGTTCGTGTTCGCGCCGGTCACCCAGGCGATCATCGGCGCGTTCGGGTGGATGGCCGCGATGTGGACCATGGCGGTCGCCGCACTGGCGACCCTGCCGCTCGCCCGCGCACTGCGCGGCAAGCGTGCGTCGGCGGAGCGTGCCGCGGGCGTGGCAGCGCCGGTGCAGCAGGACAACGGCCTGCGCGCGCAGTTGCGCGTCGCCGCCCGCGACCGCAGCTACTGGTGCCTGCACATCGGCTTCTTCACCTGCGGCTTCCACATCGCGTTCCTGGTGACGCACCTGCCGACCGAGATCGCACTCTGCGGACTGTCCGACAGCGTGTCCGCCACCGCGCTGGCGCTGATCGGGCTGTGCAACATCGGCGGCAGCCTGGCGGTGGGCTGGCTCGGCCAGCGCTACCGGATGAAGTCGCTGCTGGCGCTGATGTACGCCAGCCGGGCCATGCTGGTGGGCGTGTACCTGGTGTCGCCGCCGACGCCGTTGACCTTCTACCTGTTCGCCGCCGGCCTCGGCGCGACCTGGCTGGCGACGGTGCCGCCGACCGCGGGCATCATCGGCAAGCTGTTCGGCCCGCGCTACCTGGCCACGCTGTTCGGTTTCACCCTGCTCTCGCACCAGGTCGGAGGCTTCTTCGGCGCCTGGCTCGGCGGCCTGGCGATCGCCCACCTCGGCGACTACACCTGGATGTGGTACGCCGACATCGTGCTGGCGCTGCTGGCGGCGGCGTTCAACCTGCCGATCCGCGAATCCCCGCCGCGCCCCTTTCCGCAGGAGCAACCCGCATGAGCCACGACCCGCCATACGCCATCGATCTCGCAGGCAAGCTCGCCGGCTTCGACGGACACTGGCAGCCACGGACGGTGGCGACGTTCAACGGCCACGATGTCATGGTGGTCAAGGTGCAGGGCGAATTCGTCTGGCACAGCCACGACGATACCGACGACCTGTTCCTGGTGCTTGCCGGCCGCCTGCGGATCGAGCTGCCGCACGCTGTCGTCGAACTCGGACCCGGACAACTGTTCGTCGTGCCGCGAGGCATGCAACACCGGCCGGTGGCGGACGAAGAGGCACACCTGCTGCTGATCGAGCCTACCGGGACCCCGAACACGGGCGATCCCGCCACTGCGGCGCAGCGCCGGACGATCTGAGCGGCCATCCGAAGACAGCGCGGCGCGCCGCCTGGGGCGGGCGCCCCGCCTCTCGGGCCACGCCAGGACGCGACCCGCAGCCTCGCCGCCGGAAGGCCGCGGTCCGGACGAAACCCCGGATTCTTCCCCGGTCGCGCCGGACGATCCTTGATCGTGCGCAATGCAGGCGCGATGGACGCCACCTACGCTGCCTGCGTTGCCACCACACGGAGCGGCGCCACCATGCACCCGATCCTGCGCGAAATGCTGACCGAGCCGGTCGGATGGCTGACGATCATCGGCGCCCTGATCATCCTCGGGCTGCCGTTGTTCACGGCACTGTTCATCCGCCGCAGGATGCGCGCCGACGCGAAGGACGCACACGACCCGCCCTGACCCGAAGCGGCATGCGATCACCCGGTCCGGAGCGGCATGGCGCCGGCCAGCGCTCCACATGATGTCTCGCCCAGCGGACGGCGACCTCGCCGCCGCCAGGCGATGGAAGCGGCGCCCAGCATCCGGTTGCGGATCCCCGCGTCCATCCGCTCAGCCGCGGGTCGCACCCGCGCCATCGTCTTGCTGCCGCGCGCACTCCGCGCACAGCCCGTGCACCTCCAGCGTCTGCGCCTGCGGCACGAAGCCCAGCGCGCGCGCACGCTCGTCGAGCGAAGCGACCACCTGCGCATCCTCCAGCTCCACCGCATTGTGGCAGCGGTCGCAGATCAGGAAGGGCACCGAGTGCTGCGCGCTGTCGGGGTGGTGGCAGGCCACGAAGGCGTTGACCGACTGCAGCTTGTGGATGAAGCCGTTGGCCATCAGGAAATCTAGGGCGCGATAGATGGTGGGAGGCGCGTCGGCCCCGGCGCCCTCGCCCGCGCGCACCATGTCCAGCAGGTCGTAGGCCTTCACCGGGCGCCCGGCCTGCGCGACCAGGCCGAGCACGCGCGCGCGGATCGGGGTCAACCGCAGTCCGCGCTCGTGGCACGCGCGTTCCACCGCGCGCACGAAGCCCTTGGCGTCGTGGACGTGATGGTGCGGGTCGATGCAGCCGTGTTCGGGGATACCCATGGTCCGATGATGGTGCCGGACGCGCGCCGACTCAAGCCGCGCCAGCCGCAGGCACCCGTTCGAGCGCGGCGTCGATGCGTTTCAACGCCTCTGCGCGGCCGGCGAGGTACACCGTGTGCGCGATATCGGGACTGACCTGGGTGCCGGTGATCGCCACCCGCAGCGGCTGCGCCACCTTGCCCATGCCCAGGCCCAGCGCGTCGGCCGTCGCGTGCAGCGCGGCAACGATCGCCTCGACGTTCCATTCCTGCAGCGCGGCCAGGCGCTCGCGCGCGTCCCGCAGCGGTGCGTCGGCACCCGCCTTGAGATGCTTGGCCACGGCCGCGTCGTCGTAGTGCGTCAGCGGGCCGAACCAGACGGCGGCGCGCTCGGCCATCTCCTTCAGCGTCTGCACCCGGTCGCGCAGCGCCACCACGATGTCGGCGGGCGCCGGGCCGTGCGACAGGTCGTAGCCGCACTGGCGCAGTTGCCATTCCAGGTGCGGCGCCACGTGTGCGGGGTCGTCGGCCTTGAGGTACTGCTGGTTGAGCCAGCCGAGCTTGGCCGGATCCAGGCGCGCGGCCTTGGCGTTGACGTTCTCCAGTTCGAACAGGCGCTGCATCTCCTGGATCGAGAAGATCTCCTGGTCGCCATGCGACCAGCCCAGGCGCACCAGGTAGTTGAGCAATGCATGCGGCAGGTAGCCGGCGTCGCGATACTGCATCACGTCGGCGGCACCGGTGCGCTTGGACAGCTTGGCGCCCTGCTCGTCGAGGATCATCGGCAGGTGCGCGAACGCCGGCACCGGGGCGCCGAGGGCGTGGTACAGGTTGATCTGCCGCGGGGTGTTGTTGACGTGGTCGTCGCCGCGGACCACGTCGGTGATGCGCATGTCGATGTCGTCGACCACCACCGCGAAGTTGTAGGTGGCGTAGCCGTCAGGGCGGAAGATCACCAGGTCGTCGAGCTCGCTGTTGGCGATCTCGATCCGGCCCTTGACCTTGTCGTCCCAGGCGACGACGCCGTCGAGCGGGTTGCGGAAACGGATGACGCGGTTCGGATCGTCCTTGCGCGAGGCGTGGTAGTCGGCGGTCTCCTCGCGATCGCGCCAGGCGCCGTTGTAGCGCGGCTTGCCGCCGCTGGCCATCGCCGCCTCGCGCATCGCGTCGAGCTCGGGCTTCGACTCGTAGGCGTAATAGGCCTTGCCCTGCGCCACCAGCGTTTCGGCCGCCTCGCGATAGCGGTCCAGGCGCTGGGTCTGGTAGACCGGACCCTCGTCGTAGTCCAGCCCCAGCCAGGCCATCGCGTCGAGGATCGCGTCGATCGCCGCCCGGGTGCTGCGCTCGCGGTCGGTGTCCTCGATCCGCAGCACGAACTCGCCGCCGCGGTGGCGCGCTTCCAGCCAGCAGTACAGCGCGGTGCGCGCGCCCCCGATATGCAGGTAGCCGGTGGGACTGGGGGCGAAGCGGGTGCGGCAGGTCATGGGCGGGCCGGTCGGGGGAAACGCCGCATTTTACCGGCATCGACCATGGCGGCTCCCGGCCGCCCCGGATGGACCGACGCGCCGTCGGATGGTGGGCGCGCTCCCGGCACCCGGACGCGTCGCGCCATGGACAGGATGACGGGTGGCACGGTGCGCGGACCGGTCCAGGGTCTAGACTTCCGCGGATGACCACGCTGTTCGTCTCCGACCTGCACCTCGACCCCGCCCGACCGGAGATCACGCGGTTGTTCGGCGACTTCCTGGACGGCGAGGCGCGTGGCGCGGATGCGCTCTACATCCTCGGCGACCTGTTCGAGGCCTGGGTGGGCGACGACGATCCTTCTCAGGCCGGCGGCTTCGTTGCCGGGAAGCTGCGTGCGCTTGCCGACGCGGGCGTGCCGGTGTTCTTCCAGCGCGGCAACCGCGACTTCCTCGTCGGCCCGGCCTACGCGCGTCGCGCGGGCATGCGGATCCTGCCGGATCCGGCGGTGGTCGTGGTCGGGCACGAACCGGTGCTGCTCTCGCACGGCGACCTGCTGTGCACCGACGACACCGCATACCAGGCTTTCCGCGCGCAGACCCGCGATCCGGCCTGGCAGGAACGGTTCCTCGCGCAGCCGCTGGAGGCGCGGCTCGCATTCGCCTCACAGGCGCGCGCTGCGAGCGTGGCGCGGCAGGGCGAACTGAAGCAGGACGGGACGATGGAGACGATCACCGACGTCGCCGCGGCGGCGGTCGAGGACATGTTCCTGCGCTACGGGGTGTCGATGCTGATCCACGGCCATACCCATCGTCCGGCCACCCACGCATTGACCGTGGCAGGCCACGCCCGTCGCCGGATCGTACTGGGCGACTGGTACCAGCAGGGTTCGGTCCTGCGCGCCGACGACACCGGTTTCCACCTCGCCGCGCTGTAGCGGCGCCGCCAGGCGCAGCCGCTCCGCCTGCCGACCGGCGGGGCGATTCCAACGTTGCTGCCCTATTGCCTACGCGAAGGGGCGGCTTCGGCACCCGGGTCAGCGTGCGGGCGCGTTCACGAGGCTTCCGCGGCCTGCAGCAGCGCTTCGAGTTCCTCGACGCTGAAGCCTGCCGCGCTGCGCGCCTCGAGGTTGAACGGACCATGCAGGACGGCGCGGGCGTAGCGCGCCAGCAGTTCGCGGAACGTCGACTCCGGCTCGAGGCCTCGACGCCCGCAGTACCAGCGGAACCAGCGGCTGCCGGCGGCGACGTGCGCCACTTCCTCGCGCAGGATCAGCTCGAGCACCGCCACGGTCGCCTCGTCGCCGAGCGCGCGCAGCTTCACGATCATGCCGGGGGTGACGTCCAGGCCACGCGCTTCGAGCACGCGGGGAACCAGCGCCATGCGCTCCAGGCCGTCGTGCGCGGTCTTCTCGCACATCTCCCACAGCCCGTTGTGCGCATCGAAATCGCCGTAGTCGTGGCCGAGCGCCTGCAGCCGCCCGCGCAGCAGGGCGAAGTGCCGCGCCTCGTCGTCGGCGATGCGCACCCAGTCGTCGTAGAACGTTTCCGGCATGCCACGGAAGCGATAGGCCGCATCCCAGGCCAGGTCGACCGCATTGAACTCGATGTGCGCGATCGCATGGACGAACGCGGCGCGCCCCGCGTCGCTGCCCAGGCCGCGCCTCGGCAGCTCGCGCGGATGCACCAGGCGCGGACGCAGCGGGCGTCCGGGCATCCGGATCGGCTCGGGCGGCGCGGCGTCCGCGGGGATCGGCAGTTCGCCGCGCGCAAACGCCGCAGCGTGGACGTGGGTCAGCGCGATCTTGTCGTCGATCGTCGCCGCATCGAGGCATTCGCGCGCGGCTTCGAACAGCGTCGGCATCGCCGCGCCGGCGTCAGAGGGCGAGCCGGCGCTGGCGCTTGGCGTCGTCCGACCGCAACTGCTTGATGCCCTCGAAATAGCCCGGCTCGACGCCGGTCACGTACTCGCCGCTGAAACAGGAACTGTCGAACTTCATGCCCGGGAACTTCGGTCCGGCAACGGCGGTTTCCAGGTCCGCCAGGTCCTGGTAGACCAGCCAGTCGCAGCCGATCATGCGTTCGATCTCTTCCTCGGTACGGCCGTGGGCGATGAGCTCTTCCGGCGTCGGCATGTCGATGCCGTAGATGTTCGGATGGCGCACCGGCGGCGCGGCGGATGCAAGGTAGACCTTGCGCGCGCCGGCATCGCGCGCCATCTGCACGATCTGCTGCGAGGTGGTGCCGCGCACGATCGAATCGTCCACCAGCAGCACCACGCGGTTGCGGAACTCCAGCGTGATCGGGTTGAGCTTGCGCTTGACCGACTTCACCCGCTCGCCCTGCCCCGGCATGATGAAGGTACGGCCGACGTAGCGGTTCTTGATGAAGCCCTCGCGGTACTTCACCCCGAGTACGTTGGCGATCTCCAGCGCCGCGTCGCGCGAGGTGTCGGGGATCGGGATCACGGTGTCGATGTCGTGGTCCGGACGCAGGCGCAGGATCTTCTCGCCCAGGGTCACGCCCATGCGCATGCGCGCCTTGTGCACCGAGATGTTCTCTATCATCGAGTCGGGGCGTGCGAAGTAGACGTATTCGAAGATGCACGGCGCGTGGCCGGCCGGCTCGGCGCACTGGCGGGTATGCAGCTCGCCGCGCGGCGTCACCACGACGCCCTCGCCCGGCGCGATGTCGCGCATGCGCTCGAAACCGAGGATGTCGAGCGCGACCGATTCGGACGCGATCGCGTATTCGTTGCCGGCATCGGTCTCGCGCTTGCCCAGTACCAGGGGACGGATGCCGTGCGGATCGCGGAACGCCACCAGCCCCAGCCCGAGCACGGTCGCCACCGCCGCGTAGCCGCCCCTCGCGCGACGGCCCAGGCCCTCGATCGCGCGGAACGCGGCTTCCGGCGTCAGCGTGCGGCTCTTGTCGAGCTCGTGCGCGAACACGTTGAGCAGCACTTCGGAATCGGACTGAGTGTTGATGTTGCGCCGGTCCTGCTCGAACACCTCGCGCCGCAGCATGTCCGTGTTGATCAGGTTGCCGTTGTGCGCCAGCGCGATGCCGTAGGGCGAGTTGACGTAGAACGGCTGTGCCTCGTCGCTGCCCTCGCTGCCGGCGGTGGGATAGCGGCAGTGGGCGATGCCGACGCGGCCTTCGAGCAGGCGCATGGTCTTCGCATCGAACACGTCGCGCACCAGGCCGTTGCCCTTGTGCACGCGCAACTGGGTGCCGTTGGCGGTGGCGATGCCGGCCGCGTCCTGGCCGCGGTGCTGCAGGACGGTCAGGCCGTCGTACAGCGCGGTCGCGACTTCGGTGGTGGCGACGATGCCGATGATGCCGCACATGGCTGCGTTTCCCGTGGCTGTTGCGAGGTTGCGAGGTTGCTAGCTGGTGGCGGCGGGCCGCCCGCTCAAGGATGCGGACGCACCATTCCATCCAGGCCCGCCCTGGCCTGGACCTGGGCCTTGAGGCGTTCGGCGTCCTGGCGGTCCGGCACCGGGCCGGCCTTGACCCGGGTAAGACGACCCTTGTCGGTGTTCACCGTGTCGGTGAAGGCGGTGATGCCGAGTCCGCGCAGGCGGTCGCGCAGCTTCGTTGCCTCGGCGGCATTGCTGAAGGCGCCGACCTGGACCGAGAAGCCGCCGCTTGCAGCCGCCGGAGCGGCAGGCGTGGCGGCGGCCGGCTTCGGCGCTTCGACAGGCTTCGGCGGGTCGGCCGGCCTGGTGGCGACCGGCTGCGGTTGCGGACGCCGCGGCGTGGCTGCGGGCGCGTCGAGCGCGACCACGCGCGGCGTGACGTCGCCACGCACCTGCGCCGCGCGCACGCGGATGGCCTCGGCCGCCTCGCGCGAGGCGTAGGGCCCGAGGCGCACCCGCTGCGCCGGCTTCCCGTCCAGATCGAAGGGCTCGCTGTAGGCGGTCAGGCCGGCACCCGAGAGCTGGCGGACGATCAATTGCGCATCGCGCTCGTTTGCGAACGCACCGAAATGGACCACATAGTCGCCGCCGCCGGTAGCGGCAGGCCGCATCGGCTCGGCCGGGGTGGCAGGCGTGGCGACGGGCTCCTCGGGCGCGGGCGTTTCGGCCGGCGCCTCCCCGCGCGCCGGCCGCGGCGCGTCGGGTGGCGGATTGGCGGTATCGACAGTTGGCAGCGGATCGCCATCGATCGGCTCGGGAGACCCCAGCACCCCGCCCTGCGGCGCGTCGGCCGGTACGACCAGGGGCAGATCGACCGTCCTGTACTCGCCGTCCGGGGCATCGGGCACGCGCATCGACAGGTCGGATACGCCGCTGTCGGGCGCGGGCCCCTTGACCAGCATCGGCAGGAAGATCACGGCCAGCGCGACCAGTACGGCGGCACCGATCAGGCGCTGTTTGAGTCCGGCATCCATCGGGTTCGGATCGGGTTCGGCAAGAGCGGCGGGCGCGCGGATTATACGCCGCCACCCGCGCCCGCTTCTGAACCTGCGCCCTGCAACGTCCGCAACGCGACTTCCGCGGCGTGGAACGAGCCGAACACCAGCACGCGGTCGCCGGGCCGCGCCGCACTCGACGCCGCCGCCAGCGCGGCAGCGGGATCGACGTGCCGCGAGCCCCCGGCGGCAGGGGAATCGCGCAGCCGCTCGGCCAGCACCTCGACCGCGATGCCCCGCGCCCCGGCCCCGACCGAACCGGCCAGCCACCACGCATCGACCAGTCCTTCGAACGCGGCCACCACGGACGCGGCATCCTTGTCGCCGAGCGCGGCGTAGACCGCATGCGTCCGGGCCGCTGCCGGTACCTTGCGCAGCCAGCTGGCGAGCTCGCGCGCCGCCTGCGGGTTGTGGCCGATATCGACGAATACCTCCACGCCCTCGCGCACGAAGCGCTGCAGCCGCCCCGGTAGATGCGCACTGGCGACGCCGCGGGCAATCACTTCGTCGGCAATGTCGATGTCGAGTGCGCGCAGCGCGGCGATCGCGACCGCGGCGTTGCGCAGTTGCACCGGTGCCGCCAGCGCGGGCAGCGGCAGATCGAGCCGGTAGTCGAGTTCGCGCCATTGCCAGTTCGTGTCGTCGACCTGCTCGAAGAAGAAATCGCTGCCGGCACGGATCGCCGATGCGCCGATCGCGTACGCGTGGCGCAGGACGCTCGCCGGCGGATCGTCGTCGCCCAGCACCAGCGGCTTCCATGCGCGCGCGATGCCGGCCTTCTCGGCACCGATCGCTTCCCGGTCCGCGCCCAGCCAGTCCTGGTGGTCGAGGTCGACCGTGGTGACCACCGCAACATCCGCATCGACCAGGTTGGTCGCGTCCAGGCGCCCGCCGAGCCCGACTTCCAGGATCGCGAGGTCCAGCGCCGCCCGTTCGAAGATCCACAGCGCGGCGATGGTGCCGAACTCGAAGTAGGTCAGCGGCGTGTCGCCGCGCGCGGCTTCCACGACCGCGAAGGCTTCGACCAGCGATCCATCGTCCGCATCGCGGCCGTCGATCCGCACGCGTTCGTTGTAGGCCAGCAGGTGCGGCGAGGTGTAAGCGCCGACACGCAAACCCGCCTCGCGGGCGATCGCATCGACGAACGCGACGGTGGACCCCTTGCCGTTGGTGCCCGCGATCGTCATCACCCGCCGCGCCGGCCGCGCCAACCCGAGGCGCGCGGCCACGGCACGCACGCGCTCCAGCCCCAGCTCGATCCCGGCCGGATGCTGTCGCTCGATATGGACGAGCCAGTCGGGGAGTGTCGTAGGCATGTCAGGGTCCGGGCTTCGTCTCGCCAATACAGTGCGGAAACGCCCGCAGGCTGCGCCGGGTGTACCGGCCTGGCCCGCCACCGGCGATCACGCCGTGGGGCGATGGGGCGCCGGGCGCGGCCCACCCCCTTCCGCGGGGTTCCGTCGTCTCCGGATGCAGGCGCTACAGCGCCCGGTGCACGGCCTCGCCGAAGAACGCGGTGTGGTGCGAGCAATCGTTCAGCCGCACCACCTCCAGGCTCCCGAGGTCGTCGCCTTCGAGGAGGTTGAGCGTGGTCGGCGCCTGGCGGAAGGTCCACAGCTTCGACAGCGGGATGCCCAGCACGTGGCACAGCAGCACCCGGTTGACCGCATCGTGCGCCACGAGCAACAGCGTGTCCTGGGCTTCGAGTCCCTCCACCGACCATTCCAGCGCCTCCCAGGCGCGGCGGAACACCTGCTTGATCGATTCGCCACCCCCGGGCATCAGCACGGTATCGGGGGCCTCCCGCCAGGCGCGCAGCAGGTCCGGATCGCGCTCGGCGATCTCGCTTGCCAGCAGGCCTTCCCAACTGCCGTGGGCTATCTCCATGAAGCCCATCTCGGTGGTGAGCATCGGCGCGCGCAGTTCGCCCAGCGCGTATTGCGCGGTGTGATAGGCGCGCGTCAGCGGCGAACTGACCGCCCTGTCGATGCGCACGTCCCGCAGGCGTTCCCCCAACAGGCGCGCCTGCTTCTCGCCCACCGGCGACAAGGGGATGTCTTCCTGGCCCTGGTAACGGCCTTCGGCGTTCCACGGCGTCTCGCCATGGCGGGCAAGCAGGATTCTCATGCGGCAGCGGGTTCCTGATCTGGACAGATGCCCGCGGCTCCCCCGGGCGGCGCCTAGTCTAAGCGATGCCGCACGCCCGTTGCCTCGCGGCCCGTCCGATGCCCCCTGGAGCTCACCGCTTCGGCGCGACCCCCATCTCCTGCAGCAGGTGCGGGGCCGGGTAGACCTCCTGCATGATCCAGCGCATGTAGCGCTGGTCCACCGAAATCGTGCGGGTCATGTCCGCATCGAACACCCAGTTGGACACCACCGCTTCCCAGTTCATGTCGAACAGCAGGCCCACCAGCTTGCCGCGCGCATCGAGCACCGGCGACCCGGAGTTGCCGCCGGTGACGTCGAGATCGGACAGGAAGTTCACCGGCACGGTACGCAGCCGGCGATCGGCGAGGCCTCCATGGCGTTTGCCGGCGATCGCGTCGAGCAGCGCCTGCGGCGCGTCGAACGGCGCTTCACCGGTGGCCTTCGCCGCAACCTCTTCCAGCCGCGTGAACGGCTGCTGCGCGGAGCCGTCGAGCCTGGTGTATGGCTTGACGTTGCCGAAGGTGATGCGCAGCGATGAGTTCGCATCCGGATAGACGAACCCGCCCTGGCTCCTGCGATAGTCCGCGACCGCCTGCAGGTAGGTCGCGCGCGCGTCCAGCCGCTCGCCGGCGCGCGCCTTTCCACGCTGCTCGATCTCCAGCAGCGTGGGCATGATCGCAACCGCATAGCGGATCGCCGGATCGCGACTCGATTCGAACGCCTCGCGATCGGCCTGCAACCAGCCCATCCGGGTTTCGGTATCGCCGAGCTCCGTCTTCGCCAATCCGTCCAGCGCCCGATCGATCGCCGCGGTGTCGTGGTCGCCCAGCCACTTGTCGAGCGCCGGCAGCCGCTGCGCCGCGGGCAGCCTGGCGTACTGGTCGAGCCAGTAGCGCTGCAGTTCGCGATCCATCTCCGCGACGTAGCGCTTTTCCATCTGCCGCAGCCCGCCCTCGATCGTGGGCAGGTCGCGGTCCTGGTAGCCCTGCTCGCGCGCGGCGTCGGCCTTGTCGCGCTCGATCGCGAGGCGGTACAGCGTGGTCGCGGCGGAGATCGCGCCAGTGTTCTGGAACATGCGCAGGACCAGATCCCGCTCGCGGGTCGCATGCTCGGCATCATCCAGCGCCACGAGCCGCGCGTGGGCCGAGATCGCAGCCGCACCCTCGTCGCCACGCGTGCGCAGCCACGCCAGGACCGCGGCCTCTTCCGATCGCTTGGCCTCGGCGGCCCCGGTTCGCGCGAAGCCGGTGAGCTGGCCCTCGTAGTTCTTCATGACGTTTTCCCAGCCGCGCAGGGTGCTGGCGTACCTGACCTCGATGTCGGGCTCCGTCCTGCCACGCTCGCGGACCAGCGCGGTCAATGCGCGGTAGTGGCGCACCAGGGTCGGATAGGCCCACTGCTCGGTATCCTCGAACTCGCCGGCGAGCGCATAGCGGCTGGTGCGGCCCGGATAGCCGGCCGCCATCACGAAATCGCCCGCCCGCAGCGGACGGTCGGCGATCTCCAGCCATCGCTTGGGCTGGTACGGCACGTTGTCGTCGGAGAACGCCGCCGGTTTGCCGTCGCGTCCGACATAGGCCCGGTAGAACGCGAAATCGCCGGTGTGGCGCGGCCACATCCAGTTGTCGACCTCGCCACCGTAGTTGCCGATGCTGCCGGGCGGCGCGTAGGCGAGGCGGACGTCGCGGATCTCGAGGTTGCGGAACAGCCGGTAGGTATTGCCGCCGAGGAAGCTGTAGAGGCTGCAGCGGTAACCCGGTTCCGCTTCGCACTCGGCGATCAGCCGCTTCTCGACCGCATCCAGCGCCTGCGTCCGCTCCAGCGGACCGGACGCCGCAGCGATGGCCGCCTGCACGCGCTGGGTGACGTCGGTGATCGCGTCGAGCGCGTAGATGCGGGCGTTCGGACCGGCGGTGATTTCGTCGGCATGCGTGGCGGCATTGAAGCCATCGCGCATCAGGTTCTTCTCCGGGGTCGAGTTCAGCTGGATCGCGCCATAGGCGCAGTGATGGTTGGTCACCACCAGGCCCTGCGGCGAAACGAAACTCGCGGTGCAGCCGCCCAGCGACACTACCGCGCCCAACGGATCGCCGGTGAGGTCGGCGAACTGGGCGGGATCGAGCTTCAGCCCGGCCTTCTTCAGCGGCGCGGCGATCTCGGGCAGCTGCTGCGGCACCCACATGCCCTCGGCGGCGTGGACGTTCGCCAGGCCGGCGGCGGCGATGGCGGACAGGGCGACTGCGAGGCGGCGAAGGCTGGGCATGCGGCGGACCGGGGAGTCGGGAAAGCCGCAGTCTAGCCACTCGTGTGGCCAACGGGCCATGACGATGGTCATGGCCGCAAGCCGCGTCCGGGGAAATGGCACGAAGGCCGCGGGCGTATAATTCGCACCCTGTCTTCCACGAGGCGACGCTCATCCCATGGGCCGAATGATGAAGGCGCTGGTCAAGCGCGAAGCCGCGAAAGGCATCTGGATGGAGCAGGTGCCGGTGCCCGAGCCGGGTCCGAACGAGGTGCTGATCAAGCTCGAGAAGACCGCGATCTGCGGCACCGACCTGCACATCTACCTGTGGGACGAGTGGAGCCAGCGCACCATCAGGCCGGGACTGGTCATCGGACACGAGTTCGTCGGCCGCGTCGCCGAGCTCGGCCCCGGTGTCGGCGGCTACGTCGTCGGCCAGCGCGTCTCGGCCGAGGGACATATCGTCTGCGGGCACTGCCGCAACTGCCGCGCCGGCAAGCAGCACCTGTGTCCGAACACCGTGGGCATCGGCGTGAACCGGGATGGCGCCTTCGCCGAATACATCGTGATGCCGGCCAGCAACCTTTGGCCGATCCCGGACCAGATCCCGAGCGAGCTGGCCGCGTTCTTCGATCCCTACGGCAATGCCGCGCACTGCGCGCTGGAGTTCGACGTGGTCGGGGAGGACGTGCTGATCACCGGCGCCGGTCCGATCGGGGTGATGGCAGCCGGCATCTGCAAGCACATCGGTGCGCGCAACGTGGTGGTCACCGACGTCAACGACTACCGGCTCAAGCTCGCCGCCGACATGGGCGCCACCCGAGTGGTCAACGTCGCCAACGCGTCGCTGAAGGAAGTCATGGCCGACCTGCACCTGGAAGGCTTCGACGTGGGCCTGGAGATGAGCGGCAACCCGCGTGCCTTCAATGACATGCTCGACGCGATGTATCACGGCGGCAAGGTCGCCCTGCTCGGCATCCTGCCCAAGGGCGCCGGCGTGGACTGGGACCGCATCATCTTCAAGGGCCTCACCGTGCAGGGCATCTACGGCCGCCGCATGTACGAGACCTGGTACAAGATGACCCAGCTGGTGCTGTCGGGATTCCCGCTGGGCAAGGTCCTGAGCCACCAGTTGCCTGCCGACGAATTCCAGAAGGGGTTCGACCTGATGGAATCGGGCAAGTCGGGCAAGGTGGTGCTGTCCTGGAATTGAGGGAGCGTCATTGGTGATTCGTGGCTGGTGGTTCGACGGACATCGACGCGTATCCCGCTTCTTCCGGATCACGAATCACGAATCGCGGAATCCACATGTCATTGACCGAACGCTACGCCGCCACGCTTGACGAGATCCGCGCCGCCGGGCTGTTCAAGTCCGAGCGCGTCATCACCTCTCCGCAGTCGGCGGAGATCACGCTGGCCGACGGCCGCAGGGTCCTGAACTTCTGCGCCAACAACTATCTCGGCCTGGCCGACCATCCGGACATCGTCGCCGCGGCGAAGCAGGCGCTGGATACGCACGGTTTCGGCATGGCGTCGGTGCGCTTCATCTGCGGCACCCAGGACCTGCACAAGCAGCTCGAGCGCACCATCTCGTCGTTCTTCGGCAAGCAGGACACGATCCTGTACGCCGCCTGCTTCGATGCCAACGGCGGCCTGTTCGAACCGCTGCTGGACGAGAACGACGCGATCATTTCGGATGCGTTGAACCACGCCTCGATCATCGACGGCGTCCGCCTGTGCAAGGCGAAGCGCTTCCGCTACGGCAACTGCGACATGGCCGACCTGGAGAAGCAGCTGCAGGCCGCGGACGCGGCGGGTTGCCGCACGAAGCTGATCACCACTGACGGCGTGTTCTCGATGGACGGCTTCATCGCGCCACTGGACGAGATCACGTCGCTCGCATCGAAGTACGGCGCGCTGGTGCACATCGACGAATGCCACGCCACCGGCTTTCTCGGCGCCACCGGGCGCGGTTCGGCCGAGGTCAGGGGCGTGCTCGATCGCATCGACATCATCACCGGCACCTTGGGCAAGGCGATGGGCGGCGCCCTGGGCGGCTTCACCACCGCCAGCGCGGAAGTGATCGAACTGCTGCGCCAGCGCTCGCGTCCGTACCTGTTCTCGAACTCGCTGCCGCCGCACGTCGTGGCGGCCGGCACGACTGCGTTCGAGATGCTCGATGCGGCGGGCGACCTGCGCGAGCGACTCGCCGCCAACACCGCATACTTCCGCGGGAAGATGACCGAAGCCGGCTTCGACATCAGGCCCGGCATGCATCCGATCTGCCCGGTGATGCTGTACGACGCGCCGCTGGCGCAGCGTTTCGCGCAGCGGCTGCTGGAAGAAGGCATCTACGCCATCGGCTTCTTCTTTCCAGTGGTGCCGAAGGACCAGGCGCGCATCCGCACGCAGATGTCCGCCGCCCACACACGCGCGCATCTCGACCACGCGATAGACGCGTTCACGCGCATCGGGCGCGAGCTGGGCGTGCTGGAGGGCTGAGCCGGACGCTGGGACGCGAGGGCTCGTCGTCGGCTACTGCTCCGGCGTCTCGACCGGCGCAGGCGACGCGGCGGCCGGGGCGGCATTGGGATCGACGCGGCGACCGGCGCTGTAGCCATTGGCCTGCAGCCAGGCGTCGAAATCGTCGGCCGTCATGCGCTTGCCGTTCTGGGTCATGTTGAACCGGTACGGCGTGTTGTCGTGTTCGGTCTTCTTGACGTAGCCGGCTGCGCCGGGCGCGATCATGGCGCCAGCGGCGGGCACCGCGGCGGCGACGTTCTGGCAGCCTTCCAGACGCAGGCGCCACAGCACGTTGTCGACCGACTGCGATTCGTCGAGATCCGGCGCCAGTACGCCCCGCTGCGATCCGAGCTGGGGATTCACGGTCGCGAATCCCGCTGCCACGGGCAACAACACCGTCGGCCGCACCGCAAGCGGTTGTGACAGGGCGGCGCCCTGGCACTGGGTGGAGGCATGTGCGGTCAGGGCACCCATCGACAACAACACAACCGCCAGTCCACGCATGCCCCGAACTCCCACGACTAGATTGCGGCGGAGTGTAGCAGCGCGATCGATGCAGGCAAGCCTCGGCGCATCGCGCGCTCCCCTGCGACCGCAAGCCACCAGCAGGGCATTGCCCAGAAGCAGGAAGCCCGGCACGAGGCCGGGCTTCCTGTTCAGCGGCTTCAACGCCAGGATCAGTTCTGGACGTTGAGCTCGGTGCGGCGGTTGACCTCGCTCTTGCAGCCCGGCAGCGTCTGCGCCGTCGGCTCCAGCGGACGGCTCTCGCCGTAACCCACCGGACCCATCAGGCGACCGGCGTCGATGCCGTTGCTGGTCAGGTAGTCGTACACCGCCGAAGCACGACGCTCCGACAGGCTCTGGTTGTAGGCGTCCGTACCGCACAGGTCGGTATGGCCCGCCACCTCGACCCGCAGGTCCGGATAGCGCTTCAGGATCTCCACAGCCTCGTTCAGGATCGACACCGCGTCAGGACGCAGGGTCGAACGGTCGAAGTCGAAGTTCACCCCGTTCAGGTCGATCGTGATCGGGGCCGGCGGCGGCGGCGGGGCCGGTTCGGCCGGCGGCGGCGGCGGCGGCGGAGCCACCGGCGCGGTCGGCTCCGGACCCAGCGGGATCACCACGCCCACCGACGCGATCACGTCGCTGAAGTAGCTCTCTTCCTGCTGGTGCGGATAGCCCGACGAATCCACGCCGCTCTCGGCCGCGTAGCTCTGATCGTCGAAATCGAAGCGCGTGGCCAGTTCGGCACGGACCGCGACGCGGCGGCTGAAGTCACTCTGCACGCCCACGCCCAGCTTCGCAGCCAGGTTGCCGTCTTCACGCTGGGCCGGCGAATCCGGGTCCGGGAATGCGTCGTACTCTTCCTCCGAGCGCTGGTAGCCCAGGCCGAACAGCACGTACGGCGCCCAGTTGCGCTCCTCGGACATGAAGTGGCGACGCAGGTCCAGCGAAATGCCGTACTGGCTCCACAGCAGGTCGCTGTTGTGCTCGAAACTCGGGTTCTGGTAGTTCAGCGCGCCCTCGACCGACCAGGTCGGGCTGATGAACTTGCCCAGGCCCAGACCCAGGGCGTAGGCATCCTCCGTACGGCGGTCTTCGTCCTGCAGGTTGTAGCCCACCGAACCGGTGACATACCAGCGATCGTCGAATTCCTGCGCAGACGCGGCCTGCGCCACGGCCATACCCGCCAGCAAGGCGGCGCTCAACAAGCGGATTTTCATTTGGAAGACTCCTTGAGATGTCCGGAAGATGAAACACACGACTGGGGCCGCAAAACTGAATCCTGTCTGCGCCCGGGCTTATAGAAAGCAGGCCAAGCCATTGTTCCAATGGATGGTGCCGCTGAATGATACCACATCAGAAACGGTTTCTTAACAACTACGCAGCGATGGAGAGACCGGCGACCAGGCCATCGGATGGCCTGGCCGCCATGTCGTCGGCCTCAGTTCTGGACGTTGAGCTCGGTGCGGCGGTTGACCTCGCTCTTGCAGCCCGGCAGCGTCTGCGCCGTCGGCTCCAGCGGACGGCTCTCGCCGTAACCCACCGGACCCATCAGGCGACCGGCGTCGATCCCGTTGCTGGTCAGGTAGTCGTACACCGCCGAAGCACGACGCTCCGACAGGCTCTGGTTGTAGGCGTCCGTACCGCACAGGTCGGTATGGCCCGCCACCTCGACCCGCAGGTCCGGATAGCGCTTCAGGATCTCCACCGCCTCGTTCAGGATCGACACCGCGTCAGGACGCAGGGTCGAACGGTCGAAGTCGAAGTTCACCCCGTTCAGGTCGATCGTGATCGGGGCCGGCGGCGGCGGCGGGGCCGGTTCGGCCGGCGGCGGCGGCGGCGGCGGAGCCACCGGCGCGGTCGGCTCCGGACCCAGCGGGATCACCACGCCCACCGACGCGATCACGTCGCTGAAGTAGCTCTCTTCCTGCTGGTGCGGATAGCCCGACGAATCCACGCCGCTCTCGGCCGCGTAGCTCTGATCGTCGAAATCGGCCCGATAGGCCACTTCGGCACGGACCGCGACGCGACTGGAGAAGTCTCCCTGCAGGCCCACACCCACCTTGGCGGCCAGATTGCCGTCCTCACGCTGGGCCGGCGAATCCGGGTCCGGGAATGCGTCGTACTCTTCCTCCGAGCGCTGGTAGCCCAGGCCGAACAGCACGTACGGTGCCCAGTTGCGCTCCTCGGAAATGAAGTGACGACGCATGTCCAAGGAGATGCCGTACTGGCTCCAATTCAAATCGCTGTTGTGAGTGAAGCTCGGATTCTGGTAGTTCAGCGCGCCTTCCACCGACCAGGTAGGGCTGATGAACTTGCCCAGGCCCAAGCCCAGCGCAAAATCGTCATCCGTGCGGCGATCTTCGTCCTGCAGGTTGTAGCCCACCGAACCGGTGACATACCAGCGATCGTCGAATTCCTGCGCAGACGCGGCTTGCGCCACACCAAGGCCACCTAGCAGCGCGAGGCTGAGGAGTTTCATCTTCATCATTCCAGTTCCTTTGAAGGGCTTGCCAATTCGTCTTTATTTATTTACCCGGCCGCGCCTGCACGACCCCGGTGCGTCTGTCTTGAGCACTTCCGTCCGGCGCATGCACGCTGAACGGACGCCGGCAGGTTAGATTCAGAGCCGTGAAGGGCGCGTTAACAACGAAATAACGTCTTGCCCGACGTCATCGAACAGGCGCCGCGCCCATGTTCCCCGGACTGGCGGGGCGGGGCCGCACGTGCCGGCTTCCCGGAGATCGCCGCCATGCCTGCCTGTCTCGCCAACTGAGACGGGTCGCCGCGAGACTGGCGTTTTCGGCATTTGCCCCCACATCGGCGGCTCGCTAGGCTGATCGATTCCCGTTTCCCTGTCCGCCCGGCTGCCCTCCCCCAAGCCCCCTACCGGAATCCTGTCCGATGGCGATGGACACCATCCGCATTCGCGGTGCCCGTACCCACAACCTGAAGAATGTCGACCTCGACCTGCCGCGCGACAAGCTGATCGTGATCACCGGGCTGTCGGGCTCGGGCAAGTCGTCGCTGGCGTTCGACACCATCTACGCCGAGGGCCAGCGCCGCTACGTGGAGTCGCTGTCGGCCTACGCGCGGCAGTTCCTGAGCGTGATGGAGAAACCGGACGTCGACCACATCGAGGGTCTGTCGCCCGCGATCTCGATCGAGCAGAAATCGACCTCGCACAACCCGCGTTCCACCGTCGGCACGATCACCGAGATCTACGACTACCTGCGCCTGCTTTACGCCCGCGTCGGTCTCCCCCGCTGCCCCGACCACGGCTACCCGCTGGAAGCCCAGACCGTCAGCCAGATGGTGGACCAGGTGCTCGCGCTCGATCCCGACCAGCGCTGGATGCTGCTGGCGCCGGTGGTGCGCGAGCGCAAGGGCGAGCATGCGCAGGTATTCGAGCAGTTGCGCGCGCAGGGGTACGTGCGCGTGCGCGTCGACGGCGTCCTCCACGAGATCGACGCGGTGCCCCCGCTGGCGCTGCGCCAGAAGCACACGATCGAAGCGGTGATCGACCGCTTCAAGGTGCGTGAGGACCTCAAGCAGCGCCTGGCGGAATCCTTCGAGACCGCCCTCAAGCTCGGTGACGGCATGGCCTCGGTGCACGCGATCGACGACGAATCGGCCGCCCCCCTGCTGTTTTCCTCGAAGTACAGCTGCCCGGTGTGCGACTACGCGCTGCCCGAGCTGGAACCGCGTTTGTTCTCCTTCAATTCTCCGGTTGGCGCCTGCCCGACCTGCGATGGTCTCGGCGTGTCGCAGTTCTTCGACCCGGCGCGCGTGGTCGTGCATCCGGAACTGTCGATGGCCGCGGGCGCGGTGCGCGGCTGGGACCGTCGCAACGCCTACTACTTCCAGCTGATCCAGTCGCTTGCGAAGCACTACGGGTTCAGCGTCGATACGCCCTGGCAGGATCTCACCGAGAAATCGCGCGAAGCGGTGCTGTTCGGCAGCGGCGGTACCACCATCACCTTCAGCTACATCACCGACGCCGGCGGCCGCACCCAGCGCAAGCACCGCTTCGAGGGCATCGTGCCGAACCTCGAGCGTCGCTACCGCGAAACCGAATCCGCGGCGGTGCGCGAGGAGCTGGCGAAGTACATCAGCGAACGCCCCTGCGTCGACTGCGGCGGCGCCCGGCTGAACCGGTCCGCGCGCAACGTGTTCGTCGCGGAACGGCCGTTGCCCGACCTCGTGGTCATGCCGATCGACGAGGCGCTGCGCTTCTTCGGCGAGCTGCACCTGCCCGGCTGGCGCGGCGAGATCGCGGACAAGATCGTCAAGGAGATCCGCGAGCGACTGAGCTTCCTGGTCGATGTCGGCCTCGACTACCTCACCCTCGAACGCAAGGCCGACACCCTCTCCGGCGGCGAGGCGCAGCGCATCCGCCTGGCGTCCCAGATCGGCGCCGGGCTGGTCGGCGTGATGTACGTCCTCGACGAGCCGAGCATCGGCCTGCACCAGCGCGACAACGAGCGCCTGCTGGGCACACTGACGCGGCTGCGCGACCTCGGCAACACCGTCATCGTGGTCGAGCACGACGAGGATGCGATCCGGCTCGCGGACCACATCGTCGACATCGGTCCCGCCGCCGGCGTGCACGGCGGCGAAGTTGTCGCGCAGGGCACGCTCGACGACGTGTTGAAGGCGCCGCGTTCGCTCACCGGGCAGTACCTGTCCGGCAAGCGCCAGATCGCGGTCCCTTCGCGGCGCCACAAGCCCAATCCGAAGATGCAGCTGCAACTGCTGGGCGCGTCCGGGAACAACCTCAAGCACGTCGACCTCAACATTCCCTCGAGCCTGTTCACCGCGATCACCGGCGTGTCCGGATCGGGCAAGTCGACCCTGATCAACGACACCCTGTATGCGCTCGCAGCCAACGAGATCAACGGCGCCTCGCACAAGGCGGCGCCCTACCGCGAGGTCCACGGCCTGGACCTTTTCGACAAGGTGGTCGACATCGACCAGTCGCCGATCGGCCGCACGCCGCGTTCCAACCCGGCGACCTACACCGGCCTGTTCACGCCGCTGCGCGAGCTGTTCGCCCAGGTGCCCGAATCGCGCGCGCGCGGCTACTCGCCCGGCCGCTTCAGCTTCAACGTGCGCGGCGGCCGTTGCGAAGCCTGCCAGGGCGATGGCCTGATCAAGGTCGAGATGCACTTCCTGCCGGACGTGTACGTCCCCTGCGACGTCTGCCACGGCAAGCGCTACAACCGCGAGACGCTCGAGATCCTGTACAAGGGTTACAGCATCCACGACGTGCTGGACATGACGGTCGAGGACGCCCTCGCCCTGTTCGAGCCGGTGCCGTCGATCTCGCGCAAGCTCGAGACCCTGCTCGACGTCGGCCTGAGCTACATCAAGCTCGGCCAGCCCGCGACCACGCTTTCCGGCGGCGAGGCGCAGCGGGTGAAGCTGTCGAAGGAGCTCTCCCGCCGCGACACCGGACGCACGCTGTACATCCTCGACGAACCGACCACCGGCCTGCACTTCCACGACATCGAACACCTGCTGGCGGTGCTGCACAAGCTGCGCGACGACGGCAATACGGTGGTGGTGATCGAGCACAACCTGGACGTGATCAAGACCGCCGACTGGGTGGTCGACCTCGGACCGGAAGGCGGCCATCGCGGCGGCATGATCATCGCCGAAGGCACGCCGGAACAACTGGCGGCGATGCCGCAGTCGCACACCGGCCGCTTCCTCGCCAAGACCCTCGGGCTCGAGGACAAGCCCCGCAGGCGGCGCTCGGCGGCCTGAGCCGTCGGCGCCGCCAGGCGCCGGCCACTTTTCCGCAACCGCATCCGCACGACCGGGTCCGACCACGATGAGCCTCGACAACCGCACCGCCCTGTTCCGCATGCCGCTCGAGCTGCGCTGGCGCGACCTCGACGCGTTCAACCACGTCAACAACTCGAATTTCATGACCTACCTCGAGGAGGCGCGGATCCGCTGGTTCGACTCGCTCGACGAGCCCTGGCTGACCGAGTCGACCGCGCCGTTGCTGGCGGCGGTGCAGATGAACTACCGCGTTCCCATTCCCTACCCGTCACGGGTGATCGTGGAGCTGTTCGCGGACCGCGTCGGCAACACCAGCGTCACCATCGGCCACCGCATCGCCAGCGAGGACGGGACCGTGCTGCACGCGGATGGCAATGTGGTGATCGTGTGGGTCGATCGTGCCAGCGGCCGGCCGACGCCGCTGCCGGCGTTCGTGCGTTCGGTCGCCGGGGGAGGCGCGGCTTCCGCCGCCTCGTCGTTCAGCGCGCCCTGACCAGCGCCAGGCGGCGGTCGAACGCGTCGCCGCCGGCGTGGTGCAGGTCATGGCGGTGCAGCAGGCGGTACAGGGTCACCCTCGAGATCCCGAGTTCCTCCGCGGCCATCGCCAGCCGGTAGCCGCTGCGCGCCAGCGCGCGTTCGATCGCCGCACGCTCGCCCTCGCGCCGCGCGAGGTCGAGGGTCCGGGACGCGTCGCCGTCGCCGGACGGATCCTCGAGCCCCAGGTCACGGGCGGAAATGTAGCAACCGTCGGCCATCACCATCGCCTCGCGTATCCGGTTGATCAGTTCGCGCACGTTGCCCGGCCACGGGTGACGCTGCAGAGCGCGCAACGCCCCGGGGGTGAAGCCCTTGAAGCGGAAACGTCCTTCGCGCGCATGCAGCCGAAGGGCATGTCGGGCGATGAGTTCGATGTCGCCCATGCGCTCGCGCAGGGGCGGCATCTGCAGTTCGATCACCCGCAGGCGGTGGTAGAGGTCGACCCGGAAGCGCCCCTCCTCGACCGCCTGCGCCAGGTCCACGTGCGTCGCCGACACGATCCGGGCGTCCACCTCGATCGCGCAAGTGCCGCCCAGCCGTTCGATCGTGCCCTGCTCGAGGAAGCGCAGCAGCGAGGCCTGCGACTCCGTCGGCAGGTCGGCCACCTCGTCCAGGAACAACGTGCCGCGGTGGGCCATCTCGATCCGGCCCAGCTTGCGCTGTGTCGCGCCGGTGAAGGCGCCGCGCTCGTAGCCGAACAGTTCCGACTGGATCAGGCTGTGCGGGATGGCGCCGCAGTTGATGCCGACGAACGGCATCTTGCTGCGCGTCGACTGGCGGTGGATCGCGGTCGCGGCCAGCTCCTTGCCGGTGCCGGTCTCGCCCGACAGGAACACGGGTGCCTCGCTCGCAGCTGCCCGCAGCAGCCGGACCGCCAACCGTCGCACCGCCGTGCTTTCGCCGACCATGCCCTCGATCGCAGGTGCGGCCATGCCTTCCGCGCAGTCCTCGTCCAGCGCCGCCATGCCCTGGGCATGCCCTAGCACGGTCGCCAGCAGTTCCCGTTCGCAGGGCCAGGTCACGTAGTCGTGGCAGCATTCGCGCACCAGGTTGCGCAAGGGCTGTAGCGCGAGTTGCCCGGCTTCCAGGATGGCCACCCAGGCCACCTGCCTGGCCGCCAGCGCCTCGGCGAGCGCCGGGCGCCGCCGCAACGACTGCAATCCACCCTCGTCCAGGCCTCGCAGATCCAGAAGGGCCACGCAGGGCGCACGACGACCCGCCACGTGACGCAGCACGGATTCGTCGTCCGGAGTCGAACGCAGGCGCCAGCCGGCCGCGAGGGCCGCTTCCTCCAGTCCCGCGTCCTCGACACCGACCGGTCCGTGGAAGCGCAAGGTTTCGCGCAGTTCCGGGCACGCGGGCATACGAGATCTCCCTGCACCCGCCCCCTCGGGCTGCCTTCCATTCGTTGTCTCCAAACAACGCGGGGCGGGGCCGGCATCGGCCACCGCGAGGCGGCCCGACGCGCAGACGGGACGATCGTGGCGGGGATCGGGGCGCCGGACGCCTGCAGGACACCACGCCATCGTTCGGTCCGGAGCGGAGACGGCCTAGAACGTGACCGGCAGGCGCACGGCGAGGGAGAGGTCCGGGGTATCGCGGGTGACGCCCACCCCCAGCGCGACATTCAGGTTCGCGCGATCGGACAGGCGATACGACGCCCCCATCATCAGCGTCCCGAGCATGAGCCGGACCGCACCGGGCGCATCCTCGCCGTTCTGGCGGGTGCGGTCGACGAAACTGTGGTCGTAGCCGAAGCTCACCGCCGCGCGCTCGTTGAGCGCCAGTCCCATGCCGACGTTGAAGCCGATGATGTCGCCGGCGGCGACATCGCCGATCAGTTCGGTGGTGGTCTGCGGATACCCCTCGGGCGCTCCGCTGAGCACGGTGCGCGAGACGTCCTCGCGTTCGAAGTTGTGCAGGTAGCTCAGGCTGCCGAAGAACACGACCGGGTCCGAGGCGTACAGCCACGTGATGCCCGGCTGCAACGCGGAGAAGCCGCTGCCCGTCGGCGCCTCCAGCGGCAGCCCGGTGCCGGTCGCATTGGCCACGCAGCGGGTCACGCAGTCGGTCACCACCTCGAACACGTCGCGACCGGTGCGCGACTTGTAGCGCAGCCACAACACGTAGAAGGGTCTGTCAACGCCGCCGTGGTTGAGCTGGTAGCGCGCGGTGAGTTCGGCATCGCCCATTCCGCTGCCGTCGGTGTTGAACACCGTGTCCTGGGCCGCGCCGGTGAAGATCTCGCGGCTGACGGTGTCGCTGGTGATGTAGCTGTAGGGCAGCTTGAGTTCGAGTTCCAGTCGCCGGGTCAGTCCATAGCGTGCGGCCAGCGAGGCTGTGAGGCTCGAGACCTTGACCTGGCGCACGTCGATCAGGCCGATCAGGATCGCGGGAATCACCGTGTAGCCGACCAGCGCGACCCGGTCGTTGGACGAGTAGCCCATCTGCAGCGCCGGTTCCAGCGTCAGGCGACCCCTGGGCGTGAGCACACCCGGCTGGTCGAAGATCTGCGCGACCTCGGGCGGTCGCTCCGCCGAGTCGGGCGGCCGCCCCACGGGACCCTGGATGGCGGACGGATTCGGCTCCGGAGCGGACTGGCCCGTGGCCCCGGGAGTCGCCGTGGCCTGCACCACGCCGGTCGCGGGCGAGGCGAACGTGGCGGCGGTGTCCGCGATCGCGAGCGGCAACGCCGGTGCCGGCGAATCGGAGCCGCGCGCACGCAGGTCGTCCAGGACCGACCCGCGCAAGTCGTGCCTGAGTCCGTCGAGTTCGCGCTGCTGACGCTGCGCGAGCGCCTGCAGTGCGTCGATCTGCCGGTCCTGCTCGGACAGCCGCGCTTCCAGCGACCGTAGCCGATGCCCCTCGTCGCCCACCTGCGCCGGTTCCGCGTCCTGCGCCCATGCGCCCTGCGTCAGCAGCGCGAAACAGCCAGCGGCCGCGAAGGCCAATGGCGGCAGTGCCCGAGTCGCATGCCGGGCACGAAGGGAAGACACCGCGCCCCGTTCCTCCTGATTCATGCCACCTCCCTGTCTGCCCATGAAGCCGGTCCTAGGGGCCGGCCAGCGCCGACAGGGAAGCCTGCTGCAGCGCCTCGCCGGCATTGAGCGCCTGCCACATGCCCAGCGTGCCGACCCCGGCATCGAGCGTCGTGCGCACCTGGATGGACTGGTTGTCGAGCGTGTTCTGGACCACCAGCCCGGTCATCTGCGCCTGCATCGTGTTGCCGGCGCCGATCTGCAGCAGTTGCGCCTGCCCCAGTGCGGCGAGTTGCGCCGCCTCCTGGGGGCTGATCCGTCCCACGTCGGCGACCTGGACGCGCAGCGCCGAGACCAGCTGCCCGTTGACGTGTACCAGCCGTTCGAATCCGAACGAGACCTGCAGGCCCGAGGGCAGCCGGTATCCGCCACGCATGCCGGCGAGCTGCACGGGGGCGAGCGGTACCCACTCGGCTCCAGGCATCGCCGCGTGCCGGTCCCCGCCGGCCCGGGCCGGACCGGCGCACAGGGCGGCGGCCACGATCGAGGCGGACACGACGCTGCGCGCGATCGCTCCCATCAGATTTCCCCGGGCCCGCGGCGCGGCATCACCACATCGCGCAATCCCTGCCGGGCGATGCCGAGCTGCAGCGGAGCCACCGGCGCAAGGTTCCAGTCGCGCGTGGCGTTGAAGCTCGCCAGCTCGCGACGGTTGTGGACCACGAACAGCACCCTGCTGTCCCACATGGCCTCGAAATCGCGGCGCCGGATCGCGCGTGTACCCCGGGCCGGATCGCCCACCAGCACCCGTCCGTCGCGCAGTCCGCGCACCACCACGAAATGCCGGTAGCCGCGCTCGTTCAACAGCACGATCGCCGGCAGGCCCTGTTCGTGCAGTTTGTCGAGCGGCAGGACGAACCCGTCGGCGCGCAAGCCGCGCGACTCCAGGTAGGCACGCATGTCGAGCAGGGAAAAGCCCTCGCGGCGGATCCTGCCCTGGTCGCCGGCGGCGTACATCGCGCGGAACACCTCGGCCTCGGTGACAGGCATGCCGTACTGGTAGGTCAGCAGGGTCGCCACCGCCGCGGAGCCGCAGCTGAAGTCGTACTGCTGGCGCACCGTCGAGCGGAAGCGCGCCTCCTTCAGGCTGGTCACGGCGACCGAGTACCCGCCGCCACCGGGCACGCGCAGCGCCAGGTCCGCGCCAGGCGCGCAGGCCGGCACGATCGCCATCAGCGCTGCCAGCACCGGCGCAAGACGCGGGACCATCGTCAGCGCCCCGGGTCGCCGAAGCGGACGTTGACCGAGGTGCCGTTCTGGATCAGTACGTTCGATCCGCTGTTCTGGATCACCGTCGCCAGCCCGGCCGCATGTGCGAACGCGCCCTCGCCGACGTGGTTGCCGCCCGAGACCAGGTCGCTGGCGCTGTTGCCGGACACGTTGCCGTGGTTGTCCACGCTCACCACCACCGAGGCGTCGCCGCCGCGCAAGGCCGCCAGCGCGCCTTCCGGGACGACCGGTCCGAGGACCGCCGGCACAGGCGGCACGGAGGCGTCATCGGCGCGGTCCACGTTGGTGTCCGAGGCCGACGCCGACAGCGGCCACGCCAGCCACAACAACGCCACCCACACGCCGGGCTTCGATCGCTTGCTTGCGTCCATGAGGTTCTCCTTCCGATCCGCAGCCGCCGCCAGGTCGCTGCCTGGCGGAAGCGGCCCCGCGGTCGCCCGCGGGGCCGTCCGCGACCCGCTTACGGGCCGACCGTCAGGTTGGCCTGCACGGTCACGCCCTGCTGGATCAGGGCCGAGGCGCCGCTGTTCTGCGCCATCACCATGATCCCGGCAGCGGCGTTCGCCGAACCGTTCATCGTGTTCGACATCTCGAAGCTGCCGGCGTGGGCATACGCGACGCCGCCTGCTCCGCCGTCGCCGCCGTCGCCGCCGTCGCCCGCTCCGCCGGTCGCATCGCCGCCGCGCGCCGCGCCGCCCGCGCCGCCGTCGCCGGCCATCGCACTGGCATTGCCGCTGCTGCCGCTGTTGCCGCTCGAAGCATCCCCGCCGGTGGCCGAGGTGCTGGCCGAAGCCCAGGCGTCCGCCGGGGCATCGGCGGTCGCGTCGGCCGCGCCGGGTCCACGCTCGCGGGTCCGCGCCCGCGCATCGGAGTCGGCTTCGGATGCGGCCACGCCGAGCGCGCCGTTCAGGCTGGCGCTGGCCGAGTCGCCATCGCGGGCGCTGCCGGCCGCCGCGCTGCCGCCGTCGCCGCCATCGCCGCCATCGGCGAAGCCGCCGACCGCGATCCCACCCAGGCCGGCGCCACCATCGCCACCATCGCCACCACCGGCGTTGCCGCTGTTGCCCGCGATGTTGCCGATGCCCGAGACGCTGTTGCCGGTCACCAGGCCGTTGAGCGCGGTGGTCGCGACGACCGTGCTGGTGCTGGTGTTGAACGAATCGGCCATGCTGGACGAGGCGCTGCTGTTGTTGTCCGCCGCGGCGTTGCCGGCGCCGAGCGCCAGCGCGAGCCCGATGTTGTCGCGGTTGCTGCCGCGGGTCGAATTGTTGTCGCCGGCACCGGCTTCGTTCTGGTCCTGGGCCAGCAGATGGCCCGGGGCACCCAGCGCGACCAGTACGGCTGCAGTCATGAGGCTGTTTCGAATGCGCATTGCAATACTCCTTGGGGTTCGAATGCGCCGACGCATGCATGTCCGACGACATCGGCGCAGGGGCAACCTCGCAAACGCGGTGCCAACCGCCAGCGGACGCTTCCATGAGATTGATTCGGCTCGGATTTCCGGTGGCATGCGTGCAATGGGGACGGCCGCCACGGGCCCGCGCTCAGGTTCCGGCGCAAGAAACGTTTCAGAACTGAAACGCCGGGCCGCCCCTCGCCACCGCGCGACCCGATGGGCGACGCGCAAGCCATTGATCCGGCAGCCAGAAACGACGGCGCCGGTGGTGTTTCAGCGATGAACAGAAACCCGGCGCAACCCCGGCATGAGGCGCGCGGGCGGGCGCAACTGCTGCGTCACGTCGATCGCCGGTGGGAGTTGCCGGGCGGGCGTCGATCCACGCGGCCGCCGGCGTCCATCGAAGTCCGGGGCCGTTACAGTGCGTCCGGCCTGCGCACTTCGAACTCCGCGCGCAGCTTGCGGCCATCCGCCAGTTCCAGTTCGACCGGAACGCGCTGCCCGAGCTCGACCTCCGCCTCCGGTCGCATCAGCATCAGGTGCAGCCCGCCAGGCGCCAGCGAAACCCCGCCGCGAGCCGGCACCGCCAGGCGCTCCACATGCCGCATCCGGCTGACGCCATCGAGCTTGCGCGTTTCATGCAGCTCCACCGACGCGAACGCGGGACTGGCCGCGGCGACGATGGCCACCGGCGCGTCGCACGGATTCCGGACCTCGGCGAACCCGGCCATCATCGGCATCGCCATCGGCGGCTGCCGGATCCAGCCCGATTCGACGACGGGGATGCAGGCGTCGTCCGCCCACACCGGCGACGCCGCGGCGAACAGCACGACAAGGCAGGCGAGGCGGCGAAGGGTATCCATGCTCCTATGATATCGCGACGCCACCCGGACCCCCTGCATGCAACCGCTCATCGAACGCGCCGAACACGACGGCATCCATGAACTGCGCCTCGCCAGGCCACCGGTCAACGCACTCGACCCGGACCTTTGCCGGCAGCTGCGCGGCGCAGTCGCCGACGCCGTCGCAGCGGGCGCACAGGGCATCGTCCTGTGCGGCGGCCCCAAGGCGTTCTCCGCCGGCCTCGACGTCCCCCACCTGCTGAGCCTCGATGCCGCGTCCGTGCGCGAAGCCTGGGAAGACTTCTTCCTCGCGGCCCGCGCGCTCGCCGGATGTCCCGTGCCGGTGGTGGCCGCGCTCAACGGCCATGCGCCCGCCGGCGGCTGCGTGCTGGCGCTGTGCTGCGACTACCGGGTGATGGCGGCAGGCGACTACCGGCTCGGCCTCAACGAGACCCAGGTCGGGCTGGTGGCGCCGGAGGGCATCCAGCGCCTGCTGCGTCGGGTGGTGGGTCCGCACCGGGCCGAACGCCTGCTGGTCGCGGGCGAGATGGTGGATGCCCGGCGCGCACTGGAGATCGGTCTGGTCGACGAACTGGCCGACATCGACGAGGTCCCCCGGCGCGCGTTGGACTGGTTGCGCGCCCTGCTGTCGTTGCCGCGCAAGCCGATGCTGGCGACGCGTGCGATCGCGCGCGCGGAAGTGGTGGCCGCGCTGGAGCCGGAACTCATCGAACTGGACCGCTTCGTCGCCGCCTGGGGCGATCCCGACACGCAGGCCGCATTGCGCGCGCTGGTGGCGAAGCTCGGGAAGTAGGCTCAGGTCTCGCCGGTCGCGACCGGCCGTGCCGGATCGTCGATCCAGCCGCTCCACGAGCCGGTGTACAGCTTCGCCCCGGACAGGCCCGCGTGCTCCATCGCCAGCAGGTGGTGGCAGGCGGTGACGCCGGAGCCGCACATGGCCACGACCTCGCCGGGCGCGCGGCCACCCATCAATGCATCGAACTCCGCGCGCAGCTGCGGGGCCGGCTTGAAGCGGCCACCGGACAGATTCGCCGCATAGGGGCGGTTGATCGCGCCCGGGACGTGGCCGGCGACGGGATCGATCGGTTCGACCTCGCCGCGGAAACGCTCGGGCGCGCGCGCGTCGATCAGCAGGCCACCGCGTTCGAGCTGGCGGCGGCTGCCTTCGGCATCGAGCAGGCGCGAGCGGTCGAACGCAGCGCTGTAGGCGCCGCGCCGCGGCGTCGGCACCCCGGCTTCAACCGGCTGGTCCGCGGCCAGCCATCGCGTCCAGCCGCCGTCGAGGACCGCCACCGCGCCGTGGCCGAGCATGCGCAGCAGGCACCACAGGCGTGCCGCGAAGGCGCCGTCGCCGGCGTCGTAGGCGACCACACGGGTCGCGGGCGAGATCCCCCAGTCCGCGAGCCGCGCGTTGAACGTGCCGGGCTCGGGCCAGGGATGCCGGCCCTGCCCGGGCCTGCGCGGACCCGAGAGGTCGCGCTCGAGATGCGCATGCAGCGCGCCGGGAACGTGCGCCGCGCGATGGGCGCGCTCCCCGGCATCGGGATCCGCGAGCGAGGCGCGGCAATCCAGCACCACCAGGTCCGGCGCATGCAGCGCGGCCGCGAGCGCCTCCGCCGACACCAGCGTATTCCAGTGCAGCGTCATGCCGTCGCCTCCAGCCGCTCGCGCAGGTTGTACAGGATCGAGGCGGTCACGCCCCAGATGCGCTGCTCCGGCGCACCCGGATACGGCGCGAACTCCAGCACGTGGCGGATGCGGCCGGCGAAGCTGATCTCCAGCTCACGCAGATGGTCGCGCGCCAGAAGGAACCCCAGCGGCACCTCGAACACCGCCGCGACTTCCGCCGGATCGGGGCGCGCCACGAAGCCCGGATCGAGCCGGGCGATCACCGGCATCACCCGGTAGCCGGTGACGGTGCGCATCGGATCGAGGAACCCCAGGGGCGAGACCTGCGCGGATTCGAGACCGATCTCCTCCCTGGCCTCGCGCAACGCGGCGGCGAGCAGGCTGTCGTCGCCGGGGTCCATGCGTCCGCCCGGCAGGCTCACCTGGCCGGCGTGCAGGCGCAGCGCCTCGGTGCGGCGCGTGAGCACCACCTGCAGATCGTCGTCGCGTTCGACCAGGCCGAGCAGCACCGCCGCCGGGATCGTGGCGTCGCGCGCAGGCAGGCCATCGAGTTCGGCCAGGTTCCATTCCGGCCCCGCCGGCTCGGCGTCGATCGGATGCAATGCGCGCGCGATGCGCTCGAACCGCGGCCCGAACCTTCCCGTCGAATCGAAACGCGTCATCGGAGCCGTCACCTCGTGCGCTGCGCCTCGCGTTGCGGAAGCACGTCTTCCATCAGCCGCAGCCGCTCGTCGTCGTCCATGTGCAGCCAGCGGGCGATTTCCGCAGCGCTGCGATGGCAGCCCATGCACATGCTCGTCTCGTCGAGCATGCAGACGCCGATGCAGGGACTGAGCACGGCACGGAAGGTGGAGTTCATCGGGGGGAACATTGCCATACGGCGGCGCCGTCCGCCGCAACACATCATGTGCACCGGCAGGCCGGCGCGTGAAAACGGGACGATCCTTTCCCCGGGGAAGCGGAGCAGCCGCGGCGCCATGCCGCGCAGGCGCTGCCGCATGTGGGCGAGGCGGGCAGCAGTCTTCGCCGTTTGCGAAGCCTCCGGATCAGGGTCCGGTGGCCGCGACTTGCGAACGCACGACCTGCGCCTTCCCGGCGCGCATACGCGGTCGCCGGAAAGGCACACGGCCCGCGTCGAGCGCGGGCCGTGCGTGCATTACATCGCCGTTTCCACCACCGGGTCTCGCCGGCGTGGCGGAAGCTACCCGCGCCAGGGCGCGGATCCCTGCCTTACTTGACGCTGACCAGCTTGACGTCGAACACGACCGCCTGGTTCGCCATGCGACCGGCGCGCATGTCGGTGCCATAGGCCTTGTCGCCCGGCAGCACCACTTCCCAGCGCGCGCCGGCAGGCATCTGCAGCAGCGCCTCGCGCAGGCCCACCAGCGGGATCTGGCTGACCTTCATCGTCACCGGGCCGGCCTGCTGGCCTTCGCCCTGCGGCTGCGCGGTGTCGACGAACACGGTGCCGTCGGGCAGCGCGCCCTTGTAGTTGAGCTGCACGTCGCTGGCCTGGGTCGGCTTGGCGCCGCTGCCGTTCTCGATCACGCGGTACTGGACCGTGCTGCCCGGCAGGGTCTGGACGCCCTGCTTGGCGCGGTTCTGCGCGAGGAAGGCGTCGCTCTGGGTCTTGTTGTCCGTCGACAGCTTGGTGAACTCGGCCTGCATCTTCGCCTGCTGGCGCTTCTGCATGTTTTCCACTGCGGCCTTGAGCTGGTCGACGGGAACCGCCGGCTGCTTCTTGGCGTACGCGTCCTGGATCGCCTTGATCACGGTGTTGACGTCGACCGCCTCGCCGCGCGCAGTGAGTTCGGCGAGTTCCACGCCGGTGTTGAAGCCGATCGCGTAGCTCAGCTTGCCTCTCTCGGACGTGGTGTCCTGCGCGGAGGCCGCTGCGGAAACCAGGGTCATTGCCGCGAGGCTGGCGGCAAGCAGGCGCACTTTCATTCAGTCAATCTCCCAGGAAATTCGATTGGCCGGAGTCCGGCCCAGACACGACACGGGGCGGTCGAGCCGCCCCCTGATGGACACGCTAGGATAGCGGCCGCAGGGCTTAACCGCCACTGACGCCCTCCTGTGACCCGGACCCGGCCGCGGAGTTCCCGCCCGGGCGCCTGGCCTCCTCCCCAACCTTAAGAATTCGTTCGCACATGACCGATTCCCCCCTGCGCATCGACGATCGCGGCGCGATCCGCGTCATCACCATCGATCGTCCCGCCAAGCTGAATGCACTGGATTCCGCCACGCTCGACGCGTTGCACGTCGCCGCCGACGCGGCCGCAGCCGATCCGCAGGTCCGCGTGCTGGTGCTCACCGGCGCGGGGCCGAAAGCATTCGTCGCCGGCGCGGATATCGCCGAGATGTCGGGCCTGAGTCCCGCGCAGGGCCGTGACTTCGCCCTGCGCGGCCAGCGGATGATGCGGCGCTTCGAACGGTTGCCGAAGCCGGTCATCGCCATGGTCAACGGCTTCGCGCTCGGCGGTGGACTGGAACTGGCGATGTGCTGCCACCTGCGGATCGCGGCCGATACCGCACGGCTTGGCCAGCCGGAGATCAACCTCGGCCTGATCCCGGGCTTCGGCGGCACCCAGCGCCTGCTGCGGCTGGCCGGTCGCGCCGCGGCGCTGGAGCTGTGCCTGGCGGGTGCGCCGATCGATGCGGCGCGCGCGCTCCAGCTTGGCATCGTCAACCGGGTGGTGCCTGCGGCCGAGCTCGAGGCCGAGACGATGAAGCTGGCGACGCAACTGGCCGGCGCCGCGCCGCTGGCGCTGCGCGGAATCCTCGACTGCATCCAGGTGGGTGGCGAAGCCGGGATCGAGGAAGGTCTCGAGTACGAGGCCGCGCAGTTCGGCCTGGTGTTCTCCACAGAGGACATGCGCGAGGGCACGGCCGCCTTCCTCGACAAGCGCAAGCCTGTCTTTCACGGGCGCTGACGCGGCCGGCCGCCGATGTCCCGAGAACCCGCCGCGCCCGGTTCCGCCAACGGCACGGGAGCGAACCCCGACGCAAGACGGCTGGTCGAGCTGCTGCGCGACGACGCGATCGATGCGGCCATCGACGCGGGCCTGATGGCTTGCAGCGACGATGCGCTACGGGGGCTCGACGAGGCCTCGCGCACGCTGGTGGTGGAAACGCGGCGGCGCCTGCAAGCGGCGTGGGACGCGCGCGCGCGCTACCGGTCGCGTCAGGCGCGCCTCGCGCGGCGCAAGCCCGAACGCGAAGCCCGCCGGGCTGCGGCATCGCCCCCCGATTCCGGGAAGGCCGGCGACGGATCGCCGACCGCGGCTCCCGCGGTGACACCGGGACTGCCGGCCGCCGCCGCGGCCGCACTGGCGCGCGCCAAGGCACGCGCGGGATCGCCATGACGCCGCCGGTCGCGCGCAAGCGCGGGCGCCGGCCGGCCGGCGCCCGCAGCCTGCTGTCGCCCGCCGAAGTCCGCGAGCTGTTCTCGCGCCTGGCGGAGGTCGATCCCGCACCCACCACGGAACTGGAGTACACGAACGCGTTCGAGCTGCTGGTCGCGGTGGTGCTGTCGGCGCAGGCGACGGACGTCGGAGTCAACAAGGCCACGCGCCGCCTGTATCCGGTGGCGAACACGCCGCAGGCGATCCTCGCGCTCGGCGAGGAAGGACTGAAGCGCTACATCTCGACCATCGGCCTGTTCAATGCGAAGGCGAAGAACGTGATCGCGCTGTGCCGGATCCTCGTCGATGAGCACGACGGGCAGGTGCCGCGCACGCGCGAAGCACTCGAGGCGCTTCCCGGCGTCGGCCGCAAGACCGCGAACGTCGTGCTCAACACCGTGTTCGGCGAAGGCACGATCGCGGTGGACACGCATATCTTCCGCGTCGCCAACCGCACCGGCCTGGCGCTGGGCAAGGACGTGCGGGCGGTGGAGGACGGGCTGATGCGGGTGGTGCCGGACGAGTTTTTGCTGGGGGCGCATCACTGGCTCATCCTGCACGGCCGCTACGTGTGCAAGGCGCGCAAGCCCGACTGTCCCCACTGCGTGATCCGCGACCTGTGCAGGTTCAGGGACAAGACGACGGCCGGATAGTCGCCTGCGCGGAGCGATCATCGGCCGCGGGCGCGGCAGCCAGACCACGGCGCCCTGGCGACTCGCGGGCCGGCTCATCCTGCACGGCCGCTACGTGTGCAAGGCGCGCAAGCCCGACTGTCCCCACTGCGTGATCCGCGACCTGTGCAGGTTCAGGGACAAGACGACGGCCGGATAGTCGCCTGCGCGGAGCGATCGTCGGCCGCGGGCGCGGCAGCCAGACCACGGCGCCCTGGCGACTCGCGGGCCGGCTCATCCTGCACGGCCGCTACGTGTGCAAGGCGCGCAAGCCCGACTGTCCGCACTGCGTGATCCGCGACCTGTGCCGGTTCAAGGACATGACGACGGCGGATAGTCGCGGCGCGGAGCGATCTTCCGTGGTGGACGCGGCAGCCGCCCGCAGCGCATGTGGGCGCTGCGGACACGGCCACGTCGCCCTTGCTCAGCGCGCCGCAGCGTAGGAGACGGTGACGTTGGGATCCAGCGGCAACACGGTCTTGCTCGAGAAGCGCTGGTCGTCGGGTCCGGTCCAGTTGCAGGTCGACGGCGCCGACCTGGGCCCGAGATAGCACACCGGCCACAGCAGCGTGGACGGGACCGGCTGCCCCGCGACCTGCTCGGGCGCGAACCGCCATTGACGGGACGCCGTCGCCGCGGCACCGGCCATCGCCCGGGTGACGTTGCCCGTCGCGGCGTGGACGTCGACGCCGTCCACCGCGCCGTCCGCCGACACCTGAAGCCGCAGCACCACCATGCCTTCCCTGCCGGAAAGCTGGTCGCGCATCGGATAGTCGGGCGGCGTCATCGCCGCCAGCGCCGGGCCGGTGGTCGCCGAGACCACGCGGTAGTCGCCGTGCACGGGCTCGTCGACCACCACGCGCAGGTAGGTCCGCGTGCCCTTGCCTTCGCGTGCGCCGGCATCGGGGGCGAACACCCAGTCGCGGATCTCGGCCGACAGCGCGTCGCCGGCGGCGCCCGGCATCGACCCGTACGGCTCCAGCCGCTCCAGGCGGCCTTCCGCGTCGAGCGCGACGGCGAAGGTGTAGACGTGCTGCGTCGACTGCGGGGCGTCGGACGCGAAGCCCGCGACAGGCAGGGCGAGCGACAGCAGCAGGGGAATCGCGATCCGCATGATCCAGTACTCCGGCGCCGGGGCGCAGTTGCAGGTAAGTGGAGTGATCACACTACGTGCCGGAGCGTGGTGGGTTACACCTTGATGACAAAGCCGGCCGCGCTGGACGAGCGGTATCTTTTTCCAGACGAACGGTTGCTAGAGGTGCCGCCCGACGCGCAGCCACTTGGTCGCCACCCACTTCTCGCCTTCGATCACCGGCGCGCCGCCGTGCAGGCTGCCGGTCATCGGATGCGGTCGATCGTAGGCGAAGAACACCGCATTGCCCTTCACCGCGCCGACTTCGAACCGCGCATCCGGGAACGTGGTGGCGCCGCCGCGCGCCGGCGTGTTGAGGTACATCACGATCGAGGCCACCCGCTGGCCGCCGCGCGACAGCGCCACGTGCGCGCCGGGGCGGTCGGGATCGAAGTAGTCGTAGTGCGGCTTGTACTGTGCGCCCGGGCCGTAGCGCAGCAGTTGCAGCCCTTCCCCGTTCTCGAGCGGCCAGTCGACCAGTGCCGCCAGGCGCTGCTCGATGCGCGCGCACAGCGGGTTCTCGCTCCTGCGGAAGAAGGTGCCCTGGCTGCTGCGCGCCTCGTGCGCTTCATCGGCGCCTGTGTCCGGATTGAACACCGAGGAAGGTTTCAGCCGTTCGCGACCCATCGCCACCATCGCGTCGCACTCCTCTTCCGAGAGCACGCCGCCGAACACCACCACGCGCGGATGCAGCATGTTCGCCAGTACCTGCACCCGGCGGTCGCCCGCGTCGATCACCGACGAGTCGTTCATGCCGACCGGGCACGGCACCTTCTCCGGCGGCGGCAGGCCGTGGTCGCGCGCGTGCTCTTCCAGGTGCGTGCGCATCGCCGACTCGAGCGCGGCCGCGGCGTCGTCGGCCTGCCAACCCTGCCCGACCATGGACGCGAGCACGTCGTCGGGCGCTGCACCCGAACGCACCTGGCCCAGCAGCCAGTCCAGCGCGGCCCGGTCGATGCGCGGCCTGCCTTCCATCCGATGCTCCCTCGCACGCGTGTGCATACCAGCAGGCCCGCGAAACATGACAGCGCGATGACAGCTGTCGCGCGAACGCAACCGGGCGCGCGCATGACGATCCGGGGAAATACGTCGCATGGCTGCAAGAAAGCTGTCACGCAACGGACCTAGCCTTCACCTCCGATTCACCGGAACGCAGCGGTTGCCGCCCCGACGGGCGGAACAGGGCCGCGGTTCCACTGCTGCGTTCGCAGTCCATTCCCTCCGGAGACCTACAGATGTCCATGCGCCACAGTTCCAAGGCCCTGCTCATGACGTTCGGCGCGGTGCTCGCCCTCAGCGGCTGCGGCGGCAACGGTGCCGACCGCGTCGCGTCGCCGGGCGAGGGCGCCTTCCCGCCGCCGCCCACCACGCCGCCGCCCCCGCCGCCGACCACCCCGCCGCCGCCGCCGCCGCCGAGCGACGGGCCCGCCGCGGATTGCCCGGAAGGCTTCGCCAACATCGGCACCGTGGCCGACAACAGCCTGCGCGCGTGCCGCCTGCCGGAACGCATCGTCGGCAACTTCGTGATCCCGCAGCGCGACGGTACCGTCTATGCGATCAGCGGCCGCGTCGCGGTCGGTGACGACCGCGGTGGCGACGCGAATGCACCGGTCGCCGACGCGGAGCAGGGCATCCTCACCATCGAGCCCGGCGTGACCCTGTACGGTTCCGCCGGCGCCGACCTGCTGGTCGTCAACCGCGGCTCGCAGATCTACGCCGAAGGCACCGCCAGCGATCCCATCACCCTCACTGCCCGCGCCGACCTCGAAGGCGACACCGGCGCGGATTCGATCGGCCTGTGGGGCGGCCTCGTGCTGCTCGGCCGCGCGCCGATCAATGCCTGCCCCGGCGAGACCGTCTCCGGCACGCCCGAGTGCCAGGAGCAGATCGAAGGCACCGACGGCTTCTACGGCGGCAACGCCCCGCGCGACAACTCGGGCGTCGTCAGGTACCTGCGGGTCAAGCACTCGGGCTTCGAGGTCACCGCCAACAACGAGCTCAACGGCATCACCATGGGCGGCGTCGGCGACGGCACCCTGTTCGAGTACGTGCAGGTGCACAACAGTTCCGACGACGGCATCGAGTTCTTCGGCGGCACGGTCAACGGGCGCTACATCGTGGTCACCGGCGCCGACGACGACAGCCTCGACACCGACACCGGCTGGGACGGTTCGCTGCAGTTCGGCATCGTGCTCCAGCGTGCCGGCGGCGGCGATCGCATGAACGAGTGGTCGTCGATCCGTCGCGAGCCGTACTCGAACCCGAAGGTCGCCAACTTCACCTACGTCGGCCGTGCCGGCGGCGGCGCCGCGATCACGCTCAACCAGGGCACGCAGGCCGAGTTCTACAACACCGTGGTGACCCGTCCGGAAGGTGGCACGGATGCCGGCACGCAGTGCCTGAGCATCTCGGACGAGAACACCACCGGCACCTTCGGCTCGGTGTTCTTCACCTGCCCGACCCCGTTCGCGGACCAGCGCGCGCAGGACGCGTTCGAGGCCGGCACCGGCAATTCCACCGGCACCTCGACCCTCACCGACGTGTTCGTCAACGGCGCCAACGAGACCGCGGTCGCTGCCTTCCAGGGACTGGTCGGCGTCGACAGCTTCTTCCAGCAGGTGGACTACATCGGCGGCGTGCGCAACGCCTCCGACACCTGGTGGCAGGGCTGGACCTGCGGCCTTTCGGCCGACACGCCCTGCTGAGCGGGCCGACGCCTCGCACCCGGGGGGCGGCCATTCGCGGCCGCCCCCCTTTCTGCATGACGCCCCGCAACGCCCCCGCAGCCAAGGCCACACCATGACACGCTATCCGACACGCAGCGGCCTGTCCGTCGCGATCACCGCCCTGCTCACCTGCCAGAGCGCATGGGCCCAGCAGCCCGAGTCGCCCGGCGGATCCGCCGGCGTTCCGCCGCAGGCCACCATCGTTTACGCCACCGTGGCCCAGGCCGCGCCGGCCTCCGCCGCGCAGCAGGCGGCCAGCGAACCCGCGAGCGGGCAACCGGCCCAGCTCGACGCGGTCGAGGTGCGCGGCGAATACATCCCCGAGCCGATGCTGCAGACCGCCGAGGTCGCTTCGTTCATCACCCGCGAGGACTTCGAGCGCACCGGCGACGGCGACGCGGCCGAGGCCCTGCAGCGCGTGTCTGGCGTGAGCATCGTCGGCGACAAGTTCGTCTACGTGCGCGGCCTGGGCGAGCGTTACTCATCGGCGCTGCTCAACGGTTCGCCGCTGCCCAGCCCGGAGCCGATGCAGCGCGTGATACCGCTGGACCTGTTCCCGAGCGAGGTGCTGCAGGGCATGACCGTGCAGAAGACCTACTCGGTGAAGTACCCGGGCGAGTTCGGCGGCGGCGTGGTCGACCTGCAGTCGCTGACGATTCCCGACGAACCGTTCCTCAAGTTCAGCGTCGGCGGCGGCGGCAACAGCGCCACCACCGGCGAGAAGGGCTTGACCTACTACGGCTCCGAAGACGACTGGTGGGGCTACGACGACGGCACCCGCAAGATGCCGCGCGAGCTGCAGGACGCCATCGCCACCGGCCAGCGCGTGGACCTCGGCAACTTCAGCCGCGAGGACATCCGCCGCATCGGGCGCAGCTTCCAGAACGCCAATCTCAACGTGTTGCAGGAAAAGGACAGCATCGACCCGGACGCCAATTTCGGCTTCAGCGCCGGCTGGTCGGCCGAGATGGGCGACGACGCGCGCATGGGCGTGATCGCGGTCGCCGGCTTCGAGAACGAATGGCGCACCCGCTTCGGCGACCAGGAACAGGGCTTCTTCGTCGGCGACGTGCTCGAGTACGACTCCGACTACGAGTTCCTGTCCACCCACAACAACGCCCGCGTCAACGCCCTGCTCGGCATCGGCTACGAATGGGGTCGTCATCGCATCGGCCTGAACACGCTGTACGTGCACGACACGATCAAGGAAGCGCGCAGCCGCGCCGGCGTGGACAACCTCGCAGGCTTCGAGGCACGCGACGACTACACCGAATGGTTCGAGCGCGAGATGCTCAACCACCAGCTCAGCGGCAGCCACGCCTTCGGCGAGTACGACGACCTGAAGGTGGAGTGGCGCGCGGCGGTGGCCCGTGCCACCCGCGACGTGCCCTACGAGAAGGGCATCCGCTACGAGAACGTCGACGGCTACTGGGCGCACGACGCCTCGCGCGTGCAGAACTACACCCGCTTCAGCGCGGTGGAGGACGAGGTGGCCAGCGGCGGCGTCGACCTGACCTGGCGCCTGCCGGTCGAGCGCGACCTCACCCTCAGCACCGGCGCCTCGTACATGGACAACGATCGCGGCGCGTGGTCGCGCGAGTTCCGCTTCCTCGCGCTCGACGGCCCGCTGCCGTTCTACAACCGCTACCAGCGTCCGGACTACCTGTTCTCCGACTACAACCTGAGCCAGGACCTGCTGCGCCTGCGCGAGACCACCGGCAGCTTCGGCGCCGCCGCCTACGACGCCACGCTCAAGGTGCTCGGCGCCTACGCGCAGCTGGAGGGCGAGATCACGCCGAACCTGCGTGCGACGCTGGGCGTGCGCTACGAAGACGCCACCCAGGCGGTGCATCCGTACGACATCTTCACCGGCGTGCGCCAGCCGGGCCCCGAGCCGCTGCGCAACGACTATTTCCTGCCGGCGCTCACCGTGACCTGGAACATCGCAGAGAACCGGCAGTTGCGCTTCGGCGCCTCGCAGACGATCGCCCGGCCGCAGTTCCGCGAGATGGCCCCGCAGCAGTACACCGATCCCGACAGCGACCGCCTGTTCACCGGCAACCCGTTCCTGGTCGACAGCGAGCTGACCAACTTCGATGCCCGCTACGAATGGTTCTTCGGCTCCGGCGAGTACTTCACCGCCGGCCTGTTCTACAAGCTGATCGACAATCCGATCGAATCGAACGTCAATTTCGCCGGCGGCACGACGTTCCAGAGCTTCCTCAACGCGCCCGAGGCGACCGTCTACGGCGCCGAGCTGGAATTCAAGAAGTACTTCGACGCGGAATTCCAGGCCGACTGGTGGACGGGCAACCGCCTGTACCTGGCCACCAACTACACCTGGACCGATTCGGAAGTGAATGCCGACGAGGACGACACGGTGCAGCCCTACGGCTTCGCAACGCCGGTGGCCGCGCGCCTGTTCGTGCGCGACGGCAGCGTGCTCCAGGGGCAGTCCGAGCACATCGCCAACCTGCAGTTCGGAATCGAGAACGAAGGCAGCGGCCTGCAGGCGACGCTGATCGCGAACTACGTCAGCGAGCGCGTGTCCGCGCGCGGCCGTCCCGGCCAGCCGGACTACGTGGAAGAACCCGGCCTGACCATGGACTTCGTGCTGCGCAAGACCATGCGCTTCGGCGAGCAGCCGCTGACCATCGGCTTCGCCGCCCGCAACCTGCTGGACACGGAGTTCCACGAGTACCAGGAGCGTGCAGGCCAGAAGGTCAACATCCTGCGCTACGACCCGGGCGTGTCGTACTCGGTGAGCCTGTCGACGGAGTTCTGAGCGCGTTTGACCTTTCCCCCGCTCACATGAGCGGGGGGAAGGAGCAGCAGCGGACTTGATGCGTCAAGGCGATCGCAGTCCTCGACTCACGCGCAGTCGCCTCTGGAGACGGAGATGATTCCTCGTTCGTCCGGCGATTCAATCGCTGCTCCGGATGGGCCTCGGCGTCCGCTTGCGGGACGTCGGACAGCCGCTCACCCGTCTGCGGAACGACTGGATATCCGCCAGCCGGAAGGCTGCGGTGCGAGCACCCGGCTCGGTCACTCGGGTTCCACACGGACGAAAGCCGGACCTCGACGACCGCCGAGCCACGTCCCGTCGCCGGAGGGTCGCGGCAAGCGCGCCATGGATGGCGCGCGCCCGAGTCAGGGCAGGATGCCCTGACCGAGGGAAGAGCGGCCCTCCGGCGACGGGGCGTGGCGTCCTTCCGAAGAAGGTTCACAAAGGACATTCGCGACGAAGACGTAGCGACGGAGCAAAAAAAAAGCGCCGCAGACCATCCAGGCACCCGACGCCGTTGTTGCGCCGGACCGACACAAATGTGTCAGCTGAAATTCCCCTGTCACAAAACCTTCGCATCCTGTCGCGACGGCGCCGAACGCGCGCCATGAACGTCGACCCGTGCCCACATTCCCGCCCCTTCGCGATCCGCATGCAGTGCTGGCCAGGCTCGGCGGCACCGACTCGCTGATCCGCCTCGCCGAAGTCGCGGTCGTCGTCCTGCTCGCCTTCCAGTGCGCCCGACTGGCCTGGCTGCTGCTGCCCCCCGCATCGCTCGGGAGGATGCCGGGCACTGCGATGGGCGTGGTCGCGCCGCGACCCGAGCGCCTGGCCATCGATGCCTTCCACCCGGCGCCTGCGACCGCTGCGACGGCGGACGCGTCCGGATTGCGGCTCCATGCGCTGCGCAGCGGTACCGGAGGCGGCAGCGCCATCGTGGCCGGTCGCGATGGCACGCAGCGGTCGTATGCCGTCGGCGAGGAAATCGTGCCGGGCGTGGTCCTGGCGGATGTGCGCGCGGACCACGCGATCCTGGAATCCGGTGGCCGCAGGACCGAACTGCGCTTCCCAGTCGCTGCCGCACCCACGCGCCCGCGCGCAGCGGCGCCGATCGCGACGCGCGCGGTTCGCGCACGGACGACCCCTGTCTCCGCTGCGCCGACAGCCACGATCGATCCCGCACAGCTGCTGGCCGAAGCCGGGCTGCGACCGATCGACGCCGGCGGCGGCGAGGCGGGCTACACCGTGATTCCCCGCGGCGACGGCGCGGTCCTGCGCCAGGCCGGACTGGAGGCCGGCGACGTGCTGCTGTCGGTCAACGGCCAGGCCCTCACGCCCGAGCGCTACGCCGAACTCGGCGACAGCCTCGCCGATGCGGCCACCATCACCCTCACCTACCGGCGCGACGGACAGGTCCGCACCGCGACCCTGCAGGCACCCACACCGTGAAGCAGCGACTGTTCGCCACCGCGCTCGCGTGCGCGCTGGTCCTCCCGCCCGCGCCCGGCGCGCTCGCCCAGGCCACTTCCGGCGTGACCGCGCAGGATGCCGACATCCGCGCCTTCATCCAGGACGTGGCGCGCGCCACCGGCACCACCTTCATCATCGATCCCGCCGTGCAGGGCAGCGTCAACATCACCCGCGACGTGACGATGGACGAGGCCGAACTGCTCGGCGTGCTGCTGGCGGTGCTGCGCGCGAACGGCCTGGTCGCGGTATCCGCCGGCCCGGGCGCCTATCGTGTCGTGCCCGACACCGCTGCCGCGCAGCTCCCCGGCAGCGGCATGGGCGGCTCGGCCTTCACCACCCAGGTGCTGCCGCTGTCGAGCGTGGACGCGCGCATCGCCGCCGAGACGCTCAAGCCGCTGGTGGGCCGCGGCGGCGTGGTCGTGCCCACGCCGCAGGGCAATGCGTTGCTGATCGCCGACTACGCCGACAATATCCGCCGCATCCGCGGCCTGGTGGCGCAGATCGACAGCGACACCGCCGGCATCGACACGGTGACGCTGCGCAACAGTTCGGCGCGCGAAGTCGCGACCACGGTCAACCAGCTGTTCGGCGGCGGCGAAGCCCGCGGCGGCCAGCTTTCGATCCAGCCGGTGGAAGGCAGCAACTCGATCGTCGTCCGTGGCGCGCCGTCGGCGGTGCAGCGGGTGGTGCAGACCATCCTCGAACTCGACCGCCGCGCCGAGCGCACCGGCGGCGTGCGCGTGGTCCGCCTGCAGCACGCCAGCGCGGAACAGCTGCTGCCGGTGCTGCAGCAGCTGGTCGGGCAGTCGCCCGACGGCGAGGACGGCGCCGGCACGGTCGCCGCGAGCGCGGCGAACCCCGACGCGACGGCCGCGCAGGTGATCACCGCCGTGCCCGGCAAGCGCCCCACCATCGTCCGCTACCCGGGTTCGAATTCGCTGATCATCAACGCCGATCCGGAGACCCAGCGCCTGCTGGTGGACGTGATCACCCAGCTCGACACGCGCCGCGAACAGGTGCTGGTGGAAGCGATCGTGGTCGAGATTTCCGACAACGCCGCCCGCCGTCTCGGCGCGCAGCTGCTGATCGCCGGCAAGGAGGGCAGCAACATCCCCTTCCTCGCCACCCAGTACCCGGGCGCCAGCCCGGGGATCATGCCGCTGGCCGGAGGCTGGTACGCCGAGCAACGCCGCCGCGAAGGCGACGACGAGGACGACGACGACGGCGCGCTCGAACTCGCCCGCCGCGCCGCCATCCAGTCGCTGCTGGGCATCAACGGCGCGCTGGCCGGCATCGCCGGCAGCAACGACAACGCCACCTTCGGCCTGATCATCGACGCGGTGAACAGCGATACCGCCTCCAACCTGCTGTCCACGCCGTCGATCCTGACCCTGGACAACGAAGAGGCGCGGATCCTGGTCGGCCAGGAAGTGCCGACCACCACCGGCGAGGTGCTGGGCGACAGCAACAGCAATCCGTTCCGCACCATCCAGCGGCAGGACGTGGGCATCCAGCTCGAGGTCACGCCGCAGATCAACGCCGGCGGCGGCATCACCCTCACCCTGCGCCAGGAGGTCTCGTCGATCGCCGGTCCGGTCAGCGAGGACTTCGCCGAGCTGGTGCTCAACAAGCGCGAGGTCGAGACCCGGGTGCTGGTGGACGACGGCGAGATCGTCGCCCTCGGCGGCCTGCTCGACCAGAACGACCGCAATACGGTGTCGAAGGTGCCGCTGCTGGGCGACATCCCGATCGTGGGCCAGCTGTTCCGCCACCGCTCGCGCTCGCGCGACAAGACCAACCTGATGGTGTTCATCCGTCCGACCATCGTGCGCAGCACGGCCGATGCACAGGCGATGAGCGCCAACCGCTACGGCTACATGCGCGGCCAGATGCCGGTCATGGGCGAACGCGAGAACGCGCTGGACGAACTGGTGCGCGAGTACCTGCGCACCGCGCCACCCGCGATGCCTTCCCCGGCGCCTGCGGCGACCGTGCCGGCTCCCGTCGCCCCGGCGGAGGCGCCTGCCGGCAACGGCGAGACGCGATGAGCGATCCCCTGCCCGCCTTCGACTATGCCTTCGCCAAGCACCAGGGTCTCGTGCTGCTGGCGCTGGGCGATCGTGCACGCGTCGGCCTGCGCGAGGACGCGGATCCGGCCGCACTGCTGGAGGCGCGCCGCAGCCTCGGCGTCGAACTCGATGTCGAGGTGCTGCCGCGCGCCAGCTTCGACCGCCGCCTGTCCGAGCTCTACGCCGACGCCGCGCTGGCCGGCGGCGCCGGCGAACTCGCGCTGCCGGGCGACCTCGATGCGCTCGCCGGCGACCTCCCCGCCACCGCCGATCTGCTCGACGCCCGCGACGACGCGCCGGTGATCCGCCTGATCAACGGCCTGATCGCCGAGGCCACGCGCATCGGCGCCTCCGACGTGCACATCGAACCGTTCGAATCGGCCCTGGTGGTGCGCATGCGCGTCGACGGCGTGATGCGCGAGGCGCTGCGCCTGCCCGGGCGCATCGCGCCGCTGCTGGTCTCGCGCGTGAAAGTGATGGCGCGCCTGGACATCGCCGAGAAGCGGCTGCCGCAGGACGGCCGCATCGGCCTGACCATGGGCAGCAAGGCGCTCGACGTGCGCGTGTCCACGCTGCCTGCGCGCGGCGGCGAGCGCGTGGTCATGCGCATCCTCGACAAGGACCAGCGCACGCTGACGCTGGAGGGACTGGGCATGCAGCCCGCGGTGCTCGAGGCGCTGCGGCGCGCGCTGCGCGTGCCCAACGGCATCGTCCTGGTCACCGGCCCCACCGGCGCGGGCAAGACCACGACGCTGTATTCCGCGCTGGCCGCGCTCAACGACGGCCGCCGCAACATCCTCACGGTCGAGGATCCGGTGGAATACGCCATCGACGGCGTCGGCCAGACCCAGGTCAACGCGCGCGTGGGCATGAGCTTCGCCGCCGGCCTGCGCGCGATCCTGCGCCAGGACCCGGACGTGGTGATGGTCGGCGAAGTGCGCGACCCCGAGACCGCGCAGATCGCGGTCCAGGCCAGCCTCACCGGCCACCTGGTGCTCTCGACCGTGCACACCAACGACGCGCCGGGCGCGGTGACGCGCCTGCGCGACATGGGCATCGAGCCGTTCCTGCTCGCCTCCAGCCTGCGCCTGGTGCTGGCGCAGCGCCTGCTGCGCCGGCTGTGCACCGCCTGCCGCCAGCCGATGGCGGCCGACGCGGCCGCGGCCGCGCTGCTCGGCGATGATGCCGCCGGCGCAACGCTGTACCGCGCGAACGGCTGCGCGCAATGCAGCCACACCGGCTATGCCGGGCGAATGGGCATCCACGAGGCGCTGGAAGTCGACGAGCGCATGCGCCAGCTGATCGGCGCCAGCGCCGACGAGGATGCGCTGGCCGCTGCCGCCTTCGCGCGCGCAGGGCGCCTGGGCGACGCCGCGCGCGCGGCCGTGCTGCGCGGCGACACCACGCTCGAGGAAGCCATGCGCGTGACCCGCCAGGAGCTGCAGGACCATGGCGGCGTTTGAGTATTCGGCGCTCGACGTCCACGGACGCAGCCGCGAGGGCGCGCTCGATGCGGGCAACGCCGCGGAGGCGCGCCGACTGCTGCAGGGCCGCAAGCTGCTGCCGGTCCGCATCGAGCCTGCCAGCACCCGCGCCGGGCAGGCCACGTCCCGCCGCGGCCGCTTCAGCGCCAAGGACCTGACCCTGCTCACGCGCCAGCTCGCGACCCTCGTTGCGGTGGCGCCGCTGGAGGAAGCGCTGCGCACCATCGGCAGCCAGTCCGAACGCGCGCCGGTGCGGCGGGTGGTGATGGCCACGCACGCACGCGTGGTCGAAGGCTTCCGCCTGTCCGCTGCCATGGCGCGCGAACCGCGGGCCTTTCCGCCGTTGTACCGCGCCATGGTCGCCGCCGGCGAAGGCACGGGCGCCCTTCCCGCGATCCTCGAGCGCCTCGCCGACCTGCACGAGCGCGACCAGCAGGTCCGCGGCAAGCTCGTCTCCGCCCTGGTGTACCCGGCCGCGCTCGCGGTCACCGCGGTGGGCGTGGTGATCGCGCTGATGGTGTTCGTGGTGCCGAAGGTGGTGGAGCAGTTCGAGTCGATGGGCCGGCAGCTGCCGCTGCTCACGCGCATCGTGATCGGCGTATCGGAGGCGCTTTCGACCTGGTGGCTGCCACTGCTGGCGTTGCTGGCCGTGGCCGTGATCGCCACCGCGCGCCTGCTGCGCCGGCCGGCGATCCGCCGCCGCGCGGATGCCGCGCTGCTGCGCCTGCCGCTGCTCGGCCGGCTGCTGCGCGACGTCCACGCCGCGCGCATGGCGCGCACCCTGGCGACCATGTCCGACAGCGGCCTGCCGCTGATCGAAGGCCTGGCGATCACCGCGCGCACCGTCGGCAACACGGTCCTGCGCGAGGCCACCGAAGCGATGGTCGAGGTGATCCGCGAGGGCGGCAGCCTGTCGAACGCGATGAAGCGCGCCGCGGTGTTCCCGCCGACCCTGCTGTACATGGCCACCAGCGGCGAGGACAGCGGCCGCCTGGCGCCGATGCTCGATCGCGCGGCCGATTACCTCGAACGCGAGTTCAACACCTTCACCACGGCGGCGATGAGCCTGCTCGAACCCCTGATCATCATCGTGCTGGGCGCGATGGTGGCGGTGATCGTGCTCGCCATCCTGCTGCCGATCCTGCAGTTCAACGCCCTCGTGGCCGGCTGACCGGAGGCCCCCATGCACCGCCGCAACACCCGTCCGTTCCCCTCCCGCCGTGCCGCCGGCTTCACCCTGGTCGAGCTGATGGTGGCGATCGTCATCATCGGACTGCTGTCGACGGTGGTGATGATCAACGTCATGCCCAGCCAGGACCGCGCCATGACCGAGAAGGCGCGCGCCGACATCTCCGTACTGGAACAGGCGCTGGAAACCTACCGCCTCGACAACCTCGCCTATCCCACCCCTGCGCAGGGTCTGGACGCGCTGCTCAGCGCGCCTTCGGGACTCGCGCGTCCGGAGCGCTACCGCAAGGGAGGCTACATCCGCCGCCTGCCCGAGGACCCGTGGGGCAATGCCTACCAGTACCGCCAGCCCGGCCGCAGCGGCGGCTTCGACGTGTACTCGTTCGGCGCCGACGGTGCCGAGGGCGGCGAAGGCGACGACGCCGACATCGGCAACTGGCGCTGAAGGCCCGCCATGCGGCGCGCGCGCGGATTCACCCTGGTCGAGCTGATGGTGGTGCTGGCCGTCATCGGTCTGGCCGGCGGCGCCGTGGCGCTGACGTTGCCGTCCGGTGACGATGACCCGGTGCACGAGGCGGAGACCTTCGCCGCGCGCCTGGCGCACGCGCGCGACGAGGCCATCTTGGGGATGCGCACCGTGGAGGTGGGCGTCACCGCGCGTGGCTACGGATTCTCGCATCGCCGCTTCGAGGGCTGGCAGCCTCTGCAAGGTCGCGCCTTCGCCGCCGTGGACTGGGCCGCGGGAACCCGGCCGCAATTGCCCCGCCGCGATGCACGGATCGCATTCCGCTTCGATCCGACCGGCGCGACGGAACCCGCGAGCCTGGTGCTGCTTCGCGACGGGCGCCGCGTGCGCGTGTCGGTCGACGGTGGCGGCGCGGTGGCGATCGATGGCCTTGCGCGCTGACTCCGGCGCGGCGCGCCGCTGCGAGCCACGCGACCGCGGCCGCATCCGCGCGCGTGCCGGCTTCTCGCTGATCGAGATGCTGGTGGCGCTGGTGGTGTTCGCGCTCGCGGTGCTCGGGCTGCTGAACCTCGCCGGGGAAAGCACCCGCACCGCAGTGGCGATCGAGGAGCGCGTGCTGGCCGCGGTGGTGGCCGACAACGTCGCGGTCGAGGCCGCCACCCTGGACGTGCGCGCGCTCGCGGACGAGGCCAGTGGCCGCGAGCACGCCGGCGGCCGCGACTGGCGCTGGACACGCACCACCGCGCCCACCGCCGACCCGGCGCTGCTACGCGTGGACATCCGTGTCTCGCCGCCGGGGGAATCGCGCGTGGCAGCCGAGCTCGCGCTGTTCCGGAGCCTGCCGCGATGAGCCTCGTGCGCCATCGCACGCGCAACACGGCACGCGGCTTCACCCTGCTCGAAGTCATGGCCGCGCTCGCACTGTTCGGCCTGATCGCGGCCGCCGGGGTTGCGGTGATGGGCCATGCCGCCGACAGCCAGCGCATCCTGCGCGGGCGCATGGATCGCCTCGGCGAATTCCAGCGCGCGCGTGCCCTGCTCCGCGCCGACCTTTCGCAGGCGGCGGTACGCCTGGTGCGGCGCGCCGACGGCAGCAGCACGCGCGACGCCTTCGTCGGCGGCCGTCCGGACGAGTCGGGGCCGCTGTTCGCATTCGTCCGCCGTGGCCACGAGAATCCCGGGGCCGGCGCGCGTGCCTCGCTGCAGTACGTCGAGTACCGCATCGTCGACGGTCGCCTGGAACGCAGCGCGCGCGCAGCCGTCGACGGCGCCGCGCCACCGCCGGCACGGGTGCTGCTCGACGGCATCACCGCCGCGCGCGTGGCCTACCTCGGCGACGACACCTGGAACGACGGCTGGCACGGCGGCGCCACTTCGCTGCCGCAGGCGGTGGAACTGGAGCTGGAACTCGACGGCATCGGCCAGGTGCGCCAGCGGTTCCTGCTGCCCGGGGTCGCGCCGTGAACCGCGCGCATCGCTTCCGCACCGCCCGGGATGGCGGCCACGTCGCGACCCGTGCGGCTGCGACGCAATGCGGTGCCGCCCTGCTCACCGTCCTCCTGCTGATCGCGGTGATGACGGTGCTGCTGGTGTCGGTCATGGACGACATCCGCTTCGGCCTGCGCCGCACCGGCAACGCCCAGGCCCTTGCGCAGGCGCAGTGGTACGCGCTGGGCAGCGAGGAACTGGCGCGCACGCGCATCCGCCAGCTCGAGCGCGGCGACGGTCGCACCACGCTCGAGGGAGGCTGGAACGGCCGTCCGTTCGTGTTTCCCATCGACGGCGGCGTGATGCGCGTGCGGCTGGACGATGCCAGCGCCTGTTTCAACCTCAACAGCGTGGTCGAGGGGGCCGCCGGCCAGTGGTCGCGGCGCGAAACCGGCGCACGCCAGTACATCGCATTGCTGCGGGCGCTGGAGTTCACGCCCGAGCAGGCCAACGCGATGACCGACGCCCTGGTCGACTGGATCGACAGCGACCAGATGCCCGGCGCCGCCGGCGCCGAGGACGCGGCCTACGCCTCGCGCGGTCCGGGCTACCGCACTTCGGGCACGTTGCTGGCAGAGGCAAGCGAACTGCGCGCGATCGCCGGCCACGATGCGGCCAGCTATGCGCGCCTGCGTCCGCACGTGTGCGCGCATCCCGACAACGCCTTGTCGCCACTCAACATCAACACGCTGGAAGCGGAGGATGCGGTGATGCTGGCGATGGTCAGCGACCTCGCGCTCGATCCCGCCGCCGCGCGCCGCGTGATCGCCGCGCGCCCCGCTGGCGGCTGGCGCGACCTGGCGGTTTTTTCGCAAGCGGTCGTCGCGCCGCTTCCCGACCACGTGCTGCAGCAGCTGCGCCTGCGCACCCGCTATTTCGCGCTGCACACCGAAGTGGAATACGACGGCGCAGAGCTGGTGCTCAGCGCGCTGCTGGACAGCGACTCCCACGGCCCCGTGCGTCTGCTCGCACGGCGATGGACGCACGACGAATGAGCACCCGCCTACTCTTCCTGCCCGCCGACCCCGCAGCAGCCGCCACGCTGCTGGAGGTGGACGACAGCGGCCGCATGCTGGAACGCGCCGTGCTGCGGCCCGGCGCAGTGGCGCCGGCCATGCCGGCGACCCCTCGCACCGTGCTGGTGGTGCCTGGCGAGGCCGTGCGCATCGACCGTCTGGAACTTCCCGCGCACAGCGCGGCGCAGGCACGGGCCGCGGCCCAGGCGCTGTTGCCCGAGCGCCTGGCGCGCCGGGACACGCTGCACGTGGCGCTCGATGGCTGCGGCGCCGGCACGCTGCGCACGGTGGCGGCAGTGGACCCGGCGCTGCTCCGCGGATGGCTCGAACGCGCCGCAGCCTTCTGCCTGGTGGCCGACGCCGCGGTGCCGGAACAGCTGCTGCTGCCGGAGCCGGACGAAGGCACCGCCGTGCAGGTCCTCGACGCCGGCGACCGCTGGCTGGTGCGCGGCGACGGCCTCGCCTTCGTCGCCACCCCCGCGCTGGCGGAGCAGGTACTCGGCGAACGCCGCCGAACGCCGGTCGAGGGCGGCCCGGAGCGCTTCGCCGCGCGCGCCATGCGCCCCGAGGTCGATCTGCTGCAGGGCGAATTCACCGCGGCTTCGCAACGCACCCGTCCCGCCGGCCGGCGACGGCTGACCTGGCTGGCCGCGGCTTTGCTGGCGTCGCCGCTGCTGCTGGTCGGGGCACAGGCGCTGCGCCTGGATCTGGCAGCGCGCGCGCTGGAGTCCCGCGCCACGACCCTCGCACGCGAAGCCTTGCCTGTGGCGGGCGACAGCGGAGACCAGGCCGACGCCCTCGCCGCGAGTCTCCAGGCCGCCCGCGAGCCACGGGCCTTCGCCGCCGCCACCGGCAGTCTGTTCGCGGCCGTCGCCGCGCGTCCGGGCGCCCATCTGGTCGAACTCGAATACCAGCGCGGCGACCGCCTGCGCGCGGTCGTCTTCCACTCCGGTGCCGACGACATCGAGGCCCTCCGCGACGCGCTCGCCCGGGACGGCTGGCGCCTGGTCGAGGGCAGCAGCAGCGAAACCACCGGCGGCCTGCGGACCGGCCTGGCCCTGGAGCCCGGAGCATGACCCCGACGCAACGATGCCTGGCCTGGTGGCACGGCCGCGAGCCGCGCGAACGCATGATGCTGGCGGTGATGGCGGCCATGCTCGCGGCCTTCGCCTGGTGGTACGGCCTGTTGTGGCCGTTGCGTTCGCTGCGCGAAGACGCGGGCGTGCGCTACGACCATGCCACCGTGGCGCTGCGGGGGGTCGAGGCCGAAGTCGCGGCGCTGACCGCCGCCGGGACCGGCACAGCACCCGCCGCGTCCACCGGCGGCGAGGCCCTGCAACGCCGCGTCCTCGACAGCGCGCGCGATGCCGGCCTCGCGCCCAGCCGCCAGCGCACCGCCGCCGACGGCGCCTTCGTGCTCGAATTCGAACGGGTGGCCTCGCCGGCGCTGTTCGGCTGGCTGGGCAGGCTGGCGCGCGACGGGCTGGCCCCCTCCTCGCTGCGGGTCGCGCGCGCCGATGGCCGGCTACGCGCCGAGGTCGGCTTCGGCGGAGCGACACCATGAGCGGCGCGCGCCTGTCCCTGTGGTTCGCCGGTGCGCTCGCGCTCGCCCTGCTGCTGTTCATGCCCCTGCAACTGGTGCTGCCGTGGCTGTCGCTGCCGCCCGCGCTGTCGGCAACCGCCATCGAGGGCAATCTCTGGCACGGCCGCCTGCGCCAGGCGCAGTGGCGCGGCACGGCGCTCGGAGACCTGCGCCTGGGCCTCTCGCCGCTGCCCCTGCTGGCCGGGCGCAAGCGGCTGTGGCTCCAGGCGCCCGATGCCGCGCTCGCCCTGCACCTCGGGCGCATGCGAGGCGTCGGCGACGCAAGCGGCGTGTTGCCCCTGCCGGCACCGGCCGGACTGGCGCTGCGCGCATCGCTGGACGATGCCAGGCTGCTGTTCGACGACGAAGGTTGCCGCGAGGCCGGCGGCCGCGTACGGGTCGAATTCGTGCTCCCGGGCGACGTGCTGCCGCCCCTGATCCTGGCCGGCACGCCCGTCTGCGAGGGCCGCGAGGGCAGGCTCGCGCTCGCGTCCGAGCAGACCGCCGGCCCGCTGCTGGTCGAGATCGCCGCCGGCATCGATGGCGAAGGCGGCTACCGCCTGCAGACCCTCGCCCGCAGCGACGATCCCGCCCTGCGCGCCGTGCTGCTGGCAGCGGGCTTCCAGGAGGCGCCAGGCGGGTTCAGCCGTGTCGACACCGGCAGGATCGCCGACTGACCGCGCCCGCCCCCGCCCCATCCCGTCCCGCCAGCAGGCTGCGGCGCGGACACCGCCGGGGCAACTCCGCCGGCATTGCATCCAGGCAGGAATCGCATCGCCAACGGCAAGGCCGGCAGCTTCGGAAGTGGGCTGCGCAAAGGCGATCAACGCGGGCTGGATCCCTTCTCCCTCCGGCAGAAGGGGGCGCGCCGCCCCGGACGAGGGCGGCGGAGCACCGCCGGCCCGGACCCGCACGAATCGTGAACCGGAGGTTCGCCCCTACGGGCGTCAGTCTCGTTGCATCGACGAACCTCGCCCGGGCCGCCCGGTGCGAAGTCCAGACCCGGCGGGTCCCCGGGCAAGGCCGGGGCCGCCTCGGCGAATCGGACGATCAGAACGCGAACTGGGTACGCACCGCGTACTGCCCGGTTTCGTCGCCGTTGAAGCCGTTGTCGCCCCTGGTGTAGTTGAACATGAAGCGCAGGGCCGGATTGACGTAGTAGTTCACGCCCAGCAGCCAGCTGCTCACGTCGAGGCCGGCGACGTCCCGGTTCTCGATCGAGTCGTAGCGCGTGGTGAGCTCCCACAATCCCCGGTCCGCCGCCGACGCCGAGCCGAATACGCCGGTACCCGCCTTGTAGGGCTTGTGGCCGCCGTTGAGGTGCCAGCTCCCTTGCAGGTACCAGGTGACGACATCCTGGTCGGGACCGCCCGGCTGCCCGAAGGAGGCGTTCGCGTACTCGCCCTGGAAGAACACCGGACCGAAGGATCCGGCGGCTTCCAGGCCGTAGGCGGTCACTTCGTCGCCGCTCGCGCCGCTCACCGTGGCGATCGCCTGCGACGGGCCGCGACGACCGGCGTAGTTCACCGAGGCGGAGAGATCGGCCGACCCCTGGTTCGCGTTTTCCCGGCTGGCCCATCCGCCGAAGTGCAGCGTGGCCTCGTCCGTGTCGATCGGCGCGACGGTGACGCGACCGGCATAGCCGACGCCCTCGTTGCGCGTGCCGCTGGCGCCGCGCAGGTTGAACGCGCTGAAACCCGCGGTGTAGTGGCCGCCTGCGCGCAGGTAGCCCACGCCCTGCTGGAACTGGCGCCCGCCGAACAGGCCGCTGGCCGAGGCGAACGGACGCTCCATCATCAGCACCTCGTTGGAGCTGGTGAGTTCCTCCATCGACCGGTAGGGCTTGAAGTGGCCGACGGTGAACCTGCCGCCCAGCGCGGACCTGGCGATGTAGGCGTCGCGCAGGCCGTCGAGGTTGCTGCCGGCGGCGAAGTCCTGCTCGAGCTTGTAGTCCCAGCCGTAGGCCTTGCCCTGCAGGGTCAGGCGCGCGCGACGGAATTCGCTGGTGCCGGTGGTGGCGGCCTGGTCGCGGTCGAAGGCATAGGCATCGAAATGGATGCGGCCGCCCAGCGAGGCCTCGAAGGCCTTGTCGGCGGAGGCCACCCGGATCCCGCCCCGGGTTTCGACCTTCGTCTGCCCGGGGCCTTCCGCGGCCGATGCCGGCGCAGGGGCAACTCCGGGCGTTTGCGCCGCCTGCTCCGTGGAGCGGGATTCCAGCGCCTCGATCCGTGCCTGCAGGACCTGGAGTTGCGACTTCAGCGCGGCGATCTCATCGGCATGGTCGGCCGTTTGCGCGGACACGGGCAAGCTGGAGACGAGCGCCAGGGCGAGGGTGAGGGGAAGCAGGAGTGGTTTCACGCGGGAACTCCGGATCGGGGAATGCACTTCGGGGTGGGGCGCGGGCCTGCGATGGCGGATGGCGCCCCGCGCCCCCGGCCGCAGCTAGCGTGAGCGCGGATTGTGACAATTTCGCGTCAAAAATGACGGTCCGGTGTCATTGGGATGTGCGCTGGATGACAATGTCATGTCGCATGCCCACGCCGTTAGCCGCCACGCGTCATCGGACGGCCATCTTCCGATCACGCCACTGACATGTCGGCGCGGTCCAATGCCGCATGAGCCGATGCATGGCCCGTCGACGGCCCCTCGCCCTCATCTCTCCCCGATCTGCGCGACTCCCTTCCGGGCCTTCGGGCCCGTTTTTTTTCGGGCGCCGCGGCGCGAGGACGGACGGTCGCCTTCTGTCATCCCCGTGTAACAAAAACATCATTTCATAGTGCGGACCGTTTCCGCCCTTCGGGGCTGCCCCATCCTTCGGAGGTTCCATGAAAATCACCCAGGCGCCCGCTGCCTTCCTGTCCCTGGCCGCAGCGATGCTGCTGGCGGCCTGCAATCCGGATGCCGGCACACCGGTTCCGGCCAATCCCGCCGACAGCGGGGCCGACGGCGGCATGCAGCAGACCAGCGCCCAGATCACCGGCGCCGGCGCGACCTTCATCTACCCCCTGCTGTCGAAGTGGTCCGACGACTACAACAAGGCGACCGGCGCGCGGATCAACTACCAGTCGATCGGCTCCGGCGGCGGCATCGCCCAGATCAAGGCCGGCACGGTCGATTTCGGCTCGAGCGACAAGCCGCTCACCAGCGAGGAACTGGCGGAAGCCGGCCTCGGCCAGTTCCCGTCGGCCATCGGCGGCGTGGTGCCCGTGGTCAACATCGAAGGCATGGAACAGGGACAACTGCGCCTGACCGGCCCGCTGACCGCCGACATCTACCTCGGCAAGGTGACGCGCTGGAACGATCCGGCGATCGTCGCCGTGAACCCCGGCGTGAGCCTGCCGGACGAGAAGATCACGGTCGTGCACCGCTCCGACGGTTCGGGCACCACCTTCAACTGGGTCAACTACCTGTCCAAGGTGAGCCCGGAATGGCAGTCCAGCGTGGGCGAAGGCACCTCGGTGAGCTGGCCGACCGGCGTCGGCGGCAAGGGCAACGAGGGCGTCGCCGCGTACGTCAAGCAGATCAAGGGATCGATCGGTTACGTCGAGCTCGCCTACGCCACCCAGAACGGCATGGCCTATGCGTCGATGCAGAACGCGGCCGGCAACTGGGTGCGTCCGAGCGCGGAGAGCTTCCAGGCCGCGGCCGCGAGCGCCGACTGGGCGAACTCGAAGGACTTCAGCCTGATCATCACCAACGCGCCCGGCGCCGATGCCTGGCCGGTCGCCGCGACCAACTTCATCCTGATGTACAAGCAGCCGAAGGACGCGAAGCGTTCGCAGGATGCCATCGACTTCTTCACCTGGGCGCTGGAGAACGGACAGCCGCAGGCCGATGCGCTGCACTTCGTGCCGCTGCCGCCCGAGCTGGTGCAGCAGGTCGAGGCCTATTGGGCCAGCGAGTTCCAGCTCTGACGATCCGCGGCCGGCAGGCCCCGCCCGCAACCGCGCGGGCGGAGCCCGGTCGCACGGTGGAACGTCCCTCTTCGCAGCCGATGCCCTGACACGATGAACGCCACCTCCCTCCCCGCCACCGCGGACACGCGGCGCGACGCCGCCGATCTCCGCGCCGATCGCGCGTTCCGCTGGCTGGTGTCCGCCGCCGGCGTCCTCGTGCTGGTGTCGCTGATCTCGGCGGCGCTGTCGATGCTGTGGGGCGGCCGCCAGGCCTTCTCCAGGTTCGGGCTGGAATTCTTCTGGCGCGATGCGTGGAACCCGGTGCTGCAGGATTTCGGCGCGCTGGTGCCGATCTACGGCACGCTGGTGACGGCGCTGATCGCAATGGTGATCGCGGTACCGATCAGTTTCGGCATCGCGATGTTCCTCACCGAGATCGCGCCGAAATGGCTGCGCACGCCGGTCGGTGCCGCGATCGAGCTGCTGGCGGGCATTCCCTCGATCATCTACGGCATGTGGGGCCTGTTCGTGCTGGTGCCGTTCCTGGCCGAGCACGTCTATCCCTGGGTGGACGACAACCTCGGCGGGATTCCGGGCATCGGCGCGGTGTTCTCGGGCCCGCCGCTCGGCCTGGGCATGGGCACGGCCGGGCTGGTACTGGCGATCATGGTCATTCCCTTCATCTCCTCGGTGATGCGCGAGGTGTTCCTGACCGTGCCCGGCCAGTTGAAGGAATCGGCATACGCACTCGGATCCACCAAGACCGAGGTGGTCTGGGACGTGGTGCTGCCGTATACCCGTTCCGCGGTGATCGGCGGCATCTTCCTCGGTCTGGGACGGGCGCTGGGAGAAACCATGGCGGTGACCTTCGTGCTGGGCAATGCCCATCGCCTCACGGTCTCGCTGCTCGAGCCCGGCAACTCGATCGCCGCGACCATCGCCAACGAGTTCGCGGAGGCCGATTCGCCGATGTACCTGTCGTCGCTGATCGCGTTGGGTTTCGTGCTGTTCATGGTCACCTTCGTCGTGCTCACCATCGCCCGGCTGATGCTGCGCCAGCTGAAAAAGCGGGAGGGCAACTGATGAGCGCCTCGCTGTACCGGCGCCGCCGCGCCAAGAACGCCATCGTGCAGCTGCTGGCGGTCGGGGCCGCGGTGTTCGGCCTGTTCTGGCTGGTGTGGATCATGTGGACCACGCTGAGCAAGGGGATCGGCGCGATGAACCTCGCCCTGTTCACCGAGATGACGCCCCCTCCGGGGGCGGAAGGCGGCGGCATGCTCAACGCCTTCTTCGGCAGCATGATCATGAGCCTGCTGGGCATCGCCATCGGCGCGCCCGTCGGCGTACTCGCGGGCACCTTCCTGGCCGAGTACTCGCGCAACAGCTGGATCGGCGAGACGGTCCGGTTCGTCAACGACATCCTCTTGTCTGCACCGTCGATCGTCCTGGGCCTGTTCGTCTACACCCTGGTGGTCGCGCAGATGGGTCACTTCTCGGCGCTCGCGGGCGCCATCGCACTGGCCTTCATCGTGCTGCCCGTAGTGGTGCGCACCACCGACGAAATGCTGCAGCTCGTGCCCACCCAGATGCGCGAGGCCGCGCTCTCGCTCGGTGTGCCGCAGTGGAAGGTGATCGTGCAGGTGCTGTACCGCTCGTCGATGCCCGGCATCGTCACCGGCATCCTGCTGGCTTTGGCCCGCATCAGCGGCGAGACCGCGCCGCTGCTGTTCACCGCGCTCAACAACCAGTACTGGACCACCAACGTCCTCTCGCCGATGGCCAACGTGCCGGTGGTGATCTTCCAGTACGCCATGAGTCCGTACGAGAACTGGCACTCGCTGGCCTGGGCCGGCGCCTTCGTCCTGACCATGTTCGTGCTGCTGGTCAGCCTGCTGGCGCGCTACATCGTGTTGCGCAACAAGATCGCCCATGACTAACCTTTCGATGGATCCCGTTATGAACGACGCCGCTCCCGCCGCCCGCACGCAGCGCATCAGCACCGCCACGGTCGAGCGCGGAGCGCTGGCGCCCGCGCCGGTCAAGATCGCGGCGCGCAACCTGCAGTTCCATTACGGCAAGTTCCACGCGCTCAAGGACATCGACCTGGAGATCCCGGAGAAGCGGGTGACCGCGCTGATCGGGCCTTCCGGTTGCGGCAAGTCCACGCTGCTGCGGGTGTTCAACCGAATCTACGCGCTCTATCCGAAGCAGGAAGCCAGCGGCGAGGTGCTGCTCGACGGCGAGAACATCCTGGCGCCGAAGTATCCGATGAACCGGCTGCGCAGCAAGGTCGGCATGGTGTTCCAGAAGCCGGTGCCGTTCCCGATGACGATCTACGAGAACGTCGCCTATGCGATCCGCCACCACGAAAGCCTGTCCAGGAAGCAGATGGACGAGCGGGTCGAACAGGCGCTGCGCCAGGGCGCGCTGTGGGACGAGGTCAAGGACAAGCTGGGCCAGAGCGCGCTGGGCCTCTCGGGCGGCCAGCAGCAGCGCCTGTGCATCGCGCGCGCGGTGGCGCTGCGCCCGGACGTGCTGCTGCTCGACGAGCCGACCTCGGCGCTCGACCCGATCTCCACCAGCCGCATCGAGCAGCTGATCGAGGAACTCAAGCTCGACTACACCATCGTCATCGTCACCCACAACATGCAGCAGGCCGCGCGCGTGTCGGATTTCACCGCCTTCATGTACCTGGGCGACCTGATCGAGCACGACACCACCGAGACGATCTTCTCCAAGCCCTCGAAGCAGCAGACCGAGGATTACATCACGGGGCGGTTCGGGTGAACCGCCCCGCGGGATTCGGGATTGGGGATTGGGGACTCGGAAGAGCGGGCCCCGTCTCCGTCCCGGCTCCCATGTTTCTTCGAATCCCCAATCCCTATTCCCCAATCCCGGCCCTCAAATGACCACCCAACCGCACGACCACATCGTCAAGAGCTACGACGAAGAGCGCCAGCGCCTGATCGGCGAGATCCTGCGGATGGGCGAGATGGCGGCATCCCAGCTGGAGGCCGCGCTCGACGTGGTCGAACGCCGCGACGACAAGGCGGCCGCGCGCATCATCGCCAACGACGAGGAGATCGACCTGCTCGAGCAGGAAGTGAGCCAGGACGTGATGAAGCTGGCGCTGCGCGGACCGCTCGCGCGGGACCTGCGCGAGATCCTCGCCGCGCTGCGCATCGCCTCGGACATCGAACGGATCGGCGACTACGCCGCCAACGTCGCCAAACGCTCGACCGCGCTCAACGCGGCGCCGCCGCTGCCGCATACCCGCGGCCTCAACACGCTCGGCCAGCTGGTGGTCCGCCAGATCCGGGACGTGCTGGCCGCGTTCGCCAGCAGCGACGCCGAGGCCGCGCAGCGCGTGCGCGCCCAGGACGCCGAGGTCGACACCCTCTACACCGGCCTGTTCCGCGAACTGCTGACCTACATGATGGAGGATGCGCGCGCGATCACTCCGTGCACGCACCTGCTGTTCATGGCCAAGAACCTGGAACGCGTCGGCGACCACGCCACCAACATCGCCGAGAACGTGTGGTTCCTGGTGCATGGCGACGACGCCCTGCCGCCGCGCGAAAAGCGGGACAACACCAGCGTCGCGACCTGATGCTGCAGGGCAGCATGCCGGACGGGTAACGGGCCTGGATCCTGGTGCCGACGCGGCCGTGCGCTGCCTGCCGCCTCAACCTCCGCTTAATGTCGCGCCGGGCACACTGCGGCCGGACGGATCGTGGGTATCCTGTCGCCAGCGGTTGCTGGAGCTGCCGTGGGCTTGCCGGGTTCTGCTCCGCGTGCGAAGCGTGGATCGGGCCGCGGTGCGCCGAGCGGCACTGCCGCACCCGACTTCCACATCGCGCCCGTGAACGTCCAACGCGGAAGACCCGCCCACCATGAGGAATCCCACCATGATCCAGTCCAACAAGAAGCCCGTCGCCGTCGCCATCGGCACCGCCCTCGCCGGCGGCCTGCTGCTGTCCGGTTCGGCGTTCTCAGTGACCCCGCTCGCCCAGGGCTACCTGCTCGGCGCCCAGGACGCGACCGCGGCCGCAGCCGAAGACAAGGCGAAGGAAGGCCAGTGCGGCGGAGACAAGGCCAAGAAGGCCGAGGGCAAGTGCGGCGAAGGCAAGTGCGGCATCGACAAGATCGACACCGACAAGGATGGCCGGGTTTCGCTCGCGGAGTTCGAAGCAGCCCATCCCGGCAAGGCCGAGAAGTTCGCCGCGATGGACGCCAACGCCGACGGTTTCGTCGACGCCGCCGAGCACGAGGCGCACGCCGCCGCGCGCAAGACCGACATGGAAGGCAAGTGCGGCGAAGGCAAGTGCGGCGGCGCCGCGTGACCTGCTGACGGCCTGCTGATCGGTCGAGCGCGTGCGTCCGGCCACTTCCCTGCCGAACGCGAGCGCAGGCCTGGGCCTGCGGCGCGGACTGCTGTCCGCGCTGCAGGCGGCCGACGGGAACGCATTCGATTTCCTCGAATGCGCACCCGAGAACTGGATCGGTGTCGGCGGCCGGCTGGGCGCCGCGTTCGAGGCGCTGGCCGAGCGCCATCCCGTCACCTGCCACGGCCTGTCGCTGTCGCTCGGCAGCGTCGCGCCGCTGGACGAGACCTTCGTCGCCCGCGTCGGCCGCTTCCTGGAGCGCCATCGCGTCCCGCTCTACAGCGAGCACCTGAGCTGGTGCAGCGACGACGGCCACCTCTACGACCTGTTGCCGCTGCCGTTCACCGAGGAAGCGGTGGAGCACGTCGCGGCGCGCATCCGCCGCGTGCAGGACATCCTCGGCCGCCGCATCGCGGTGGAGAACGTGAGCTACTACGCGACGCTTCCGGTGGAGGCGCAGCCGCCCCTGGACGAGGCGACCTTCGTCGAAGCGGTGCTCGAGCGCGCCGGCTGCGACCTGCTGCTCGACGTCAACAACATCCATGTCAATGCGATCAACCACCGCTACGATCCGGTCGAATTCCTGCGCCGGATGCCGTCCGCCAGGATCGCCTGCTACCACGTCGCCGGCCATTACGACGAGGCCGACGACCTGAAGGTCGACACCCACGGCGCCGCCGTCATCCCCGACGTCTGGGGCCTGCTGGCCGAGGCCTACCGCGTGCACGGGATCCGGCCGACGCTGCTGGAGCGCGATTTCAACTTCCCCCCTTTCGACGAGCTGCTCGGCGAGGTCGACGCCATCCGCGGCCTGCAGCGCGCCGCGCAGCAACCGGCCGCCACGGCCGCGCATGGCTGACGCGCCCACCACGCTCCGCGCGCAACAGGTCGCGCTGTCGCGGCACCTGCGCGATCCGGCTACCGCGCCGCCCCCGGCCGACATCGAGGAACGGCGCCTGGCGATCTATCGCGAGCTGCTCTACAACAACCTGCAGGGATTGCTCGCCGGCAATTTCCCGGTGATCCGCAGGATCCTCGACGATGCCGCCTGGCACGCGCTTGTCCGCGGGTTCTTCGCGTCGCACCGCAGCCATACCCCGCTGTTCACCGAAATCGGGCGCGAGTTCGTGCGCTGGCTGGAGACCCGCGACGGGGATCCCCCGGTCGCGCCCTGGCTGCCGGAGCTGGCGCACTACGAGTGGGTCGAACTGGCGCTGCAGATCTCGGACGCGGAACCGCGCGGCGACCTGCAGACCGACGTCGATCCGGCGTCCGATCCGGTGCAGGCGCTGCTCGACGGCGTCCCGCTGGTCTCGCCGCTCGCGTGGGCGCTCGCCTATCGCTGGCCGGTGCACCGGATCGGCCCCGGCTTCGTGCCCGAAGTGCCGCCGGAAGTGCCGACCTTGCTGCTGGTCCGCCGCGACGCCTCGGGCGAAGTGCGCTTCGCGCAGTTGTCGCCGCTGGCCTTCCGGTTGCTGGAGCTGCTGGCCGATGGCGCGCGCACGGGGCGCGAATGCCTGCAGATGCTGGCGAGCGAGGCCGGCAGCGACACCGATTCCCTGCTCGGCGAAGGCGGCGCCATGCTTGCGCGCATGCGGGACGAAGGCACACTGCTGGGGATCCGCAGGCCCTGAGCGGTGCGCTGCGGGTGCCCGTCGCGACGCGTGGCCCCGATGCCACTGCGAAGCCTGCGCCGGAGGCTGGCGAATTGAACGCGTTGGCGCCCGGGCGCGCACGGCAGCGCCACTGCGATGCGGGCGCTCTGCTAGGCTTCACGCATGGATCAACCCGCACCGCAGCCTTCCGCACCGAGCCTGCTCACCAAGCGCTTCCGCGGCTACCTTCCGGTGGTCGTGGACGTCGAGACCGGTGGCTTCGACTGGAACCGGCATGCGCTGCTCGAGATCGCGGTCGTGCCGGTCGATGTCGACGAGGCCGGCGCCCTGGTGCTCGGCACCTCGGCCAATGCGCATGTCGTACCCGCACCCGGCACCGAGATCGACCCGCAATCGCTGGAGATCACCGGCATCGACCTCGACCATCCCTTCCGTTTCGCCAAGTCCGAGCGGGAGTCGCTCGACCACGTCTTCGCCACGGTCCGCGCGGCGGTGAAGAAGCACGGCTGCCAGCGCGCGATCCTGGTCGGACACAACGCCCACTTCGACCTGAATTTCCTCAACGCCGCCGTGGCGCGCTGCGGCCACAAGCGCAATCCGTTCCATCCCTTCAGCGTATTCGACACGGTCACCCTGGCCGGAGTGGCCTACGGGCAGACCGTGCTCGCGCGCGCCGTGCAGGCCGCCGGATTCCCTTGGAGCAGCGAAGACGCGCATTCGGCGCTGTACGACGCCGAGCAGACCGCGAAGCTGTTCTGCACCATCGTCAACGCCTGGCCGCAGCCGCAGGGTGCCTCGCCCCCGGCGTAATCGCCGACTGCGTGCGGAACTGCGGGCACCCGGCACCAGGCGCCCTTGCCGGGGCCCGCTTGCGCGCGTGCGCCGTCAGCGCTGCGGCCGCCGCCACGTCATTGCGGCCATCCGCGTCCGCGCGCCATCGGTGCAGCCTGATCGTCCCGGTCCCGCCTCCGGTTGCGCCCATACGTCGCGGGACCTGCGTTTCACCGGACCTCGACCCGCACTGCACATTGGCTGTGCTCCACTGCCCCCGTCCGCAAACAGGAGACGCAGCAATGCCGATCACCCGCGCAAAGGCGAGCCGCCTGCTCAATCAGAAGGAAATGGCGCTCTACGACGACAGCCGGATCAACGGACTTCGCAAGCTCGACGAAAAAGCGCTGGCATCGCGGATCAAGCGGGCACGTACCGCGCGCGACCGTGCGCGCAACCTGGTGCAGAAACACAAGCTGGCCGCGCGCGCGCGCAGCGGCAGCAAGCGTGGCGCGAGTGGCGAAGCCGGCCAGCGCAGCAAGGACAAGGCCGACCTGATGGCCGACATCCTGAAGCGCTTCGAAGGCCGGCTGCGCGACGTCGGACGCGAACGGGCAGCCACGGCGTCCCGGCGCAAGGCCGCGACGGCGCCTGCGAAGAAGAACGCGCCCGCTCGGCGCAAGACTGCGACGCGCAAGACGACAACTGCCGGCACGAAGACCGCGGCGAAGAAGTCGACGTCCCGCAGGGCTGCCACCGGCGCCACCTCGCGCAAGCGCGCCGCCAGCGGGAAGGGTACCGCTGCGCGCGCGTCCGGCTCGTCGAGCTCGCCCGGTTCCGCGACGAAGACGAAGACGAAGTCCACCGGAAGGAAGCCGGCCCGCAAGTCGCGCGCCGGACACATCACCCCGGAGCAGGCCCTCGCCCAGACCCGTGCGCTGCTCGAAGCCAAGCAGGCGCGCGACCACGAACCCAAGCCCTGGGAAGCCCCCGTCGGCGGCGAGCCGGTTGCAGGCTCGCCGGGCTACCAGTCCGACAGCGCGGCACGGCGGGCAAGGCGCCTGCATGCGGCGGAAGCACGGATCCCGGCGATCCAGGGCAGCAGCAGCACCCGCGACCGCGTCAACCAGGGCAAGCGCGACCGGCGTCAGGGCTCGGATTGAGCACCCGTGCCACGTTCCGGAGCGCCGCGATGCGTCGCAGCGCTCCCGCCCGGATGCGCGATACCTGTTGCGGCGTCATCAGCTTCGGGTCGACGAGGCAGGCCACGATCAGACCGGGTAGCCGGGCAGGCGCCCAGCACCCGCGGGTTCGCCGGGCAGGACGATGCGGGGATTTGCGCGAACGCTGCGGCCACGCGCCTGCATGCCGCGCACCTGGCGCCCGTCAGCCGGCGTCATCTCCCGCCTGAGGCGGACGCAACAGCCGGTAGCCGCAGACCAGGATCCAGCCCACCAGCAGGAAGAACAAGGGCGCGCGAAATGCAAGCCATGCGGACGGCAGCAGCGCTGCGGCACCGAGCATTCCCAGCACGGCGCGCCAGCGACCGCCGCGCGCGTGCGCTCCGAACGAATGCAGGAACAGCGCGAGCAGCATCAGGCACGCGCCCGCGACACCCAGCCAGTCCTGCCATTGCAACGAAGAGAACATCCACCGCCTCCGGACGCAAGCTCAACCCGCGCGCTGGCGCACCGCCTCGAACAGCGTGACGCCAGCCGCCACCGAGACGTTGAGACTCTCCACGCCGGGCGAAGTTTCCACACCGGGCATCGGGATCGACACCAGCTGGTCGCAGTGTTCGCGCGTGAGCCGGCGCAGGCCGTCCGCCTCGCCGCCGAGCACCAGCGCGACATTGCCCTTCAGGTCGAGCGCGTACAGCGACGCGCCGGAACCGCCCACCAGGCCGTAGATCCACACTCCGAGCTTCTGCAGCTCCGAGAGAGTGCGCGAGAGGTTGGTCACGCGCACCACGGCGATGCTGTCGGCGGCGCCGGCCGAGGTCTTGCGCACGGTGGCGTTGACCTGCACCGCCTTGTCCTTCGGGATCACCACCGCGGTGGCCCCGGCGGCGGCCGCGCTGCGCAGGCAGGCGCCGAGATTGTGCGGATCCTGCACGCCGTCGAGCACCAGCAGCAGCGCCCTGCCCTGCGCCTGCTCGACAAGCTCGGGCAGATCGTGCTCGTCCCACGTCTTCGCGGCGGCGTAGCGCGCGGCCACGCCCTGGTGGCGGGTGCCGCCGGACACGCCATCGAGCGCCTGCTGCGCGACGCGACGCACGTCGATGTCGCGCCGGCGTGCCGCCTGCTCGATCTCGCCCAGCCTCGGATTCTTCGCGCCGGCCTCCACCAGCACCTCTCGCACATGCTCGGCATCGTGCTCGACCGCCGAAGCGACCGCGTTGATGCCGACGATCCACTGGTTCTGCTTGCTCATCGGACGTGATTGGTGGATTGGTGATTCGTGATTGGAAGGAGCGGCGTATCGATGCGGTTTGGCTCTTTCGAATCACGAATCACCAATCAGCAATCACTGCTCTCAATACTTCTGCTTCCTGCGCTTCGCCGGCTGTCCGCGCGGCTGCTGCGGATTCGTGTTGCGCTCCCCGGCCAGGCGGAAGTCGATCTTGCGTTCCTCCAGGCTGGCCTTGAGCACCACGATGCGCACGCGGTCGCCGAGACGGAACTCGCGCGCCGTCCGCTCGCCGGTCAGTGTCTTGCGCACCGGGTCGAAATGGTAGAAATCGTTCGGCAACTGGGTCACGTGCACCAGGCCGTTGACCTTGGACTGGTCCAGTTCCACGAACAGGCCGAAGCTGGTGACGCCGCTGATCGTGCCGTCGAACTCGCCGCCCACGTGCTGTTCCATCCAGGCGGCGCGGTAACGTTCGTCGACCTCGCGCTCTGCCTCGTCCGCGCGGCGTTCGCGCTCGGAGCACTGCAGCGCCAGCGTCGCCATCTCGCGCGGCGTGTGGAAGTCCTCCAGCCTGCGCCGCGCCAGCGCATGCTTGATCGCGCGATGCACGAGCAGATCGGGATAGCGGCGGATCGGCGAGGTGAAATGCGCATAGGCCTGCAGCGCCAGGCCGAAGTGGCCGATGTTCGCGGGCGAGTACACCGCCTGGCTCTGGCTGCGCAGGATCACCGATTCGAGCAGGGTGGCATCGGGGCGGTCGCGCACCTTCTTCAGCAGCGCGGCGAAATCCTTCGGCTGCAGCCGCGCCCACGGCGGCATCCGCAGCGCGAACTCCTTGAGGAACTCGAGCAGGTCGGCGTACTTCGATTCCGGCGGCTTGTCGTGGATGCGGTACGGCGCAGGGATCTGCGCGGCGAGCAGGAACTTCGCCGCCTCGACGTTGGCCGCGATCATGCATTCCTCGATCAGCTTGTGCGCGTCGTTGCGGACCAGCATGCCGGCCTGGGTGACCTCGCCGCGGTTGTCGAGCACGAACCGTACTTCGGAGGATTCGAACTCGATCGCGCCGCGACTGGCGCGCGCCTTCGCCAGCACCCGGTAGAGCTGGTGCAGGCGCTCGACCTGCGGCATCAGCGCGCCCACTTGCGCCTGGGCCTCGGCATCGCCCTCGCCAACCGACTTCCAGACCTGGGTGTAGGTCAGGCGCGCGTGCGAGTTCATCACCGCTTCGTAGAACTTCGATTCGACCACCTCGCCGTCGCGGTCGACCTGCATGTCGCAGGCGAAGCACAGGCGGTCGACCTTCGGGTTCAGCGAGCAGATGCCGTTGGACAGGGTCTCGGGCAGCATCGGCACGACGAAGCCGGGGAAGTACACGCTGGTCGCGCGCAGTTGCGCCTCGTCGTCGAGCGGTGCGCCGGGGCGGACGTAGCTGGACACGTCGGCGATCGCCACGATCAGGCGGAAGCCGTTGCGGTTCGGCTCGCAGTACACCGCGTCGTCGAAATCCTTGGCGTCCTCGCCGTCGATCGTGACCAGCGGCAGCGCACGCAGGTCGACGCGTCCGGCGGCGGTCGCGGCGTCGACCTGCAGCGGCACGGCCGAGGCCTCGGCCAGCACTTCCGGCGGGAACTCGTGCGGCAGTTCGTGGCCGTGGATCGCGGCCTCGACCACCAGCGACGGCGTCAGCGCATCGCCCAGCACCGCGAGCACCTTGCCGATCGGCGGCCGCCGGTCGTCGGCCGGCGTGGTGATCTCGCAGACCACCAGTTGCCCGTGGACCGCCCCCAGCCGCGCATCGGTCGGGACCTGCACGTTGCGCTGGATGCGGCGGTCGTCGGGCACCACGTAGCTGATCCCCGAATCGACGGTGAACCGGCCGATCAGGCGGTTGAGCCGGCGTTCGAGCACCTCGACGATCGCGCCTTCGCGGCGCCCGCGCCGGTCGAGCCCGGTGACGCTGGCCATCGCCCGGTCGCCATGCATCACCTTGCGCATTTCCGACGGCGGCAGGAACAGGTCGTCGCCGACGCCGCTGTCCGGGCGCAGGAAGCCGAAACCGTCGGGGTTGGCGATGACCGTTCCCGAAATCAGGTCGAGCTGCGCGGCCGGGACGTAGCCGCCGCGACGGTTCTGCAGCAACTGGCCGTCGCGCACCATCGCGCCGAGGCGTTTGCCGAGGGCGTCGGCGCGATCGGGGTCCGCCAGGTCGAGGCGCTCGGCCAGCATCTGCGCGGTCAGCGGACCGTCGGCGTCCGCGATCAGTTGCAGGATGGCTTCGCGGCTGGCGATCGGCCGCTCGTAACGCTCCGCCTCGCGGCGCGCATGCGGATCCTCGAATCCCCCGGGCGACGACGCCTGGCCGCCGGACGCAGCACGAGCTGCCGGCCTGTTCGCGGGCGTGGCGGGCATCCAGCCCGGTTTCGCGGGTGCATTCCGCCTTCCGCTACCGCGTTGCCCGCCCTGCGGATCCTTGCCGGGGGTGGACTTGCCGCCCCGTCCCGTGCCGCGGCCACTGCCGCGCTTGCCTGGAGTCTTGACCATCGGCGGCATGGTACACGCGTGGCGTGCCCGGCCCGTGCAGGTGGCACGTTGACTTTGCCGTCGACGCGCCGCAACATACGCGCCCCACCGCCCAGGTGGCGGAATTGGTAGACGCACTAGTTTCAGGTACTAGCGGGTAAAACCGTGGAGGTTCGAGTCCTCTCCTGGGCACCAGACCACAGTTCCAGACCGTCCCGGACGGCCCGGAATTGCAGGAAACCCCGCGGCAAGCGGGGTTTTTTTGTGCCTGCGTTCCAGGCAGCGGATCGCGCCGGCACCTTCCGACTGCCGCCGGATGTCGCTCCCGCGTCGCGCTTGCCGCGCCGCCCCGGGTGCCGGTCCAGGTGCGGCGCGCGCACGACCACCGGCGACGATATCGAAGACCAGTGGGGACGGTGGCGACTGATGGGTATCGGGCCAGGCGTCGGCACCGGCGGACGACGGCGCCTCGAACTGACCGGGCCGCGGTGCTCCGGCTCGCCGCTCGGTTGCGAGCGCGAGGTGCACCAGGCGGGGCGTTGCATCCGGGGCGTTGCGACATGCGATGTCCTTCTCGGGCACGCGCCCCGCCGCAGGATCGCGGTCTCGTGCCGCCGCGCGTGCGGGCATCGCCGTCGCTTCAGCCCCCCAGGCCCGGATGCCAGGCCGCCCGGTGACGGCGGTAGCGCCGCGCCACGTGCGGCGGCAAGGCCTCTTCGACGCCCAGCCCGAGTGCCGGCCAGGCATCCAGCACGTCCACGATCCGCGACCACATCGCGGGTGCAGGCGGATCGTCTTCCGCCACGTCGCGCAGGCATTGCTCGGCCCATTCGTACAGCAGCGGCCGCTCGTCCAGCAGCCGCTGCTTCCACCAGTCCAGGGCAGGCATCCAGACGGGGTGGCCGCGTCCGGCATCGCGTTCGGCCTCCGCCTGCAGGATCGACGCGCAACCCCGATACCATTCCGTGACGCCACCTGCCCGCAATGCGTCCACCAGCGGCGGCGGCGCGTTCCATGGCCGCAGTTGCCGATGCAGCTGGGTCTCGCGCCGACGCGCGTCGACCACCCGGTCGAAACCGATGACGATGCTGCGCCCCAGGTCGAAGCACTCGTAGTAGCGCGCGGCGAAAGCGCGCACGCGTGTCAGCGGATCGACCGAGATGCCGACCTTGGCGATGTCCTCGTGGACCAGCGGAAGCACGTAGAGATGGCAGGCCGGCATCGGACGCCTCGCGCCTTGCGCCTCGGGCAGAACAGGATGCATGCCCAACGTCGCGCGGACCGCGACCCCAGGATTCATGATCATGACCGGGGCCGGCTTCTTCGTCCGGCATCGGCGTCGCTGTGCGCGAGGCTGGCAACGTCGATGTCGCCGCGGGCCGTTCGGTCGAATACCCGCCGGCTACGAAGCGTTCACGCCGCGGGCGTGGTGCGGCCCTTGCGGAACGCCCAGGTGGTCAGGCCCTGCTGCACGAGTATGCGGTCGACCGCGTACTCGAAGCCCGCCGCGCGCCCGGGAGGCAGCGTTTCCTCGATCCGCTGCAGGCCTTCCTCCAGGCACGACCAGAACTGCTGGTCGTCGGGCAACTGGATGCAGCCATGCAGCAGATCGTGGAATTCGGACATCGCCGCGGGATCTTCGCCGTCGTAGGCCATCGGCAGCGGGTAGGCGTCGCTCCCGCACCGCTCGTCGCCAGTTCCCGCGCTCATTGTTCGATCCGCCGTGAACGGGGTCGTTCCCGACACCCTTGGCTGCAGTATGGCCCAGTCCCCGTCATGGACCCCCGAGTCGGGGGAACTGGGCCGATGCGAAGCGTCGCCATTTCCGGGCGCAGACATGGCCTCGGCACGGCGCTCTGCCGCCGAATCCGGCCCACCCGGCACTTTTCGCCCCGCCCGCCGCACAGCCGCAGGCCCGGCTGCGCCGCCCCCCAAGCTCAGTCCCAGCGCAGGGTGCAGCGCGCGCCGAGCGTTTCGCCCGGACGCAGGGCCAGTTCGGGCAGCAGGTTGAACGCGTCCGGCGGTGCGGTCTGCGGTTCGACGCAGGTTGCGTGCGTGGCCTGGTCGTAGACCACCCAGTCGCGGCATCCGGACGCGATGCGCAGGCGCTGGCCCTGCCGATGCAGCACCACCTCGCGATCGTTGACGAAGCAGTCGTCCCACGGCCCGGGTTGAACCTCACCGGCAGGGCGCACGGCGATCCCCTCGGCATCGCGCGGATACATGGCCTGCGGATGGAACTCGAGCCGCTCGGGCTTGCGGAACCAGGGATGCCAGCCGATCGAGGCCGGCATCGCCTGTCCGACCGCGGTCACCGACAGCGCCAGCACCAGTTCCCGCCCCTCGATCGCGATGTGCTGGCGGGCGATCCCGCCGAACGGCCAGCGCCCGTCGGTGGGCATCGCCAGCTCGAGCGACGCATGGCGTGCGGAGTGCTCCGCGACCTCCCAGGGCATGAGGAAGCCGACGCCATGGATGGCGTGCCCTCCCAGGTTCGCGGGAAGCAGGTGGCGCCGGCCCTGGAACGCGAACTGGCCATGCCGGATGCGTCCGCACCAGGGCACCATCGGGTAGCAGCCCCAGCCGATGGCGGTGGTCGCGCCGTGCTCGCCATGGCCGACGAGTTGTTCGATGCCATCGCAGCGGATCTGCGCGATGCGGCCACCGGCCCGCGGCGCGATGTCGACCGACAGGTCGCCGGCCGCGAGCGTCAGCAGCGGCCCAGGCGGCATCGGCGAGCTCGGACCGATGGCGGCCTCGGCCACAGCCTCATCCCCCATAGGGATCCAGCGTCCGGATGCGCCCGTCGGGATCGACATGCAGTTCGGCGACCTTCGCCGAACGCAGGTGGGTGACGCCGCCCGAGAGGATCGAGTCGTGGTAGTACAGCCACCAGCGTCCGCCGAACTCGACGATCGAATGATGCGTCGTCCAGCCGACCACGGGGGTGAGGATCACGCCCTGGTAGGTGAACGGTCCGTAGGGATTGTCCGCCGTCGCGTAGCACAGCAGGTGGGTGTTGCCGGTCGAGTAAGAGAGGTAGTAGCGACCCTGGTGCTTATGCAGCCACGGCCCCTCGAAATAGCGGCGCTCGTGGTCGCCGGCGGCGAGCGGCTTGCCTGCCTCGTCCACGATCAGCACCTCGCGCGGCGCTTCGGCGAACTGCTTCATGTCCGCCGTGAGACGCGCCACGCGCGGGCCCAGCGCCGGCTCGTCGTCGCCGGGTTCCTCGTTGCCCGGCGCGTACGCATTGTCGCGGTACTTCTGCAGCTGCCCGCCCCAGATGCCACCGAAGTACATGTAGTGCGCACCGTCGTCGTCGCCGAAGACCGCCGGATCGATCGAGTAGCTGCCCGCGATCGGCTCCGGCTCCGGCGCGAAAGGTCCCTCCGGTCGATCGCCGACCGCCACGCCGATGCGGAACAGGCCGTCGGTGGACTTCGCAGGGAAATACAGGTAGTAGCGGCCGTCCTTGACCGCGGCGTCCGGCGCCCACATCTGGCGCTGCGCCCAGGGCACGTCCTTCACGTGCAGGGCGACGCCGCAGTCCACCGCCTCGCCCTCCGGCGACTCCATGCGCAGGACGTGGTAGTCCTCCATGGCGAAGTGCGCGCCATCGTCGTTGAACTCGATCCCGGCGTCGATGTCGTGCGAGGGATAGATGTAGAGCCTGCCCTCGAACACGTGCGCCGACGGGTCGGCGGTGTAGATATGCGTGACGAGCGGGCGCGAGAGCGCCTTGTCCGCCAGTGCGTCGAGTGCTCCGTCGGCGTATTCCTGGTCTGCCATGGTCGATCCGTAGCTTGAGGGTGTCAGGTCGGTTGGGCGGCTCGGCGCTCGGAGAGCTCGCTCTCGATGCGCGATTCCATCGACTTGTCGATCCTGTAGAAGAACAGCAGCGCCACGCCGATCAGGAACGGCAGCGAGCAATACACGCTCATCGACAAGCGGATGCCGTCGATGGTTTCCTGCGACTGGATTTCGGCACCCGCCACGTAGCTGTAACGGGCCAGGATCGCGGCGACCAGCGCACCGCCGACCGCCAGCCCCACCTTCAGGCCGCAGAGGATGGCGGAAAAGATGATCGCGGTGGCGCGGCGGTTGTTCTTCCACTCCGAGTAGTCGGCCACGTCGGCCACCATCGCCCACAGCAGCGGGATGGTGATGCCGTAGAAGAAGCCGTGCAGGATCTGCGACAGGAACACCAGCCCGATCGCGTCCGGCGGGAAGAAGTAGAAGGCGAGCAGGAACAGGGTCGAGACGAACAGGAACACGCCGAAGACGTCGCGCTTGCCGAAACGGTCGGCCAGAGGCTTCGAGAAGCCGATGCCCACGATCATGCAGATGATGCCGCTGGCGTTGAACAGGCTGAAGGTCGAGGTCGGCGCATCCTCGGGCCAGTGGAAGGCGGTCAGCCCCATCCCGGTGAGCATGGCGTTGAGCCCGGCGATGAAACCGTTGAAGCCGATGTCCTCGAGGAATCCGGCCAGCGCCGGCTCGCTGAGGTAGTACTCGAAGTAGTAGACGTAGGTGCCGCCCTTCAATGCCAGGTTGATGAAGACCAGGATGGTCAGGAACAGCATCACCAGCCAGGGCCGGTTGCCCACTAGGTCGGCGATGTCCTGGCGCAGGTTCGTCTTCTGGCCCACAGGCGCCAGCACGCGCTCGCGCGTGGTGAAGAAGGTGATGAACAGGAAGATCGTGCCCACCACCGCGAACAGCAGCATGGTGTTGTGGAAGCCCTGCACGCGGTCGCCGTCGCCGAGGATCAGCACCAGCGGCAGCAGCAGCGCCTGCACCACGAGCTGCGCGATCATCACCGCGACGAAGCGGTAGGCCGACAGGCTGTTGCGGTCCGACATGCTGCCGGTGAGCACGCCGCTCAGTGCCGAGTACGGCAGGTTGTTGGCGGCGTAAACCAGCACCAGCAGCGTGTAGGTCGCGGCCGCGTAGAACACCTTGCCCTGCGGCCCGAGGTCGGGCGTGCTGAAGGCCAGCAGCGCAAGCACGCCGAAAGGCACCGCGGTCCAGAGGATCCACGGCCGGAACTTGCCCCAGCGGGTGTTGGTGCGGTCCGCCATCACCGCCACCAGCGGTGTGAACACGAACGCGCCGAGCATGCCGACGACGAAGATGATCGTCGCCGCGGTCCCGGCCGGAATGCGATAGATGTCGGTGTAGAAGAAGGCCAGGAACGTCATCAACGTCTGGAAGATGAGGTTGGCCGCCAGGTCTCCCAGGCTGTAGCCGACCTTCTCGGTGACCGAAAGCCTTTCCGTGCGGGTGCTCTGGGCAATGCTCATGGCGATAGGAAGGATCCGTGTGTCTTGCGTGTTCGTATCGATTGAAACCGGTGCGTTGCGCATGCGCCGGCCTCCCCTGCAACACGGCCGCCTCCCGGCGGCCGTGCTTCGAAGGATCGCATGTTCACCGGCCCGCCGGACAACTCCCCGGAAAAAAAGTCACGACCCGCCCGGCGCTTCGAGGGCCGGGTGGGTCGTGGGGAGTAAAGCGATGGCGTGATCAGAACGTGCCGCGGAGGCCGATCAGGAAGGTGCGGCCCGGTTCGTAGATTTCACCTGGAACATTCGGGAACGAGATGTAGTTGCGGGTCTGTTCGTTGGTGATGTTGAGGACGTTGAACGTGATCTGCGGCCGGGACGGCAGTCCGTCCAGCGTATAGCTGGCAGACAGGTCGAACTGGCCGCGGTCCTCGCCGAAGTACTGGCCGTAGTTGATGCCGCCCTCGTTGTTGCCCAGGGCGCGCTGCGCGGAGCCCTCCACCCAGTTGTAGGACAGTCGCACCGAGGCGATATCGTTCTCCCAGTAAGCGGTGGCGTTCCACATCACCGGCGAGATCCCGAACAGGTTGCCGGCCAGCTGGTCGGCTTCCTGGCCCGTGGGCTCGAGGTCGATGTCGGTGTAGTTGGCCATGAAGCCCAGGCCCTCGAACACGAAGCTCAGCGGCTGCACCCAGATCAGCTCCCAGCCCTGGATGTCGAGCGTGGCATCGGCGTTGACCTGCTGGCGCACGTTGATCGGTGCGTCGAGCCCGCCGTTGGCGTTGAGCGCAGCCAGCTGGTTCTCCGACAGCGCGTCCAGCGGGATCCCCAGATCGCGGAACGGGATCACGTTGACGCCCTGGTAGGTGTAGCCGGATACGCGCTTGTTGAACATGGTCAGCGCAACCAGGCCCTCGTCGCCGGTGTACCACTCCAGGCCCAGGTCGAAGTTGGTCGACAGGTACGGCGACAGGTTCGGGTTGCCCTGGTCGGCGATCTCCGCCGATGGATCGGAGAACGTCGTCGCCGGCAGCATCGAACGCGGATTCGGCCGGGTCAGCGTGCGCGAACTGGACATCCTCACCACCCAGTTGCCGGCGACGTCCCAGGCGGCGTTGAACGACGGCAGCCACTCGTCGTAGGTGCTGTTGAGGGTCTGCCATTCGCGCACCGCGCCCAGGACCACCGGCCCGCTGATGTCCTGGTCGGTGTCGACGTAGCGCACGCCACCGTTGATGCGCAGGTTGCGGTTCCAGACCTCCGTCTCGCCATTGAACTCGACGTAGGCGGCCAGGTTCTTCTCGTCGACCCCGCCCGACGCGGCGCCCACCGACTGCGACGAGCCCGTCTCCGGCGCCTCGTCGAAGAACTGCTGGTAGTTGGTCGCGTTCATGAACGCGTCGAAGTCCACGGTGACGAAGCCGTAGGGACCCGGTCGCAGGAAGCTCGGCAATTCCGAATCGGGAACGCTCGAGAACGCGTTCGCCTGCCACGCCGCGCTGTTGTCGAACGCGACGATCGTCCGGCGGAACCGGTCCTGCGACACGCCGATCTTGATGTTGCGGTCGTCGTCGCCGAACTGCAGGTCCGCACGCAGGCGGCCGGCCTCGGTGACCCGCTTCTCGTTGTTGAGGTTGACGCGGCCACCACTCCAGGACCAGCCCGCGTTCGGATCGTTGAGGTCCACCCCGCCGCTGGTGAACTCCGGGTGCTCGCCATCGTTGGTGTACTCGACCGTCGTGAACGGCGAGGTCGGCAGGATCGTGGGCGACTCGCGGAAGAACCAGCTGCGGCTCCAGTTGGCCTGTACGTCGAGCTTGATGCCGTCGTCCTCGCCGAACCAGAAGGTGGCGCCGGGGTTGATGTTCCAGTACTGCACCTCGTCGCGGTACGGGCGCGCCTCCAGGAAGAACTGCGCGTTGACCAGGGTCGCGCTGGTGACGACGTTGTTGGCGTCGAGCTGCATGTTGGTGGGGATGAACCCCACCGGGCCGAAGGTGCGGCCGACGAGGTTCATGTCGATGCGGTCGTTCTCGTACTTGGCTCGCGAGTAGAGCGCGTCCACGTAGAAGTGCATCCTGTCGTTCGGACGCCACTCGAGCGAACCCACCACGGCATCCCGCTCGCGGTCGCCGGACATGTCGACCGGGCGCGCCAGGCGCGGGAACAGCGCCTCGGAGATCTGCAGGATGGACAGGCCCGGGTTCTGCTCCATCAACCACTCCGCATCGATGATGTCTCCCGGTGTCATACCCGCCCCGATGGTCGAGCCGTTGTCGGGGACTTCGTTGGGCATCTGCAGGCTGCCACCGCCACCGGGGTTGCATTCGGCCGGGCGGTTCGTCAGAGAGGTGCCGATGCCGCACTGCTGCTCGTTGAGGCCCGGGTTCATCCAGCCGATCGATTCCCAGCCGCGTACCGCGATGCGGCTGCGCACGACCGACGCGCCCACCAGCGCACCGAAGGTGCCTTCGTCGTTGGTCCAGCTGTACATCGCCGACCCGCGCGGATTGAACTTCTCGCCGGTGGTGTTGTAGTCGAACTGGCCGGAATAGTTGAAGTGGCGGCCGGGGATATCGAACGGACGCATGCTGCGCATGTCGACCACGCCGGAGATGCCGCCTTCGGGCAGGCTCGCCTGCGGCGACTTGTACACGGTGAGCTTGTTGAAGAACTCGGTCGGGAACAGGTTCAGGTCGACTTCGCGGTTCTGGTTGCCGCGGTTGAGACCGATCGACGCCGTGGCCGCCTCGCCACCGTTGATGATGGTCTTGGTGAAGCTCTGCGGGAGTCCGCGGATGCCGACGTTCAGGCCTTCGCCGTTGACGTCGCGGTCGATCTGGATGCCGGGGATGCGCGCCAGCGACTCGGCGATGTTGGTGTCCGGGAACTTGCCGATGTCCTCGGAGAAGATCGAGTCGGTGAAGCCGGTCGCATCGCGCTTGGCATCGGTGGAGTACTGCAGGCTCTGGCGGTAACCGGTGACGATCACGCCGTCGAGATCGGTGGCGTCCTGCGTCGCGGGCGCGACGGGTGCCGGTTGCGGCGCGTCCTGCGCGGGTGGTGGATCCTGCGCGACGGCCGCCGTGGCGAAGCCGACGAGGGCGAGGCCCAGGGCGTGTGACAACGCTGTTCTTGCGATTCGGACTTGCACGGAACTTCCCCTCCCGCTGGCGGTGACCGACGCTTCTGTCTCGTCGTGACACCGGTGGACTGTGGTGCCTCGTGCCCCCGAAGGGACGCTTGCACGACACGCCCTTCGGGAGTGGCGGCGCGATGGTAGCGCTATCAGATTGGCGATCACACGCTGCGTCGCAGCATCCACGAGCGATGCGCCGACGCCGCGGAAAACAGCTGCGCGACGACAGCGTTGTCGGGCGCTGCATCGCGCGGCGTCCGATTCCATCGACCCGATGCCACGTGCCGTCGAATGTGTTACTGATAGCGCTATCACGAAATCGCATCGGGAGAGCGATATGTCACCTGCGCGCATTGGCCCGGACGGCGTTGACGCTGGCGCGGTCCCGCTGGCACGACAGGCATGAACCACGTTGCCGCCTCGCCCGTTCCGACGGGTACCGCGATCAGCAGATACCGCTGGGTCATCTGCGCCCTGCTCTTCTTCGCCACCACGATCAACTACGTCGACCGTGCGGTGCTGGGCGTACTCGCGCCGAGCCTGGTCGCGGAATTCGGATGGAGCGAACAGCACTACGGCGTGATCAGCGCATCGTTCACGCTCGCCTATGCCATCGGCTTCCTGTTCGCCGGCTGGTTCATCGACCGGGTCGGCACCCGCGTGGGATACAGCGTGTATCTCACCCTGTGGTCGCTCGCGGCTGCCGCGCACGCGTTGGCGAAGTCGGTGGTCGGCTTCAGCATCGCGCGCTTCGCGCTCGGGCTCGGCGAGTCGGGCAACTTTCCCGCCGCGGTCAAGACCGTCGCCGAGTGGTTTCCCAAACGCGAGCGGGCGTTTGCCACCGGTGTCTTCAACGCCGGTTCCAATATCGGCGCGATCGTCGCGCCGCTGGTGGTGCCGTGGCTCGCGCTCACCTGGGGCTGGCGAACCGCGTTCGTGGTCACGGGCCTTGCAGGCCTGGTGTGGCTGGCGTTCTGGCTACCCGTCTACCGTCGCCCCGCGGAGCACCCGAAGGTGTCGCCGGGCGAACTCGCGCTGATAGAGAGCGATTCGCCGGACCCGCCGGGAAAGGTCTCGTGGTTGCGGCTGCTCGGCTTCCGCCAGACGTGGGCGTTCACGGGAGGCAAGTTCCTCAGCGATTCGGTCTGGTGGTTCTACCTGTTCTGGTTCCCGATGTTCATGGCCGACCGCTTCGGCGTGGACCTGCGCACGATCGGACTGCCGATGGTCACCGTGTTCCTGCTGGCGGATGTCGGCTCGGTAAGCGGCGGCTGGTTCAGCTCGTTCCTGATGAAGCGCGGCTGGAGCGCGAACGGCGCGCGCAAGACGACGATGCTGATCTGCGCGCTGTGCATCCTGCCCGTGGTGTTCGCCCCGCATGTCGAGGGCCAGTGGGTCGCGGTGTGGTTGATCGGCCTGGCCGCGGCCGCGCACCAGGGCTTCTCCGCCAACCTGTTCACGCTGACCTCCGACATGTTCCCGCGTTCCGCGGTCGCTTCGGTCGTCGGCATCGGCGGATTCGCCGGGGCGATGGGCGGCTTCTTCATGAACCTCGGCGCGGGCTGGCTGCGCCAGCACACCGGCAGCTACGCGGCGATGTTCCTGATGGCCGGCTTCGCCTACCTGGCCGCGCTGCTGCTCATCCACGTGCTCGCACCGAGGCTGGAGCCGGTACGGCTCGATGCGGTTCCCGGCGCGAGCGCCTGAAGCCGTTGGCCGCGGCCTGCCGCGTCGCGGCGCCACTTCCGTGGCTTCCAGAGAGGACAATCCACGCCATGAGAGTTTCGCCTTTCCCTCTGTTCGTTGCGCTCTACTGGGTGCTCGCCATGATCCCCGGCGCTGCTCGCGCCGCGCCCGACTGTCGTGCGCCGGCGGCCGTGTGCGAAGAGCGCAGCAGCGGCAGCCTGCCCCTGGTCGAACGCGGTGTGCCGATCGCCATCCTTGTCGACGACGGCGATTTCATGGCGGTGCGGCATGCAGCGGATGCGCTGCGGGCGGATCTCTCGGCGGTCGCGGGCCAGGCACCGGGATCGCCGGCGCGGGCCGATGACACCGCAATCATCGCCGGCACGCTCGGGAAGAGCGACCGGATCGACCGCATCGTGCGCGAACACGGAATCGACACCACGGGCGTCGCCGGAAACTGGGAGGCGTACCTGCTGCAGGTGGTGCAGCAGCCCGAGCCCGGGATCGACCGCGCCCTGCTCGTGATCGGCGCCGATCGTCGCGGCACCGCGTTCGGCCTGTACGAGATCTCGCGCCGCATCGGCGTGTCGCCGTGGACCTGGTGGGCCGACGTGCCGCCGCCGCAACGCGCCATGCTGCATGTCGCGCCCGGCCGTTTCGTCGATGCGCCCAAGGTGAAGTACCGCGGCATCTTCATCAACGACGAGGAGCCCGCGCTGGGCGGCTGGAGCCGCGAGACCTTCGGCGGCACCAACCACCGCTTCTACGAACGCGTCTTCCAGCTGATCCTGCGGCACAAGGCCAACTACCTGTGGCCGGCGATGTGGCAGCCGCGCGCGTTCTACGACGACGATCCACGCAATGCCGAACTCGCAGACGAGTACGGCGTGGTGGTCGCCACCAGCCACCACGAGCCGATGATGCGCGCGCACGACGAGTGGTCCCGTTACGGCAAGGGGCCCTGGGACTACACCCGGAACGCCGACACGCTGCAGCGGTTCTGGCGCGGCGGCATCGAGCGGCTGCAGGATCGCGAAGCGGTGGTCACGCTGGGCATGCGCGGTGATGGCGACGAGGCGATGACCGAAGGCACCGCCACCGCCCTGCTCGAGCGCATCGTCGCCGACCAGCGCGCGATCATCAGCGAGGTCACCGGCAAGCCTGCGGAGGACACGCCCCAGGTCTGGGCGCTGTACAAGGAAGTGCAGGACTACTACGACGCCGGGATGCGCGTGCCCGACGACGTGACCCTGCTGTTCGCCGACGACAACTGGGGCAACATCCGGCGCCTGCCCGAGCCGGGCTCGCAGCGCCCGGGCGGCTACGGCGTCTACTACCACTTCGACTACGTCGGCGGCCCGCGCAACTACAAGTGGCTCAACACCACCCAGGTCGAGCGCGCCTGGGAGCAGATGCGGCTCGCGTGGGCGCACGGCGTGGAGCGGCTGTGGATCGTCAACGTCGGCGACATCAAGCCGATGGAGCTGCCGATCAGCGCCTTCCTCGACCAGGCCTGGGATCCGGATGCGGCGGACCTGGACTGGATCACCCGGTATCCGGCCGCCTGGGCAGCGGAACAGTTCGGCGATGCGCACGCGCTCGAGATCGGCGGGATCGTCACCCGCTACACGCAGTACAACGCACGGCGCAAGCCGGAACTGCTCGATGCGGAGACGTGGAGCCTGCTGCACGACGGCGAGGCCGATCGCGTGATCGCCGACTGGGACACGCTCGAGGCACGCACCCTTGCGCTGGCAAAGCGCCTGCCTGCCCGCCAGCGCGATGCGTTCGTGCAGCTGGTCGAATACCCGGTGCTGGCCAGCGCCAACCTCAACCGGCTGTACGTGGCGGTGGCGCGCAACCGGCTGTACGCCGCGCAGGGGCGCGCCTCGGCGAATCGCTGGGCCGACGAGGCGAAGCGCCTGTTCGATCGCGACGCGCAGCTGCAGCGCGTGTACGAACGGGACATCGCCGGCGGCAAGTGGATCCACATGATGTCGCAGGTGCGGATCGGCTACACCCACTGGCAGCAGCCCGAGCGCAACATCCTGCCGGCGCTGGCGAACGTCGACGTGCCGGAACGCGGCGTGACCGGCGTGGCGGTCGAAGGCGACGCGCGGCGCTGGCCGCAGCCCGCGCAATCGCCACGGTTGCCGGTGCTCGATCCGGTGGGCGCGCCGACGCGCGAGCTGGTGGTGTTCAACGGCGGCACGGAGAAGGTCGGCTTCACCGCGAAGTCGTCGCAGCCATGGTTGCGCGTCTCGCCGGCTCAGGGCGAGGTGGAAGACGCACAAGCGCTCGGGCTCGAGGTCGACTGGTCGGAGCTGCCTGAAGGCGCGCACGAGGCGGTGGTGGCGATCCGCGGCAGCGACCGCACCGAAGTCTACGTGCAGGTGCCGGTGCGCAAGCCACCGTCGCATCGCGCTGCGCGCGGGTTCGTGGAAGGCGACGGCGTGGTCGCGATCGAGGCTGCGCGGCACGCGCGCGCGATCGCGCCTGCTGGCGGCGAGTGGCAGACGATCCCGAACCTGGGTCGCACGCTGTCCGGCGTGACGGCGTGGCCGGCCACCGGCGACGCCCTGACCCCGGGTGGCGACGGTGCGCGCCTGGAGTATCCGCTGGTGATGAACGAGGCCGGCGAGGTCGAAGTGCGCGTGGTGCTGTCGCCGACGCTCGATCTCCGCAACCGCGGCGGCCTGCGCTACGCCGTGTCGATCGGCGACGAGACGCCGCAGGTGGTGACCATGCGCCTGGACCCGACCCCGGGCGACCGCGATTTCAAGGCCTGGGAGACCGCGATGGTCCGCAGCGTCCACGTCGCCGTTTCGCGGCATCGCGTCGCCGCCGGCGCCAACACGCTCAAACTGTGGCCGGTCGACCCGGGCCTCGTGTTCCAGCGGATCGAGGTGACGAGGCAGCCGCGGATGCGCGGTACGCTCGGGCCGGTGGAGAGCCGGCAACGCTGACGCGGCAGACGATTCCTCCCGCGCGAGGGAACCGAACACTGGATACCACCGACCCGCATTCCTCCTACCGGCCCTTCCCCGTCTGCGACGGGGAACCAGCAGGCAGGCTCCCTCCAGCCCCTGCGCCCGGGCACGAACCCCGACGACGCGGGACCTACCGAACCCGACCCACGAATCCATGACCACAACCGCCAGACCGCTGCACCTGCACCCGGACCGCCTGTTCCCCTCGGACGCGACGCAACGCGCGATCGCGCGTCGCCTGTACGGCGGCGTGGCGAGCCTGCCGATCGTCAGCCCGCATGGGCACACGGATCCGTCGTGGTGGGCGCAGGACGCGCCCTTCGCCAATGCCACCGAACTGCTGCTGGTGCCGGACCACTACGTGTTCCGCATGCTCTACAGCCAGGGCATCGGGCTGGACGCGCTCGGCATCCCCCGCGCCGACGGCTCGCGGGCGGACGTCGATCCGCGGGAGGCCTGGCGCCTGTTCGCGCGCAATTTCCACCTGTTCCGCGGCACGCCCTCGTCGCTGTGGCTCGACCATGTCTTCCACGAGGTATTCGGGCTGCGGACGCGCCTGGGCGCCGACAGCGCCGACCACTACTACGACGCCATCACCGACGCGCTGCAGACCGACGCGTACCGTCCGCGCGCGCTGTTCGAGCGCTTCGACATCGAGGTCATCGCCACCACCGAATCGCCGCTCGATCCCCTCGCCCACCACCAGGCGATCCGCGACAGCGGCTGGGGCGGCCGGGTGATCACCGCCTACCGTCCCGATCCGGTGATCGATCCGGAGCACGAACAGTTCCCGTCGGCCCTGGAGCGCTTCGGCGAGATCACCGGCGAGAACGTCTACGACTGGGACGGCTACCTGCGCGCGCACCGCCAGCGCCGCGCATTCTTCGCCGCGATGGGCGCCACCTCCACCGATCACGGCCACCCCAGCTGCACCACCGCCGATCTCCCGACCGCGCAGGCGCGCGCACTGTTCACGCGGATCGTCACCGGCAAGTTCACGCCCCAGGACGCCGAACTGTTCCGTGGCCAGATGCTCACCGAGATGGCGGCGATGAGCCTCGACGACGGCCTGGTGATGCAGATCCACCCCGGCTGCTTCCGCAACCACAACCGTGACCTGTTCGAGCGCTACGGCCGCGACAAGGGTGCCGACATCCCGATGCGCACCGACTACGTCCACGCGCTCAAGCCACTGCTCGACCGCTTCGGCAACGAGCCGACGTTCCGGCTGATCCTGTTCACCCTCGACGAGAGCACCTACGCGCGCGAACTCGCGCCGCTGGCCGGCCACTGGCCCTGCCTCTTCCTCGGCCCGGCGTGGTGGTTTCACGATGCGCCCGAAGGCATGTGGCGTTTCCGCGAGCAGACCCTCGCCAGCGCCGGCTTCTACAACACCATCGGCTTCAACGACGATACCCGCGCCTTCCTATCGATCCCCGCCCGCCACGACGTGGCCCGCCGCATCGACTGCGCGGTGCTGGCCAAGCTCGTCGCCGAACACCGCATCGACGAGGACGAGGCCGCGGAGGTCGCGATCGACCTCGCGTATCGCCTGCCGAAGGAAGCGTACCGACTGTGAGCCGCGTCGGAACCCTTTCGGCCTCCGTGGGAGCGGCTTCCGCCGCGACCGCGCCGCGGAACCCAGAGAGGGCGGCTTCCACATGCGATCTCGCGATCCGGGCGGCCGCCCGGCCAGCATGCCTTCATCCCAGGATCGAGCCATCGGCGGTCGCGCAGCGGCTGCCGGACAACGCACATCGAGGAGTCCCGTCATGACCCGCCACCGCATCGCCCTGGTCCCCGCCCTCGCGCTCGCCTGTGGCAGCGCCTTCGCCGGCCCGCCGAGCACGACGCTCAAGGACGCCTACACCGACGCGTTCCTGATCGGCACCGCCGTCAACGACGAGATCGTTTCGGGCCGCGACGCGCGCGCGCAGGCGCTGGTGCCGCTGCACTTCAACTCCATCACCGCCGAGAACGTGATGAAGGCCGAGGTGCTGCATCCCGAGCCCGGCCAATGGGATTTCTCCGGCGCCGACGCGTTCGTCGACTTCGGCCGCAAGCACGACATGTTCCTGGTCGGCCACACCCTGGTCTGGCACAACCAGACGCCGGCCTGGTTCTTCCAGGGCGACGACGGCAAGCCCGCAGACCCGGCCACGATGCGCGAACGCATGCGCGAGTACATCGGCGTGGTGGCCGGCCGCTACGCGGGCAAGGTCCAGGCCTGGGACGTGGTGAACGAAGTGATGGGCGAGGACGGGCAGTACCGCGACACGCTGTGGACCCGCGCCTACGGCGGCGACGGCGATGCGCTGGTGCGCGACGCGTTCCGCTTCGCCAGCGAAGCCGCGCCCGAGACCGCGCTTTATTACAACGATTTCAACGCCTGGCGCCCCGAGAAGCGCGACGGCATCGTGCGCATGGTCAAGATGCTGCAGGATGCCGGCATCCGCATCGACGGCATCGGCATCCAGGGCCACTGGGGCCTCAACTACCCGTCCACCGAACACATCGAGGCCGCGATCGACGCCTACGCCGCACTCGGGCTGAAGGTGATGATCACCGAGCTCGACGTCGACGTGCTGCCGCTGACGAAGGAAGGCCAGATCATCGGCCAGGGCATGATGCATCCGCAGTTCCAACTGCCCGAGTTCAAGGCGTTCCTCGATCCCTATCGCGACGGCCTGCCCGCCGCGGTGCAGCAGCAGCTCGCCGACCGCTACGCCGAACTGTTCCGCGTCTTCCATTCGCGCCGCGACAAGCTGCATCGCGTGGCCGTGTGGGGCGTGGAGGACGGCATGTCGTGGAAGAACGGCTATCCGATCCCGGACCGCACCAACTACACCCTGCTGTTCGATCGCCAGGGGCAGCCGAAGCCGGCGCTGGAGGCGGTGCTCGCGGTGCCGGGCGGCGATTGACCTTCCCTGCTCGGCCCCTCCCATTGCCGCTTCCATCACTCACGCGCTTGGCCTCGATCGAGCCGGTGCACGCCTGGTCACGGCCAGCGTGAGCCGGATCTATCCGGGTTCCGGCAGGCAGCACGTCGCATGAGTCCGGCGCGCGTGCTGGTCAGTGGGTTGCTCGCTTGCGTACTCGGCGCCTGTGCCACCGTGCCGCACCGGGAAGCCGAGGCGCAGGGGATCGATCCGCCGGCCGCGCGCGGGGGCGATGCCTGGCTCGGCAACTGGCCGCAGGCAGCCGCACCGGACGAGGTCGGGCGGCGCATCGTCGACGGATTCCTGGCCCGCGTGCCGGAAGAACCGCGTCACTACAAGGTCGCCTGTACCTGGTACGGCGCGCTCGTGCTCGCCACGACACTGGACGACCGCCCCCGGTTCCAGGCGCTCGTCGCCCGCTACGCCGACCACCGCGACGACCACGAGGCATTGCTCGCCGGCCCCGGGCATGTGGACGAGAACGTGTTCGGCATCGTCCCGCTCGCGATCGGCCGGCTCGCCAACGACAGCGGCGCCCGTCGCGACGGCCTGCGCATCGCCGACCACCAGCGCAGGCGGATCGAAGCGCATGCCCGCTACGCGATCGACGACATGTACATGATCACCGCGTTGCAGGTGCAGGCCTGGCGTGTCTCGGGCGACCGCGCCCATCTCGACCTGGCCGCCGACACCATGGTCGACTATCTCGATGCGTTGCAGCAGGACGACGGCCTGTTCGTCCACCATCCCGATTTCCGCCACCGCTGGGCCCGGGGCAACGGCTGGGTCGCGGCCGGAATGACGGAACTGCTGCGCGAACTGCCCGCCGGCCACCCTCGATATGCGGCCATCCACGCCGGCTACGCGCGCATGATGCAGGGCCTGCGCGCCCACCAGATCACAGCGGGCGACGATACGGGGCTGTGGCGCCAGGTCATCGATTCGGGGGACCCGCGCAACTGGCCGGAAACGTCCGGCAGCGCCATGTTCGCCTACGCGCTGGTCACCGGCGTCCGCAATGGCTGGCTCGACCCGGACACCTACGGTCCGGTCGCCCGCGCTGCCTGGCTGGCGCTCGTTGCGCGACTCACCCCCGCGGGCGAACTGCGCGACGTCAGCATGTGGGCCTATCGGCCCGGCTCGCACCCCGGAGGTCCGGACTACGCGGGCGACGAGGAAGACTACTACTTCCAGCGACCCCGCCTGACCGGCGACGAACACGGGCAGGCGCCGATGCTGTGGACGGCGGAGGCGCTGCTACGCTAGGGGCATGCGGCCGCTTCGCAGGCTTGAACGACCGGATCGGATTGGCCGAGTGCCGGCCTGCGTGCCTCGCCGGTGGCGCGTTACCATCCCGGATGATGAGCGACCTCCCCACGATGCTGCGTGCGCGCCTCGGGCTTGCCGACCCGGTTCCGGTGGAGTTCCAGCGCGGCGACGTCCACGAAGCGGAAGGATACGACCGGCAACGGATCGAATACCGCGGCCTCGAAGGCGACCGCATTCCCGCGTTCCTGTTCACGCCGAGGGGCCGCGACACGCGCGGCGGCGTGGTGGTCTTCCACCAGCACAACGGCGAGTTCCACTTCGGCAAGAGCGAGGTCGCCGGCGAGGTGGGCGACGCGTTCCAGGCCTTCGGCCCGGCACTCGCCCGGCGCGGCGTTGCCGTGCTGGCGCCCGACGCCATCACCTTCGAGGATCGGCGCGGCGCGGTCCAGGGCGTGGAACCGGACTATTACGACTGGCTCCAGCACTACAACGCCATGAGCTACCGCCTGCTCGACGGCGACGTGCTGATGCGCAAGTGCCTGGACGACGCCCAGCGGGCCCTGAGCGTCCTGCTCCAGGCCACCGGGATCGACGGGCGCCGCGTGGGCGTGGCAGGCCATTCGTACGGCGGCTACACGGCGCTCTACCACGCGGCGGTGGATGCACGCTGCAGATTCGCCTGCATCAGCGGCGCCGTGTGCAGCTTCGGGACGCGCCGCCGGGAAGGCACGGGGATCACCCTGTTCGAGGCCGTGCCGGGGCTCGCGCGGGAGATCGACACGCACGATGTCCTTGCCGCGATCGGACCCAGGCCGACGATGGTCGTGTCGGGCACCCAGGACAAGTATTCGCGGGATGCGGACCAGGTCGTGGCCAAGGTGACCGGCGACTTCATCACCGAGCTCCGCGTCGACCGCGGGCACGCGTTGGATCAGGAGCGATTCGATGCAATCGTGGCGTGGATCGGCGAGCGCATGTCCGACCGGTGAGAAAGGAAGCGTCATGCCTGAATAGAGCGCAGATACTACTCTTATCGGTGTTGCACTTGGCGTGCAGATCCACCGCCCAGGCTACTACCCACCGGTGTGTGAGAAGACAACGCGAGGTGCCCCCGGATTGTTGCGAAAGCGGAACTCCGACTTGTACTCACAGAGGCACGCTGCCACATCGCCACTGGGAGTAAACAAGTTGTACGTCAGACTCAGCGCGTCCCCAGTTAGCCTGTACTTGGGCTCTCTGACGGAGTAACCACAGACCGCTGGATCGCTGACGCGATAAGTGATGCTTGAACCCTCCACTGAGCTTTGGATAGAAGTCTCAAACGGCAGACCTTCCGGCCAATCCTTGCAACCCAGATAACGGAACTCCAAGCCGAACTCATCGACGGGATCAGAGGTCGAATTCCAACCGTACACCGAGTTGTACCAGAAGCACCCTCCGGCTGCGGCTGCAACCAAAGCTATCAGTAGCAAGTAGCGCTTGGTCATGGGCGCTAACGACTGAATTAAGCCGCGCCGCGAAGCGGCGTAGGCTTGAATGAATTGTTAGCGCCCACCGATTTCCCGTGCGACGCGCAAATCAAAGGCCCGGTCGATTAGTTCAGATTGCAGATGATCAGAGGCTTTGTAGAGGAAAACTATCTCACCATCAGCGGAAACGCGGCTTGGACCGTCCGAGCGCTTTGAGAGAAATACAACTTCGAGTGTTGTTGGGTCGCCGTCATCTTTGAAAGTGACGGATGATCTATCCAAATCCATGATTGCGATGAGTCTCGTTTCCTCCATGATCTTTGCACGGAGAGCTGCTTTCTCTACCGGAGCATCAGTGGCGGCAACCGCGAAAGAGGGGAAGAGAAGGGCGACCAGAAGAGTCTCTAAACGCATGCTGAAGAACTCCATGGGCGCTAACGCCTGAATTAAGCCGCGCCGCGAAGCGGCGTCGGCTTGAATGAATTGTTAGCGCTCAAACGCGTCGATGCAAATGACCTAGAACCCAAATGTCCCCGAGTGGATAGTGGGTGTCCAAGAGCACCTTGCACGTCTCGGCGATGTCAGAGCGGTCAACGCGCGAATAGTAGTTCGTAAGTGTTGCGCCATTGCCGATACCTGCAGCAACCCACGCGTACGAGAAGGTGAGCACCGACTGGAACGAACTTTTATCAATCGTCAACCTAATCGCCTCGCCTAGTTCGCCCTTGCGAGAGAGAACGGATGCCTGATGCACACCCTCATGAAAAAGCAAATTGCTTGTGTCTATGGCTAGAATCTGTAGCTCCGTTGAATATGAGTACTCAGTCTTGCTTGAAATTGCGGAGTTTACTTTGTACGCGACGTCCGGTTTGGACTGACTCTGCTCGGACAGATGGGCGCTGGTGCACTCAATACCAATTGTTGGCGTAGTGAGCAACGTGAAATCGGGAGCTTCCGTCTTATTGAATTGAATGCCTTTTGTCAGCAGGGCCGACGCGAGCCGCAGCTCCTGCCTAATCCCGAAGTAGTTTGATGTCGGAACTTCTCGGCGCAGTTCTCGGCGAAAATGAGCGAACATGCTCTCGTCATGCGCCCTCACTCTTTCAAGATCCTCAATGGCAAACTGTGCATACGCAACTTGTGCGCAGCCCAGGGAGCAATCTCCGGCCAAGTAGCTGCGTTTCGCAGAGTTCATCCAGCCGACAATCGCATGAGACTTGCGGGACGTGCGCACACCTAGCGTCTGTTCAAGGCGTGCGGCCAAAGCGTTCCAGTTCTCCTCGAACTCACGAAGTCCCACGGGCTGCCCTTGAGCGCTAACGCTTGAGTTAAGCCGCGCCACGAAGTGGCGTCGGCTTGAATGATTGGTTAGGGCCCAGCCACCGCGTTGCAGCCAAGTGAGTGAGTCCCGCCACAAAGATGCCGCACCCAACACCCCAAATGAGCAAGGCGGGCTCAAGGAGCGCAATCAAAGTGCCCAGACCAGCGCCGAGCGGCAGCACAATATGCGCCCGTGCCCGCCCCACCCGCCGCAGCCACCAATAGATAGGTGCGCCCATCAGAACGGCCGGGCCGGCACCTACAACGAGAGTGGCATAGAAGCCGGCGCGAAACGCACCGGGCAAGCCCCAGAACTCGATCGGTGAGCTCGCTTCAAGCCCTGCCACAAGAAGAGCGACAGCAAACGCTACGAGAACAAGCGACGCAGCAGAGAACACTGCCACCTGCATCAGTTGCCGCGCTTGTCGCATATGGGCCCTAACGCTTGAGTTAAGCCGCGCCGCGAAGCGGCGTCGGCTTGAATGAATTGTTAGGTGCCGGAATGCGTCACCCGCTGACTGCGGACTTTACGCCAAACAGCAACAACGGCAAGAACTATCCCGATGATGCCAAAGACACAGAAGGCGAGCGCGAGGATGGCGGGGCGCTGGCACCGAAAGCTTGTCGCTGCAAGGGAATGCACTCCGCTACAGTCGGCGAAGGACATCGAGAAAGAGCTCATGAGCCAGATCAGGCAAAGAGTTGCCAAAGCGAATGCGGCGATGGATAGCCGAGTGAGCCAACTGTTGGAACTGCGTTGAACGTTCACTGGCACCTAACACTTGAGTTAAGCCGTGCCACGAAGTGGCATCGGCTTGAATGAATTGTTAGGCCTCATGCCCGCCAACTTGGCTGGAAATACGAACCTCGCTGTACCGCATGCGTGACAGCACTCCTTGTGCCTCAAGCGTGCCGCTAAAGACCATCTCTCGAACACGCTGAGCATAGTAAACGTCAGGGATTCCAGGAATACGATCCGGCCTGGTCATTGCCATGGCGATGAGAAAAGCGACCTTGCGCCACTTTGAATCAGCGGCGGCCAGTAATGCTGCATCTATGGCCTGAACTTGCTCAGCGCTCAGCGCCGCAATTAGCTCAAGCTCCTCCGGGTCAGGTTGCTCATCCTCGGGCTCATACTCGTTAGGACGTTCCACGAAACTCTCCTATGAGGCCTAACAACGATTAGGCCCCGCTGCGGGGCATAAGCCCGCACTTTGCTCTCGTCCAAAGGCTCCGTCAATCGGGTTCGCTCTTGTAATCAAACACTTGCAGCCTCGCGAGGCTGATCGCATGTCATCGCGATGGGCGGAATATGCTGCGACCAGACGGCGTAGCGTGATACGCCGGCAACCTCGCTGGCGTACCCAGCAGACGGCACATTCGGTAAGAATTGGTTGTTTCGCCGGAATTGAGCCGGCGCATGTCCATCGTTGCTGCCGATCGGCGCACGATTCGGATCTTGGCCGTTTTATTTCCAGCGAGATCCCATATTGCCGGGCAAGCAGGAAGACGTGATCGCGCGTTATCCCGTCGCTGGCGATCCACTACCCAAGGGTCGATCGAACCGCGTCCCCGCCAGTCGCTCCGCGCACCGCTCGCCGCCGACGCCACCACAACATCACCCCGGTCACGCACACCAGCGCCGTACCGAGCCCCGACACGAACACCGCAACCCTGCCCGGCAGGCCGAACGCCTGGCCCGAGTGCAGGGCGTACTGCCAGACGAAGAAGGCATCGCCGGCGCTTTCGCCGCGGTCGTGGCGCTGGCCGAGCAGGCGGCCGTCGTCCATCGCCACGTAGGTCCACAGGCGGCCCTGCTGGTCGACGTCGCGCGGGTCGAAGGTGCGCACGGCGTACGCGCCCACGCGCGGCAGGATGCGCACGCTGTGGATGCGCGCGTCGGGCTGCTGCGCGTGCACGCGGGCGATGGCCGTGTCGATGTCGAGCGTGCGCGGCGTGTCGGTCGCGGGCGGCATGGTCCGGTCCAGGCGTCCGGACACCGGCGACAGCACGCCCACCGCGTCGCGGCTGGCCTCGGGCCAGGCCAGGGTCACGCCGGTGAGCGACATCACCAGCGTCAGCACCAGCAACCACATGCCGGGGGCGCGGTGCCGGTCGTGGCGACGCCGGCCGCTGCCGGGCGGCCCGGCGAGGCGAAAGGCATCGCGCCATGCGGCCAGGCGCGGCAGCGACAACCACGCCGCCGCCAGGTGGTCGAGCAGCCACAGCAGCGACACCAGGCCGAACAACCAGGTCGCCACCGGGCCGAGCATCAGGTCGACGTGCAGACCGTACAGCACGTCCATTGCATGGCGGCGGTCGAGCGCGAAGCGGCCCTGTTCGCGCCAACCCAGCACGCGACCGTCGGCCGGGTGCGAGAACAGCTGGAAGTCGCGTTCGACGCCGCCGCTTTCCTGGTGCCCCAGCATCCACAGCGTGCGTCCCGGTGCGTGCGGGAGTTCGACGATCCACGGCTCGAAACCGGGTACTGCCTCCTGCGCGCGCGCGATCGCAAGTTGCAGCGGTGCCCTCGCGTCCGTCGTGACGGCGACCTCGCCTGTCGTGCGCAGGTCAGGATTGAGCCAGGTATCGAGCTCGTCGTAGAAGGTGATCGCGCTGCCGGTCAGCGCGAGCAGCAGCAGCCACAGCGACGCACCCAGCCCGAACCAGCGATGCCAGGCCAGCAACGCAAGGCGCGTGCGCACGCGCCAGCCACCGGGTGCCCGTGCGACCACGCGCGGCTCAGAAGCGCACGGTCGCGCCAAGCCGGAAGTTGCGTCCGGGTTCGTTGAGCCCGGCGACGAGTTCGTAGTCCGGGATCGCGGTGTAGTCGGCCACGCTGGCGTGGGCGCGGTAGCTGCGGTCGAACAGGTTGTAGACGCCGGCGAACAGTTCGAAGCGGTCGCTGGCCAGCGGCTGCCAGCGCGCGAAGAGGTCGACCACGGTGTAGCCGGGCTTGTCGACGAACTGCGTGTCGGGCAGGTAGCCGAGCTCGACGTCGCGGAACAGCACCTCGACATCGTCCAGGTCTTCCACGTGGGTCACGCCCAGTTGCAGGCCGAAGCGGTCGTCCGGGCGGTAGCCGAGCATCAGGTTCCAGTTGTCGCCCATGGAGTTGCCGAGCGCGATATGTTCGTAGCCCTCGATCCGGCGATCGTTGAGGCGCGAGTCGTAGCGGTTGTAGTAGGCATCGGCCGAGAACGCGCCGCGGATGATGCCTGCGCGCAGTTCCACGCCCTCCGAGCGGAACGTGCCGACGTTCTCGTAGTACACCCCGCCCTGCGGCGGCGGGCCGCTGTAGAGCTGGTCGAGCACCACGTCGTCGATGCTCATGCGATAGACCACGGCGGACGCGCTGACGCCGTCGCGCGCCCAGGCCAAGCCGAGTTCGGTGTTGTCCACCTGTTCCGGCTGCAGGGTCGGCGACAGCGTGAGGCGGCCCGGGCGCTGCTCGAGCGTGAACGCGTCGCCGATCTCCTTGCCGCGGAACGCCTCCGCGTAGCCGGCGTTGAGGGTGAGCTCGGGCGTCAGGCGCCAGCGGCCGCCGGCGTTGAGGCTCACGCCGTCGCTGTCGGTGCCGCCGCCGTAGGTGGTGAGGTCGAGGTCGTAGTCGTCGTAGCGCGCGCCGAAGCTCAGCAGCAGCGGCTCGCTCACCTGCCAGTGGTCCTGAACGTAGACGCCGAGCAGGCGGCCCTGCTCCTCGAACCGTCCGATCGCCGGATCCCAGGCCCAGGGCTGCCAGGTGGCGGCCTCGGCGAGGTACTGGCTGGACACGCTGTCGTCGCGATGCTCGATGCCGGCGGTGATGCGATGCGCGCCGGCACGCCAGCGGCCGCGCAGGTCGAAGCCCCATGTGTCGATGTCGGCGCCGTAGCGGCCCCAGCGATCGAAGCGGTCCTGCACGAATGTGGATTCGGTGCGGTAGCCCGTCGCTTCGAGTTCCAAGGCGTCGCTGACGGCCACGCCGTAGTTCAGCACCGCGGTGCGGCGCTCGCCTTCCACCGGGAACAGCGGCTCGCCCTCCAGCACCGGCCAGTTGGGACGCGCGCCGAAGTCGCCTTCCTCGCGGCGCACCTCGTAGCTGGCGGCGAGCCGATGGCCGTCGCCGAATTCGCCGCCGATCTTGACGAAGCCCAGGCGCTGGTCGGCGCCGGTGCCGCGCAGGGTGGTGCCGTCGCCGTCCTCGTAATCGTCGCGGTCCACGCGTACGAACGAGGCGAGGATGCCGATGTCGCCCGACAGCCGCCCGAATGCGGTGGCGCTGGCCTTGTGGCCGGCGTTGCTCATCCAGCCGGCCTTGAGCAGCCCACCGGCATCGCGGCCGGGCTGCAGCAGGTCCACCGGGTTGCGGGTGCGGAAGCGGATCGCACCGCCGATCGCACCGAAGCCCGAGGTCGCCTCGCCCGGGCCGGCCTGCACGTCGACCGTTTCCAGCAGTTCCGGCTCGATCGAGACCCGGCCCACGTGGTGGAACAGGGTGCCGCGCTGGGGCGCGCCATCGACGGTGACGTTGAGCAGCGAATCCTCCAGCCCGCGCACGTAGATCTTCTGCGCCAGCCCCACGCCCCCGCCCACCTGCACCGAGGGGATGGCGCGGAACAGGTCGGCCAGGTCGCCGGCCTGGGTGAGCTCGATGTCCTCGCGGTCGAGTACCTCGTCGGTCATGGCGCCGACGACGACCACCTGGTCGAGCGCGACCGGATCGGAGTCGGGCGCGGCCACGTCCTGGGCCGATGCCATCGCGGGCATGGCCAGGGCGATCGCGGCCGCTAGCTGGCGGCCGGCAGACGGACGGCGCGCCTGGCGCGCGGGCAAGGACGTGGTGGACATGCGGCTCCCCTGGATCGAGGGCGCCGATTCTGAATGCTAATGAGAACGATTGTCAAACGAGAGGAAGTCGCAATGGCGCTGCGCTCGGACGACGCGATCGCCCTCCCGCGACTCCGGACAGTCGCCGTGCCACGGGCAGCCGCACCCGAGCGCCCGCTCATTGCGGCACGATCTCCAGCACCTCCACCACGGCGTTGTCGTCCAGTCGCCACAGCTTCAACGCGTGGCGGCCCGCCGGCAGCGCGTCGAAGGTCGCCACGAGGTCGACACGGTTGTCGATCACCGCCGCGTACCAGCGCTTCTGTCCGGGCTTCTCTGCACCACCGCCGGTCGGCTCGAGTTCCGATACAAGGGTCTGCATCGGGCCGTCGCCGAACGATACGCCTATGCGCACGCCACCGCTGCCGACGGTGTCGAGCGTCGGCGCCAGGCGCAGCCGCAGCTCGATGCCCTCGTTTTCCGGCAGGGTCACGTCGTATTCCGCGCGCGGCGCCGCCGACGGCGTAGTCGGCGGCCGGCCCTGCGGCAGCGCCACGAGGGCCGCGCGACCCTGGCCGAGATCGGGAACAGGGGACCAGGCGATGCCAACCGCGGCGACGCCACGATCGACATCGACGGCATCGATGCGGATCGGGCCGGCGCCGGACTCGGGATCCACGAACACCGCGCGCGCGTTGCGCATCTTCTCCGGCACGTCGCCCGCGGTGCGGATCAGCACCGGCGGGTTCTGCCGCACCGGGTCGTTCCAGATCACGTAGTTCGTGTGCACCTGGGACATCATTTTGTCCCACTTGCCGTCCAGCAGCGTGTGGTACTCGCGCACCAGTTCTGCATCGCGCGCATACGCGCGTTCGGCCTGCTCGAGGAACACGTTGCCGCGCGGATCGAAGCGCGCGGCCAGGCGCTGGTTCCAGGCGGTGGCGAAGTACATCTCGTAGAGGTTCGCCACCGCCTGGATCGGATAGTCCACCAGCTGGAAGAAGGCCGGCCGCGCCGCCTCCGGGACGCGCGGCCGCACCGCATCGAGCCGGGCGACGAGCGCGCGCCAGTCCTCGACGATCCCGCTCCACTCGCCGCGGACCAGAACGTCGGGACGGATCTCGCCCAGCGCATAGGTGCCCTCGTTCACCAGCTCCGGCTTGCGGCGCGCCGCCAGCCGGGAGTACTCCGTCATCAAGGCGCCGACCTCTGCGCCCAGTTCCGCGCCGAACTGCTGCGCGGCCCAGTCTTCGGGATAGGCCGCCAGCGCCTCGGGCGTCATGCGCTCCGGCCCCCAGGCCATGTCCATGAAGAAGTCGAGCGGATACTCGACCGGCTTGATGTCGCCGACGTTCACGATCCAGATGTCGCGCGCGCCGCGCTGCCAGGCCAGGTCCATCTGCTGCCAGACCTTGCCGATCTGGTTGGTGTTGAGCCACTTGTAGTTGCGCGGCACGCCCACGTAGTCGAAGTGGTAGTACACGCCGAAGCCGCCGGCACGCCCGAGGTCGCGCGTGGGCAGGCGCCGGATCTGGCCCCAGTTGTCGTCGGCGAACAGCAGGGTGACGTCGTCGGGAACGGTCATGCCCTGGTCGTAGTAGTCCTGCACTTCCTTGTACAGCGCCCACATCTGCGGCACCTCGGACGCGGGCCTGCCGGTGACCTCCTCGATCAGGCGGCGCTGGTCGGCCACCACCCGCTCCAGCAGGTCGGTCGCGGTGCCTTCGCTCATCGGCGCGTCGCCGTCGCCGCGCATGCCGATCGTCAGCAGGTTCTCGTGCATGCCGCCGCCGGCGCCGCGCATCATGCGTTCCAGGCCGCCGCGCCAGAACGTGCGCAGGTTCCGGCCGTTGCGCGCGTAGTCCCACTCGCCGCCGGTGGAAGGATCGTCCTCGAGCCGGTGCCACTCGGCCTGCGCGCGCGTGAGCGGTTCGTGGTGCGAGGTGCCCATCACCACGCCCATCTCGTGCGCCAGCGCCGCGCTGCGCGGATCGTCCAGGTGGAAGGACTTGGGCGCCCACATCGCCGGCCACAGGTAGTTGCCCTTGAGCCGCAGCAGCAGTTCGAACACGTGGGCGTACATGTCGGCATTGACGCCGCCGAACTTCTTCTTCGCCCAGCCGCTGAGCGCCGGGTCCTCGTCGTTGATGAAGATGCCGCGGTAGCGCACGCCGGGACGGTCGCTGCGTTCGCCCGCGGTCACGCGCACGGTCGCGCGCCGCGTCACCGGCACGTCGGCGAACCAGTGCCAGGGCGAGACGCCGATGCGCTCGGACAGGTCGTAGGCACCGAACACCGCGCCGCGCCGGTCCGACCCGGCGATCACCAGCGCCTGCGCCACGCCCGGCCAGGGCTGGTCGACCACGGCGAGCTGGAACGCCTCCCACTGTCCACCGATGTCATCGAGACGCAGCTTGCCGGCGGCCACGAGGCCGTCGATCCACGCGCTGTCGCCCTGCACGCCGACCACGACGATCGGTCCGTCGACGCCGTCGGCCGCGGTCAGCACTTCTGGTACCGAACCGCCGACGCGGCCGAGGTCTTCCGCCAGCGAAGCGGCTACCCGCCGCACCGCGGAGTCGGCACCGGCATCCACAAGCACCGTGGCCGGCACGCCGCCGTCGAGCAGCGCGAAGTCGCTGGGAGTGACACGTTCGCAGACCGTGACGGGCGTGTCGCAGGCCAGGGTGGCGCCGCTGGCGAACAGCGCGGATGCAAGACACCAGGCGCGCAGTCCGGGTCGTGTGGTCAAGGTCGTGCTCCTCTCGTTATTGTCGTGCAATGCCGGTCGAAGCGACGTGCAGGCTTGGGCCAGGACGTCGGTCCCAAGACTGCGTCGCCATCTGCGTCGAACCTCATCCGACCACCAGTTCCAGCAGCAGCACACCGGCCAGGCCGACGATCGAGATCGTGGTTTCCATCACCGTCCACGAGGCGAAGGTCTGCTTCATCGACAGGTTGAAGAATTCCTTGAACATCCAGAACGCCGAATCGTTGACGTGCGAGCCGAACACGCTGCCCGCGCCCACCGCCAGCACCATCAGTTCGGGCGAGGCGCCCGTGGTCGCGATCAGCGGGCCGACGACACCGGCGGCGGTGATCACCGCGACCGTCGCCGAGCCGATCATCACCCGCAGGATCGCCGTGGCCAGCCAGGCGAAGATCAGGGGCGGCATCTGCCAGCTCTCGCTCAACGAAGCGATCTGCGCGCCCACGCCGCTGTCCACCAGTACCTGCTTGAACACGCCGCCGGCGGTGATGATCAGCAGGATCACGGCGATGCTGGCGATGGCGGCGTTGAGCCACTTGGTTTGCGTTTCCAGTGCGACGCCACGGCGATGGCCGAGCCACCAGAACGCGACCAGCGTGGCCAGCAGCAGCGCCACGGTGGGATTGCCGAGGAACAGCAGCCCGGTGCGTACGAGGCCTACCGGCAGCAGCGCATCGGCCAGCACCGACACGCTGATCAGGAGCACGGGCGAGAGCGCGATCAGGAACGAGCTCCAGGCTCCCGGCAGTTCCTTGTGCTGCGTGCTGGACGTGAACAGGTCCAGCATCGGCGGATTGATCACCTGCAGGCGCCTGCCCAGGATCGGCCCGGCGATGATCACCGCGGGGATCGCCATCGCGATGCCGTAGACCAGGGTGAGGCCCATGTCGGCGCCGAACGCGTTCACCAGCACCACCGGCCCCGGGTGCGGCGGCAGGAAGCAGTGGGTGGTGCTGAGCGAGGCCACGGTGGGGATGGCGAGGTACAGGATCGGCAAGCCGGTCTTGCGCGCCAGCGAGAAGATCAGCGGCACCAGGATGATGAAGCCGGCGTTGAAGTACAGCGGGATGCCGACCAGGAAGCCGGTGAGCAGCAGCGCCCACTGGATGTTCTGCTCGCCGAAGCGCGCGATCAGGGTGGTGGCGATCTTCTCTGCAGCGCCGCTCTCCTCCAGCACCTTGCCCAGGATCGCGCCGAGCACGATCACCAGTGCCAGGCCCGCGAGCGTGCTGCCGACGCCGGCGTCGATGGTCTTGAGCAGATCCTGCGGCGACATGCCGAGCAGCAGGCCCATCGGAATCGCCACGATCAGCAGCGACAGGAACGGGCTGAGCTTGCGCGCGGTGAGGAAGATCTGCAGCGCGATCGCCGCGGCGATGATCAGGAACATGGTCATGCGGTGCGCCCTCCCCGGCGACTGGGTGGATCCTGGGTGGTTGCCATCATCTGGAGCGGTGGGCGACTCGCTTGGTTCGGGGCCAAGGCAGATCCCTCACTTCGTTCGGGATGACAATGTTGAGGCGGCAAGGAGCACTCCCTCACTTCGTTCGGGATGACAGTGGGGAGGCTTCCAGATGCTCTCGCCAACCCGCTCGCGATGACATATTGCATTTGTCATTTCGAGCGAAGCGAGAAATCTTGTCACTCACGTGCCCGCGTCGCGTGCAGCGCTGCCACGTTCCTTCGCCAGCACCTCGCGCCCGGCCCGCAATGTTTCGAGGATGGCGTCCACGTCGTACACGCAACCGCCCCAGGTGCCGCCGCTGGCGTCCTGCAGCGCGGCCCACAGCCGGGTATCGGCAGGCAGGCGCGGATGTGCGGCGATGGCCGGGTGCAGTTCGCGCGCGGCGAGCACCGCCGCCGCGGCGGCCGGTTCCAGCAGCGTGTCCGGATCTTCGCCGATGAAGTCCAGCCTGCCCTCCAGCCGCACGCGGTCGATCTCGATCCGCACCACGTCGTGGTCGCGTAGCCGGCCGATCGGCCCGCCGGCCAGGGCCTCCGGGCCGACGTGGCCGATGCAGGCGCCGGTCGACACCCCGGAGAAGCGCGCATCGGTGATCACCGCCACGTGCTTGCCCCAGGGCAGGTGCTTGAGCGCGGAGGTGAGCTGGTAGGTCTCCTCCATGCCGGTGCCCGCCGGGCCGCAGCCGGCGAGCACGATGATGTCGCCGGCGCGCACCGCGTCGCCGCCCCTGGACTTGATCGCGCGGATCGCGTCGCGCTCGCTGGCGAACACGCGCGCGGGGCCGGTGTGGCGATAGACCTCGTCGTCGTCGACCACGGACGGATCGATCGCGGTCGCCTTGATCACCGATCCGTCGGGCGCGAGGTTGCCGCGCGGGAACACCAGTGCGCTGGACATCCCCGCCGCGCGCGCGGCATCGGGTCCCATGATCACGTGCGCGGGATCCACGCCGTCGAGCTCGCGCAGTCGCTCGCGCGCGATCCGGCGCGCATCGCTGCGTTCCCACCAGTCGAGGTTGTCGCCGAGCGATCGCCCGGTGACGGTCAGCACATCCAGGTGCAGCAGGCCCATCGCGCGCAGGTGCAGCATCACCTCCGGCACGCCGCCGGCCATGAACACCTGCACCGTGGGATGGTGGCGCGGGCCGTTGGGCAGCGCATCGACCAGGCGCGGGGTGGCGCGGTTGGCGCGGATCCAGTCGTCGACGCTGGGGCGCTGCACGCCCACCGCATGCGCGATCGCCGGCACGTGCAGCAGCAGGTTGGTGGAACCGCCGAAGGCCGCGTGCACCATCACGGCGTTGTCCACCGCCGCGCGGGTCAGGATCGCCGAGAGCGCGGTGCCCTGCCGCGCCAGCTGCACCAGCGCCAGCGCCGAGCGCCGCGCGATGTCGAGCCACACCGGTTCGCCGGACGGCGCCAGTGCGCTGTGCGGCAGCGCGATGCCGAGCGCTTCGGCGATCACCTGCGAGGTGGCCGCGGTGCCCAGGAACTGGCAGCCGCCGCCGACCGAGCCGCAGGCGCGGCAGCCCATGGCGGCGGCATGTTCGAGATCGATCAGCCCGTGCGAGAAGCGCGCGCCGATGGTCTGCACGATCGCGGTGTCCTCGGCGCCGCGCGCAGGCAAGGTGACGCCGCCGGGCACGATCACCCCGGGCAGGTCGGCGCAGCCGGCCAGCGCCAGCATCGTCGCCGGCAGGCCCTTGTCGCACGTGGCCACGCCCAGCACGCCGCGGCGCGTGGGCAGCGAGCGGATCAGCCGCCGCATCACCACCGCAGCGTCATTGCGGTACGGCAGGCTGTCGAACATGCCGGTGGTGCCCTGGGTGCGGCCGTCGCAGGGATCGGAACACATCACCGAGAATGGCAGTCCCTCGTGCGCGGCGAAGGCTTCGGCCGCGGCGCGCACCATGCGGTCGATCTCCCAGTGGCCGGTGTGCAGGCCGAGCGCGACCGGCCGACCGTCCTCCGCGCGCAGGCCGCCCTGGGTGCTGACGATGAGGTAGGGATCGCGCGCGACTTCCGATGCGCGCCAGCCCATGCCGGCGTTCTGGGTCATGCCGAACAGGTGGCCGCTGGGCGAATCGCGCAGCGTGTCGGCATCGATCGGCAGGCTGCCGGACGGACCCTCGCCACTGGTGCGCGACTGCGTGATCGACGTACCGTCGCCGAGCAATGTGTCGAGGTTGAAATCGGGAGACGTCATGGCGCTCTCCTTGCCGCATCGTGCGCAACGTATCGGCAATCCCCGGGTGCCACCGGCTGGAACGCAGCCGCCATCCGCGGCTCGGGCCCCCTCTCCCGCTTCGCGGGGGAGGGTTGGGGTGGGGGCGACGCAGCTACTGAACGTCGAGCAGCCCTCGGGCATCCATCCCGGACGATCGTTGCTGCACGCCAGTCACGCGAAGCGCGGACTCCGGCGATGGAGCGTACGCGCACGCAACGCACAGCATCCCCACCCCGGCCCTCCCCCGCAAGCGGGAGAGGGGGAGAAGCAGGTCGCGGTACGCGACGCATCTCTCCGGCGCCGGGCGCGCTATACGTCACGCGTCGTCCATTCGCCATCGATCAGCCGCATCAGCGTGCCGGTCGGGTTGCGGTCCTGCAGCGCGGCCGGCAAGCGATGCGGGCGCACGTTGTCGTAGCTGTGCAGCGCGGAGAAGCGGATCAGCGAGGCGGGAATGCCCACCGCGGTGAAGCCCGGGTGGCCGGTGGCCGGGAACGGGCCGCCGTGGTTCATCGCCGCGCTCACCGCCACGCCGGTCGGCATCTTGTCGTTGAGCAGGCGGCCCACGCGCGTGCGCAGGATCGGCGCCAGCGCATCGTAGGCTGCGTCGTCGCCGCCACCGATATCGCTGCAGATGGTGCCGGTGAGGTTGCCTTCCATCGCCTGCGCGATCGCCAGCACCTGCGCCGCCGACTCCGCCACCACCACCAGGTTGACGTGGCCGAAGGCTTCCGACTGCAGCGCGCCCGGATCGGCGAGGAAACGTTCGCCCGAGACCCGCAGCACAGTCGGCTGGAACGCGAAGCCCTGCGCGTCCGCGGCGATCGCACCGCCGGCGAGCAGCTCGGCGCCGGCCGACTGCAGCGCCGCCACGGTGGAGGCGATGTCGCGCGGTGCATGCGGCGAGAGCAGCACGCCCGGCTTGGCCTCGGCCGTGAGACGTTGCAGCTGTTCGACGAAACGCTCGGCCTCCTCGCCGGCCTGCAGCACGGTGACGCCCGGCTTGGTGCAGAACTGGCCCGCGCCCATCGCACAGGAGCCGTGCAGTTCGGTGGCGAGCGCCTCGCCGCGCTCGCGCAGCGCACCGGGCAGCACGAACACCGGATTGACGCTCGACATCTCCAGGTAGATCGGCTTGCCCACGGCGTCGGCCGCGGCCTTGAGCTTCATCCCACCCGGGCGTCCGCCGGTGAACGCCACCGCGCCCACGCGCGGATCGGACACCAGGCGCAGGCCCAGCTCGCCATCGGTGCGGAAGAACATCTGCACCGCACCCGTCGGCAGGCCCGCGGCCTGCGCGGCCTCGAGCGCGGCTTCGGCCAGCAGCACCGAGGTGCGCGGATGCGCGGGATGGGCCTTGGCGATCACCGGGTTGCCGGCGGCGATCGCGGCGGCGAAATCGCCACCGGCGATGCCGTTGAAGGCATACGGAAAATTATTCGGCCCGAACACGACCACCGGCCCGCCGAGCGGCGCGTGGATCGAACGGATGCCGGCGGCGGTGTCGATGGTGGCGCGGCGCCAGCCGCCGTCGCGCGCGGCGCGCGCGGCCTGTCGCAGCTGGCCGGTGGTGCGTGGCAGTTCGACATTGCGCAGGCGTGGCTCGGCCGGCAGCCCGGTCTCGCGGTGCGCGGCCTCCACCAGCGCGTCGACGCGTGCCTCGATCGCCTCCGCGTAGCCTTCGAGGAAGCCGGCGAGCGTTTCGCCGGGCAGTTGCGACATCGCCGCGGCCGCGGCGTGCCCGGCCTCGAGCAGCGCATCGAGATCGGCCCAGCCGGACACGGGATACGCATGTTCGTCGATCGTCGCGCGCGTGGAGGGGTTGAAGGCGTGGAAGCGGTCGGACGGCGCGTCGGCCTGGCGCCAGGCGCCGTCGAGCAGGATCGGTTGCAGCGTGGGGGAGGTCATTGGACGGGGTTCTCCAGGATCAGTCCGTCGATGTCGATGCGCACGACATCGCCGGAACGCAGGGTGAAATCCTCGCCGGGCACGATGCCGGTGCCGGTGAAGAGGAAGGCGCCACGGGGTTGGCGCAGTTCGCGCAGGAGCCAGCCGGCGAGTTCTTCCAGGCTGCGCTTGATCTGCGAGGTACGGGTGGTGCCGGCGAAGGCCGGCGCGCCGTCGCGCCGGATTTCCAGCGATACGGCGAGGTCGCGCATCTGCGCCGCATCGCACAGGCGGATGCCCGGGCCGATCGCGCAGCCGCCATCGTAGACCTTGGCCTGCGGCAGGTACAGCGGGTTCTCGCCCTCGATGCTGCGCGAGGACACGTCGTTGCCGGTGCTGTAGCCGACGATCTCGCCCGCGGACGTGAGCACCAGCACGAGTTCCGGCTCGGGCACGTCCCACGCGCTGTCGGCGCGCACGCGGATCGGTGCGCCGTGGCCGGCGACGCGCCAGCCGGTGGCCTTGAAGAACAGCTCGGGGCGCTCGGCGTCGTAGACCTTCTGGTAGACGTCGCGGCTCTGCGATTCGGCCTCGCGCGCCATGCGGCTGCTGAGGTAGGTCACGCCGCTGGCCCACACTTCCTGTGCGTCCTCCACCGGCGCCAGCAGCGGCGCGTCGGCATCGCCCTCGCGCGGCAGGCGCGCGAGCGCGTCGCGGGCGTCGGTCGCGGGCAGGCCGAGCCACTGCGAGAGGCTGAAATCGGCGGGCAGGTAGCGGCCGTCGAGCGCCCAGCGCGGGCCGTCGGCGGTTGCGTGGCGGGTCAGGAGCGTGCGCATGTCGGGAGTTCCGGAAAGAAGTTTGGACGATGCGCCAGGCCGGCGCAGAGATGCGACGCGCCCGGCGTCGCATGGAATGGCTGAGGCGATACGCACAGGCGCGACTGTGCTCGTCCTGCAGTGCGGCGGTTGCGCCTGCAACCGCATCGGCCAACCGCGTGCAGCGGACTTGCGGCTATGATCGCGCAGCGGGTCGCGGCGCAGCATGCGGCGGTTCGCGCCGCGCGACGACGCGCGGCCCGGCGTGCGGCCTGCGACTCGCGCAGCGCCGGCACGCCCCCACTTCCATACAGGACCCGCCGATGCGACTGCTTCCCACCCTGCTCAGCACCGCGCTCGTGGCCGCCCTCGCCGCCTGCACGCCCGCGGCCGACGACACTGCCGCCGACGCCGCGCCCGCGGCCGATGCGACGACCGACACCGCCGACACGGAGACCGCGCCGATGACCACGTTCGAGACCGTCGGCCAGCTGACCTCGTTCGATCCCGCCTTCGCCGACGTCGTCGACCCGGCCGCGCGCGTCGAGAAGCTCACCGGCGACGAGTTCAGCTGGTCCGAAGGCCCGACGTGGGTAAAGGCCGGCTTCCTGCTGTTCAACGATCCGCCGGAGAACCGCATGTTCCGCTGGTCCGAGGCGGACGGCCTGAGCGTGTTCCTCGATCCGTCGGGCCATGCCGGCGCGCCGATCGAGGGCGTGCGCGAGGCCGGCGCCAACGGCCTGTACACCGAAGCCGCCGGCACGGTGCTGGTGGCGGACTCGGGCAACCGCCTGGTCGCGCGCATGGATCCCGCGGACAAGAGCCGCACCACGCTCGCCGAGCGCTACGACGGCAAGCGATTCAGCAGCCCGAACGACGTGGTCGCGCGCGGCGACGGCAGCGTGTTCTTCACCGATCCGCCGTACGGGTTCCGGGAGTTCGACGAGTCGTCGCTCAAGGAGCAGCCGGTCAACGGCATCTACCGTATCGACGCCGACGGCACCGTGCACCTGGTCGACGATTCGCTCAACCGGCCCAACGGCCTGGCCTTCTCGCCGGACGGCAACACCCTGTACGTGGCCAACTCCGACGACAAGCGGCCGATCTGGATGGCCTACACGCTCGATGCGGCCGGCGACGTCACCGGCAGCCGCGTGTTCGCCGACGCCACCGACCTCATGGACGAAGGCGTGCACGGACTGCCCGATGGCCTCGCGGTGTCGACCGGCGGCCTGGTCTTCGCCACCGGCCCCGGCGGCGTGCTGGTGATGAATGCCGAAGGCAAGCGCCTGGGCCGGATCGAAACCGGCAGCGCGATCGCCAACTGCGCCTTCGGTGACGACGGGAAGACGCTGTACATGACCTCGCACAAGTTCCTGGCGCGCGTGCCGCTGAAGGTGGCCGGGCTCGGCTTTCAAAACTGAAGTGGGACCTCGGCCGTCGCGCGGGCCACCGCCGACGGCCGCCCCGGCCTGCCGGACCCCGGTCATGGCGTGCCTCGCGGCGCCAGCGTCCGTTCGAAGAACTCGACCGCGGAGGCCGCGACCTCGGCTAGTTCGCCCGCACGCATGGCCTCGGGCGTGCGCGGGGTGAAGTGCCCGCGTTCGCCCGGCAGCTCGACGTACTCGGCGCCCGCGATGCCGGTCGCAAACACGCGCGCGTTGCCGGTCGGCGGTGTCACCGGATCGTCGCGCCCCACCAGGATGCGCACAGGGATTTCGATCCCGCGCAAGCCCGCAGCGGTGAACCCGAACCCCATCGCCGGCCCCAGCGCGAACACGCTGCGGACCCGCGGGTCGCGATGCGACCGTTCGGCGCGCGCCTGCGCTTCGCGGGCCGCATCGTTGCGCTCCGGCAGTTGCAGCAGACGTTCGATCGCCGGCGCCATCGCCGGCGGCATCGGTGGTGCGTTGCGCTGCAGGTGATCGACGTCCAGCCGCGCGCCGGCCATCCAGAGCACGGTGGTGCCACCGAGCGAGAAGCCCGCGGCACCGATGCGGTCGCGATCGATCGCGGGGCCGACCGTCGGATCTTCCAGCAGCCGGTCCAGCACGACGCGCAGATCGATCGCGCGCTCCCAGCCGAAATGGTCCGACGGCGTGGGCCGGCTGTGCAGTTCCTCGTCCGCGCTGCCGTTGTGGTCGACCGCGGCCACGATGGCACCGCTCGCCACCAGCGCCCGGGCCAGCCATTCCATGTGCGCTGCGCGGCTGCCGGACCCGTGCGAGACCAGGATCAGCGGATAGGTGCCGTTGCTTTCGGAGAGCGACGCCTCGCCGATAGCCGCGCGGACATCGCCCGTGCCGCCACTGGATGGTGCCTTGAATGCGCCCGCGGGGAACCAGAGCATCGTGCGCAGGGGGCGCCGGCCGGTCCCGGGCCAGTTGCTGCGGGCCGGATCCACGAATTCACGGGTGCCGGTGTCCACCGCTGCCACCGGCGCAGGGGCGGTACCCGCCCGATCGCTGGCGGCCGCATCGCTGCGCGCCTGTGCGTGGCCACCGGTCATGGCGCCCAGGAGTGCGGCAAGCAGGGCGTACACCGCGACGCGCCGGCGCGCGGAGGGCATGCGGGATGCACGCTCAGGCATCGCCTTCGCCTGCGACGGTCGCGAGCGCGGCGCGCACGGCGGCGGGCGTCGCGTCGCCGAGCGCCGCATAGGCGCCACGCAATGCGGCCGCGAAACGCGCATCGCCCGCGCACGGCGCGAACACCGCTTCGAGCGCAAGGAAGCCGGCCACGTCGTGCGCGGCATCGCCCGTGGCCGCGCGTCCGGCATGCGACAGCGCCGCGTCCATCGGATCCACCAGCGTCACGCCCGCCTGCGCCTGGCGCACGACGAAACGCAGCCAGCCGGCCACGGGCAGGCACAGCCGATCGACCGGCCGGTCGGCGGCAAGCGCGTCGGCGATCGTGCCGAGCAGGCGCACCGGGACCTTTTGCGAGCCGTCCCAGGCGATCTGCGAGAGCCGGTGCACGATCGCGGGATTGCGGAAGCGTTCGAGGATCGCGTCGATGTACGCATTCGCGTCAAGACCCTCGGGCAACGCGAGGGTCGGCGCGATGTCCGCGCGCATCAGCCTTTCGACGAAGCCGGCCAGCGCTGCGTCGCGCATCGCCTCGGCCACGGTCTCCAGACCCGTCAGGCTGCCGAGGTAGGCCAGTGCGGAGTGCGGCGCGTTGAGCAGCCGCAGCTTGGCGCGATCGAAGCCGGCGATCTCGTCGCTCATGACCACGCCGACGCGCTCGAACGCGGGGCGCCCGGCGCGGAAGTCGTCTTCCACCACCCACTGCATGTACGGTTCGCGCTGCACCGGCCAGACGTCCTCCACGCCGAGTGCATCGGCCACGCGCGCGCGCAGCGCATCGTCGCTGGCCGGGGTGATGCTGTCGACCATCGAACGCGGGAACGAGGCCTCGGCGTCGATCCAGTCGGCCAGCGCGGGATCGAGCCGGCGCGCGAAGTCGACGACCGCGCGGCGCAGGCGCAGGCCGTTGTCGGCCAGGTTGTCGCAGCTGAGCATCGTGTAGGGCGCGAGGCCCGCCGCGCGGCGCGCGCGCAGGCCCGCGACCAGCCAGCCGATCGCGCTGACCGGTGCATCGGGCGCGGAGAGATCGTGCGCGATGTCCGGATGCGCGGCGTCGACGCCGTCGGCCGAGAGGCAATAGCCCTTCTCGGTGATCGTGAGCGTGACCAGGCGCACCGCCGGATCCGCCAGCCGCGCCATCACCGCGTCACGCTGCTGCGGCGCGCACAGCACCTCGCGAATCGCGCCGACCACGCGCAGCCGTGGCGGTTCGTCCATCAGCGCCAGCGTGTACAGTCCGTGCTGCGGCTGCAGCGCGTCGCGCACGCCGGCGCTGTGCAGCGAGACGGCGCAGATCGCCCAGTCGGGTTCGCTGGCCAGCAAGTCGTCGAGGTATACCGCCTGGTGGGCGCGATGGAACGCGCCGGGGCCGAAGTGGACCACCCCGATGCGGGTCGCGTCGCGATCGTAAGCCGGGCGCTGCACCTGCACCGGCAGCCTCCTGAGCGTCGCGTCGGACAGGCGCGGCAGCCCTGTGGCCGCGCGCGCCTCGTGCCGCGTGTCCGCCAGCCGGCTCAACGCGCCTCCACCTCGAACTGGCTGCCGATGCGCAGGTCGCCACTCGATGCACCGAGTTCCGCGGCATAGCGCCCGGGATCGACCGCGTACGCGCCAGCCTCTTCGTCGTAGTGGCGCAGGTCGCGCGCCGGCGTGAAGGTGAAGCTGACCTCGCGCGACTCGCCCGGCGCCAGGTGCACGCGCTGGAAGCCGCGCAACTCGCGCACCGCGCGCTCGCGCGCCGGCGCCAGCGGCCGCAGGTACAACTGCACCACCTCGTCGCTCGCGCGCTGCCCGCTGTTGCGCAAGGTGACGGTCGCGGTGATCGCGTCGTCCACGCCGGCGCGGTCGCGATCGAGCTGCAGGTCGGTGTAGTCGAACGTGGTGTACGACAGCCCGTGGCCGAACGGATAAAGCGGCTCGCCCTCGAAGTAGCGGTAGGTGCGATTCGCCATGTCGTAGTCGTCGAACGCCGGCATCTTCTCGTCGACCTTGTAGAACGTGACCGGCAGGCGCCCGGCGGGGCTGACGTCGCCGAACAGCACGTCGGCCACCGCATTGCCGCCGCGCTGGCCCGGATACCAGGCCACCAGGATCGCCGGCACGTTCTCCTTCGCCCAGTCGATGCCCAGCGCCGAACCGGTGGTCAGCACCACGACCACGGGCTTGCCGGTGGCGTGCAGGGCCTCGAGCAGCTTCTGTTGCGTGGCGGGCAGGCGGATGTCGGTGCGGTCGCCGCCGGCGAAGCCGGGGAAGTTGACCGTCATCTCCTCGCCCTCCACGTCGCCGGTGAGGCCGCCGACGAACACCACCGCGTCGGCACTGCGCGCGGCTTCGATCGCTTCGTCGAAGGTCGGCTTCGCGCCGGGCAGGCCCCACGCCAGGCGCACGCTCGCGTCGCGTTCGGTCTCGTAGTACTCGAGCCGAATGTCGTAGGCGCGGCCGGCCTCGAGGTCGAGGTCGACGCTGTCGGCGCGCAGGCGTTCGGCATCTTCCCAGTGGTCGAGCAGCAGCTTGCCGTCCAGGTACAGGCGGAAACCGTCGTTCGCGCCCGCCTCGAGCCGATAGCGTCCGCTCACGGGCGGCAGCAGCTGTCCGCTCCAGCGGATGCTGAAGTTCTCGTTCGGCACCGCATTGTCCGGGCCGGCTTCGCCGCGAGCCATCAGGTTGTCGGTCGGCGAGCCGCGGTCCCAGCGGAAGCCGATCTGCGCATCCACGCGCACCAGCACCGGTTCGCCGGACAGGTCCTTGCTGGTGAAGTACTCGCCGCGCAGGCCGCGCTCGGTCGCGCCCGCCTCTGGCCGCAGGTACTGCGGTTCGATCAGCGGCGTGGCGGCCGGATCCTCGCGCCCTTCCACCAGGTCGGCGCCGCGCGCGTACACGACTTCCGTGTTGGGGAGGGCTTCGCGGATGCCGCGCAGGATGGTCACCGGGTCGGCCGGTGTGCCGTAGTAGTTGCCGAGCAGGGCCATGGTGTCGTCGGCCGTCGGGCCGACCACCGCCAGGCGTCTGATGTCCTTCGACAGCGGCAGCACGCCGTCGTTCTTCAGCAGCACGATCGATTCCTGCGCCACCTCGCGCGCGAGCGCGTCGTGCGCCGGCGCCTGGTTCACCGAGATCGACGTCTGCGCCCACGGCACCTGCGCCGGGGGGTCGAACATGCCCAGCGCCATGCGCGTGGTCATCAGGCGGGTGAGCGCGTCATCGAGTTCGGCCTCGCTGATCAGCCCCTTGTTGACCGCGACCGGCAGGTGCTTGGCATACGTTTCGCCGCAGTTGAGCTCGGTGCCGTTCTTCACCGCCAGCGCCGCGGCTTCCTCGGGCGTGGCGACGATCTTGTGGTTCTTCCAGATGTCCACGATCGCCCAGCAGTCGGACATCACGTAGCCCTTGAAGCCCCACTGGTCGCGCAGGATGTCGCGCAGCAGCAGCTTGCTGCCGCTCGCCGATTCGCCGTAGACGCGGTTGTAGGCGCCCATCACCGCCTGCACCTGGCCCTCGGTCACCAGCGCCTCGAACGCCGGGAGGTAGGTCTCCCACAGGTCGCGGCGCGAGGGATGCACGTCGAAGGTGTGGCGGTCGGCCTCGGGGCCGCTGTGCACGGCGAAGTGCTTGGCGGTGGCGTCGAGCTTGCGGTACTTGCCGCCCTGCGATTCGGGCAGCGGGCTGCCGTCGGGCGCCACGCCCTGCAGGCCGCGCACGAACGACACGCCCATGCGCGCGGTGAGGAACGGATCCTCGCCGTAGGTTTCCTGGCCGCGGCCCCAGCGCGGGTCGCGGAAGATGTTGATGTTCGGCGACCAGAAGGTGAGTCCCTGGTAGCGGCCGTGCTGGCCCTGGCGCAGGAACTCGTGGTGCTTGGCGCGGGCCTCGTCGCTGATGGTCTTCGAGATCCGGTCCATCAGCGGGACGTCGAACGTCGCGGCCATGCCGATGGCCTGCGGGAACACGGTGGCCCCGCCCGCGCGCGCCACGCCGTGCAGGGCTTCGTTCCACCAGTCGTACGCAGGCAGGCCGAGGCGCTCGATCGCGGGCGAATCGTTCTGCATCTGCGCGGCTTTTTCGTCCAGCGTCATCTGCGAGACCAGCGCGGCGGCGCGGGCTTCGAACGGCTGGCTGGTGTCGAGCCAGGGGCGATCGCCATCGTCGGCGAACGCACCCAGGACAGGCAGCGCCGCGAGCAGTGAGAGCGCGCAATCGCGTACCAGCGCGCGCGATCGTGTGGGTCGGCGCGTGGATCCGGTGTTCCCGGCGTGTCGAGCGAATGCCTGCATGTCCCCGTCCTCCCGTTGCGTGTCAGAGCGCGCTTTCGTCGCGCGCGTACGGTCCGATGGTGGCGCCGACGAATCCGCCGGCCACGTCGGTACTCAGGAGCGTGCCGTCGGCATCCTGCGTCAGCCACTGCACGCCGTCGCCGGCGTCGAACCCGAAGCCGTAACGGCCTTCATTGCCCTCGACGTGCAGCACCAGCGGCGTGGCTTCGGCCGCGGCGGCCGATGCGCGGGCGACCACCTCGGCTTCGCCCTCGCCTGCCTTCTTCTCGAGAAACACCTCGATCGCGTCACCCTCGCCGCGCCGCACGCCGAGGAAGTACCAGTGGGTGTCGCCCTGGAACGCGGCCAGGCCCGCGGCGACGCCCTCGGTCGGAACCTCCATCGCCGTGCTCGCCTCGAACACCTGGTGCTGCTGCCGGCGCGCGTAGAACGACGGATTGACCTTGGTGTCCAGGCGCTCGCGCAGCGGCTGGATCGCCAGCCAGCCCGGGCGGGACTTGCCGTCGTACCACGTGGTCTTCGGCACACGCGGCGTCATCCAGCCCTTGCCCAGTTCCACTGTGTCGAACTCGTCGCGCCAGGTGAAGTTGCCGGTCATCGGCGCCTGGTCGGCGGGTGATTTCATGAAGGACGGGCCCGGAAGCACGTACGGAATCTCTTCGCCGCGCGGCAGGATCACCGGCCAGCCGTCCTTCCAGGTGACCGGCAGCAGGAACGCCTCGCGGCCGGTGTTGTAGTGGTCCACGCCGTAGTTGCGGCTGGCCAGGAAGGTCGCCCACCAGCTGCCGTCGGGGCCCTGCACGAGATCCGCGTGGCCGGCGTTGGTGACCGGCAGCGGACGGTTGGGGTCGAGGTCACGCTGGGTCAGGATCGGATTCTCCGCGTAGGGTTCGTACGGACCCCAGACGTCGCGGCTGCGCAGGATCACTTGCGAGTGCTGCGGTCCGGTGCCGCCCTCGGCGTTGTTGAGGTAGTACCAGCCATCGACCTTGTAGATGTGCGGGCCTTCGATCCAGATCGGGTTGTCCTCGGGCTTCACGCCGCCGTCGATCAGCACCCTGCGCGGGCCGAACGGCTTTTTCGTCGCGATGTCGATCTCCTGCAGCCAGATCGCGCGATGACCGTCGTAGCGGACCGGCACCTCGGGTTCGTCGTTGTTGAGGATGTAGACCTTGCCGTCGTCGTCGAAGAACAGCGAGGGATCGATGCCGCCGATACCCGGCAGCCACACCGGATCGGACCACGGCCCGGCCGGATCGGTCGCGGTGACGATGAAGTTGCCGCCGGCATCCACCGAGGTGTTGACCACGTAGAACGTGCCGTCGTGGAACTCGATGGCCGGGGCAAACACGCCGCGCGACACGCCCAGGCCGTCGAAGTCCAGTTGCTCCGGCCGGTGGATCGCGTTGCCCACCTGCTTCCAGTGCACCAGATCCTCGCTCTCCATCACCGGGATCCCGGGGAAGAAGGTGAAGGTGGAAGACACCAGGTAGAACTTGCCGTTGGCGGCGGTCACGCTGGGATCGGAGTAGAAGCCCGACAGCACCGGGTTGCGGAAGCTGCCCTCCGGCACCGGCGCCTCGAACGCGGCGTCGCGCCCGGTGTACGCGAACCAGTCGAAATACGCCGTCGTGGCGGACGACGCGGCGTCGGCTGCCGGGACCGCCGCCTCGGCTTCGGCCGGTTCGCGCTGGCAGCCCGCCAGCAGCAGCGCGGCGACGCCGGCGGCGGCGATCAGGCGCGTGGAGGCCGTCTGGCGGCGGTGGCGCGTGGTGCGGTCGATCATCTGCATTCCCCTCGGTTGTCTCACCAGTCCCACATCGCGCCGTCTTCCAGGCGCGCGATGGGCAGCTGCTTCGGCGCGTACGGATACTTCGCCGCCAGCGCCTCGTCGATGTCCACGCCGATGCCCGGGGTGTCGCCCACGTGCAGGCGGCCATCGCGCAGCGCGTAGTCGTGCGGGAACACCGCATCGGTCTCGTCGGTGTGGAACATGTATTCCTGGATGCCGAAGTTCGGCACCCAAGTGTCGAAATGCAGCGCCGCGCCCATGGTCACCGGGGACAGGTCGGTGGCGCCGTGGAAGCCGGTGCGCACCTGGTGCAGCGCGGCGAAATCCGCAAGCCGGCGCAGGTGGGTGATGCCGCCGCCGTGCACGATCGTGGTCCGGATGTAGTCGATCAGCTGGTTCTCGATCAGGTGCTTGCAGTCCCAGATCGAGTTGAACACCTCGCCCACCGCGAGCGCGGTGACCGAGTGCTGGCGGATCAGCTCGAAGGACTTCTGGTTCTCGGCCGGGGTCGCGTCCTCCAGCCAGAACAGGCGGTAGGGTTCGAGCGATTTCGCCAGGCGCGCGGCCTCGATCGGGCTGAGGCGATGGTGCACGTCGTGCAGCAGTTCGACGTCATTGCCGTGGTCGGCGCGCAGCTGCTCGAACAGTTTCGGTACCGTCTCCAGGTAGCGCGGCGTGTTCCAGGTGGTTTCCAGCGGCAGCTCGCTCTCGGCCGGCTCGTAGCCCTTGGCGTTGGAAATGCCGTAGGCCTTCTTGATGCCCGGCACGCCGCACTGCGCGCGCACGGCCAGGAATCCCTGCTCGATGAATTTTCCGACCGCGTCGGAGGCCTCGGCGATGTCGCGGCCATTGGCGTGGCCGTACACCAGCGCGCCCTCGCGCGAGCGCCCGCCCAGCAGCTGGTACACCGGCAGACCGGCCATCTTGCCGAGGATGTCCCACAGCGCGACGTCGACGGCCGCGATCGCGCTCATCGTCACCGGCCCGCGCCGCCAGTAGGCACCGCGGTACAGGAACTGCCAGGTGTCCTCGATGCGGCCGGCATCGCGCCCGATCAGGTTCGGCACCACGTGGTCCTGCAGGTAGGACGCCACCGCCAGCTCGCGCCCGTTGAGGGTCGCATCGCCCAGGCCGTAGACGCCCGAGCGGGTGGTGATCTTGAGGGTGACGAAGTTGCGGCCCGGGCAGGTGACGATGACCTTGGCGTCGACGATCTCGCGATCATTGCGGGAGCCATGGGTGGTGGTTTCGGTGGAAGCGATGCTGCTCATCGGGCGTGGTCGTCTTCGATCATGGGGTCACGGGACGTTCGAACGGCCCGGCCGGCAGGCCGGCCCCGTCGAACAGGGTGCAGACCGGGCTGTCGGCCCAGCAGTAGCGCACGCGCGTGGCATCGCCTGCGCCGGGCGCGCGCAGGATGACGCGATCGCCCGACAGTTCCGCCTGCGCATAGCGGCAGCTGCCGGCATCGGCGCCGCACAGCTCGAAGCCGATCGGGCCATCGGCGCCGTAGGCCACCAGGCCGTCGCCGACGTCGCCGAACCTCACCATCACGGCGTCGCCGTTGCGCGAGGTCGAAGCCGGCACCGGTCCGGAAGGCGGAAGCGATTCGCCGTACACCACGTGCCTGGCAACGCGGGCCAGCCTGCGCCCGAGTTCCTGCTTGTTGGTGGGATGGATGTCGTAGCGGTCGCCGATATCGATGGTGACGGCCAGGCCCGTGTTCCGGTCCTCCGCCGCCACCGCACGCTGCGACTCGCGCAGGCCGGCCCAGTCGCTTTCGACGGGGGCCGTGGGCGCAGCGCCGTAGTTCGCCAGCTGCACCACCAGCAGCGGCAGGTCGTCGCCGAAGCGGCTGCGCCAGTCGCTGCGCAGCGCGCGCAGCAGGTCGGCATACCGGTCGTGCTCGAACGTGTTCGACTCGCCCTGGTACCACAGCGCGCCGCGCAGGCCGTAGCGACCGATCGGCGCGATCATGCCGTTGTACAGCGTCGACAGCCCGGCCGCGCTCTGCCACGGCGCGCGCGGCGGCGTGCCCAGTTCCGGCGGCACCACCCGATAGCGCCAGCCGCCGTCGAGCGGCACCTGGCTGCCATCGGCCAGGCGCAGCGCATGCGCCGTGGCGGGGCCGGCCAGGCCACCGTCGCGATAGGTGTCGAGCACGTTGACCACGATAGTGTTCTCACCCGCTTGCAACAGCCCGGCAGGCAGCGCGTACTCGCGGCCCGCGCCGGCGCCGTAGGTGCTGCCCACGCCGCGGCCGTTGACCCAGGTCATGTCGATCTCGTCGGCCGGGCCCAGCACCAAGGTCGCGCCCTGCGCGGCTTGCGCGGCATCGAGTTCGACCGTGGTGCGGTACCAGACCATGCCGTTGAAGTCGGCCAGCTCCGGCACGCCCCAGCGCTCCCAGGCGCCCAGTTGCTCCGGCGCGTCGCGCCATGGCCCGGCGACATCGCCTGTGGCCCAGGGCCGGTCGTCGGCGTCGATGCCTTCGCGCGCCGCCCACCAGTCCTGCCAGAGTGTGCCCCAGTCGCCGACCGCGACAACGGCGTCGTCCGCATAGCGACCCAGCACGTCGAGCTCGGCGTCGTAGTCGCCGAGCGTGCGCAGCGCCTCGCCGCTGGTCCAGGCCTGGATCCGCGAGCCGCCCCACGAAGCGTCGATCAGGCCCATCGGCACGTCGACCTGCTTCTGCAGTTCGCGCGCGAAGAAGTAGCAGGAGGCCGAGAATTCGCGCACGGTCTCCGGGTTCACCGGCTGCCATTCCACCGCTTCGGAGAAGGCCACCTTCGGCACCACGTCGGACACCTGCGGCACGGTGAACATGCGGATGCGGTCGTTGCCGGCGCCGGCGATCTCCGCGCGTGCGTCCAGCGCGCGCCAGACCTGCAGTTCCATGTTCGACTGGCCCGAGCACAGCCACACGTCACCGACGAGCAAGTCGGACACGCGCTGCGTGCGGTCGCCGGCAGACACCACCAGCGCATGCGGCCCCCCGGCCGAGAGCGCCGGCAGTTCCGCTTCCCAGCGTCCGTCATCGCCGGCGCGGGCGCGCGCACGCTTGCCGGCGAACTCCACCCGCACCGTCTCGCCCGCGGACGCCTGTCCGTAGACACGCAGGGGCCGGTCGCGCTGGAGCACGGCGTGATCGTCGAACACCGGGTGCAGCAGGGGTGGCGCCGCGTCCGCGGACACTGCTGGCGCAGCCAGTACCGTCAGCGCGACCGCGAGGCCGGCGAGCAGTGCGCGCGCGCCGCGGGCGGAAGCGGAAGCCAGGATCACTGCGTGTCCCCCGGCGCATGGGGGAACTCGAGCGACTTGTAGTACTCGAGGGATTCCGGCGGCGGCGCCTCGCCCTCGGGCAGCGGCAGGCCGGAGAACGTCTGGAAGTAGGCGATGCTGGCATCGCGCCACCACTGCGCCTCCTGCTGCTGGATCGCGAGGAACCGCTCGACCTGATGGTGGCGTTCGGGATCGACGTGCCGATCCAGCCCCGCCCAGGTATCGCGCATGCGCGCCACCGCGCCGACACCGCGCGAGTAGCGGTGCACCAGTTCGTCCCACAGGGTGCGGCCCGAGGCGACGCGGCTGGTCCAGGGGCGGTGGTGGAACCACAGCAGGAAGTCTTCCGGCACGCGCGCGGGATCGTTGAACACCTCGGCCACCGGCGGCGCGTACTGCGACACCGCATCGCTGCCGGAAGTGGTGCGGTCGAAGCCGATGCCTTCCTTCGTCGCGCGGTGGAAGTACACCGAGGTCCAGTCCGCGCGCGGACCGCCCTCGACCCAGGGCGCCGGGCCGTAGTGGTGGCCGCGGCCCATCAGGTGGTGCAGGCCGAGCGGCGTCATGTAGTCCACCGCCGCCTGGTGCGAAGCCATCATCATCTCCACCACCGGTTCGACGAATGCCGGATCGTTGGTGAAGGTCATGCGCACCCACTCGTCGGCGATCGCACGTGCCTCGAGGGACGGATCCCAGGCCATGCGGCCGAACACGTACCAGTTGGCCTGGTCGAAATGCGAGCCGCTCCAGTTGCGGTCGCTGCCGATGTTGGCGACGCCGGCGATGCCGCTGAGCGTGTGTCCGTCGAGCGAGCCGTCGACCACCTTCGCCACGGTCGAGCCGGGGCCTTTCGCATGCGTGTCGGCGCGCAGCACCTCCTCGTACATCGGCCCCAGGTACACCAGGTGGGTGGCGAAGCCGAGGTACTCCTTGGTGATCTGGAACTCCATCATCAGCGGCGTCTTCGGCATCGCGCCGAACAGTGGATGGAACGGCTCGCGTGGCTGGAAGTCGATCGCGCCGTTCTTGACCTGCACCAGCACGTTGTCGCGGAACTCGCCGTCGTGCGGCACGAACTCGGTATAGGCCTGCTTGTGGCGGTCGTCGGGTTCCTCGTCCGAATACACGAACGCACGCCACATCACGATGCCGCCGTGTGGCGCCAGCACCTCGGCCAGCATGTTGGCGCCGTCGGCGTGCGAGCGGCCGAAATCCTGCGGGCCGGGCTGGCCTTCGGAGTTGGCCTTGACCAGGAAACCGCCAAAGTCCGGCACCTTCGCGTAGATCTCGTCGGCCTTGGCCTGCCACCAGCGGCGCACGGCCGGATCGAGCGGATCGGCGGTCTCCAGGCCGCCGATCTCCATCGGCGCGCTGAAACGGGCGCTGATGTAGACACGGATGCCATACGGCCGCATCACGCCTGCCAGCGCCGCCACCTTCTCGAGGTAGGGCGCGGTCAGGATCTGCGCGTTGGCGTTGACGTTGTTGAGCACGGTGCCGTTGACGCCGATCGAGGCGTTGGCACGGGCGTAGTCGGTGTAGCGCGGGTCGAGCCAGTCGGGCAGCCGGTGCCAGTCCCAGATCGACTGGCCGGAGTAGCCGCGCTCGACATGGCGGTTGAGGTCGTCCCAGTGGTTGAGCACCCGCAGCCGCACCTTCGGCGATTCGCGCAGGTCGAGCGCGTCGATCGGCTGCCGGCTCTGCAGCAGGCGCAGCAGGTGGAAGGCGCCGTAGAGCGCACCGGTGTCACTGTTGGCGGCCACCACGGTGGCGGCGTTGCCGCCGATGTCGACGGTACGGATCAGGTAGCCCTCATCGCCCAGCGCATCGAGCTCGAGCCCGAGCCGGCCGATGGCCGGCGATGAGCTCGGCGTGCCGACCAGCAACGCACCCGCGCCATCGACCGAGTCCGCCTGCGCCGGGGCCTTGCCCAGCAGGCCGCCGATGCCGCGCACCAGTTCGTCGCGCGCGGCACGCTGGGTCGCGTTCGTGGCCGGCGCCACGAGGTGCCCCAGCCGCTCCCTGTAGCCGGCCGCCGCCTGTGTTTCCAACGGGGCGTAGCGGAGCCAGAGGTCGTACCCGTCCTCGGCGTGGACCGTCTGCAGGCACGCGAGCAACACCAGCCAGCAGGCGAACGTTGCCAGCCGCCAGCGCCCGACGCGCCCGGGCCTGGTGGCCGTGTCAGGATGATGTCGACGGTTGGCGGTTGTGTGTAACATCCGGAAGAGCCTCATGTCTGGTCGTGTGGCGGTGGACCCGGGTCCGCCGCAGCGCACCGCGCCGCATGCCGGCCGAACCACCGACCGCCGCGGCGCGGCAAGGGGAAGCAACGTTGCAGAAGCCGACAAAAGCCGCGCGCCGCAAGGGAATGGCGGTCACGCTCGACGAAGTGGCCGCCCTGGCCAAGGTGTCGCCGATGACGGTCTCGCGCGTGGTCAACGGCCACGGCAAGGTCCGCGACACCACGCGCGACCGGGTGATGCGCGCGGTGCGAGAACTGGGCTACACCCCGAACCTGGCGGCGAGCGCGTTGGCGACCGCGCAGGACACGCGGGTCGCACTGATCTACACCAACCCCAGCAGCGCCTACCTGCGCGAACTGCTGGTCGGCGCGCTGCGCGGCGCCACCCGCACCGCGGCGCAGCTGGTGATCGACACCTGGGACACGCTCGGCGCCAATGCGCAGCGCCAGGCGGCGCGCACGCTGGCCAAGCGCGTGGCCGGCGTGATCCTGCCGCCGCCGCTGTGCGAATCCAAGGGCGTGATCGCGGAGTTCATCGATGCCGATGTCCCGGTGGTGGCGATCGCTTCGGGGCGCTTCAACCACGACATCTCCTGCGTGCGCATCGACGATTTCCGCGCCAGCAAGGAGATCACCACGCACCTGGTCGCCGCCGGCCACCAGCGCATCGGCTACATCAAGGGCCATCCCAACCAGACCGCGAGCGTGCGCCGCTTCGAGGGATTCCAGGCGGCGCTGGCCGAAGCCGGCCTCCCGCTCGACGAGACCCTGGTCGAATCGGGTTACTTCACGTATCGCTCCGGACTCGAGGCCGCGGAAAAGCTGCTCGCCCACCCGGCGCCGCCGACGGCGATCTTCGCCAGCAACGACGACATGGCCGCCGCCGTGGTCTCGGTGGCGCATCGCCGGCACCTGGAGGTGCCGCAGGACCTGTCGGTGGTCGGATTCGACGACACCTCCGCCGCCACCACCGTCTGGCCGGAGCTGACCACCATCCGCCAGCCGATCGCGGCGATGGCCGATTCGGCGGTCGACATCCTGTTGCGCAGCATCCGCCGCAAGGACCGCAGCACGCGCATGCTGGTCGACCACGTCATTCCCCACCAGCTGGTCAAGCGCGATTCGGTGGCCCGCCCGGCCCGTTGACCCCCCGGCGCGCGGGGCGCCCGGGAGATCGCGACGCGGGTCGGCACGAAGGCGCTGGATGACTCCCATGGCGACCGGCGTGCGCAACGCCGCTCAGCGCAGCAGGTACTGGTTGAGCAGGTTCTCGTAACGTTCCTGCTTGCCGCTGGCCTGCTGCGGTTCGCCGTTCTTCGCGGCCAGGGCCGCCAGCTCGGCGAGGCCAAGCTTGCCGTCGGCGAACGACTTGCCGTCGCCCGCGTCGAAGCTTGCGTAGCGCTGCTTGCGCCACTGCTCCCACGGCGAGTCCTCGAGCAGCGCGTGCGCCACTTCCAGGCCGCGGGCGAACGCATCCATGCCGCCGATGTGGGCGAGGAACAGGTCCTCCATGTCGGTCGACTCGCGGCGCGGCTTGGCGTCGAAGTTCAGGCCGCCGACCAAGCCGCCCTGGCGCAGCACCACCATCATCGCACCAACGGTGTCGTACAGGTCGGTCGGGAACTGGTCGGTGTCCCAGCCGTTCTGCGCGTTGCCGCGGTTGGCGTCGATGCTGCCGAGCAGGCCGTGGTCGGCCGCGACCTGCAGGTCGTGCTCGAACGTGTGGCCCGACAGCGTGGCGTGGTTGGCCTCGATGTTGAGCATGAAGTCCTTGTCCAGGCCGTGCTCCCTGAGGAAGCCGGCGACCGTGGCCGAGTCGAAGTCGTACTGGTGCTTCATCGGCTCCATCGGCTTGGGCTCGATGAAGAACTTGCCCTGGAAGCCGATGCTGCGCGCGTAGTCGCGCGAGGCGGTGAGGAAGCGGGCGAAGTGCGCCAGCTCGCGCTTCATGTCGGTGTTGTGCAGCGAGGCGTAGCCTTCGCGGCCGCCCCAGAACACGTAGTGCTCGCCGCCCAGTTCCACCACCGCGTCGAGCACCGCCTTGACCTGCACCGCGGCGCGCGCGACCACGTTGAAATCCGGGTTGGTCGACGCGCCGTTCATGTAGCGCGGATGCGAGAACAGGTTCGCCGTGCCCCACAGCAGCTTGACGCCGGTGGCCTGCTGGCGCTCCTTGGCCAGCGCCACCATGTGCTTGAGGTTCTTCTGGTACTGGCCGATGTCCTCGGCGTCCGGAGACAGGTCGACGTCGTGGAAGCAGTAGTACGGCACGTCGAGCTTGGTGAAGAACTCGAACGCCGCATCGGCCTTGGCCTCGGCCGCGGCGAGCGCGTCGCCGCCGTCCCAGGGGAAGCGGCGCGTGCCCGGGCCGAACGGATCGGCGCCGGCATTGCAGAAGGTATGCCAGTAGCAGACCGCGAAGCGCAGGTGCTCGCGCATGGTCTTGCCGCCGACCTTCCTGCCGGCGTCGTAGACCTTGAACGCCAGGGGGTTGTCGGACGCGGGGCCCTCGTACGGGATCGTGCCGATGCCGGGGAAATATTCCTTCGCGCCGATGAATGCCTTGCTCATGCGTATGTCCGTGGAGTCGTGGTTGGAAGGCGCGTTCAATCCGCGTAGAGCGGCCGGATCGCGTCGAGGTGGGAAAGAAAGCGCTGGTACTGCGCATCGTAGGCGCCGGTGGCCTCGGCATGCGGATGCGCGGCCAGCCGCGGATCCAGCTGCACGTGGGCGGCGGCCAGCGCATTGAGGTCGGCATCGCCATCGGCCGCACGCTGCACGGCCCACAACGCCTGCAGCGCGGCACCGAACGCGGCGCCCTCCGCCTGTTCCGGCACGTCGACCGACAGGCCGAACATGTCGGCCGCCATCTGCCGCCATACCGCGCTCTGGCTGCCGCCGCCGGTCAGGCGGATCGCCTCGAACCGCAGGCCACCGTCGACCAGCGCGTCGTAGCCGTTCTTCAGGCTGTACATCGCCCCCTCCATCGCAGCGCGATAGAGGTTGGCCGGGCTCAGGTTGGTGCTGGTCATGCCGAACAGGTTTCCGCGGCCGTGCGGCAGGTCGGGCGTGCGCTCGCCGTTGAGGAAGGGCAGCATCAGCAGGCCCTCGGCGCCCGGGCGGGTGCCGGCCAGCAACGTGTCGCCTTCCTTCGTCGAGAATCCGCACAGGCGGCCCACCGCCTCGGTGGCGACGGTGCAGTTCATGGTGCAGATCAGCGGCAGCCAGCCGCCGGTGGAATCGCAGAATGCGGCCCAGCGGCCGGCGTCGTCGACCACCGGGCGGTCGGCGTACGTGAACAGCGTGCCCGACGTGCCCAGGCTCATGCTCAGCACGCCCGGCACCACGTTGCCGGTGCCGATGGCGGCCATCATGTTGTCGCCTCCGCCCGCGGACACCTGCACCGAATGCGGCAGGCCGAGCTCGTCGGCGAGCGCGGGCCTGATCGCCACCAGCGTGCCCGCGTCGACCAGCGGCGGCAGGCAGGCGCCGAGGTCGCGGTCGGGATCGGTCGCGGCCAGCATCTCGGGCGACCAGCGGCGGTTGCGCACGTCCAGCCAGCCGGTGCCGGAGGCGTCGCCATGCTCCATCCACAGCTCGCCGGTCAGCCAGTAGTTGATGTAGTCGTGCGGCAGCAGGATGGTGGCCAGCCGCGCATACGCCTGCGAGCGGTGCTTGCGGGTCCACGGCAGCTTGGAGGCGGTGTAGCCGGCCAGGATCGGGTTGCCGGCCAGCTCGATGCAACGCTGCGCGCCGCCGGCCGCGTCCATGATCTCGTCGCATTCGTCGCTGGTGCTGGTGTCGTTCCACAGCTTGGCCGGGGCCAGCACGCTGCCGCTGCGGTCCAGTGGCACGAACCCGTGCTGCTGGCCGGACACGCCGATCGCCACCACCCGCGCGCGCAACGCCGGATCGATCCTGTCGAAACAGGCGCGCACCGCATCGACCCACCAGTCCGCCCGCTGCTCGCGGCTGCCGTCGTCGCCCGTTGCGAGATCGAGCGGCTGCCCCGCCGACGCCACGATCTGGCGCGAGTCGGGATCGTAGGCCACCAGCTTGACGCTCTGGGTGCCCACATCCAGTCCAACGAACAGGCCCATCCGGAATCCCCAAAAAAAGTTAGCGCTACCACAAAACCTGCTGTCTTCTCCGCGAGCGCGAGGCGACGGGACCAGCCCGGCGCGCCGGATTCGGCGTGGTGGCGTAGCGCGAACTCTACACAGGTGTCCAAAAAAAGCCTTGCTGCGGTGCGCAACGCGGCCCTGCCGCGGCGCCCGGGCGGGTTAGCGTTAACATTTTGTTTCTGTTTGACACGCGTCACCCGCGCCGCATCGGCCCTGCTTGGATTCCGCGCCCGCCTGGCCGGGCCAAGTTCGCACCGCGCAAGATGGGCAGGGACAGGCCGGGTGCGTCTCAAAACATGATGATACGGCTTCGCCCGGAGGTCAGCGGCTCCGCCAGGATCCGATAGCCGTCGGGATCGAACCCCGCCACCGGCGCCACCAGCCGCCGCGCCGCCGCCCGGCGGGCGGCACTGCCGAGGTAGTGCCAGTCGCGGACCACGTGGATCTGGCTCATGTCGGTCCCCTCCTCGACCAGACCGACCGCCCCGGCATAGGGCCAGGGCGCCACCCGCAACGCCTGGAGCGCCGCGGCCAGCCGCAACGCGTGCCCGGCCAGCGGCTCGCGTCCGCAACAGGCACCCGCGCAACGGTCGAGGGCCGCCCTGAAGCAGGGACGCCCCGGCGCCAGCCGTTCGAGCCCGACCAGCCCGTAGCAAAGCCGGTTGTCGTCGGCGATCGCGCGCAGAGCCTGCAGGGCGACCGCACGGCTGGAGAAAAGCCCGTGGAGCCCTGCGGCCGAGGCGAACGGCACCTCGTGCGAATGCACCACCTCCGGCCGCCCGCGCAGCAGGCGGATCGAACACAACTGGCGCCTGCGCCGCAGCAGCCTGTTGTGCAGCGGCTGGCGCAGCTTGATCTGCTGCGCCTCCAGCAGCTGCGCACCGAGGTCTCCGGCGGTGCGGACGGCGTCGATCCGCCGGGTCTGCCGCAGCAGCCGCGCCTCCTCCGGCGTGCGCAGGTGGTCCAGCACGCGCTGGCGGATGTTGACGCTCTTGCCGATGTACAGCGGCACGCTTTCGTCGTCGCCGTGGAAGACATAGACGCCGGGCGCGCGCGGCAGTGCCGCGATCTGCGGCCGCAGGTGGCCGGGATAGGCGTAGTGGGGCGCCTCGGCACGGCGCGCGGGCAGCGGGACGTACATGGGCACGCACCTTGGAAGGACCGTCAGATGCTGGCCGCCGCCCGTCTCAGGCCGCGAGACCGCGAGCCGGAGACTGCCGCGACGTAGAATTCCCTTCCCCGTTCCCGCAGCACACCCGATGACCGAAACCGTCCGCCCCGTCTTCCACGGCTTCGAGCAGATCCCCTTGCGCGAGTACGCCGAGCGCGCCTACCTCGACTACTCGATGTACGTGGTGCTCGACCGCGCGCTGCCCTTCATCGGCGACGGGCTCAAGCCGGTGCAGCGCCGGATCGTCTACGCGATGAGCGAACTGGGGCTCAACGCGGCCGCCAAGCCGAAGAAGTCCGCGCGCACCGTCGGCGACGTGATCGGCAAGTTCCACCCGCACGGCGACAGCGCCTGCTACGAAGCGATGGTGCTGATGGCGCAGCCGTTCTCGTATCGTTATCCGCTGATCGACGGCCAGGGCAACTTCGGCTCGACCGACGACCCCAAGTCGTTCGCGGCGATGCGCTACACCGAATCCCGGCTCACGCCGATCGCGGAAGTGCTGCTCGGCGAGCTCGGCCAGGGCACGGTCGACTGGACCGCCAATTTCGACGGCACCCTGGACGAGCCCAGCTGGCTGCCGGCGAGGCTGCCGCACCTGCTGCTCAACGGCACCACCGGGATCGCGGTCGGCATGGCCACCGACGTGCCGCCGCACAACCTGGGCGAGGTGGTGAGCGCCTGCGTGCGCCTGCTCGATGATCCCGATGCGAGCGTGAGCGACCTGTGCGAACACGTGCGCGGTCCCGACTACCCCACCAGCGCCGAAATCATCACTCCCGCGGCCGACCTGCGGGCGATCTACGAGACCGGCGCCGGCAGCGTGCGCGCACGCGCCACGTTCGTGAAGGAGGGCGCGAACATCATCGTCACCGCCCTGCCCTACCAGGTCTCGCCGTCGAAGGTGATCGAGCAGATCGCCGCGCAGATGCGGGCGAAGAAGCTGCCGTGGCTGGAGGACATCCGCGACGAATCCGACCACGCCAACCCGGTGCGCATCGCGCTGATTCCGCGCTCGAGCCGCGTCGACGTCGAACAGCTGATGGGCCACCTGTTCGTGACCACCGACCTGGAGCGCAGCTACCGGGTCAACCTCAACGTGATCGGGCTCGACGGGCGCCCGCAGGTGAAGAACCTGAAGATGCTGCTGGGCGAATGGCTGGCGTTCCGCGCCGACACCGTCACCCGGCGGCTCAAGCACCGGCTCGAACGCGTCGAGCGGCGCCTGCACCTGCTCGAAGGCCTGCTGGTCGCCTTCCTCAACCTCGACGAGGTGATCCGCATCATCCGCACCGAGGACGAACCGAGGGCGGCGCTCATCGCGCGGTTCGCGCTGTCCGAAGACCAGGCCGACTACATCCTCGACACCCGGCTCAAGCAGCTCGCGCGCCTGGAGGAGATGAAGATCCGTGGCGAGCAGGACGAGCTGGACGCCGAGCGCGACCGGCTGATCGCCACGCTCGGCAGCAAGGCCAAGCTGAAGAAGCTGATCCGGGACGAACTGCTCGCGGACGCCAGGAAGTTCGGCGATCCGCGCCGCTCGCCGCTGGTCCCGCGCGAGGCCGCGCAGGCGCTGGGCGAGACCGAACTGGTCGCCAGCGAGCCGGTCACCGTCGTGCTCAGCGGCAAGGGCTGGGTGCGCGCGGCGAAGGGCCACGACATCGACGCGGCCTCGCTGTCCTACCGCGACGGCGACGGCCTGCTCGCCACGGTCAAGGGACGCACCACCCAGCAGGTCGCGTTCCTCGACAGCAATGGCCGCAGCTACTCCACGCTCGCGCATTCGCTGCCCTCGGCGCGCGGCAACGGCGAACCGCTGACGGGCCGCTTCTCGCCCGCGCCCGGGGCCTCGTTCGCGGCCATGGCCAGCGGCGGCAACGACGACCGCTTCGTACTCGCGTCCTCGCACGGCTACGGCTTCCTCACCCGCTTCGAAAACCTCACCGGACGCAACAAGGCCGGCAAGGCGGTGCTGTCGCTGTCGGAGGGCGCGAAGGTGCTGCAGCCCGCCGCCGTGGGCGCTGTCGACACCGACCGCATCGTGGCCGTGACCAGCGCCGGCCATCTGCTGGCGTTCCCGGTGTCGGAGCTGCCGGAGCTCGACCGTGGCAAGGGCAACAAGATCATCGAGATCCCCAAGGCCAGGCGCGGCACCGAGCGCGTGGTGGCGGTGGCGGTGGTGCCACCGGGCGGCACCCTGGTGGTGAAGTCCGGCGCGCGCGCGATGAGCCTGTCGTTCAAGGACCTGGGCGAGTACGTCGGGGCGCGTGCGAGTCGCGGTGGGTTGTTGCCGCGGGGGTGGCAGAAGGTGGATGCACTGCATGTCGAATGACGAGCGCACCCGCCGACCGACAGGGCGCGCGGCGGCGCGGCCGACGGCATTGCGGCCGGATGTCGTGGCGGCGCGGCAGAAGGTGGACGCGCTGCATGTCGAATGACGAGAGCGCCCGCCGACCGACAGGGCGCGCGGCGGCGCGGCCGACGGCATTGCAGCCGGATGTCGTGGCGGCGCGGATGAAGCAGGCGCGCCCGGCCATCCCGGCCTGATTGTCTTGCGGCGTCGGTCGACGCCCTCCACGCCACCCCGATCACGGAGACCACATGCAACCCGAGTTCTGGCACGAACGCTGGCGAGGCAACCGCATCGGCTTCCATCGCGATGCGCCGCTGCCCCTCCTGGTCTCGCATTGGCCGTCGCTGGGCCTGCCGCCGGGCAGCCGCGTGTGCGTGCCGCTGTGCGGAAAGTCGCTGGACATGGTGTGGCTTGCCGCGCAGGGGCACCGGGTGCTCGGCATCGAGCTTTCGCGTACCGCGATCGAGCAGTTCTTCGCCGAGCGCGGCCTGCTGCCGACGATCACCACCAGCCCCGCCGGCACGCACTACGCCGCGGACGCGTGGGAACTGGTGCAGGGCGACGCGTTCGAGATCCCGGCCGCGCTGCTGTCCGACTGCGCGGCCGTCCACGACCGCGCGGCGCTGATCGCCCTGCCTGCGGACATGCGCGCGACCTATGCCACCACGCTGTGGACACGCCTGCCGGGCGATTGCCGCGCGCTGCTGGTCACGCTCGAGTACCCGGAAACGGAAAAGGCCGGTCCACCGTTCCCGGTCGGCGAGGCGGAAGTGCGCACGCGCTTCGGGGAAGACTGGACGGTGCGGCTGCTGGAGCGGCGCGACATCCTCGCCAACGAGCCTTCGTTCCAGGGCGAAGGGGTCAGCGACCTGCACACTGCCGTCTATCGCCTCGACCGCAAGGCCTAGTCCTTTCCAGTCCGCCGCCGCCGCGATCCCGGGCGATCGGCCAGCGCGGGCAGCACAGGATCCGTGCCGGAACCGGGTGTTGCGTGCGCTTCGCGCTCGCGCCTCAACCCGGCGGATCGTCGCCCATGCGCGACTGCTGGTAGTTCGCCAGACCCACCATCGTGATCAGCCGCAACTGCTTCTCCAGCCAATAGGTGTGGTCTTCCTCGGTGTCGGCCAGCTGTGCCACCAGCATCTGGCGGCTGACGTAGTCGCCGTGGCGCTCGCACAGTGCGATGCCGTTGGCGAGGTTCTCGCGCACCTTGTATTCGAGGTCGAGGTCCTTGCGCAGCATCTCCTCGACTGTGCCGCCGGGCTCGAATGCGTCCGGGCGCATGTCCGGCTCGCCCTCGAGGAACAGGATGCGCCGCAGCAGCGCGTCGGCATGCTGGGTTTCCTCCTCCATCTCGTGGTGGATGCGCGCATACAGCGCATGCAGGCCCAGGTCCTCGTAGCGCCGCGAATGCAGGAAGTACTGGTCGCGCGCCGCCAGTTCTCCGCGCAGCAGGAGCCTGAGGTAGTCGACGACTTCGGGATGGCCCTTCATGGCATGTGGCTCGGGTCGGGGGGGACGGCGATATCGTGCCCGAACGGCAGCCACGATGTTCTAATCGGAATCAGTCGCACTCGCAGCCCCATTCCGTTCGCAGCCCCCTGCTTGCCACCGCGACCGCGACCGCCGACTAGAATCTTCCGACTCCGACGGGACCCCCGCATGCGCAAGTGGTTCAAGCGTTTCCTGCTCGCCGCGGCGGCACTGGCGCTGCTGTCCGCGTTCTTCGCCTGGTGGTTGCTGCGGGGCAGCCTGCCGGCGCTGGAAGGCGACCGCGCCCTCGCGGGCCTCGCGGCCCCGGTGGCCATCGAGCGCGACGCACTCGGAGTGGTCACCATCGACGCGGCGAACGAGGCCGATGCCATGCGCGCGCTGGGCTACGTGCATGCGCAGGAACGCTATTTCGAAATGGACCTGTTGCGTCGCACCGCCGCCGGCGAGCTGTCCGCGCTGTTCGGCGCGGTCGCGCTCGATGTCGACCGGCGCCACCGCGTGCACCGCATGCGCGCACGGGTGAACGCGGACCTCGACGCGATCGCCGGCGACAAGCTGCCGCTGCTGCAGGCCTACACCGACGGCGTGAATGCCGGCCTCGCCGCACTGCCCGTACGGCCGTGGCCCTACCTGCTGCTGCGCCAGCAGCCGCAGCCCTGGCTCGCCACCGACACCGCGCTGGCCGGCTACGCGATGTACTTCGACCTGCAGGATGCGGCCAACGCGCGCGAGCTCGCGCTGTGGAAACTGCGGCCGCACCTGCCCGAGCCGTTGTTCGCGCTGCTGACGCACCCGGGCAGCAGCTGGGACGCGCCGCTCGCCGGGGACACGTTCGGCGATGCGGAACTGCCGACTGCGGACCGGGTGGACCTGCGCAAGCTCTCGGCACCGGGACCGGAAGGTGCGCGCGACCCGTTCGCCGCCGCTCCCTCGTCGCGCCGGGACGCTCCCCCGTTCTCGCCCGCCCGGCGGGAGACAGACATCGGCCGGCCGCCTGCGGAGACCGGGTACTTTCCGGGCAGCAACAATTTCGCCGTTTCCGGGGCGCTGACCGCGGACGGCCGCGCGATCGTCGCCGACGACATGCACCTGGGCCTGCGCGCGCCGAACCTCTGGTTCCGGGCCCGGCTGCGCTGGCCCGATGCCCGCGCGCCGGGCGGGCGCGTGGACGTGCAGGGCGTCACCCTGCCCGGCCTGCCGGCGGTGGTGGTCGGCAGCAACGGGCATGTCGCCTGGGGGTACACCAACAGCTACGGCGATTACCTCGACTGGGCGCTGGAGACGCCCTGCGGAGCGGATCCCTCGTCGACCCCCGAAGACAGCGCATGTGCGCCGGATGAGGTTCACCCGGAGAGGATCGAGATCGCCGGCGGCGATCCCGTGGCCTACGAGGTCAGGGAAACCCGCTGGGGACCGATCCTGCACGACCTGCCCGACGGCCGGGTGCTGTCGCTGCGCTGGACCGCGCACCTGCGCGGTTCGGTCAACCTCGGACTGATGGATTTCGCGCGCGCCGGCGACCTCGACGCTGCGCTCGCGATCGCGGACCGGACCGCGATCCCGACCCAGAACCTGGTGATCGGCGACTCCAGCGGCGACATCGCCTGGAGGTGGCTGGGGCCGCTGCCGGCACGCGATCCGGCCTGCCGCCCGGATCGCCCCGGGCTGGTGGACACACGTACGCGAACCCCACCCTTCCTGGACCCGGCACCCGCGAATGCGCCTTCCCCGAAGGACGATCCGACTTGCGGAGCCTGGGGGATCGCCACGAGCGGAGCTCCAACGGTCCGGTCGCCCTCGCTCGAACGCCTCTGGACCGCCAATGCGCGAGTCGTCTCCGGCGACGACCTCGGCCGCGTCGGCGACGGCGGCTACGACCTCGGCGCCCGCCAGCAGCAGATCCGGGACGCGTTGCTGGCGAAGGACCGCTTCACCGAGGCCGACCTGCTCGCGATCCAGCTCGACGACCGCGCCGTCCTGATGACGCGCTGGCGGGAGCTGCTGCGCTCGCTCGGCGGCGACGCCACATCGCCCGCCCTGCGCGAGCTCGGCGATGCCGCGGGCGACTGGCAGGGCCGGGCCAGCATCGACTCTGCCGGCTACCGCATCGTGCGTGCCTGGCGGCTGGCCGTGCATGCGCGCCTGCTCGACGGGCTGGTGGCACCGGCCCGCGCGGCGATGGGCGAGGACTTCGTCATGCCGGACCTGCCGCAGTTCGAGGCCGTCGCCTGGCCATTGGTCCGCCGGCGCCCGCCACACCTTCTGCCGCGCGGCTTCGACACCTGGCAGGCGCTGTTCGAGGACGCGGCGCAGGAAGTCCGCGACGAACTCTCCGCACAAGGCCCGCTGCGCGAGCGCAACTGGGGCGAACGCAACACGGCCGCGATCTGCCATCCGCTGGCGGGGGCGATCCCGTTCGGCAGGCGCGCGCTGTGCATGCCGGCCGAACCGTTGCCCGGCGACTCGATGATGCCGCGCGTGCAGGGTCCGGCCTTCGGCGCCTCCGAGCGGATGGTGGTCTCGCCCGGCCGCGAGGCCGACGGCATCCTGCACATGCCCGGCGGCCAGAGCGGCCATCCGCTGTCGCCCTTCTGGGGCGCCGGCCACGACGACTGGGTGCACGGACGGCCGACGCCGTTCCTGCCCGGACCGGCGGTGCACACGCTCACCCTGGTTCCCTGAGCGCCCCTGAGGCCCCGGGCCGCGCGCATCCGCCATTCATGCCGCCTCTGCTAGCGTTCGTCCAGCACCTGCCCGCCCCCACGGACACACGCCTGCACCCATGTGGAGAACGACTGACCTGCCGGCCGCTGTTTCCGCGTTATCCAGCGCAAGAGCCACCAGTCCGCCCGCCGACGGGTCACGCATGATCGAATTCGGACATCTGACCCACGTCGGTCTGCGCCGCGAGCTGAACGAAGACACCTATTACGGCGACAGCGAGCTGGGGCTGTGGCTGGTGGCCGACGGCATGGGCGGGCATGAATACGGCGAGGTCGCCAGCGCGCTCGCGCGCGAGACGATCGTGCGCGAGACACGGCAGGGCACCCCGCTGCAGCAGGCGATCCGGATCGCCGACGAAGAGATCATCCGCGCCTCGCGCCAGCGCAACGACGCATTGCCCATGGGCACCACCGTGGTCGCCGCGCGCGTGGTCGGCAACCGCTTCGAGGTGGCCTGGGTCGGCGACAGCCGTGCCTACCTGTGGCGCGACGGCAAGCTCGCCCAGCTCTCGCACGACCACAGCTACGTGCAGGAACTGATCGCGCAGGGCGCCATCAGCGTCGACCAGGCGCGCAGCCATCCGCACCGCAACGTGGTCACCCAGGCGCTGGGGGTCACCGAACCGCAGGCGCTGAACGTGGAAACCCTGTCGGGCGAACTGTCCCCGGGATCGCAGTTGCTGCTGTGCAGCGACGGGCTGACCGAGGAAGTCGACGACAGCGGCATCTCGCGCGTGCTGGCGCATGGCGAGTGCAGCGCGCAGGAATGCGTGGACGGGCTGGTCGCAGCCGCGCTCGACGGCGGCGGCTCGGACAACGTCACCGTGGTGCTGGTCCGCAGCCACTGACCCCGGCCGGGCGCGTCAGCCCGTCGCGGCCTGCGCCAGCTCCGGTTCCGGCACGTCCCAGACGCAGCGTCCGGCCTTCTTGCGGATCGCCTCGACCCGCGCCAGGTGCAGCACCCGATCCTCGTCCGGCACCGAGATCGACGGACGCGGACCGCTGACGGCAATCGCCACGGCCGCCTGGCCCGCACGGCTCGAAGGCGCGGGTTCGCTGCTGGCGAACCCGATCTCGCCCTGCCCGGCGGTGAGCGCCAGCCAGGCCTCGGCCAGCAGTTGCGCGTCGAGCAGCGCGCCGTGCAGCTGGCGGTGCGAGTTGTCGACGCCGAGCCGCCTGCACAGCGCATCGAGCGAGTTGCGCTGCCCCGGGTAGCGTTGCCGCGCCAGCGCCAGCGAGTCCTGCACGGTGACGCGATCGGCCAGCCGACCGTAGTCCGCCCCGAGCCTGGACAGCTCGTGTTCGAGGAAACCCATGTCGAACGCGGCGTTGTGGGCCACCACCTCGGCGCCGTCGACGAAGGCGAGGAACTCGTCGGCGATCTCCGCGAACTTCGGCTTGTCGGCCAGGAATTCCAGCGTCAGGCCGGTGACTTCCTGCGCTCCGGGCTCGAACTCGCGCTCGGGGTTGAGGTACTTGTGGAAGGTGCGGCCGGTAGGGCGCCGCTCGATCAGCTCGACGCAGCCGATCTCGACCACGCGATTGCCCTTCTTCCATTCCAGGCCGGTGGTTTCGGTATCGAGGATGATGTGGCGCATAGAGGCGGGGATTCGGGATTCGGGATTCGGATTTCGGATGAGGGATCAGGAATCGCGGGTCGTGGGCCGGCCGGTGCCAGTCAAAGCTCCGGGATCCGGCGGTCCCGCGGCGCCCTGCCCACCGGGGAGCGCAACACGCGAGGGCCTCACGCCACCGCTCCCGCCCGCTGGCGGATCGCCTCGTCGCGCGCCAGCACGTCGACGCGCTCGTTGTCCGGATCGCCGGAATGCCCCTTCACCCAGCGCCAGTCGATCTCGTGGCGCCGGCTGGCGGCGTACAGGCGCTCCCACAGGTCCCGGTTCTTCACCGGGTCGCCGCCGGCGGTCTTCCAGTTGCGCCGCACCCAGTTCGGCATCCATTCGGTGATGCCCTGGCGCACGTACTGCGAATCGGTGTGCAGCACCACTTCGCAGGGGCGCGACAGCGTCTCGAGCGCGACGATCGCCGCCATCAGTTCCATCCGGTTGTTGGTGGTCAGCGGCTCGCCGCCGACCAGCTCGCGCTCCTGCTCGCCGTAGCGCAGCAGCGCCGCCCAGCCGCCGGGCCCGGGATTGCCGAGGCAGGCGCCATCGGTATGGATGCCGACCCCGCTCATGCGGCCGAGGCGCCCTGCGGCAGTTGCAGCACGCGGCGCTGCCGCACCGGAGTCAGCGGCATCGCCCGCTTTTCCGCGCGCAACAGGTAGGCCGCCCGCATGCCCGCCCCCTGCTGCGCGGTGGAGGAGACCCGCACCGGCCAGACCGGACCCAGTCCCTGCGACACCGCATCCGGCACCAGACCTGCGCCACGCAGCCGCCGGCGCCAGGACAGCGGCTCCGAGGCGACGAGTCCGCTGCCGCGCCAACGCCAGCGGTACGGCGCGAGCGGATTGAGCACGAACAGCCACAACCGGCCCCCGTTCACCAGCACGCGCGCGGCCTCCTCGAGCAGGGCCGGGCCGCTGTCGCCGGCCGGCCGCGCCACGTGCTGCAGCACGACCGCACCGAAGGACTCGCTCGGCAACGGCAACGGCAGGCCACAGGCGACCGGGCCGCGCCATCGGCCGTGTCCGTCGGGTTGCAGCGCCATGCCGCGTCCGGCAAGGCCGGCGAGGTCGCGCTGCACCGGCCCGCACCACAGCCACGGCAGGCCGGGACGGTCGCACAGGGCCTGCGACACCGCTTCGTCCTCGCTCTCCAGCACCGCACGTCCGGCGTCGGACAGGAACCAGTCGTGGGGGACGGGGCCCGTTTGACGGGCCGGGCGCGAGGCGGGCATGGTCGCCATTCTATAGGCACCCCGAGCACGCTCCGAGATGCAGCCGATCGCCCTTCCCGCGCTGTCGGACAACTACATCTGGCGGCTGGCCGACGACGACGGCCACTGGCTGGTGGTCGATCCGGGCGAAGCCGCCCCGGTGCTGGCCGCGGCCGGGGGCGCGACGGCCCCGGAGGCGATCCTGCTGACCCATCACCATGCCGATCATGTCGGCGGGGTCGGCGCGCTGCTCGAGAGGTGGCCGGCGGTGCCCGTGTATGGCCCGGCGGACCCCCGGCTCCCGCTCGGGGCGCAGCACGTCGGCGACGGCGCGCGGGTCGAAGCCGGCCCGTGGCGCTTCCAGGTGCTGGCGGTTCCGGGCCATACCGTGAGCCACATCGCATTCCACGGCCATGGCCTCTTGTTCTGCGGCGATACCCTGTTCAGCCTCGGCTGTGGTCGCCTGTTCGAAGGTACGTCCCGCGACATGCTCGGCTCCCTCGACCGGCTGGCCGCCCTGCCCGCAGCGACGCTGGTCTGCTGCGGGCACGAGTACACGCTGGCCAACGCCGCCTTCGCGCGCGTGGTCGACCCCGACAACGCGGCGCTGCGGCGCCGCCACGCACAGGCCACCACGATGCGCGACCAAGGACATCCCACCCTGCCCTCGACCCTCGGCGAGGAACTCGAGTGCAATCCGTTCCTGCGCATCGATGCACCGGCGGTGCGCGCGGCCGTGGCGGCGCGCCTGCCGGCCGCGAGGGGCGATCGCGTGGAAGCCTTCGCCGAGTTGCGGCGCTGGAAGGACGGCTTCCGCGCATGAGCGTGCGCGCGATCGCCGGCGGGCTGGCGCTGCTCTGGGCGCTGGCCGGTCCGGCCCGGGCCGACGACCCGCCTGCCCCCACGCCCGCGGCCGCAACCGGGGCGGCGCCCGCCACCGCAACCGGGCCCGCGACGGTGCCGGTCGTCGATGCGGGCGCCCCACGCCCGCCGGCCGCCACCGCGTCCGCCTCGCCTCCGGCCGCGACCACCCGCAGCGGCCTGGACATCTACCGCGACTTCCGCGCGGGCCTCGCCGATCCTGTCTGCGAACCGGGGGCGAGCGCCCGCTGGCGGCGGCATTTCGCGCAGGCGCCGGGCCAGCTCGCCTCGCCGCGCAGCGACGTGCTGCCGCTGTTCGGCTACGTGGTCGACCGCCTGCGCGAGGCGCACCTGCCGACCGAGTTCGCGCTGATCCCGTTCGTCGAGAGCGGCTACAGGCCCGGCGCGCGCTCCCCGCAGGGGCCGGCCGGCCTGTGGCAGTTCATCGCCCTGACCGCGCGCAACCACAAGGTGGCCGTACGCCCGGGCTACGACGGACGGTTGTCGCCGGTCGATTCGACCGATGCCGCGGTGCGCTACCTCAAGACCCTGCACGGCATGTTCGCCGGCGACTGGCGGCTGGCGGTGATGGCCTACAACGCCGGCGAGTACCGGCTGCTGGGAGCGCTCCGGCGCGCCGGCCAGCGGCCGGCCGAAGCCGATCCCGCGAGCCTGCCGATGCCGGCCATCACCCACGCCTACGTGCGCAAGCTGCATGCGCTGTCGTGCATCCTGGAGGAAGCCGAGGACCGCGACGCCTGGCTGCAGGCGCTGGACCGCCCGGTGCCGGTGCTCACCGCCGCGGAGGTCCCCGCGCATGTCGCCACCCTGGACGCGCTCGCCCGCCAGCACGGTGCCGACGCCGCGCAGTTGCGTCGCCTGAACCCGGTCTTCGGCGACGGCCGGGTGGTGCGCGGGAGCGGCAAGCCGCGCGTGCTGCTGCCGTCCGCGCCCGCGTCGGCCCTGGTTGCAGCCGGGCCGGCCACCGCACGATCGCTGGTCCTGCCCGCGCCCGGCGCTACGACGCCGGGAGAATTTCCGGACGCCATGGCCGATGCCTCGGCCCACGTCGAACCCCAGCCGGCACGCACGCATACCGTCGCCCGGGGCGATTCGGCCTGGCGCATCGCCGGCCGCTACGGCATCACCGCGAGCCAGCTGCTTTCGCGCAACGGCCTGGACGCGCGCAGCGTGCTGCACCCGGGCATGGTGCTGGCGATCGACGCCGCCACCGGGGCGGGCGCGACCGCCGTGGCAGAATAGCGCCCGGTCCACATCGCGAGTCGCCCATGGGTTTCCTGCAAGGCAAGCGCGCTTTCATCACCGGCATCGCCAGTCAGCGCTCGATCGCCAACGGCATCGCCGAGGCGATGCATCGGGAGGGCGCCGAGCTCGCCTTCAGCTACCAGAACGAAAAACTGCAGTCGCGGGTGGAGGACGTCGCCGCCCGGCTCGGCGGGGGCCCCTCGTATCCGCTCGACGTGACCGACGACGCGCAGATCGCCGCGCTGTTCGATTCGCTCGCCGGGCACTGGCCGGACGGCTTCGACATCCTGGTGCACGCGATCGCCTACGCGCCGCGCGAGGCGATCGCCGGTGGCTTCCTCGATGGCCTGACCCGCGAGAACTTCGCGATGGCCCACGACATCTCGGCCTATTCGCTGTCGGCACTGGCCAGGGGCGCACGCCCGCTGATGCAGGGCCGCCAGGGCGCGATCCTGACCCTGAGCTACCTCGGCGCCGAACGCGCGCTGCAGAGCTACAACGTGATGGGTGTCGCCAAGGCCGCGCTCGAGGCCAGCGTGCGTTACCTCGCGCTCAACCTCGGGCCGGAAGGCATCCGCGTCAATGCGATCTCGGCCGGGCCGATCAAGACCCTCGCCGCGGCGGGGATCGGCGGGTTCCGCAAGATCCTCGGCCACGTGGAGGCCAATTCGCCGATCCGCCGCACGGTCACGATCGAGGACGTCGGCAACGCCGCCGCATTCCTGTGCTCGGACCTCGCCTCGGGGATCACCGGCGAGATCACCTATGTCGACGGTGGCTACAACATCCTCGGCATGACCGGGCTGGACGAGGGTGAGTAGACGCCCGGCCGGCGGACCGCACACGAAAAAGCCCGGCGAATGCCGGGCTTTTCTTGCCGGTGGAATGCGCCCGCGGTTACAGGTTCGATTCCACCACGGTGATCTTCATCTGCCCGCGGAGCGCACGCAGCAGGGTATCGGCGTCCTCGCGACCGACCAGCGCCGCCATCTGCTGCCGGAACATGTCGCGCTCCTCCTCCGCCGCCTCGGCGGCATCGCCCGGAGTGACCTTCTCCACCGTGAACACCACGACCCGGCCGTCCGGCAGCACCGCCTTGCCCGGCGACACCTTGCCCTCGGCGGGCACCGGCGCACGGAAATAGGCCTCGGCCGCCGCTGCGTCCGGCACCGGCGCACCGCGCGGGATCCCGAGCATGTTCTGCCGCTGCAGCGAAGCCGCATCCGCGAGCGCCTGCAGGCTCTCGCCGGACCGGAGTTTTTCCACCAGCGCGTCGGCTTCGGCCTCGACCCGCTTGCGGGCACGGTCGGCGCGGATGGCGGCGACGACCGACGCGCGCGCCTCGTTCACCGTCAGCGCGCGCTCGGGTTCGTGCCGGGTCACGCGGATCAGCACGCTGCGATCCTCGCCGACCTCGATCGGATCGCTCACCGTGCCGTCCTGCACCAGGCTGTCGGAGAAAGCCGCACGCTGCACCGCAGGTACGGCGATCACGCCCTCGCCTTCACCGCGCGCGATCGGGCCGGCGGTACGGACTTCGAGCCCGGCCTGCTTCGCGGCGGCCGTCAGCTCCGTCGGGTTGCGATACACCTCGTCGACGAAGCTGCCGACCAGATCGTTCAACGCGCGCTCGCGGTCGGCCTGCGCCTGTTCCTGCGCAAGCGTCTCGCGAACTTCGTCGAACGACACCTGCTGTCCGGCGCGGATTTCGCGCAGCTGGATCACGTGCCAGCCGAACGGGCTGCGGACCGGGTCGCTGATGCTGCCCGCCTGCGCCGCGAACACCGCGTCCTCGAATGGCTCGACCATGCTGCCGTCCTGGCGGATCCAGCCCAGGTCGCCGCCGTTGGCGGCCGAGCCCGGATCGCCCGGATTGGCCTTCGCCAGCGCCGCGAAATCCGCATCCGGCTGCCGTGCCTGCTGCGCGATCTGCCGCGCCTTGGCCTCGGCCGCCTCCTGCGCCGCCGCGTCCGCCCCTTCTTCCACCGGCACGAGGATGTGCGAGACCAGGCGCTGCTCGGGCTCGACGAAGCGCGCCTTCTCCTGCTCGTAGCGCTGGCGCAACGCCGCCTCGTCGGGCGCGGGTACCGGCGGCAACGCGTTGCCGTCGATCTCCACGTACTCCAGCGTGACCCGTTCGGGCGCACGGTAATCGGCACGATTGGCGTCGTACCAGGCCTGGATCTCGCTGGCGCCGACCGCGCCGCTGTCCGGCTCCGGCGCCGGCAGCACCACGAAGGAGACGTCGCGGCGCTCTCCCAGCAACCGCATCATCCGTTCGGTCTCGCCCGGCGTGGTGAACGCCGAGCGGGCGACCTGCCCGGCCAGCAGCGAGGCCTGCAGGTCGTCGCGCACCATTTCCTGGAATCCCTGCGGCGTGTAGCCCTGCGACTGCAGCGTCAACAGGTAGCGCTGCTGGTCGAAAACGCCGTCCACCTGGAACGCGGCGATGCCCTCGATCGCCTCGCGCACCCGGGTGTCGCCGACCACCATGCCGTCGCGCTTCGCGGCGAGCTGCAGCACCTTGCGGTCGACCAGCGCCTCGAGCACCTCGCGCTTGGTATCCGGCGTCTCGAACGCGCGCGCATCGAACTGCTCGCCCTCCGCCTCGCGCCGTCGCTGGCGCTCGACCTCGAACGCGTCGCGGAACTCTTCAGGGGTGACTTCCACGGACTCCCACGCGAACTTGCGCACCAGCCACCAGTCCGGAGCGGAGCGCCACCACGACGGCTGCACCTCCACCTTCGCGGCAAAGTTCGACCCGCTCTGGAACAGGTACTGCTCCATGCCGAAGAAGGCGAACGGGATGGCGAGGAGCGCGACGACGACGATCGCGATCCAGCCTGTCATCTTTTCTCGAAGGGTCTGCAGCATTGGGGAAGACGGTTCGGGACGTAGCCGTGCAGTTTAACCGCATGCCGCCCCACGCGCGGCCAGCGCGGGGCCGCCACGGGCGCGCGCCTCCGCGGCCGGAAGTCCGGACAGGCGGCTGCTTGCGGCGCGCGGCGCTTCGGGTGACCTGCGTCCACGGGCCGTCCGCCGCCCATGCGAATGGGTCATGGGCGCGCCCGCCCCGTCCCGGGCGCAGCCGGCGGGAATGGTCGCCCGGGACCCGGCGCTGGCAAAATGCGCCGCATGCGGGTTGCCGCGCGAGCGGGGAATCGATGCTGCAGAAACGAAAAAACCCCGCATCGCTGCGGGGCTCGTTCGTATCGTATGGCGGAGCGGACGGGACTCGAACCCGCGACCTCCGGCGTGACAGGCCAGCATTCTAACCAACTGAACTACCGCTCCGCGCCTTGAAACCTGTTCGCGGTTCCAGCGCCCCCCTGATGGTGGGTGCTGAGGGTTTCGAACCCCCGACCCTCTCCGTGTAAAGGAGACGCTCTACCGCTGAGCTAAGCACCCGCTAGGGAACTCAGGAGCCGCTCAGTTTACGGCATCCTTGAGCGCCTTGCCAGCCTTGAACACGGGGTTGTTCGACGCCGGGATCTGCAGCGGCTCCTTGGTGCGCGGGTTCAGGCCGGTGCGGGCCGCGCGCGCCTTGACCGAGAAGGAACCGAAGCCGACCAGGTTGACGGCGTCACCGCGCTTGAGCGCGGCGGTCACCGCGTCGATCATCGCGTCGAGCGCGCGGCCCGCGTCGGCCTTGGACAGGCCCGCCTTGTCGGCGACCTGGTCGATCAATTCACTCTTGTTCACTGGCATGTTGGACTCTCCGTGTGCGGACGCGCGGCCCGCCTTGCTGGGGACCAGGCCTGTCCACGGGGAATCCCGCGGCGTTCGCCCGGTCTGAGGATGGATGCACGAATCCGTCGCATTTTACGCGGAGCCGCCGCCGAATACGACATCGGCGGCTCCCGGCCCTCCGCGACCGGACGCGGGCGATTGCGTTTCGTGAGCGCGGCGTGAATCGATCAGTGCTTGACGTCGGGGCGCGACGGCGCCTTGTCCTTCCTGCGCCGCACGATCGCCCCGCCCGGTGCCCGTGCCCGACCCGACGCGGATGCCTTCGCCGTCGAGGTGGCGAGGGGTCGCTCGAGCGCGAGGTCGAGCACCTCGTCGATCCACTTCACCGGCACGATCTTCAGGTGCTCGGTCACGTTGGCGGGAATGTCGGCAAGGTCCTTGCGGTTCTCTTCCGGGATGATCACCGTGGTGACGCCGCCGCGCAGCGCGGCAAGCAGCTTCTCCTTGAGCCCGCCGATCGCGGTCACCCGCCCACGCAGGGTGATCTCGCCGGTCATCGCCACTTCGGCGCGAACCGGCACCTTGGTCAGCGTCGACACCAGCGCGGTGGTCATCGCGATGCCGGCGCTGGGGCCGTCCTTGGGAGTCGCACCGTCCGGCACGTGCACGTGCACGTCCTGCTTCTGCAGGAAGTCGACGTCGATGCCGAGGCGTTCCGTGCGCGCACGCACGACCGAAAGCGCGGCGGACGCCGACTCCTTCATCACGTCGCCGAGCTGGCCGGTCAGGATCAGATTGCCCTTGCCCGGAACCAGGGTCGATTCGATCTGCAGCAGGTCGCCGCCGACCTCGGTCCAGGCCAGGCCCGTGACCATGCCGATCTCGTTGTCGATCTCCGCGCGACCGAAGTCGAAGCGGCGCACGCCCAGGTACCTGTCGAGGTTCTTCGCCGACACCGCGACCGCCTTCGCCTTGCCCTTGCGCGGGCCGGCCAGCGCGACCTCCTTGACCACCTTGCGGCAGATCTTGGCGATCTCGCGCTCGAGGTTGCGCACGCCCGATTCACGCGTGTAGTAGCGCACGATGTCCTGGATCGCGTCGGCGGCGATCCTGAGCTCGTTGTCCCTGAGCCCGTTCGCCTTCATCTGCTTGGGCACCAGGTAGCGCGTGGCGATGCTGATCTTCTCCTCCTCGGTGTAGCCGGGGATGCGGATCACTTCCATGCGGTCGAGCAGCGGGCCGGGGATGTTGAGCGAGTTGGAGGTGGCGACGAACATCACCTCGGACAGGTCGAGGTCGACCTCGAGGTAGTGGTCGTTGAAGGCGTTGTTCTGTTCGGGATCGAGCACCTCGAGCAGCGCCGAGGAGGGATCGCCGCGGAAGTCCATCGACATCTTGTCGATCTCGTCGAGCACGAACAACGGGTTCTTCGTCCCGGTCTTGTTGAGGTTCTGCACGATCCGGCCGGGCATCGAGCCGACGTAGGTGCGACGATGGCCGCGGATCTCGGCCTCGTCGCGCACGCCGCCCAGGCTCATGCGCACGAACTTGCGATTGGTGGCCTTGGCGATCGACTGCCCCAGCGAGGTCTTGCCGACGCCGGGCGGGCCGACCAGGCACAGGATCGCGCCCTTCATCCGCTTCACCCGGGTCTGCACGGCGAGGTACTCGAGGATGCGTTCCTTGACCTTCTCCAGCCCGTAGTGGTCGGCATCGAGCACTTCCTGCGCGGCCTTGAGGTCCTTGCGCACCTTGCTGCGCTTCTTCCACGGCACGCCCAGCAGCCAGTCGAGGTAGTTGCGCACCACCGCGGCCTCGGCCGACATCGGCGACATCTGCTTGAGCTTGTTGAATTCGTTCCTGGCCTTGGTCTCGACCGGCTTGGGCATGCCGGCCTCGGCGATCTTGCGCGCGATCTCCTCGAGGTCGTTGGGCGCGTCGTCGATCTCGCCCAGCTCCTTCTGGATCGCCTTCATCTGCTCGTTGAGGTAGTACTCGCGCTGCGACTTCTCCATCTGCGACTTCACACGGCCGCGGATGCGCTTCTCCATCTGCTGCACGTCGATCTCGCCGTCGACGAGGCCGACCAGCAACTCCAGCCGCCCGGCGGTGTCGACCGTTTCGAGCAGGCGCTGTTTCTCGGCCAGGCGCACGCCCAGGTGCGCGGAGACGATGTCGGCCAGGCGACCGGGCTCGTCGATACCGGACAGCGTCTGCATGAGCTCCGGCGGCAGCTTGCGGTTGGTCTTGACGTACTGCTCGAACAGCGAGACCAGCGAGCGCGCGATCGCCTCCACTTCGCGCGGTTCGCGGCTCTCGACCGGCTCGACCACGTGACCGACGCCGGCCAGCGTGCCGTCGACCTCGCGCACCTGCGAGACGGTGACGCGCGACACACCCTCGACCAGCACCTTGATCGTGCCGTCGGGAAGCTTGAGCAACTGCAGCACCTGCGCGAGCGTGCCGATCTGGTAGAGGTCGCCGGCTTCCGGATCGTCGGTCTCGGCCGACTTCTGCGCGACCAGCAGGATGCGCTTGTCGCCTTCCATCGCGATGTCGAGCGCGCGGATCGACTTGTCCCGCCCCACGAACAGCGGGATGACCATGTGCGGGAACACCACCACGTCGCGCAGCGGCAGCACGGGCAGTTCGAGCGATTCGCTACGGGGTCGATCGGTCATTGCGGGTTCCATGGAAAGCGGTGGGGCGATGCGCGGAGCGTGCCACGCAGGACGGTTCCGTTATGGGGCCCGGCGCCGGACGATGCAAGCGCCCGGGCACGAACGCAGCATTCCGCCGCCGGGCGGTCGCCAGGCACCGGAATGAACGCGCAGGAACGTGGCCGGCAGGCCGTCTGCCGAGTCCGGAGACGCCCGGCATCGCGCCGCCGCGGCAGCGCTTCGCAAGCCGGGAAGGTACCGATGGCACGGGCCGCGATCCGCATGCGTTCAGCCAAGGGGTGGGTCGGCACGGGGCCGGCGCGACACCCCGCCGCGCATGCTCTATTCGGCCGAGGCGACCTTTTGCGCCGGCGGCGGGGTCTGGTAGATCAGGTAGGGCTCGGACTTGTGCTCGATCACCGACTCGTCCACCACCACCTTGCTGACGTTCTCCAGCGACGGCAGTTCGTACATCGTGTCGAGCAGCACCGACTCGACGATCGTGCGCAGGCCACGCGCGCCGGTCTTGCGCTTGATCGCCTTCTTCGCGATCGCGCTCAGCGCGTCGGGGCGGAACTCGAGTTCCACGCCTTCCATCTCGAACAGCTTGCGGAACTGCTTGCTGATCGCGTTGCGCGGCTCGGTCAGGATCTTCACCAGCGCCGCCTCGTCGAGTTCCTCGAGCGTGGCGACCACCGGCAGGCGGCCGACGAACTCGGGAATCAGGCCGAACTTGATCAGGTCCTCCGGCTCGACCTGGGCCAGCACCTTGCCGGTCTCGGTCTTGCGCTCGGAACTCTTGAGCTTGGCGCCGAAACCGATGCCGCTGGCGTCGGTGCTGCGCTGCTGGATGATCTTGTCCAGGCCGGCGAACGCGCCGCCGACGATGAACAGGATGTTGCGGGTCTCGACCTGCAGGAACTCCTGCTGCGGATGCTTGCGCCCGCCCTGCGGCGGCACGCTCGCGGTAGTGCCCTCGATCAGCTTGAGCAGCGCCTGCTGCACGCCCTCGCCGGACACGTCGCGGGTGATCGAGGGGTTCTCGCTCTTGCGCGAGATCTTGTCGATCTCGTCGATGTAGACGATGCCCTGCTGCGCCTTCTCGACGTCGTAGTCGCACTTCTGCAGCAGCTTCTGGATGATGTTCTCGACGTCCTCGCCCACGTAACCGGCTTCGGTCAGGGTGGTGGCGTCGGCGATCGTGAAGGGCACGTTGAGCAGGCGCGCCAGGGTCTCGGCCAGCAGGGTCTTGCCGGAACCGGTCGGGCCGACCAGCAGGATGTTCGACTTCGCCAGTTCGACGTCGTCGTTCTTGCTGCGGCTCTCGATGCGCTTGTAGTGGTTGTAGACCGCGACCGCCAGGGTGCGCTTGGCACGCGTCTGCCCGATCACGTACTGATCGAGCACCTCGAGGATTTCCTTGGGCTTGGGCAGCGAGCTGCGCGCGGACTGCGCCTTCTCCTCGAGCTCCTCGCGGATGATGTCGTTGCACAGCTCGACGCATTCGTCGCAGATGTACACGCTCGGACCCGCGATCAGCTTCCTGACCTCATGCTGGCTCTTCCCGCAGAACGAGCAGTAGAGGATCTTGTTGCTGTCGCCGGAACGGCCCTGACGGTCTTCGCTCATGCCTGGATGTGTCTTGCTGCTGCGGTCACGGTTCGAGAATAGCACAGCGCCCGGCAGCGCAAGCCCCGCGCAGCCGGAACGCCATTCGCTTTTTCAATCAAATACTTAAGCGGGCTGGATCGACTCGTCCGGACGCCGCTCCAGGACCTGGTCGACCAGGCCGTATTCGCGGGCGGCCGCGGCGCTCTTGAAGTTGTCGCGCTCGGTGTCGCTGGCGATGGTCTCGATCGACTGGCCGGTATGGTGGGCCAGGATCTCGTTGAGCCGCTGCTTCATCGACAGGATCTCGCGGGCATGGATGTCGATGTCGGTCGCCTGGCCCTGGAAGCCGCCCAGCGGCTGGTGGATCATCACCCGCGAATTCGGCAACGCATAGCGCTTGCCGGCCGAGCCCGCGGCGAGCAGCAGCGCACCCATGCTGGCCGCCTGGCCGACGCAGATCGTGCTCACGTCCGGCTTGATGAACTGCATGGTGTCGTAGATCGCCATGCCGGCGGTGACGATGCCGCCGGGCGAGTTGATGTACAGGTTGATGTCCTTCTCGGGGTTCTCGGCCTCGAGGAACAGCATCTGCGCCACGATCACGTTGGCGACGTGGTCGTCGATGCCGCCGACCAGGAAGATCACCCGCTCCTTCAGCAGCCGCGAGTAGATGTCGTAGGCGCGCTCGCCGCGGCTGGTCTGTTCGACCACCATCGGGACGAGGTTCAGGGCCCTGGTGTCGGTGTGGCTCATGTGGTGCGTTCCCGTTGGCGTGGAGCGGAGTCTCGACCCGGCCGAGACTGCATGTGACGCGGATGACGATGCGGAGGACCCCGGGCCGGGATCCGTCGGCAGGCGGGCCGGGGCCCGACTTACGGCAGGATCGCTTCCTGGAAGCTCAGCGACCGCTCCGTGTGCTGGGCGCGCTCGGCGATCCAGTCGATCACCTGCTCCTCCATCACCCGGTTCTGCAGTCCCGACATCAACTGGGGATCGTTGCGGTACAAGTCAATGACCTGCTGCGGCTCCTCGTAGGTCGAGGCGATCAGGCGCAGGTGCTCGTTCAGGCGCTTGGGGTCGAGGCGCAGTTCGTTGCGGCGGGCGACCTCGCCCACCAGCAGGCCCACCAGCACGCGCTTGCGCGCCGCGTCGACGAAGTTCAGGTGGGCGTCGGCCGGTACCTCGCCGGGATTGCGTCCGTTGCGGCGGGCCTGCTCGACCTGTTGGGCGAGCATGGCGCGCGCCTCGTTCTCGACCAGCTTGGGCGGCAGTTCGACATGCGCGTACGCCGCCACCAGCTGCTCGCCGACCTCGCGGCGCAGGCGGTTCATCAGCGCGCCCTTGAGTTCGCGCTCGAGGTTGGTGCGGATGTCGGCGCGGAACTGGTCCAGCTGCCCGCTCTTGACGCCGAAGCTGCGGATGAATGCAGGGTCGACTTCCGGGAGCTGCGGCTCGGAGACCCGCTCGGCCTTCACATGCACCTGTGCGGTGCGGCCGGCCAGTGCCGGCACGCGCCAGTCGGCGGGGAAGGTCACCTCGAGCGTCTTCTCGCCGCCTGCCTCGATCCCGACCAGCGCGTCCTCGATGTCCTTGTACATGCCGCCCGAACCGAGCACGGTGGTGCCGCGCTCCACGCCCTCGGCAGGCACGCGTTCCCCGTCGATCTGCGACCAGGTCTCGACGTCCACCGCGTCGCCGGCCTGCGCCGGGCGCGTCACCGCGCTCCAGCTGCGGCGCTGCTGGCGCAGGTTCTCGATCATCCGGTCGATGTCTTCCTCGGTGACCTCCGCAGAGTGGCGCACCACACTGAGCCTGGACATGTCGATGTCGCCGAAGTCCGGCACGACCTCGAACGTGGCGACGTAGGCCAGTTCGCCCTCGTCCTTCTCCTCGCTCGGCTCGATCTTCGGCTGCCCGGCCAGGCGCAGCTCGTTGCTGCGCACCGCCTCGTCGAAGCCTTCCCGCAGCAGGCCATCGAGGACCTCGGCACGGACCTGCTGGCCGTAGCGCTGCTCGATCACCTTGGTCGGCACCTTGCCGGGGCGGAAGCCCTTGATCCGGGCGGTGCGCGCGATCTCGCGCAGGCGGCCGCCGACCTGGGTTTCGAGCCGTTCCGACGGCAGGCGGAACGTCAGGCGGCGCTCGAGGCTGCCCAGGGATTCGACCGACACTTGCATTGACTCAACTCCTGCCGCGCGGCCATCGCCGCCGCTTCTTGATCCGGGTGGTGGGCCGGCGACGTCCCGGAGCCTGCCTGGGCAGGCCGGGCGCGGCCGGCGGAACGGGATATTTTGGCCGAATCCGGGGTTCGCCGCCAGAGCGGGACGCACTCCGGGCAAATCGGCCATCTGGGGAATGGCCGGACTCACCATGATTGGGGCTGGCACCAGTGTCACATACCGCCACGCGGCGAGCGATGGTGCCGGGGACGACCGGCGCGCTGCGCCGGGCCGGCACTGACCGAGCGGAAAGCGATCCCCGGGCGCCGGGCGCGGCGTCCATCCGAAGTCCTGACAGGCACTGCCCCGTCGCGGACCATTCCAGCCCCTCACCCCTGCCCCTCTCCCGCAAGCGGGAGAGGGGTTCAAGGCCATCCCTCCTCCCGCTTTGGCTTTCCCTTCTCCCGCTTGGCGGGAGAAGGTGCCCGAAGGGCGGATGAGGGCAAGCTCTTCTCCCTCGCATGGGAGAAGAACCTCTTTCAAGGGCAGCCCGTGTCTGGGAGTCGCGCTTTCGCCAACACCCGCGAATTGTCGCGAGGCCTGGGGGTTGATCGAGGGTTGGTGCGAAAGGGGGGACTCGAACCCCCACGCCTTGCGGCACTGGAACCGCGCCGCCCGATGTCCGGGAGCCACGGCGATCGGCGCGCCGCAGCGCGCAGGGAAGCGTCCGCCGCCGCAGGGATCCCGGCTCGCCAACGCTCGCGAACAGCTCGCGCCGCCGACCTGTTCGAGAGGGTTGGTGCGAAAGGGGGGACTCGAACCCCCACGCCTTGCGGCACTGGAACCTAAATCCAGGGCGTCTACCAATTCCGCCACTTTCGCGCGAGGCACATCTTAATTGCACCGCTGCCGGAAAGCGGACCCTGCGCCGGAGGGCCCGAAACGAAAGCGCCCGGCCGAAGCCGGGCGATCCGTGGAACTGGTGGGCCGTCAAGGGTGAGCCTGGGCCGCCTGCGAACCACCGGTTCGCGGCCGGGCGAACGCCACGCGCGCTGCGCGGGGCCGGGCCTGCGCAGCAGGCGAACCGCAGGTTCGAATCCGGCGACGCACGCCCCGAAACGAAAACGCCCGGCCGAAGCCGGGCGATCCGTGGAACTGGTGGGCCGTCAAGGGTGAGCCTGGGCCGCCTGCGAACCACCGGTTCGCGGCCGGGCGAACGCCACGCGCGCTGCGCGGGGCCGGGCCTGCGCAGCAGGCGAACCGCAGGTTCGAATCCGGCGACGCACGCCCCGAAACGAAAACGCCCGGCCGAAGCCGGGCGATCCGTGGAACTGGTGGGCCGTCAAGGATTCGAACCTTGGACCTATTGATTAAGAGTCAACTGCTCTACCAACTGAGCTAACGGCCCGCAAAACGGGCGCACATTGTAACAAACATGCGCGATCCGGCAACTGCCGGCAAGGAGGCGCCGGCTGGGAAATGGGGTGGCTGAGGGGACTCGAACCCCCGACATCTGGAATCACAATCCAGGACTCTAACCAACTGAGCTACAGCCACCACTGGAACCCGCACAGGATACCGGAGCGCACCCCGATCTCCCACCGACGCCGCACATGAGCGCCGGCACCTTTCCACTTCAGGACGACAGTGCTTTCGACCCCCCCCCCGCCGCGCCTGCCGGTGCCGGCATGGCGCGCCCGGCAGGACTCGAACCTGCAACCACCGGCTTAGAAGGCCGGTGCTCTATCCGGTTGAGCTACGGGCGCCCTGGCGCATGATAGCCGTCCCGGACGGAGGGATTGGTCGGGGTAGAGGGATTCGAACCCCCGACATCCTGCTCCCAAAGCAGGCGCGCTACCAGACTGCGCTATACCCCGGCCGGTGACAGTCGGTCGATCCGAACCCGCGCCGGACCGGGTCCGGCGGAGCTGGACATTGTCCGGAGCGCGTCCTCCGGTGTCAACGCGCGGTGCCGCCGATCGCACGTCCGGCGCGTGGCCGTGCCCGGCCCGTGTATTCTTGCCTTCGGCTCCAACTTCCAGGGAACAGGGCAACCATGCGCAGCGGCAACCCGGTACTCAAAGAATCCACTTTCCTCGACCTCGGCAGCGGCGCGGTCGTCTCGCGCGACGGCGAGGTGATGACCCTCAACGGCACGGTCAACAAGACCGGCTTCCTGCTCCTGCTGACGGTGCTGACCGCGGCGTTCGCCTGGACCCAGGCGCTCGGCCCCGACGGCACCCCGGCGCCCGGCTTCGCCGTCTACGTCTGGGGCGGCGCGATCGGTGGCCTGGTGCTGGCGCTGGTCACCGCCTTCAAGAAGGAATGGTCGCCGGTCACCGCGCCGCTGTACGCGCTGGTGGAGGGCTTCTTCCTGGGCGCGATCTCGGCGCTGTACAACCACCTGTACGAAGGCATCGTGATGCAGGCGGTGATGCTGACCTTCGGCACGCTGTTCGCACTGCTGTTCGCCTACCGCACGGGCCTGGTCAAGGCCACCGAGAACTTCAAGCTCGGCGTGGTCGCTGCCACCGGCGGCATCGCGCTGGTCTACCTGGCGACGATCGTGCTGGGATTCTTCAACATCCAGATCCCGCTGATCCACGAGAGCGGCATCGTCGGCATCGGCTTCAGCCTGTTCGTGATCGTGATCGCGGCGCTGAACCTGGTGCTGGATTTCGACTTCATCGAGAGCGGCGTCGAACAGGGCGCGCCGAAGTACATGGAGTGGTACGGCGCATTCGGGCTGATGGTGACGCTGGTGTGGCTGTACATCGAGTTCCTGCGCCTGCTGGCGAAGCTGCAGTCGCGCGACTGAGCCCCGCCGTAATCCCCAAAGAAAAGGGCGCCAGTGGCGCCCTTTTTTTCAGCGTCTTACCGGCGTCACGCGGAGGGCGGTGTCCTTTCGGCGGGTTCAGCGCGCGCAGATTCCGCGCGGCGCGACGGCCATGCCATGAAGCCGATCGCCACCGCCGCCAGCAGCCAGCAATACCAGACGCTGCCGACCAGGGCGAATGGCGACACCGCCGCCAGCGACGCGGCCAGCAGCACCTGCGCGCCATAGGGCAGCAGGCCCTGCGGCACGCAGGCGAAGATGTCGAGCACGCTGGCCGCGCGACGCGGACTGATGCCGTGGCGCTGCGCGATGTCCTTGGCGACGCTGCCGCCGACCAGGATCGCGACCGTGTTGTTGGCCGTGCACACGTCGGTGGCCGTCGCGAGCGCGGCGATGCTGAATTCGCCGGTGCGACGGCCCCGGTGCCCGCGTGCGAAGCGGGCGATCGTCTGCGACAGCCAGTCGAGCCCGCCGGCCGCCTTCATGAGCGCACCGAGGCCGCCGACCAGCAGGGACAGCAGCAGGATTTCGGTCATCCCCTCGAACCCGGTCCAGATGTCCTCTGCGAAGCCGACCAGGTCGTAATCGACGCCGAACACCAGGCCGAAACCGCAGGCCAGCACCAGCCCCAGCGCCAGCACCAGCAACACGTCCAGGCCCGCCAGCGCCAGAATCAGCACCAGCAGGTACGGCAACGCCAGCCACGGTGAAGCGGTGTCCACCGCCTCGACCGGTGCCGCGTCCCCGGCGAACGCCAGCAACGCCAGGGTGGCCAGCGCCGCCGGCAGCGCGATCCGGAAATTCTCGCGGAACTTGTCGCGCATCTGTGCGCCCTGGGTGCGGGTGGCGGCGATCGTGGTGTCGGAAATCACCGACAGGTTGTCGCCGAACATGGCGCCGCCGACCACCGCCCCGACCACCAGCGCCCGGTCCAGCCCTGCGGCATCGCCGACACCCACCGCGATCGGCACCACCGCCGCGATCGTCCCCATGGAGGTGCCGATCGCCAGCGACACCAGCCCGGCGACCACGAACAACCCCGGCAGCAGCAATGCCGCGGGCAGCGAGCCGAGCCCCATCGAGACGATGGCGTCGACCGCGCCGATCGCGCGCGACACCTGCGCGAACGCGCCGGCCAGCAGGAACACCAGGCACATCAGCACGATGCCGGGATCGCCCATGCCGCGCAGCAGGGTGTCGACCGCCGCGATCCGGCGTCGCCGTGCGATCCACATCGCCAGGGCGAGCGCCGGCAGGATCGCGACCGGCGCGCGCAGCATGTAGAAGCCCATCTCCTCCCCCTGGGCCGAAAAGTACAGGCCCGCGCCAAGGAAGATCGCCAGGAACAGCAGCAGCGGGGTCAGCGCAAGCGCGCTGGCGCGAGGGGGCATACGGGGGGCCGATACGGGACGCAGCGATTGTGGGGCCGCGCGAGGGTCCACGTCATGCCCGCGCGCGGAAAGCCGGAAGGGCGTGGACGCAACGCCCGGGCGGAACCGGACTGCCAGCCTTCGCTGAAGGCCGCCCCATGCATGCATTCCCGCGCTCCCTGCGCTCCGGAAGCAACGCGTTCGCGACTCGCGTACGGGTCGCCGCACCCCGACCCGTTCCGGCTGCAGCCCTGCTCCCCGCCGCCGCGCGCGGAACGCCGCGGCCGTTTGTGGAACGGCCGCAACAGGTTCCGGGTCAGACCCGGCTGGCGATCGCCTTCGCGAACGACATGGTGTTGCCGCTGCCGCCGAGGTCTGGCGTCAGGTTGTCCTGCGCCTCGAGTGTGGCGATGATCGCCTTGCGCAGACGGGTGGCGTCGTCGGGCTTGCCGATGTGGTCGAGCAGCTGCGCCGCGCCCAGCAGCAGCGCGCAGGGATTGGCCTTGCCCTGCCCGGCGATGTCCGGCGCGGTGCCGTGCACCGCCTCGAAGATCGCCGCGTCCTTGCCGATGTTCGCGCCCGGGGCCAGCCCCAGGCCGCCCACCAGGCCGGCGCACAGGTCGGAGATGATGTCGCCGAACAGGTTGGTGGTGACGATGATGTCGAACTGCTCCGGCCGCATCACCAGTTGCATGCAGGTGTTGTCGACGATCATCTCGTTGCATTCGATCTCGGGATACAACGCCGCCACCTCGCGCGCCACCTTCAGGAACAGGCCCGAGGTGGTCTTGAGGATGTTGGCCTTGTGTACCACCGTGACCTTCTTGCGCCCGGTGTTGCGCGCCAGCTCGAAGGCGTAGCGGACGATGCGCTCGGACCCCTTGCGGGTGATCTTCTGCATCAGGGTCGCGGTCTCGCCGTCCTCGGTGATCGTCTGGCCCTCGCCGATGTAGGCGCCCTCGGTGTTCTCGCGCACGGTGATCACGTCCACCCCGGACGGGAAGCGCGATTTCGTGTTCGGGAACGACTTGGCCGGGCGCACGTTGGCGTACAGGTCGAAGCGCTTGCGCAACTCGACGTTGATCGAGGAGAAGCCCTCGCCCACCGGCGTGGTCAGCGGGCTCTTGAGCGCGATCGCGTTGCGGCGGATCGAGTCCATGGTCGCCTGCGGCAGCAGCTCGCCGTGCTTTTCCAGCGCGACCAGCCCCGCGTCGGCCTCTTCGTACCGCAACCCCACGTCCATCGCATCGAGCACGTACAGGGTGGCGTCCATGATCTCCGGGCCGATGCCATCGCCGCGGATGACCGTGATTGTCTGGGTCATGTGGGGGAATTCCATGCGAAAAGGCGCCCCGCAGGTGCGCGGCGCCGGAAAAGGTTGAATCTGAAATTATGCCCGAAACCGCGTCCGGGCCCCAATCCGACCAAAGTCGGCGGGCGGGGGACGCCGGCCGGATCAGCCAGCGTCGTGTCCGTGGGCCCCCGGCGCGTCCGCGGCGCCCTGCTCCAGCCGGTCGAGGAAATCCACCGCACGCCGCAGGTGCGGGATCACGATGCTGCCGCCGACCACCAGGCCGACGGAGAAGGTCTCGAAGAATTCCTCGCGGCTCACCCCGGCCTCGCGGCACTGGGCCACGTGGTAGCTGATGCAGTCGTCGCAGCGCAGTACCAGGGACGCGACCAGGCCCAGCAGTTCCTTGGTCTTCACGTCCAGTGCGCCGGCCTGGTAGGTCTGGGTGTCGAGCGCGAAGAAGCGGCGCACCACCTGGTTGGGCTCGGCCAGGATGCGCTGGTTCATGCGCTGGCGGAATTCGGTGAACTCGCGGACGCGGTCGGCTTCCTGGTCGTTCATTTCCTGGCTCATCGTGCAATCCCCTGTGGCCTTCGCCGCATTCCTGTGCGCTGGCCACGCAGCGCCGGGCCAGGCGGCCCGCGCACCGCGCAGCGTCCGTCCGCGACCGTGGCCGCGCCTCTAGCGCAACAGTTCGTCGAACTTGCCCGCCCGGTGCAACGCCATCATGTCGTCGTAGCCGCCCACGTGCACCTCGCCGATGAAGATCTGCGGCACGGTGCTGCGGCGGCTGCGGGCGACCATCGCTTCGCGCTCGGCCGGATCGAGATCGACGCGGACCTCGTCCCAGCTCAGCCCGCGGCTGCGGAGGAAGGTTTTCGCGGCCACGCAATAGCCGCAGATCGCGCTGGTGTAGAGCGTGATCGGCGGTTGCGCGGCGGCTGGCGTGGCGTCCTGTCCCATGCTGGGGAACCCGGGTTGCGGTATGGGGTCGAATGGTGGGCTCCCGCCTTCGGCTTTTCCACCCTCACGCGCGAAACGCTGCGGCCGATTAACATCGGATTCACTCGTTCGGTGGGACGGCCCCTCATGCTTGGCCCACTTTCCGGAAGATCCTCCATGCGCCTGCGCCCCGCCCGCCACGCCACCGTGCTGCTGACCGCCCTGCTGGTCCTGCTGGTCGCCAGCGTCTGCGCGCCGGCGCAGGAGAACCGGCTTCCGGACATCGGCTCGTCCGCCGGCAGCGTGCTCGGGCCCGCGCAACAGGCCGAATACGGCCGGATGCTGCTGGCGCAGCTGCGCCACTATGACTACGTGCTGGAGGATCCCCTGGTCGACGGCTGGCTGCAGGCCACCGGCAACCGCCTCGCCGCGGCCAGCGACGATCCGGAGCAGCGCTTCACCTTCTTCATGATGAAGGACCGCAGCATCAACGCCTTCGCCACCCTGGGCGGCTACATCGGCATGAATGCCGGACTGGTGCTGGCGGCCGAAACGGAGGACGAAGTCGCCGCGGTGCTCGGCCACGAGGTCGCGCACGTCACCCAGGCCCACGTGCTGCGCGGCGTCGAGCGCGCCCAGCGCGACAGCATCCCGATCCTGCTGGCGATGCTCGGCGCGATCGCGATCGCGCAATCGGCCGGCGGCAACTCCTCCGACGACGCGGCGATGGCGGCGATGGCAAGTGCCCAGGGCCTGATGGCGCAACGTCAGATCAACTACACGCGTTCCAACGAGTCCGAGGCCGACCGCATCGGCATCCGCACGCTGTCGCGCAGCGGCTACGAGCCCGAGGCGATGGCCAGCATGTTCGAGCGCATGCATGCGGTCTCGCGCACCAACCAGGGCGGCGAGCGCGAACGACTGCCCGACTACCTGAGGAGCCACCCGGTCACGACCACCCGCATCAGCGAGGCCAAGGACCGCGCCGAGCGGCTCTCGGGCGGCACCGTCGTGGGAACCGTCTCGACGCCCGAAGCGTCGCGGACGCAGCGGGTGACGATCGACGGGGTGGCGGTGCCCGAGGGGCTGCGCCTGATCGACAACCCGCTGCTGCCCTCCACCCTGAGCCTGGGCGGCGGCCTGGACGCGGGCGAGAGCCGCGAATTCGGCTGGGCACGCGAGCGCCTGCGGGTGCTCAGCGCCAACACGCCCGAAGCCGCGATCCGGGAATACGACAGCATCGCCAGAAGCGGGCCGCTCGACGATGCGCAGCGCTACGGGCTGGCGGTGGCCTACCTGCGCGCGGGCCGTGGCGCGGAAGCGGCGACCCACCTGGCCGGTTTGCTCGAACGCCATCCGGGCGACCTGTGGCTGGGCATCGGCCTCGCCGAGGCGGACGCGCATGCCGGGCGCGCCGCGGCCGCGGACCGGCGGTTCGAGGCGTTGCTGGAGCGGATGCCGCGCAATCCCGCGGTCGCCCTGGGCTATGCCGACGTGCTGGTCGCGCGCAACACCCCGCAAGCCGGTCGCCGCGCCCAGGAGGTGCTGCGTCCGCTGCTGTTCGCGAGCGGCGGCGATCCCGCGTTCCAGCGCACCTTCGCCCGCGCCAGCGAGATCGCGGGCGATCCGGTGCGGGCCGGCGAGGCCTGGGCCGAGGCCGCATTCCTCGGCGGCCGCGAGGAGCAGGCGCTGGTCCAGCTCAATACGCTGAAGAAGCGCGACGACCTCGACTACTACGCCCGCGCCAGGATCGACGCCCGCATCGCCGCGATCACCCCGGTGGTACTGGAACTGCGTCGACAGGGCATCCGCGACCCCGACCTGCACCGCCGCCGCTGAAGCGGCCCCGGGCGGGCCCGGGCGGGTCATATTTCGGTCACAAAACTGTCGTCTAATGCCTGCATCGGCCTCCCGCCGGCATCGCAGGACCCCCCGTGCAGAAACGCATCCTGATCGTCGACGATGAACCCGCGATCCGCGAGATGGTGGCCTTCGCCCTGCGCAAGGGCGATTTCGAACCGGCCCATGCCGGCGACGCCCGCGAGGCGCAGACGTCCATCGCCGACCGCGTGCCCGACCTGATCCTGCTCGACTGGATGCTGCCCGGCACCAGCGGCCTGGAGCTGGCCCGCCGCTGGCGCAAGGAAACCCTGACCCGCGAGGTGCCGATCATCATGCTCACCGCGCGCGGCGAGGAGAACGACCGGGTCGGCGGGCTCGAGGCCGGCGTCGACGACTACGTGGTCAAGCCCTTCTCCGCGCGCGAACTGCTGGCGCGCATCCGCGCGGTGATGCGGCGATCGCGCGAGGACGACGAGGATGGCAGCGTCACCGTCGGCCGGCTGCGCATCGACGGCGCCGCCCATCGCGTGTTCGCCGGCGACGAGCCGGTGAGCATCGGCCCCACCGAATACCGGCTGCTGCACTTCTTCATGACCCATCCCGAGCGGGTCTACAGCCGCACGCAACTGCTCGACCACGTGTGGGGCGGCAGCGTCTACGTCGAAGAGCGCACCGTCGACGTCCACATCCGGCGCCTGCGCAAGACGCTGGAACCGGCGGGCCTGGACGCGATGGTGCAGACCGTGCGCGGCTCGGGCTACCGCTTTTCCGCGGCGGTGTGAATGAGGGCCGTGATTCGTGATACGTGATTGGTGATTCGCAAACCGTGATTCGTGATTCGTGATTGGTGATTCGAAACAGGAAAAGCGGCAAGATCGACAACTGCGCGAAGACTGCAACCGCTTTTCCAATCACCAATCCACCAATCACGGCCCTTCATCCATGTCTCCAAGTGCCCGCGCCGCGTGGACCCGGACCCTCGGCCAGCTCGCGCTGGTGCTGGCGGTCGCGCTGGGGCTCGGCCTGCTGCTGGGCCAGGTGTGGCCGGCGCTCACGCTCGCGGCGCTGGGCGTGGTCGCGTGGCATTACTGGCGACTGCGCCGCGTGCTGGCGCGCCTGACTTCGCGCCAGCGGCAACCGCTCGCGCGCGGCGAGGGCGTCTGGAACGAGCTCGAGCGGCAGCTGCGGTCGAACCAGGAGAACATGCGCGGACGCAAGCGCAGGCTGGTGGCGATGCTGCGCGCCTATCGCGCGGTGGCCGCGGCGCTGCCCGACGCGGTCGTGGTGGTCGAACGCAACAGCCAGCGCGTGCAGTGGTTCAACGAAGCCGCCACCGGCCTGCTCGGCCTGCGCTATCCGCGCGACATCGGCCGGCCCCTGGGCGAAAGCCTGCACGCGCTGCAGATCGCACGCTGGCTGGCCGCCGGGCGCAACGCCGAACCGCTGCTCGACGCGCCCTCGCCGACCTCCGCGGACATCCGCCTGAACCTGCGCCTGATCCCCTATTCCGAGGACCTGTGGCTGGTGGTCGCGCGCGATGTCACCAAGATGATGCGCCTGGAACAGGTCCGCCGCGATTTCGTCGCCAACGTCTCGCACGAGTTGCGCACGCCGCTGACCGTGGTCCACGGCTACCTCGACATGCTCGATCCCGACGAACACCCCGAGTGGGCGCCGATGCTGGCCGAGATGCAGCTGCAGTCGCAGCGCATGACCCAGCTGGTGGAAGACCTGCTGACGCTGTCGCGGCTGGAGGCGCAGGATGGCATCGACAGCGAGACCGTGGCGATGGACTCGATGCTGTCCACCCTGCGGCGCGAGGCCGAGGCGCTGAGCCAGGGCCGCCACCTTGTCTCGGCCGAAGACGCCGCCGGGATCGACCTCATCGGCTCGACCAAGGAACTGCACAGTGCCTTCTCCAACCTGGTCAGCAATGCCGTGCGCTACACGCCGGCCGGCGGCAGCATCGTGATCCGCCTCGATCGCGACGGCGAGGGAGTCGCCCTGTCGGTGCGCGACAGCGGCCTGGGGATCCCCGCCTCGCACCTGCCGCGGATCACCGAACGCTTCTACCGGGTCTCGACCAGCCGCTCGCGCGAGTCCGGCGGGACCGGCCTGGGCCTGGCCATCGTCAAGCACGTGCTGAACCTGCACCACGCGCGCCTGGAGATCGCCAGCGAAGTCGGGCGCGGCAGCGTCTTCTCCTGCCACTTCGGCCTCGAGCGCGTGCAACCGCGTGACGGCAGGCCGGGAGCGGGCTCGTGAAGCGGCCCGCCGACGGTCAGGCGACGCCCGTCAAGCGCCCGCGCCGCCCCAGGGCGGGCGACGGCGCGCGCAAGTCCGCGGCGCCCGAGGCGCCCACCGCCGGCGACGACGATCCGTTGCTGGATCCGGCGCTCTACCTCAACCGCGAGCTGTCGCAGCTCGATTTCAATTTCCGCGTCCTGGCGCAGGCGCTGGACGAGGCGGTGCCGCTGCTGGAACGGTTGCGCTACCTGTGCATCTCGTGCACCAACCTCGACGAGTTCTTCGAGATCCGCGCCGCCACTGTCCGCCACGCACAGGATTTCGGCACCGTGCCCACGCCGCCCGACGGCCTCGCGCCGGCCACCGTGCTGCGACGCATCCACGACCGCGCCGCCGAACTGGTGGAGGCGCAGTACCGCTGCTGGAACAAGGTGCTGCGCCCGGCGCTCACCGGCAGCGGCGTGCGCGTGCTCGGCCGCGCGCAGTGGACCGCACGCCAGAGCCGCTGGCTGCGCGCCTATTTCCGCGACGAGATCATGCCGGTGCTCTCGCCGCTGGGCCTCGATCCCGCGCACCCGTTCCCGAAGATCCTCAACAAGTCGCTCAACATCGTCGTCGTGCTCAAGGGGCGCGACGCCTTCGGCCGGGTCGGCAACCTCGCGATCGTGCGCGCACCGCGCTCGCTGCCACGCATCATCCAGCTGCCCGAGAGCATCTCCGGCGGCGAGTACGACTTCGTGTTCCTGTCCTCGGTGCTGTCGGAATTCGTGCATGAGCTGTTCCCCGGGATGGAAGTCAAGGGGGCCTACCAGTTCCGGGTCACGCGCAACTCCGAGCTGATCGTCGACGAGGAGGAGGTCGAGAACCTGGCGCTGGCGCTGCGCGACGAGCTGCAGGGACGCGGCTATCTGCGCGCGATGCGGCTGGAGATCGCCGCCGACTGCCCCAGGCCGATCGTCCGCTCGCTGCTGCAGAACTTCGAGCTGCCCGAAAACGCGGTCTACCGCATCGACGGGCCGGTCAACCTCAACCGCGTGATCCAGGTCTACGACCTGGTGCAGCGTCCGGACCTGAAGTTCCCGCCCTTCCAGCCGCGCCTGCCCAAGCACGGCGACGCGATCTTCGACCTGGTCGCGCAGGGCGACATGCTGCTGCACCACCCCTTCGACTCCTTCGTCCCCGTGCTCGAGCTGATCAAGCAGGCGGCCGAAGACCCGAACGTGCTCGCGATCAAGCAGACGCTGTACCGCACCGGCAAGGACTCGCCGATCGTCGAGCACCTGGTGCAGGCCGCGCGCAACGGCAAGGACGTCACCGTGGTGGTGGAGCTGCGCGCGCGTTTCGACGAGGAAGCCAACCTCGGCCTGGCCGACCGGCTGCAGGAGGCCGGCGTGCAGGTGGTCTACGGCGTGGTCGGCTACAAGACCCACGCCAAGATGCTACTGGTGGTGCGGCGCGAGGGCCGCAAGCTGCGCCGCTACGTGCACCTGGGCACCGGAAACTACCATTCCGGCACCGCGCGCGTGTACACCGATTTCGGCCTGATCAGCGCCGATCCGGACATCGGCAACGACGTGCACCTGATCTTCCAGCAGCTGTCGGGCCTGGCGCCGGCGATCTCGCTCAAGCGCCTGCTGCAGTCGCCCTTCACCCTGCATGCCGGGATCCTGGCGCGGATCGAGCGCGAGACCGCGCACGCGCTCGCCGGACGCCCCGGCCGCATCATCGCCAAGATGAACGCGCTCAACGAGCCGCAGGTGATGCGCGCGCTGTATGCGGCCTCGCAGGCCGGTGTGTCGATCGACCTGATCGTGCGCGGCGCCTGCTCGCTGCGCCCGGGCGTGCCGGGCGTGTCGGAGAACATCCGCGTGCGCTCGATCATCGGCCGCTTCCTCGAGCACCACCGCGTGTACTGGTTCGGCAACGACGGCCAGCCGGAACTGTTCTGCGCCAGCGCCGACTGGCTCGAACGCAACCTGCTGCGGCGCGTGGAGACCTGCTTCCCGGTGCTCGATCCGGAGCTCGCCGCGCGGGTCAGGGAGGAAGCGCTCGACAACTACCTGGCCGACAACCTCAACGCCTGGGAACTGCACGAGGACGGGGTGTACCGCAAGCTCGTGCCGGAAGGCGATACGATGCCGCACTCGGCGCAAGCCTTCCTGCTGGCCAGACTCTGCGGATGATCGACGCGCTTGCCCGTGCCGGTTCGCTGACCTCGCCCCTGCGCGACGGCGACATGCTGGCCGCGATCGACCTGGGCTCCAACAGCTTCCACATGGTGGTCGCCAGCTACACGCTGGGCCAGCTGCGCATCGTCGACCGGCTGCGGGAAACGGTGCGCATGGCCGAGGGCCTGGATGAGAAGGGTGGCCTGTCGCTGGATGTGCGCCAGCGCGCGCTGGCCTGCCTGGCGCGGTTCGGACAACGCATCCGCGACATCCCGCCGCAGCGCGTGCGCGCGCTCGCCACCAACACGGTGCGCCTGCTGGCGGCGCCGCAGGCGTTCCTGGTGCCGGCCGAAACCGCGCTCGGACACGGCATCGAGGTGATCTCCGGCCGCGAGGAGGCGCGCCTGATCTACCTCGGCGTCGCCCACGCGCAGCCGCCCAAGCCCGGCAGCCTGCGGCTGGTGGTCGACATCGGCGGCGGTTCCACCGAATGCATCATCGGCCGCGGCTTCCAGGCGATCGAGCGCGAGAGCCTGCAGGTCGGCTGCATCGCCACCACCCGCCGCTTCTTCGGCAACGGCAAGCTGTCGCGCAAGAAGTGGCGCGAGGCGGTGATCGAGGTCGGTGCCGAGTTCCAGCAGTTCGCCAACGCCTACCGGGCGCTGGGCTGGGACGAGGCGATCGGCGCATCCGGCACCTGCAAGGCGATCGGCGAGATCTGCGCGGCGATGAAGCTCACCAAGGGCGCAGTGACCGCCGAGGCGCTGCCGCAGGTGCGCGACCGCCTGCTGCAGGCGGGCAGCATCGCCGCGATCGACCTGCCGGGCCTGTCCGAGGATCGTCGCCCGATCATCACCGGCGGCATCCTGGTGCTGGAGGCCGCGTTCGGCGCGCTCGGGCTGTCGCGCATGGCGGTGAGCAAGGCGGCCATGCGCGAGGGCGTGCTGTACGACATGCTCGGCCGCGGCAGCGAGCACGATCCGCGCGAGGCCTCGATCCTCGCGCTGACCCAGCGTTACGGCATCGACGAGGCGCAGGCGGCGCGGGTGGAGGCCACGGCGATCCGCCTGTTCGAGCAGGCCGCGCCGGCGTGGAAGCTCGACCCCGACGACCTGCTGATGCTGGCCTGGGGCGCGCGCCTGCACGAGCTGGGACTGGCGATCGCGCACAGCCAGTACCAGGTGCACGGCGCCTACGTGATCGAGCATTCCGACATCGCCGGCTTCTCCCGCCAGGAACAGCAGTTCCTCGCCGCGCTGGTGCGCACCCACCGCCGCAAAATCCCGAAGTCGGCGTTCGATGCCCTGCCCGACCGGCTCCTGGGCGCGGCGCGCCGGACCGCGGCGCTGCTGCGGGTTTCGGCGCTGCTGCATCGCGCGCGCGACACCGAGGAAATCCCGCGGCTCGACCTCGAGGTGCAGGACAACCGGATGACCCTGCGCCTTGCGCGCCGCTGGCTCGAGAACCGGCCGCTGCTGCGCGCGGACCTCGAAGGCGAGCCGTCCGACATCGCGCCGCTGGGCGTGCAGCTCGCGATCAGCGTCGACTAGAGCGCCGGCCCGCAACGCGCGATCGCGGCCCTGCGCGCCTCGCGCGGCGGCAACCGTGGCATCCCGGCCGCAACGGGAGCCCGCATGGCGCAAGCGCATGCCATCGAGCACCGTCATGGCGCGGTCACGCGCCTGCCATCCGCGTTTCATGCCCACCGCGCAGCATGTGGCGAACGCGGAGGTCCCATGCACTACGCCATCGTCACCGAAACCTACCCGCCCGAGGTCAACGGCGTGGCGCTGACGGTGCAGTCGCTGGAAGGCGGCCTGCGCGCACGCGGGCACGAGGTGTCGCTGGTGCGGCCGCGACAGGACGGGGCGACGGCCGCCGATCCGGGCGAGACCCTGGTGCGCGGCGTCGCCCTGCCCCGCTATCCCGGCCTGCGCGCGGGCCTGCCCGCCACCGGCACCCTGGCACGCGCCTGGAGCGACTCGCGCCCGGACGCGGTGTACGTCGCCACCGAAGGCCCGCTGGGCTGGTCGGCGCTGCGCGCGGCGCGGCGGCTCGGGATTCCGGTGGCCACCGGCTTCCACACCCGCTTCGACGAGTACATGCGCGACTACGCCATGCCCTGGCTGGAACCGGTGGCGCTGCGCTGGATGCGGCACTTCCACAACCGCGCCGACGCCACCCTGGTGCCGACCCGGGAACTGGAGTCGTTCCTCGACCGGTCGGGTTTCGAACGCGTGCGCCTGCTGCCGCGAGCGGTCGATACGCAGCTGTTCGACCCTGCGCGACGCGACGATGCGCTGCGTGCGGAGCTGGACGTGGGTCCCGGCGCGCCGCTGCTGATCCATGTCGGCCGGATCGCCGCGGAAAAGAACCTCGCGCTTGCCGTGCGCGGGTTCCGCCGCCTGCAGGCACGACGCCCCGACGCGCGCTATGTGTGGGTCGGCGACGGTCCGATGCGCGAGGCGCTGCAACGGGACAACCCGGACTTCGTGTTCACCGGCATCGTCCGCGGCGAAGCCCTGGCACGGCTGTTCGCCAGCGCCGACCTGTTCGTGTTCCCGAGCCGCTCGGAGACCTTCGGCAACGTCACCCTGGAGGCGATGGCCAGCGGCATCGCCACCATCGCCTGGGACTACGGCGCCGCGCGCGAGCACCTGCGCGACGGCGAACACGGCGCGGCGATCGCGTCCGGCGACGAGGCGACCTTCCTGTCCGCGGTGGAGCGGATCGCCGGCGGCGACGACGCGATGGCGCGGATGCGCGAGATGGGTGCCGCCGCGCGCGGAGCCGTGCTGGGCCTGTCTCCGCAGCGCGTGGCGCAGGATTTCGACACGCTGCTGTCCGGGTTGTGCAACGGGGATCCGGCGAATGTCCGCCGCGCCGCCGCCTAGCCGCTGGGCGCAGAGCGACTCGGGCTGGTGCCTGCGCGCCAACCGCGCCGGATCGTCGCGCGGTATCCGCGGCTACTTCGCCGCCATCAGCCGGCTCGGCGACGGCATGTTCTGGTACGCGCTGATGGGCGCGCTGGTGGCCTTCGACGGCTGGCGCGGCCTGGCGGCCAGCGCGCACCTGGCGGTCACCGGCGCGGTGGCGTTGCTGCTGTACAAGCGGCTCAAGCGCTGGACCCGTCGCCCGCGCCCGTTCGCGGCCGACGTGCGCATCCGCGCATGGGTGGCACCGCTGGACGAATTCAGCTTCCCTTCGGGACACACCCTGCACGCGGTCGCGTTCACCGTGGTGGCGCTGGCGCACTACCCGCTGCTGGCATGGCTGCTGCTGCCGTTCACCGCCAGCGTCGCGGTCTCGCGCGTGGTACTCGGCCTGCACTACCCGAGCGACGTGCTGGCCGCGACCGCGATCGGCGGCGCGCTGGCGGCACTGTCGCTGTGGATCGGGATGCCGCTGCCGGGGCTGTAGCGCCGCGCCTGGCGGCCACGCCTGCGGCGCCGGCGATGCCTTGCAGGCCCTCCGGCCGATCTTCAGCCCACATGCTCGACCCGCGCATTCACCAGGCCCGGCAGGGATTGCCCGGGCCAGTCGCGATCGTTCGCCACCTGCGCGCCCGCGCGGGAGTCTTCGAGCGCGGCCACGTCGACTTCGGCGATCGCCCACTCTCCTGCACCGCACGTTTGCGCGAGCACGCCGTCGGCGGGAAGGCCCACGTCCATCGGCGCATACACCGCGGCCTCGCCGGTGTTGACGTCCAGCGCCGGACTCCAGGGCGCCTCGCCGGACGTCACCGACTGCGCCACGAAGCAGCGGTTCTCCAGCGCGCGCGCCAGGCAGCCCACGCGCACGCGCGTGGCGCCGGCGTCGGTATCGGTGCAGCTGGGCACCAGCAGCAGGCGCGCGCCGGCCTCGCGTTGGGCGCGCACCGGCAACGGGAACTCGGCGTCGTAGCAGACCGCCACGCCCAGGCGCAGTCCCTCGAACTCGAACACCTTCAGCGCGTCGCCGCCTTCGATGCTGCCGACGTGCTTCTCGAAGCCGGTCAGCTGCAGCTTGTCCTGCCAGGCATGCCCGCCGTTGGGCAGGAACAGGTCGCAGCGGTTGCGGTAGCGGCCGCCGCCGGCGTCGAGCAGGAAGGTGCCGGCCACGACCAGCAGGCCGGTGTCGCGCACGATCCCGGAATACAGCCGCAACCAGTCCTCGCGATGGCGCTGGATCGCCGCCAGCGAGGCGTGCAGGTCGGCGGCAACCGCGTCGTCGAACGTCGCCGCAAGTTCCAGCGACAGGTACTCGGGCAGGAGTGCGATGCGCACGCCCCGCTCCGCGACATCGCCGAGCAGGCGCCGCTGCAGCTCCGCGAACGCGGCGAAGCTGGCGGGTCGGCCGATGGGGTAGCGTGCCGCCGCGAGTTTCATGCCGCCTCCAGCGGGCGCATCCAGAACGTCAGCGGGTGGTCGCGGTCCCCGTTGCCGAGCTCGCGCCATGCCATCCGCATCGTCAGCCCGGGCCGGCGCACATAGCCGCGCCCGGACCAGAACGATTCGTTGCCGCGGTGGGTCTTCGGCCTTCGCGGGTCGCCGGGATCGCGGTCGACCGCCGCGAACGCGGTCCACGCGAACCCGCCCAGCGCCCGCGCGTGCGCCTCGCGGCCGTCGAAGAAGGCGTGGCCGATGCCGCGTCCGCGATACGCCGGCAGCAGCACCGATTCGCCGAAATAGAACACCTCGCCTGCGTCCAGCCCTTGCGCGATGAACGGCGCCTGGAACGCAGGCGCGTCGTCGGCCAGCGGGATGCCGGTGGCGGCGCCGACCACGCGCGCGCCGTCCAGGGCCAGCACGAACACGCTGCGCGGCGAGCCGGCATAGGCCGCCAGGTAGTCGCGTTCGTAGACCGGATCGCCGTCGTAGAGATACGGCCACTCGCGGAACACGGTCATGCGCAGAGCGGCGACATCATCCAGGTACCGCGTCGCCCCGGCTCCGCCCACGACCTCGATCCTCGTCTCCTGCATGCGTGCGCCTCGCGGGTTCCCGGAACCGGCGCCGATGCATCGCATGCCGCCGGGCGGCCGCCTTCGCGGCCACGCGGACATGATGCACGCGTCGGGACCGGCTGGCGAAGGGCGGCGCGCCGGTATCGGCGGGCGCTGCCCCGTCGGGCGCGATCGTCAGGGCGTCCGTGGCACTCCGCCGGGCGAGAGGTGGTACCAGTCGACCTTGCGCGTGACCACCATGATCGCGGCCAGGATCAGGAACAGCAGTCCGGCGCCGAGCACCAGCGCATTGTCCTCCGACACCAGCAGGCCGTAGAGCGCGGCGTACAGCGTCGCCAGCGTCATCGCGAAACCGGCACCGCGCGCGCGGCTGCGCAGCACGTGCGAGAGGTAGAAGCCGAGCAGGCCGATGCAGGCCACGCTCGCGACCAGATAGGCCCAGCCGAACGCGACGTGCTCGGACAGGCTCACCAGCAGCAGGAAGAAGATCGCCAGGGCGAGTCCCGCGAGCGCGTACTGGATCGGGTGGATGCGCAGCTGCTTGATCAGCTCGAACATGAAGAAGCCGACGAAGGTCAGCAGCACGAACAGGATGCCGTACTTGCTGGCGCGATCGGCCTGGGCGTAGCCGTCGACCGGCTCCACCAGCGACAGCCCGATCGCGTCGATGCCCTCTTCCGCAGGGGTCGACCCGGGCACCCGGGCGGCGGTCGAAAGGGTTGCGCCGTTGCGGTACTGCGCCTGCGCATTCGTCGCCAGCGAGGACACCTCCCACGCCGCCTCGAACCCGTCGGCGCCGATGCTGCGCGACACGGGCAGGAACGCGCCATTGAACAGCGGATGCGGCCAGCGCGAGGACAGGCCGATCCGGTTGCGCTGCGCCAGCGGTGCCACGGACAGCGACTCGGCGCCGGCGAGCTCGAACTCCAGCCGGGTGTCCAGGGCGAGGCGCGCGCCGGCCACCGGCACCGCCAGGCCGACGTGCACGCCGGGCTGGTCGCGATGGCCCTGGCCCTGCAGCAGCGGCATGTCGACGCCACCGACCTGCAGCCTGGTCGCGCCGCGCAGGCCGCGCACGTCGGCGATGCCGTAACCCAGCCGGGGCTGGCCGATCCTGCGCGGCAGGGCGGGATCGAGATCGCGTGGGATGCGCACGTCGAACGACGCCGACAGCTGGCCGGCGAGCGTGTACATGCGGATCTCGTGCAGGCCCAGCCGGCGCGTGTAGGGCGTCATCGTGCCCTCCAGGTCCAGCGATTCGGGGAAGAACAGCCATTCGCCGCTCTCGCCGTCGCGGCGCACGGTGCGCACCACGTCGCCGCGGTCGTTCTTCTCCTCCACCTCGACGATCTCGGTCCACGGCACCACCAGCACCGGTCCGGCGATGCCCTGCGCGGCCGCCTCGCTGCGCGCGATGCTGCGCACCGCCTCCTGGCGGTGGGCCTGGCGGTCGTGGATCACGCCGCGGATCAGCATCAGCGGCACCAGGATCGCCAGGGTCATGCCCAGCACCATCAGGATCTTCAGCCACAGCCTCATCGCACACACTCCGGGTCCGGGTCAGTGGACGGCAGGTTGCGCGGCGCATGCGGGGGGACGATGGGTGAAGGGTGAAGCCGGGGTGAAGCGGCGCGACCGTGGCGCGAGTCAGGTCGCGGGCAGGCGCACGATCGCCACCGCGCCGCCTTCGGGACGGTTGTGCACCGCTGCCTCGCCGCCGTGCAGCGCCGCGACCTCGCGCACGAAGCTCAGGCCCAGGCCGCTGCTGCGGGCGCCGGTGCGCGGGCGCGGGAGCGAATAGAAGCGTTCGAACACGCGGTCGAGCGCGTAGTCGGGCACGCCGGGACCGGCGTCGGCCACTTCCAGCCGCACACCGGCGCCGTCCGTGGACGCAGACAATCCGACGGCCGCGCCCTCGGGCGAGAAGTCGATCGCGTTGTCGAGCAGGTTGCCGAGCAGTTGCCGCAGCAGGAAGCGGTCTCCGCGCAGCGGCGGCAGTGCGGCTTCGATCCGGGACTCGATGCGCACGCCGGCCTCGGACGCGCGCATGCCCGCGTCGGCGACCGCGTCGGCCACCAGCGCGGCGAGGTCGATCGCTTCCGGCTGTTCGATCCGCTGGCGGTGCTCCACCGCCGCGAGCGCCAGAAGGGCGTCGATGGTGCGGGTGAGCCGCTCGCCCTGCTCGCGGATGGTGCCGGCGAAGCGGATACGGTCGGCTTCGGGCAGCGGCTGCTCCAGCAGTTCCGCCGCGCCGCGGATCGCGGTCAGCGGCGACTTGAGTTCGTGGGTGAGACCATGAACGTAGTTCTCCACGTACTGCTTGCCCTCGAGCCGGTCGCGCATCGTCTCCAGCGCCAGGCCCAGCTCCCGGAACTCGCCCGCCGAGCGCGGGGGCGTGGCGCGCTCGCCCTCGGTGACCGCGCGCGCGTAGCGCTGCAGGCCGCCGATCTGTCGCGAGAGCCACCACGCGGCAGCCAGGCCGATCGCCAGCGCGGCGCCGAGCAACACCAGGCCCCAGCGCCGGACGATGCGTTCGCTGCGCTGGATGAAGGGCTCGATCGTGCGGTTGGGCTTGGACACCGTGAGCACGCCGATGATGTCGCCGCCATCGGCGCCGAGGCCGTCGCGGATCGGCGCGGCCACGTACATCACCGACGATGAGTCGTCGTCGGGGTCGCTGCGGGTGGAGCGGGCGCCGTACTGGCCGCGCAGGGTCCGGTGGACATCGTTCCAGCGCGAGTTGTCGCGGCCCACGTCGCGCCCCGCGGAGTCGTACACGACGATGCCCTTCGCATCGGTGACCGTGATGCGATAGCTCACGCCCTGCTTTTCGAAGTCCCAGATCCTGGCGCCGATGTCGCGGTGCTCCAGTTTCGCGATGCGCGCCGCGAACGCGCCGTCGGCCATGCGTCCGGCGAGCATGTCGTCGCTCGCGAGCTCCGCCAGGACGTTGGCGGTGTCGGCCAGGGTGTCCTCCATCGCCTGGCGCACGCCGGGCTTCACTTCCTGGACGAACACGCGCATCAGCAGGATCCCGGCCAGCGCGACGATCACGAAATAGCCGAGCAGGATGCGCAGGCCGATCTTCATGGCGGGCTCAACCGGCCTCGAGCGAGTAGCCGAGGCCGCGGTGGGTGCGGATCGGATCGGCCTCGGGCGCGATCGCATGCAGCTTCGCGCGCAGGGTCTTGACATGGGTGTCGATGGTGCGGTCGCCGGTGTCGAGCGACTCGCCCCAGACGCGGTCCATCAGCTGCGCCCGGCTCAGCACCGCGCCGGGACGCGCCAGCAGGGCCGCCAGCAGACCGTACTCGTAGCGGGTCAGCACCAGCAGTTCGCCGCGGTAGCGGATGCGCAGGCCCTCGTCGTCGTGCTCGAACCCCGCGGCCAGCGCACGCGGCGCCTCCTCGCCGGCGGCACGACTGCGCCGCAGCACCGCGCGCACGCGCGCCACCAGCTCGCGCGGCGAAAACGGCTTGGGCACGTAGTCGTCGGCGCCCAGTTCGAAGCCCAGCACGCGGTCGGCCTCGTCCTGGCGGGCGGTCAGGAAGATCACCGGCAGGTCGCGCGCCTCGCGCAGCCTGCGGCACAGCGCGAAGCCGCCCAGGTCCGGCAGGCCGACGTCGAGGATCGCAAGATCGAAGCGCGTCGCGGCCGCCGCCTGCAGCGCATCGCCCGCGGTCAGGCAGTGCGTCGCCTCGTGCCCGTCCTCGCGCAGCGCATAGAGCACGGTCGCGGCGATCGCGGTTTCGTCTTCGACCAGCAGGATGTGGGGCATGGGTTGGAGCCGGGAATGGGGAATGGGGAATCGTGAATCGGTCGGGTCTGGGGAGCGGACGAGGGATCGGGAGGTGGAAGGGAGACGCGATCGGCAGCGGGCACGAGACGATGCTCCGCGTCCGCGAAAGCGTAAAGGTTTGTCATCCCGAGCGCAGCGAGGGATCCTGCTGGACGCTGCCGGAGCATCCCACGCAGATCCCTCGCTGCGCTCGGGATGACAACCGGGGCCCCAGGCGCCATGCTCGTCGCCCCATGGGCAATCGCAGGATCCGCCAGCCTCCCGGCGGGATCCGATCATGTCCAAGGAGTCCTCACCCTTCAACCGGCCATTCCCCATTCCCCATTCCCCATTCCCGGCTCCACCCCAATGAACTACCGCCACGCCTTCCACGCCGGCAACCACGCCGACGTGTTCAAGCACGCCGTGCTGCTCGCGCTGTGCGATGCGCTGGTGGCGAAGCCGTCGGCGTGCTTCGCGCTCGATACCCATGCAGGCCGTGGCCTGTACCTGCTCGACGGCAGCGACGCGCGGAGGACGGGCGAGGCGGACGACGGCGTCGAGGCGCTGTTGCGACGCCGGGCCTCGCCGGCGCTGGCGCGCTATCGCGGGGCGATCGCCGCCTGCCGCGCGCAGCACGGGGACACCGCCTATCCGGGATCGCCCTGGCTGCTCGCGCATGCGCTGCGCGAGCACGATCGCATCGCCTGCTGCGAGCTGCAGCCGGGGGAGGCGGCCGCGCTGAAGCACCAGTTCGCGGGCGATCCGCGGGTGGGCGTGCACCAGCGCGACGGCTATGCCGCGGTCTCCGCGCTGCTGCCGCCGAAGAGCGGACAGGCACGCATCGGCCGCGGCCTGGTGCTGGTCGACCCGCCCTACGAAGCGCAGCGCGCCGAGCTCGACCCGGTGCTGGCCGCGCTGCGCGCGGGCCTGCTGCGCTGGCCGCAGGGCATGTTCATGCTCTGGTATCCGATCAAGCAGCGCGCGACGGTGCAACCGTTCCTGCGCCGCGCGGCGAAACTGCCGGCGAAATCGGCGCTGTGCGTCGAACTGATGGTGCAACCGGAAGAATCCGCGCTGCGCATGAACGGCAGCGGCCTGCTGCTGTGCAATCCGCCGTGGCACTTCGAAGAGACCCTGGCGCCACTGCTGCCGGCGCTGCGCGATGCGCTCGCGCCGCGGGGCGGCTCGCACCGGCTGCAGTGGCTGCGCCGGGACGAAAGCTGAGGCCCCTGCGCCGCGACACCGGGGCCGCGCCCCGCGCGCCACGCTAAAATAACCCGTTCCGCGCGCTGGCAACCCCGTTGCCGGCGCCGCCGCGCTTTTCCGGATTGCCGATCGATGCCCCCAGAACGTCCCACCGCTCCGCCGCTGCCGCGGCCCGGCCAGCCGCGCGCCTGGTGGCGCATGCCCGCCAGCCGCAGCGCGCTGGCCTGGCATGTCGCGCGTGCCGCGCGTGCGCGCACGGCCCCGCTGCTGCTGATCGCGCGCGACAACCACGCCGCGCACCAGCTGGAAACCGACCTGCGCACCCTGCTCGGCGGCGACGAGGGCCTGCCCGTGGTGGTCTTCCCGGACTGGGAAACCCTGCCCTGGGACCGCTTCAGCCCGCACCCGGACATCGTCTCCCAGCGCCTGGCCACGCTGCTGCGGCTACCGTCGCTGACGCAGCCGGCGATCGTGATCGTCCCGGTGCAGACCCTGCTGCAGCGGCTGCCGCCGCTGCGCCACGTGGTCGGCAGCGCGTTCGACATGCGCGTCGGCCAGCGGCTCGACTTCGACGCCGAGAAGCGCCGGCTCGAGGGCGCTGGCTACCGCAACGTGCCGCAGGTGTTCGACCCGGGCGACTTCGCGGTGCGCGGCGGGCTGCTGGATGTCTACCCCATGGGCGCCGACCAGCCCTACCGGGTCGAACTGTTCGACGACAGCATCGAATCGATCCGCGCCTTCGACCCGGAAACCCAGCGCTCGCTCGACCGGGTCGACGCGATGCGCATGCTGCCCGGCCGCGAGATCCCGACCGACGACGTCGCCCTGTCCGCCGCGCTCGACGCGCTGCGCGCGCGCTTCGACATCGACACCCGCCGCAGCGGCCTGGTACAGGACCTCAAGGCCGGGATCGTGCCGGCCGGGATCGAGTACTACCTGCCGCTGTTCTTCGCCACGACCGCGACCCTGTTCGACTACCTCGCCCCCGACACCCTGCCCCTGGTCGACGACGGCGCGCTGGAGGCGGCCGATCATTTCTGCAGGCAGGCCGCCGAACGCTACGAGCAGCTGCGCCACGACATCGAACGCCCGATCCTGCCGCCCGCCGAACTGTGGCTGACGCCCGACGCCCTGCGCGAGCGCCTCAACGCCGGCGAACGCATCGAACTGTGCGACACGGCGCATCCGCGCCACGCCCAGGCCAGCGCGCTGGGCGACCAGCCTGCGCCGGTGCTGCCGCTGTCCGCGCGCGACAGCGAACCGGGTGCCGCGCTGGGCGCATTCCTGTCCAGCTACAGCGGACGGACGCTGATCGCCGCCGATTCGGCCGGACGCCGCGAGGCGCTGCTGGAACTGCTGGACGCGGCGGGATTGAAGCCGGTGGTGCTGACCGGGTTCGCCGCCTTCCTTTCCGACTCCGGGGGCGGCGGCGATGGGAATGCCGGGGCGGTCGCAGCGGAAGGAAGAACCACGCCCATGGGTTCCCGCCTGCGCGGGAACGACATCGGGTTCGCGATCGCGGTGGCGCCGCTCGACGACGGTTTCGCGCTCGACGACGACGGCACCGGACGCGGTCCGGTCGCGATCCTCACCGAACGCCAGCTGTTCCCCGAGCGCGCCGCGCAGCCGCGCCGGCGCAAGCGCGCGGGCCGCGAGCCCGAGGCGATCATCCGCGACCTGGGCGAGCTCAGCGAAGGCGCGCCGATCGTGCACGAGGACCACGGCGTCGGCCGCTACCGCGGCCTGGTCACGCTCGAGGCCGGCGGCCAGGCCGGCGAGTACCTCGACATCGAGTACGCCAAGGGCGACCGCCTGTACGTGCCGGTGGCACAGCTGCACCTGGTCAGCCGCTACTCGGGCGCGTCGGCCGAGACCGCGCCGCTGCATTCGCTCGGCGGCGAGCAATGGGCCAAGGCCAAGCGCAAGGCGCGCGAGAAGGTGCGCGACGTGGCTGCCGAACTGCTGGAGATCCAGGCGCGGCGGATGGCGCGCGCCGGGCTGGCGCTGCCGCTCGATCGCGCGATGTACGAACCGTTCGCCGCGGCGTTCCCGTTCGAGGAGACGCCGGACCAGCACGCGGCGATCGAGGCGGTGATCCGCGACCTCGGCTCCAGCCAGCCGATGGACCGCGTGGTCTGCGGCGACGTCGGCTTCGGCAAGACCGAGGTGGCGGTGCGCGCGGCGTTCGTGGCCGCGGCCGCGGGCCGCCAGGTGGCGGTGCTGGTGCCGACCACCCTGCTGGCCGAGCAGCATTACCGCAACTTCCGCGACCGCTTCGCCGACTGGCCGCTGCGCGTCGAGGTGCTGTCGCGCTTCAAGAGCACGAAGGAGATCAAGGCCGAGATCGGGAAGATCGCCGAGGGCACGCTCGACGTGATCGTCGGCACCCACCGTCTGCTGCAGAAGGACGTGAAGTTCAAGGACCTGGGGCTGGTCATCGTCGACGAGGAACAGCGCTTCGGCGTACGTCAGAAGGAGGCGCTAAAGGCGCTGCGCGCCAACGTGCACCTGCTCACCCTCACCGCCACGCCGATCCCGCGTACGCTCAACATGGCGATGGCCGGATTGCGCGACCTGTCGATCATCGCCACTCCGCCCGCGCACCGCCTTGCGGTGCAGACCTTCGTCCACGCCTGGGACGACGCGATGCTGCGCGAGGCGTTCCAGCGCGAGCTCTCGCGCGGCGGCCAGGTGTATTTCCTGCACAACGACGTCGAGAGCATCGGCCGCATGCAGCGCCAGCTCTCGGAGCTGGTGCCGGACGCGCGCATCGGCATCGCCCACGGCCAGATGCCGGAGCGCGAGCTGGAAAAGGTGATGCTGGACTTCCACAAGCAGCGCTTCAACGTGCTGTTGTGCTCGACCATCATCGAGTCCGGCATCGACATCCCCAACGCCAACACCATCATCATCAACCGCGCCGACAAGTTCGGCCTGGCGCAGCTGCACCAGTTGCGCGGGCGCGTCGGCCGCTCGCACCACCGCGCCTACGCCTACCTGGTGGTGCCCGACCGGCGTTCGATCACCTCCGATGCGCAGAAGCGCCTCGAGGCGATCGCCTCGATGGACGAGCTCGGCGCCGGCTTCACCCTCGCGACCCACGACCTCGAGATCCGCGGCGCCGGCGAACTGCTCGGCGAGGACCAGAGCGGGCAGATGGCCGAGGTCGGCTTCAGCCTCTACACCGAGCTGCTCGAGCGCGCGGTGCGTTCGATCCGCCAGGGCAAGCTGCCCGACATCGACGAGCCGCTGGATCGCGGCGCCGACGTCGAACTGCACGTGCCTGCGCTGATCCCGGAAGACTACCTGCCCGACGTGCACACGCGCCTGACGCTGTACAAGCGCATCAGCTCCGCGCGCGACGGCGCCGAACTGCGCGAGCTGCAGGTGGAGATGATCGACCGCTTCGGCCTGCTGCCGGATCCGGCCAGGCACCTGTTCGCGATCGCCGAACTGCGGCTGCAGGCGACCGCGCTGGGCATCCGCAAGCTCGACCTGGGCCCGGGCGGCGGGCGGCTGCAGTTCCTGGACAAGCCGTCGGTCGATCCGATGGCGGTGATCCGCCTGATCCAGGGCCAGTCGAAGCACTACCGCATGGACGGCCCAGACCGGCTGCGCATCACCCTGGATCTGCCCGATGCCGATACCCGGCTGAAGGCGGCGCGCGGGCTGCTGATCGCACTCGCGCCGCAGGCCGGGAGTGCCTGACCCTCGTCTGCAGGCATGCACGCAATGCTCACGCCCGGCTCACCGCGCGGTGACCCGCGCGGCGCTAGGGTCGAAGGCCCGCACGGAGCCACGCCCATGCCCTACGAGCGCATCGACGACCTGCCCGATCCGGTCCGCGACAACCTGCCGAAGCATGCGCAGGACATCTACAAGGAAGCCTTCAACAGCGCCTGGGACCAGTACAAGGATCCGGATGACCGCCGCGGCGACGCCAGCCGCGAGGAGACCGCGCACCGCGTGGCCTGGGCCGCGGTGAAGGAAAAATACGACAAGGGCGACGACGGAAAGTGGCACCCGAAGAAATAGGGTGCCGCCCGGGCCTCGCTGCGCGCTGCGGGCGAGCCGCGCGCGGGCCTGGTGCCGGCGCCGACTCCCGGTGATTCCGACGCCGCACGCCGGGCAGCCGGGCAACCGCCGCAGCGACGAGCCGACGTGGGCTTCGCGGAAGGCGCCGGACGTGGTCGCCTGATCGAGGTCAGCGCGCGGCTGCGGACTCGCCGCGACGCCTCCGCGTCGGTGCTTCACGCATAATCGCGCGATGAGCACCCGCCTCCTGTTGCTGCTGTCGATCGCCGGCCTGCTCGGCGCCTGCGCCGGTCGCGATACGCGCTCCAGCGCGGAAGGCGCGACCTTCGTGGTGGTGCGCCACGCCGAGAAGGCCAGCAGCCCGGACGACGACCCTGTGCTGGACCCGGCCGGGCTCGAACGCGCCCGGCTGCTGGCGCGGGAACTCGCGGACCAGCCGGTCGTGGCGATCTACGCTACCGGCTATCGGCGTACCCGGCAGACCGCCGCGCCGAGCGCCGCCACGTTCGGGCTGCAGGTCACGACCTACGACGCGAAGGCGCCTGCCACCGCGCTCGCCGCGCAACTGCGTGCGGCGCACCCGCGCGGCACGGTCCTCGTCGCCGGCCACAGCAACACCGTGCCCGACATCGTCGCCGCGCTCTGCGGCTGCGATTCCGAGCCGATGCCCGAGACCGAGTACGACCGCATCAGCACGATCCGCGTCGATGCCGACGGTCGTGCCTCGCTCCGGGTCGCGCGTTACGGACGCCATCCACCCGCCCCGTGAGCGCCCTTGATGGCGGACGCGTCGGAGCCGGCCGCGCGATCTTGGCATGTGGCAGGGGATGCGTCCGGCAGCAGGCCGCCATGCCCGACGCCGCGATGCCGCGGAACGATCCGTTGCCCGGATGGATCCGGCGTCACCTTCGCCGCGTGCGATCCTGCGCTCCTGCCCGCCGGAGAAACCCATGACCACGATCATCGCCCCGCGCGAACACGACATCGGCAACATGGTCGTCCGCCGCGCCGTGCCGACGATCCAGGCGCGCAGCGTCGGGCCGTTCGTGTTCGTCGACCACATGGGGCCGGCGCTGTTCGAGCCCGGCGTCGGCATCGACGTGCGCCCGCACCCGCACATCGGCCTGGCCACCGTGACCTTCCTCTGGGCGGGCACGATCCGCCACCGCGACACGCTCGGTTCGCTCCAGGACATCAACCCCGGTGACGTGAACTGGATGACCGCGGGCCGCGGCATCGCCCACTCCGAGCGCACGCCCGGGGACCTGCGCGGAGGCGGGCAGGCGCTGCATGGCATGCAGACCTGGGTGGCGCTGCCGAAACCCCACGAGGAGGCGGCGCCAGCGTTCCACCACCACCCTGCCACCACCCTGCCCCGGATCGAGCAGCGGGGCGCGACCCTGCGCATCATCGCCGGCAGGGCCTACGGCGAGGAGTCGCCGGTGGACGTGTTCAGCAGCACCCTCAACGTGGCGATCGACCTTGCCGCCGACGCCGAAACGAGGATCGACGCGAACCATGTCGAACGCGCGGTCTACGTGCTCGAGGGCGAGGCGCAACTGGACGGCAGCGACATCCCCGCGCGCCACCTGGTGCTGCCCGATCCCGGCTCCCCGGCGGTGCTGCGGGCGAAGACCCCGCTCAAGGCGCTGCTGTTCGGGGGCGAGCCGCTGGATGCGCCACGACACCTGTGGTGGAACTTCGTGTCCTCGTCGAAGGAACGCATCGAACAGGCCAAGCACGACTGGCAGGCGGGTCGATTCGGCACGATCGCGGACGAAACCGACTTCATCCCGCTCCCCGAAAGATGACGGGGTTCAAGTTTTTGTGCATTGCATCATGAGGCGCGCCGTGGCAAGGTCAGGCAGGCCTTCCCCGTTCAGGAATCCCCATGAAGCTGATGCGCTGGCTCGTCGTCGCGGCCCTCGTACTGCCCTTCCACGTCTTCGCGCAGTCGACCAGCAGGTGCCCGGAACTGCCCGCGGGCGCCGACCTGGTGTGGGAGACGATCGAGGGTGGCGATTTCCTCTATTGCAAGGCCATGCACGCCGACGGTGCGCAGGCCTTCGCGGTGATGCTGCGCGCGGAATCGCCGTTCCGCGAACGCTTCTCGCTGCGAGAGGAAAGCGGCACGATAGGCGGCCACGAGGTGCGCTGGTATCGCGGGGTGCTGGCACTGGACGACGCGATCGTGCGCGAAACGCTGATCGAACTGGACGACGACCTGACCGCCCACATCACCCTGCGCGTGGACACCGAGCAGGAACTGGCGGAGAGCCTGCGGTTGGCCGAAGGGCTGCGTTTCCACGACAGCCGGATCGGCAGCAACTAGACGCCGCCCGGGCCGTGCGAGGGTGTCGGGCACCGCTGCGCCATCCCCACCCTCGCCGCGGCGATCGCAGCGGCCGCGGCCGCACCGGCGGGTGGATCGTTCAGTCGCCGCCGACGCCGCGGAAGCGCATGCCCTCGGCGAGTCGCCGGTTCTCCGCGAGCAGGTCTTCCGAATCCGCACGCACGACGATATGCGCCGTGTTCCTGCGGCCGAGTTCCACCAGCGTCTCGCGCACCAGCACGTTCTGGCGGGTCGCGACTTCTCCGCGGTACCAGCGTACGTCGTGGCCGTCGATCTCGGCATCCTCCTCGCGCAGGCCGCGGGTCGGCCGGAACGGCGATTCGCTGCCGAGCATCACCGCGAACGCCTGGGTCCCGTCGGACGCGCGGATGGCCTTGCAGAACACGAAGTCGGGGCCTTCGACCACTTCCCAGCCCAGATCGGTGCCGGGCGGCAGGTCGGGGCAGTTTTCCGTTGCGGATTGCGCGAACGCGTAGCCTGACCACAGCAGGCCGGCCAGCAGGCACATCGATTTCATCTCAAGTCACTCCATGTAGCGAAGGGACCACGAGGTCACAGCCCTGCATGGGGGAAGTGCTGCACCGCAACAGCTTCGTGGATAATTCATCGTCCAGCAAAAGGGGGATGAAATCCGTTTCGGGGGCACTATACCGAATCGGCGCGATTGTCCAAGTCATTGTTTTTGCTGCATTGCGGCATAGACTCTGCCTTCGGCTGCCGCATCGTCGCGATGCTTGCCAGTGCCCATGCCTGCGACCGATGCTCTGGCCTCGACGCCAGGGCAGTCTCGCCCACTACCGGGGGAACCGCATCATGATCAAAAAACTCTCCGCCGAATTCGTCGGCACCTTCTGGCTGGTCCTGGGCGGCTGCGGCAGCGCCGTGCTCGCGGCCAATTTCGGCGGCGACGGCAATCCGCTGGGCATCGGGTTCGTCGGCGTGGCCCTGGCGTTCGGTCTCACGGTGCTGACCGGCGCCTACGCGCTCGGCCACATTTCCGGCGGCCATTTCAATCCCGCGGTCAGTTTCGGGCTGTGGGCCGGCGGCCGCTTTCCGGTCCGGGACCTGTTGCCCTACGTCGTGGCGCAGACGCTGGGCGCAACGGCGGCCGCCTTCATCCTGTTCCAGATCGCCAGCGGCGCTCCGGGATTCGCGATCGACGGCGGCAGCGCCGGCGCATTCGCGACCAACGGCTATGGCGGACTCTCCCCCGGCGGCTACTCGATGGCGGCCGCGTTCCTGTGCGAGGTGGTGCTGACCGCCTTCTTCCTGGTCGTGATCATGGGCGCCACCCATGCGCGTGCGCCGGTGGGCTTCGCGCCGATCGCGATCGGCCTTGCCCTGACCCTGATCCACCTGATCAGCATTCCGGTGACCAATACCTCGGTCAATCCCGCGCGTTCCACCGGGGTCGCGGTGCTGGTGGGCGGTGCGCAGGTTTCGCAGCTGTGGATGTTCTGGCTGGCGCCGATCCTCGGCGGCCTGCTCGGCGGCAGCTTCTACAAGTGGCTGGGCCACGACCGGCCGGACATCGTCGGCAACGGCTGAGCACGCCCGGCCGGCTGACACGCGACGGCCGGGCATCGCCCGGCCGCGCGCTTACGCAGCGTTACGCTCAGAACCGCCCCTCCTGAAAATCGACGAACGCCTGCATCAGCTCCTCCCGGGTATTCATCACGAACGGCCCGTGGCGCGCCACCGGCTCGCGCAGCGGCCGGCCGGCGACCACGATCAACCGGGCACCCGCCTCGCCGCCGTGCAGCTTCAGCGCATCGCCGCCGCCGAGCACCGCCATCTCCTGCGCGCCGAGCGCACGCGCATCGTCGCCGTCGCCAAGCATCGCATCGCCCTCGAACGCATAGGCGAACGCGTTGTGGCCCGGCGGCAGCGGGTACAGCCATGCGGCACCCGGCGCGAGCTCGACGTCGAGGTACACCGGCTCGGTCGCCGGCTGCGAGATCGGGCCGCGCACGAGTGCGCCATCGGCGTCGTGCACAGCGCCGGCGATGAGCTTCACCCGCACGCCCTCGGCCGGCGTCACCACCGGCAACTGCGCAGGCGGGAACTCCTGGTAGCGCGGCGCCGTCATCTTGTCCTTCGCCGGCAGGTTCACCCACAGCTGGAAGCCGCGCATGCGGCCGTTTTCCTGCTCGGGCATCTCCGAGTGCACCAGGCCGCGGCCGGCCGTCATCCACTGCACGCTGCCGGGCACCAGCAGGCCCTCGTTGCCGTGGTTGTCCTTGTGGCGAATGCGGCCGTCGAGCATGTAGGTGACGGTCTCGAACCCGCGGTGCGGATGGCTGGGGAAGCCCGCGAGGTAGTCCTCGGGCCGGTCGGTGCCGAACTCGTCGAGCAGCAGGAACGGATCGAGGTCGGGCAGCTCGCCGCCGCCGATGACGCGGGTCAGACGCACCCCGGCACCGTCGGACGCGGGCGTGCCGCGGACCTTGCGGGCGATGCGGGCGTAAAGGATGGGATCGGTGGTGTTCATGGCGTTGCCTCGGCTGGACTGCCCGGCAATATGCGCCCGGTTCCAGGCGCGATAACCGTCACCGACGCAACGGTACTTGCCAGATTTGCGCGGTCGCCACGCCTCAGCCGTGCCTGCGCCGGAGTTCCCAGGTGCGGTGGATGCGCGGGTTGCGGGCGAAGTCGGGCGGGATGGTCGCGGCGCTGACGTCCTCGACCCGGGCGAACGCCGCCAGCGCGTCCGCATCGAGCCGGAAGCGGCGGAAATTGTTCGAGAAATAGAGCACGCCATCCGGCGCCAGGCGCGAGACCGCCAGCTGCAGCAGCTCCACGTGCGAGCGCTGCACGTCGAAGTCGTCGGCGCGCGCGGAATTGGAGAACGTCGGCGGATCGCAGAACACCAGGTCGTATTCGCCACGGTCGGCACGCAGCCAGGCCATCGCGTCGGCCTGGGCGATGCGGTGCCGGGTACCGCCGATCGCGTTCTCGCGCAGGTTGTCGGCCAGCCATTCGAGGTAGGTCGCCGACAGGTCGACGCTGGTGGTCTGCGCCGCGCCGCCGACGGCCGCCTGCACCGTCGCCGCGCCGGTGTAGCAGAACAGGTTGAGCAGGCGCCGGTCGCGCGCCTGCTGCGCGATGCGCAGGCGCAGCGGACGATGGTCGAGGAACAGGCCGGTGTCCAGGTAGTCGAACAGGTTCACCCGCAGGCGCGCCGCGCCCTCGCGCACAGTCAGGAACTCGCCGCGACGGGCGAAGTGGCCGTACTTGGCTCCGCCCCGCCCCTTGACGCGGGTCTTCACCGCGATGCGTTCGCGCGGCACCTCCAGCGCATCCGACGCGCCTGCCAGCAGTTCGCCGAAACGCTTGCGCGTGACCGCCTCGGGGATCTCGGCAGGCGCGGCGTACTCCTGCACGTGCAGCCAGCGCTCGCGCGACACGACATCGGTGTAGACGTCGATCGCCGCGGAATATTCGGGGATGTCGGCATCGTAGGCGCGGAAGCAGTCGACCTCCTCGCGTTCGCGCCAGGCGCGCGAGGCCTTCAGGGTCTTGCGCAGGCGGTTGGCGACCATGCCGGCGCCCTCCGACAGCACCCGCGGCGCCGCATCCACCCGCGCCGCGGGCAGGACCGGATCGCATACGACCAGCACGCATTCCAGTGCGCCGTTGAACACCTGGTAGGTCTTCTTCGCACGCAGGCCGGTGGCGAAGGCCAGTTCGCGATCGCCGCACAGCAGGCTCGCGCGCCATTGCGGCACCGCCCGCCTGAGCGCGTCGCCGAGTGCGCGGTACAGCGCGGGGTCGGCGGCCAGTCGCGCGTCGTAGGGCGGATTGCAGACGACGAGCCCGCGCGCCGACCAGGTGGATTCCCCTGTCGCAGCGGTCCCTGCCGGGACATCCGCCACCGGGTCCAACGCAGGGTCGCCGGCAACTGCACCGGAGTGTTGCCCGAGACCTGCCGCGTCCAGTTGCGCGATGGAACGCACGTGCCAGCGCACCGCATCGCGCAGGCCCGCGGCCGCGGCATTCTCGCGCGCGGCGCGGATCGCCTGCGGATCGATGTCGCCGCCATCGAACACCGGGCGCAGCGCGGTCCGGCCGACGCGTTCGCGCGCCAGCGCCTCTTCGACCATTCCATCCCACGCCGCCACATCGAAACCGCGCCAGCGGCTCGGCGCGCGCCCGCCGTGGCGCAGCAAGCCCGGCGCGACATCGGCCGCCATCAGCGCGCCTTCGATCAGCAGCGTGCCGCTGCCGCACATCGGGTCCAGCAGCGCGCCGCCCTCGGCGTACAGCGCGGGCCAGCCGCCGCGCAGCAGTACGGCCGCGGCGAGGTTTTCCTTCAGCGGCGCCTCGCCCTGGGCGCGACGCCAGCCGCGCCGATGCAGCGGCCCGCCGCCCAGGTCGACCGACAGGATGGCGCGGCCCTTGCGCACCACCAGGTTCAGGCGCAGGTCCGGGGCTTCGAGGTCGACGTCGGGGCGTGCGCCGGTGGTGTCGCGCAGCGCATCCACCACCGCGTCCTTGATCCGCTGCGCCGCGTAGCGCGCATGGGTGACTTCGCTGCCGGAGACGTGCGCGTCCACCGCCAGGGTCATCGTGGCATCGAGGTGCTCGTGCCAGGGCACCGCGCGCGCGCCGGCGTAGAGCGCATGCTCGTCGGCGCAGGCATAGTCCGCCAGCGGCCACAGTACGCGGCTCGCCAGCCGCGACCACAGCACCGCGCGTTGCGCGTCGGACAACGAGCCTTCGGCATGGGCGCCGGCGACCGCGGCCGTCCCGCCGCTGCAGCCCAGCGCGACGAGCTCGTCGACCAGCAGGTATTCCAGGCCCTTGGCGCAGCTGGCGAAGAACTTCATGCGCGCAGTCCCGCGAGCAGCCCTGCGAACGCCTGCGCCGCGGTCTCGACGTGGTCCGCGAGGCGATGCGCATCGTCCACCAGCAGCAGGGTGGCGCTGCGTGCATGCGCCCAGTCGACCACCGCGGTGGCGGGGATCAGTTCGTCGTGCCAGCCGTGGACGATCGATACCGGCACGTCCGCGGCCTGCAGCGGCGGCGCGGCACCCATCCGCGTAGGCGGGGCCATCAGGAACAGGCCCGCGACCGGCACCCGCAGCGAGACCTGCCCGGAGATCCAGGCGCCGAGGCTGGATCCTGCCAGCACCAGCCGGCCGCGCCGCGCCGCTGCGACGGCACGCGCATGCAGGCGCTCGACGCGCGCATACACGTCGCCGAGATCGCTCACCTCGCGCATCGCGTCGAGGTCGGTGTAATCGGGTCGCTCATGGGTCCAGCCCAGGCGCTCGGCGACTTCCGCCAGCGCCGTCACCTTGGTCGCGTCCGGCCCGCTCTCGAACCCGTGCGAGAGGATGCAGTGACCCTGCGCGCTCACGCGCCAACCCACTCCACCGCATCGCCGAGGCGCAGTTCACCGCCTTCCAGTATCCGTGCGCACAACCCGCCCATGCCGCGCAGGGCGTTGTAGCCGCCGGCACCTAGCGCGACTTCCATCCGCGAACACGGGTCGCACGCGACCGTGCCTTCCAGCAGCACGTCGCCGATGCGGAAACGGTTGCCCTTCAGCGCGATCAACGCAATCCCGGACACGACGAGGTTGCGGCGCAGGGTCGCGGGCACGATCTCCTCGTGCCCGGCGAGCGCGGCGATCGCGGGCAGGTGCTCGGCCTGGATCAGGGTGACGCCGCGCTTGCCGCTGCCGCCGTTGTAGCGATCGCCGGCAAGTCCGCCGCCGGCGCTGGCCTGCGCCGAACCGACTTCGCGCATCGGAACATCCCGCGCCGGTCGCAGGCCGATCCACTGCACCTGGCCCGCGCGCGGGAACCGGGTCATGAGGCGATGCAGGTCGGTCCCGGGCGGCGGCAGTTCCATCGCGCAATGCTAGCATCGCCCCATGCCGCCGCCGTCCGAGCACGTCGCGATCCGCGTCCACCATCTGCCCTACGTCGAGCGGCTCGAATCGCGTTCGATCGGGGCGATCGACCTGGTGGTGATCCACTGCACCGAGCTTCCCGATCTCGCCACCGCGCGCAGCTACGGCGAGCGCGTCCTCCATTCCGGCAGCGGCACCGGCAACAGCGGACACTGGTACGTCGATCGCGACGGCACCATCGTCGAATACGTAGCGCCGGACCGCATCGCCCACCACGTGCGTGGCCACAACGCGCGCTCGGTCGGCATCGAACTGGTGAACACCGGCCGCTATCCACATTGGCTCGACACGCGCCATCAGGCGATGGACGAGCCCTACCCCGACGCGCAGATCGAGGCGCTGCTGGCGCTGCTGGCGTCGGTGCGCGCCAGCCTGCCGGCGCTGCGCTCGATCGCCGGCCACGAGGACCTGGACACCGGCCGCGTGCCCGCCAGCGACGATCCCGCGGTGCAGGTGCCGCGCAAGCGCGACCCCGGCCCGCTCTTTCCCTGGGCGCGCGTGCTGCCGGCCTGCGGGCTTCAACGACTGCCGTAGGCCGCCCCCGCACCCCGCCGCCGTTCGCGGCGGGACACGAAGCCGCCAGCACGGTCACGACGCACGCGGCGCGCGCCGGAGCAGGCCTTCGCAGGCCCGTATAATCGCGATTCGCCCCCCCGCGCCCGCCCATGACCTCGCCCGTTTCCGAGCTGATCGAACTGCTGTCGCTGGAGCGGCTCGAGCAGGACCTGTTCCGCGGCCAGAGCCGCGACATCGGCACCCGCTACGTGTTCGGCGGGCAGGTGTTGGGCCAGGCGCTGTCGGCGGCGCAGGCGACGATGCCCGAACCGCGCGCGGCGCATTCGCTGCACGCCTACTTCCTGCGCGCGGGCGACATCGAGCATCCGATCGTCTACCACGTCGACCGCACCCGCGACGGCGGCAGCTTCTCGGTGCGCCGGGTGACCGCGATCCAGCACGGCAAGGTGATCTTCTTCTGCGCCGCCTCGTTCCAGGAGACCGAGGGCGGCGTCGAACACCAGCCGCCGATGCCGCAGGTACCCGATCCGGACGATATCTCCCCGGCCGAGCCGATCGCCGCCGACGTGCTGGCGACGCTCCCCACCAAGGTGCAGCGCTGGCTCGCCCGCGGCGGTCCGTTCGAGTTCCGCCACGTGCATCCGCGCAACGATCTCAAGCCGGCCAAGCAGCCGCCCTTCAACCACGTCTGGTTCCGGCTGGGCGAACGGGTCGGCGACGGTCCGGAACTGCATCGCGCCCTGCTCGCGTATGCCTCCGATTTCCACCTGCTCGGCACCACCACCTTCCCGCACGGCATCAGCTATTACCAGCCGGACGTGCAGATGGCCTCGCTCGACCACGCGCTGTGGTTCCACCGTCCGTTCCGGGCCGACGAATGGCTGCTGTATTCGATCGACAGCCCCAGCGCGCAGGGATCGCGCGGCCTGGCGCGCGGCCAGGTCTTCAGCCGCGAGGGCCGGCTGGTGGCCAGCACCGCGCAGGAAGGCCTGATCCGCGTGGTCGACCAGGCGCGTGCGGTCGATCCCGCGTCGGCGAAGGGCTGAACCGTGCGCCAGGTCTTCAGCAGCGCACGCATCGAGAACGCCGAAGCCGTCGCCCGGTTGCTCGCCGACCAGGGCATCGAGGTGCGGGTCGAGAACGGCCGCACCCTGCGCAGCTCGATCCGCGGCAATTTCAGCTATCGCGAACAGGCGGAGGGCGCGACGCGCGCAGCGGTGTGGGTGATCCGCTCCGACGACCAGCCGCGCGCGCGCCAGCTGTTGCGCGAAGCGGGCCTGCTGGAAGCGACCGCCGCCAACCCGGGCAACTTCCTGCCCGCGATCGGCCATGCCGCGCGCCTGGACGCGGCTTCGCCCAAGCGCCGCGTCCGCGTCCGGTTCGGCCTGTTGATCGTCGCGGCCGTGGCGCTGGCGCTGTGGCTCAACCAGTTCCGCAATCCCGGCTGGGACCTGCCCGAACCGGTGCGCGCCGACGCGCCGGCGGCGAGCCCGATCGACCCGTCGCTGCAGGCGATCGCCACCAGCGCAGACACGCATTACCGCATCCCCACCCCGCCCGCACTGGCCGCGACCCTCGCCGCGCTGGAGCAGGCGCAGTCACCGGATGCCCGGCTGTGTCTCGCCGTCGACGGCGAGGCCCCGGGTGAAGCCGCGCTGGCGGCCGCGCGCGCGGCCGGTCTCGATCCACGGCCGGCCTCCACCTGCGAGGATGGAGACGACTCGCTGCGGGTCTCGGTTTCGGACTACCTGACCGACGGCTCGGGATCGGGCACGGTCGAGGTTTCGGTAGCCCGCGGCGATGCCAGCCCCACCCCGCGCCGGGTCGAGGTCGAGCGTGCCGAGGACCAGTGGCGCATCCTGCGTACACTCTGAAGCGGTCACATCCGGCCCCCTGCGCCGGTCCCGTCCCGAAGCCCCTCCACCCGGCCACCATGTCCAACGACGCGATCGACCTGCTGATCAAGCGCGAACTTCCCGCCGCGGTGCGCGGCGACCGCGACGCCTACGGCAGGATCGTGGTCGCCAGCCAGAACGTGGTGACCGCCGTCGCCCTGGCCATCACCCGTGACGTGCCCACCAGCGAGGACATCGCCCAGGAGGCCTTCCTGTCCGCCTGGCACCACCTGCCGCGGCTGAAGAACCCGTCGAGTTTCCTGCCGTGGCTGCGCCAGATCACCCGCAACCTGGCCCACGACCACCTGCGCGGCCGGCGCAACCGCATGCTCGACGGCGAGGTCGCGGAGCTGGCCATCCAGCACGCCGCCGACCCCGACGGCTGCCCGCTGCAGCAGGCGCTCGATGCCGAGCGCGATGCCGTCGCCGCCGACCTGATCTCAGAGCTGCCCGAGGAAAGTCGCGAGGCCCTGCTGCTGTACTACCGCGAAGGCCAGAGTTCGAAGCAGGTGGCGATGCTGCTGGGACTGTCCGATGCGGCGGTGCGCAAGCGCCTCTCGCGCGCACGCCAGAGCGTGCGCGAGGACCTGCTCACGCGCTTCAGCGACTTCGCCCGCAGCAGCGCGCCTTCGGCCGCGTTCGCGGTCGGCGTCACCGCGGCGCTGGGCTTCAGCAAGCCGGCCGCCGCGGCCGGGCTGGGCATCGCCACCAAGTCGATCGCCGGCAGCCTGTTCGCGCGGTTCGCCCTGGGCTTCGCCGGTGCGGCGTCCGGTGGCCTGCTCGGTGGGCTGGTCGCGGCCTGGTTCGCACGCGGCGTCATCCTCGACTACGCCGACACCGCCGCCGAGCGCGACATGCTGCTGCGCTTCTCGCGCCGCTACATCGTGCTGTCGCTGGCGATGATCGCGGCGATCATCGGCACCCACCTGGTGTTCGGCGACGAGCGCCACACCTTCGTCGCCATCGCCGTCGCGCTGCTGGCGATGAACTGGCAACTGCTGGTGATGCTGCCGCGGCGGATGAATCCGTTGCTGGCGCGCGACGCGCGGCGCGATCCGGTGGGTGCGAGGCAGCGGCTGCTGGCCTATCGGCTGACCTGGGGCCGCGGCGGGGTGATGATCAGCAACGTGATCGTGATCGGCTCGCTGATCATCGCCCACTTCCATTTCGGCGGCTGAAGCAGACCACGATACCGCTGGAGCAATCCGATCCTGATCCGCACGCCCTCGCGTGCCGCGCGGAGTGGAATGGCCAGAAGAAAAATGGCGTCTTTCCAACTCCGGAGATCTGGGAGGTTGCGAAGTCGGAGGGGGCTGTGGAGCGATCGCGTCGCTTCGCCCCATAGCGCGGCGACCTGACGCACCCCGTTCTGGCTGGCAGGCCTTTGCGGCGAATGTCCCCCGGCATCCGCCTGCGGGCGGATGCCTCCTCCTTGATTTCGCCGCAAAGGCCTGCCAGCCAGAGCGGGGCTCGGCTTGCGGACGCTGGGCCAGTCACGAAGTTCCTGGAAGGGTGCCCGCCCTGACGCGCCAACCCTCCCGCCACGTCTGGTGCGGACGCCCCTGGGTACGAAATCAAGGAGGAGGCGACGGGCGCAGCCCGTTGCCGGGGGACATTCGTGCCCAGGGGCGTCCGTACCCGTCGCCTCGGTCAACGTTCGGACGCTGAGCTTTGCTTTTCTACGCCATGGCAGAAGATCCAAGAAAAAGGCCCGCGTCCTGCGACGCGGGCCTTCGTACCTCCGGCAGGGTCAGCGGCGCTGCGGCGGCTGCAGTTCCGCGCGGCTCAGGAAGCCGTCGCGGTTGTCGTCCATCCACGCGAAGCGCTTGGCCAGTCGCGGCATCTTCTCGTCGACCTCGACGCGGCTGAGCTTGCCGTCGCCGTTGAGGTCGGCCGTGGTGAAGCGTTCATCGAAGCGCTTGCGCATCTCGGCCTGGCGCAGCGGGCGCTGCGTCTCGTGCCAGGCGCGAAGTTCGTTGCGGACGATGTAACCGTCGCTGTTGGCGTCGATCGCGTCGAAGTGCTCGCCCAGCCGATCGGGGCGTCCATCGCGACCAGCCCTGGCGGCCGCCACCTCTTCGCGGCTGAGGCGCCCGTCGCCATCGGCGTCGAGGCGTTCGGCGCCGTGGTGGCCGCCGTGGCTGCGCGAGCCCATGCCGCCGTGGCCATGGTGCCTGCGCTGCGGGCGCTCGCTGGCGTCGAGCCGGCCGTCGGAGTTCGCATCGAGCGTGTCGAACTTCGCCGCCAGGCGCGGGTACTTCGACGCTTCCGCGCGATCGACCACGCCGTCGCCGTTGGTGTCGAGCGCGGGCTTGTCCGCACGCTGCGGGGACGCGGCCGGCTCGGCCGCCATGGCACCCGCGGACATGGCCAGGGCCAGCGCGAGCGCGGTGAACAGGGTCTTGTGCTTCATTGACAGGTCCTCACCTTGCGGCTCCATTGCCGCCGTGCCCCGTCAACGCGCCGCCCGCCCCTGCCGTTGACGCCGCGCCCGGCGGGTTCAGCTCGCGGACACCTGCCGGTCGCACCGCCCGCTACCGGCCGCAGTATGCTGGGGTCCACTGGAGTATCGAGACGGCATGGGCGAGAACGACAACCTGCGGCTGTTCCACACCGGCACGCACGCCTGCGGCTACTGGCCCGAGCGCACGGCCCGCGACCTCGTGTTCGATCCGCACGATGCGCGCCTGCCCGCGTTCTACCCGCAGGCGCTGCAATGGGGTTTCCGCCGCTCCGGCGACATCGTCTACCGCCCGCATTGCCCGCACTGCCGCGCCTGCGTCGCGGTGCGGATCCCGGTGGACGGGTTCGTGCCCAACCGCAGCCAGCGGCGCTGCCTGGTCCGCAACGCCTCGGTCGACGTCCGCGTCCTGCCGGCGGGACGCGACGACGAGCGCCTCGCGCTGTATCGACGCTACCTCGGCTCGCGCCATCCCGGCGGGGGCATGGACACCCACGGCGCGCACGAGTTCGACCAGTTCCTCGTCGGCAGCTGGGCGAACAGCCGGTTCCTGGAGCTGCGCGAGGCCGGCCGCCTGCTCGCGGTCGCGGTGACCGACCTCGACGCGCTCGCGATGTCCGCCGTCTACAGCTTCTACGATCCGGACGAGGTGTCACGCGGGCTCGGTACGCTGGCGATCCTGAAGCAGCTCGAGTGGGCGGCGCGCGAGCGCCGCCGCCATCTCTACCTGGGCTACTGGATCAGCGGACACGACAAGATGGACTACAAGCGCAACTTCCGTCCGCTTGAAGGCTTCGACGGCCGCCGCTGGCGCCCGTTCGACGCGATCGATGCGACCGAAGACCCATGACGTCCCGTTCGCGGCTGGTCGCCCTCATCGTCGTCCTCGCCCTGGCGCTGGCCGGGTGCGTGCGCGTCAACGTCCACGGCGACCCGTCCACTCCGGATGCCCCGATGCCCGAAACCGCCCCGCTCCGCGTCGCCACCTACAACGTGTCGCTGTACGACGAGGACACCGGCGGACTGATCCGGCGGCTGGAGCTGGGCAATGCGCAGGCGCGCAGGATCGCCGCGGTGCTGCAGACGCTGCGGCCCGATATCGTGCTGCTCAACGAGTTCGACTACGACGAGGCCGGCCGCGCCGCCGACCTGTTCCAGCAGCGTTACCTCGAGCAGCCGCAGGCCGGCGGCGGCGAGCCGCTGCGCTATCCCTACCGCTACCTGGCCCCTGTCAACACCGGTGTCCCGAGCGGGCTGGACCTCGACGACAGCGGCAGCGTCGGCGGCGACGGCCGCGAGCGCGGCAACGATGCCTGGGGCTACGGCCTGCATCCGGGCCAGTACGGCATGCTGCTGCTGTCGAAACACCCGATCGACGCGGCACGCGCGCGCACGTTCCGGCTGCTGAAGTGGAGCGCGATGCCGGGCGCACGCCGCCCGGTCGATCCCGCGACCGGCGCGCCGTTCCATCGCGACGAGGTCTGGCGGCAGCTGCGGCTGTCGTCGAAGTCGCACTGGGACGTGCCGGTGGACACGCCGCTGGGCGTGCTGCACGTGCTGGCCTCGCACCCCACGCCGCCGACCTTCGACGGCCCCGAGAACCGCAACGGCCTGCGCAACCACGACGAGATCCGGCTGTGGCGCGAGTACATCTCTCCCGACGCGAAGCCCTGGCTGTGCGACGACGCCGGCACCTGCGGCGGGCTGCCCGGGGATGCGCGCTTCGTGATCCTGGGCGACCTCAACAACGATCCCACCGACGGCGCCGGCGAGCACGAGGCCATCGTCGAACTGCTCGAACACCCGCGCGTGCTGCGTCACGCCACGCCACGCAGCGAAGGGGCCGTGCTCGCGGCGGCCGCGGATGGGGGCGAGAACGGCGCGCATCGCGGCGCGCACGCACACGACACCGGCCGCTTCGGCCCCCGGGTAGGCAACCTGCGGCTGGACTACGTGCTGCCCTCGACCGGATTCACGGTCGCGGACTCTGGCGTGTTCTGGCCGCGGCCGGGCGATCCGGCCGCCGAGCTCGCGGCGGCGAGCGACCATCATCTGGTGTGGATCGACCTGCAGCGCTGAGCATCAGTCCTCGCGCGACGGCGCCTGCGGTGCCGCGATCGACTCCCCGGACAGTTCCGCGGCAGGTGCAGCGGACGGCGTGACCGTCGCCGCGGGGCTGGCCGCCGGCTGCCGCCGGAAACCGAAGCTGCCATCCTGCTGGCTCGATACGATCATCCGCACCATGCTCGACGGCACCATCAGTTCGAGGGTCACGTCCTGACCCGCGGACGTCTTCCCGAACAGGGTCATCTCGGTGAAGCCGCCGGCGGTGTCGATCTCGCTGCAGGCCAGGTGCGTGCCGGCTTCCCCGTCCTGCAGGTAGGGCTTGATGGCGTCGCCCAGCACCTCGAGCGCCTGCGGGTAGAAGAACACGATGTAGCCGCCGCTTCCTTTCATTCACTTCTCCGGTTTCGCGGCGACCGCACTGCGGTGGCCGAAGACATTGCGCGCGTCCCCCTCTCCGGGCGACGCCGCGGGTCGGGCTGAACGCCGGGATGCCGGCCGCGGCAAGGCGGCAGGCGCAAGGCTATTGCAGCTCGATGGTAATGGCCGCCGTCGCATCGCGCGCGACGGCGCGAGCGGCTTCGAGCGAGTCGGCCCTGGCCAGGGTCACGCCGACACGGCGCTGGCCCTCGACCCGCGGCTTGCCGAACAGGCGCAGCGCGGTATCGGGCGCCTGCAGCGCGGCCCCGAGGTTGCCGAACACCGGCACGCCGCTGCCCTGCGCGAGCATCGCGCTGGATGCGGAAGGGCCGCGCTGCGGGATCCAGCCGTCGGCGTCCGCGCCCACCGGCAGCCCGAGGATCGCGCGCGCATGCAGCGCGAATTCGCTCAGCTCCTGCGACACCAGGGTGACCAGACCGGTATCGTGCGGCCGCGGCGAGACCTCGCTGAACCAGACCTCGTCGCCCTTCACGAAAAGCTCCACGCCGAACAGGCCCCAGCCGCCGAGGTCGTCGGTGATCGCCTTCGCGACCCGTTTCGAACGCTCCAGCGCGCGCGGCGACATCGGCTGCGGCTGCCAGCTCTCGCGATAGTCGCCATCGCGCTGCAGGTGTCCGATCGGCGCGCAGAACGCGGTGCCGCCGACGTGGCGCACGGTGAGCAGGGTGATCTCGTAGTCGAAGTCGACGAAGCCCTCGACGATGCAGCGCCCGGCCCCGGCGCGTCCGCCGGTCTGCGCGTACTCCCAGGCGGCCGCGACATCGGCCTCGCCGCGCACCGTGCTCTGGCCCTTGCCGGACGACGACATCACCGGCTTGACCACGCACGGCAGGCCGACCGCCGCGACGGCGTCGCGGTACTCGGCCTCGGTGTCGACGAAGCGGTAGGGAGAGGTCGGCAGGCCCAGTATTTCCGCGGCGAGCCGGCGGATGCCTTCGCGGTCCATCGTCAGCCGCGCGGCGCGCGCGGTCGGCACCACGCGCTGGCCGTGGTCGCGTTCCAGTGCCACCAGGGTGTCGGTGTGGATGGCCTCGATCTCGGGCACCACCAGATGCGGCCTTTCCCGCCGGATCAATGCGCCCAGCGCCGCCGGGTCGAGCATGTCCAGGACATGGCTGCGGTGCGCCACCTGCATCGCCGGCGCATCGGCGTAGCGGTCGGCGGCGATCACCTCGACCCCGAGCCGCTGCAGCTCGATCGCGACCTCCTTGCCCAGCTCGCCCGATCCCAGCAGCAGGACGCGGGTGGCCGTGGGGGACAGCGGGGTGCCGAGCGTGGTCATGGGCGGGTCCGGGCGATGGGGCGCCCATTCTATCGGCGGGTCATCGACGAACGCTCTTGCAATCTGATATCAAATTGATATCTTTCTCTCGTCCGATGGGGGACGAGGAGACAGGCCATGAAAGAAAACCCGATCCGTTCGCTGCCCGGCATCCCGATGCTGCTGGCCCTGCTGGCGATCATGCTGGCCGCCGGCTGGTTCTTCGTCGCAGCGCTCGAGCCCAGGGCAGGGGGACAGATGGCGCTGTCGGTGCTGGCCGCGCTGCTGGCGCTGCTCTGCCTGTGCGGCCTGTACATGGTCGAACCCAACCAGGCCGCCGTGCTCAGCCTGTTCGGCAAGTACGTGGGCACGGCCAAGGAGAACGGCCTGCGCTGGAACAATCCCTTCTACACCAAGAAGAAGGTGTCGCTGCGGGTGCGCAACTTCGAGAGCGGCAGGCTCAAGGTCAACGAACTGGACGGCTCGCCGATCGAGATCGCGGCGGTGATCGTGTGGCGGGTGGTGGACTCCGCCGAGGCGGTGTTCAACGTCGACGACTACGAGAGCTTCGTCCACATCCAGTCCGAGGCGGCGTTGCGGGCGATGGCCACCAGCTATCCCTACGACCAGCACGAGGATGGCCAGATCTCGCTGCGCAGCCATCCGGTGGAGATCTCCGACCGGCTGAAGGAGCAACTGGACGAGCGCCTGACCGCGGCCGGCGTCGACGTGGTCGATGCCCGCATCAGCCACCTCGCCTACGCGCCCGAGATCGCCCACGCCATGCTGCAACGGCAGCAGGCCAACGCGGTGATCGCCGCGCGCACGCGGATCGTCGCCGGTGCCGTCGGCATGGTCGAGATGGCGCTGGCCGAACTGCAGAAGAACGGCGTGGTGCAGCTCGACGAGGAACGCAAGGCGGCGATGGTCAGCAACCTGCTGGTGGTGCTGTGCGGCGACCGCAGCACACAGCCGATCGTCAACGCCGGCACGCTGTACTGACGGACGCGGCCGGCATGCAACCGCACCACCTCGCCGCCCTGGTGTTCGCGCTGATGGCGATCCCGGCCTTCGTCGCCGCCGGCTGGCTGCGTGACGGCCGTCTGCCGGTCGCCGGCGGCGCGCGCGGCATGACCGAGGGCCGCCGCCGCGCACTCGACGACCGGCTGTCCCGGCTGATGCGGATGCTCGCCCTGGCGATGCTGGCGATGGCCGGCGGGATGGCGCTGTGGGGCATGGACCAGCGCCGCATCCTCGTGCTTGCCGTGGTGCTGGTGCTCGTGGTCAACGGGCTCGCGCTGGCGATGCTGCTCGCGGTGGTCCGCGCGCGTCGCGGCACCGGGCCGGGGATGGACCGCTGATGGCGGAGAAGAAGGCCTATCCGCTGCGCATCGGCGCCGACGTGCTGGCGGCGGCGCAGAAGTGGGCGGACGACGACCTTCGCAGCCTCAACGCGCAGATCGAATACGTGCTGCGCGATGCGCTGCGCAAGGCGGGGCGGCTGCCGAAACAGGCGCCTTCCCCCGGCGACGGCGACGAAAGTCCATGAACCGCCTCGCGGCGCCCGCCCGGGAAGCCGCGGGCCGAACCATCGCCCTCCCATGCACGCAAGGAGTCTTACGATGAGCAAGCGCTGGCAACACAAGGTGGTCGAGGTCAAGGCACAGTTCCTGAGCCTCAGGCCCCAGCATGTCGAAGAGAAGCTCGTCCAGCTCGGGCTGCAGGGCTGGGAGCTCGTCTCGGTCGTCAGTCAGGGGCTGGCGGTCTGGCTTTACCTCAAGAAGGAGCAGTGACATGCGCCGCCTGCTACGCATCGGGCTCGTGCTGTGTCTGGCCGTGCTCGGCTCGGCACCGGTCTTCGCACAGCAGGACGACGCTGCCACCGCCACCGCGACCGCCGTGCTGGACCGGTTGGATGCCGGCGACTTCGAAGGCGCGACCAGCGGCTTCAACGCGCAGATGAAGGCGGCGCTCGGCCCCGACAGGCTGCAGGGCGTGCAGCAGAAGATGGAGGCAGCGGGACCCGTGCTGTCGCGCGAGGCGCCGCGGATCTCGCAGCGCGACGGCTACACCGTGGTGGTGGTCCGGATCCGGCGCGAACTCGCCGCGCTCGATGCCACCGTGGCGATCGACCACGAGGGCAAGATCGCCGGACTGCACTTCGTACCCGCCTCCGGCGGCCCGCAGTAGCGCCAGGGGAGTATCGCGATGGCATCGTCGACGCCCGTGCGCCGCATTCGGCCAGTTGCCACGTCCGCCGCGCCAGGTCGCGTCGCGTCCTGCCAGGGGATCGCCCCGTGACCGCGCGCGTCGTCGCGTTTCCGCCCGCGCCGCTGCCGCGGCGGGCCTGGCTGTTTCTGCTTGCGATCGCCGCGCTTGCGCTGGCAGGCGGACTGCTGCTGCCACGCGACGAGGCGCTGCCGGCGCCGGTCTGGCTGCTCACGCCGTTCTTCGTCGCCCTGCTGCTGCTCGCGCCGCTGCTGGCACTGCGGCGCCGGCGCATCACGATCGAGGGCGACGAGCTGGTGGTGGCGGCCGCGCTCTATACCCGACGCGTGCGCGTCGATGCGCTCGACCTCGAACACGCGCGCGTCGTCGATCTCGGCGAGCACACCGCGCTGAAGCCGGTCCTCGGCCTCAACCGGTTCGGCGTGCCCGGCTTCCATGCCGGCCACTACCTGCTGCGCAACCGCCAGCGCGCCTTCTGCCTGCTGACCGCCCGCGATCGCGTGCTGGTGCTGCCACAGCGCGACGGCAAGCTGCTGCTGCTCAGCCCGGACAGGCCACGCGACCTGCTCGCGCACCTGCGCGAGCTGGCCGCAACGCAGCCGCGTCGATAAGCTGCGCGGATGCGTCCCCTCGCCCGCACCCTGCTCAACACACCGGACATCGAACTGTGGCCGGCCTGGTTGCTGCGCGCGCGCGGCAATGCCGACGCGCGGATCCTGTCGCGCGCGACACGCGTGCTGCGGCGCAAGCGCGACGGGCGCTACCTGGCCGCGGTGCTGGAAGACGGGCTGATGCCGCTGGTCCCGCGATTCCCGCGCGAGGCGGGCGTGGAGGCCGCGCTCGACCTGCTCGACGCGGCCGCGGACGACGGCTTCGCCGCTGGCGAGGCGCAACTGCCACTGCATCGGGTCGAGGAACGGCTCGACGCGCTCGGCATCGAGGCCGACGCGTATGCGCGGCGCACCGGACTGTCGCTCGTCGCCGAACCCGCTACCCTGTCGCTGGCCGGCTTCGACCGCTACCGCCGCCCGCTGTGGTTGCTGGCCGACGCCGCCCGCGCCTGGCAACGCATGCGGGAGTCCGCGGCACGCGACGAGATCGTGCTCGACGCGATCTCCGGCTACCGCAGCCACGATTACCAGCTCGGCATCTTCGAGCGCAAGCGCGCGCGCGGGCTGGAGATCGACGCGATCCTCTCCGTCAACGCGGCGCCCGGTTTCAGCGAGCACCATTGCGGGCAGGCGCTCGACATCGGCACCCCGGGCGAGCCGCCGGCGGAGGAATCGTTCGAGGGCACGAAGGCCTTCGCGTGGCTGTCGCGACACGCCCGCGACCACGGTTTCACGATGAGCTATCCGCGCGGCAACCCGCACGGCATCGTCCACGAACCGTGGCACTGGCGGTACCGGCCGGTCGCGGCGGGCGAAGCCTGACCACCGCGACCGAATGGCCTGCTAATCCTGCGAGCGGTTGGTCGCCGCCTTCGCCTCCTGGCTGAAGTCGGCGATGCGCCACAGGTAGAGCCCGGCATAGGTGCGGTACGGCCCCCATTTCTCGCCGCGCGCGACGAGTTCCTTCGGAGTCGGCAACTGCGACAGCCGGTCGACGCGTTGCGCGCCCTTGCGGATGCCGAGGTCGTCGACCGGCAGCACGTCGGGCCGACCGAGCCTGAACATCAGCATCATCTCCACCGTCCAGCGGCCGATGCCGCGAATCGGCACCAGGGCCGCGACGATCTCGTCGTGGTGCATGGCCGCCATCTGCCGCAGCGTCGGGATCTCGCCGCGCGCCTCGCGCGCCGCCAGGTCGCGCAGCGCCAGGGTCTTGTTGCCCGACACGCCGCAGGCGCGCAGCGCAGCATCGTCGATCCGTCCCAGGGTGTCGTAGTGCAGCCGGTTGCTGCCGATCGCCGCCTCGACGCGGCCCACGATGGTGGAGGCGGCCTTGCCGCTCAATTGCTGGAACAGGATCGCGCGCGCCAGCGCATCCACCGGATCGAACGGCCTGCGCCAGCGCGGCTCCGGTTCGATCACGCCGATGCGCTTCATCCACGTGCCGAGCCTGCGATCGCGACGCTGCAGGTGGTCCCAGGCCGCCGCCGTGTCGAAGCCCCGCGCGTGTCGCGGCATGCGGTCAGTCCCGGGCTGCACTGGCCGCGAGCAGCAGCCAGCCCAGGATCAGCAACCCGCCACCCAGCGGCGCCGTGGCGGCCGACCAGCCCAACAGCGACTTCGACACCAGCGCCCCGGCAAACAGCACGGTACCGGCCAGCAACAGCCACAGCGCGCCCAGCGCCAGTCGCGACGCCCCGCCGCGGGCCAGCGCCGCCAGGGCGACGCCATGTCCGAAGGCGTACAGCGCGGCCAGTTGCAGGTTCGCGCGCGCCGGGGCTTCGATCCCATGGGCGGCATAGGCCGACAGCCCCACCGCGACCGCGGCCAGCAGCGCACCGGCGGCCCGCAGCCAGCGCACGGCCGGAACGCGGGCGGGCGCCGGGCTCATGTTCGCGGGCGCCGGAACGCAACGCGCCGCATCCGGGGGATGCGGCGCGCGGCAGGCAACGACATGGGTGGAGCGGACGCTACTGCTTGAGCGTCCAGAACACCTCGAACTCGCCGTTCTCGGTGAACGCTTCGTCGATGCCGTTCTTGTAGAACTCGTACGGACGGTCGGTGACCTCGTAGCCGTGGGTCAACGCCCATGCGCGCACCGCATTGCGCACGTTCTCGAGCTCGGCCATGTAGCCGACGTACTCGCCCCGTGCGGCCTTGCCGGCCTCGACCCGGATGTACTCGACCGGCGCGCCGTCGGGAATCTCGACATCCAGTTCGCCCTCGTCCACCGCCGGGGCCTCGGCCACGGCAGGCGTGTCGGCCTCCTCTCCTTCCTCGCCGGCCTCTTCGGCCGCGTCGGCGTCGGCGTCGGCATCGGCCTCGTCCCCGTCGGCGTCATCCCCGCCCTTCCTGCGCACGGGCTGGACCACGTCGAAGGTGTAGTTCTCGCGGCCGAGCTCGGTCGAGACGATGCGCAGCGGACCGGCGGGCTCGAGGTCGTTGGCGTCCATCGTGCGCTTGATCCACTCCCTGTTGGACTTCATCGACTCCTTGATGACCTCGTTGTTGCGCTCGATCGCGCCCGCAGAGACCGACAGCAGGTTCTCGGCGGGACGGTCGACCACGCCGAGGTTGGTCAGGCTCACGCCGTCGGCGCGGTAGTCCACGTTGGGCACCGCCGCCAGCATGCTGGCCAGCTTGTTGAGGCCGAGCTTCATGTCCTCGCCCACATGGCCGCGCACGTACATGCCGGCGTAGCGGCCCAGCAGGTTCCAGCCGTACTCGACGCTGTACCTCTGGGTGATCTCGATGTTGCGTCCGCCGCGGCCGGTGGGCTTGAGCGTGAACTCCATGCGCTTGTTCTCGCCGCGGTCGGGATTCTCGAGGCTGTAGAGCACGCGCGAGTCCGGATCGCTCTCGACGATCTCCCAGCTGCCCTGGCCGAGCGAGCGCGCGTCGGAATCGTAGTCAAGGCGGGCGCCGACGCCGGCATCCGGGCCGGAGAGCTTCAGCTGCACCGCGGGATCGCGCATCGGCAGCGCGTTCCAGTCGTCGAACCGGCGCAGGCTGTTGAGGGTATCGAAGACGATCGCCTGCCGCCGGTTGGTCTCGATCTGTTCGGTGATCGTGCGGCTCGACGGCAGGAACAGGGCGACGAGCACGAACAGCACGGCGACGATCGCCATTGAAATCAGGATCTCGAGCAAACGGGTCATTCAGGGTTCTCCGGGACCAATTCCTGCCGCGGCAGGCGCAAGTGGCCAATCGTATCAAGATTGACCGGCGCGGGGCGAGCCGTCGCAAGCCGGATCCGGGAATCGGGCGCCACCCCGCTGCCGGACCCGCGCCCGCGCGCCGCCGAAGGCCGCCATGGTCCAGGCCGCAACGGGGACTGGAACACCCGCCGTCCACTCGCCGCAGCGCGAGGACGCCCCTGGGACGACACGACGACGCGCGAGGCACCGCAATCGCTTGCTAGGCACGCCTCGTGCCGCCCGCGAACGGCCGGTGCGCTGCACCGGCCCGGACATCCTGGCGCTCAGACCAGTTGCAGCTCGAACGCCTTGAGTACGGCCCGGGTGCGGTCGCGCACGCCGAGTTTTGACAGGGTGAGCGGGCGACGCCTGCGAGGCACTGCCTCGCGCCGCCCGCGAACGGCCGGTGCGCTGCACCGGCCCGGACATCCTGGCGCTCAGACCAGTTGCAGCTCGAACGCCTTGAGTACGGCACGGGTGCGGTCGCGCACGCCGAGTTTTGACAGGATGTTCGACACATGGTTCTTGATCGTGCCCTCGGCCACGCCCAGCGAGTTGGCGATCTCCTTGTTGGAGAAGCCGCCCGCCATCAGCCGCAGGATCTCGGTTTCCCGATCGGTCAGCGGGTCGGGGCGGTCGAGGCTGACGAAATCGTTGCGCATGTGCTCCAGGCCCGAGAGCAGGCGCTGGGTGACCGCCGGCTGCACCAGCGAACCTCCGCCGGCCACGGCCCGGATCGCCCCCACCAGTTGCTCCAGCGAGACGTCCTTGAGCAGGTAGCCCTTGGCGCCGGCCTTCATCCCGGCCAGCACCAGCTGGTCGTCGTCGAAGGTGGTCAGAATGATGGTCGGCGGCAGTTGCCCGCTGGCGGACAGGGCCTGCAACGCCTCCAGCCCCGACATCGCCGGCATGCGCATGTCCATGAGCACGACGTCCGGCTTCACCTGCGGGATCAGTTCCACCGCCTGCTTGCCGTCGCCGGCCTCGGCGATCACCTCGATGCCCCCGTCCAGCGCCAGCAGCGAGCGGATGCCCTGCCTTACCAGGGTCTGGTCGTCGACCAGGCAGACACGGATCATGGAACCTCCAGTGGGTGACGCCGGGGGACGACGGCGGACGCCGGTGCCGCCTGCGGGGAAAGTGGGGACGCGACCGAAGGAGCGGCCTCCTGCACCACCACGCCGTCGCCGAGCGGCAGGCGCAGGCGGACGGTGAAGCCGTTGCCGGGGGAAGTCTCGACCTGCAGCGTGCCACCGTGGGCCGCGAGGCGCTCGCGCATGCCGAGCAGGCCGTTGCCGGCGGTCGCGCACTCGGCGCCCCGGCCGTCGTCGCGCGCCTCGAGCAGCACCGCATCGCCCTCGTAGCAGTAGCGCAGGCGCAGCAGGCTGGCCTCGGCGTGGCGCACGGCGTTGGTGATGATCTCCTGGGTGCAGCGCAACAGGACGTGGGCGCGTTCGGGATCGTCGAGCAGGAAGGCCTGCGGCATGTCCATGTCGATGCGCAGCCCCGGCACGTTGTCGGCCAGCGGCAGCAGGGTGGCGCGCATGTCGATGGCATCGTCGTCGCGCAGCCGGCTGACCGCCTCGCGCACGTCGCTGAGCAGCAGCTTGGCCAGCGTATGCGCCTGGCTGACGTGCTCCTGCGCCTGGCCGCTGACGAGGTGGTTGGCGACCTCGAGGTTGAGGCTCAGCGCGGTCAGGTGGTGGCCGAGCAGGTCGTGCAGTTCGCGGGAAATGCGGGTGCGCTCGTTGACCCGGACGCTCTCGGCCAGCAGCGCGCGGGTCGCCCGCAGTTCCGCGTTCAGCCGCCGTTGCTCGTCGCGGGCCAGCACCTGCTGGCGGGCGACGTAGCCGGTGGCGAACACGAAGCAGTTGAACCCGGCGTACAGCAGCGACTGCATCACCGCCTCGAGCAGCGAAAAGCCGATCGCGCGCATGTAGACGGGGACCACCAGCAGCACGCTGACCACCAGCGCGGCGATGCTCGCCGGCAGCGGCAGCAGCCACGGCAGCACGCAGGCCGCGACCATCAGCAGCAACACGCCCAGGCCGGTGTTGCTGTAGTAGCTCAACGCCACCGCGCTGCCGATCATCAGGGCCAGCAGCACGTAATCGGGAATGCTGACGCGACGCGCATCCAGCGCGCGGGTGAGCCAGGCGAAGCTGAACCCGAACATGGCCCATGCGATCCAGGCGTGCCAGCCGGCGCCGACGCTGGAGATCGGATCGCCGTCCTCCACCGGCCCGGAAATCACCCACAGCGGCATCACCATCACCGCCCACGTGAACAGGCCGGCATAGCGCAGCAGGCGGGCATGGTCGAGGCGCGACAGCATGCCGCCATGGTAGGCGCTTTCAGGGCGTCGCGAGCCCCTCGGAAGTCATGCGCTCGCCGCGAGCCCGCAGTCGCCGGGCGGCAGCGGCCGTGCGATAATCCGCGCCGGCGCCGCAGCGGCCGTTGCGCGGCGTTTCCGCCGTTTTCCGCTGCGGCACCGCCAGAGCCTGCCATGTTCCCCGAACGGATGGCAGGCCCGGCGCCCGCAGTCCTCTGGAGTCAGGAATGTCGATCCTCATCCGCGACGTGCGCGAGCACGAGCTGGATTCCATCCTCGCCCTCAACAATGCCGCTGGCCCGACGATCCTGCCGCTGGACGCCGCCCGCTTCCGCAAGTTCTTCGACACCGCCGAGTATTTCCGCATCGCCGAGCGCGACGGCACCCTGGCGGGCTTCCTCGTCGGGTTCGGCTCCGGTGCCGACCACGACAGCAGCAATTTCCACTGGTTCCGCGCGCACTGCGACCGGTTCTTCTACATCGACCGGATCGTCGTCGCCAGCCGCCGCCGCGGCGGCGGCGTGGGCCGGGCGTTCTACGCCGACGCCCAGAGCTACGCCGAACTGCGCTACCCGCAGCTGACCTGCGAGGTGTTCCTCGAGCACGATGCCGATCCGGTGCGCCTGTTCCACGGCAGCTTCGGCTTCCACGAGATCGGCCAGCACGTGATGCCCGAAAACGGCATCCGCGCCTCGATGATGGCCAAGGACATGTGCAGCTACGAGTGGGTGCGCGACACCTACGGCACCGCCCTGCCCGACCAGCCCTGGCTGCCGCGGCCGCGCGCCGTCGCCACGGAGCCGGCCGACGCATGAGCGCCGCGATGGACTTCGAACAGGCCGGCGAGCTGAAGATCGGGCAGGTCGGCATCGCCAACCTGCGGGTGCGCACGCTCGACGTCGCCCGGCTGTCCGCCGAGATGCGCGACCGGGTCGCCCGCGCGCCGAAGCTGTTCGCCCGGGCCGCGGTGATCCTGGACTTCGGCGGGCTGGCCGCCACGCCCGACGCCGCCACCGCCCGCGCGCTGGTCGAAGGCCTGCGCGAGGCCGGCGTGCTGCCGGTGGCGCTGGCGTACGGCAGCAGCGACAACCAGGCGCTCGCCGTCGAACTCGGACTGCCGCTGCTGGCCAAGTTCCGGGCCCAGTACGAACCGGTCTCAGGTTCTGGTGAGACGCCTTCCCCGGGCTCGCGCGTGCCGGAGCCCGCGCCCGCGCCGGCCAGGCCACCCGCAACCCGGGCCGATGCCGCACCCGGCATGATCCAGACCGCCCCGGTGCGCTCGGGCCAGCAGGTCTACGCCGAGAACCGCGACCTGACCGTGCTGTCCCAGGTGGGCGCCGGCTCGGAAGTCATCGCCGACGGCTCGATCCACATCTACGGTCCGCTGCGCGGACGCGCGCTGGCCGGCGCCCAGGGCAACGAGAAGGCGCGCATCTTCTGCCGCGCCTTCCACGCCGAACTGGTCGCCGTGGCCGGCCACTACAAAGTGCTGGAAGATATCCCGAAGGAGCTGCACGGCAAGCCGGCGCAGGTCTGGCTCGACAACGAAGAACTCAAGATCGCCGCACTCGATTGACGGCGACGCACACAGGAGACGTGTTTTGGCAGAAATCATCGTAGTCACCTCGGGCAAGGGCGGCGTCGGCAAGACGACCAGCAGCGCCAGCCTCGCCAACGGCCTCGCCCGCCGCGGCAAGAAGGTCGCCGTGATCGACTTCGACGTCGGCCTGCGCAACCTCGACCTGATCATGGGCTGCGAACGCCGGGTGGTGTACGACTTCGTCAACGTCGTCCAGGGCGAGGCCTCGCTGCGACAGGCGCTGATCAAGGACAAGCGCTTCGACAGCCTGTACGTGCTCGCCGCCTCGCAGACCCGGGACAAGGACGCGCTGACCAAGGAAGGCGTGGAGAAGGTGCTCAAGGACCTGGCCGACGACGGCTTCGAATACATCGTGTGCGATTCCCCCGCGGGCATCGAGAAGGGCGCGTTCCTGGCGATGTACTTCGCCGACCGCGCGGTGGTGGTGGTGAACCCGGAAGTCTCCTCGGTGCGCGACTCCGACCGCATCCTCGGGCTGCTCTCGTCCAAGACGCGCAAGGCCGAGGCCGGCGAACGCGTGCAGGAGCACCTGCTGCTCACGCGCTACAACCCCGCGCGCGTGGAGAAGGGCGAGATGCTCTCGATCGGTGACGTGGAGGAGGTGCTGGGCATCCGCACCCTTGGCGTGATCCCCGAGTCCAACGACGTGCTCGACGCGTCGAACAAGGGCGAACCGGTGATCCTCGACGCCGAGTCGCTGGCGGGCCAGGCCTACGACGACGCCGTCGCCCGCCTGCTCGGCGAGGAGCGGCCGATGCGCTTCACCCAGGCCGAGAAGAAGGGCTTCTTCAGCAAGCTCTTCGGGAGCTGAGGCATGGGACTGTTCGATTTCCTGACCGCCAAGAAGAACACCGCCTCGATCGCCAAGGAACGCCTGCGCATCATCGTCGCGCAGGAACGCACCAGTCGCGGCGCGCCGGACTACCTGCCGCTGCTGCAGCGCGAGCTGCTGGAAGTGATCCGCAAGTACGTCAGCGTGGACGTCGACGCGGTCAAGGTCGACCTGGTCAAGGACGGCGACCACGACGTGCTCGACATCTCGGTCTCCCTGCCCGACGGCCGCGCCGCGACCGCATGATCCCGCCCGTCCCCGCTTCCCGGCGTCGCGGGGGAAGCCCGGGACGGGGGCCGGCGCCATGGCACGGACCAGCCGCCGATCCGGCATGACCCGGCAGGACACACCCGCCGCGGACGAAATCCTGCGCCTGCGCGACATCGACTTCGACGATGCCGCGGCGCTGCTGGCCGGCTACGGCCTGCGGCTGCTGCGCATCGACAACGGCGCGCCGATCCCCGGCAGCTACTGGGGCGAACCCGAGGCCGGCATCGTCGGCTGCGACGTGCATGCGCGCGGCGACACGCCGGTGCACTCGATGCTGCACGAGGCCTGCCACCTGATCGTGCTGCCGGCGGAGCGGCGCCAGGCGGTGCATACCGACGCCACCGATTCGGTCGAGGAAGAGGACGCGGTGTGCCTGCTGCAGGTGCTGCTCGGCGATGCCCTGCCCGGCGTCGGCCGCGATCGCGTGCTCGCCGACATGGACGCCTGGGGCTACACCTTCCGCCTCGGCAGCGCCCGCGCCTATTTCGAGCGCGATGCCGACGCCGCCTGGGCCTGGTTGCAGGCCCGGGGCTTCACCGACGCGCAGCGGCGCCTCCAGGCCCCGGTAGCCGGGCTCGCACTTGCGGAGCCTCCGCACGCGATCTAGCCTGCGCGCACCGCTTCGCGCACCCGCCAGGAACCGCCCGTGATCCGTCGCCACGCCCTGCTCGTCCTCGCCATCGGCGCCAGCCTCGCCCTGTCCGCCTGCCAGCGCGAGCCCTCGCCCGCGTCCGATGCCGCCACGCCCGCCCCGGGCCAGGCGCAGGGACAACCGCAGGACGAGACCGCCGACGCCTTCGTCGCCCGCGTCAACGCCGAGATGAAGGCGATGTACCCGGAACTGACCGCGGCGCAATGGCTTTCGAGCACCTACATCATCGACGACAGCCAGCTGCTGGCCGCCAAGGCCAACGAGAAGTTCCTGACCACGCTCAACGGCTGGATCGAACAGTCGAAGCGGTTCGAGGGACAGGAGATGTCGCCCGAAACCGCCCGCGCGATCACCCTGCTCAAGCTCGGCACCGCGATGCCGGCACCGAAGGACCCGGTCAAGCTCGCCGAGCTGACCCGCATCGCCACGCGCATGGAGGGTATGTACGGGTCGGGCACGTACTGCAAGACCGCCGGCGACAGCAAGAGCTGCCGCCAGCTCGGCGAACTCGAACAGGTGCTGCGCGAGGACCGCGACTACAACGCCCAGCTCGACGCCTGGCAGGGCTGGCACACCGTCTCCCAGCCGATGCGCGAGGACTACCAGCGCTTCGTGTCCCTGGTGAACGAAGGCGCGAAGGAACTCGGCTACGCCGACGCCGGCGAGATGTGGCGTTCGGGCTACGACATGTCGCCGGTCGAGCTGGCCGCGGAAACCGATCGCCTGTGGGGCCAGGTCAAGCCCCTGTACGAACAGCTGCACTGCTATGCGCGCACGCGCCTCGAGGCGCAGTACCCGGGCCGCGGCTCGGTCGACGGACTGCTGCCCGCGCACCTGATGGGCAACATGTGGCAGCAGGACTGGGGCAACCTCTGGGACATCCTCGCGCCGTACAGCGAGGCGCAGGCGGGCAGCCTGGACGTGACCGGTGCGCTCGAGCGCCGCTACCAGGCCGACCTCAATACCCGGATGTCGAACGAGAACGCGCTGATCGACACCGACCGGCGGGTGGAAGTGGCGCGCGAGGCGCAACTCGAGGACGCGAAGCGGATGACCCGCCAGGCCGAGGAGTTCTACACCTCGCTGGGCATGCCGAAGCTGCCGGACAGCTACTGGGAGAAAACCCAGTTCATCAAGCCGCGCGACCGCGACGTGGTCTGCCACGCCAGCGCGTGGGACATGAACATGGACGGCGACGTGCGCACCAAGATGTGCATCAAGCCCAACGAGGAGGACTTCACCACCATCTACCACGAGCTCGGCCACGTCTACTACTACCTCGCCTACAACAAGCTGCCGCCGATGTTCCAGGGCGGCGCGCACGACGGCTTCCACGAGGCGATCGGCGACACCATCGTGCTGTCGATGACGCCGGCCTACCTGCAGTCGATCGGCCTGGTCGGCGAGCAGCAGCGCAGCGACGAGGCGCTGATCAACTCGCAGATGCGGATGGCGCTGGCGAAGGTGTCGTTCCTGCCGTTCGGGCTGATGATCGACCGCTGGCGCTGGGGCGTGTTCGACGGCTCGATCGCGCCGGCCGACTACAACAAGGCGTGGTGGGAGCTCAAGGCGAAGTACCAGGGCGTGGCCCCGGCGACGCCGCGCGGCGAGGAATTCTTCGATCCGGGCGCGAAGTACCACGTGCCGGGCAACACGCCCTACACCCGCTACTTCCTCTCGCACGTGCTGCAGTTCCAGTTCTACAAGGCGCTGTGCGATGCCGCCGGCTACCAGGGGCCGCTGTACGAATGCAGCTTCGCCGGCAACAAGGCGGCCGGCGAGAAGTTCTGGGCGATGCTGTCGAAGGGCAACAGCCAGCCCTGGCAGCGGACCATGGCCGAACTCACCGGCGGCGAGCAGATGGACGCCTCGGCGGTGCTGGAATACTTCGCGCCGCTGCAGGAGTGGCTGAAGACGCAGAACGAGGGCAAGACCTGCGGCTGGCAGGTGCCTGCCGCGGCGACGGCCACGCCTGCCCCGGCGCCCGCCCCGCCTGCGGAGGAAGCCGACACGCCGGCGAGCGGAACCTAGGCGGCACCCGGTCAGGGGGTCGCCGCCTGCCCGCCGACACGCGCCCGCCACGCTCGCCTATGATTGGGGCCTGATTACGGGGGGTCGAATGTCGAGAGTCCGCTTCACGATGCTGTCTTGCGTGGCCGCATTGCTTGCCATAGCGACCACGGCCACCGCCGCGGACGCGCCACGCGTGCGCGGTGAACCCAGCCGCACGCCCGTGGCCAGGACGGCCGTGGCGTGGCGTGCCGCCGGCCCGGCCGAGTCGGCGGTCACGCGCCTGAGCTACGGCGAAATGTCCGCGCAGCGGATCCTGAAGCTGCATCAGTACAACGCCGGCCGCCGGGGCAAGCCGTTGCGGATCGGCATCGCCCGCGAAGCGTCGGCCGAGACCGCGACCCGCGGCCTGCCACCGCCGCGCTGGACCGTCCAGCCCGACGGCAGCGCGGTCGCACGTCTCGAGTTCTTCTCGCCCCTGGCGTACGGCGTCCGCGCTGGCCTGGCCGTGGAAGCGCTGGATCCGCGCGCGGAGCTGCGTTTCAGCGGGTCGGCGCGGCCCGGCAAGGTGGTCGCGGCGATGGATGGCCGCCAGGTTCGCCGCCTCACCGGCGACGACGGCCTGTTCTGGACGCCCGCCACCGAAGGCGAACGCCAGGTCGTGGAGATCTGGCTGCCCGTGGGCGTCTCGCCCTCCGCCATCCGTCTCGACGCGCCCCGGCTCAGCCACCTGATGACCAATGCGGTCGACGGCTTCAAGATCCTCAAGGACATCGGCGCCTCGGGCAGTTGCAACATCGACACCGTCTGCCGCGTGGGCCAGCTCGGCCAGGTCTTCGTCGACGCCAAGGCGGCTGTGGCGCGCATGACGTTCGTGAAGCAGGGAAGCAGCTACTACTGCACGGGAACCCTGCTCAACGACACCGACCCCGGCACCCAGGTCCCCTACTTCCACACCGCCAACCACTGCATCGGATCCCAGGCGGTCGCCTCGACGCTCAACACCTACTGGAACTTCGAGTCCACGACGTGCAATGTCGATGTCGCCGCCGATCCGGTCCAGCTCAGTGGCGGCGCCGACCACCTCCACTCGAGCGCGGAGACCGACGGCGCCCTGCTGCGCCTGCGCGACGCCGCGCCGGCCGGCACGGCCTTCGCCGGGTGGGATGCGGGGGCTCTGACCGCTTCGGCCAGCGTGACGGCGATCCACCACCCCGGCGGCGATCTCAAGAAGGTGTCGTTCGGCCAGCACCTGCCGGCCGACAGCGACGGGCAGCACCATGCGGCGGGGTGGCTGGAAGGCACCACCGAACGCGGCAGCAGCGGCTCGGGCCTGTTCACTCTGGCGGCCGACGGCTACTACCTGCGCGGCGGCCTTTACGGCGGTGACGCGTCGTGTGCGAACACCGGCTCGCTGAGCGACCCGGAAAACATCGACTGGTACTCGCGCTTCGACGTCGACTTTCCCAACATCCAGCAGTACCTCGCGCCGGTGTCGACCACGGCCCGACGCAGGAACGGGTCGCATCCCCTCGCACCGCCCTGAAACGGGTGCCTGCGGCGGGTCGCCGGGACCTCAATCGATGCTGGTCGCGCCGGCGCAGGCCGGCACCCGGCAGCATGGAGCCCTCATGGCACGATCGTCGCACGTCGTTTCCCTCCTGCTGGCGGCCGCCTGCGCGCTCGGCGCGCCTGCCGCATCGAACGCTGGCGGGCGCGCACCGGAATCGCGCGCGGGAGCCTTCCTCGCGACCGTCGCGCCGCACCGGTACGAGCGCGTACCCGTCGCGCGCCAGCACGAAGATCCTTTCGCCAAGGTCCATCTCGTCACCTCGCGCGCGTTGTACGACGGCGGAATCGCCACCCACGCGCGCAAGACCGCGACGCTTCGCGACAGCCTCGGCAGCGAGCTGGTGCTCGCGGAGGCGCAGGCCTGGCAGTTGCCGGAGATCAGCCACGGCATTCACGAACGCGAACGCCACTGCGGCGGGTATTTCGCGTTCGCCACGCGCGCCGAAGCCGAGGCCTTCCTGCGACAGGATCGTTCGCGCCAGGCGTTGCAGGCCAAGGCGCTGGCCGACTACGCCATCGACAATGCCGCCACGGTGGCGCCATGGCTGCCGCAGGTGCAGGAAGCCAACATCCTCGGCAGCATCCGCCACCTGTCCACCGCCTGGCCGAACCGTTATTACGCCAGCACGCACGGCCATAGCGCCGCGCTGTGGATCCGCGACACCTGGCTGGCGCTGGCGACCGGCCGCAGCGACGTCAGCGCCGAACTGTTCACCGCCTGCGGCAGCTGCGGCGGGCAACCCTCGGTGATCCTGACCGTGCGCGGCAGCGAACTGCCGCACGAGGTGGTCGTGGTCGGCGGCCACCTCGACTCCATTTCCAACAGCGGCAGCGGCAACGCGATGAACGCGCCGGGCGCGGACGACGACGCCTCCGGCATCGCCACCATCACCGAGATCATCCGCATCGCGCTGGCCGACGGCTGGCGGCCGAAGCGCACCATCAAGTTCATGGGCTACGCGGCCGAGGAGGTGGGGCTGCGCGGCTCCAATGCCATCGCGCAGTCGTTCCGCGCGCAGGGCGTCGAGGTGGTCGGCGTGCTGCAGCTGGACATGACCAACTACGCCGCCGGCAGCCAGTACGCGATGCGGCTGATGACCGACAACTCCAACCCGACGCTCCAGGATTTCGTCGCCCGCCTGTTCGACAGCTACCTCGCCCCGCTCGGCCTCACCCGCGGCTACGACACCTGCGGCTACGCCTGTTCCGACCATGCATCGTGGACCGCCGCCGGCTACCCGGCGGCGATGATGGCCGAACCGACCTTCTTCAACCGCCTGCACACCACCACCGACACGGTGGCCTACCTGGGCGCCCGCGCCGCGGTGAGCGCGAACTTCGCGAAGCTCGGGCTGGCCTTCGTCGGCGAGCTCGGCAAGACCCACGTTCCGCCCCCGCGGCGGCGCAACGGTGCGCAGCCGCTGGCACCCGCCACCGCGGTGGGCGTGACCGCATCGCAGGCCCCCGATGCCGCCGCCCGGCCGGCGGCAGCACGCGTCGACGCACGGATGTCGCCGGTGACGCTGGTGCCGCTGCTGCGCCTGGACCCACGCCAGAGGGAACCGGCAGAACGCTAGCAGCTCCGGGCGGGATGCCCTGGCTGGCGCGGCGGGGATCCATGCGTGGCCGCGCAGGGCAGGCAAGGGCAGATCCCTCGCTGCTCGGGATGACAGGAGCTGCGCTGGGGCTGACAGGAGCTGCGGCCGGGATGACGGGAGCTGTGGCAAGGAGGACATGAGCTGCGGCAGCGATCACAGGAGGCGTGCCATCGCAGCCACGGGGCGCGATCGGACGCGCGACACGATGCGTTCGGACGGACGGCATCGAAGCAGTCGGCGTCACCGCTACAACTGCCCGGTCGGCTCCATTTCCGCGGGGGCCTGCGGGCAGGCCGGTGGCGTCCGCCCGCGCCGGCTCTCCCAGCGCCAGAACACCCAGCCCGCCAGCACGAATGCGGCCGCCAGCAGCGCAAGGTGCAGCGGATCGTGGCTGACCAGCGGCGACAACACGCCCGCCAGCAGCGCGTTGAGCACCAGCCCGGTGAAGGCCTGCAGCGACGACGCCGAGCCACGCTGGCGCGGGTACATGTCGAGGATGGCGAGGGTCAGGATCGGAAACACCAGCGCAATGCCGAACGCGTTGAGGACCATCGGCAGCACCGCCCAGGGCACGGCCGGCTGCGCGACCAGCGCGCTGTAGGCGACGTTCCCCGCCATCGCCGCCGCGCTGCAGGCGAAGCCGATGTTGACCAGCCGGGTGCCGCTGATCCTGCCCGCCGCACGGCCGGACACGAACGCGCCGAGCATCATCCCGCTGATCATCGGGATGAAGAACCAGCCGAACTGGCGCTCGTCGAGCCTGAGCAGGTCGAGCACGAACGCCGGCGCGGAAGCGATGTACAGGAACAGCGCGGCGAAATTGAATGCGCCCGCGGCAGCGAGTCGCTGGAACCGCGGGTTGAGCGCGATGTATGCGTAGTCGCGCAACAGCTTGCGCGGCGCCGGCGACAGGCGCGCGTCGGGCGCCAGGGTTTCGGGCAGCCAGCGCCAGGTGGCGAGCATCAGCAGTACCGAGAAGCCGACCAGGAACCAGAAGATCAGCGGCCAGCGGCCCCAGCCCAGCAGCCAGCCGCCGATGATCGGCGCGATCGCGGGGGCCGCGCCGAAGATCATCGAGACCTGGCTCATCAGCCGCTGCGCGTCGTCGCCGTGCAGCACGTCGCGGATCACCGCTCGACCGACGATCAGGCCCACACCCGCCGACAGTCCCTGCAGCGCGCGGAACACGAGCAGGGTGGGCAGGCTTTCGGCCAGCGCGCAACCCACCGAGGACAGGGTGAACACCGCCAGCCCGGCCAGGATCACGCGCCTGCGGCCGACGATGTCCGACAGCGGACCATGCACCAGGCTCATCAGCGCATAGGCGATCAGGTACACGCTGATCGTCTGCTGCATCGCCAGCTTGTCGGCTCCCAGGTCGGCGCCCATCGCCGGGAACGCCGGGAAGATGGTGTCGATCGAGAACGGCCCGAACATCGCCAGGCCGGCGAGCAGCAGCGCCAGACGGCGCAGCCGAAGGTGCGCAGCGGCGCTCACCGGGCAGGGACGTCCGCTGCCCGCGTCGGATCCGGCGTCCGTTCGGCGGGCACCGGCGGAGGCAGCGGGCGCATGCGCGTGATCGACTCGATCGGCACGACTTCGGCCAGGCCCCGCCCGGGATCCCACAGGAACACATAGGCGCTGCTGGTGCCGAGCATGCGCCAGTCTCCGGCGAGCGGCGCGTCGGCCAGGTGGACCTGGACAGCCGCCCCGCCCCCCGCCTGGATCCGCTCGGCGCGCGTGGTGCTGGTGGAGAACAGCACGATGCCCATGGCGAACAGTGCGCTCACCGTCGCCATGGTCTCGGGATGCAGCCACAGGTACGCCCACCAGTCGCTGCGTCGGGGGAAGAACAGGCGGAACCACCAGCGGCGGTCAAGCTGCGCCGCACGCTCGGGGTTGCGGCGCCTCCAGCGTTCGGGTAGCAGCACCAGCAGCGAAGCCAGCAGCGTCCATCCGAGCAGGGCCAGGTAGACCGGCCGGCGCAGGCCGGAGACGAAGTAGTCGCTGCTCTGCAGGAATTCCAGGATCGGGATGTCGAAGCGGCGGTAGAACCAGTACAGGTCCCACAGCCCCACGATCGAGACGAACAGGTAGCTGCAGGTCACCAGCAGCATCGGTTCGCGCCGGAACACGTCCCACAGCCGACGGACGACGGACCGGTCGGCGTCCGCTTCCACGCTCGGAAGGGCGGGTATCGGGGCTGGCGCTGGTGTCGTGTTCACGCGGATCCTCGTGGCGTCTGCCGTTCAGGGTAGCAAGACACCCGACGCCGGCGACGCGCGGCACGTGACGGCCGCGGTTTCCCCGCCGCGCGGGGCTATAATCGCCCCGCAGTCCGGTGGGAGAAGCGTGGGCCCCGGCCCCCGCTGCCGAAGGCGCAAACGCCCGTAATCGCTCAGGCCCGATACCACCGGACGCGGCAAACACTCTGGAGAGACCGACCGGCACCGCCGGAACCGGCGCCGAAGGGGCAAGAAGCGCGCGATCCTCGTCCGTGCGCTTCCAAACTCTCAGGCCAAAGGACAGAGGGGCACTTCGCCGGAACCGGCGTGCACGCCTTTCGTCGTCCTGCACTGGCGATGTCGGATGCACCCGGCCCTGCTCCCGCCCCTGCCGGATGCCCGCCATGTCCACGCCTTCCCTGCGCGACCTCTCGCTGTTCGAACTCGAGCGCCACGACGCGTTCGTCGAACGCCACATCGGCCCCAACGACGCCGAGGTCGCGCACATGCTGGGCGTGATCGGCCAAGACTCGCTCGAGGCGATGACCGGCGCGATCGTCCCGCGCAGCATCAAGCCGGCCGAGGGGCCGGGGCTGGACCTGCCGGGTTCGCTCACCGAGGTCGAGGCGCTGGCGCGGATCCGCGCGATCGCCGACCGCAACGACGTGTTCCGCAGCTTCATCGGCCAGGGCTACTACGGCACCCACACGCCGAACGTCATCCTGCGCAACATCCTCGAGAACCCGGCGTGGTACACGGCGTACACGCCCTACCAGGCGGAGATCTCGCAGGGCCGGATGGAGGCGCTGGTGAACTTCCAGCAGATGTGCGCCGACCTCACCGGCATGGACATCTCCAACGCCTCGCTGCTGGACGAGGCCACCGCCGCCGCCGAGGCGATGACGCTGGCCAGGCGTTCCTCGAAATCGAAGTCCAACGTGTTCTATGTCGCCGACGACGTGCATCCGCAGACGCTGGAGGTGGTGCGCACCCGCGCCGACGGCCTCGGCATCGCGCTGCACGTCGGCCCGGCCGCGGACGCGGGCGGAGTCGAGGGCTTCGGCGTGCTGCTGCAGTATCCGAACACCTTCGGCCACGTCGCCGACCTCGCCGCCGTCGCCGAGGCCGTGCACGCGCGCGGCGCGGTGGTGGCGGTGGCCACCGACCTGCTCGCCCTCACCCTGCTCAGGCCGCCGGGCGAATGGGGCGCGGACATCGTCGTGGGCAACACCCAGCGTTTCGGCGTGCCGTTCGGCTTCGGCGGCCCGCACGCCGCGTTCATGGCCTGCCGCGACGCGTTCAAGCGCTCGATGCCCGGCCGACTGATCGGCGTGTCGGTCGACGCCGAGGGCAAGCCCGCCTACCGCCTGACCCTGCAGACGCGCGAGCAGCACATCCGCCGCGAGAAGGCCACCTCCAACATCTGCACCGCGCAGGTGCTGCTGGCGGTGATGGCCTCGATGTACGCGGTCTACCACGGCCCCGAGGGCCTGGCCCGCATCGCCCGCCGCGTGCACCGCTATGCCGCGATCCTTGCCGCCGCGCTGCGCCAGGCTGGCGTGACGGTGGCCGGCGACTTCTTCGACACCCTGCACGTCACCGGCGTGGATGCCGCCACCGTCCACACCTACGCCAGCCACCAGCGCATCAACCTGCGCAAGATCGACGCCGGCAGCGTCGGCATCAGCCTCGACGAGACCGTGACCCGCGCCGATCTCGCGGCGCTGGCGCAGATCTTCGGCGCCGACCTGGGCGCAGCCGACATCGAAGCGCTCGACGCCGCGACCGGCGACGCACTGCCCGCGGCACTGGTACGCACCTCCGGGTTCCTCACCCACCCGGTGTTCAACACCCACCACAGCGAGCACGAACTGCTGCGCTACATGCGCGCGCTGGCCGACAAGGACCTGGCGATGGATCGCACGATGATCCCGCTGGGCTCGTGCACCATGAAGCTCAACGCCACCGCCGAGATGATCCCGGTGACGTGGCCGGAGTTCGCCAATGTCCACCCGCTGGCCCCGGCCACGCAGACCCGCGGCTACCAGGAACTGATCGATTCGCTGGAGGCGATGCTGGTCGAGATCACCGGCTACGACGCGGTCAGCTTCCAGCCCAATTCCGGCGCCCAGGGCGAATACGCCGGCCTGCTCGCGATCCGCGCGTACCACGCCTCGCGCGGCGAGGGCCACCGCGACATCTGCCTGATCCCCGAGTCCGCGCACGGCACCAATCCCGCGTCGGCGCAACTGGTGGGCATGAAGGTGGTCGTGACCCGCTGCGATGCCAGCGGCAACGTCGACATCGACGACATCCGCGTCCAGGCCGAAAAGCATTCGGCCAACCTCGCCGCGATCATGATGACCTACCCCTCCACCCACGGCGTGTTCGAGGAGGACGTGGTCGGGATCTGCGAGATCATCCACGCGCACGGCGGCCAGGTGTACACCGACGGCGCCAACCTCAATGCGCTGGTCGGGCTCGCCCGGCCGGGCAAGTGGGGTTCGGATGTCTCGCACCTCAACCTGCACAAGACCTTCTGCATCCCGCACGGCGGTGGCGGTCCCGGCGTCGGCCCGTGCGCGGTGAAGGCGCACCTGGCGCCCTTCCTGCCGCGTGGGTATTCCGCTTCCTCCCTTCCCCCGCAAGCGGGGGAAGGTGCCCGAAGGGCGGATGGGGGCAACCCGCACGCCGTCGGCATGGTCTCGGCCGCGACCCACGGCAGCGCCAGCATCCTGCCGATCAGCTGGATGTACATCGCGATGATGGGCGGGACCGGCCTGCGCAAGGCGACCCAGGTCGCGCTGCTCAACGCAAACTACATCGCCAGGCGCCTGGCGCCGCACTACCGCACGCTGTACACCGGCCGCAACGGCCTGGTCGCGCACGAATGCATCCTCGACCTGCGGCCGCTGGAGAAGGCCACCGGCGTCACCGCCGAGGACGTCGCCAAGCGCCTGATCGATTTCGGATTCCACGCGCCGACGCTGAGCTTCCCGGTGGCCGGCACGCTGATGGTCGAGCCGACCGAATCCGAATCGCTGCACGAGCTCGACCGCTTCATCGACGCGATGATCCAGATCCGCGACGAGATCCGCGCGATCGAGGACGGCCGCCTGGACCGCGAGGACAACCCGCTCAAGCACGCGCCGCACACCGCGACCATGGCCGCCGCCAGCGAATGGACCCACGCCTACCCGCGCGAGCTGGCGGTGTTCCCGCTGGCCACCCTGCGCCAGCAGAAGTACTGGCCACCGGTGGCGCGCGTGGACAACGTGCACGGCGACAAGAACGTGTTCTGCGCCTGCATCCCGGTGGATGCCTGGAAGGAGCAGGCCGACGCCTGACCCGCGTGGCCGCCACCGGCCGGTACGCCGGCCGGGCGGCTCCCGACGCTACCCGGGACCGCCGATCGAATCGAGCAGCCGCTCCAGCGGCACCGGACGCCCGAGGTGGTAGCCCTGCGCCTGCTCGCAACCGTTGCGACGCAGCCATTCCAGCTCTTCGGCGCTCTCCACGCCCTCGGCGATCGTGCCCAGCCCCAGGCCCCGCGCCAGCGCGATCAGGGCGCGGCAGATCGAGGCGTTGCGCTCGTCGGCATGGACCTGCCGCACGAAGCTGCGGTCGATCTTGAGGCAGTCCAGCGGCAGGTCGCGCAGGTAGGCCATGCTCGAGAAGCCGGTGCCGAAATCGTCGATCGAGATGCGCACGCCCGCGGCGCGCAGCTGCAGCATTCCGACGCGCGCGGCCTGTGGCCGGCGCAGCACCACGCTTTCGGTCAGCTCCACGTGCAGGGCACCGGCGGGCAGTCCGTACTTGCGCTGCAGGCCGACGATCGCCTCCGACAGGCCCTCGGTCAGCAACTGCACCGCCGAGACATTGACGGCGATGGCCACATGATCCAACCCGCGCCCGGCCAGTCGCCCGTGGCTGCGGGCGGCCTCTTCCAGCACCCATTGCCCGATCGGCAGGATCAGGCCCGAGGCCTCGGCCAGCGGCACGAACACGTCGGGCGGCACGTAGCCGCCATCGTGCTGCCGCCACCGCAGCAGCGCTTCCACCGCCACCACGCGATCGTCGGAGAGCCGATGGATCGGCTGGAAGTGCAGCTCGAACTCCCGCTTGTCCAGCGCCTCGCGCAGCCTGCGCGCCAGCGCCATGCGCTCGGCGGCCTGCGCCGCCATCGCCCGGTCGTAGGGCAGGGTCGGCACCTGGTCCTGCCAGGCCTGCAACGCGGCCAGCGCCGCGTGTCCCGCTACCTGCTCGGCGGTCTCGCCCGGCTCGGGGCCCTCGGCGATGCCGATCGAGGCCTCGATCGGATGCGCACCGCTCTCCATGTCGACCGGTGCGGCCATCGCCTGTTCCAGCGCCGCAAGCATCGCAGCGCCGCGCGAGGGGTCCAGCGCGACCACCACGAACGACTGCCCGGGCCAATACCCCGCCAGACCGTACTCGACGCCGACCATCGCGATCCGCGCCGCGATTTCCCGCAGCACTTCCTCGCCGACACGCTGTCCGAGCGTGGTCGCCACCAGTTCCAGTTCGCGCAGGCGCAGGTAGGCCACGGCATAGCGCCTGGTCCTGCCGTCCGCGACCATCGCGTCGAGCTGCTCGCACAGCGCCGCGAGTGTGCTCAGTCCGGTCGTCGCGTCGTGCGTCGCGCGCCAGGCCAGGTCGCGTTCGTAGGCGACGCGGTCGCTCACGTCCTCGGCCAGCACCAGCCGCGCCGCCCGCCCCCCGAATTCGATGCTGCTGCTGAAGACGCGCGCCTCGAGGCGGCTGCCATCGCTCCGCATGTGCGTCCATACCCCGTCCACGTCCTGCTCCGGCGAACGCCTCCGCATCGACGCCAGGACCGCCTCCACCTCATCCGGCGGGCGGATGTCGAGGATGGACATCGACAGGAATTCCTCGACGCTGTAGCCGTAGGACGCCACCGCCGCCTGGTTGACCGCGAGGAAGCGCAGCGTCTTCGCGTCGAACACGAAGAACGACAGCGGATTGCGCTCGAACAGCGCGCGGAACTGCGCTTCCGCTCGTTCGATGCGGGCCTGCGCCTCGTGCCGGTCGGTAATGTCCACCACGGTGCCGGCGAGCCGGCGGCCGCCACGGTCGTCGCCGGCGATGCCGCCGCGCGCGCTGATCCAGCGTTCCTGCCCGTTCCCGGAAACGACGCGGTACTCGGCGACATAGGGCGTGCCGGTCCGCTGCGCCTCCGCGAAAAGCGCCTCCACCCGCGCGCGGTCGTCGCGATGGATGCGGTCGAAGAAGACCTGGGCGGGCTGCATCATGTCCACCGGTTCGAAACCGAACATCGCGGCGGTATGGGCTGACACCCGGATGGTCTGGTCGTCGGGTTCCACGCGCCAGACGCCGGTGCGCGCGGCCTGCTGCGCCTGGTCCAGCCAGTGGGCCTGCGCGTGGAGCTCGTCCATCAGGCCAGCCTGCGCGCGCGCCGCAGCCGAAAGACGGCGCATGAGGTAAGCCAGGCCCGCCCAGTACAGCAGCGCGATCGCGCTCGCGATCGCCGCGAGCCGATGCCACGGGGCCATGGCTTCTTCCATGCCGATTCCAGCGGTCACGACCACGGAGTAACCGCTGGTGGCGCTGAATGCCTGCGCACGCTCGATGCCGTCCAGCGAGCTGGTGCTTTGCCTGGACATCGTGCCGGCGCGGTTGCGGACATCTGCAGGCACGCCGATCCGCCGCCCCACGAAACGCGCCGCGCCCGCGTCCGGAGCGTACGCCAGCACCACGCCCTCGCCGTCGAGCACGGTGACGTTGCCGTCGCGACCGATGTCGAGGTCGCGGATCATGCCTTCGATCTCGGTTGTCTCCAGTCGCGCAAGCAGCCAGCGTCCGTCGCTGAAAGGCGCTGCCAGCCGCAGCCACCATCCGCCGTGCCCGTCCTCCTGCAGCGACCCCAGCGTCAGCCCCGCCTCCGTGCGCGCGTGCGGGATCCACTGCGGCAATTCCGGATCACCCATGCCTGTCGACAGCGCCGCGCCGTTCGAGTCCACGAGCACGATCGAATGCAGTTCCGGATGGCGCGCCGCCACCCCGGCGATGGCCTCTTCCACCAGGGCGCCCTCCTGCCCCGGCGCGGCGACGGCCCAGGTGGCGGCATCGGCGGCGATGCCTTCCATCGCACGCGACAGGTTGCGCAGGCCGTAGTGCAGCAGCCGGTCGACGCCGGTGGCCAACGCCAGGCTCTGGCGATGCGCGGCGTCGAGCCGCGCCTGGCGGTCCTGCAGCAGCAGCACCGCCAGACCCGCCATCAGCACCAGTCCCAGGCCGATCCCCACGGTCCGGACCGTGGACGCCGAGCCTGGCGACCGTGCAAGCGGGTCTGCAGCCATCGCCGTCTTCCCTCCCGTCACCCGGCCACCATGCCCCGCATGCCGCGGCTACGCAAGGCGGCCTGCATCATCGGGCTCGCCCAGCCGTGACGCCGCGGGCGGCGATCAATGCCGTCGGAACGAAAACAACGGGGCGAGCGGGTGCGTCCGGCGCTCCACCAGCGCGCGCAACAGACTTGCACCCGCCATCGAGTAGGTGATGCCGTTGCCGCCATAGGCCATGGCGAACAGTACCCGGGGACCATGCCGCGGATGCGCACCGAAGTACGGCAGTCCGTCCCTTGTTTCGGCGAACGTCCCGGCCCAGGAGAACGCGGGCCGCAGCGGCAGGTGCGGGAACATCTTCGAGACGCGTTCGTGGAGGATGCGCGCCTTCTTGCCGACGCGGGCATCGCGCCTGGCCGGAACATCGACGGCATCGTCCTCGCCGCCGACCAGCAGGCGGCCGTCGCCGGTGGGCCGCATGTACAGATAGGGCCGCGCGGATTCCCACAGCATCGTCCTGCGCAACTCGCCGAGCAGTTCGCTGTCGATGGGATCGGTGATGAAGGCATAGCTGCTGCGGTTGCGGGCGACGTCCTGTCGCAACCATTGCCGGTTCGCATACCCGGCAGCGAACACCACATGGCCGGCACGGATGCGGTCGCCGGCGGCGGCGGTCGCGACGACTCCGCGCGAGGTGGTCTGAACGTGCCGGATCGCGGTGCGGTCGAACACGCCGGTGCCGCGCCGGTGCAGGCGACCCAGCAGCCGATAGGCCATCCGGTAGGGATCCAGGTGCGCACCGAGCCGGCTGAGGATCGCCGCCGGCGCGTCGATGCCGTAGCGCGCCTCGAGCGCCTCCCGCCCCAGCCACGCCACGTCGAAACCGTGCCGGGCGCGCAGCGCGTACTCCGCATGCAGGCTGCGCTCGTCGCGACGCCGGCTCGCGAAATACAGGCTGCGAGCGGTGCCGAAGCCGACATCGCGCAGTTCGCGTGCGAGCGCGTGCAGCGCCGGAATCGCCTCCGCGCAGGCGCGGTAGGCCTGTACCGCCACGTCCTCGCCGTACTGCCTGGCCAGGTCGACCATGTGGGTGTCGATCTCGTACTGGAGCAGGCCCGTGCTCGCGGCACTGCTGCCCCAGACGATGTCGCGTTGCTCGACCACCACGACGTCGTGGCCGTGGCGCGCGAACTCGTCGGCGGTCAAGGCGCCGGTGATGCCGCCACCCACGACCAGCACGTCGCAGCGCAGGTCGCGCTCGAGCGGGGGAAACGCCTGCAGCAGGCCGTTCCTGACGGCCCACCACGGGTAGCCGCTCTTCAGGTCCATGTCGTGGTGCCCGGGTCTAGCTCGAACTGCGCTTGGCGGGCGCGCGGCGGCCCGCGGGCAACGGCTCGCCATCGTCGCGATAGGCCGGCGGTGAATACAGGTTCAGCGTCTTGAGCAGGGTACGCCCGGTATTGCGGATCTCGTGCCGCTCGCCACGCTCGATGACCAGCAGGCTGCCCGCACGCAGCGTGCGGCGCGCGCCGTCGACGATCGCCACGCCCGTGCCCGACACCACGTAGATCCACTGGTCCGCGCCGCGATGGAGGTTGTCGGGCCCACCCTCGGCATCGCCCGGCGGGATCACCATCTCTGCCGCCTGCACGTCCCGCACCGAAAAGGCCGGACGGAACCCCTTTCCGAACCGGAGGTGTTTCGACTGCATCGCGTTCCCCTGCGCCGTGGTGCGCGCACCTTGGTGGAAACGGCGTCAAGGCGCCGCGAATGCCGGCCCGGGCCCCGGCGACTCGCTCGCCCCACCCGCAGGGAGCCGCGCGACGCCGCTTTCCGGCGCACAAGGCTTGCCAGGAGACATCGCGTTCACGCCCGCATTGCGAATGTGTCGCGGTGGCGTCCGGTGCGCCTGGTCGCCTCCACCCCGTTCCATGCACGGCCTGCGCGACAGGTCGCAGCCCGCCCGCACGATCCGGAGTTTTCCCATGAGCCTGACCATCGCCGTCATCGTCGGCAGCCTGCGCAAGGATTCGTTCAACGCCAGGCTCGCCGATGCGCTGGCGAAGCTGGCGCCCGACGGCATCGAGTTCCGCCGCCTGCGCATCGACGACCTGCCGCTGTACAACCAGGACGACGACGCTTCGCCGCCGGCGCCCGTGCAGCGACTCAAGCAGGAGATCCGCGACGCCGACGGCCTGCTGTTCGTCACCCCGGAGTACAACCGCTCGATCCCGGGCGTGCTCAAGAACGCGCTCGACCACGCCTCCCGGCCCTATGGCGAGAGCGCGTTCGTCGACAAGCCCGCCGGCGTGATCGGCGTGTCCGTCGGCGCGATCGGCACCGCCTGCGCGCAGCAGCACCTGCGCACGATCCTCGCCTACCTCGACATGCCCACCCTCGCCCAGCCCGAGGCCTTCCTCAAGGCCGACGACGTGCTGGACGACGACGGCGGCATCGCCGGGAGCAGCCGCGAGTTTCTGCAGCAGTGGATGGACGCCTTCCTCGACTGGGTGAAGCACCACGCCTGAGCCGTGGGTTCGACCCCTGGCCTTCAGCGCGGCGGCGCCACCCGTCGGCGCCTGTCGCCCGATGCGCGTGCGGCCCGCGAGAGGCGCAGGGACAGTGCGCGCAGGTGCCGCTCGAGTTCGACCGGCTCGATCACCACGAACGGGACGTCCAGCAGCGCCAGGTGGTAGGCGAGCATGTCCGGGCGCTGCGCGCCGGTTTCCAGTTCGCAGCGCTGGTCGTCCAGTCGCGTCAACCTGCCGGCCGAGGCCGGGATCCGCTCGCGCATGCGCGACAGCGGCGCATGCAGTTCGATGCGCGCCCTGACCGCGTAGGGCTGCACCGAGATCGCCCGCGAGACGAACGCGGCCGCGTCGCCGCCCGGCACCTTGCGCGGAAGGAAGCGTTCGCCGGCGCGTGGCGTGCCGCCGATGCGATCCACGCGGAACGTGCGCCAGTCGCTGCGGCTGAGGTCCCAGGCCAGCAGGTACCAGCGCGCTTCGGTGGAGACCAGCGCATGCGGCTCGACCGCGCGCACGCTGCCGCGGCCTTCCTGGTCCTCGTAGCTGAAGTGCAGCCGCTGCAGCGCGCGGCAGGCGGTGGCCAGCGCCACCAACCGCGCATGCGGCACCGCCGGCCCGCCGGGACCCAGCGGCAACACCGCCGCATGCAGGTTGCGCACGCGCGTGCGCAGTCGTGCCGGCATCACCTGTTCGAGCTTGGCCAGTGCGCGCAATGCGGATTCCTCCATGCCGACCACGGTGCCGCCGGTGGCCAGACGCAGGCCCAGCGAGACGGCGAGCGCCTCGTCGTCCTCCAGCAGCAACGGCGGCAGGTTGCTGCCCGCGGCCAGCTGGTAGCCGCCGGCGGTGCCGGCGCTGGAGTCCACCGGATAGCCCAGGCTGCGCAGGCGGTCGACGTCGCGGCGCACGGTGCGCTCGGTGACGTCCATGCGCGCGGCGAGTTCGCGCCCGCGCCAGAACGGCCGGGATTGCAGCAGGGCCAGCAGCCGCAGCAGGCGGGCGGAGGTATCGATCATGGGCGTCAGGATGCCATGGCTTCAGGACCGGAACTGTCCGCAAGGGTGACTAGCCTGTCGTCGACCGGCCGCGCCATCCCACGCGGCCACGTTCCGTCCACAACAGGAGCCACGCCATGTCCCTGAAACTCTTCGCCGCGCCGATGTCCAGTGCCACCCCGGTCGTGCACGCCATCGCCGAACTCGGCATCGACTGCGATACCGTGATGTTCGACCTCGCCTCCGGCGAGCAGAAGTCGCCTTCCTACCTCGCGATCAATCCGCATGGCGTGGTGCCGACCCTCGTCGTCGACGGCACGCCGCTGTTCGAGGCGCTGGCGATCCTGCAGTGGCTGGGCGAGCGCCATGGCGTCGAACGCGGGCTGTGGCCGGCGGCCGGTACATCCCAACACCTGGTGGCGCTGTCCTGGACCACCTGGGCCTACGTGAGCTACGGCGCCCTGGTCAGCGTGCTGAACTACACGCAGAGTCCGCAGGCCGATGCGCGCCTGCACCACGCTCCCCTCGCCGCCGAAGCCCTGTCGCGGCTCGACGCGGCGCTCGGCCGCCTCGACGCCCACCTGGCGAAGTCTCGCTGGCTGCTGGGCGAGGATTTCTCGCTCGCCGACCTGATCGTCGCGAGCGTGGTGAGCTACAGCACCTATTGCGGTGTGGCGACCGACGGCCACGCCCATCTCGGGCGCTGGCTGCAGGATTTCCAGTCGCGGGAGGCGTTCCGCAGGACTTGGGCGGTGGACTCGCAGGTGGAGTAGCTTCTCCTTACTCGCTGTTGCTGTTGCTGTTGCTGTTGCTTGCGCCTTTGCTTTTCGAGCCGTAAAGCGAGCCGAGCACCGCAGCCGGTGGTGGCCGTAGAGGCGCCCATGTCCGAGCGCAGCGAGTTTGGGCGCCGTGCCACCGCCGGCGAGGAGCGCAGGGAACCGGCGCGGCGCAGCCGCGACGGCTCGCGTCCGGTGAAAGGGCTTTTGGTTCCTTTTGGCCCGTCAAAAGGAACTCGGGCGCGAAGCGACCGAACGCTCTGCTTCTGCCTGTTTGTTCTCGTTCTCGCTGGCGAACTGGAGTCCCGATGCGAAGATCAAACGCAACAGCTTCCGCGCTGTCGCGCGGGTGACTTTTGTCTTGGCAAAAGTCACCAAAACCGCCTCCACCGGACGCGATCCGGACTGGCTGCGCCAGTCCGGTCCCCTGCGCTTCTCGGACGGCGGGGCACGCGGCCCAAACTCGCTGCGCTCGGACACGGGCCGCTCTTCGGCCCCGCCGCCCTGCGATGCTCGGCTCGCTTTACGGCTCGAAAAAGCAACGGCAACAGCAACGACAACAGCAACGGCAACCGCAAGGGCAACGGCAAGGAAGGACAAGGGCAACCGCGGGCCGCACGCCGCGCTCACGCGTGCAGGCACCCCTATGGGCTGGCCACGGGCGGCCGCGCCCGGAACACCACGCTGATCCGCGGCGCCGCATGCCGCACCTTGGGGATGCCGTGCTCGTGGGTGGACTGCATCGCATGGCTCATCGCCAGCAGGCTGCCGGGCATCAGGTCGATCGCGACACGGTCGGCGTGGTCGGCCGCGGCGCGGATCAGCATGCGCCGCGGTGCTCCGAGCGAAACCAGGGCGATCGGGTGGCCGTCGCGCAGCGAATGCAGCTTGTCCCCATGCATCGCCACGCTGTCCTGGCCGTCGCGGTAGAAGTTCATGCCGATCGAGGAGAACGGTGCCGGCACGCGTTCGCGCACGCGTGCCAGCATGTCCGCGAGCGGCAGGTCCGCGGGCAGCGCATCGACCGGGTAGTTCGCCAGCAACCGTGGCACGTCGACCACGCGGTCGTACATCGGTCGGCGCAGGTGGCGCCAGTCGGCCCGTGCCGCCAGCACGTCGAACCAGCGCAGCGCCGTGTCCGCATCGACGAAGCCGGGCCAGTAGCGCGCACCACCCTGCGCGTCGTCGACCAGTTGCAGCATCGGCGGTGCGAACAGGTCGTCGCGGGAGACGCTCGCGGTGCGCATCGGGGCCTTCAGTGGAAATCGCGCGAGCTGGTGCGCAGCTCGCCGAGCAGGTGGCTCAGGTCCTGCAGGTCACGGGCGATCAGGTGCTGCACGCCGTCGACCTGCTCCCAGCGGCCACGCACCGCCATCAGCCGCGCGCCCAGCAGCGCCTTGCGCCGGCGCAGCGCGACATGCGCCCACACCACCACGTTGACCATGCCGTGCTCGTCCTCGAGGGTCACGAAGATGGTGCCGTTCGCGGTCGCCGGCCGCTGGCGCTGGGTGACGATGCCGGCCGCGAACGCGCCACGCCCATGCGGCAGCACGCCCAGCTCCCGCGAATCGAGGACCCGCTGCGCGCGCAGCCGTTCGCGCAGCAGCGCCAGCGGATGTGCGCCCAGGGTCAGGCCGGTGGCGCGGTAGTCCGACAGCACGTCCTCGCCGGCACCCGGTGCCGGCAGCGCGATCTCGTCCTCGTCCGGGCTGCCGGGCAGCAGCGGCCGTTGCCGCTCCACGCCCGCCACCGCCCAGCGCGCGGCGTGGCGATGCCCGGCCAGGGGCTGCAGGGCACCGGCTTCGGCCAGCGCGGTGCGCGCCTTCTCGTCGAGGCGTGCGCGCAGGCACAGGTCGCGCACGTCGGCGAACGGTCGCTGCCTGCGTGCCGAGACGATCGCGCCGGCCACGGCTTCCGACAACCCCGACACCTGCCGCAGTCCCAACCGCACCGCCGCCTGCCCGCCATCGCCGCCACGTGCGCGCGCGGACCCGCCTTCGAGCGTGCAGTCCCAGTCGCTGCAGGTCACGTCGACCGGCCGTACCTCGATCGCGGCACGCCCGCAGGCATGCCCGCGGCGCGCATCCTGCACGATCTGGCTCGGCGAGTAGAACCCCATCGGCTGCGAGTTGAGCAGCGCGCAGGCGAACGCCGCCGGCTCGTGGCGCTTGAGCCAGCAGCTGATGTAGACCAGCTTGGCGAACGAGGCGGCATGGCTCTGCGGGAAACCGTAGGAGCCGAAGCCCTTGATCTGTTCGAAGATCTGGTCGATGAACCCGGAGGCATATCCCTTGGCGGCCATGCGCTCGCGGACGCGGTTGCGATGCGGATCCATGTCGCCGCCGCGTCCCCACGCGGCCATGGACCGGCGCAGGCCGTCGGCTTCTTCCGGCGTGTAGTCCGCCGCCACCATCAGCAACTCCATGACCTGCTCCTGGAACAGCGGCACGCCCAGGGTGGGCTCGAGGACCGACCGGATTTCCTGCGACGGGTAGGTGACCAGCTCCTTCTTCTGCCGCCTGCGCAGGTAGGGATGGACCATGCCGCCCTGGATCGGCCCGGGCCGCACGATCGCGACCTCGATCACCAGGTCGTAGTACTTCTCCGGCTTCAGCCGCGGCAGCATGCTCATCTGCGCGCGCGATTCGATCTGGAACACGCCGATGGTGTCGGCGGCCTGGATCATGCGGAAGGTCTCGGCCTCGTCCTGCTGCGGAAGCCTGGCGATGTCGACCTCGTAGCCGCGACTGCCCTTCACCAGGTCCACGGCCTTGCGGATGCAGGTCAGCATGCCCAGCGCCAGGCAGTCGACCTTGAGCAGCTTCATGGTTTCGAGGTCGTCCTTGTCCCACTGGATGATGGTGCGCTCGGGCATCGCCGCGTTCTCCACCGGCACCACGGTCGACAGCGGCGCATCGCCGATCACGAAGCCGCCGACGTGCTGCGACAGGTGCCGCGGGTGGTCGCGCAACGCCTCGGTCACTGCCAGCACGCGCCGGATCAGCATGTTGTCCGGGTCGAAGCCGGATTCGCGCAGGCGCTGTTCCATCGGCGCGCCGCCATTGCCCCAGCCGTAGCACTCCGCCAGCAGCGCGACCTGGTCCGGCGGCAGGCCGAAGGCCTTGGCCACGTCGCGCACCGCGCTCTTGCCCCGGTAGCGGATCACGGTGGCGGCCAGCGCGGCGCGTTCGCGCCCGTACTTCGCATAGACGTACTGCAGCACCTCCTCGCGCCGCTCGTGCTCGAAATCGACGTCGATGTCCGGCGGCTCGTTGCGCTCCTTCGACAGGAATCGCGCCATCAGCAGCCGGCTTTCCGCCGGATTGACCACGGTGATGCCGAGCGCGAAGCACACCGCGGAATTCGCCGACGACCCGCGTCCCTGGCACAGGATGCCCTTCGATTTCGCGAAACGGACGATGTCCTGCACCGTCAGGAAGAAGGCCTCGTACCGCAGCTCGGCGATGAGCGCCAGCTCGCCTTCGATGCGACTGGCCACATCGTCGGGCACGCCTTGCGGCCACTCCCTCCGCATCCCGTCCTCGGTCAGTGTCCGCAGCCAGGTGGCGGGCGTGTGCCCCTCCGGCACCAGCTCGGATGGATAGTGATACTCCACCTGGCCCATGTCGAAGCTGCAGCGCCGCGCCAGCTGCACCGCGTTGTCGACGGGAGCCGGCGGATAGATGTTGCCCAGCGCGCGGCGGGTGCGCAGGTGGCGCTCGCCGTTGCGGAACAGGTGTTCGCCGCATTCGGCCAGGGGGGTGTTGTGGCGGATCGCGGTCATGGTGTCCTGCAGCGCGCGGCGGCGGCGCACGTCCATGTGCACGTCGCCGGCGGCGACCGGGGTCATCCGCAGGGTTTGCGCCAGCGCGAGCAGGGCCTGCAGGCGCGCGGCATCGTCGTGCTCACGATGCAGCTCGACCGCGACATGGGCGCGCGCGCCGAACAGGTCGCGCAGCCAGCGCGCCTGCGTCGCCTCGGGTTCGCGCCCCGGGACCCACAACGCGAACAGGCCCGACACTTCCGGATCGATCCCGCCCAGCACCTCGGCCACGTCGGTACGCGAAAGCCGGTAGCTGCCCTTCTTCGCATCGCCGCGGCGGCCGCGCGTGATCAGTTCGCACAGGCGCGTGTAGCCGCACTGCTTCTCCACCAGCAGCACCAGCTTCGTGCCGCAGGCGAGCGTGAATTCGCTGCCGACGACCAGCTTCACCCCGGTCGCGCGCGAGGCCTCGAATGCGCGCACGATGCCCGCCAGCGAACATTCGTCGGTGATCGCCAGCGCCTCGTAGCCGCAGGCGCGCGCGCGCTCGAACAGTTCCTCGGCGCTGGCCGCGCCGCGCAGGAACGAGAAGTCCGACAGGCAGTGCAGTTCGGCATACGCCGGCCAGGCGTCCTCGCGCGGCGGATCGTCGTTGGCGGCACGGCCGAGGCGCATGGCGACCTCCCACGCCCGCGGCGGACGCCCGCCGGGCGTATCGCGATCCACCCCGTCGACGGCATCGTCCCAGCTCATGCCGCCCTGTCCCAGCACCAACGGCGCCGCACCTGCTTTTCCTTCCTCCGCCCGCGGGCGCGGAAAACGGAGACAGGCGCGCCACCCTGCTTTTCCTTCCCCCGCTCGCGGGGGAAGGTGCCGAAGGCGGATGGACGCGCGCCACAGGCGCGGACAGCGGCATCGCGACCGCCCGCCCTCACCCCGACCCTCTCCCGCAAGCGGGAGAGGGAGAGGGAGAGAGAGAGGGAGAGGGAGAGGGAGAGGGAGACAGACGCGCCCACCTGCTTTCCCTTCCCCCGCCCGCGGGGCATTGCACCCTTCACGGGTGGAAGGTGCCGAAGGCGGATGGGCGCGCGCCGCAGGCGCGGGCAGCGGCATCGCGACTGACTGCCCTCACCCCCTGCCCTTTCCCGCAAGCGGGAGAGGGAGCCGGACGTCTTCACGCGAACCACCCCTGCAGCATCCAGCCGCCCTGTTCGCCCGGCGGCGCGAACGCCCAGGCGCGCTGGCCCTGCGAGGTTTCCAGCACGTAGTAGTCGCGGCGCGCGTCCTCGCCGTCCCACCAGCCGCTTTCCAGCCGCTCGGGGCCGGAGACGATGCGCGGATGCGGATCGCGCAACGGCACCGGCCGCGGCAGCAGCCACGCCGGGCGCGGTGGACGCGGCGGCGCTTCGGCAATGCGCGCATCGTCGCCTTCGACCCGGCGCCAGGCGCGCTCGGGTCTCGGATCGCCCGTCGGCGCCACCCGGTACACCGCCTCGTCGCCGAGGCGCGCGCGCAGGCGTTCGCGCAGCTGCGGCCACGGCAACTGCTGCTGGTTGCGCGTGTCGAACAGGTCTCGCGAGGCCGGCACGAAGGCCGGCAGTTCGCGCGCGAGCAGGCGCAGGCCCACGACGGGCCCGGGAATCCGCACCCGCTCAAGCCGGCTGCGGGTGAGTTCGAACAGCATCGCCGGCTCGCGCTCGGCGGCCAGCAGGCCGACGTTCACGTCGGTGTGCCCGCCTTCGTGTTCGAGCCGCAGCACGAAGCGCTGCACGCCGCCGTCGCGCACCGACAGGTAGGTGCACAGGTCGCCGACCAGCCGCCGCAGCGGGAACAGCAGCGCCATGTGGCTCTCGACCTCGTAGCCCAGTTCCACCCGCGCATCGAAATGGTCCGGCGGCGCATGCAGCGCCAGCGGATCGTCGGCCTGGCCGTACAGCCGGTCGAGGTGTTCGAGCAGAGGCAGGCCGAAGCGGCGGCGCAGCGCATCGCGCGGCAGGGCGCGCAGCGTGCGCAGGTCGCGGATACCCATGCGCTGCAGGCGTTCGCCGCCTTCGTCGGGCAGGCGCGCGCGTCGCACCGGAATGCGGTCGAGCATGTCGGCCATCGCCCCCGGGTGCGTCAGCGCCAGGCCGTCGCGCAGGCCGGCGAAGACGTGCGCGGCGCGCGGCGTGGGCGCCATGGCGATGCGATGGCCGAATCCCAGCGCGGTGAGTTCCTCGCGCAGCCGCGCCTCGATCCGCGGCCACGGCCCGAGCAGGCGGAAACTCGCCCGCACCTCCAGCACGATGCAGCCCGGCCACTGCGCGCTGACCAGGGAACTGTGCCGGTACGCCCACGCGGCGAGGAAGCGCTGCCAGCGCGCTTCGGCCTGGGGGTCGTATTCGACCATCGCGAAATCGCGCAGCAGCGCATGCGCGGCGGTGAGGCGCATGCCCGCGCGCAGTCCCGCCTGCGCGGCGGACGCGTTCACCGCATGCAGGGTGCGCAGTTGCGCGGAGCCGCCGACCAGGGCCAGTGGCGCGTCGGGATCAGGCAGGCGCCGGAGGACGGCATCGAGCGCCAGTTGCGGCAACAGTACGCAGGCCCAGAGCATCGGCGTCAGCTACGTGCAACGGGCGCCGGGCCCTGGACGAGATGGAGGGTTTGCTGCACAGGGAAAGTGGCCCGCTGCTTCCCGAGGGCCGGGATGGAACCGGCCTGCTCCTTTCCCCGCTGGCGGGGGAAGGCCGGAATGGGGGCAGGCGGAAGTGGCTGCGTTCGATTCACCTCGAGGTTGGAAGACCCCCACCCCAACCCTCCCCCGCAAGCGGGAGAGGGGGAATCGGCGGGCGCATGGATCGGGATGGGGCCGACTTGCACCTTCCCCAGCGCCGGGATGGGCGCGATCGGGAGGGGAGCGACCTGTTCCTTCCCCCGGTGGCGGGGGAAGGCGGGGATGGAAGCAGGCGGCAACGGCGGCGTTCGAGTCACGTCGGGGCTGGACGCCCCCCACCCCGCCCCGCCCCCGCAAGCCGGGGAGGGAGTCAGTTGTGCGCCGTCGGGGGTGGAAGTGGATGGCGCGATCGCCGGTTCCGATGCCAGCGCGAACGCGTTTGCCGGCACCGGCGCGCCGCGGCACTTGCGCACCCGCCAGGCGATGCCATGCGCGGACTCGCGCACCGCTTCCAGCCGCAGCGCCGCCGGCGAGGGATTGGCCGCGTGCCTGCGGTCGCGCAGGGCGAAGCCGAGGCAGTCGCCGCTGTCGGCGGCCACCTGCAGCCGGCGCAGTGCCTGCGCATCGGCGCCCGCCGGCCAGCCCAGCACCGCCTCGCAGGCGCCGCTGCGCAGGCACTGTTCGAAGGCCCACAGCGCATCGCGCGGCGCGGCGTCGATCAACTGCAGCTGCGCCAGCTCGACGCCCGCCGCCTGCCACGCCGGCGCGTAGGCCAGGTACGGCGGCGCGACCACCGCCACCGTGGCGCCGGCCCGGGTGAGCCGCGCCAGCGTGGGCAGCAGCAGCGCCAGCTCGCCGACGCCATCGGCCGGCAGCAGAAGTTCGGTCAGCGCGCGCCGCGGCCAGCCGCGCTGCGGCAGCAGCGCATCGAGCGCGGCGAAGCCGGTCGGCTCGCCATCGGGCGCGGCCTTGGCCTGACGCCCGGCATGCCACAGCGTGCGCGCGGCCAGCATCTGTTCCAGGGAGACCTGCGCAGCCATCCGCTCAGCCCCGCCGCACCAGGCCGCAGTACACGCCTTCGATCGCGAAATCCTGGCCGGCGCGCAGCTCGATCGGCGCGTGCTCGGGATTGCGCGGCAGCAGGCGGATGCGCACCTTCGAGCGCTCCAGGCGCTTGATCGTGATCTCGCCATCGATGCGCGCCACCACGACCTGGCCGTTGCGCGCCTCGTTCGAGCGCTTCACCGCCACCAGGTCGCCGTCGAAGATGCCGTCGTCGCGCATCGAATCCCCCTTCACCTTCAGCAGGTAGTCGGGCTTCTCGGAGAACAGCGCGCGGTCGAGCAGCAGCAGCGCGTCGCTGCCGATGTCGGCGCCGATCGGCTGGCCCGCGGCCACCTGCCCCAGCACCGGCAGCGGCAACTGGTCGGGCCGCCCCGGCAGGCGCAGGCCGCGCTTGCGTCCGGTGTCCAGTTCCAGCAGGCCCCCGGCCACCAGCGCCTGCACGTGCTTGTAGGCGGCATTGCGCGAGGCGAAGCCGAAGGCAGCGGCGACCTCGGCCAGGCTGGGCGCGCGCCCGGCCGCCAGCTCCCGGCGCAGGAAGTCGAGGACGGCGGCGCGTTGCGGGGAAAGGATGTCGGGACTCATGGGTGTACATTTGTACACCTTCCCGGCGCAGCGCGCGAGACTGGACAGCCGCGGGCCCCTCGCCTTGCGGCGGCCGGCGCGACGGCGCAATAATAACGTTCGTTATAACAAAGGCCGTGCCGCCATGAAGCTCAAGATCACCGCCATCGGCAATTCCGCCGGCGTCATCCTGCCCAAGGAACTGCTTGCCCGCCTGCGCGTGGGCAAGGGCGACGAGCTGTACGCGCTGGAGACGCCCGACGGCCTCCGCCTGACGGCGTTCGATCCGGAGCTGGCCCAGCAGATGGACGTGGCGGAACAGATCATGCGCGAAGACCGCCAGGTCCTGCACAAGCTGGCGCAGTGATCCGGCCATGATCGTCTGGATCAGCAAGCCACTTGCCCTGGCCATCCACGACCGGCAACTGTCGGAGCATGGGGGCGGCACCGGATTGCGCGACGAGGGCATGCTCGATTCCGCCCTCGCACGCCCGCAACAGTTGCATGCCTATGGCGACCCACCGCCGGACCTGGCCGACCTGGCCGCCAGCCTCGCCTTCGGCCTGGCACGCAACCACGCCTTCGTCGACGGCAACAAGCGCACCGCGCATGTCTGCTATCGCGCCTTCATCGCGCTCAACGATGGCGAGTTGGTGGCGACGGACGAAGAGAAGTACATCGCGATGCTGGGCCTCGCCGAAGGCTCCACCAGCGAAGCCGACTTCGCCAACTGGCTGCGCCCGCGCATCGGGGTGCGTGCCCGCGGCAATGTGCAGGAAGCCGATCCGGGCTACCGCGCCTGACGGTCCGCGCCTCCGGCAACGTCAAGCGCACTGCGTTCGTTCGCCGATCGCAGGCCGGGTACGGCTGCCCTTGGGTACGAATGTCCCCCGGCGACGGCCTGCCGCCGTCGCCTCCTCCTTGATTTCGCACCCAAGGGCAGCCGCACCCGCCGTGCCGGCCCGTTGGCGCTTTAAGAGTGGGCAAGTCCAATGACCCGGTTGGCGTCTGGCGCACGCGTCCGCAAGCCGAGCCTCGCCGTGGCCGGCAGCCCTTCGCGGCGAAATCAAGGAGGAGGTATCCGCCGGCAGGCGGATGCCGGGGGACATTCGCCGCGAAGGGCTGCCGGTCGCGGCGAGGCCCGTCAGGTCGCGATGACATGGGGCAATCAAAAGTGATCCAGCAACAATCCCTCTGCGCCAACGCAAAAAACTGACCTCCCCGGAGTTGGACGAAGGACAGCCAGCCCACGACGACCGCATCAACCGCGATCGAGCCACCCACGGGCAACCGCCGCATCCACATCGGCCTGGGTGTCGATGTCGCCTGCCAGTTCCACCGCGTCGAGGACGAACAGCGCTTCGGGATCGATCGCGCGCAGGCGGGCGCCGAAGCCGTGGTCGGCCTGCGTGGACAGGTCCATGCGCGACAGGTCTTCGAACCATCCTGCCGGCACCACCGCGGGCACGCCGACGGCATCGTCCAGCTTCGTTGCCGCGCATCCGGATGCGGTCGCCGCCGCGCCGTCCACCAGCGCGTGCAGGTGCGAAGCCTCCAGACCGGGCAAGTCGCAAGGCAGAATGAGCACGCGACCGCCGGCGCCGGAACTCCGCGCCGCCGCGGCCTTCAGGCTGCCGGCCAGGCCGCGCTCCCACGCCGTGTTGAACACGACTTCGCAAACAAGGTCCGCAACCGCGGCTTCCACCGCGGCGCGCCCTGCGCCCACCACCAGCAGCACGCGGCCAGCCCCGCTTTCCGTCGCCAGGCGCACGGTCCGGTGCACCAGGGTTTCGCCATCGCGCGTGAGCAACTGCTTCGGCCGGCCCAGCCTGCGACTGCCGCCTGCCGCCAGCACCAGCGCGATGTGGCCGTCACTCATGCCGCGCCGGTCCTCGCACGCCACTGCTGCAACTGCGCGGCGATGCTGAGCGCGATCGCTTCCGGGCCCTGGCCGCCGAGGTCCAGGCCCACCGGCGCATGCAGGCGGCCTGCCAGCGCCTCCCGCTGCGGCGGCGACAGCAGGCCCAGCAGGTCGTCGCGGCGCCGTGGCGGTCCGAGCAGGCCGACGAACGGAACCGGCGTCGCGGACAGCCTGTCCAGGGCGTCGCGATCGCGTTCGAAACTGTGGTGCATCGCCAGCGCCGCGGCAAAGCAGCCAGGCTCGCGCAGAGCGGCGTCCATCGTTTCCCGATGCACATCGGCCAGCGTGCCGGCATCACGCCAGCGCTCGCGCGGTTCGACCAGCGTCGTGCGCCAGCCGAGTTCGCGCAGCAGGCGCAGCAGCGCGGGCGATTCCGGTCCCGCACCGAGCAGCAGGACTTCGGGCAATGGCGCCAGCGGCAGCGACCAGCGCGACACGTCGCCGGACCACTCCAGCGGCGCTGCCGGGAGTTGCCACCGCGCGCTGCGTTCACCGGCGCGCAACGCCAGTTCGCCGGTGGCATCCAGCGCCCGCTCCAACACCACGCCACCCTGCAGCCACGCCTGCAGCACCTCCGCCACCCCCGCCATCGCGGCCAGCGGCAGCAGCGCGATGCGCAACCTGCCGCGGCAGCCCACGGCGGAACCCGAGAACAGGTCCTCGTCGTCGCGGGTATCGATCTCGACCCAGTTCACGCACCGGTCGAGCGCCGCCTGCGCGGCGCGTCGCGCGAGCTCCGGCTCCAGGCAGCCGCCGCTGAGCCAGCCGGACTGCGCTTCGCCTGCGAACAGCGCCATCGCGCCTGCGTGCGAGTAGGTCGACCCTTCGGTGTCCAGCACCAGCGCCAGCGTCGCATCGACGCAACCTGAGGCCGCCAGCGCGGCTTCCAGCACCGGGCGCGGATTTCCTGCCGCGAGGAACCGGCAGCCACTGCCGGCTGGGGTCATGCGGCGCCCGGCAGCTTCCCGATCAGCTTGTCGAGCGTGATCGGATACTCGCGCACGCGCACGCCGGTGGCGTTGTAGATCGCGTTCGCCACTGCGGCGCCGACGCCGCAGATGCCGAGTTCGCCCACGCCCTTGGCCTTCATCGGCGAGGAGATCGGATCGGTCTCGTCGAGGAACACCACCTCCTGGTGCGGGATGTCGGCATGCACCGGCACCTCGTAGCCGGCCAGGTCGTGGTTGACGAAGAAACCCAGCCGCTTGTCCACGGCCAGCTCCTCCATCAGCGCGGCGCCGGTGCCCATCACCATCGCGCCGATCACCTGGCTGCGCGCGGACTTCGGGTTGAGGATGCGGCCGGCAGCGCACACCGCGAGCATGCGGCGCACGCGGATCTCGGCGGTATGCGCGTCGACGCCGACCTCGACGAAGTGCGCGCCAAAGGTGGATTGCTGGAATTTCCTGTCCAGGTCGCCGAACTCGATCGCATCCTCGACCACCAGTTCGCCGTCCTTCGCGGCATCGGCCAGCGCGAAGCTGCGCCCGCCGGCACTCACCTCGCCGTCGCTGAATCCGGCCGCGGCGGGATCCAGCCCCAGCTTCGTCGCCACCGATTCGCGCAGCTTCATGCAGGCCGCGTAGACGCCAGCGGTGGAACTGTTCGCGCCCCACTGCCCGCCGGAACCGGCGGACGCAGGGAAGCTCGAATCGCCCAGGCGCACGTCCACCCGGTCCAGCGGCACGCCCATCATCTCCGCCGCGGTCTGGGCGATGATCGTGTAGCTGCCGGTGCCGATGTCGGTCATGTCGGTCTCGACCACTACGCGACCGTCCGCGCCGAGGCGCACGCGCGCGGCGGACTTCATCACCAGGTTGTTGCGATAGGCCGCGGCCACGCCCATGCCGACCAGCCAGCGGCCGTCGCGCACCTGCGCGGGCTTGGCGTTGCGCCGGGTCCAGCCGAACTGTCGCGCGCCGGTGCGCAGGCACTGCACCAGCTGGCGCTGCGAGAACGGCCGTTCGGGCTTTTCCGGATCCACCTGGGTGTCGTTGACGATCCGGAACTCGACCGGGTCCATCCCGAGTTTCTCGGCCATTTCGTCGACCGCGGCTTCCAGCGCCATCATCCCCGGCGCCTCGCCGGGCGCACGCATGGCGTTGCCTTCGGGCAGGTCGAGCTCGGCCAGGCGCAGCGCGCAGCGGCGGTTGGCGCCCGCGTACAGCCAGCGCGTCTGCTGGGTGGCGACTTCCGGGCCACCGCCAGGGAGGTCACCGGACCAGCTTTCGTGCGCGATCGCACTGATCTTTCCGTCCTCGCCGCAGCCGATGCGGATGCGCTGGATGGTGGCGGGGCGATGGGTGGTGTTGTTGAAGATCTGCGGACGCGACAGCGCCACCTTGACCGGGCGCCCGGCCGCCTTCGCCCCCAGCGCAGCCAGCACCACGTCGGCGCGCAGGAACAGTTTCGCACCGAAGCCGCCGCCGATGTAGGGCGAATCCAGCCGCACCTGCTCGGGCGGGATGCCGAGCGTGCGCGCCAGGTCCTTGCGGCCCCAGTCGATCATCTGGTTGGACGTCCACACCGTCAGCGCATCGCCGTCCCAGGCGGCGATGCTGGCGTGCGGCTCCATCATCGCGTGCGACTGGTCGGGCGTGGTGTAGGTGACGTCGAGCCGCACCGGCGCCTCCGGGAAGGCGGCATCGAAGTCGCCGGCACCGGTGTCCGGCTCGCTCTTCGGCGTCGTCGCCGAATCGCGCCGGGCCGCGAGGTCGAAGCGCCCCGGCTCGCGTGCGTAGTCCACGCGCAGCAGCTGCGCCGCGGCGCGCGCCTGTTCGAAAGTCTCCGCGACCACCAGCGCGATCGCCTGGTGGTAGTGCTGCACCTGCGGCCCGCCCAGCAGGTGCGCGGTGTTGAACCGGCCCTTCACCAGCTTGCCGGCATTGCCCGCGGTGACCACCGCAAGCACGCCGGGCGCCGCTTCCGCGGCGCTGGTGTCGATCGAACGGATGCGTCCCTTGGCGATGGTGGCGCCGACCACGTGGCCGTAGGCCTGGTCGGCCACGACATCGTGGCGCTCATACGCATACGGCGCCGCGCCTGAGACCTTCAGCGGCCCATCGATGCGGTCGACCGGCTTGCCGACGACCTTGAGCTGGTCGATGGGGTTGGTGGTGGCGGGCGTGTCGAATTTCATGCCTGCACCCCCGCATCCACCAGCACCGCGGCGATGGTGCGCTCGGCCAGCGGCAGCTTGAAGGCGTTGTGCTCCGTGGGCCGCGCTCCGTCCAGCAGCCGGGTTGCCACCGCAGCGGCGCCCCGTGGCAACTCGGCATCGGCTGCGGCGTCGCGCCACGGCTTCGGCGCCACGCCGCCCAGCGCCACCCGACCGCTGCCGTCGCGCTGCACGATGGCCGCGACCGACACCAGCGCGAATGCATACGACGCGCGGTCGCGCACCTTGCGGTAGACGTGCCGGCCGCCCGCGGGTTCGGGCAGCGTGACCGCGGTGATCAGCTCGCCCTTCTCCAGCACGGTCTCGAGGTGCGGCGTGGTGCCCGGCGCCCGGTAGAAGTCGGCCAGCGCGATCGCACGCGTGCCGCCATCGGGCTTCACCGTTTCCACCGTGGCATCCAGCACGCGCATCGCCACGGCCATGTCGCTGGGATGGGTGGAAATGCAGGCTTCGCTCGTGCCGACCACCGCGTGCTGGCGGCTGTAGCCCTCCAGCGCGGCACAGCCGCTGCCGGGCAGGCGCTTGTTGCAGGGCTGCGCGGTGTCGTAGAAATACGGGCAGCGCGAACGCTGCAACAGGTTGCCGGCGGTGGTCGCCTTGTTGCGCAACTGCCCCGAGGCGCCGGCGAGCAGTGCGCGCGACAGGACGGCGTAGTCGCGGCGCACGCGCTTGTCGGCGGCCAGGTCGGTGTTGCGGACGAGGGCGCCGATGCGTAGTCCGCCATCGCCGGTCCGTTCGATGCGGTCGAGCTGCAGGCCGTTGACATCCACCAGGTGGGCGGGCGTCTCGATCTCCAGCTTCATCAGGTCGAGCAGGTTGGTACCACCGGCGACGAAGCGCGCGTCCGGCGTGCGCGCGACCGCAGCCGCGGCTTCGGCCGGCGAGCGGGCGCGTTCGTACGAGAACGCCTTCATGCGCGCCTCCCCGCCACCTCGGTGATCGCATCGACGATGTTGGAGTACGCGCCGCAGCGACACAGGTTGCCGCTCATGCGCTCGCGGATCTCATCCGCGGTGACGCGCGGCCGAGCGTCGAGGTCGTCGCTCACGTGACTGGGGATCCCGGCTTCGATCTCCTCCAGCACTGCGACCGCCGAGCACACCTGGCCCGGCGTGCAGTAGCCGCACTGGTAGCCGTCGTGCCTGACGAAGGCGCGTTGCATCGGGTGCAGGTCCTGCGGCGTGCCGAGGCCTTCGATGGTGGTGATCTCGTCGCCCGCATGCATCACCGCCAAGCTCAGGCAGGCGTTGATCCGCCGCCCGCCGGCGATCACCGTGCAGGCGCCGCACTGGCCGTGGTCGCAGCCCTTCTTGCTGCCGGTGAGCTTGAGGTGCTCGCGCAACGCGTCGAGCAGGGTGGTGCGGGTGTCGAGCCTGAGCGTATGCGCGGTACCGTTGACGGTGAGCGCAACCTCGGCCAGCACCGGCGCCCTGCCCGGTTCCGGCGCCGCGGCCTGTGCGAGTGCGGCGGAGGCCGGCATCGCACCGGCGACCACGGTGGCGCCGCCGCTGAGCAACACTTCGCGCCGGGACATGGTGAAACCGTCTTCCGGGAGGGGCATGCAGGATTTCCCTTGGCTGGTCGCGGGCGGCGTCGGCACGCCGCGGGACGATGGCTGGGTGTGAGTTAACACCGTCCTTCGTAGCCCTGCGTGAAAAACCACCGGGGTATCGACCAAAGAACAATCGCCCGCGTTCGGAGGGAGCCCGCTGCGGGCGCGGCTGGCCCTATACCCGTGCCAGCCGCGCCTGCCCCGCTCAGGCCCGTGCCGGCAACACCCGCGGATTGCGCAGCACCAGCGCCGACACCAGCGACACCAGCATCCCGACCGGGAAGATCTCCACGAACGTCATCGGCATGCGCAGCAGCGGATTGCGGTACATCGCCTCGAATTCGCGCGCCTGCTGCACAGCAGCCGCCAGCGCCTCGCCGCTCAGGCCCTTCTCCTTCGCGCGCTCGACCATCTGCCCGGCGAACATCGCCGCGAAATCGTTGTCGATCAGGACCAGCGACAGCTCCCACGCCGCCACGTAGATCAGGCTCGCGACCAGGCTGATCGCCAGGCCCAGCCCGAACGCCGGCCAGAACCGGATCACACCGCCCCCGGCGGTATCGCGCTGGTGCTTGATGCCGACGAACACCGCCGACAGCGCGACCAGCATCGAGGCGAACCCCGCCGCCATGCCCCAGTCGGGCGGCGGCTGCCCGCCGTAGGCCATGCTGACGCCGAGCAGCGCCGCGCCGACCACCAGACCTGCGATGACGCCGTACTTCAACACGATGCGGAACATGTGGACCTCCGGTTTCGACCCTGGGGACGCCATTCCAGGGCCGCGATGCCGCCGCGGCAATCGCCCGGAAGGGTGATTCTGCGCCGGTCACCCCTGCGTACGGCCGTTCGAGCGGGGTCAGCCTGCGGTCCTCGCGCCCCAGGCCCCGACCGTAGCCCGGATAAGGCCGAAGGCCGCATCCGGGGACCGATTGTCGCGCCAGGCGGCCGTCCCCGGGTGCGCTTCGCTTACCCGGGCTACGACCACACGCCCCTTCGTGGCCCGGATAAGGCCGAAGGCCGCATCCGGGGAGGATCGATTGCCACGCCAAGCGGCCGTCCCCGGGTGCGCTTCGCTTACCCGGGCTACGCGACCACACGCCCCTTCGTAGCCCGGATAAGGCCGAAGGCCGCATCCGGGGACCGATTGTCGCGCCAGGCGACCGTCCCGGGTGCGCTTCGCTTACCCGGGCTACGCGACCACCACGCCCCTTCGTAGCCCGGATAAGGCCGAAGGCCGCATCCGGGGAGGATCGGTTGCCACGCCAAGCGGCCGTCCCCGGGTGCGCTCCGCTTACCCGGGCTACGTGACCACACGCCCCTTCGTAGCCCGGATAAGGCCGAAGGCCGCATCCGGGGAGGATCGATTGCCACGCCGCGCGACCGTCCCGGGTGCGCTTCGCTTGCCCGGGCTACGCGACCACCACGCCCCTTCGTAGCCCGGATAAGGCCGAAGGCCGCATCCGGGGAGGATCGGTTGCCACGCCGCGCGACCGTCCCGGGTGCGCTTCGCTTACCCGGGCTACGCGACCACCTCGCCCCTTCGTAGCCCGGATAAGGCCGAAGGCCGCATCCGGGGAGGATCGATTGCCACGCCGCGCGACGGTCCCGGGTGCGCTTCGCTTACCCGGGCTACGCGATCGGGGCGCCATGCGCCGAGGTCAGGCATCCAGCCGCTGCGTCGCCACCACGTCCAGCAGCCAGTCGATGAACACCCGCAGCCGTGCACTGACGTGGCGATTGGGCCGATACGCGACGGACAGCGGCAGCGCATCCATCCGCCAGTCCGCCAGCACCTCCACCAGTTCCCCGGCCTCGAGGTGCCCGCGCGCGAGGTAGGCCGGCATGCACAACACCCCGAGCCCCGCGACACCGGCAGCGACGTAGGCATTGCCGTCGTCCACCGCCAGCAGGTGGTGCCCGCGCACCTGCACGCGCTCCCCGCCCCGCTGCATGTCCAGCGGCAGCACCTGGCTTCCGCTGCGCATCGACTGGAACGCGACCAGGCGATGGGCGCCGTCTTCGGACAGCTCGCGCGGATGCACGGGCATGCCCGCGCGGGCCAGGTACGCCGGTGCTGCATAGCTGGCCATCCGCAGGTCCACCAGCTTGCGCGCCACCAGCGACTGGTCGACCAGCACGCCACCGCGGACCACGCAGTCCACGTTGTCGTCGACCAGGTCGACCACGCGGTCGCTCACGCCCAGTTCCAGGCGCAGGTCCGGGTAGCGGGCGTGGAAGTCCGGCAGTGCCGGGACCAGCACCAGACGCGCGAACGGGCTGGGCACGTCCACCCGCAGCCGCCCGCCTGGCGCGGCCGCGACACCGGCCACGCTGGCTTCGGCCTCGGCCATGTCCGCCAGCAGACGCAGCGCGCGCTCGTAGAACAACGCGCCCTCGGAGGTCAGCGCCACCCGCCGCGTGGTGCGGTTGAGCAGGCGCACCCGCAGCCGCTGCTCCAGCCGCTGCACCAGCTGGGTCGCCGAGGTCCGGCTGATACGCAGCGATTCGGCGGCGCGGGTGAAGCTGCCGGTCTCGACCACGCGGACGAAGGCCTGCATCGCGTCGAAACGGTCCACGAAGGAATCTCCGGGCTCGGGCAGATTGTTTCAATCTTACGAATATTCCTGTCGCGATACCGCGATTTATCAGCGAAGACCAAACCATCACCTTTGCGACAGGGCCACCCGCCCCCCGTCAAGATTTCGGAGATTCCCCATGAACACGCGCGACATCGTCTTCCCCCCCAAGCCCCACGCCCTCTACCAGCGCCACGCCTACTCGCCCGCGGTCCGCGCCAACGGCTTCCTGTTCGTCTCCGGCCAGGTCGGCGCGCGCGAGGACGGCAGCCCCGAACCGGACCTGGTGGCGCAGGTGCGGCTGGCCTTCGCCAACCTCGATGCGATCCTGGCGGCTGCCGGCTGCACGTTCGACGACGTGGTCGACACCACCTACTTCATGGTCGACCCGGAGCAGACCATGGACACGATCTGGCCGGTGGTGCAGGAGTACCTGGGCAAGGGGCCCCATCCGGCGCTGACCGCGACCGGCGTGACCTGGCTGTCCGGCTTCCGCTTCGAGATCAAGGTGGTGGCGAAGCTGCCCGGGAGCGCGACCGCCTAGCGGTTCGCATGGCGATTGCACGGGTGTGCGATCGCCGAGGCCTCAGGGCACCAGCCCGAGCTCGCGCGCGCGGCGCAGCGCATCGGTGCGCCGCCGTGCGCCGAGCTTCTCCAGCAGTCGGGCGACGTGGGTCTTCACCGTGTTCGGCGAGACATGCAGCCGCGCGGCGATCTCCTTGTTGGAGTGACCGGCGGCGATCTCGGCCAGCACTTCCATCTCGCGGTCGCTGATCCCCAGTGCAGCCTGGGCCGGCCGGTTGCCCTCGAACACCGCCGGCGGCGCGCGCCTGGCCAGCAGGCGCACGCCCAGCCACGCGCCGAGGGCAAGGAAGCCCGCCGCCAGCAGCCCCTCGTACACCAGCGAGGCATGGCTGCGCACGAGCCGCTGGTAGTCGAGCCATTGCAGCAACAGCGTGCCCAGCGCCAGCAGGCCGCCGTAGAGCAGCACGGTTCTCCAGGGAATGCGCATGGTGGCCGGTGCGGACATGCGCCAATGCTACCGTCGGCGACGCCGCCGCGGTTGCCGTGCCATCGCGCACGGCGCTATACAGGCCGGCACGTCCCCGATGGAAGACCACGATGCCGGCTCACGAGCAGATCAACTACGTCGAATTCCCTGCGCGCGACCCCGATGCCACGCGCCGCTTCTTCGAGCGCGCCTTCGGCTGGACCTTCGAGGACTACGGCCCCGACTACATCGCCTTTTCCGGCGCCGGCCTGGACGGTGGCTTCTTCCGCGCCGACCTCGCGGCGCGTACCGACCGCGGCAGCGCCCTGGTGGTGCTCTACAGCGCACGCCTGGAGGAGACGCTGGCCAAGGTGGTCGCGGCTGGCGGCGAGGTGGTCAAGCCGATCTTCGCGTTTCCCGGCGGACGCCGGTTCCACTTCACCGAACCCGGCGGCAACGAGCTCGCCGTCTGGTCCGAACCCGACGCCTGAAGGAGCATCGCCCGCATGCCCGCCACCGCGCTGCCGCCGATCCCGACAGGATTCACCCGCACCGTCGCCGAACGCGCATTCACCTGCCGCGAGCACGGGCGCGACGTTCCGGTGCGCGTGGAATTCGGCGAACCCCGGCGCGACGTTGCCGTGGTGAACGGTACCGACTGGCGCTGCCCGCTGCGCCTGAGCGTGGGCGGGACCGTCACGCTGCGCCAGGCGATGGGCGTCGATTCGCTGCAGGCCCTGCAGCTGGCGTTCGAAGTGGCGCGCGCCGAACTGGCGGCGCTCGCGGGCCGTGACGGGGTGGAGCTGCATTACCTCGACGAGCCGGTCGACACGAGCCGCCAGGGCTGGGAACGCGGCCTGGCCTGACCGCCCCCGCGGGACGTCGTAACCTCGCGCCATGGACTCCCTGATCGCCGCCTCGGCCCGCGCGCTCGCCACCGGCGACGCGCTGGGCGCGCTCAAGCGCATCGCGCTGCGCGAGGATCCGCCCGCGCTGGCGCTGCGCGGCACGGCGATGGCGCAACTGGGCGAACACGTGCGCGCGCGCGAACTGCTGCAGCGTGCGGCTCGCGGCTTCGGCGCACACGAGGCGCTGGCACGGGCGCGCTGCACCGTCGCCGATGCGGAAGTCGCGCTGGCGATGCGCGACCTGCAGCCCGCACCGCGCGCGCTCGCGACCGCGGCTGCGACCCTGGAGCGGCATGGCGATCCGGCCAACGCCGCGCATGCGCGCCTGATCGCGGTACGCCGGCTGCTGCTGCTCGGCCGGCTCGGCGAGGCGCGCGGCGAACTGCGGCGGCTGGACGGTGCCTTGCTGCCGCCCGCACTGGCGGCGATCGCGGGCCTCGCCACCGCCGAGCTGGCGCTTCGCGCGCTGCGCAGCACGGTCGCGCGCGCAGCGCTGGCACAGGCGCGCGCAGCGGCCGGGCGCGCGCGCATCCCCGCGCTCATCGCCGAAGTGGACGCCATCGGAGCAAGGTTGCAGCAACCGGTCGCAAGACGGATCTCGGCCGACGGCGAACACCCGCTGCAGCTCCACGACGTCGAAGCGCTGTTCGCCTCGGGCGCACTGGTGGTCGACGGCTGCCGCCGTGGGCTGCGCGTGGCCGATGCCTGGCTTCCGCTGGCGCGTCGCCCGGTGCTGTTCGCATTGGCGCAGTCGCTCGCCGCCGCGTGGCCGGGCGACGCCGAGCGCGATGCGCTGATCGCCGCCGCGTTCCGCATCCGCCATGCCGACGAGACCCATCGCGCACGGCTGCGGGTGGAGCTGGGCCGCCTGCGCGCGCTGGCCGAACCCTGGACCGCCATCGATGCGACCGCGCGCGGATTCGCGCTGGTACCGCACGAGGCGCGCGAGGTCGCCGTGCTCGCGCCCCCGATCGAAGGCGAAGACGCCTCGCTGCTCGCGCTGCTGGCGGATGGCGAGGCCTGGTCCACCTCGGCGCTGGCGCTGGCGCTCGGCACCAGCCAGCGCAGCGTGCAGCGCGCACTGGCCACGCTGGAATCGGGCGGACAGGTGCGTGCCAGCGGCGGCGGTCGCACGCGCCGATGGCTGGCCGCGCCGCCCGGCGGATTCGCGACGACATTGTTACTCCCCGCCACGCTGCCGGCTGCGTAGATTCCACTGCAACGCCACGACGGCGCATCGACAGGAGCCCACGCATGAACACCCGCACTTTCACAGTCCGCAATGAAGTGGCGGCGCAGGCGGCCGAGATCGTCCGCGAATTCGGTCCGTTCGACGGCGACGGATCGGTCGCCGGCGTCAGCCACGACGGCCGCAACGTCTGGGCCGCCGTCGGCACCCGGCTGCTGGCGATCGACCCGGCCAGCGGCGAGACCGTGCGCGTGCTCGAACGCCCCGGCGACGCCGGCACCGCGTTCGACGGCACCCACCTGTACCAGATCGCCGAATCGCGCATCGACCGTATCGATCCGGCCACCGGGCAGGTGCTGCACACGATCCCCGCCCCGGCCAACGGCTGCGATTCGGGCATGGCCTGGGCGGAAGGCAGTCTGTGGGTGGGCGAGTACCGCGAGCGCCGCATCCACCAGGTCGATCCGGAGACGGGCAGGATCCTGCGCAGCATCGAATCCGACCGCTTCGTCACCGGCGTGACCTGGGTGGACGACGAGCTCTGGCACGGCGTCTGGGAAGGCGACGAAAGCGAACTGCGGCGCATCGATCCTGCCGATGGCGCCGTGCTCGAACGCCTGCGCATGCCCGAGGGCATCGGCGTGAGCGGCCTGGAAGCCGACGACGGCGGCCTGTTCTGGTGCGGTGGCGGCGGCAGCGGCAAGCTCCGCGCCGTACGGCGCCCGGGACGCGCCGCCGCCTGACCTCCACGCGCGCCGCACCTGCCGCGCGCTCCCGCATCCCCAGCGAATGCCCGCCACCGGCGCGCGGCACGACCGCGCGCGCCTTTTCCCCACGATCCGTCCGCAAGGAGCCACGCATGAATGCACGTCCCGCCGAACGCCCCGTACCCACGCCCCGCATCGCCTCGCGCGAGGAATGGACCCGCGAGCGCCTCGCACTGCTCGAACGCGAAAAGGCCCTCAACCGCCAGCAGGACGAGGTGGCGCGCGCGCGCCGCGCGCTGCCCTGGGTGCGCCTCGACACCGACTACGTGTTCGACACCCTGCAGGGCCCGCGCACCCTCGCCGCATTGTTCGGGGGCCGCGGCCAGCTGCTGGTGCAGCATTTCATGCTCGGCCCGGGCTGGGACGCGGGCTGCCCGAGCTGCTCGTTCATGGCCGACCACCACGACGGCCTCGTCCCGCACCTGTCCCAGCGCGACATCACCCTGGTGGCGGTCTCGCGCGCGCCGCTGGAGGAGATCGAGCGCTTCCGCCAGCGCATGGGCTGGCGCTTTCCCTGGGTGTCCTCGCACGGCAACAGCTTCAACCGCGACTTCGGCGTCAGCTTCACGCCGGAGCAGCGCATCGACGGCAAGGTGCCCTACAACTACAAGCACCTGGCGTTCCCGCACGACGAGGCGCCGGGCATCAGCCTGTTCACGCGCGACGCCGAAGGCAGCGTCTACCACACCTACTCCACCTACGGTCGCGGCGTCGAGGCGATGATGGGGGCCTACCGCCTGATCGACCTCGCGCCCAAGGGCCGCGACGAAGGCCACCTGCCCTATCCGATGGCCTGGGTGCGCCACCACGACCGCTACGAACAGGCGCCCCGGGCGAGCTGCTGCAGTTCGCATCCTTGAGTCGCGATGCCGGCGCGTGGCCTGCCAGGCCATGCGCGCATGCGGCAATGCTGCGTCGCGCCCACCCATCTCCCGCCCAGTCGGGAGATGCGGCCTGCGTCGGTGGCGGAGGCAGACGCCCGCAGCGCCGGCATTTTTTCATCCCGTTTTTCATCCCGACGCAACGTGTTCCATGCATCGCGATCACACCCTGCGCGCCAAGATCGAAGGGACATCCAGCAGGAGCGCGTCATGGCCGCAGCACGTACCCCCACCGCCACCCCACCAGGGAAGCAGCCGCCGCGCGATGCCAAGCCGGCGAAGGACAAGCCCGCGGGTTCCGTCGGCCGTCCCGCCAGCGGCGCCGATCCCGACGCCGACGCCCCGCGTGGCCAGGGCGACGAGCTGCAGCAGCAGGCCGGCGGCAGCCATCCGCCGCTGACCACCAACCAGGGCGTGGTGGTTGCCGACAACCAGAATTCGCTCAAACAGGGGCCACGCGGCCCGACCCTGCTGGAGGACTTCATCCTCCGCGAGAAGATCACCCACTTCGACCACGAGCGCATCCCCGAGCGTATCGTCCACGCCCGCGGCAGCGCCGCGCACGGCTATTTCGAACTGAAGAAGTCGCTGGCGAAGGTCACCCGCGCGAAGATCTTCACCGAAGTGGGCAAGCGCACGCCGGTGTTCACCCGCTTCTCCACCGTTGCCGGTGGCGCCGGCTCGGTCGACACCCCGCGCGACGTGCGCGGTTTCGCGGTGAAGTTCTACACCGAGGAGGGCAACTTCGACCTGGTGGGCAACAACATCCCGGTGTTCTTCATCCAGGACGCGATGAAGTTCCCGGACGTGGTGCACTCGGTGAAGATGGAACCCGACCGCGCCTTCCCGCAGGCGGCGAGCGCGCACGACACGTTCTGGGACTTCATCTCGCTCACGCCCGAATCGATGCACATGATCATGTGGGCGATGAGCGACCGGACGATCCCGCGCTCGCTGCGCACGATCGAAGGCTTCGGCATCCACAGCTTCCGCTTCCTCAACGAGGCCGGCGAAAGCACCTTCGTCAAGTTCCACTGGCGGCCGAAGCTGGGCATCCAGTCGACGGTATGGGACGAGGCGCTGAAGCTGCAGGCCGCCGACAACGACTTCCACCGGCGCGACCTGTTCGAGAACATCCAGGCCGGCAACTACCCGGAATGGGAGCTGGGCGTGCAGCTGTTCTCCGAACAGGAGGCCGACGCGTTCCCGTTCGACCACCTCGACGCCACCAAGATCATTCCCGAAGCGCTGGTCCCGGTGCAGATCGTCGGCCGCATGGTGCTCGACCGCTGGCCGGACAACTTCTTCGCCGAGACCGAACAGGTGGCGTACTGCCCGGCCAACATCGTGCCCGGCATCGACTTCAGCAACGATCCGCTGCTGCAGGGCCGCCTGTTCTCCTACCTCGACACCCAGCTGATCCGCCTGGGCGGGCCGAACTTCCACCAGATCCCGATCAACCAGCCGAAGTGTCCCTTCGCCAACCACCAGCGCGACGGCCACATGCAGATGCAGGTGCACAAGGGCCGGGTGAACTACGAGCCGAGCTCGCTGCAGGAGGACAGCCCGCGCGCCGACCAGCGCGCCGGCTTCCGCAGCCACGCCACGATGCCCGACGACGGCGTCAAGGGCCGCGTGCGCCCGGAGAGCTTCGCCGACCACTACAGCCAGGCGCGCATGTTCTTCCGCAACCTGGAAAAGCCCGAGCAGGCGCACCTGGCCTCGGCGCTGGTGTTCGAGCTGTCGAAGGTGGAAACGCCGAAGGTGCGCGAGCGCATGGTCGGCCACCTGGTCCACATCGACCCCTCGCTGGCGCAGCGCGTGGCCGACGGCCTGGGCATGGACAGCGTGCCACCGGCGCCCGACGCCGCGGTGCCGCCGACCGACATGCCGCCAGCGCCGGAAGTCCGCATCATCGGCCGCATGCGCGACACGCTCGAGCACCGCACCGTCGGCATCCTGATCGACGAAGGCAGCGACGCGGCCGCGCTCAAGGCGCTGCGCAAGGCGGCCGAGGCGGCAGGCGCGACGGTGAAGATCGTCGCGCCCAGGCTCGGCGGCGCGGTGCTGTCGGACGGGAAGAAGCAGCCGGCCGATGGCCAGCTTGCCGGTACACCCTCCGTGGTGTTCGACGCGGTGGCCGTGCTGCTGAGCGAGGACGCGGGCAGGAAGCTGGCGAAGGAGTCGGCGGCGGTCGACTTCGTCGCCTTCGCCTGGGCGCACCTGAAGGCGATCGCCTTCGATGCCGGGGCCGCGCCGCTGCTCAAGGCCGGCAACGTGGGCAAGGATGCGGGCATCGTCGATGCCGCCGATCCCAAGGGCTTCATCGCCGCCGCGAAGACGCGGCAGTGGGCGCGCGAACCGCAACTGCGCATGCTGGCCTGAGCCGACCGGAGCCGGACACAGGGCGGGCCCCGGCCCGCCACCGGCTTGGTCATCCACCGCGTTCCCGACCGCAGCACGCGGGGTCCGCCCCGCACTACGCTTCCGGCGGGAGCCTGCGCAGCACCGCCCTGCCCACGCGCCTGCGCTCCAGCGAGGCCACCTCGATCTTCCAGCCCGCGACCTCGATCGTGTCGCCCGCCATGGGCAGTCGCCCCAGCGTGTGCAGGAACAGTCCCGAGAGGGTGACGTAGGCCGAATCGCGCGGCAGCGCGATATCGGTCGCGCGCTCCACCTCCTCCATCGACATCGAGGCATCGATGTTCCAGCTGCCGTCCTCCAGCCGCGTCGCCCCGTAGTCGGCGTCGCGGGTGTCGGCGAGGTCGCCGGCGATCGCGGCGAGCAGGTCGTTGGCGGTCACCAGGCCGATCACGCCGCCGTATTCGTCCACCACGATCGCGAGCGGGATCGGATGCTCGCGGAGGCGCTCGAGCGCGCGCAGCGCCGTCGTGCCTTCGGGCAGGATCAGCGGTTCACGCAGATAGTCCCCCAGCTCCAGCGGCTTGCCCGACAGCACGCCCGACAGCACGTCGCGGCTCTGGACCACGCCCTGCAGGTTGTCGAGCTCGCCGTCGCAGACCAGTTGCCGGGTATGCGGCGAACGCATCAGGCGCTCGGCCGCGTGGGCCATGCCGCGGCTGCCATCGATCCACTGGATGTCGGTGCGCACCGTCATCACCGTGGCTACCGAACGCTCGGCCAGCGACAGCACGCTGTGGATCATGTCGTGTTCGGAAGTCTTCAGGCGCTCACCCGAGGCGTTCGCGCCTTCACCGCCCCCGGCCTGCGCGCCCCCTTCTCCGTCGCGCGCGCCCAGCAGGCGGGTCAGCCGTTCCGCGGTGCGCTGTCGCATCGGCAGCTTGCGCACCTGCTTCTCGCGCTTGAACACGGAGAACTGGTTGAACGACTCGATCAGGATCGAGAACACGATCGCCGCGTAGAGGTAGCCCTTCGGGATCTTGAAGCCCAGGCCCTCGGCCACCAGGCTGAAGCCGATCATCAGCAGGAAGCCCAGGCACAGCACCACCACGGTGGGATGGCGGTTGACGAAGTTGGTCAGCGGCTTGCTCGCCAGCAGCATCACCGCCATGGCGATGGTCACCGCGGCGTACATCACGCCCAGCTGGTCGACCATGCCCACCGCGGTGATCACCGAATCGAGCGAAAACACGGCGTCCAGGATCACGATCTGGGTCACGACCACGCCGAACGCGGCGTACGCCTTGTTGCCGGTATCGCCGTGCGATTGGCCTTCCAGCCGCTCGTGCAGCTCCATCGTGGCCTTGAACAGCAGGAACAGGCCGCCGCCGAGCAGGATCAGGTCGCGCCCGGAGAACTCGTGGCCGAGCACGGCGAACAGCGGCTCGGTCAGCCGCATGATCCACGACAGCGCCGCCAGCAGCACCAGCCGCATCACCAGCGCCAGGCTCAGACCGATGATGCGGGCCTTGTCGCGCTGCTCCGGCGGCAGCTTGTCCGCCAGGATCGCGATGAATACCAGGTTGTCGATGCCGAGGATGATCTCGAGGATCACCAGGGTCGCAAGACCCATCCAGATGGTCGGGTCCGAGAGCCACTCCATGGGAAGATTCGATGTGCGGGAAGGTCGGATCGATGCTACAGCAGGCACGGCACGGCCACGTCAAGGTCCTGTCGATGCACTCATCCTGCGAGCACCGGATCGCGCCACGCCGCGCATCGAACACGCCGAAGGCTCGCGCCGCGCCCGTCCGGCACCGGTTTCCGGCGAATCCGTCAGCCGCGCATCGCCTCCTTTCCGCCATCCGCCGGGCGCAACGCCAGCATCGCCCTGGTGCCCCGCCCGGGCTGGGAGCTGATGTCGAGGGCCCAGCCGAGGTGCGCGCACAGGCGGGCCAGCAGGTCCAGGCCGATCCCGCCGCCGTCGCGTCCGCTGCCGCGGGCCATCCGCGCGTAGATCCGCGCGATCTCCTCGGGCGACATGCCGTGCCCGGGGTCCTCGATGGTGACGGTCGCATCGGCCGACAGCGACACCCGGATCGTGCCCTGGTCGCTGTTCTCGATGGCATTGCGCAGCAGGTTGCCGATCGCGGCCTGCACGATCCCGATCGGCGCGAGCACCTCGCAGTGCGGAAGGTCCCGCACCTCGATCTCCAGTTCCTTGTCCTGCATCAGATAGCGATGGTCGTCGATGATCTCGACGATCAGCTCGTCGAGCGCGATGCGGTCGTGGCTGCCCGCGAGGCGACCGGGATCCTTGGCCAGCACCAGCAGCAACGAGATCAGCTGCTCCACGCCGCGGGCGGTGCGCTGCGCCCGCAGTACCTGCGTGCGCGCGGCCTCTGGCATGCCCGGCTGCTGCAACGCCAGCTCGGTGGCGCCCGCGATCACCGCCAGCGGCGTGCGCAATTCGTGGCTCGCGGTATCGATGAACACCCGCTCGCGCTCGACGAACAGCTCGTGGCGCGAGAGGTAGCCGTTGAGCGCATCGGCGATCACGAACAGTTCCGAGCTGCCGTGGCCGTCCACCACCACCCGTTGCTGCGTGGCCTCCGGGCGCAGGCGCTGGATGTCCTCGGCCAGCCGGCTCAGCGGCCGCACCAGCCGCGCCGTGCCCAGCGATGCCATCACCAGCGCGATCAGCGCCAGCGTCGCGCCGGCCAGCAGGCTCCAGCGCGTCACCAGCTGTTCCAGCGCCTCGAAGTCGGTGATGTCCAGCACCAGCGCAAGCCTGCCGGCGCCCTCCACGTCGCGCACCAGCACGGCGCTGCGCTCGCCTTCGACGTCGACCGCGTCATACAGCCCCGGCGCCATGCCGGCCAGGGGCGGCGGCATGCGCTCACCGGGCAGGAACAGCCGCAAGGTGTCGGAGTCCTGCCAGCGATAGCCGGGTTCGGCCTGCATGCGCCGGACGATGCTGTCCATCTCGGTGCCCAGCAGCGCGCTCCACACCGCGTGCTCGGCGCGTTCGTGGACGTGGTGGACCACGGCGAACAGCGCGAGCGTCGCGATGGCGATGAAACCCAGGAGCCAGCCGAACGTGCGCCGGCCCAGCGACGATCTAGCCATCCCCGCCTCCCGGCGGACCGACCAGGGCCAGGCGGTAGCCCGTCCGCGGCAGGGTATGGATCAGCTTCTCCGCGAACGGGCCGTCGACGCTGCGACGCAGCTCGTAGATGTGGGAGCGCAGCATGTCGCGGTCCGGCGGCTGGTCGCCCCACAGGGCCTGTTCCAGGCGCTCGCGCGTGACCGCCGCGGGGCTCGCCTGCATCAGCACCTCGAGCAGCTTGCGGCAGGCCGGGTACAGGTGCAGCGGCCTGCCGGCGCGGGTGGCTTCCAGGGTGCCGAGGTCGAGCTGCAGGTCGTGCACCTCCAGCACGTTGCGGCGCCCGCGCCCGCGACTGCGGGCGAGGATGGCCTCGAGCCGCACCTCGAGTTCGGGCAGTGCGAAGGGCTTGGTCAGATAGTCGTCGGCGCCGGCGCGAAAGCCGGAGATCTTGTCCGGCAGCTCGTCGCGCGCGGTCAGCATGATCACCGGCACGTCCGAGGCGTGTTCGGTGCGCAGGCGACGCAACAGCTCGGGTCCGTCCAGGCGCGGCAGCATCCAGTCGAGCACGATCGCGTCGTAGGGATGGGTGGTGGCCAGGTGCAGCCCGGTCACGCCGTCGGGGGCGGCATCGAGCACGTGGCCGCGGGCTTCGAAATAGTCGAAGAGATTGGCCGTGAGGTTGCGATTGTCTTCCACCACCAGCAATCGCACGTTCGTCTCCGGCGCTTGGGCCCAGCGCATGCCAGCTTGCCACGGCCGCGGTCGGAATGCTGTCGGAGCGTTCCGACGTTTCTTCGACGCCGCCCGCGGAGGATGGGCCCGCCTCCCCTTCATTTCCCCATGCGCCGCACGCTCCGATCGCCGGGCTTCACGTTGCTGGTCCTGCTGCTCGCGGCGTCGCTGCTGGCGGGAGTCGGCCTGCGCGACCCGCATCCGGCCGACGAGCCGCGCTTCGTGCTGGTGGCCGACCACATGGTCGAATCGGGCGACTGGCTGTTCCCGCGCCGCGGAACCGAGCTCTACGCCGACAAGCCGCCGGTGTTCATGTGGCTGCTCGCCGGTGCGCAGCGGATCACCGGCGACTGGCGCACGTCGTTCCTGCTGCCGTCGTGGATCGCCGCGCTGCTGGCGCTCTGGCTCACCCAAGACCTCGCGCGCAGGCTGTGGAACCCCACCGCCGGCCGCCATGCCCTGCTGGCGCTGTTCGCCTGCCTGCAGTTCGGGCTGCAGGCCAGGCGCGCGCAGATCGACATGGTGCTGCTGGCGATGATGATGCTCTCGCTGTGGTCGCTCGCGCAGTACGTGCTGCAGCGGCGCGACCCGCGGCTGCTGGCGCTCGGCGCCTTCGCCGCGGGCCTGGGCACCGTCACCAAGGGCGTGGGCTTCCTGCCGCTGCTGGTGCTGCCGGCGCTGCCCTGGCTGGCCACGCGCCGGCCATGGCCGGCGTCGCGCAGCCACCACCCGGTGCAGCATGTCGCCGCCGGCGTGGCCGGCTTCCTCGCCGGCGCGGGCCTGTGGCTGGTGCCGATGCTGGCCGCGGTCCTGGGCAGCGACGACCCGCAACTGCGGGCCTATGCCGCCGACATCCTGTGGAAGCAGACCGGCACCCGCTACGCCGATCCCTGGCATCACCTCAAGCCCGCCTGGTACTACCTGCAGGTGATGGCGACGCTGTGGTTGCCGGGCACGCTGCTGCTGCCATGGCTGCTGCCGGCCTGGTGGCGGCGGCTGCGCCGCGGCGATCCGCGCTGGCGGCTGCTGCTGGGCTGGGCGGCGCTGGTGCTGCTGTTCTTCAGCCTCAGCCCGGCCAAGCGCGATGTGTACGTGCTGCCGGTGCTGCCGGTGCTGGCCATCGCCGCCGCGCCACTGCTGCCCGGGCTGCTGCGGCGGCGCGACGTCCGACTGACGCTTGCCGCGTGGCTGGCGACCGTCGCGATCGTCGCCCTCGCGGCCGGACTGGCGGCCTGGCCCGAGCCGGTCGCCTGGTGGCAGCGGATCGGCGCGCGCCACGAGGCGGGCCCCGAAGTCCTGGCGGCGATCGGGCGATGGCTGCTCGTGCTCGGGGCCTGGACCGCCGGCTGCCTCGCGTGGGCCGCGGCGTCGCGGCTGCGCCGCGTCGGCGTCGCGACGCTGCTGGCGATGGCGGGGCTGTGGACCATCCATGGCGTGGGCCTGATGCCCGCGGTCGATGCCGGCAGTTCGGCACGCGCGCTCATGCAGCAGGTGGACACGCGCATCGGCCCGGATGCGGAACTCGGCCTGCTGGCGTGGCGCGAACAGCACCTGTTGCAGGCGGGGCGCGACGTCGCCGTCTTCGGCTTCAACCGGCCCTGGCCGGCGCAGTGGCGCGACGCCGCCGCCTGGCTTGCCGCGGCGCCCGGACGCCGCTGGCTGTTCGTGCTCGAAGACGCGCTCGATCCCTGCGTCGACCGCGCCCGCGCCGCGCGCATCGGCGTGTCGAACCGCCGCACCTGGTGGCTGGTGCCGGCAAGCGCGATGGTGCCGGGTTGCATGGTCGGCACCACCGGCGACGGGAATGAACGGCGAGCCAACGCGCGCGCGATGCCGGCCGACGTCGCCGACGATTAACGCCGCTCCGACAGGCTTCCGACCCCGCTCCGACGTCTCCGCCGCAAGCATGCGCGCATCGCCTCCAGCCGCGTGCCGGCCACTCCGATGTCCTTCGATCCGAACCCTGCCCGCGGCCACGGACGCCGCGATCCACGCGCATGAACACGCACGCGCTGCACCTGCCAGCGGGAAACGCCAACGCCATGGCGCGACTCGCCACGGTCGCGCGGATGCGCCCGAGCCTGCACAGCGAGACGCTGATCGCCGGCACCAGCGCGTATTTCGCCCTGTTCGACAACGGCGCGTTCTGGCACGCGGCCGTCGACCAGCCGCTGCGCTCGCTGCCGTGGGCGCTGGCCCTGCTAGTGCTGGTGTTCGCGGCCAACGCCGTGCTGCTGTCGGCGATCGCGTGGCATCGCCTGGCCAGGCCGGCGATCGCGGCCATGCTGCTGGTCTCCGCGCTGGCCTCGCACTACACCCGCGCCTACGGCATCCACATCGATGCGGACATGGTGCGCAACGTGCTGCACACCGATCCCGGCGAATCCGCCGAATTCCTGTCCGCGGGCCTGCTCGCGAGCCTGCTCGGAGCCGTTCCCGCGCTGCTGGTGCTGTGGCGGGTGCGCCTGCGCCCGACCACGCCGGCCCAGGCCATCGTCCGCCGGCTGGCGTTCCTGGCCGGCGTCGGCCTGCTCGCGCTCGTCGCCGCACTGGGCTGTTCGCGCAACCTCAGCGCATTGCTGCGCAACCAGCGCGAGGTCCGATATCTGGTCAACCCGGCGAACGTCGTGGTCTCGCTCGCCAAGCTGGCCACGGAAGATGCCGGAAGGCCGCGCCCGCTCGAGCCGGTCGCGCAGGACGCGACGCTGCTGCCCCGTGCGATGGGAGCGAAACCGCGGCTGCTGGTGCTGGTGGTGGGCGAAACCGCGCGCGCGGCGAACTGGGGCCTCAACGGGTACGCGCGGCAGACGACGCCGCAACTCGCGCGCACGCCCGGCGTGGTCAACTTCCCCGTCGTGAGCGCCTGCGGTACCAGCACCGAAGTGGCGCTGCCGTGCATGTTCTCGTCCTACGGACGCGAGCGTTACGACCGCGACGCCATCCGCGGGCACGAGTCGATCCTGCACGTGTTCGACCGCGCCGGCGTGTCGGTCCTCTGGCGCGACAACCAGTCCGGCTGCAAGGGCGTCTGCGACGGGCTGGCCGTCGATCGCCCCGGCGATACGCGCGACCCGGTCTTCTGCGACACGCCGCGCTGCCTAGACGGCATCCTGCTGTCGCGGCCCGGATCCTGGCTGGGCGACGGCAGGCGCGACCGCGTGGTCGTGCTGCACATGCTCGGCAACCACGGCCCCAGCTACCGCGACCGCTACCCGCCGCGTTTCCAGCACTACCGCCCGGTGTGCGCGTCGGCCGACCTCGGTCGCTGCAGCCGCGAGCAGATCGTCAATGCCTACGACAACGCGCTGCTCTACACCGACCACCTGCTCGCCGCGACCATCGGCCTGTTGCGCCGCCAGCCCGACTACGACGCCGCGCTGCTGTACGTCTCCGACCATGGCGAGTCGCTCGGCGAGAACGGCCTGTACCTGCACGGTTTCCCCTGGGCGATCGCGCCGCGCGAACAGGTGCAGGTACCGATGGTCGCCTGGCTGTCGCCGGGATTCGCGTCGGCGACCGGGATCGACACCGGCTGCCTCTCGCGCCGGGCCGCGCGCCCACTCAGCCACGACCACCTGTTCCATTCCCTGCTCGGTGCGATGGACGTGTCCACCCGCGAGTACCGCGTCGAACGGGACATCTTCGCGCCCTGCCGGCCGGCGGACAGGTCCGGCCGGCTTGCAGGCACGGAGACCCGCGCGTGACCGCCGCGCCGCCGCTGCTGTCGATCGTCATCCCGGTGCTCGACGAGCGCGACAACATCGTCGGCCTGCTGGACGAGATCGCGTCCGTCGAGGGCCTGCCGGACTACGAGATCGTCTGCGTCGACGACGGCTCGCGGGACGACACGGCCGCCATCCTGCGCGCGAAGCTTTGCACGACGCCGCGCCTGCGCGTGCTCGTGCATGCGCGGCGCAGCGGGCAGAGCGCCGCGGTCCGCAGCGGCGTCAAGGCCGCACGCGCTGCGTGGATCGCCACACTCGACGGCGACGGCCAGAACGATCCGGCCGACATCCCGCGGCTGCTGGCGGTGCGCGACGCGTCGTCCGAGGACGCGAAGCTGTTCGCCGGCTGGCGCGTCGACCGCCGGGACACTGGCAGCAAGCGCCTGGCCTCGCGCTGGGCCAACCGCATCCGCGCCGCGCTGCTGCACGACGATACCCCGGACACCGGCTGCGGCATCAAGCTGTTCGAGCGTGCCGCGTTCCTCGAGCTGCCCGCGTTCGACCACATGCACCGCTACCTGCCCGCCCTGATGCAGCGCGCCGGCTGGCGCACGCGCAGCGTTCCCGTCGGCCACCGGCCGCGCCGGGCCGGCGCATCGAAGTACGACAACCTCTCGCGCGCCATCGCCGGCGTGCAGGACCTGCTGGGCGTGCTCTGGCTGGTCCGCCGCGGCGACGCCGCGCAGGTGCGCACCGCCGAACTCCACGAAGGACGGACCGATGGACGTGATGAACCGGGAACTCGCCGCACTGGCCTGGACCGGGCTGCATGTCAGCCCGTGGAAACTGATCGGCCTGACGGGCGCCACGCTGTTCGCGCTGCGCTGGCTGGTGCAGTTCGTCGCGGCGCGTAACGCCGGCGAGCCGGTCATCCCGCGCGCGTTCTGGGTGATGAGCCTGCTGGGCAGCTCGATGACGCTGGCCTACTTCCTGTTCTCCAGCAAGCAGGATGCGGTGGGCGTGCTGCAGAACCTGTTCCCCGCGTTCACCGCGGCCTACAGCCTCTGGCTCGACCTGAGAAAGACCCCGCCGCCGCGCGCGGAAGCCGATGCGGGCCTCGGCGCAGCGCCGCGGGGTTCAGGTTCCTGATTCCTGCGCGCGACGTTGCCCGCACAGGCGGCACGCGGGCTTGCGGGCCCGCCTGCGCCTGCGCGCCGGATTGCCGCGCCACGTGGGAATCAGCTCGAGGCGTCCAATGCCGCTCCGAGCGGCGCGAGGTCCTCGCGAGACAGCGGGCGCACGACGCGTGCCTGTTCCTCGCCGGCGCGCAGCAGCACCAGCGTGGGCCACAGCTTGACGCCGAAGGCACGACCCAGCGGCTTGCCGCGTCCATCCTCGACCTTGAGATGGGTGAGGCCCTCGCGCGCCGCCAGCAGGGCCTGCAGCGCCGGCTGCGCGGCGCGGCAATGCCCGCACCACGGCGCGCCGAATTCCAGCAGTACCGCGCCGGGCATCGCGTCCAGCTCCGCACGCGCCGGTTCCTGCGCCGCGAACTGCGCCTGGTAGGTCACGACGGCCGGAGCGCGCGCTCGATGTCCTCCACCGGCGCGTTGGTCAGGGTCTTGGCCAGCTCGGTCACGGTGCGCGCCAGGACCTCCTTGTGCAGCAATGGCCGCATCCGCCCCAGCGTGGTCGGATCGGCGATCAGCACCAGCGCCTCGTACTGCTGCTTGAGCGCCCCGTCGTTGAGCGCGAGCGCCAGCTGCTTGGCGAACGTGGCCTCGTCGATCTGCTGCCCTGTCGACTCGCCCGGCATGCTGCCCGCGGGGCCGTCGTCGTCCATGTTCATCAGCTCGCGCAGCTCCACCTGGTGCAAGGACAGGGAACGTTCGTCGCCCCGATTGCGGAACAGGCGCGCGCCACCGCCATCGGCGACGACGACGAGCGCTTCGGAGGGAACCATGGTCATGTGCGTCTCCACTGGAATCGGAGCACTACCTTCCGCGAGCGCGGATCAAGATGGCGTGACCTGCAACGGGACGCCGTGATCGACGGGCTGCTGCGGCACCGTGAGCCGCCCACGCCGCAAGCAAGCGCGCCCGGGCATGCCGGGCGCGCCTGCTGCCTGCCATCCTTCCGTCGGATTCAGCGCTTCGGCCTGGACTTCGACTTGCTTGCCGATGTCGACTTCGCGGACGACTTCGACTTCGTGCCCGACCCACTGCCCGCAGGCGCCGCCTCTGCGGCCAGTTCGACCTTGGAGGTTCGCGCCATCGTGCCCTCCGCCTTGCCGAGCTCGATGCCGGTCACCGGGTTGGCATCCGGCGCCGAAGTGGAACGTGCGGCCATCTCGTCCACCAGCTTCTTCTGCGCCGACGGCAGGCGCACGCTGGCCGTGCCATCGCCGCCATCCACCGCAGTGAACTGCGCCGGATCACTGACGTAGTCGAAGTTCTCGTCGCTGTTCCACGGGCCGCGCATGTCGCCCTCGCCCTGCGAGGCGTTGACGTACATCTCCTCGAACTCCGGCATGCCGGCCAGCTTGCCCGGCGGGAAATTCGGCTCGATCGCGTACAGCGCCTTCTCGAACGACTTCTGGTGCGACATCTCCCGTGTCATCAGGAACGCCAGTGCCTCCTTCACCCCGGGATCGGCGGTGACGTTGATCAGGCGCTCGTAGACGATCTTGGCGCGCGCCTCGGCCGCGATGTTGGAACGCAGGTCCGCGGTCGGCTCGCCGATGCTGTCGATGTAGCCCGCGGTCCACAGCTGGCCACCGGAATTGATCAGCGCCGGCCCGCCGCCGTACAGCACCTGGGTGAGGTGTGAATCGTTGCCCGCACCCTGCAGCGAGCGGAACAGTTCGCCTTCTTCCTCCACCGCCTCGGCCAGGCGACCCTTGGCCCCCTTGTTGAGCATGCACACCAGCGAACCGATGACCTCGAGGTGGCTGAGTTCCTCGGTGGAGATGTCGAGCAGCATGTCCTTGCGGCCCGGATCGTCCTCGGCCAGGGCCTGGGTGAAGTAGCGCATCGCCGCGGCGAGTTCGCCCTGCGGCCCGCCGAACTGCTCGAGCAGCAGGTTCGCCAGCGCGGGATTGGGTTCGGACACCCGGACGGTGTACTGCAGTGTCTTGTTGTGGGTAAACATGTGTCGATTCCTTGCCGTGAGTGTCGTGAGGCTTGTCGTGGGAAAGTGGGATGGAGGGTGACGGGATCGGACGGATGCGCAAGCGCCGGAGCGCGCGCGGCCCGTCGTTGCCTGGCGGAAACCAGTCGATTCGAATGGCCGAAGCGTGCACCCCCCGGAGTGGCGGATCGCGACCGGATCCATGGCGCAGGGGAACGCAGTGCAGGCCGTCGGCCTTTTTTCAGCTATCGGGGGCGATGGCCCCCGCGGCGGGTGTGCGCCATTCGTGCGCTGCGGTTGCCGCATCTGTCGTTCGAGGGCGCCTCGCCTTCATCTTCATCGCGGCTCCGGTGGCGGCTGCTTCTCCGGTTCGGGAGGTGCGTGGCGCTGGGTGCCGCCGTCGTGGATCGGCATCCGCTCCTTGCCGAAGGGCGACCAGCTGTTGCGGTCCCCGCTTCCATGCGGATAGGACCGCTGCTCGCGCGCTGCGTCGCCGTCGGGGCCCTGCTTTTCGTTGCTCGCCATGGCGCTTTCGTCTCAATGCCCCTGCAGTTCGGGATCGCGATCGGGACCCGAACCGGGATCCTGCCGCGGCTGCTGGCCGGGCGGTTGCCCGGGGTCGCGTCGTGGCGCGTCCTTGTGGTCCGGCGCGTCCGGATCCGGCTGCTCCGGATCATGCTTTCCTTGGTTGTGGGTCATCTGCATTCCTCCTTGCCGGCCGTCGTTCCCGAAGCGCTACCGTGGACCTGCTTTCATGCAGGACGCGTGAGGGGAATTCAGCAACCTGAGTACTGCGACGGCATGCGAGCCCGACGCGGCGGTGCGCCGGTGCGCCGGTGCGTCGTATTGCAGTGCTTGCGCCCGCGAACACGCGATGGCGCAAGTGCCAGCGGCGAGCGGACGCGCAACAGCACCACGGCAGAGACCGGAAGACGCCGCCGCGCAGAGAGGACGCGCAGCGGACGGCCGCGGTCTATCGTCGTCCCTGCCATCCGCCGGAACCGCGATCCCACCCCCGTGGCGCGGCGCCGATGCGACCCGTTCGCAGCAGGCCATCCCGGCCGGCCGGCCACCCTCGACCGCGTCCTGCCCCCGACAGGGTGGCGGGCGCCTTTCCGCACGTTGCAGAGCACCCCGATGACCAACATGCACTATCCCCACCTGGCCGCGCGCGGCGCGATCGCCGGACTGCTGTCCCAGTCCCTGGAGAGCTTCCTGGGCTTCTTCGGCGATCCGCTGGCGCCCCTCGCGCAAGCCATGGAACTCGATCCCGACCTCGCCGAAGCGCGCGTGCTGCGCGCCTGGATGCTGATGACCGCCGGCGATGCCAGCCTGGTGCCGATGGCGCGCGAAGACGTCGCCGTCGCGCGGCGCTCCGCCGCCGGCACCCGGCTGTCTCTGCACCTGGACGCGCTGGAGCGCTGGTGCGGCGGCGACTGGCGTGGCGCCGCGCGGGCCGTGGAGGACATCAACCTGCAGTTCCCGCACGACGTGCTGGCCCTGCTTGTCGGCCACTTCCTCGACTACTACGTCGGCGACGCACGCACCCAGCTGGTGCGCACCGAACGCGCGATCGCGCAGTGGGATCCGCAACGGCCCGGCTGGCATGCGGTACTGGGCATGTACGCCTTCGGCCTGGAGGAGAACGCGCGATACCGCGAGGCGGAACGCTTCGGCCGCATGGCGGTGGAGGTCGAGCCGCGCAATGCATGGGCACAGCATGCCGTGGCGCACGTGCTGGAAATGCAGGGACGTCCGCGGGACGGCATCGCCTGGATGGAGTCGAACCCGCACTGGCAGGCCGACAGCGGCCTGTCTCCGCACAACTGGTGGCACCTGGCCCTGTTCCACATGGCCCTGGGCGACCTGGAGCGGATCGTCGCGCTCTACGACGGTCCGATCACCGACGGCGTCGAGCCCCGGCCGCTGCCCCTGCACGACGCCAGCTCGATGCTGTGGCGGCTGCGCCTGCGCGGACAGCCGCTGGGCGACCGCTGGAACGAGCTCGCCGACCGGTGGGCACCCTACGCCGACGAGCAATGGAGTGCGTTCAACGACTGGCACGCGCTGATGGCCTTCGTCGGCGCCGGCCGCGGCGACCTGGTCGAACGCAAGCTGCGGGCGCAGGCAGACGCGCAGGCCCGCGGAGACTACCGCACCGGGCTGGCCGATGCCGGCCACGCCGTGTGCCGGGCGATCGTCGCGCACGGCAACGACGACCACCGCCGCGTGGTCGAGCTGCTCCGGCCCATCCGCGGCCAGACGCATCGGATGGGCGGCAGCGTGGCGCAGCGCGACCTGGTCGAACTCACGCTGATGGATTCCGCGCGCCGCTCCGGCCAGCGCATGCTCGCCGACGCGCTCGAGGCCGAACGCCACAACGCGATGCAATGGCGTGCCGCGGCCTGACCCGACCCCGCCTGCGGCGGCACCCCGGAGACATGCATGCGCCTGACGCCCTTCCCCTTCTGCGCCACCGACTGGCAGGCGTTGCCCGCCACCCGCTTCCCGGGCGACCGCGGCTGGGCGGACGTGCGCATCCAGTCGTTCGCCGACATGTGCATCCGCCTGATCGAGTTCAGCGCCGGCTACGTGTCCGACCACTGGTCCGCGAAAGGCCACGTCGCGGTCTGTCTGGACGGCGAGCTCGAAACCGAACTCGATGGCGGCCGCTCGATCGTGCTGCAGCCGGGCATGACCAGCCAGCTCGGCGACCGCTCCGGTCGCCATCGCTGGACGACCGCCGGTGGCGCAAGGGTGCTGGTGATCGACTGAGCGCGGGCGAGGTCGGCTGCGTTGCCTGCCCACGCGGGGGGCCGGGCGACCGCACGCCCCACGGGCCGTGGCATCGCCCGGCATGCGCCTCACCCCTGCGGCCGCGACTCCACCTTCGGCTCCGCCACCTCGCGCCCCGCCTGCGCGTGGCCGGCCATTTCCGCGCCGGCACCCGGCGCGAGCCTGCGCATCTGCCAGGTCGAGACCACCGAGATCAGGCCCACGGTGAGGAAGGCGAAGGTGAAGTTGATCGGCGCCTCGTCCGGCCGGCCGCTGAGCGTGCCGGCCAGGCTCAGCGCGAAGCCGCCGATGGTCACGCCCAGGGCGAGCGCGATCTGCTGCGCCATCGCGGCCAGGCTGCTGGCCTGGCTCATCCGCGCCTGGTCGATGTCGGCATAGGCGATCGCGTTGAGGCTGGTGAACTGCAGCGAGCGCAGGAAGCCGCTGGCCAGCAGCACGCCGACCATCAGCGGATACGGCGTGTCGGCGCGGAACAGGCCGAAGCCGCACAGCATCAGCGAGGCCGCCAGCCCGTTCCACACCAGCACCGGGCGGAAGCCGAAGCGGTGCAGGATGCGCGGCGCCACCACCTTCATCACCATCGCGCCCGCGGTCGAGGTGAAGGTGACCAGGCCCGACTCCAGCGGATCGAGCCCGAACGACAGCTGCAGCATCAGCGGCAGCAGGAAGGGCGTCGCACCGATGCCGATGCGGAACAGCGAACCGCCCACCACCGCCGTACGGAAGGTGGGCACGCGCAGCAGGTCGAGCCGCAGCAGCGGCTGCGGATGGGTGCGCGCATGCCACGCGTAGGCCGCGATCAGCCCGGCACCGGCCAGCATGCACGCCGCCAGCACGGCGCCCGGCACCAGCCCGCGGCCGATCGCCGAGAGTCCGAACATCGCCAGCGCCAGCCCGCTGGCCGACAGCAGGAAGCCGCGCACGTCCAGCGGCCCCACCGCCTGGCGCAGCTCCGGGATGTGCCGCCACGCCAGCCACATGCCCAGCAGGCCCATGGGGATGTTGATCAGGAAGATGAAGCGCCAGTGCGCGTAGGTGGTGATCGCGCCGCCCAGCACCGGCCCCAGCATCGGGCCGAGCATGGCCGGGATGGTGAGCCAGCTCAGCGCGCGCACCAGTTCGGACTTCTCCACGCTGCGCAGCAGCACCAGCCGCCCCACCGGCACCATCATCGCCCCGCCCATGCCCTGCACGAAGCGCCCGGCCACCAGCTGCCCCAGGCCGTCGCTGGCCGCGCAGCCGAGCGAGCCGAGCAGGAACACCGCGATCGCGGCGATGAACACGCGCCGCGCGCCGAAGCGGTCCGCCACCCAGCCGCTGACCGGGATGAACACCGCCAGCGCCAGCATGTAGGTGGTGATCGCCAGCTTCAGCGCCACCGGTTCAACGCCCAGGTCGGCCGCGATCTGCGGCAGCGAGGTCGAGATCGCCGTCGAGTCCATGTTCTCGATGAACAACGCGGTGGCGACGATCAGCGGAAGCAGGCGTTTGGGAGACAAGTGCGCGCGCGTGCCGGAGGGAAGCCCGCCATTGTCGCGTTCCGGGCGGCCAGGCGATGTGAGCGATGCGCGCGAGGCGGGCGCAGCCCTTCGCGGCCTTTCCCTCACCCCTGCCCCTCTCCCGCAAGCGGGAGAGGGGTTCGACCCGGCCTTCCATCCTGCCGGATGTTCGAACGCTCCCCTCTGCTGCCGCCCGGAAGGGGGTTTGCGACGGTTCCCTGCTCCCGCCTGGCGGGACCCCGCCGCGTGATCGGAGTCGTCGGAGGCACGGCTTCGCGCTTGCCGCCATTCGCGGACTAGTGCCTGGAATGAACGCGCCCTTCACCGGCAGCGAGGCAAAAGCCATTACATTCCCTCTTCGGTTTTTCCGCTTTCAGACAGGGGGAGCGCGTTGTGGACGGCCCGATGCAGCCGGGGAACGGGACCAGCGAGGCCGACGGGATCACCGAAGGCGCGAGGCTGCGCCTGTACGAAACACTGCTGGCCGCCACCCCGGACCTGGTCTACGTGTTCGACCTCCAGCACCGCTTCATCTACGCCAACGAGGCGCTGCTGACGATGTGGGGCCTGGACTGGGACGAGGCGATGGGCAAGACCTGCCTGGAGCTCGGCTACGAGCCCTGGCACGCGGCGATGCACGACGAGGAGATCGAGCGCGTCATCGCCACGCGCGCTCCGATCCGCAACGACGTCCCGTTCCGGCACAGCACGCTCGGCTGGCGGATCTACGACTACATCTTCATGCCGGTGCTGGGGCCCGATGGCCGGGTGGAAGCCATCGCCGGCACCACCCGCGACGTCACCGACCGCAAGCGCCAGGAGGAAGCCCTGCGCCAGAGCGAGCAGCGCTTCAGCGCGATGGTCAACGCCACATCGGACCTGATCTACCGGATCACGCCGGACTGGCGCCAGGTCGCCGTGGTCGGCGGGCGTGCCGCCGGCAAGCTGCCGCGCGGCGATCTCAGCGGCTGGTCGGCCGAGCGCATCCATCCCGAGGATCGCGAACGCGTGGCCGAGGCCATCCGCCGCGCGCGCAATTCGCTGATGCCCTACGAGATCCAGCACCGGGTCGAACTCGCGCCCGGCGAATGGTCCTGGATCGCCGCCCATGCCGTGCCCCTGCGCGAGGAGAGCGGCGAGGTGGCCGAATGGTTCGGCGCGGCGACCGACATCACCGACCGCAAGCGCAACGAGGAACAGCTGCAGCGGCTGGTCGACGAGCTCAACCACCGGGTCAAGAACACGCTGGCCATCGTCCAGGCGGTGGTGTCGCAGACGTTGCGCAACTGTTCCGACAAGACGCTGGCGACGGAAATGGTGGAATCGCGCCTGCGGGCCCTGGCCGCCACCCATGACGTGCTGACGCTGGAGAAATGGAAGGGCGCCAGCGTCGAGGAGATCGTGCGCACCGGTGTCTCGCATTGCATGGACATCGAGCCCGGTCGCTTCGACACGCAGGGGCCGGAGGCCAGCCTCGATCCCCGGCGGGCGGTCGCCCTGTCCATGGCGCTGCACGAACTGTGCACCAACGCGGTAAAGTACGGTTCGCTGTCCGTGCCCGGGGGCGGCGTCCGCATCCGCTGGACGCGCCAGGGCAATGGCGGTGGAGAACTCCTGCTGGAGTGGCAGGAGCACGGCGGACCGGCGGTCGAGCCTCCCACGCGCAGCGGATTCGGCTTGCGACTGCTCGAACGCGGCCTCGGACACGACCTCGGTGGCGAGGTCACCCTCGCCTTCCCGCCCGAAGGCGTGCGCTGCCGCATCCGCACCCTGCTTCCCCACGACACCACGCGAGACACGCCATGACACGCAGAGTCCTCATCGTCGAAGACGAATCGCTGCTGGTGATGGTGCTCGAGGACCTGCTGCCGGAACTCGGCTACCGGGTGGAGGCGACCGCGCACTCGGTCGACACCGCGACCCAGGCGCTGGAGCGCCACGAGCTGGATCTCGCCATCCTCGACATCAACCTGTCCGGCGACAGCTCGTTTCCGATCGCCGATGCGCTGGCCGCGCGCGGCATTCCGTTCCTGTTCGCCAGCGGGTACGGCCAGGCCATCCTGCCGGAGCGCCACGCCGGAGCGGTGCTGGTGCAGAAGCCCTTCGGCCTGCGCGAACTGGAAGAAGCCCTGGCCAACCTGCCGCAACGCGAGCAGGCCGCCCCGTAGGGCGTAGCCGCAACCGCGATGCTGCAGCCCCCGGCAGCCCCATCGAAGGCACCCGCATGACGCCCCTCGACAAACCCCTGCGTCGCGAACTGCAGATCGACGACCAGCCCTACACCCTCACCCTCGATCCCGAGGGGCTCAAGCTGGTCCGCAAGGGCCACCGCAACGGCCTGGAACTGCGCTGGCGCGAACTGGTCAGCGGCGACGCGGCGTTGGCCACCGCCTTGCGGGCATCGCTCGAAGCGCGCTGAACGCGGCGGAGCGCACGGCTCGCGCCTTCAGGCTTCCCTGGCGAACGCTGCCAGCTGCTGCTGCACCGCCGTGCGCAGTTCCTCGATGGCGTAGGGCTTGCGCAGCACCGGGATGCCCAGTGCCACCGCTTCGCTTCCAGTGGACTCGGCGAAGCCGCTGGTCAGCAGCACCGGCAGTTCCGGCCGGCGGCGCCTGAGTTCCTTGGCCAGCTCGATGCCGTTGGTGTCGCCGGGCATCATGATGTCGGAGAACACGAGGTCGATCCTGCGACCGTCCGCCAGCGCGCCCAGCGCGGCCTTCGCGCTCATCGCGTGGACCACGTCGTAGCCGATCGCGCGCAGCATCTCCTCCACCAGGGTCGCCACCTCGGCATCGTCTTCCACCAGCAGGATGCGGTGGCCCGGCGCCGAGGCGGGGCCGTCGGTCGCCGCATCCCCGCCTGCCCTGGCCACGCCCTGGCGCGACCGCGGCAGCAGCAGTGTGATCGTGGTGCCCTGCCCGACCACCGAATCGATCGTCACCCGCCCGCCGGACTGCTTGGCGAAACCGTACACCTGCGCCAGACCGAGGCCGGAGCCCTTGCCCACGTCCTTGGTGGTGAAGAACGGTTCGAACGCGCGCTCGCGGATCTCGTCGGTCATCCCGGCACCGGTGTCGCGCACCGAAAGCCGCACGAACTCCCTGCCCGGTCCGGGACCGTCGCCGCCCTTGACCACGTTGCGGCCGGCGATGGTGATCGAGCCGCTGCCGTTCATCGCGTCGCGCGCATTGACCGCGAGGTTGAGGATCACCAGCTCCAGTTCGCCCGGATCGACGAACACCGGCCACAGGCCCGCGGCGAGTTCCACCGCCACGTCGACGTCGCCGCGCAGGCTGCGGTCGAGCAGTTCGCTCATGTTGCCGATCAGTTCCGCCAGGTCCACCGTCTCCGAACGCAGCGCATGGCTGCGCGAGAAGGTCAGCAACTGGCGCGTGAGCGCGGCGCCGCGTTGCGTGGCCTGGCGCATGGCCGACATGAAGCGCGCGCGGCGCGCCGGGTCCTCGTGACGCTCCAGCATGTCCAGGCCCGCGGTCACCACCATCAGCAGGTTGTTGAAATCGTGCGCCACGCCGCCGGTCAGCTGGCCCAGCGCCTCCATCTTCTGCGCATGGCGCAGCGACTGCTCCACGCGCACGCGTTCGGCCATCTCCTCGCGCAGCCGTTGGTTGACGTGGCGCAACTGCTCGGTGCGGTGCTCCACCTGCACCTCCAGGTTGGCGGCAGCGGCATCGCGCGCGTCCAGCAGCACGCGGATCTCCAGCTGCCGCCTGCGTGCGCGCAGAGCGGCCTGCAGCACGCTCACCAGGGTGATCGGCTGCACCGGCCGCTCGATCAGGGAGACGTTGCCCAGGCGCTCGATCATCTGCTGCCGCCAGGCCGCCACCTTGGGGTGGTCACGCAGGGTGGTGAGCATCACGAACGGCAGGTCGGACCAGGGCGGCTGGCGGCCCACCCAGTCCACCAGCGCTTCGGACTGCTGGCCGAACAGGCCCTCCTCGGCGACGAACACCGCCGCCGCGTCGTCCAGCCCCGCCAGCAGGCAGGCGTAGTCCGGGCAGATCCGGGTCTCCATTCCGCCACGATGCAGCAGGTCGGCCGCGGTGGTGGCGTCGCGCCCGGTGGGGGCGAAGACCAGGATGGTCTGGCCGTTGGCCTTATCCCGTTGCACCGTAGTTCCGATCCAGCAGGGGTTCTTCGCTGCCGGTGTAGACGGGCGTTCCGGTAAGGATGCCGCTGAAATCCTTGAGCGGCGGACCCACGACCAGCCCGTTCCTGCCCAGCTGGAACTCGCGGATGGTCTGTTCGTGCCAGCCGCTGCGCTTCTTCACCACCGACAGCGCGCGCCGCACCTGGCCGGCGTGCTCGAAGTAGCGCAGCATCAGCACCGCATCGCTGAGGTAGCTGATGTCCAGTGGCGCCTCGATCGGTCCCACCAGCCCATGCTGGGCCAGCACCAGGATCGTCAGCACGCCCTGCTGCGCGAGATAGGTGAGCAGCTCGTGCATCTGCAGGATCAGGAAACGCCCGTCCGGCATCGCATTGAGATAGCCGTTGAGGCTGTCGATCAGCACCACGCGCACGCCGTCCCTTTCCACGCGCCGGCGCACGATGGCCGCGAATTCCCCCGGCGACATCTCGGCCGGGTCGATCTGCTGGAAGACGACCAGCCCCTGGTCGATCGCCGCCGACAGGTCGAGTCCCAGCGCCCGCGCCCGCGCCTCGATCGTGCCGCGCCCCTCGTCGAAGGCGAAGATCGCACTGCGCTCGCCCCGTTCGGCCGCCGCGATCGCGTAGGTCAGCGCCAGCGAGGATTTGCCCACGCCCGCGGAGCCGATGAACAGCGCATTGGTGCCGCGCTCCAGTCCACCGCCGAGCAGCTTGTCGAGCGCGGCATTGCCGCTGGGGGTGAATTCGCCGGAGAACTCGGTGTGGTGCTCGGAGGCGACCAGCCGCGGGTAGACGTCGATGCCGCCCTTGCAGATCCTGATGTCGTGGAAGCCGCCGCGGAACTCGATGCCGCGCATCTTCACCACGCGCAGGCGCCTGCGCTCGGCGCCGTAGTCGATCGCCAGTTGCTCCAGCAGGACCACGCCGTGCGAGATCGAATGCAGCTGCAGGTCGTTCTCCGCAGAGGTCATGTCGTCGAGCAGGACCACGGTGCAGTTGCGGTTGGCGAAGAACTGCTTGAGCGCCAGCACCTGGCGCCGGTAGCGCAGCGAACTCTGGGCCAGCAGCCGCAGCTCCGACAGGCTGTCGATCACCACCCGGCTGGGGTTCGAGGCGGTGACCCGGTCGAGGATCAGGCGGGTGGTTTCGCCGAGCTCGAGTTCGGCGGGGTGCAGCAGCGTGATTTCCTGGCTCTGGTCGAGCGTGGTCTCGGGCGGCACCAGTTCCACGATGTCCACGCCAGCCAGGTCCCAGTCGTGGCGGCGGGCCACCAGCTTCAGTTCGCGCTCGGTCTCGGACAGGGTGATGTACAGCACCCGCTCGCCCTGGCGCGCGCCCTCCAGCAGGAACTCCATTGCCAGCGTGGTCTTGCCCGCGCCGGGCCGGCCTTCGTAGAGGTACATGCGGTCGCGGTCGAGGCCGCCGCCGAGGATGCTGTCGAGCCCGCGGTTGCCGGTCGACACACGCTGGTTCTGGTTGTCCGAGCCGTCTGAAGGTGACATGCAAACCATTCCTTTCGCTTCGACTCGGGCGGCGATCCAGCAGCGTCGCCGGGCGGCACGGTGTCGCAGGGTGGCCCGCTCTCCCGCGGGCTGTGTGCCTGCCGCCCGGCGAGCCGAATCGGGCGGCGTGTGGGTACAGGTTCGTGTACGCGATCGACTATGAATGGGCCTGCGTGAAAGCCGCATTGAGCGCGTCGCGCCGCCTCAGCAGGGGTTCACGCCGCTGACGCAACACGGGTCCACTCGCGTTGGTTTTCATCCGCTCTTCACGAATTCTTTGTTGCATTCGTTCTCTTGCCGGAGGCGGTAGAGCCTGCTTGCAGCGCCCGCCACGCATCCGGCTGCGGCGGCAGCCATGCGCTCGCGGACACCGGGCATCGGAGACAGCGTTTATGCAGCTGAATCGGGCCCGTACGCGTTTTCACGACGCCGTGGCGAGCAGCGGCCCACTCTTCATGCCCATCGGTTCGCAGCGCATCGGAGCACAGTCGTGGACGTCAACTCCATGGAAGAATCCTTCATCCGCGTCCATCGGGACCACGATTCCCGTTCGCCCGAACTTTCCGATTCCGCCGCCGTCGACACCGGGCCTGCCACCGATACGGCGACCCCCGGGGCGGCGACGTGGTCGCTGCATGAGTCCGTCCCTGCCGGCCATGATGCGGACACCCAGGACATCCGGATCGACCGCACCGACGCGTTCGTCATCCGGCAGGCCCGCATCGCGTCGCCGGCCGACGACGTCGCCGACGCCGTGCATGCATCCACGCTCCTGGACGACTGCGTGTCCGAATTCACCCGTCGCCTCCAGGCCTGCATGGCGCTGACCGACGACGAACACTTCCGGACGCGGGTTCTCGCCGACATCCAGGCGCTGAAGACGCGTTGCCGGCCCGAGGACGCCTTCCGTTTCGAGCTCAAGGCCGCCCGCGTACTCGCGGAGTTCGGGTTCACCGCGTGGCCGCTGGCATCCGACACGCTGGCGCCCTCGCAGGCGCACGGGATGGCGCCCGTCGTCGACGCACCGGCGACCGGGGACGACGCGGCTCCGCAACCGGATCCGCAGACCGGCGCCCGGGCGGTCTGACGGGGATTGCGTGGGACTCCGCGGCGCTCTGCGCCACGGCGACAGCCTGTTCACGCGACAACGTCCATAAGGCCGCATGGCCGGATTCACCCCGCTCTTCGCACCCGCACTCGCGACCCTGTTCGCGCTGTCGGCGTGCGACCGCTATCCGCGCGATGCCGACGACCTCACCGCGCAGGCGGCCGACGCCGGCATGCGCGTCGGCGCCAGCCACGACCCGCCCTACGTGCAGGTGTCGGCAGACGGCGGCGTCACCGGCGTGGAAGCCGAACTGGTCCGGCGCTTCGCCGATGCGCACGGCTATCGCGTGACCTGGGTGCCGGGCGGCCACGACGCGCTGATGCGCGATCTCGAACGCACCCGGCTGCACGCGGTGATCGGCGGCCACCATCGCAAGTCGCCGTGGAAGCCGAAGGTGGGCTGGTCGCGACCGCTGCACCAGCGCGCCACGGAAGATGCGCCGCTGCCGGAGCGGCAGATCGCGCTGCCGCCAGGCCAGTCGCAATGGCACCTCGCCTTCGACCGCCACCTCGTCCGGCACGAGGGCGCGCAATGAGCATCGCCAGGCGCCCACCGTCCCGCGCACTGCCGGCGGAACAGCAGCACGCCCTGCGTCGCGCCGAACGCCTGTGCGGATGGACGCTGCTGTGGATGTCGCTGGTCTCGGCGTTGATGTACTTCGCGATGGGCGGTTCGCAGGCGATGAAGACCGCGCTGATCGAGGACCTGCTGAGCCTGGTGCCGCCGATCGCCTTCCTGGTCGCCAGCCGCTTCCGCCGCAAGGGCGTGGACCACGAGTACATCACCGGCCGCGAGCGCGCGTTCGACGTGAACTTCCTGATCTCCGCGGTCGCGCTCACCGGCGTGGGGCTTGCGCTGGTGTACGACGGCCTGCACACCCTGCTCAGCGCCACGCGCCCGGTGGTGGGCACCGTGGTGGTGGCCGGGCACGTGGTCTGGCAGGGATGGGTGATGATGGCCGCGCTGGCGGTGTCCGCGGTGCCGCCGATCATCCTCGGCCACAAGAAGCTCGCGCTGGCGAAACAGCTCTCGCTCAAGCCGCTGCACACCGACGCCGACATGGGCAAGGCCGACTGGATGACCGCGGCCGCCGGCATCGTCGGCGTCGCCGGTATCGGCTTCGGCCTGTGGTGGGCGGATGCCGCCGCCGCGCTGGTGATCGCCGGCAGCATCCTCCACGACGGCGTGAGCAACCTGCGCGGCGCGGTACGCGACCTGCATGATGCCCGCCCGCAGCAACTCGACCGCAGCGACCCCGATCCGCTGCCCGCCCGCCTGTGTCGGGAGATCGCCGCCCTGCCCTGGATGGAAGGCTGCGGCGTGCGCCTGCACGAGGAGGGCTTCCACCTCTCGGGCATCGTGCTGCTGGGCAACCGCAACCTCACCGCGGCGCAGGTGGAAGAGGTCCGCGCGATCGCGCATGCCATCGACTGGCGGCTCGACCAGATCGACGTTTCGCTCGACACCCCGGCGTAGTCGCGACATCGCGACGTCGCCGTCGTATCGCGCGAACCGCCCGGTGACCGCCGTTTCCCTCGCATCCTCGCCCACCGTATCGCCAGGAAGCTGGCGCGCTTCGACCGACGCTCGCTGCACTGCCCGGCTTTCGCCTGCGGCTTCCCTTGCCTCCCGCCCCCTACAACCGCTCCACCGCACTGGCGCGTATCAGCACCTCGTCCTGCCGGAACCGCTGCTCGAGCGCCTCGCGGTAGGTCGCCCACCAGCCATGGTCGACATGCGGCGCCATCACCTCGAACAGCACCACCTCGTCGCGCTGCACCGCGCCGCCGTCGTCTTCCCATGCGCCCACCGCGGGCGCCCGCAGGAAGGCGGTGACGCCGCCGAAGCGGTCTGTGAGCTCGCCGCGGACGGTGTCGTACAGATTCTTGGGGAAGGCCTCGCCCTCGTTGTCGTACAGCGGAAGGAACAGCTGGATCAGGTGCATGGGGGTGCCCACTCGGTCGCGGATCGGCGCCCGCACACCATGGCATGCGGCGCGTGCGCGCAGTGTTGCGACGGCCCCCTTCTGCGGCTTCCGCGCGCGCCGCATGGCGCGCGATGGCGGTGGCGACTGTCTAGCCGCCGGCCAGGTGTGCGTCGCCCGCCAGTTGCGCTTCGATCCGTTGCCGCGCGTCGCTGCACGAGGCGGTACGCCGCGCCACCTCCGCCACCATCTCGCGCTTGTGGTCGAGCAGCCGCCGCCGCCGCGGCGAACCGGTCACGCGCCTGGCCTGCGCGATCGCCCGCAGCATCTGCAGCAGCATGGTGGTGTTGCCGTGCGCGTTCTCCAGGATCTGGTCGAAGGTCAGCCCCAGCAGGCGTTCGAACCCGGGACCCGCCGGCAGCACGCGCAGGATGTCGCCGTCGCGCATCGGGCGCGGTTCGATGTGGCGCCCGGCGAGGCGGCGCAGGATCAACGACAGGTAGTCGAGGCTGGTCGCCGCGGTGGTGGTGTCGTTGATGGCGGGCGACAGCGCCTTGAGCGCCACGTCGACCAGCTGGCGGATGCCGAAGGCCACGTCCTGCTCGATGGTGCGGTAGGAATCGATGGCGAACAGGCCCGCAAGGCGACGCATCGCCTGCGCATCGGGCGGGCGCTGCGCGCCGATGCTGGCGACGGCGAGATCCGGGCCGGCGAAATCGCCGAGGTGGCATTCCATGCGTACCACCACGTCGTGCTCGCGGGCGAATTCCAGCAGCGCCTGGTACTGCACGCGCTCGACATACCCCATGTGCGTGGCGTGCACCGGGTACCAGTGCAGGCCGCCGCCGGCATCTCGATCCAGTGGTGTTTCTTCTCCCACCAGCGCATCGGGGAAGACGGTGTCGATCGTGTCCAGGGTGTCGACGGCGATGCCATGGGTGATCGCGCCCGACTGGATGGACGCGGCCACGTGGTGGATGAAGAACACCAGGAACGCCACCGCCACCAGCGCCAGCAGCAGGCCGGCGGTGGCGGCGACCAGCGGCACGAAGCCCTCCGCATCGCCATCGCTGCCGGTGATGGTTCGCATCACGCACAGGCAGTAGGCGAACACGCCGAGGAACACGCCCAGCACCACCTGGTTGCCGCGGTCGCGCATGAAGTTGCGCAGCACGCGCGAGGTGTATTGCGTGGACGTCTGGGCGAGCGCGACGATGGTGATCGAGAACACCACGCCCGCCACCGTGACCATGGAACCCGCGACGGTGGCCATCAGCTCGCGGGCGCCGTCGGCGCCGACCGCGAACATCCACGGCCAGTATTCGCCCGGCGCGCTGCCGAGCCGGTGGTCGAGCGCCACCAGCCCCAGCGCCAGGACGATCGACGCCAGCACGATGCATGCGGGCAGGAACCAGAAGCTCGACCGCAGGCTGATCGCCAGCTTGCTCAGGGTGGCGCTGGACAGGCGTGTGGGCACGGGATCTCCTCGAAGGCACATGGAGGGTCGCGGGGCGGCCGTGCAGGGAACGCGAAGCGGGGGCGCACGCCCCCGTCGGCAAGCGCGCGTGCGCGGGCGCGCGGCGCGGCGCCGCGGCAAGTCGATGACGGAACGACCGCAGCGCATGCCCGCGGGCGGGAAGACCCTCGCGGGTGCGGCCTAGCGCGCCAGGTGCAGGCCGAAGTCCTCGCTGGCGCCAGCGCCGGTCGCGGCTGGATGGCCCAGGGGCGCGGGCCCCAGGGCATGGGCCGCATCGAACAGCGCCTCCAGCCCGGCGTGGGTACCGCGCAGGCGATCGACCACGGCCGCGGCCCAGTCGAAGTATTCGCGGCGGCGGTAGGCGGGCCAGTCGGCCGGCGGAAACTCGGCGAGGTCGCGCAGGTTGGCGATCTTGTCCGCCAGTTTGATCAGACGGGCGCCATGCGGCACCTGCGCGGCGTGCTCGACCTGCAGGCGCTTGCGCTCGGCCCTGGGCAGCGTCTTGTCGTCGGAGACGGCCTCCACCAGGCGCAGCACGGCGTCGCCGAAGCGCCGACGCAGCGTATCGCGGCCTTCGCCGCGACTGGCCTGGCCGTCGTCGCCACAGCAGTCTTCCAGGTAGTCGTGCAGGGCCGCGGCACAGAGCACCTCGGCATCGTCGATACCCGCCTCGACGGCGAGGATCCGGACCAGGGCGACCGGGTGGTTGATATACGGCGTGGCATCGACGTCCCTGCGTCGCTGCGCTCGATGGGCGTGCGCGGCGAACGCGATGGCGTCGACGACGCGGGCGAGTGGTGCGTGGTGTCCGGTCATCGAGGAGCCTTGTGGTCCGAGCCCAGAATGCCCGGGCAGTGTCGCAGGAGGAGAGACGGCGGGCGCCTGCCGGGCGCGGGCCCCGCATGGCCTCGCAGCGGAGCGCCTGTCTGAACAACGACGGGCCCCTGTTCATCCTGCTGGCGCCCGGGTGGCGCTAGATTTGCTTTGCCACAGGGGGCGAGCCCGCCTGTCGTGGTCCGCATCCGCATGGAGTTCCCGTGTCGTTTTCCCTCTTCGAGTGCCAGGACGGCACGCTCATCGTCGTGCCCCGGGGCCTCACGCCGCCGCTCGCCGCGTACAAGGCGCATGGCGAGTTCGTGCACCTAAGCGACGAGTGCCAGCACCTGTACGACACCGCGCTCTGGGACGAGATCTCCCGGGAAGTCGATCGCACGCTCTACAAGGTCGTGCAGCCGGAGGTGGCGCTGCGCATCTTCGACGTGCCGGACCGGCAGCGGACGGACTGATCGCCGCGTCCCGCGCAGACCACGCTGGCGGCGTGGCGGATGCCCGCTAGGACTTCCTGCGCTGGTCGCCCCGGTCTCCCTGCCCGGCCGGCACCGTGGTCTTCGCCGACTTGCGCACATCCTGCGACAACGACCTGCCCACATCGTCGCTTTCCTTGATGCGCCCGTTCTCGTCGCGACGGATATAGCGCTTGTCGCCGTTGGGCGCGATCAGTTCGCGCTTGGCTGCCGACGACGTCGACCTGCCGCCCTTGCCTGCACCGCTGCTCTTCATGGCCATCGGGGAAACTCCCTGAGTGATCCGGAGAAAGGGCGCCCCCTGAGGGGCGCCCGTTGGGCCCGGCGCGCCGGCGGGTGCCGGCGATGCGACGGGCCTGGCGCGATCAGGCGGCCTTGGTGTCCATCTGCGCGCGCTCGTTGCCGCCCTGCTCGGCCAGCATGGTCAGCTTCTCGTCGGTCGCCTTCTCTTCCTTGAGGGTCTCGAGCAGGAGCTTGAGCGCATCGCGCTGTCCCTGCTGCTTGGCGAGCGCGGCGAGAGTGCCGTAGGCGGCGATCTCGTAGTGCTCGACCTTCTGCGCGCCGCCGATCAGCGCGGCATCGCGCAGCGGGCCCTTCTCGATCGAGTCGATGACGTCCTTGCCCTCCTCGACCAGGCCTTCCATCGCCGCGCACTTGATGCGCTTGAGCTTGATGCCCATCAGCTCGACGATCTGGTCGATGCGCTCGATCTGCACCTGGGTTTCTTCCAGGTGGGCCTCGAAGGCCGCGACCAGCCTGGGGTTGTCGGCCGCGCGTGCCAGCCGCGGCAGCGCCTTCGACATCTGCTTCTCGGCGCTGTAGGTGTCGGACAGTTCGTGGATGAACAGTTCTTCGAAATTCTTGACGGACATGTCGATGGCTCCAGTGGATGTCGGGGGATTCCCTGGACTGCGGCCGCTACGGTGCGTGCCGGCACAGGGGAGTGAAGCACCTGGTGGAAATGGTGAAACGGGGTGTGGGTCGTGTCGAAACCTCGGCAAACGCAGCGTCATCTCACGCGCAGTGCATCCTTCGCGGAGTTCGCCGGATGCGATTTGCATTGCCGGTCACTACGCGTTCGTACTCTGGCGTTCGCCCTGCAATGCAGCGGAAACGAGGGTGGCATGCACGAGGCCCCGCGGACGGGGCCTCGCGTGTTCTCCGGCTGATCCGCGGTCAGCGCCCGTCGCCGTCCGCATCGCCGGGCAGCGCGCGTTCCACGCGGTGCCAGGCAGCGCGGGTGGCGTCGCGTGCCTCGTTCCATTCCAGGCGCGAGTTGCCGCGGCCGCGCTCGTACTCGGCGCGCAGCTCCGGCTCGGCCTCGTCGAAGCTGCGGTCGGCATAGCGCTCGCGGGCTTCGTAGCCGGTGCGATACGCCGGCGCGTAGTCGTCGTAGCCGAACTGCTGGTTGTGGTACGGCTCCTTGGTGTAGTTGTCGCGCCAGTAGGCGTCCTCGACGGTCGGATTCACCTTCTCGCCGGCGGCCTTACCGCCCAGGCCACCCACCACCGCACCCGCGGCGGCGCCGACCATCGTGCCCACGGGCCCCGCGACCGAACCGATCGCCGCGCCGGCGACGCCGCCTGCGGCGGCACCGAGGCCGGTGCCGACGGGATGCGCGCCGGGCGTGCCGGTGATGGGATCGCGGTTGGCGTCGTTGTTCGGGTCCTGCCTGGCGTCGCGATGGAGGTCGCGGTTGTCGTTCGTCATTGCCATGCTCCTTGATTCGGCTCGATGCCGGGCGTCAAGGTGCGCGCCGCGCCGTGAGCGGCGCGTGTTGCGGAAGAACAATTTTCTGAACGCCGCGCGCGCACATTTAGCCTTGTGCAAACGGCGTGTGTTCGGCGTTGCGAATGTGTTGCCGGCGCCCGTGGCTTCAGCCTTCGCCCCTGTGCGGGGATGGGTCACCGCACCACGTGGATCACCCCATTGCGTGGGGCTGCTGGTGTGCCGCCGCGACTGCCGTGGATTCGATCGCGCGATGCCCCTGCGGCGACGTGGCCGCTTGCATGCCAGCGAGCGCTTCGGCCTTGCGGTAGCTGTCCTCGCACGGGGTGGCGACGGCGTCGGCCGTGCGTACGTGCGTCCAGTTCGCGGCAGGATCGGCGGAGGCGTACGGTCCACGGCGCTCCATGTGTACCAGGGCGCCCGCCGGCAGCGTGGCCGTGGCATCGTTGAGGACGAGGGCGATCTCGTCCCTGCCGGAGAACCCGCATTCCTTCGCCTTCGCCAGCAGGCTGGCGCCCAGGCGCTCGCTGGCCGTGTCCCAGTCCTTGCCGACCGCCCGGTCGAGTCCGCGCACGCCCGCGCGGATCCGCAGCAGCAGCGCGTGATCGGGATGACCCGGATGCGCGGGATCGGGAGCGCGTTCCGGCAGACGCGCGGGGGCATGGCCGGGATGTGCATGGTGGACCGGCGCGCGTTGCGTCCGGGCAGGATCGACCGGATGGCCGGCATCCGGAAGCGGTTGCCAGGGACGCACGGTGTACGCCGGATCCAGGCCCTGCCGGACGTCGCGGAGGACCTGAGGCACTGCGTTCGCGAGGTCGGGATCCGGCGCGGGCCGCAACGGCCCCAGTGGCCTGTCCAGGTTCACGCGCAACGCCAGCTGGACGGTGGCGGGATCGATGTCCCCGGTGCGCGGGATCCGGTGGTCCTGCTGGAACGCCAGCAACGCGCCCTGCATGTCGGGCCGGTACACGCCATCGATGGCGATGGGCCGGTCGCCGGCGGCGCGGTAGCCATCCGCCACCAGCGCACGTTGCACGGTGGCCACGGGTTCGCCCGATTCTCCGAGGCGGAAGGTGGCGTCGTCGATTACTGGCTGTGCGGTGACGCCAGCGCGATGCGCTGCCTCGACGGCGAGCCGTCCACTCGCCAGATCGTCGACATAGTTCCTGAAGTTCTGGTAGTGACGCGTGTCCATCTCGATGTGAACGTGGATGTGCGTTCCCGGTGCAAGACGCAGGCCCTGATTGTTCTGGGTGCCGAGCGAATCCCCGTAGGCAACGTCATCGCCTGCAGCCACTGCAATAGGATTGAGATGGCGCACGCGCGCAACCACTTCTCCCCCCCGCCGATCAAGGAGCTCCACCAAGCCGTTGGCGCGATCGACCCGGCCAACGTGGCCGGCAATCGGTGATGGCACGTCAAGCTGCCGACGCCCATCACGCTCAAGGATGAAATCCTTGATGAGCAACACCTGGTCCTGCTTCAGCGTGCCGTACTCGTCGGTCCTGGCGGTCTCAACCTCTTGATAGGCGCCGCCAATGAACGCATGCGAGCGAGTAGCGGGGCGCTCGACACCTAGAATTTCGCCATCCGCCATCTGGGCGTCGGCATTCGCGCGCGGATGGTGTGTCACCAGATCCTCGAACCCCGTGACGTCTTCGTTGCGCGCGCCTCGCTCATCGAATACGAACTGCCGTACCGTATAAGCCGTCCCTGGCCCGTTCGACATGGGTGTCTCCCCTTACTCGCACTTCCTGTATTGCCGGGCCTGCGTGCCATCTGTCACGACAAGGCTATCGCCAGCGAGGACGAAGATCCGCACCTGCTCCGTGACCTGGCTGCCGAGATACGTTTCGGTCGACACAATGCGCCACGCAGTCGGCGCATCCGAAATCTGTTCGATTCGAACAGGCATATCGAAATGTTCGTACCCATGAAGCATGCCGGCCTCGATCCGGATGGGCGAATCGCTGTCTTCGTTCACTGGCAACCGGCACGGCCGGGGACCGAGATCCCAGATACCGAAGAGCTGGGGAGGGAAACCGGGAGCCAGGCCGACGCCATCGCTTGCGGCCGGTCCGGACATTGCGATGTCCGCCGAATGGCGCGGATCCCGCGAAGCAGGGGCAGCATTCGCTGCTTGGGGTGGGGTCGCCGCCGCGCTAGTGGCCGCAAGCGTTGCGACCCCATCGCCGAGACCCGACGACGCGCCATTCGCACAGCCTGACGGCATCAGCATCCCGACCAGCAGCGCCAAGGTCATGCAAGGACGGTCCATCGTCACTCTCCTCCGTTGCTGCGATCCATGCTAGGCGCCCCGGGGCAGGATGTCATCCCTTTGCCGTTGGGACAGGACATCCGCACGGATTCGGCCGGCATTTCCTAGCCACATCGGACGTAGACAACCTCCCGGTCGCCCGTACCGATGAGCAGCCTCTCACCCTCGAGCTCGAAGACCACATCTTCCCGACCTTCGTACTCACCGGTTCCGGGGCTGAAGGCCGATGTAATGCGCCACGTTGGGGGGCGATCCACCACGACCTCCACGCCGAGCGCCCTGCTGGTGTTCTCGTACTGCGCCAGCACGTCGGCGCTGATAGACAGGAAGCTCTCGCCGTCGTAGTTGATCGGGCAGCCTGCATCCTGCTCTGTCCATTCCCCGCGGATCGCCTCGGGATACTCCGCCCACACGTGCGTATCGGCGAGCGGACCGGCATCGTCGACAGGAGTGCCGGCTGGAGTCGCGGACGCTGTGGAAGACGCGGGGACCGCGGCGGCGTCGCGATCTGCTCCATCCTGAGCCGGAGCCGCTGGCCCGGTGCACCCAGACGCCAGAAAAACTGCCAGGAAGAGTCCTGTCCGGTAAGCAGCCATCGTCTTCATCCCTGAGCCGAATCGCAACTGTGATGCGATCCTGCCCCTGTCAGGGACGGCCGTCAATCAGGTCTGGGGTCGCCGGCACTTCCCGCCGCTCGGACACTGCCATGCCAATCGCATGCAGGCCTGCTTGTGCTGCGGAATCCGGCAGCGGGCCTGCGCAATCCGGCTGGCGACACTTGAACACTCGCTGCGCGCCGGTGCGTGGCACGTCAGGTCAGGTGGGTGTTCCGCCTCGACCACCCATAGCGATCTCCCCTGCTCGAAAGAACACCCAGCCCTCAGCCGCGCAACTTCAGCGTCGGATGCTCGTCCAGGGTGCCGTCTTCGCGGATCACCACGTGGCGGGTCTCGTCCTTGTCGAACAGCACCGGGATCGGGGCCTGGAACAGGGGGCGGCGGACGAAGGCCAGGCGCCAGCGGAAGATTTCCATGGCTTCGAGCGTGGTCAGTTGCGCGGGCGTCAGGCCGTCGCGCAGCGCGACCGGATCGCACGCCGGGGCACGCTTGCGGCGCTCGGGGGTGCGGGTGGGCGCGGAGGACGCGGTCGACGACCAGGGGCCGGCGACGACGGTGTTGGCGCGTTGTTGGCTGCGTTGCATCAACGGGACTCCAGGACGGTCCATGCAGGGCGGGACACTGCATACACGCCCGAGGAAGGACGTGTACGCGTCCACCGCCATGCAAGGGCCGTGCCGGAAACCCACAGCCAGCGCCCGAGCTGCGGCGACCCGGCCGGATTCCTTCACGTCGCGGGAGAAGCAAGGGGGAAAGCCGCTGGTCTAGACTGCCCGCATCGCCACGCCCCGCAGCAGGTCCGTCGCCGCATCGCGACACGGCACGTGGCCCTTCCCAAGCGAGGACGCCGTGCCCCCATCGCACGACAGCGACAGCGAGACACACGCCACCCGCGACGCCGAGCGCGTGCAGATGGCGATGGCGGCCGGCGCGATCGTCGGCACCTGGTTCTGGGACGTGGCCCGCGACCGCCTGAGCGTCGACGAAGCGCTGGCCCACGCCTTCGGTCTCGACCCCGCGCTGCCGCGCGAGAACCTGCGGCTGGAACAGGTCGTCCACACCGTCCACCCCGACGACCAGGCGGAACTGGCCGAGGCGATCCGCGCGGCGCTCGCGCGCGGTGGACGCTACGTGCACCAGTACCGCGCCCGGGGCGCGGACGGCGGGTACCGCTGGCTGGAGGCGGTCGGCCGGGTCGACCTCGATGCCGGGGGCCGCGCCGTGCGCTTCCCCGGCGTGCTGATCGACATCGGCGAGCGCCGCCGGCTCGAAGCCGAGCGCGACCAGGCCCGCAGCCTGCTCGACTCCTTCATCGAGGCGGTACCGGGCGTGGTCTACGCCAAGGACCGCCAGGGCCGGCTGCTGATCGGCAACCGCGGCACCACCGAACTCATCGGCCGGCCGCCGGAGGCCTACATCGGCCGCACCGATGCCGAAGTGCTGTCGGACCCGGTGCAGGCGGCCGCGGTGATGGCCGCCGACGCGCGGGTGATGGACAGCGGCCAGGCCGAACAGCTGGAAGAAGCGGTGAACTTCCCCGACGGGCGCCGCGCCTGGTGGCTCTCGACCAAGGCGCCGCTGCGCGACGAAGCCGGCGCCGTGGTCGGCCTGGTGGGCACCTCGCTCGACATCACCGCGCGCAGGACCGCCGAACAGGGCCACCGCGAGATCGAGGAGCGCTACCGCCTCGCGGCGCAGGCCACCAACGACGCCATCTGGGACTGGCGCATGGCCGACGGCCACGTGATCTGGAACGAGGCGCTGCGCACGCTGTTCGGCCACGACATCGCGCAGACCAGCGCGCACTGGTGGCTCGAGCACATCCATCCCGGGGACCGCGCGCGCATCGACGCGGAGATCCACGCCGTGATCGACGGCGGCGGCAGCGCCTGGACCGGCGAATACCGCTTCCGCCGCGCCGACGGCAGCTACGCCTCGGTGTTCGACCGCGGCACCGTGCTGCGCGATGCGGGCGGCGCACCGGTGCGCATGATCGGCGCGATGCTCGACCTGAGCGCACGCAGGCAGGCCGAGGCCGTGCTGGCCGAACGCGAGGAACGACTGCGCCTGGCCACCGACGCCGGCGATCTGGGCTTCTGGGACGTCGACCTGGTGCACGACCAGTTGGTCTGGCCGGCGCGCACCAAGGCCATGTTCGGCATCCCGGCCGACGTGCCGGTGTCGATGCGCGACTTCTACGAAGGCCTGCACCCGGACGACCGCGAAGCGACCAGCGCCGCCTTCGCCGCCGCCGCCGATCCGGCGCGGCGCGCGCTGTACGACGTCGAATACCGCACCGTCGGCAAGGAGGACGGCATCGTGCGCTGGGTCGCCGCCAAGGGCCGCGGCCTGTTCGAGGACGACCGCTGCGTGCGCGTGGTCGGGGTGGCGATGGACATCACCCGGCGCAAGGCGGACGAGGCGCGGCTGAAGGAACTCAACGAACGGCTCGAAGCGCGCGTGGCCGAGGAAGTGGCCAGCCGCCTGCAGGTGGAGGAAGCCCTGCGCCAGGCGCAGAAGATGGAGGCGGTGGGCCAGCTGACAGGCGGCATCGCCCACGACTTCAACAACATGCTGGCCACCGTGATCGGCCCGCTGGACGTGCTGGCGACGCGCCTGGGCGACAGCGATCCGCGCACCAGGCGCTACATCGAACTGGCCCTGGACGGCGCGCTGCGCGCCGCGCAGCTCACCCAGCGCCTGCTCGCGTTCTCGCGCCAGCAGCCGCTGCAGCCGGTGGCGCTGGATCCCAACCGGCTGGTGGCGGGCATGTCCGGCCTGCTGGCGCATTCGCTGGGCAGCAGCGTGCGCCTGGAGACGGTGCTGGCCGGCGGCATCTGGTGGATCCATGCCGACGAGAACCAGCTCGAGAACGTGATCCTCAACCTCGCCGTCAACGCGCGCGACGCCATGCCCGATGGCGGACGGCTCACCGTCGAGACCGCCAACTGCGACCTCGACCATCGCTACGCCGCCGACAACGCCGGCGTGCAGGCCGGCCAGTACGTGCTGATCGCCGTGACCGACACCGGCGCCGGCATGACGCCCGAAGTGATGGCCAAGGCCTTCGATCCGTTCTTCACCACCAAGCAGGTCGGCCGCGGCACCGGGCTGGGACTCTCGCAGGTGTACGGCTTCGTCAAGCAGTCCGCCGGCCACGTCAAGATCTATTCCGAACTGGGCCAGGGCACCACGGTGAAGGTGTACCTGCCGCGGCTGTTGCGGCGTCCGCAGCAGCAGGACGCGAACCCCGCGCGCGCGGCGTCGGCGCTTCCGCTCGGCGAGGCGCGCGAGGTGGTGCTGGTGGTGGAGGACGAACCGGCCGTGCGCGAGTTCTCGGTGCAGGTGCTGGAGGACCTGGGCTACCGGGTGCTGGAGGCCGGCGGCGCCGAGGCCGCGCTGCGACTGCTCGATGCGCACCCGGAGATCACCCTGCTGTTCACCGACGTGGTGATGCCCGGCCTCAACGGACGCCAGCTCGCCGACCGCGCGCGCGAAACGCGGCCCGACCTCAAGGTGCTGTTCACCACCGGATACAGCCGCAACGCCGTGGTCCACAACGGCGTGCTCGACCCCGGCGTGCACCTGATCGGCAAGCCGTTCACCGCCGAAGAGCTGGCCCAGCGCGTGCGCGCGGTGATCGACGGGCTGGCGCCGCTGCGGTAGGGGCGTGGCGGGGTGCGTGGGGCGGGCGGCTGGCGAGGGGGCGAGGGTCCCGGGTGCGCTGCGCTTACCCGGGCTACGCAGGAAGGCACCGCCGGCGCACCGACCGGCCCCCGTAGCCCGGGTAAGCGCAGCGCACCCGGGAACCAGCGTGGCCGCACGGGCGCATCGTGCCTGCCCTCTCCGCCCGGGAGTGCGACGCCCTCCCTGCCCGGCCTGCGTCGACGGACCCGTCACATCGACGTGCGGGATCATGCACCCCCCGCGGGTGCATGCCGGGGAGCGTCGCCCCTCCCGGGCACGGCGGCCGCACCCGCCTCCTGCACGGGACGACACGATGCGCAACCAGGCAGTGCTGTTGGTCGACGACGAGTCCGCCATCGTGGAACTGGTCGGCGGCGAACTCGAGGACCTCGGCTACCACGTGGTCACCGCGCGCAACGGCGTCGAAGCCCTGGACCACCTCGCGACCGACCGGGTGTTCGACGTCATCGTCAGCGACGTGAGCATGCCCGACGGCGTGTCCGGCGTGGACGTGGCACGGCGCGCGCGCGAACTGCAGCCGCAGGCCCGCGTGATCCTCTCTTCCGGCCGCCCGAGGGCGCAGCTGCCGGACATCCCCGAGGCGACGGATTTCCTGCCGAAACCCTACCGGCTGTCGCAGCTGCTGCAGCTGCTGAAGTCCGCGTAGCAGGCCTCGAGGCCGACCTCCTCCCGTCACCCGCAGGCACGCCGGGCCCGCGTGCATGGGCCACGCGGCGTTGCGCCGCGGCGCCGCCGACCCGCCGCTCGCGCCCGTTCACGACCCGCGCGCGGTGAACGACTCGCGGCGGTCCGGCGGCGTATCGGCCGTCGGGCTGCTTGGGGTCCCGCACCTCCCGGCCGGCGCACCGGAAAACCCCGCCGGCGCCCCCGCGACGGCCTGTCCGCACACGCCCCCCGCCGGCAAGGTCCTGATGCGCCAACAGCTGCCCGCGCCTCGCAACCGATACGTCAGATCAAATTTTCCGGACGAACCGTGATTCGTCGTCCCGCTCACGCCGGCAGAGTGTCCCTCACCAGCCGGCGCCCTTCGCCCGGCGGCCACCACCACCACCGAGGACACCGCCATGACCCGCATCTTCCCCACCCTCCTGGCCGCCGCCATGGCCACCACCCTCGGCGCGCAGGCGCAGGCCGCCGCACCCGCGGCCGGTGCGGACGCCGAACCCGTGCGCAACATCGTGCTGGTGCACGGCGCCTTCGCCGACGGCTCCGGCTGGCGCGGCGTGTACGACGACCTCAGCGCCCGCGGCTACCGCGTGAGCATCGTGCAGAACCCGCTCACCTCGCTGGCCGACGACGTCGCCGCCACCCGCCGCGTGCTCGACCGCCAGGACGGTCCCGCGATCCTCGTCGGCCATTCATGGGGCGGCACCGTGATCACCGAGGCCGGCGTGCACGACAAGGTCGCGGGCCTGGTCTACGTGTCGGCGCTCGCCCCCGACGCGGGCGAGACCACCGCGCAGCAGTACCAGGGCTTCGCCGCCACGCCCGAGTTCGTGATCGACGTGCACCCCGACGGCATCGGCTACCTCAACGGAGAGAAGTTCAAGGCCGGCTTCGCCCACGACGCCAGCGACAAGGACGCCGCCTTCCTGCGCGATTCGCAGGTGCCGATCACCATGGCCGAATTCGAAACCCCCGTGCAGCACGCCGCGTGGCGCAGCAAGCCCAGCTGGGCGGTGATCGCCACCGAAGACAAGGCCTTCGACCAGGCGATGCTGGTGCACATGGCGCAGCGCATCGGCGCGCAGATCAGCTACGTCAAGGCGAGCCACGCGTTGTACTTCACCCAGCCCGGGGCGGTGGCGGAGGTGATCGACACGGCGGCGAAGGCCGCAGCGACCACGCTGACCAGCAAGTAAGCCAGCCCCCACCGCCCGCCGGCGCCCCCTTCCACCCGTAAAGGGCGCAATGCCTCGCGAAGCGGGGGAAGGAACAGCACGCTTTCGCAACGTCGAGCACCTTCCTCCCGCTTCGCGGGAGCTATCCCTTCTCCCGTTTCACGGGAGAAGGTGCCCCGAAGGGGCGGATGAGGGCAGCGACGTGGCGCCGGACAGGGCCCCCTTCCGCCTTCACCTTCCACCAGTGAAGGGCGCAATGCCCCGCGAAGCGGGCAGAAGGTGCAGCTTCACCTTCGCGGCATCGAGCAGCTGCCCTTCTCCCGCTTTGCGGGAGAAGGTGCCCCGAAGGGGCGGATGAGGGCAGTGACGTGGCGCCGGACAGCGCCCCCATCCGCCTTCGGCACCTTCCACCCGTGAAGGGCGCAATGCCCCGCCAAGCGGGGGAAGGAACAGCGCACCTTCGCGGCATTGGCCACCTTCTGTCCTTCCCCCGCGAAGCGGGGAGAAGGTGCAGCGTCACCTTCGCGGCGTGGAGCGCCTTTCCCTTCTCCCGCTTGTGGGAGAAGGTGCCCCGAAGGGGCGGATGAGGGCAGTGACGCGGCGCCGGACAGCACCCCCATCCGCCTTCGGCACCTTCCACCCGTGAAGGGCGCAATGCCCCGCGAAGCGGGGGAAGGAACAGCATCAGCTTCGCGACGTGGGGCGCCTCACGTTGTCCATCCCCCGCGCAGCGGAGAAGGACTCCGGAATGGCAGACTGGGCTTGCATTTCTCCTGTCAGGGATTGCCGGCTTCGCCGTTGCGAAGCTCTTCTCATTGTTCGGGATGACGAACCGGGCTTCCGGCATTCCCCTGGCCGAGATTCCTCACTGCGTTCGGAATGACAGGTCGGTCTTCTTCAGCATCCCCATGCTCGTTTCCCCTCAGCCCGGCTGCGATGCAAGCTGCGCCTGCGCGTGGAAATGCACCAGCAGTCCGGACAGGCTGCGCAGGTCCTGGGCGTTGTGGTCGCCGACCCGTCGCAGCTTGTCGGCGCTGCCGCCTCGCAGGTAGTTCAACCAGGCCGCGGGAGCTTCCGATCCGGGCAGGTCGTCTTCGCGCACCACGCCGAGCAGTTGCCGCTCCACCGTGGCCAGGCGGCAGTTCTCCCAGACGCCGCGGTAGCGTCGGCGCACCGGATGCAGCAGGTCGATGTGGTCGCGCCCGAACACCGGATCGGCGAGCCGCGCCAGGGTGTAGCGCGTACTCAGCAGCGGGCGGTCGTAACACTTGCCGTTGTAGGACAACAACACCGTGCGCGGTTCCAGCCAGCGCGCGAACTCCTGGAGCATCGCCTGCTCGGCGCCCATCGTGGTCATCAGCAACTGGCGGATGCGCAGGCCGCCGTCGCGCCAGTCGCCGGCGCCGATCATGAAGGCGCGCGTGCCGGTGCCACCCGCGAGGCCCGTGGTTTCGGTGTCGAAGGCGAGGATGCGGTGGGTCTCGATCCCGTCGTGATCGAACGCGGTGAGGTTGAGCGCCGTCAGGTCCAGGCGCTCGGGCAGGCGTTCGAACGGCACCCACTTCTCGATGTAGCGCAGGCCCGGCGCGAGTTCGATGCCCTCCAGGCTGCGGTCGAAACTGCGCACCGGCGGCAGCGCGCGCGGGCGCAGGCCGAGCAGTTTGCGCAGTTGCGCCACCTGTTCGTCGGCAGTCTTCCCGCGTAGCGCAGCCGGCAGCGACACCTGATCACCAGCCGTCTGCCCGCGCAGCGCACCGTGCGGCGCGACCCGCTCACCAATCGCGTTCCCGCGCAGCGCATTGAGCGGCGCCATCCGCTCGCCAGTCGTCTCACCGCGAAGCGTATCGGGCGGCATCATCCGCTCGAGGGTCGTCGTCCGCCGCGGCAATGCGGGCCGAGCCAACGATCCGTCAGTAGTCGTACCGCGCGGTGACGCGGGCGGCGCAACGGGCGCCGCCGTGGGTGGGACCGCCCCGCCCGCCTGCTGCCGCAATCCCGCCAGGCGCTTGGCCAGCACGCTCAAGCCGCGTCTCCCAGCAGTTCGAGCACATGCACGCCCGCCGCCTTCACCGACTTCCCCGCCGCCTCGCTGCTGGCCAGGATCGGCCCCACGCACGCGGGACAGCCATGCGCGCAGGGACACGAACGGATCAAGCCCAGCGCCTGCTGGCGCAGATCTTCCCTGCGCTCGAACAGCGGCAGCGACAACCCCACGCCACCGGGATAGTTGTCGTAGAGGAACAGCGTGGGCGTGAATCCGCGCGCCGCCTCCACCATCGCCTCGCCGCTCTCGCCCGACCGGATCATTCCGCGCCCGGCCTGGTCGGCAGTGGCGAACCACGCACCATCGCCGCTGCCCACCGCCTTCTGCAGGTCGCGCCCTTCCGCCATCACGCAGACCATCGCCACCAGGTGCAGCGCATACGCCGCCGACAGGAAACCATCCAGCGCATCCTGCCGGCTGTCGAAACGCGCATCGAGCACACGCTGCGGCAGCTGCCACCAGCACGCGGTGGTGTGCAGCTCCTGATCCGGCAGCGTGACCGGCCCGTAGCCGATGTTCTCGTGGGTGTGGAAGCGGATCTTCTTGTAGCCCGACACCCGCCGCAGCACATGCACCTCACCATGATGCGCACTGCCCTGCCCGGCCGGCGCGCCGTCTGCCTCGTCCAGCACCTTGAGCTTGGTGTAGTCGATGGCATCGGTGTAGTAGTCCACGTTGGTCTGCTGCACGTAGGCCTTGCGCCCCTCCCAGTCGAGGCGCTCGACCTGGTAGGGCTCGGACTGCACCATGTGGATCGCGCCCTCGTACAGCGTGAGCGCCGCGGCCGAATAGTCGACCTCGGCGATGATGGTCTGGCGCCCGTTGGTGCGGTCGACCACCACGAAGTTGCCGTCGGCCACCGAGCGCAGGTTCACCGCCTGCGCGGGATAGCTGTCGGCGATCCACTCCCAGCGCTCGCCCTCCTGGTGCAGCACGCCGCTCTCCACCAGCACTTCGAGCCATGGGCCCGGATCCACCGGGCCGAACGCATCGCCGGCCAGGAACGGCAGCTCGAAGGCCGCGCAGCGGATGTGGTCCATCAGGATCAGCGGCTGGTCGGGCTGGATGCGCGCCTGCTCGGGCGTGGCGCTGGCGAAGAACTCCGGATGGCGCACCACGTACTGGTCCAGCGGCAGGCTGCTGGCCACCAGCACGCCGATCGACGGCTGCTGGCGCCGGCCCGCACGCCCGAAGCGCTGCCAGGTCTGCGCGATGGAGCCCGGATAGCCGTTGAGCACCACGACATCCAGGCTGCCGATGTCCACGCCCAGCTCCAGCGCGGAGGTGCTGACGATACCGTCGATGCGACCTGAGCGCATCTCGCGTTCCACCTCGCGCCGCTCGGTGGGCAGGTAGCCGCCGCGATAGGCGCGGATGCGTCGCGGCTTGCGCGGATCGTGGTCGAACACTTCCTTGAGGTACTTGGTGAGCACCTCGACCATCAGCCGCGACTGGCAGAAGACCATGGTTTTCAGGCCCGACTTGATCGCCATGCGCGCGATGCGGTTGGCCTGCGACCGCGCCGACGCGCGGATGCCGAGGTCCGCATTCACCACCGGCGGGTTCCACAGCAGGATGTGCTTGTCGCCGGTGGGCGCGCCGCTCTCGGTGATCGCCTCCACCGCGTCCTCGATCAGCGCACTGGCGTGCTGCGCGGCATTGCCGATCGTGGCCGAGCACAGCACGAACTGCGGCTGCACCCCGTAGAACGCGCACACGCGCTTGAGCCGACGGATCACGTTGGCCACGTGCGAGCCGAACACGCCGCGATAGGTGTGCACCTCGTCGATCACCACGTAGCGCAGGTTCTCGAAGAACTGCGCCCACTTGGTGTGGTGCGGCAGGATCGCCTGGTGCAGCATGTCCGGGTTGCTGACCACGATGTCGCCATTGAGGCGGATGGCCTGGCGCGCATCGCCGGGCGTGTCGCCATCGAAGGTCGCCGCACGCAGCCCCAGCGCGCCGGCGGCATTGAGTTCCAGCAGCTCGGCCACCTGGTCCTGCGCCAGCGCCTTGGTCGGGAACAGGTACAGCGCCTTCGCCCCCTGCTCCAGCGCCGCACTGACCACCGGCAGCGTGTAGCACAGCGACTTGCCCGACGCCGTGGGCGTGGCCACCACCACGTTCCGCCCCGCCCGCGCCGCCTCCCAGGCCTGCGCCTGGTGCGAATACAGCGAGCGGATGCCGCGCGCCTGCAGCGCCGCCTCGAGCGCGGGCGGCAGGTCCCGCGGCAGCGGCCGCAGGTCGGCCGCCTGGCCCGGGATGGTGAATTGCCCGGTGACCCGGTCGGCATAGCGATCGGCCAGGCGGCGCGCCAGCTGCCCACCGGACGGAACGGGCGCCGGCAGCGGCCTGGCGTGGAGGATGGCGTTCATGGGCCTGCCCTGGTTGGGCGGGCCAGTGTTGTGGCGGGCAGTCTCACCAGGTGAGCCTGGCCGGCAAACAACCACCACCGACGCACGTCCCCGCCGTAGCCCGGATAAGCGCAGCGCATCCGGGACCTTCCCCCCATGGCGCGAATCAGCGCTCCCTCATGACACCTTGCCCATCCCCCGGATGCGGCCTGCGGCCTTATCCGGGCTACGGCGCTCTTCCCCGTCAAACAAACCCCGCCGCGGGCGCAGCGCGTCGCACACACCAGGTTCCGCGAACCGCTGCCATCCGGCTGGCGTGTGCATTGCACGCGTGCAGCGGACGGCACCCTCTCAGCGCACCGCATCGAGAAAGTGGAGATGCCGCTCGTACTGGTCGAGCACGTCGTGCAGCAGTTCGTCGCGGCTCCAGCCCATCACGTCGTAGTCCTGGCCGCCTTCGCGCAGGTGCACTTCGGCCCTGAAGAACCTGTCCGCGTCGCTGGACGGACGGCGTGGATCGCGCAGCATGAACTCGGCCGGTTCGTAGGCCACCGGGCGCACGGAGTAGAAGAAGTCCATCTCCGCCCCGTGCCCCACCTCCAGCCAGGCGCGGCCGTCCTCGCCGCTCTCCACCCTGACCTCCAGGCCCTGCTGGCCCAGCTCGGCCGCCACGGCTTCGAGTGCCGGGCGCACCGTGCCTTCCAGGTAACGCAGTACCTCGCCGCGGGTCGGGCTCTGCATCAGCGCGCGGATGCGCACCTTCCAGTCGGCCGTCGCGTGGCCCGGCGCCGACACGCGTGCCGCGCGGATGCTCTGGCGCCTGGTCACGTCCAGCTGCATCGCGCGCAGCAGGCCCCAGGCCATCAGCAGCATGACGAAGGTGAAGGGAAACGCGCTGGCGATGGTGCCGGCCTGCAGCGCTTCCAGGCCACCGGCGATCAGCAGCGCGATCGCGATCGCGCCCACCATCAGCGCCCAGAAGATGCGCTGCCACACCGGCGATTCCTCCTCGCCCTTCGAGGAGAGCATGTCGATCACCAGCGCGCCCGAATCGGCCGAGGTCACGAAGAAGATCACCACCAGCAAAGTCGCGGCCGCCGAGGTCAGCATCGGCAGCGGATAGGCCTCCAGGAACTGGAACAGCGCCACCGAGGTGTCCGCGCGCACCGCCTCCACCAGCTCGGGCGCCGCCCCGGACATCACCTGGTACAGCGCGCTGTTGCCGTAGATCGTCATCCACAGGAAGGTGAAGCCCAGCGGCACCAGCAGCACGCCGACCACGAACTCGCGCACGGTGCGACCGCGCGAGATGCGCGCGATGAACATGCCCACGAACGGCGACCACGCGATCCACCAGCCCCAGTAGAACAGCGTCCAGCCGCCCAGCCAGCTGGTGGGCTCGTAGGCGTAGAGGTTGAACGTCATCGAGAACACGTTCGACACGTACATGCCGGTGTTCTGCACGAAGGCCTGCAGCAGGTGCACCGTGGGGCCCATCACCAGCACGAACGCGAGCAGCGACACCGCCAGCGCCATGTTGAACTCCGACAGCCGGCGCACGCCACGGTCGAGCCCGGTGAACACCGACACGGTGGCCACCAGCGTGATCGCCGCGATCAGCGCCACCTGCACGCCGACACCGACCGGCGCGTCGAACAGGTACCGCAGCCCCGAGTTGATCTGGATCACCCCCAGCCCCAGCGACGTGGCCAGGCCGAAGATGGTGCCCAGCACCGCGAAGGTGTCGACGGCATGGCCGATGGGGCCATGGATGCGCTCGCCGATCAGCGGATACAGCGACGAGCGGATGCGCAGCGGCAAGCCGTGCCGGTAGGCGAAGTAGGCCAGCGACAGCGCGACCACGGCGTAGATCGCCCAGGCATGGATGCCCCAGTGGAAGAAGGTGATGCGCATCGCCTGGCGCGCCGCGGCGACCGTGCCCGGATCGCCCACCGGCGGCTCGGCGAAATGCATGATCGGCTCGGCCACGCCGAAGAACATCAGGCCGATGCCCATGCCCGCGGCGAACAGCATCGCGAACCAGGTGGGATAGCTGTAGTCGGGCCGGCTGTGGTCCGGCCCCAGGCGGATCCGCCCCAGGCTGCTCACGCCGAGCCCCACGATGAACACCAGGAACCCCGCCACCACAAGGATGGTGAACCAGCCCGCGTCCTGCGCCACCCACGTCTTGGCGCGGCCGAACAGCACCGCCGACGCCTCGGGCGCCGCGAACGAGAGCGCCACCAGCAGCGCGATCAGCAGCGCCGTCGGGTAGAACACCGGGCCGAGGATGGCGGCGTGCCAGCGGCGTGCGGGCGGCTGGTCATCGGGCGACGGTGTGGGTTGCGGCTGCGTCATGTCGGGCTCCAGGTGGGTGGATGGGCGCGCCCCTGGCGCTCGCGGTCTGGATCGAGCACCGTCCAACCTGAAACCCCGCGTGCGACCGTCGCGTGAAGGACGTGGTGTTGCGCGGTGCACGATCGCGTCGACAGGTGATCCAGCTACCGCAGCGAAGGTATCCGCTTTCCCTTCCCCCGTTTCCACGGGGCATTGCGCCCTTCTCAGGTGGAAGGTGCCCCGAAGGGGTGGATGGGGGCGCTCTGCCCCGATCACTGTTGCGGTGACTGTCTCAGCAGCTGGAGCAAACTTCAAGTCATAACAGCTCGAACTCGATTACGTACCTCTCGCCGTCAACTTCCGAAACTCGCCCAATCAGGTCATCACGAACAGCGAACGTCTTTGGAATTTTGCTTCCATCTTCGCCCCGTTCGACCCGGGCCGGTTCGAGTGCTCGTGCGAGAACCAGGCGAACCCTGGCTCCCGTCTCATACGCGCGTATGACATTAGCTCGAAACTCCGAGTTGCCCGGCCCAGACCAACGGTCGAATCGATCGCCAAAGGCAAGTACACCGGGGGAGCGCTTACCGAGACTGTGATGCTGCCAGAGGCTGACCACGAGCGTAGTGTCGTCGACCCACGAACTGACAGACCAGTTGACGTTCTTGAGGGACGCTCCGTACCTGCGGAACGCTTCGGAGATGCCAATCTTCATATGTGCGCACCGCCATCGAATGCATACAGCCGACACTGGCCTTCAAGCACAGGATCTCCGCGAATCTGAGGCTGCCGTGGACATTGAACTTCAGAACACAGCCGCAAAGGAGCTTCGCGGGCCCCGGTTGACAGACGACACCTTGCCACGCGCACTCCCGCTAATGAAATCCAACATCAGCCCTGGAATACGTTCTCACGATGGAATCGCAGGTACTCCTTGAGGCGCGGTGAAGGCTTGCGAGTCAGGTTTGCAGGAATGGCCAGAGCCTCGCGCTCCGGGGCAGAGACGACATCAGCCACGATCATCCCGCCGTCGTCATCGAACCCGATCAAACCTGCATCAAACAGTGCGTCGAGATTGGCCGAAAGAATCAGGCCGTTGTGGGAATCCAACCGCTCCCGATTGTCCGACTTGCGCCACGGCTTGCAATGGGACGCCCGCAGTACGGCCGCGAGCCTGCATCCAGTGACCGCGCACGCATGTCCCCAGCGTCGCATGAGTTCCCTGCGGAACCTGCCCTGTCCCAACCTCGCATCGACCAGCGCCGTTCGCGTGGTCGCGGCAACCTCAGCGCGCTCAATGTCTCGAATATCCTCGCTCAATGCCACGCCGGACGTGTCAACCAGCCATAGCGCGTCGAGGGAGATGTGGTCGACGATCTCCATCCATAGCGAACCCTCGTGCTCGACGACTCCACCCAGCCTGAGGACGCGCTCACGATCGAACCCGAGGATGGTCCGTGCGTCCGTACTTTCCTTCTCGCACACCACCGCAAACGCGGCGTAGCCTGAGCGGACGAGATCCAGGTGGCGCTGACGCTCCTTCCAGCCGAGCCGGGTACTGGCATTCAAGAGCAGCACGCGAATCCATCGCCTGCCACCGCGCACAGCAATGTCCATGCTCCACAGACGAAGGAACACTCGTCTTGTGCGCTCGTCTACTGCCCCCCAGGACCAGCGCGAGTTCACAAAGGGAGCATGCAACACGTCGCGGAAAAATGCGTTGATCCCGGTGCTGCTTGTCGTGTCCCCTTCGCCAGCGTCAGAGCCGTCCTCACCGACCGCGCCCTCGTCGCGCTCGTCAGGTTCTACAGAAGAAAGGACCGGCCTGTTCGCACGCCCGTTCTCGGCTGGAGAGAATCGCTTGAAGTCGTAGTTGGAGCCGCGAAGGAGGCGCTCAGCTCGTTCAATCAGGTCGTCATCGAAATAAGGACGCCACTTGCTCTCGACAATGATCGCCTCGCAGGTCAGATCCAGGCGACCCAGCTCCCAGAGCTTCTGGAAGCCATCGGATGGAGTGCCACTGGCGAGGATGCGCTTGACGGTTTCGTACCCTCCATTGGCCTCGATCATTCCCTTGAACCGCGTCGGGTTGTACTTCAACGCCTCCGCCTGGCGGACTGCGGCGCGCAGATGCGCCGTGAACTCTTCATTCTGTCTCGCATCCATCCGCTTCCACCCCCCTCTGTACCGGCACTCGATGCCGCCTTTGGTCTTCATTGACCAATACTTCAGCAAGACTATCGCATCGAGCCGATTCCTACGGCGCTGGTAACCGCCAATTGCGCTGGCGAACCGCCGAATGCTGGCGGATGCGATCAACACGGCCGAGAATGTGTGGGCAGTACTCCGCAGAGGCGGCCGGGGCCGAACTGTCCGGGCGGCACGAGACCGATGCGCCATTTGGAGCCAGCATCCCCCCCCCCGCTCACGGGCGCGCGTAGCCGCCTTCGCGCTGCGCGCGGATCGCCAGCACAAGCGCAGTGTCGATCACCGACAGGTAGCGATACAGTGCAACGTAGCCCTGCGCATCGCGGCCGATCAGCAGCTCGCGCCGATCGTCACCTGCCGGGCGACCGATCAGCGGGTTGTCTGCAAGCACCTCCAAAGCGCTGACGATCTCGGCCACCCGGGCCTCGGCCGCTTCGACTTCGTGCTGATGGAGGTGATCAACGATCCTGTCCAGATCATCCAGTACGTCGGGCGCCAGCCGGACGAGCGCCACCTTATCGGGCCTGCTTCCTGGCCAACGGCCGCTTCGTGCCCTTCCCTGCGAGCCGCTGCATCAGCCAGGTGCGCGCCTCCTCCCAAGGGATGCTTTCCCCGGACTCGAGGAACTGCGCATAGCGCTGGTCCGCCACCGCGTGGAACTCGGCACGCTGCTCGGCCAGTGCGGCCTTCTCGGCGATGGCTTCCAGGATGAAGTTGTGCGAGGTGGTACCGGCCGCTTTCGCCGCCTGGGCGACGCGGGCCTTGAGGTCTTCGGGCAGGCGGATGGTGGTGGTGCTCATGGGAACTCCGACACGCTGCGTCCGGATCAATGTAGCACACATGTGTCACACCCAATCGGCCCCTCCCGCCTTCCCGTTTGACGGAAGGTGGCCGTCTTTCCCTTCCCCCATTCCACGGGGGAGGTGCCCCAAAGGGGCGGATGGGGGCGCTCTCTCCGCGCCACCCAATTCCCTACCCCCAAAACCAAAAAGCCCCGCCGACGCGGGGCCCCCACAGCCGATCGCGGCCCCAGTCGCGATCACCCCGCAGGCACGGATTCCGGAGTCCCGTCCACCCCCGCCGAACGCGGCGACCGATTTAACCGCTGCGACAGCAACCGCCTCAGCGCCTCCATCCCCTCGCCCTTCCCCGACACCTTCAGCACCGCATACCCCTCCAGCGCCGCATTCATCAGGTCGCTGCCCAGCGCGATCTCCGCGCCCGACATGCGCTCGTGCATGCGCGTGAGCCGCTGCAGCCGCGGGCGCAGCGCGTCGAGCGCGGCCAGGTCGCGCTGGAAGCCTTCCAGGTCGAAGTTGCGCGGCAGCACGCCCGGGTTCTCGCCGAACGCCACCGTGGCCTGGCGCACGAAGGCCTCGGACTTGGCGCCCATCTTGGTCAGCTCGCGGATCTGGTCCGGGCCCAGCGCGGCCATCCCGGCCAGCTCGGCCTCCACCGCCGCCAGCGCGGCATCCAGGCGTCCCAGCCGCTCGGCATCCAGGCTCAGGTCGATCAGGTTCTGCGACATCACGTGTCTCCTTGGTCCATGTGAAGGGAATACCGGCGCGGTCCGGCCGGCGTGGGCATTCGACGCGGGTGGGCGGACGGTGCGCTGTCGGTGTGTGGCGGGAAGAGGTGTAGGAAAACTGCCTTTCGGACGATGGGAATGGGCCGACCCCGGGCCGAGGAGGGGCGAGCGCACGCGGTCATGGGCAGGAAGCAAATGGTTTTCGGCCGGGCGCAAGTGGCTTCGGGCCGGCCGCGAGCCGGAATCATCCGGCCGCAGGTGCATTCGGGTTGCGCGCGAGCGGCTGCGGGTGGGACATCGCCGGTTGAGTCTCGCGCGCTACAGTATTCGGTTGCGCGCGACCGAAGTTGACTTGCGCGAAAGCGGATTCCGGTCGCGCCCGGAGTTCGACAGCTCCAATCTCAAGCAGAATTTGCTTGCGTGCAAGCGGCGCCGGCTCGTGCGTGAGCGGATTTCGGTTGCGCGCGAGTGAAATCTGGCGGTTGCTGTCGAAATCTCGCTTGCGAATGCCTGAGCGGCGCTTCTGGCTTGTAGGCAACGCTGCTTCTAGCCTAGGAAAGCTGCTCCGCGTCAGCCTTAGATGCGAGACCGTCCCATATTTGATGTCCCACTGAACCAACTGCCGCATCTAACGACCAGCACGCTCCGGTGCCGCTACTTCCGCAGTTCCGAAAGCCGTACCCAACCCTTACCGGTCTTTCGATACTTCCAGAATGCCCACCCGTTGATGTGACCTGCGCCTACGACAGCTCGACCTGCCGCCGAGGGAGACTCATAGAGGTCGCCTGAATAAGAAATGTAGCCGTCCTTGCGTAGGGCGGCCGTGTAGATTTTCCCCTTGTACTCGGCACGTAGCGGAATTCGCTTCTCAAGACGACCAGCGAGCACCAACGTCCCCTTCGCCGAGGCTGTAGCCTTGCGCACCTGCCTGCGGGCCAGTCCGCCACCAAACAGCGACGCATACTTCGCGGAATCATGTTGGCGAATCAGACGCGTCAAGGAACGCCTCTGATCAACCGCCCCCGGCAGGCCGCCCTTGACAAGATTTCCCTTCGGGAGAGCGATCCGCAATAACAACGATTCGAGCGGCTTAATGTGCTCGTCGGCGGACGCAAGGTACACGCTGAACTTGTCCCATCGCTTAGCGTGTCTATCTTTTTGATGCTGTTTCACCCTCGTCATCAGATTGGAGGCCAGCCCAACGTAGTAGAGGCGCTCTCCTTTGTATAAAGCGTATACACCGGCGTGGCCACGGATCATCGTGGCGATAACCTGCGGATACTCTTCCAACAACCTGCCTGACACCCGCTCGAGATACTGGGTGAATAACCCGCTCTTCATCGCCTTGGCCATCATGCCCCCTGCTTATCCCTCAATCTTTGGGAACCGCAGTGCCAGAGCCTGCGCGATGGCGCTGCGCTGCGCGGCGTCGATGCGGACGATGTTCTTGGCCATGAAGCTCGCACCGTTGCCCATCGGTGAGAATACCTTGACCTTTGCGGAACGCCACGTTTCTTCGGCTTGGTCGATCAACCAGCCTGGCAGCGCGAGCGCGGGAATGACAGGAACGTCGAAGCCCGCGTCGCGCAATGCGCGATCGAGCCAGCCTGCGTAGCGTTCGGCTTGGGCAGGCGCGCCCGCTTCCACGAAGTCGGGGAAGCGCAAAGCACGGCCGTCGAAGCTCACACGGTAGTTCTCACCCTCGACCGCTTGCTGCGGTTTGCGAAACGATTTTGTTTCCACGGCGTAGACGCCGCGCGGTGCCACGACGACATGATCGATGTTGAATCCATCGGCGGGAAGATCATGAAGCACTAAGCAGCCGTGGACCATGAGTCGGTTGAGCTGCAAGCCGGTCACTTGCTCTGCTGTCCAACCGTCGCGAACCCGCTCACGTGCGCGATAGTGCCGGATATAGGTCGTCAATCCCCACCCGAACAATACCAACGCACCTACCAAGAACATTGCCTCGACCCAGCTGACTTGAACCTCCTGCCAGCGAACACGGAACGTCAGCCAGATCATGAACATGAGTGGTAGTGACGTGACCATCATGCTGATGGACGTCAGCACTTCTGTGTCGTGATGTGAGATGCGCGCCACCAACTGCTGCCCAGGGAGATGCCCAACGCGCCGGTCTTGCAAAGGTGCGCGTCTCCGGCTCCGCCGGTGCAGAACTTTGAACGTCACCACGGTGATCAGCATCAGCAAGAACGAAAGCGCGAGAACTAAGTGCCCTGCCCACATACCCCAGCTCATCTGCCAGCCCCCTTCCCACTTTGGAACCTCATGCTCGGCAAGTCACCATCACTTCCTCACCCAGCATGTCGGTGATCTTTACCGTCACGGCGGTCTCGTCATCGGGCGCGTCCAGCGTGTACTCGCCGGCCACGAAATCGGCCTTGCGGGCAGGCACGTCAGCGTGGACCACGTTGAACACCGCACCATCGTAGGCCGTGTCGATCATCACGCTATCCACCATGGCACGCCAGTCGGCGACTTTGGCCTGGACCACGCCGGACTGCTGGGCCAAGCGCTGCAGGATGCCGGGGGAAACGAAATCCTTGATCTCCACGTGTAGCTTGCCGTCCTTCCGCTTCACCGCCACGCGGGCTGCTGCGTGTTCGTGCTGGATGAAACCGCCATACCTGGGGTCGTTGCGCAGTTCGATGACCTCGATGTGGTGGGGGTCGGTCTTCTTCTTTCGCAAGCGGTTCCACTCGGCCAGCCAAGTGTCGCTGGCCAACTCCTTGCCCAGGCAAACCACGGTGATCGCGCGATCCTCTTCTGGGCGGGCGTCCAGCTCGTTCTTGACCGCCTCCAGGTCCATCGGCGAGAGCGGATGGCCGAACGGAATGATCTTGACCAGCCGCTTGCCGAGCAGGCCATCGAAGTACGCATCGTTGCGCAGCCGTTCCACACCCAGGTACTCGCACGCCAAATTGACCGCTTCGTTGTGCTGGATAGCCAAGTCGTAGTCGTTAACGCGCCAGTGGGTGAAGCCAATTTGTGCCGGCGAAGGTGCATCGCCGTCTCCCAGCAGCTTGCCCTGCGCCGGCTTACCTTTTTCACCGGCCTGGTCTGCCATGACAAGCTGCAGCCGCTTGGCCGTGGTCTGGATGGCGCCCTTGTTGATGTCGCAGCCGATCCAGCGGCGACCCAGCTTCTGCGCAACGGCAGCCGTGGTGCCGGAGCCGATGAAGCTGTCAAGAATCAAATCTCCGGGATCGGACGATGCACGAACGATGCGCGACAGAAGGTTCTCGTTCTTCTGCGTTGGATACCCGACCTTCTCAGAATTGAAACTCATGATCTGGATGGAATCCAAACTGTCGATCTCATAACAGTTCCACGTATCCTCGATCGGATAGCCAGCCCCGTCAGGAGCGGCGCCATCACGTCGCACGTACCCTTCCGGATAAGGAATGTACTCCTTGTTGAACGTAAAACGATCCTTGTTTTTCGAGTAGAAGAGGATCGTGTCGTGGTTTCGTATCCAGTTTTTGGCCGCCGACTTGTAGCCCGAAATCCAGCCTATGCGCCAGATGATCTCACGCTGGAAATTGCTTGCTCCGAACACCTCGTCGCAAACGACCTTGATCGCATGGACGTTCGCGCTGTCCATGTGCACGTAGATGCTTCCGTCCTCAGCAAGAAGCTCCTTCAGCAACAACAGCCGCTCGTACATGAACTGCAGGTAGTTATCGTTGGCCCAGATATCGGTGTACTGGATCTGCTCGCCCAGCGTATAGCCTTCGCCTTCGAGCTTCACCTTGCCCTTAGGGCCGCGCAATTCCACTGTGCGCACGTAGTCGGCGCCGGAGTCGAACGGCGGATCGATGTAGATGAGCTTGATCTGCCCACGGAAGCCGTTGGCCAGCAGGTGTGCCAGTACCTCCTTGTTGTCCCCGTGGTACAGCAGGCCGCCACGGCGCAGGTCGTCGGGCCAGCGCTCCCACAGCCCACTGCTCGGTGTTTCCTCCCCATAGGTTTCGACCAGTTGTGCCGGGAACGCCTGCACGCTGGCCGGGGCGCGCTTGCCCACCCAGCCCAGCATTGGGCGACCACCGGCCTTGCCGATGGCTACGGCCTGTTGCGCGCCGCGCACGCGGGCTAGCACGTCGGCACCAGCGGCAGGCGCGGGTTTGGCCGCCGTCTTACGGACTGTCTTCTTTGCCGCCTTCTTCGCAACCGGCTTGCCCGTTGCTTTCGTTGTCTTCGCGGCCTTGCGCACGCTCATCGCTTGCCCCCCAGGAATGTACGCACCCGGGCGAAGTCGTTGTTCGCCACGGCGTCGGTGTCGGTAAACAGCATTTCGTAGTCGATGCGATCAGGATTAAGCCTGGCCCATTCACGTACAGCCATCGCCTTGCGCCCGTCTTCGCCGTCGGTCTCGTCCCTGCGCAGGCGTTCCTGCTTGATCTCCACGATGAGCAGCTTGCCGCTGCCGGGCTTGCCGCCGGTGGCTGGCTTGCGCCGGATCAGGAAGTCCGGCGAGTACGGATGCCAGCGGCCGTCCACACCCTTGTACTCGACCACGAAATCGGTCTTGTCGCGGCCCAGCCCCCCGGTGAAGTACACGTCCTCGATGTCCCCCGCATCGATCCGCAGGGCATCCAGCACCTTGGCGAGGAAGTCCTTCTCCGGCAGCGAGTCGAAGTTGTACGGGCTGTAGTGGAAGCCGAAACTGCCCCCGTAATCGGCGCGGGCATCGTCCACGCACCACAAGCGGTTGGCCCTGTCCTTGCGGTAGGTGATTTCCGCGGTGCGGACGGGCTGGCCACTGTGGTCCTGCTCTTCGTTGAAGCGTTCAGGCCGCACCAGCGCAAGCGCCACTTCCATTTCCTCGGTTTCGGTCTCGTAGTGGCGCACCTGGTCCTCAAGCTGACCCGCCAGCGAATCTAGGTGGCGCAGCGGCACATCTCCGTCGCCGTAGGCAACGCGCAGTGCATCCAGCACCGCAAACAGCGGAAGCCGGTAGCGGGCGGCCAGGTCCGCGGCCGCTGTGCGGGCGTCGGTCGCTTCGATGGCGGCCTCGACTGGCAGCGCGTCACCCAGCTCGCGCATGACGCGCAGACTGCTGACCTGGGCGGCCAACTCGTAACGCTGTACGGTCAGCGCGGGATCGTCGTCCCGTGGACGCTGCAGTTCAAGCGTCTCTGGAATCCTTGTTTCCATCCGGCGCACGCGAACGATCTGCCGCTTGAGCACCAGCGGCGGGATGTCCTCCTTGAGCAGCACGATCTTCGCGTGACGCAGATTCTCACGCCCCTGCTTGAGATCGGAGAGGGATTCGCCGTAGGTCTCCTGCAACTGGCGATCGAGCACCGCATAGTTGTCTTGCGACAGGTAAATCTTGGCCTTATGCGGGTTGCCGGGCACCTGGCGCAGACAGCGCGTGGCCGCCTGCAGCACGAAGTTGTTGGAGGACTGCAGGTTGCGGGCGAGCGCACAGGCGAACAGGCTGGGGCAGTTCCAGCCTTCGGTGCCACGGTTCACCAGCAGGATGACGCGGTGCGGCGCGGTCGGGTCGTTGAGCCGGTTGAAGGCATCCACGTCGGCCTGCGGGCTGTGCGAGTGGTTGGCCAGACACTCCGTAGGCATATGTCCATTAGCCGCCAGCGCCGCCTCCACGACCGGGCGCATGGCCTCCAGGTCGTCGGTTTGCGGGAAATACAATGCCAGCTTGGCCTTGGCGCCGTTCGGCAGCGACACGCTGCCGTAGTGCTTGAGGAAATCACCGACGACTTCGGAGATATAAGGCTTGATGTCATCGCCGAAATCGTAGGCCTCGATGTTGCCGGACACGGGCTTCAGATAGCCATCCTCGATGCCCTGTGACAAGCCATACCAGTACACGACGTCCAGAAGTGGCTGCTTGTTGTAGTACGGGGTGCCGGTGGTGTTGACCACGCAGACGACATTCGTCTCGCTGGCCAGGTAGTCCACGGTCTTGCGCACCTTCTTCAACTCAGCATCCATCGACTGGCCATAGGTGTGGTGCGCCTCGTCGGAGAACACGCCCAGATGTGGCAGCTGTGCCAGCCGCTGAAGGCGACGGTTGGCCACGTCCTGCTTGAGCTGATCGGCATCGCCGGCGCCGGCAAACAGGCTGCCCAGGTCGCCCTTTCGGATGGACGCTTTCTGGATGCGGATCTTCTCGGTGTTGGTGACAACGATGTTGTAGTGGGAGCCCGGGATCACGTCGATGTCCGGGCTTCCGTCGCGGGTGAAGTTCAGTTTGACGCTGGCGGCGAACGGCTTGTGCATCCGCGGTGGCAGGATGCCGTCAAAGGGCATCGTCGCCAGCTCCCGCAGAGACTCGATGATGGTCTTGCCGGGCGCGAACACCAGCGCGTTGTGCACGAAGTCCTCGTCAGGGTATTCCTGCGCCATCGCGAACTCGGTGGCGATGATCGCGCCGATTAGCATGGTCTTGCCGGCGCCCATTGCCAGCGCAAGGATGTAGCTTGGGTAGTCCAGGTTCAGGGTTTCTCGGAGGGACTCAAGTTTGTGCTGCTTGACGAACGCGTCGTCTGTGCGGATGTGCTCGATCAACGCATCGAACCCATGCTCCTCGACATACTCGCGCAGCGCATCACTGGTCAGGCCGAGCGCCTTACGCAGCTCGACGCGACGTTGAACCAGGCTCTGGTAGAGATCGAACACACTTGGCGTGCTGCGAACCAGCCGCAGGTACCAGTAGGTTTCAAGCGCTCGCACTTGGGGAAGGCGCAGGAATGGCGGACGGCTTACATCCCTACCAGCCGCCCAATCGAGCACTTCAGCAATGGCTGGATAGTCGTCGTGTGCGTAGCCAGCAGCCCTCCAGGCGGACAATTTTTCCCCGATTACGCTGCTCAGCTGCATTGATCAATCCGGTGGCGATATGCTGCTTCATCATATTGGAAGGCGGACATTCGCGGATAGTTGTCTCGCTAGCGCTCTCAACAAGTCGAGTTGTCAGTGCGAAGCGTTCCGCGCCCAAGAGCAGCGGGACCACTGTGCCTAGACGATGCGCACGCTGACGGCTTAGACGTGCTTGCGCGGCGAAACCCCATACCGCCTCCGAAACCCCTTCGACAACGCCCCCGCCCCCGAGAACCCCAACTCGTGCGCCACCTGCTTCACCGCCCTGCCCTCGCGCAGGCGGGTGGCGGCCAGGCCCAGGCGCCAGTCGAGCACGTAGGCGGCGGGCGTGGTGCCCACGGCGTGCTTGAACGCGGCGGCGAAGGCGCTGCGCGACATGCCGGCCTGCGCGGCCAGGCGTTCGAGCGGCCAGGGCTCGCCGGGGCGCGCGTGCAGGGCGCTGAGCGCCTTGGCCAGCTGCGGGTGCGACAGGCCGGCGAGCGTGCCGTGGTGCACGCCGGACTGGGCAGGATGGTCCAGCGCCCAGCGCAGCACCTGCACCAGCAGCACCTCGAACAGGCGGCCGGCGAGCAGGCGCGAGCCGCAGCGCACGCGGTCGGCTTCGGCGAACAGCAGGTCGAGCGTGGGGCCCAGGCCCTCCACCGCCGCCAGCGGCACGGCCAGCAGTGCGGGCAGCGACTGCACGATGGGGTTGCGCTCGCCGCCGTCGAAATCGAGCGTGGCGCAGGTGAAGTCCGGGCCGTCCACCGGGGCGTTGCGGAACACGTGGTGCACCGGGCGCGCGAACAGCAGCAGGGTGGGCTCGGCGAGCGCGGTGCGCACCAGGCCGTGGTCGCTCCGGTGCTCGACCTCCATCGTGCCGCGGCGCAGCACGTGCAGGAAGGCGCGCCCGGGCACGGCGTCGAACACGTGCAGGCCGCACAGCGGGCCGGTGTAGAACAGCTGGGCGCGGACGTGGAAGCGGTCGAGGATGGGGGCGAGGCGGTCGACCGGGGCGGGCTCAGGGGCGCCTGTCTTGGACGAATCGGCAGGTTTCATGGACGGATCGGCGCCTTGCGTCCAGAACGGGCGCCTAGTCTAGCCGCAGCCGCCACTCCGGCGGCATCGAGGCCAAGGAGCCCGCCATGTCCCGCATTCCCCTGATCGACCCGGCCACCACAACCCCCGACCGCCAGGCCCTGCTGTCCGAGATCCACGCCGCCTTCGGCGCCACGCCCAACATGTTCCGCACGGTGGCTAATTCGCCCGCCGCGCTGCGCGCGATGTGGGGCGCGTTCGGCGCGCTGGGCGGCGGCGTGCTGCCCGCGCGGCTGGGCGAGCAGGTGGCGGTGGCCATCGCCGACCGCAACGCCTGCGAGTACTGCCTGGCCGCGCACACCGCCCTGGGCCGCAAGGCCGGCGCCAGCGCGCAGGAGATGAGCGAGGCGCAGGACGGCCGTTCGAGTGATCCGAAGACGGCGGCGGCGCTGCGCTTCGCGCTGGCGGTGGTGGAGCGGCGCGGGCAGGTGGAGGCGGACGAGGTGGAGGCGCTGCGGGTGGCGGGGTTCGACGACGGGGAGATCGTCGAGCTGCTGGCGCATGTGGCGTTGAACCTGTTCACCAATTACGTGAACGTGGCGCTGGGGGTGCCGGTGGATTTTCCGGGGGTGCGGTTGCGGAAGGCTGCCTGAGCCTTGCGACTGCCGGATGCCTGGCTTTCCTTCCTCCGCTCAGCGGGGGAAGGTGCCGGAGGCGGATGAGGGCGCGCCGAAGGCGCGAAGACGACTTCAGTGCTGCGCGCAGCTAATCGGCAGCGGCGCCCGATGCCGTAGATTTTCCGGGGGCGAGTGAGCATCCGCGCCTTCGGTGTGCCCTCATCCGCCCTGTCGGGCACCTTCTCCCGTGAAACGGGAGAAGGGAAAGCACAGCGTTCCGCGCCTTCGGTGTGCCCTCATCCGCCCTGTCGGGCACCTTCTCCCGTGAAACGGGAGAAGGGAAAGCACAACGTTCCGCGCCTTCGGGGCGGGCCCTCATCCGCGCTTCGGACCTTCCGCCGGTGAAGGGCGCAATGCCCCTTGCAACGGGCGGAAGCAACGGCGGAGGCCGCCTTTCGTCTTCGCGGCGGATCGCCTCAGGCGCGTTCGGCACTTTCCCCCTGCGCAGCGGGGGGAAGGCAGGGCTGCCCGCAGGATGGCTTCGCGCTCCGGGCTATCCCATCCATGCGGGAATATCGCGTTGCGCATGCAGGACCCGCCACACGTCCAGGTGGGCGTCGCGTTCGACGTAGAAGATCAGGTAAGGAAAGCCCTTCAGCGGCCAGTATCGGAGGCCGTCGATCTGCAGCGGCACCGAATAGCGCGGCGAACCTGCTGCGGGGTGCCTGCCCAGGTACGACAGGGCGGTCTCCACCGCATCCAGGAAACGCTCGCCTGTACGCAGATCGGCGTTGTCGACATAGCAGACGGCGGCATCGGCCACGTCGCGTCGCGCGGCTTGGCGCCATGCCAGCGGTTTCACTTCGCGGCGTGCTCGCGCAACCCGGCCCGCATCTTCTCGAAGGTCTGTGCGGTGGCCGGTTCGGCAGGGCCCGAGTTGAGGCCGTCGAGCAACATCCCCCGCAACGCTTGGACATCGCGCTGCTTGCGGATCAATTCGCGAAGGTACTCGCTGCTGGAGCCGTAGGCATGTGCGGCCACCTGCTCGTCCACGAACTGTTTGAGCTCGTCCGGCAGGGAAATGTTCATGGTGGCCATGGTGGGCTCCTATGGCAAAGATTGCCAAGAGTGTGCCTGCTGGCTGGATGGCCCGCAAGCGCCCCGTTCGGGACCGCCAGGCCCGCTGGTGGGAATGGACGGACCGGTGCCGACGCGCGGATCGGGGTGCCAATGCCCGCACTAGTCGGCGGTGCCGTCCACCAGCACGTACTCCCGACCGCGACTCCTCCAGACCGGGGCCTCCGGGTCGAGCTGGATGCAGGGGCGGCCGCCGCAGGAGGTGATCTCGACCTGTCGGGCGGCGCGCTGCACTTCGGCCGACACCTCGGCGGCATCGGCGCGGGCGCGGGCATCCTGCAGCCGTGTGTACTCGTGGCCGAGCAGCACCAGGAAGCCGAAGACCAGCAGCGCCAGGCCGACGCTGATGGCCGCCAGCCACTGCCATGCCCGGCGCACCGCCGGACGCAGGGCGAGTTCGGTGCGGGACTGGTGGTCTAGGAACAGGCGCGCCATCGCCTGCCGGAACTGCGCTTCTTCCGCGTTGCGGATGGCGGCCAGGTCGCCAGCGGCGGCCTGTGCGTGCTGCACGCGATCGGCCGCGTGTTGCGCCTGCGTGGCCTGATGGTCGGCGGCCCGCTCGAGCCGTTCCACCGCCAGCATCAGCCGGCGGATGACATCCGTGTCGTTCATGGCCCCTGCTCCGTCTAGCGTTCCATCGCGTGTTGCGGTGCCTGCGGGGCGGGTTGCGCGAACTCCGCCATGACGTGGCGCGCCTGCGTGGCGGGCGCGTCCGCTGACCATTCTTCTCGCGGCGGGCGCGGTGCCTGAAGCGCCTCGGCGTCCTGCGCGCGGCGGGCTGCATCGTCCAGACCACCCGGCCACAGATGCTGGCCTGCTTCGGAGCGCAGGAAGGCCCGCTGCACGCCACGCGCGGCGGCGTCATCGCGCGCCTGCAGCGCATCGATCCAGGCATCCACGACGGGATCGCCGCTGGCGCCGATGCGCGCGTGGTTGGCGACCGGGACGTGGCGGTGGTCGTGGCCCATGCTGGCGTCCTGGGTGTGGTGGAACCGGCCCGGCATGGCCGGCGTGTGGCTGGTGTCGAGGTACGGGCGCGGCGACCGGTTCGCGCCGAGGTCCAGCCCTTCGCGTTCGATCAGGTCTTCCTTCAGGCCGAGGCCGGCCATGTCGATCGCGATCTGCGGTCGCGCGCCGCGGATGCGCACGTTGGCGCGATCCTCGGCGGCAACGATCCGCTCCAGCGCCCAGGTACCGTAGTAATTCGTGTAGTCGGCAGTCGCGGTGGGCCGCCCTTCCCCGAGCGCCACCGGCCGCTGCCCGGGCTGGGCGTGCAGCGGCGAGGGGCGATCGAAGTAGTGCCGCCCCATGGCGGCGATGTTGGCGGGTGTCGCGCTCAGGCTGCCGTCGGGGTTGAAGGTGAGGCCGGGGTTGATGATCGCTTTCGAAGGATCGGACGGATTGCGTCGGATGAAATCCAGCACGCGATCATTACGGGTGTCGAGCATTAGCGCGAGCCCGTCGTCATGAGGACGTGCCTGCCTTTGCCTGTCCAGCAATGCATTCCAGCCCGCGATCTCCGCCTTGGCTTCGTCCACCCGGCCAGCTCCGATGTATGCGCGGAGCTCATCGGTGTAATCATGGATCGCGCTGCGCTCGATCGCCTGTCGACGCACCTGATCCAGGAATGTCAGCGTCGCCTGGCTTTTGGCCGCGTTGTTGAAACCATGCTGGATCTCATGGCCCAGCACGAAGGTGAGGTCGTGAGCGTTGTACGTGCCGCCGGGGTTACCGGGTGTGCGGCTCTGCAACGCCGCCGGCGGGAGATTGATGCCCTTGGGAGTGCCGTCGGCCGTGCTTCCGTCATAGGTGGCTCCGGCGGCCATGCCGTTTCCCAGCAGGCTGAAGTGCTGCACGTGCGATCGTGCAACGGCGGACTTGAGTTGCGCTGCGAGTGCAGGCGAACCGTTGAAGGTCGCCTGGAGGTTACCAACCATGTCTTGCGTCACGGCTTGCCGCTGCGCCGAAGCATCCTGCCAGGTCTTGTGCGCGAAATCGGCGATGAGTGCCTGGACACCGACCACTGCATCGAGATCACGATCGCGAAAGCTGGCGGCAGGCAGTTCGATCAAACCGGCGCGCTTGTCGTAACTGCCAATGAGCGTTCCATTGTTCGAGTCGACTGCGAAACTTCGAAGTCGTCCGGAAGCGGCCAGCCCATTGAGAAGGTCCAGACGATCCGGGTCGGCCATCACTGCCGCGCGCAAGTGACTGTCCTGAGCAGAGGTGAGGCCGCCCTGCGCACGTGATTGCCTGAAGACTGCTTCGAGATGCGGATTCGGCACGGCCATCCTTGGCCTCCTGTGTCAGCTCAGTGTTCCGATGGATTCCACGCAAAGGCGGCCGGAATTTCCGTTCTCGAGTCTTGGAATGATCGAGAGGGTGATATCGCCCTTGTAATAGCGCACCGAACGCAGCTCACCGATCTCACCGGGAACCGGGGCGTCGCGGTACCCCATCGACAGCAACGCATTGTGGTAGGCATCAAAGTCGAGGCTGCACGCCTCCGCCATGTCGGCCCAACGTTCCTCCTCATTGACGAAGGACAGGTCAATCCCCCGGGCGTTGGACGATGCTCCGGGAATGTAGCTGACGACATAGCGCCATCCACCGCCCAGATCATCGCTGGCGACGCCTCCCCGCGTCCCTTCGGACTTGGGGACGATGCGGACCCCCATCACCTCGTTGATGCGCTCCAAGGTCAGCTGTTCGCGCGACTCCAGGCTCCCGATGAGTTTCAGGAAGCGCTGTCCGATCTCTTCGGGGGAGAAGCTCAACTTGTCCGCAGGGCGTGATTCAGGCGCGTCCATGGCCTCGGCCTCCTGTGCCGTCGTGGAAGCGGGTGCGGGCGTGGAATGGGCGCAAGCAGCGGTGGCGAGGGTGAGCATCGCGGCCGCCAGCAAGGGCCGGAGACGGCGGATGCCGAAGCCATCGGGGCGGTTCCATCGCGTCATCGTCATGCGTTCCATCGCAAGGCCGGGCCCCAGCATACCCGTCAATGGGAGCGCGGCAAACCATGGGGCCGGGAGAGTGCGGCTGGGGGTGGTTCCGGGAAAGGGAGGTGCCTGCGCGACTGCGATTCCCCGCGCATTCGCCCACCCTCCTGCAACGATTTCCCGATCCGGTTTCCGACCGCTCAGAACCGCAGCCGGTGGACGGCACCGATCTGCGTGGCCTGGCGTTCGTCGACACCCGCCTCGCGGGCAAATCCCGGCCACTGGGCCACCGTTGCGAGCACTTCCTCCAGCAGCTTCCCGTCGCGCCCGCGCTTCAGGCCCGCGACCGCAGCACAGGCCTTGAAGTCCTCGCGCGTGAAACCGTTCCGCTTGCCGTTGAGGGTCATCTGGTGGGTCGCGGTCCAGGCGCCGTCGGGGTTGTAGCTGTAGCTGACATCGAACGCGGGGGCCAGCGACCAGCGGCCCGCCATGTCCATCAGGAAGGCGATGTTCTTGACGTGGTCGTCCTGGTTGCGTGCCACCACGTTGAACAGCATGCGGCGAAACTGCTGCTCGATCGCCGCCATCGGCAAGCCGAGCTGGCGGATCACCAGGAAGGCCTGTTCGTAGGAATAGGCCCCGGGCAGGTTGTAGTCGAAGTGCGCCAGCGCACCGAGCGACTGCATGTGCAGCTTCATGCCGTCGTCGAGGCGATCGAAGCGGCGGGTCATGAAGTGGCGGCGTCCGTTCTCTTCCAGCAGCCGGCACTCGCTCATGTCGATCCCGGCCGCCTTCGCCATCAGCGCGTAGGCGAATTCGATGGCGCCGTAACCGAGCGGATCCAGCAATTCCTTGTCCTTGTTGCCCGACACGCCGTCGAACTTCAACAGCCAGTGGCTGAACCCCGGATCGGCAGGCACCTGACCCGAGCGCACCTCGTTGGTCTCCGGATTCCAGGCGATCAGCGCCTTGGCGCGCGCGCCACCGGCCGAGGTGCCCACGCGCAGGATGTCCTGCAGGGCCTTCTGGCGGGACGGGCGTTCCAGGCTTGCCGTCAGGCCTTCGCGATGGGTGAGGATGTCGGAGGCCAGCGACACCAGAGCGGCCATGTCCAGCGCGCTGGCCTTGCGCGCGCGTGGCCCGTGCACGGGCCTGAATTCGAGTGCGCCCATGCCGCGCGCGCCGGTGTAGCAGAGGCGTTCGACGGCGTTGAAGTCCTGCGGCGAGCGACCCTGCGTCGCCAGCCACTGGTCGATGAGCGCGTTGCCGAAGCGATCGGGCAGCGAATCGGCCAGCAGGCCGGGCAGGCCGTGGAAGGTCCGCGGCGCCAGTTCCGGAAAGGTGTAGATGCGCGGCCGCAGCGGCATGTGCAGCGGCGACAGTTCGATGCCGCTGCCCAGGAAGGCGGGCACGTATTCGAACGCGGCCGCTGCAGCGCCTTCTTCCAGAGAGACGGCGCCGATGGTACGGCCCCAGAGCTGGACTTCGGCGACGGTCATGGTTCCCAGACCCAGCGCTTGGGCCTGCCATCGTCCGGCGCCCCGTCTTCCGGTGGACCGGACGCACGCTTCCGGGTCTGCCGCTGCTGCGTGAGCTGCGCCACGGGACTTGCCACCGGCTCGGGCAACAGCCGCTCCAGCCCCTCCTCCAGCCCCAGGACGCGGCACACCCGCAGGAAGCTGGTCAACTGGCTGGACGTGGCCCCGGCCTCCAGGCGTTCCACCGTCCGCTTCGAGACTCCGGCCTGCTCAGCCACCTCCGCCTGGGTCAGGTTCAAGGCGAGGCGCAGCTGCGCCAACCGGTCGCCCAGTTGCCGGAGCATGGCAGATTCCGACACATAGGTGCTCATAATTCGCCAAACATGGCGAATAAAAGCAGAAAAGTCAACTAATTCGCCATTTATGGCGAATTGTCAGGCGAACGGATCCTGCAACACGATCGTGTGATCCCGATCCGGGCCGGTGCTCACGATCGCCAGCGGGCAGCCGGCCAGTTCCTCCAGCGCGCGCAGGTAGGCGCGGGCCGCGGGGGGCAGCTTGTCCCAGTCGGTAATGCCGTGGGTGTTTTCTTCCCAGCCGGGGAATTCGAGGTACACGGGCGTGCACTCGTCCCAGCCCTGGGCGTCGAGCGGGGCGTACTCGGTGCGCTTGCCGCGGTACTCGTAGGCGATGCACATCTTCAGCGACTCCATGCCGTCGAGCACGTCGAGCTTGGTGATGCACAGGCCGCTGATGCCGTTGATGGCCACGGCGCGCTTGAGCGCGACGATGTCGATCCAGCCGCAACGGCGCGGGCGGCCGGTGGTGGCGCCGAATTCCTGGCCCTTGCGGCGGATCTCCTCGCCCACTTCGTCGTCGAGCTCAGTCGGGAACGGGCCGCCGCCCACGCGGGTGGCGTAGGCCTTGCAGATGCCGAGCACGTAGTCGATCGCGTCCGCGCCCACGCCGGTGCCGGCGAGCGCGCCGCCGACGGTGGTGTTGGAGCTGGTGACGTAAGGGTAGGTGCCGTGGTCGATGTCGAGCAGCGAGCCCTGCGCGCCTTCGAACAGCACCTTCTTGCCCTGCTTGCGCAGGTCGTGGAGGATGCCGGCCACGTCGGACTTCATCGGCTGCACGTAGTCGCCGAATTCCAGCGCCTCGTCGAGCATTTTCTGGAAGTCGACGGCTTCGGCGTTGAGGTATTTGGTCAACACGAAGTTGTGGTAGTCGAGCGCGGTGCGCAGCAGTTCGGCCAATTGATCCGGGTAATGCAGGTCGGCCACGCGCACGCCGCGGCGCGCCACCTTGTCCTCGTACGCCGGGCCGATGCCGCGGCCGGTGGTGCCGATGGCCTTGCCGCCGGCGGCCTTCTCGCGCGCCTGGTCCAGGGCGATGTGGTACGGCATGATCAGCGGCGTGGCCGGCGAGATCTTCAGCCGCGAACGCACCTCCACCCCGTTGGCCTCGAGCTCGTCGATCTCCTTGCGCAGCGCGGCGGGGCTGAGCACGACGCCATTGCCGATCAGGCACAGCGCGTCGGCGCGCAGGATGCCGGAGGGGATCAGGTGCAGCACGGTCTTCTTGCCGCCGATGACCAGGGTGTGGCCGGCGTTGTGGCCGCCCTGGAAGCGCACGACCGCGCCGATTTCCTCGGTGAGCAGGTCGACGATCTTGCCCTTGCCTTCGTCGCCCCACTGGGCACCGAGCACCACCACTGACTGACCCATTACCGCACTCCTGGATTTCGACATGGAAGCGCGGCGTCCGCCGCGCGGCACTTGGTGACCGGGGCCGGTCTTCGCGCCCGCTGGCGCATCAACGCGACCCCCGCACAAGGAAAAAGCCGGGGACCGTCTCTCGAGGAAATCGGCCCATCCGGCTTTTGCGCATTATCCGGGTTTTGGGGGGTGGGGGCCAGTTGGTGGCTTCTCTTGCTGTTCCTTCCCCCGCTCCGCGGGGCATTGCGCCCTTCTCGGGTGGAAGGTGCCGAAGGCGGATGGAGGTGCTGTCCGCCGCCACGTCACTGCCCCCACCCGGACCTTCGGGCGGCGGCGCGGCTGGAGGGCGCAGCCGCCATGTCAGCCGCTGGATGCTACGGGGCAACACTGTCATCCCGAGCGCAGCGAGGGATCTGCCGCAGCGAGGGATCTGCGTGATCGGGCAAATCGAGCCAGACCCCTCGCTGCGCTCGGGATGACAACATTTCTCTCCGATCACGAGGACGACGTTGCCCTGCGCCCGGGATGACAGCAGGGATCTGCACTCAGGATGACAGCACGTCGCCGTGCTCCCGGGCGACGGCAGGACCCTGCGATTCGCGATGCGACGCGTCAGCTGCGGACGAAGTACAAGGCGGCCAGGCCGAGGACGAGGACGGCGCCGCCGATGGCGCGCAACTGTCGGTCGGGGACGGCCAGCATCTGCTCGACGGCGCGTTTCCAGCCGCCGGGGGCGACGAACAGCATCAGGCCCTCGAGGACGGCGACGAGGCAGAGGGCGGCCCAGAGGTCTTGCATGGCGGGGTCCTGGTGGAGGCGTCGGGAATGTGGCGCGGAGTGCGATGGGACGATGGCCCTGCCCCCCCTTTTTCGCTCGCGAGGCTACGTGCCCGTCGGGTGGAAGGTAAGGGTCGAGATGTTGCCTTCGCGCCTGCGGCGCGCCCTCATCCGCCCTTCGGGCACCTTCTCCCGCAAGCGGGAGAAGGGACAAGTGCCCCCTCTTCCGCTTGCGGGAGCAGGGACAAGCGCTCCCTCTCCCGCTTGCGGGAGAGGGTTGGGGTGAGGGTGCGGGCAGCGATGCGACTGCCGCGCCTGCGGTGCGCCCTCATCCGCCCTTCGGGCCCCTTCTCCCGCACGCGGGAGAAGGGACAAGCGCGCCCTCTCCCGCTTGCGGGAGGGGGTTGGGGTGAGGAGGCGGCGAGGGCGCGGCGAGGGCGCGTGCCGGCTCAGCGGTCGCTGCGCATGTATTGCAGGAACGGGTCGTCGCGTTCGAGCACGATCACGCCGTTGCCGTCGGCGAACGAGGCGCGGTAGGCCTCGAGGCTGCGCTGGAAGGCGTAGAACGCGGGGTCGCGCTGCGCGGCTTCGCCGTAGATGCGGGTGGCTTCGGCATCGCCCTCGCCTCGCAGCTTCTGCGCGTCGCGCTCGGCCTCGGCCACCAGCACGGTGCGTTCGCGGTCGGCCTGGGCGCGGATGATGCGGGCCTGCTCCTCGCCCTCGGCGCGCAGGCGGCTGGCCACCTGGCGACGTTCGGCGCGCATGCGGTCGTAGACCTGGGCGATGACGTCGCTGTCGGTGGGCAGGTCGATCTGCTTGAGACGGATGTCGATCACGCGCATGCCCAGCGTACTGGCTGCCTCGTTGATGCCTTCCAGCTGCTTGGCGATGATCTCCGAACGGTCGCCGGACACCAGCTGCTGCAGGGTGCGACGGTTGATCTCGTTGCGCAGCGAGTCCTTGATGATCGGGGCCAGGCGTTCGCTGGCCAGGTCCATCTGCCCGCCGGTGGCGCGGTAGAAGTCGGCGACGTCGCTGATCAGGCCGATCGCGACGAAGTCCACGCTCACGTCCTTGCGCTCGGAGGTGAGGTAGCGCTCGGGCGAGAATTCGGCGGCGTAGAAACGGCGGTCGAACACGCGCGCCGATTCGATCAGCGGGATCTTGAAGTGCAGGCCGGGGCCGATGTCGGTGCGGGCGACGCGGCCGAGGTTGAGCACCAGCCCCGTCTGGCCCTCGCGCACGACGTAGACCGAGCCGAGCAGGCCCAGCAGCACGATCACCGCGATCGGGATGATCAGGTTGAGTCTCATCGGGTGCCTCCTTCGCCGCGCGCGGCCCGGGTCGGGCGCGGCAGGCTCTCGTCGGGCGTGGCGCCGACCGGGGGCGACACGATGTCGGCCGGCAGCACCGGCGGCGCCGAACTGTCGCTGCTGCCGCCGCCGGCAGGCTGGTTCATCGGCACGTAGATCAGCTGGCGGCCGTCTCCGCCGATCACCTTGCGGTTGTCGGCCAGCACCTGCTGCAGGGTCTCCAGCCACAGGCGCCTGCGGGTCACGTCCGGCGCGTTGCGATAGGCGTCGAGCAGCAGGGTGAAGCGTTCGGCGTCACCGGTGGCGCGGGCGACCGAGGCGGTCTTGTAACCCTCGGCGGTGGTGCGCAGGCGCTGGGCGTCGCCGCGCGCCTCGGGCACCACGCGGGCGGCGTAGGCGCGCGCCTCGTTGACCAGGCGCTCGTTGGTCTGCTGGGCGCTGTTGACCTCGTCGAAGGCGGGCTTGACCTGTTCCGGCGGGCGCGCGTCCTGCAGGTTGAGTTCGGTCACGACCAGGCCGGTGCGGTAGGCCTCGAGCGAGGCCTGCAGCGCGGTCGAGGCGGCCACCGACAGCGGGCCGCGCGCGTTGAGCGCGGTGTCGAGGTCGGCGCGGCCGATCTGCTCGCGCACCGAGCTCTGCGCGATCTGCTCGAGCACGCGCACCGCGTTCTGGGTGCCGAACAGGAACATTTCCGGATCGGCCACGCGGTACTGCACGTTGAACGAGACGGTGACGATGTTCTCGTCGCTGGTCAGCACCGGCAGGCTGTTGCTGAAGGTGCGCACGCTGGTGGCGTCGACCTTGGTGACGCGCTCGATCGGCCACGGCATCTTGAAGTTCGGACCCGGCTGCATGACCCGCGCCACCTCGCCGAAGCGCAGCACCACGCCGCGCTGCTGTTCGCCGATCAGCACGAAGCAGTTGAACACCAGCCACACCACCAGGGCGATGCCGATCCAGCGCAGCGGGTTGCCGCCGCCACCGCCGCCGCCGAACAGGTCGCGCAGGCGGTTGCCGATGTCGCCCAGTCCGTTGCCGCCACGGCGCCGCTTCGGCGGCCAGGGATTGCGGCCGTTGTTGCCCGGGCGCTCGCGCTCGGGTGGGCGGTCGTCGTTGTTCTTGCCGGGAATGTTCCAGGCCATGCCTGCTCCAGTCGGGTGGTCGCGCCGCCCCCGGGAGGGGATGGCGCTGCTTGCAGCGGCTCGCGGACGCGGGGGTCGCATGGCGCGGATGCCGGCATCCGGCGCGTCATGCCCACCCTGCGGCAGCGGGTCGATTAGTTTACAGGGTGGGGTCGGCGGCGAGTTCGGGCAAGAGCGGACGCAGGGCGGCGCCGTCGGGCTGCGCGGCCAGTCGCGCGGCATCGGCCTCGGACAGGTCGATGCTCAGGCGCCAGCCGCTCTCGTCCTGCGACTCGCCGCGCACCGCGTCGAGCTGGTGCAGGCGGGCGCGCAGGCGGCCGGCCGCGGACGGCAGGTCGATGTCGGCGACGATCCGCCGCTGCGCCAGCCGTGCCGAGAGCGCGTTGCGCAGCAGGTCCAGGCCGAGGCCGTCGCGGGCGGAGATCCACACCCTCTCGCGACCGGGGCCGGAGAGCGCGTCCGGCGCGTCCGGTCCGGTGCCGGCGTCGGCACGGTCGTGGCGCGCGACCGCGCCTTCGATGCGGTCGATCTTGTTGAACACCAGCAGCTGCGGGATGTCGCCGGCACCGATCTCGCCCAGCACCGCCTCCACCTGTCCCATGCGCTCCTCGCGCAGCGGGTCGGCGGCGTCGATCACGTGCAGCAGCAGGTCGGCCTCGCGCGCCTCGGTGAGGGTGGCGCGGAACGCGGCGACCAGTTCATGCGGCAGGTCGCGCACGAAACCGACCGTATCGGCCAGCACCACCGGTCCGCTGGGCAGCCCGATCCGGCGCACGGTGGGGTCGAGGGTGGCGAACAGCTTGTCGGCGGCGTAGGCGTCGGCGCCGCTCAGGGCGTTGAACAGGGTCGACTTGCCGGCGTTGGTGTAGCCGACCAGCGCGACCCGCGGCATCTCGCTGCGCACCCGCGCGCGCCGCATCTGGGTGCGCTGCACTTCCACCTTGTCCAGGCGCTTCTGCAGCTGGTCGACGCGCTTCTGCAGCAGCCGGCGGTCGGTCTCGAGCTGGGTCTCGCCGGGGCCGCGCAGGCCGATCGAACCGCCGCGCTGGCGCTCCAGGTGGGTCCAGCCCCGCACCAGGCGCGTGGCCATGTGCTTGAGCTGGGCCAGTTCGACCTGCAGCTTGCCCTCGGCGCTGCGGGCGCGCTGGGCGAAGATGTCGAGGATCAGGCCGGTACGGTCGACGACGCGCCGCTCCAGCAGCTTCTCGAGGTTGCGCTCCTGGCCGGGGCTCAGATGGTGGTTGACCAGCACCAGGTCGGCGCCGGACGCCTCGCAGGCGGCCTTGACCTCTTCGAGCTTGCCGCTGCCGATCAGGGTGGCGGGATTGGGCTTGTCGATCCGGGCGGTCAGCAGGGTGGCCACGCTGGCGCCGGCCGAACGCGCGAGTTCGGCGAACTCCTCCAGCTCGGCCTCGTCGGGTGCGCCTCCGGCATGGGGCTGGATCAGCAGGGCGTGCTCGCCCTTGCGGGAGCGTTCGAACAGTTGGGTCGGCATCGGGACTCGGCGGGTGGCTCAGCCACTGGACATGGAGGCCGCCGGGCCCGACTTCAACCACGGGCGCGCGATGCGCGCCCGCATCCGGCCGCTCAGGCGGTTTCGGCGGTCAGGTCCTCGGCGCCCTCGCCGGCCTGGACCACGCCCCCGCCCGGCCCCACGCGCACGTTGCGCGCCGGTACCACGGTGGAGATGGCGTGCTTGTAGACCATCTGGCTGACCGTGTTGCGCAGCAACACGACGAACTGGTCGAAGGACTCGATGACGCCCTGGAGCTTGATGCCGTTGACCAGGTAGATCGACACCGGCACGCGTTCGCGCCGCAGCGCATTCAGGAAAGGATCCTGCAAGGATTGCCCCTTGGACATTGCTGTTTCCCCAGCTTGGTTATTGTTGTGTCCGGCGGGGCACCCTTGGCAGGCCTCCCCGGCCGCATCGCCCGACCCGCGTTCTTCCCCGACGGCGGCGACATACGGATGGTACACAACCCGTACGCGCACGCGCGGCGCGGGGGTGATTCGAATCACGGATTGCGCCTGCCGGGCGTCGGCCGGGGCTGAAGGCGGGGCATTTCGGGGATCCGGGAGGCCCGACCGCCCTGTGGCTGCCGCCAGCGCAGGGACGCCGCCACGTGCGGCCCGGGGAATGCTGCGGGCGCGCAGCGCGGAACTGCGCGACCGGGCCGGTCGAGTGCGTCGGGTGACTTACGAGGTGCCGAGGAAGCGGCGGACCGCGGCGTCGAGGTCCGCGCCCTGCGCGGCTGGGTCGAACCATCGCGCGTCGAGCTCGCCGCGCAGCCAGGTGAGCTGGCGTTTCGCGAGCTGGCGGGTGGCGAAGATCGCGCGCTCGCGGAACTGCGCGGCGTCGCCTGCGCCGTCGAGGTGTTCCCAGGCCTGGCGGTAGCCGACGGCGCGGATCGCCGGCAGGTCGAGCGGCGCCGGATGGGCGCGCAACTGCGGCAGGGCGCGCAGGGTCCGCACCTCGTCGAGGAAGCCGGCGGCGAGCATCGCGTCCAGGCGCGCGGCGATGCGCGCATGCAGCACCGTGCGCTGGTGCGGTGCAACCACCAGCTTGAGCACCTTCACCGGCAGGCGCGGCGATGCCGGCGGCCCGCGCTGCCAGTCGCTGATCGCGCGGCCGCTGAGGCGGAACACTTCCAGTGCGCGCGCGATGCGCTGCGGATCGGCGGGCGCGATCCTCGCGGCGGCGGCCGGATCGACGGTCGCGAGCTGTGCGTGCAATGCCGGCCAGCCGCGCTCGCGCGCCTCGGCCGCGATTGCGGCGCGCAGGGCCGGATCGGCGTCGGGCATCGGCGACAGCCCGTGCAGCAATGCGCGGAAGTACAGGCCGGTGCCACCGGCGAGGATCGGCAGGCGGCCGCGGGCGAGGATGCCGTCGATCGCGGCGCGGGCGTCGCGCGCGAACTCGGCGGCGGAATAGGCCTGCCAGGGATCGCGCAGGTCGATCAGGTGGTGGGGTGCGCGCGCGCGTTCGGCGGCGTCGGGTTTAGCGGCGCCGATGTCGAGCCCGCGGTAGACCAGGGCCGAATCGACGCTGACGATCTCGCCGCCGAAGCGCTGCGCCCAGTCGAGCGATAGCGCGGTCTTGCCCGAGGCGGTGGGGCCCATGAGGGCGATGGCGGGCGGGCGGGTGTCGACGGGCATCGGGGGGATTATCGATGCCGGGGCGGTGGAAGGGGTCCGGATTGCGGGAAGAATCGCGCTGGACGCGGAATCCAGGGGGCCTGCACTGCCGCAACGTTGCCGTGAAGGCTGTGCTTTCAGAGCTGTCGCGCCGGGGAGCGCCCCCATCCGCCTTCGGCACCTTCCCCCGCAAAGCGGGGGAAGGAACAGCCAGGTTCGTCGCGACATCTCCAACTTCTCGACGTCGAACACCCTAGCTGTCCTTCCCCGGTTTTACGGGGGAAGGAACAGCCGGGCTTGTCACGACATCACCAACTTCTCGACGTCGAGCACCCTTGTTGTCCCTCCCCGTTGTTGCCCCCGCCCCCGTTTCACCGGGGAAGGTAGTTGCGCGCAAGCGGTGGAAGGGTTGCCACCGGAAGCGGAAGGGACCGGCACTGGCGCAACCCCACCGTGACGGCTCGCGCGTTCATCGCTGCGTCCACCACGGGAGTCCCGCCATGCAACGCACCGTCCTCGCCGCTGCCCTGTTCGCCGCCATCGCCCTGTCCGCCTGCAGTTCCGCGCCGGACGGGCGCGGGGCGCAATCGCCCTCCTCCGCGCCCGTCGACGACCTGGAACGCCAGGCATCTGTGCCGCCTCCTCCCCCGCCCGTGCCACCCGCCCCGCCGGCCGAAATTGCGCTCGCCAAAGCCCGAGGCGCCGAAGCCCGCGACGCGGATGCCGCACGCGCGCACCTCGACCAGGTCGTGGTGAGCGGCACACGGATGCGCGCCGAAGAGGCCATGGCCGTGGGCATGCTTGCCGCGCCGGCGCCAGCCTCCGCGCCGCTGCTCTACGAGATGGTCGCGCCGCCGCCGCAGTCGCAGCCGGCGAACACCGAGAACTACGCCGAGCGCGAGGACAACCCGGTGCAGCGCGTGGCCGAGCAGCCGGTGTCCACCTTCTCGATCGACGTCGACACCGGCAGCTACAGCAACGTGCGGCGCATGGTGCGCCAGGGCGTGCGGCCGCCGACGGACGCGGTGCGCGCGGAGGAGTTCATCAACTACTTCGACTACGGCCATCCCGGCCCGGATTCGCTGGACACGCCGTTCCGCGCCACCACCGAGGTGGCGCCGGCGCCGTGGGACGCGCGCCGGCACCTGCTGATGATCGGGATCAAGGGCTTCGACGTGCCGAAGGCCGAGCTGCCGCCAGCCAACCTCGTGTTCCTGTTCGATACCTCGGGTTCGATGAATTCGCCGGACAAGCTGCCGCTGCTCAAGCAGTCGTTCGCGGAACTCACCGGGCAGCTGCGGGCGCGGGACCGGGTGTCGATCGTGGTCTACGCCGGTTCCGCGGGCCTGGTGCTGCCGCCGACGGCCGGCGACCGCAAGGACGAGATCCTCGCCGCGCTCGACCGGCTCGAAGCCGGGGGCAGCACCAACGGCGGCGACGGCATCCGCCTGGCCTACGCGATGGCGCGGCGCGGGTTCGTCGAGGGCGGCGTCAACCGCGTGATCCTGGCCACGGACGGCGACTTCAACGTCGGCACCGTCGACGGCGGTTCGCTGGAGACGATGGTCGCCGACCAGCGCAAGTCCGGCATCGCCCTGACCACGCTCGGCTTCGGCACCGGCAACTACAACGACCACCTGGCCGAACGCCTGGCCGACGCCGGCGACGGCAACCACGCCTACATCGACACCTTGCAGGAGGCGCGCAAGGTGCTGGTGGAGGAAATGTCCTCGACCCTGCTGACGATCGCGCAGGACGTGAAGATCCAGGTCGAGTTCAACCCCGCGCAGGTGGCCGAGTACCGCCTGATCGGCTACGAGAACCGGATGCTGGCGCGCGAGGACTTCGCCAACGACAAGGTCGACGCCGGCGACATCGGTGCCGGGCACGAGGTCACCGCCCTGTACGAGATCACGCTGGCCGGCTCCGGCGCGGAGCGGTTGCCGCCGTTGCGCTACGGCGAGGCGCAGCCGGCAACGCGCAGCGCGCAGTCCGGCGAACTGGCGCACCTGCGCCTGCGCTACAAGCGCCCCGGCGAAACCGCGAGCCGGTTGATCGAAACGCCGATCCTGCGCAGCGCGATCCGCGCGCAGCCCGGCGAGTCGATGCGCTTCGCGGCGAGCGTGGCGGCCTGGGCGGATGCGCTGCGCGGCGGCGAGAACCTGGCGCAATGGGACTGGACCGCGATCGCCGGCGGCGCGCGCGCGGCGCAGGGCGCCGACCGCTGGCGCCTGCGCGCGGAGTTCGTGGACCTGGTGGAGGCCTCGCGGGCGCTGGTGGCCGACGGCGAAGGCGCCGCCGGCGAACCGCAGGTCAGCGCGATCTCGCGCTGACGGCGGCAGGCCGCGCCTTCGGGGCGCGGCCTTCGACCTGCGCCACCGGCCGCCCGAACAGGTAGCCCTGGCCGTAGGCGCAGCCCAGGCCGGTGAGCAACTGGCGCTGGTGCTCGGTCTCCACGCCCTCGCCGATGGTGTCGATGCCGAGCGTGCCGGCCAGGGCGAGGATGGCGCGCACCAGGGCCAGGCTCTCGGCGTGGGTTTCGCCGGACAGGCCGGCGATGAAGCTCTGGTCGATTTTCAGCGCCTGGATCGGGAACCGGTGCAGGTACGACAGCGCCGAGAAACCGGTGCCGAAGTCGTCGAGCAACGCCAGCACGCCCTCGGCACGCAGGGTATTGAGGATGCGCGCTGCGCGCGGCGCGTCGTCGAGCAGTGCGCCCTCGGTGATCTCGATCCGCAACCGGTGCGGATCGACCCGCGCGTCGCCGATGATGCGCAGCAGGCGCTCGGCGAAGTCGTCGGCGTGGAAGTGCCTGGGCGACACGTTGATCGACACGTAGCCTTCGAGGTGCCGCCCCATCCACGCTACCACGCGCTGGTACAGCAGCCAGTCGACCTGTTCGATCAGGCCACTGTCCTCGCACACGCGCAGGAACTCCGACGGCGGCAGCGCGCCGTGCAGTTCGTGCTTCCAGCGCAGCAGCGCCTCGTGCCCGACCACGACGCCGTCGGCCAGGCGCACGATCGGCTGGAAATGCGGCTCGAACGCGTCGCGCTGGATCGCGCGGCGCAGGTCGGCCTCGAGGTCGAGCAGGCGCATCGCCTCGGCGCGCATCTCCTCGTCGAAGCGCTCGCTGCGGTCGCGTCCGCGCGCCTTGGCGCGGTACATCGCCGCGTCGGCGTCGCGCAGCAGCTCGTCGGCGTGGCGGTAGCGCGGCTGCCACAGCGCGATGCCGATGCTGGCCGAGGGGAAAAGCTCGCGCCCGGCCACCCACATCGAGCGGCCGAGCTTCTTCAGGATCTTGGTGGAGATGTCGGTGGCGACGTCGGCATCGGCGACCGCATCGAGCACGATCGCGAACTCGTCGCCGCCCAGCCGCGCGACCACGTCCTCGACCCCGATCGCGCCGCGGATGCGGCGGCCGACCTCGATCAGCATCGCATCGCCGGCGGCATGGCCCATCGAATCGTTGATCAGCTTGAAGCGGTCGAGGTCGAGGAACAGCACCGCGAACGGCAGCCGGCCCGGCTCGTACATCTGCAGCATCATGCTGTCGAGGCGGTCGAGCAGGAACACGCGGTTGGGCAGGCCGGTGAGGTGGTCGTGGCGCGCCTGGTGGGTCAGGCGCTGCTGCGCGCGCACGCGCTCGCCGATCTGCGCGCGCAGTTCGCGATTGGCCTGTTCCAGTTCGCGGGTACGCGCCTCGACCCGGAACTCGAGCTCGGCATGGGTGGCCTTGAGCGATTCCTGCGCACGCTTGCGCGCCAGCGCACCGTCGACGTGGTGGGCGACGAAGGTCAGCAGTTCCTGGTCGGCGGGAGTGAAGGCGACGTCCGCGCTGTAGCTCTGCACCGCGATCACGCCGACCGTGGCGCCGTCGCGCGTCAGCGGCACCCCCAGCCAGCAGTGCGCGAGCGAGCCGTGGCCGCGCATCTGCCCGGCGCTCTCGAGCTGGGCCATGCCGTAGCGGTCGACCAGCAGCGCCTGCCCGGTGCGGATCACGTACTCGGTCAGGCCGCGGCCGAGCCGGCGCGGCCGCCGCACCGGATCGCGCTCGTCCACCGAATAGGGGAATTCCAGCCGCGCGCCGTCCTCGCTCAGCAGCGCGATGTAGAAGTTGCGCGCGTCGAGCAGTTCGTCGATCACGCCGTGGACCTCGGCGTAGAAGCGCTCGATGCTGCCGGCGGTGATCGACAGTTCGCTGATCCGGAACAGCGCGCGCTGCAGGCGCTCGGCGCGCTCGCGCTCGACGATCTCCGCCTCCAGCACCCAGTTGGCGTGCTGCAGCTCGCGGGTGCGCTCGTCCACCCGCCGTTCCAGGTCGTCCTGCGCGGTCTTGCGGTCGAGCGCGGTGAGGATGTGCTGGGCGACGAATTCCAGCAGCGCCCGGTCCTCGTGGGTGTAGCGCCGTGGCTGGTCGTAGCTCTGCACCACGATCGCGCCGCTGACGTAGCCTTCGCGGCGCATCGGCACCCCCAGCCAGTCGGCGCTGTCGGGGCCGTGCGCGGGATCCTTGTCCACGCCCAGCGAGCTGCGGATCTGCGCCGACGGCCCCAGCATCGGCTGGCCGTGGCGCAGCATCGCCACGGTCAGGCTGTTGGGCATCTCGCAGACGGGGATCTCCTCGTCGGGATCGGCCACCCACGGATCGCGCTCGTCGACGAAGTACAGGAAACGGACGGTCTCGCGCACGTCGTCATAGCGCACGATGTAGAAGTTGTCCGCCGGCATCAGGGTGCCGACGACGGCGTGGATCCGCGCCAGCATCTCCTGCATGTCGAGGCTGGCGCCGGACAGGTCCGCGATCTCGAACAGCGCCTGGCGCAGGCGCTCGGACTTGCGCAGCCCTTCGATGCGCGACTGCGCGCGCGCGCTGGAGAAGGTGGCGTCGATGGTGCTGCGGGCCAGCGCCAGCCAGCCCTCGCGCAGGGCGTTGGGAAGCTGCCGGCCGGGCTGCGCGACTAGGGCGACGCGGGTGGCGTCGAGGGTCCAGGCGGCGCTGATGTCGTAACCGTCGGCGCCGGGCGGCTCGCCGCCGAGCATGCCGTCGACCGCCGCGGCATGCGCCGGCGTGGCGGCTGCGCTGCGCGAGGCGCCGGCACCGAGCAGCGGATCGTTCCAGCCGACCGCGACGGTCGCGCCCGCAGGCAGGGTGCGCGCGAGCAGCGGCGCGATGGCGTCCAGTCCCGCGTCCGTCTGGGGACCGGGCAGGTTCGCCTCGGTGGCTGGGACATTCACGGGTTCGGCATCTCCATTCAGGGAGCATAACGAGATTCGGCCCCGGCTCCGGCAACCCCTCGGCCGGCGCCGATCCGTTAGCTTCGACATGTCGATCGCCATCGCCCACCTGCCCCTTCCCCGATGGTCCCGGCGCCGCGGCCCCGGCTTCCCGCCGGCCGGGGCAGGCCTTACCCTGCTGCGGGTGAACGAGGCCGCCCCCGACGATCCGCCCGAGCCCGGCGACGAAGCGCTGATGCTCGCCTATGCGGCCGGCGACGTGGGCGCGTTCGAATCGCTCTACGGGCGCCACCGCCTGCGCCTGTACCGCTACCTGCTGCGGCAGCTGCGCGACGGCGCACTGGCCGACGAGCTGTTCCAGGACATCTGGCAGAAGGTGATCAGCGCGCGCGCGAACTGGACGCCCGAGGCCGCGTTCGCGACCTGGCTGTACCGGATCGCGCACAACCGCCTGGCCGACCACTGGCGGGCGCTGCAGCACCGTCCGCCGGCGCCGGTGGACGCCGACGAGCGCACCGCGCGCGTGCCCGACCCGGACACGCCGGAGCGGCAGCTGTCGGAATTCGAGCAGCGCCGGCAGTTGCAGGTGGCGCTGGACGCATTGCCGCCCGAGCAGCGCGAGGTGATCGTGCTGCGGCTGGAGCAGGAACTGAGCCTGGAGGAGATCGGCGAGGTGACCGGGGTCGGCCGGGAAACGGTGAAATCGCGCCTGCGCTACGCGATGGACAAGCTGCGCGCACAGCTCGGCGCGGGGGTGGGGGCATGAGCCGCCGCGACCACGAGCCGCTGACGCCGGAAGAACGCGAACTCGCCGCGCGGCTGTCGCGGCTGGATCCGCATGCGGCGCCGCCGGCGGCGCTCGACGCGGCGATCCTGGCTGCGGCGCGCGCGCAGCCACACGGCGAGGGCGCGCCCGCCACGCGTGCGCAGAGGCGACCACGTCGCCCGCGCTGGCCGGTCGGGCTGGGGATCGCGGCCTCGCTGGCGGTGGCGGTCGGCGTCGCCTGGCAACTTCGCCCCTTGCCCGAGAGCCGGGCGCTGTCCGCGCCTTCCGAACTCGAAATGCCGCAGGCCGTGATCGCCGAGCCTGCGCCGGCGGGCGCCGCGATCACGCCGCCGGAGGCGACCGGCGAGGCCGAAGACACGCCTGCGGCCGAAAACGGCGGCGCCACCGTCGCGGCAGACGAGGCCCGGGCCCCGTCCGGACCTGAAGGCTCCGCGCCCAGCCGCAGCCCCCCCGCCGTCGCGCGCGACCAGCACGAAATCGCGGTGGCCGCCGACCGGGCCGCGACCGACGCCGCCGCCCGTCAGGACGCCAGGCGCAAGGCCGAAGTCGAAGCCGAGGCCGGCAGGGCCGAGGCGTCGGCACGGCGCGCCGCTGCGCAGCCGGCCGCTGCGCTAGCGGAGGACGCCGATGCGATGGACATCGTCTTCGACCAGGCCACACCACCGCCCCCTCCGCCCCCTCCGCCCCCCGCGCCGCCGGCCCCGCCGGCACCGGCCGCCGATGACACCGGCTTCGTCCCGGCGCCGCCCGCCCCGCAAAGCGCGTCGCGCCCGGAAGAAGACGAGGACGCGTCGCACGCGCGCAGGCGGCGTCCCGATCCCGACCCCGCCGCCGAACCGTCGGAGGCCGCCGCCGAAGCCGCTGCGATCGACCAGATCATCGTGACCGGGACGCGGATCGAGCCGGCACCGGCGACGCTCGACGCGCTCGCCGACCAGCCGCTCGACGACCGCCCGCCGGCCTCGGCCGATTCTCCCGCGGTGCGCACAAGCTGGCTGCAGCGCATCCGCGAGCTGCGCGACGCGGGCCAGATGGACGAGGCGCGCGCCAGCCTGCGCGAGTTCGTGCGCCGCCACCCCGAGGCCGAGGTCCCCGACGACCTGCGCCCGCTGCTGGGCGAATGAGCCTGGACACGCTGGCCGCGCCGGCGCAACACGCCATCGAGGTCCGGCACAGCCGCTTCCTGGCGAACGCCGCGCCCATCGCCTCGGTGGAGGACGCGGCCGACTTCCTCCGTCACGCCTCGCTCGCCGACGCCAGCCACAACTGCTGGGCCTGGCGGCTGGGCGGCGACTACCGCAGCAGCGACGACCACGAACCGGCCGGCACCGCGGGACGCCCGATCCTGGCCGCGATCGACGGGCAGGGCTTCGACCGGGTGGCGGTGGTGGTCAGCCGCTGGTTCGGCGGCATCAAGCTCGGCGCCGGCGGCCTGGTGCGTGCCTACGGCGGCGCGGCGGCCGAATGCCTGCGCCTGGCGCCGCGACTGGCGCTGGTCGAAACCGCGCGGGTGCGCGTGCACGTGGCGTTCGGGGACGTTTCGACGCTGCACCAGTTGCTGCCCGTGTTCGCGGCGAACAAGCTCGACGAGGAATTCGACGCCACCGGCGCCTGCATCGCCCTGGAACTGCCCGCAAGCGCGCTCGCGGACTTGAAAACCCGGCTGCGCGACGCCACCCGTGACCGGGCACGTTTCGAAGACGAAGGCTGATGGCGTTTTCCCACGACCGGCGCGGCGGCGCCCCAGGCACCCCGCCCATCGCGCCGGATGCGCCTTCGCCGAAGGTTCCGCTCGGTTCGCTGCGCACGCTGTGGCCGTTCGTCATGCGCCAGAAGGGGCTGTTCTTCGCCTGGCTGCTGGCGCTGGTGGCCTCCTCCGGCGCGACCCTGGCGCTGCCGGTCGCGGTGCGCCACATCATCGACCGGGGCTTCAGCAGCGGCAGCAACATCGACGCGACCTTCGCGATGGTCCTGCTGGTCGCGCTGGCGCTGGCGCTGGCCACCGCCGCGCGCTTCTTCTTCGTCTCCCTGCTGGGCGAGCGCGTGGTCGCCGACCTGCGCAACCGGCTCTACGGGCACCTGGTCGGGCTCGACCAGGCCTTCTTCGAACGCAACCGCAGCGGCGAACTGGTGTCGCGACTCAGCGCCGACACCGAACTGCTGCGCAGCGTGATCGGCACCACCATGTCGGTCGCGCTGCGCAGCACGGTGACCGTGCTCGGCAGCGTGGTCATGCTGCTGGTGACCAGCCCGAAGCTGGCGGTGTGGGCGCTGGTGGGAATCCCGCTGCTGGTGCTGCCGCTGGTGCTGGGCGGGCGCCGGCTGCAGAAGATCTCGCGCCAGAGCCAGGACCGGGTCGCCGATGCCAACGCGCTGGCCGCCGAATCCCTGGGCGCGATCCGCACGGTGCAGGCGCACGCGCGCGAAGCGTACGAACGCGGCCGGTTCACCGATGCGGTCGCGCTGTCGGTCGCCACCGCGCGCAAGCGCATCGGCGTGCAGTCGCTGGTCACCGCGGTGGCCATCTCGCTGATCTTCGGCGCGATCATCCTGGTGCTGTGGTCGGGCGCGCACGACGTGATCCGCGGCGACATGACCGCCGGCACGCTCGGCCAGTTCGTGCTCTACGCCCTGCTCGGCGCCGGCTCGGTCGGTGCGCTGGCGGAAGTCTGGAACGAGCTGCAGCGCGCGGCCGGCGGCATGGGCCGGATCGGCGAACTGCTGGACGAACGCGGCGGAATCGCGGCGCCGGCGCATCCGGACCCGTTGCCACGCCCGCTGCGCGGCGAACTGCGCTTCGACGACGTCTCGTTCCACTACCCGACGCGCCCCGACGCCCCGGCATTGCAGGCGTTCTCGCTGCGCGTCGCGCCCGGCGAAACCGTGGCCCTGGTCGGCCCTTCCGGAGCGGGCAAGAGCACCGTGTTCTCGGTGCTGCTGCGCTTCCACGATCCGCAGGCGGGCCGGGTCTCGGTCGACGGCGTCGACGTGCGCCGGCTCGATCCGGCCGAACTGCGCGAGGCGATCGCGCTGGTGCCGCAGCAGCCTGCGATCTTCGCCGCCAGCGCGCGCGAGAACATCCGCTACGGCCGGCTCGAGGCGAACGACGCCGAGATCGAGGCCGCCGCGCGCTCGGCCGAGGCGCACGAATTCCTCTCCGCGCTCCCGGCCGGCTACGACGAGCAGCTCGGCGAGCGCGGCGCGCGCCTGTCCGGCGGCCAGCAGCAACGCATCGCCATCGCCCGGGCCCTGCTCAAGGACGCGCCGATCCTGCTGCTCGACGAAGCCACCTCCGCGCTCGACGCGCAGAGCGAACGCGCGGTGCAGACCGCGCTCGAGCACCTGATGGAAGGCCGCACCACGCTGGTGATCGCGCACCGGCTGGCCACGATCCTCAAGGCCGACCGCATCGTGGTGATGGACCAGGGGCGGATCGTCGCCCAGGGCACCCACGCCGAGTTGCTGGCGCAGGACGGCCTCTACGCGCAGCTGGCGCGGCTGCAGTTCATCGACTGACGCGGTTCCGCCAACTCAGGCGGACGCGGCGACGAGCTGCCTGCGCCATTCGCGTGGCGAGCGCCCGGTCTGGGCCTTGAACGCGCGCGACAACGCCGCCTCGCTGCCGTAGCCGATCTGCGGGGCGACGATCTTCAGCGGGCGCCCGCGCCGCAGCGCCTGCTGCGCCAGGCCGATGCGCCAGCCCTGCAGGTACTGGCCGGGGGTGGTGCCCACCGCCTCGCGGAAGCTGGCCGCGAACACGCTGCGCGACATGCCGGCGGCCTGCGCCAGTTCGTCCAGCGTCCAGTCCTTCGCTGGCGCCTCGTGCATCGCCACCAGCGCGTTGCGCAGGCGCGGATGCGACAGCCCCGACAGCAACCCGCCCTGCACCTCGCCACTCTCCATCAGCTGGCGCAGGATCTGGATCATCACCACCTCGAACAGGCGCTCGACCAGCGCCACGCGCCCGCAGCGGTGTTCGAACGCTTCCTCGAACAGCAGCGCCAGCACCGGCGCCGCGCCACCGACCTCATCCAGCGGCAGGCACACCACCGGCGGCAACGCCGCGGCGATGGGATTGCCCGCGCCACCCTCGAAGGCCAGGTGCGCGCAGACCATGTCCGCGCCGCGCTCGGGATCGGTGACGAAGCGGTGGGTCAGCGGCCGCGGATACAGCAGCAGGCTGGGGCGGTCCACGCGCAGCGATTCGCGGCCGTGGACCACCTCGACCACGCCTTCGCGCACCAGGTGCAACTGGCCGTGCTCGCCGTCGCTCTCCACGGTGTTGATGCCGCATAGCGGGCCGGTATTGAACACCTGGGCGCTGACCGGGAAGTGGGTCATGAGGGCGGCGAGCCTGTCGGCCATTGCGGACTCCTGGTCAATTTTTCAGGACTTTACATCACCAACGGTCCCGGCTGGGCGCGCACAGTACGCCTCACCGGGGAGACCCCCGGCCCCACCACCCCACCCGACAGGAAATCCCGCCATGTCCATCGAGAAGATCCTCTACACCGCCAGCGCCACCGCCACCGGCGGCCGCGACGGCCGCGCCATCGCCGAAGGCGGCGCGCTCGACATCGCCTTGTCCACGCCCCGCGAGCTCGGTGGCGCCGGCGGCCCCGGCACCAATCCCGAGCAGCTGTTCGCCGCGGGCTATTCGGCCTGCTTCCTCGGTGCGCTCCGGTTCGTCGCCGGCAGGCAGAAGGTGGCCCTGCCCGCGGCCACCACCGTCACCGGCCGGGTCGGCATTGGCCCGACCGCGACCGGCTTCGGCATCGAGGCCGCGCTCACGGTCTCCGCACCGGGCGTGGCGCGCGACAAGCTGCAGTCCCTGGTCGAGCAGGCGCATGCCGTGTGCCCGTACTCGAACGCCACGCGCGGAAACATCGACGTCTCGCTGTCGATCGCCGACTGATCCATCGACACCACCCAACCCCGCATCCAACCCCGGAGACACCGCCATGAACGCCATCACCCGCACCTTCGCCGCCAGCCTGCTGGCGATCGCCCTCCACGCCGGTACGGCCCACGCCGCGCAGCCGCAAGCCGGCGACCTCCAGGCCGCCGCCCGTGCCGCCACCATCGAAGGCAGCACCGTCGTCACCGCCGACGGCGTGCGCCTGTACTACAAGGACTGGGGCCCCAAGGACGGCCCGGTCGTGACCTTCAGCCATGGCTGGCCGCTGAGCTCGGACAGCTGGGAATCGCAGATGCTGTTCCTGGCCGACCAGGGCTACCGCGTGGTCGCGCACGACCGCCGCGGCCACGGCCGCTCCAGCCAGCCCTGGGACGGCAACGACATGGACCACTACGCCGACGATCTGGCGGCGGTGATCACCGCGCTCGACCTGCGCGACGTCACCGTGGTCGGCTTCTCCACCGGCGGCGGCGAAGTGGCGCGCTACATCGGCCGCCACGGCACGGCGCGGGTGAAGAAGGCGGTGCTGGTGGGTGCGGTCACGCCTTTCATGCTGCGCACCACCGACAACCCGGACGGCGCCCCGATCGAGTTGTTCGACGGCTTCCGCAAGGCCGCACGGGAAAATCGCGCGCAGCAGTACCTGGACATCGCCTCGGGTCCGTTCTTCGGCTTCAACCGGCCCGGCGCCACGCCCAGCGCAGGCCTCGTCCAGAATTTCTACGTGCAGGGCATGCAGGCCGGGCACAGGAACACGTACGACTCGATCGCCGCGTTCTCGGCCACCGACTTCCGCGGCGACCTGGCGAAGTTCGACGTGCCGACGCTGGTGATCCATGGCGGCGACGACCAGATCGTGCCGCCGGCGATGTCGGCCCAGCTCGTCCCGCGCCACGTGAAGCATGCCGAGGTGATCCTCTACCCCGGCGCGCCGCACGGCATCACCGACACCCACAAGGACCGGCTCAACCAGGACCTGCTGGACTTCCTGCGCGAGTGAGGCACCGCCGCTTATTGCCGATCCGCCCAGAGGACGCATGCCCCGGCATGGGTCCTCATTTTTGGCTCTTCTCCCCTATGAGGGAGAAGTGATCGGCGACGGAGAACTCCCTGTCCCGACTTCGGATCGACGCCGCGTCCTGGCGCGGCTCACAGTTGCTCTAGCCGCGTTGGCCCGATGGCCAACTCCATCGAAGCCGCGCCAATGATGGCCTATGGGCGTTCCGGCTCGCGGGTTGCGGAAAAGCAGCGCATGGCTGCGCTGCGCGGGGCGAATCAGGCCATCCCGCCGCGCCGCGCAGGAGCTCAAGCCGCGCGCGCCAACGCCCGGCAATGCGCAGCGGTGTCCTCGTCCACCGGGAAACAGCATTCGATGTGCAGCTCGTCCAGGGTGACATCGCGCGGCATCGCGAACGTGGTGATCGTGGAGAAGAACCGCAACATGCCGTCGCCGCAGCGGAGCTGCGTGGTCAGCAGCGGCGACGGTGCGCGCGACAGGTCGCGCAGGCGCCAGCGCGCCGGAACCCCGGGATAGGCGAGCATCTCGTCGAGCAGCGCACGCGCGCTGTCGTCGGTCGGCGCGGCGGCAACCCGATCGTGCAGGTGGTGCACCAGTTCGCCGGCCACCTCTTCCCAGTTGACGATGGCGCGGCGCAGGGCGGCCGGGTCGAAGAACTGGCGCATGATGTTGCGGTGGGCGCTGTCGCTTCCGAGCACGGCGCGGTTCACGCGCGCGGCGGCGCCATTTTCCCGCAGCACGTCCCAGTGCCGGTTGATCAGGAACGCGGGGTACGGTTCCTGCTGCGCGAGGATCGCGTCGATCGCCTGGTCGATCCGCGCCAGCGACAGCGCATGCAACGCGCTTTCCGGATACGCCGGCGCGTAGCCAGCGGCCAGCAGCAGCGCATTGCGTTCGCGCAGCGGCATCTCCAGCGCGTCGGCCAGGCGCGCCAGCAGTTCCCGGCCCGGCTGCGCCTTGCCGGTCTCGATGCAGCTCAGATGGCGGGTGGAGATGCCCGCCGACAGCGCGAGGTCGAGCTGGCTGGCGCGTCGCGCGGCGCGCCATTCGCGCAGCAGCGTCCCCACCGGCGCGGCGGTTGCGGGATCGGCCTGGCGGACACGGCTGCTCTGCATGCCCCGAGCATAAGCCGCGCGTGTTCCGGCGCGCCATGACCTGCGGGGTCATGCCGGCATGACCGTGCGCGTCATTGCCGCCATGCCCCCGATCGAACAATCTTCCGCCGCACCACAGCCACCACACACCATCCACTTCCCGGGAGCGATGCATGGGCACGCAAGTCGACAAGGCCGTTCTGTTCCGTTCGCTGCACGCCGGCGCGCAGCCGCTGGTGCTGTACAACGCCTGGGACCCGGGCAGCGCTCGCGCGGTGGCGGAGTCGGGCGCGCACGCGATCGCCACCGGCAGCTGGTCGGTGGCCGCGGCCCACGGCTACGCCGACGGCGAGCGCATGCCGCTGGCGCTGGCGCTGGACAACCTCGCGCGGATCGTCGCGGCGACCACGCTGCCGGTCACGGTCGACCTCGAGGGCGGCTATGGCGAAACGGCCGAGGAGGTGGGCGTCACCGTCGCCCGGTCGATCGAAGCGGGCGCGGTGGGCTGCAACCTCGAGGACAGCCATCCCGCGGGCGGTGGCCTGCGCGGGATCGCGGACCAGGCCGCGCGCCTGGCGCAGGCACGCGCGGCAGCGGAGACCGCAGGCGTGCCGCTGTTCGTCAATGCGCGTACCGACGTGTTCCTGCAGTCGCCGCCGGACGCGCACGACGCGGCGATGGTCGAACGCGCGCTCGAGCGCGCACGGGCATACGCAGAAGCAGGGGCGAATGGCCTGTTCGTGCCGGGACTGGCCGACGACGCGCTGATCGCCATGCTGGTGCAGGCCTCGCCGCTGCCGGTCAACGTCATGGCGGGTCCGGGCACGCCGTCGCTGTCGCGCCTCGCCGCGCTGCGCGTGGCGCGCGTCAGCCATGGCCCCGGGCCCTATCTCGCGGCGATGGGCGCGCTCGCACAGGCGGCCAGGCAGGCGGCAGCGATCGACGCCTGAAGCTCACTCCGGCGCCGCGTGCGCCACCAGGTGATCGAGCACCGCGCGTACCGCCGGCAGCATCCCCCGCCGGTGCGGCATCACCACGGTGGTGGTCACCTCGCCCGCCTGCCAGTCGGGCAGCACGCGCCGCAACGCACCGGACGCGATCGCGTCGCGGCACATGGGCGCGGGCAACGGCGCGATGCCCAGGCCGTGCGCGGCCGCGGACAGCAGCACCACCGATTCGTTCGCCGTCATCCGCGGACGCGGCGCGACCCGCACGCGGCGGCCGTTGCGGTCATCGAGGGCCCATTCCCGCGCATGGCTGCCGACCAGCACGCCGTCGTGCGACTGCAGGTCCTCCGGCGTTCGTGGTTCGCCGCGCGCGGACAGGTAGCCCGGCGCGGCGACCAGCACCACCGGCTCCACATGCAGCGGCCGCTGCACGAGGCCGGAATCGGGCAAGGGCGCGAAATGGCTGCGCACCGCGAGGTCGTAACCCTCCTGCACCAGGTCGACGAAGCGGTCGGTCACGTCGAGATCCAGCCGCAGTTGCGGATATCGGGCCGCGATCCGCGGCAGCAGGCCGGCGAGCAGCCCCTGCGCCACCGGCATGGACGCGGTGAGGCGGACCGTTCCGCTGGGCTCGGCGACGCGCCGGCGCACCACGTCTTCGGCGGCCTCCATCTCGATCCGGGCCGCCCGCGCATGCTCGTGGAAATCGCGTCCGACCTCGGTCAGCTGGAAGCTGCGCGAGGTGCGCTGGATGAGGCGCACGCCGAGCGCGGCCTCGAGCTGCGCCACGCGCTTGCTGATCGTCGACTTGGGGACGCCGAGCTGTCGCGAAGCCGCAGCGAAACCGCCGTGTTCGACCGCGGCGGCGAACAACAGCAGGTCGTTGGGGTTCATTGGCAATGTCTGCATTCATGGACGATAAGTCCATTTATCGCCGACTACCGGGTCGAAGTCCACGCCGGTACCGTGGCCGCTCCTCCACTTCTCCCCGATGCCATGTCCCCGATCCTGTTCTACGGCGTGCCCTCCGGCTGCTCGTTCGGCGCCCTCGTCGCCCTGGAATGGCTGGGCCGACCCTACCGGTTGTGCCGCATCGCCATGCCCGAAGGCTTCACCGAGGCCTTCCGCCGCATCAACCCGGTGCTGGAAACGCCCGCCCTGCTGACCGCGGAGGGCGCCGCGCTCAGCGAGAGCGTGGCCATCCTCAACCACATCGCCGCCTCCGGCATCGACCGCGGCCTCGGCTTCGCCCAGGGCACGCGCGATTTCGACCGCCTCAACCGCATGCTGGCGTGGCTCAACACCACCTTCTTCAACGCGTTCGCGCCGCTGTGGCACCTGGTCGATCACGCGTTGCCCGAAGCGGACGAGGCCGCGCTGCGCGGGTACGGCCGAGACCAGGTGGCGCTGGCGCACGCCCAGCTCGAGGCCATGCTCGGCGAGCGCGAATGGCTGCTGGGCGACCGCCGCTCGCTGGCCGACGCCTACTTCGCCGGCATCGCACGCTGGACCAAGTATCACGATGTCGTCGACCGCAAGGACCATCCCCGCGTGCAGCGCCTGTTCGACAGGCTGCAGGCCGATCCCGCCGTGGTCTTCGCCCACGCCATCGAACGCGGCGAGTCCCCGGCCGGTGGCGGCGGGTTCCTGGGCCACGTGACGCTGGAACAGGCGTTGGGCGAGCTGCGCGTCGAGGCGTGAGCGCCGGCGGGTTCCCCGCTCAGCCCGGGCAGGCCCGGGCGAGCAGGTCGCCCGCCGGTGCGTCGTCGGGCAGCAGGCCGAAGACCAGCCCGCGCGCGCCGCCGAGCCGGCTGCGGCAGAACGTCGCCGCGGCGGGAGATCCGGCGCACAGCAGCACGGCGGCCTGCAGCAGCAGCGCCATGTCCGCCACACGCCGGCGCGCATCGGCCTCGGCGGCCGGCCTTGCCAGGTCCGCGCGCAGGGCCGCGAGCGCGGCATCGAAGCCGGCGTCGATGCCCGCCGCCGGCTCCAGGCGCGCCAGCAGCGCCTCACCGGTCGCCGGATCGCGCGCCAGCGCGCGCAGCACGTCCAGGCACTGGATGTTGCCGCTGCCTTCCCAGATCGAGTTCAGCGGCGCCTGCCGGTACAGGCGCGGCAGCAGCGATTCCTCGACGTATCCGGCGCCCCCCAGGCATTCCTGCGCCTCGTTGACGAAGCCCGGTGCGCGCTTGCAGATCCAGAACTTGCCGATCGCGGTGGCGATGCGGGCGAACGCGGCCTGCGCCGGATCGCGCGGCGCGGTATCCACCGCATGCGCCACCTGCATCGCCAGCGCCGTGGCTGCCTCGGACTCGAGCGCGAGGTCGGCCAGCACGTTGCGCATCAGCGGCTGATCGGCCAGCGCCTTGCCGAAGGCATGCCGGTGCCGGCAGTGGTGCAGCGCCTGCGCCAGCGCCATCCGCATCAGCCCGGCCGAGCCGAGCATGCAGTCGAGCCGGGTCAGCATCACCATCCCGATGATGGTGGCCACGCCGCGCCCCTCGTCGCCGATGCGGTGCGCACGCGCGGCATCGAACTCGATCTCCGACGAGGCGTTGCTCCAGTCGCCGAGTTTGTCCTTCAGCCGCATCAGGCGGAAGCCGTTGAGCTCGCCGCCCGGCAGGCGCCGCGGCAGCAGGAAGCAGGTCAGCCCGCCTGGCGCCTGCGCCAGCACCAGGAAACCGTCGCTCATCGGTGCGGAGAAGAACCACTTGTGGCCGCGCAGCAGGTACTCGTCGCCCCCGGGCAACGGTGTCGCGGTCGTGGTGTTGGCGCGCACGTCGCTGCCGCCCTGCTTCTCGGTCATGCCCATGCCGACGGTGACGCCGGCCTTGTCCGCCATCGGCAGGTCGCGCGGGTCGTAGCGGCAGGCGGCCACCTTCTCCACCCAGCCATGCAGGGCCGGCGCGCGTGCGAGCACCGGCACCGCCGCATGGGTCATGGTCAGGGGGCAACTGCTGCCCGGTTCGGCCTGGTAGTGCAGGTAGCCCAGCGCCGCGCGCGCGACATGCGCGCCGGGTACCGGCTGCGCCCACGACAGGCCGGCGACGCCGTGTCCGATCGCGGCCTCCATCACCCGGTGGTAATGCGGATGGAACTCGACCGTGTCGATGCGATGGCCGCCGCGGTCGTGCGTGCGCAGGCGCGGACGGTCGCGATGCGCATCGTACGACCACGCGAGCAGGTCGCCGCCGGCGAGCGCGCCATACGCCGCGACCCGGTCGGCGAACGCCGCACCGCCTTCGCGCGCCAGGGCCTCGCGCAGCACCACATCGTCGCGCCACAGGTCGCGCGGGCCGAATTCCGGTGGCTGGTTGGAGACCTCGTGGGTGGCAGATCCGGTCATGACGCGATCCTCCCTTGGTCGCGGCGGCGCACGCCATCGGCCAGCGCGTCGACGAAGCCTTCGTCGAGCGCGATCCGGCCGAACAGGCCCTGCTGGGTGCCGCTCAGCACCCGCAGCATATGCGTTCTGCCCAGCGGGAGCCTGCCGGCCGGCAGCAGCGCGAGATCGCGCAGCTTCGCCACGCTGTCGTGCCCGGACTGGAACATCGGCGTCAGCCAGCGGCTCCACCGCTGGTAGATGGCCACGTGGCGGACGCGCTCGCGCTGGAACGCGGCCAGCATGTCCGGCAGCGGGTCGCCGGACCGCAACGCATCGGCCAGCGCCATCGCATCCAGCAGCGCCATGTTCACGCCCTGCCCCAACTGCGGGCTCATCGCATGCGCGGCGTCGCCGATGAGCACGGCACTGCCGCGATGCCATTGCGTGAGCACCGCATCGCGATAGCTGGCGCGCGCCAATTGCGCGGGCGTGGCGATCGCATCGACCAGCGGCGCGATCTCCGGCCAGATGCCCTGCACCTCGGCCTTCCACGCATCGAGGCCAGCATCGCGCCAGGCGTCGAACGTCGCGATCGGCAGGCTCCAGAAGAAGCCCAGCCTCGGCATGGCGTCTCCGGGGCGCGTGCCCACCGGCAGCAGCCCTATCATCCTGCGCGCGGCGACGTAGCGCTGCCGCAGCTGACGCAGGTGCGGCCAGCCGGAGGCCGGCAACAGGCACCACAACGCGCCCCAGGGATACGGCTGGTCGAGCCGGACGCGTCCGAGCCGCGAGCGCAGCAGCGAGCCCGCGCCGTCGGCCACGACCACCAGGTCGTAGGGGCCGTGGCGTGCGCCGGTGTCGTCGCACAGCGTGCGTCCGTCGTCGTCCAGCGCGACGATGCGCATGCCCGCACGCACGTCCCCATGTCCGTCGAATGCGTCGGCCAGGATCGAGAACAGGGTGCCACGCTGCAGCCCGATCCCCGCCAGTCGCGGATCGAGCGTGGCGTAGCGCATGTCCATGACCGCGCGCCCGCAGGGCGTGTCGCCGAACAGGCGCTCGACCACCGCGCCATGCTCCAGCACCCGCGCCAGCAGCCCCATCCGCCACAGCACCTGCAGGCCGCTGGGCTGCAGCAGGAAGCCGGCGCCGACAGGCCCGGGCACCGGCACCCGCTCGAACACTTCCACCGCATGCCCGTCGCGCGACAGCAGCACCGCCGCGCACTGGCCGGCGCTGCCGTAGCCGACGATCGCGATGCGCAGGCGCTTCATGCGACCGTCCCGCGCGCAGAAAAAAGCCCCGCCAGGGCGGGGCCGGAAAATTCCGTTGCCGACATGGTCAGACGACCGGTTGCACCCCTGCCGCCTGCGCACCCTTCGGACCCTGGGTGACTTCGTACTGGACCCGCTGGCCTTCCTGCAGGCTGCGGAACCCCTTCGAGTCGATCGCCGAGTAGTGGACGAAGACATCGGCGGTGCCGTCTTCCGGCGCGATGAACCCGAACCCCTTGGCGTCGTTGAACCACTTCACTGTGCCGTATTGCATGACTCGCGAACCTCGTGATGGCTGGTGGCGCCCGGCCGGGCTTGCAAGGCGTCCGGCGGGGCCCGCCGAGTATGCAAAGCCCGCCGGGTCGATGCAATCACCCGGTCAGCAGCGCGGACACCAGCGCCGGCACCCCGGAGGAGGCCGCGGCGACGTTGTCGAGCACGTCCTGCAGGGTGATCGCTTCGTCCGGATCCGGACCCGCGCCGGCCGCCCAGTTGGCGACGATCGCGAGGCAGGCGTATTCGAGTCCCAGTTCGCGCGCGAGCCCCGCTTCGGGCATTCCGGTCATGCCGACCAGGTCGCAGCCGTCGCGGCGCAGGCGCGCGATCTCGGCCTTCGTCTCCAGACGCGGACCCTGGGTGGCGCCGTAGCAGCCGCCGTCGACGAGCACGACGCCGGCGACCTGCGCCGCTTCGAGCACGCGGCGCCGCAGCGCCGGCGTGTAGGGGTCGCCGAAATCGACGTGCAGCACCTCCGTGCCGGGCTCCTCGCAGAGCGTGGACACGCGCCCCCAGGTGTAGTCGATCAGCTGGTCGGGGCACGCCAGCACGCGCGGGGCGAAGCGTTCGGTGATGCCGCCGACGGTATTGAGCGCCAGCACCCGGGTCGCGCCCAGCGCCTGCAGCGCGGCGAGGTTGGCGCGGTAGTTCACCTGGTGCGGCGGCACCGAATGGCCCTCGCCATGGCGCGCGAGGAACGCGACCCGCCGCCCGTCGAGCGTGCCGACCCGCACGGGCCCGGACAGCGCGCCGTAGCGGGTGACCGGCTGGTGGGTCTCGACGTCCTGCAGGTCGGCGAGCGCGTAGAGGCCGGTGCCGCCGATGACGGCGAGGGAGGGAGCGGGGTTCATGGGGTTGGAGAGCGATTTGGTGGTTCGGGGAGGATACAGCCGCATCGCGAAGGACACTCATGTGGCGGAATGTTCGTGCCCTGACCGCATCGGATCGTTCGGCGGCACAAGTCGCTTGTTTCGCCAGAATTCGTTACTCAAGAGCTTCCGTCCGCCTGAGGCGGCCGGGTTCATTTCTTTTGGAAAGCGCCAAAAGAAACGAACCAAAGAAAAACGCTTTCCCCGCAAAGGCACAAGCTCGCGGCTGACACAGGATCGAGATTTTCCGACTCGCCATCCATGGCTCGGTCGGAAAACGCCGCACATCCTGTGCGGCGCCCTCCGGGTCTGGTGAGTTCTGCAGGCGATTCCACAACAAGCGCTGCATGTAACGCTTCTGTCTCTGCAGGGACGGCGATGATTCAACACAAGGACTCCCTTTGCCAAAAGCGTCTTATCGCCTCCCGACTGGCGAGGCGAAGACGCGCGTTCCGCGCTTTTCGAAAGTGATGCGCCTGCGTGGGTCGGTAACCCGGAGGGCGGCGCGCAGGACGCGCGCCTTTTTCGCCACGGCATGGATGCCGTGTCGAAGAATTCCGTCATCGGGCCAGATCGCGAGCTTGTGCACTTGCGGGGAAAGCGTTTTTCTTTGGTTCGTTTCTTTTGACGCTCATCAAAAGAAATGAACTCGCTCGCCGCAAGGCGAGCGAAAGCTGTTGCCTCTCACGAGAATGCAGCCGCGCCCAGAACGGTCAAACGCCCGCTCCGGCGAGCGCAGGTCAGGTCAGGTCAGAATTTGCGACAAAAGCAGCAGCACACCATCAGCAGCCACTACTCCCCCACATCCCCCAACGCATAAATCCCCGGCAGATTCCGCCCCTGCTCATGGAAATCCATCCCGAACCCGAACACGTAGCGGTCGGGAACTTCCACGCCCACGTAGTCGGCGCAGATGCCCTCCACGCAGCGGTCGTGCGCCTTGGTCGCCAGCACCGCGACGCGCACGTCGGCCGCGCCCTGGTCCTCGCACCAGTACTTCACCGCCTTGAGCGTGTGGCCCTCGTCGAGGATGTCGTCGGCCAGCAGCACGCGGCGGCCGCGCATCGGCGTCGCCGGCCGGTGCAGCCAGGCCAGGCCGGAGCCGGTGGTGTTGCCGCGGTAGCGGGTGGCGTGCAGGTAATCGAATTCCAGGTCGAGGCCGCGTTCGCCGAGCGCGAACGCGAGCTGCGCGGCGAACGGCAGGCCGCCATGCATGACGGTGATGAACAGCGGCGGCAGCTCGTCGTCGACGTACTCGGGACAGATGGCGTCGGCCATCTCCTCGATCGCGTCTTCCAGCGCGTCGCGATCGTGGATAAGCTCGGCGCTGTCGAGCACGTCGGAGAGCCTCGGCACGTTCATGCGGTCTGTCCCAGTCGGGTCGCGAGTTGTGCTTGCGTGCCGCTGTAGCGGGCGTCGGCCAGCAGGCCATCCCAGCCCAGGCCACCACGGCCGAGCAACCCGACCAGGGCCATGGTGTTGAGCTTGCGATCCCTGACCGCCGCCAGCGATTCGTCGACCAGTTCCGGATGGCAGACCAGCACGACGTCGCAGCCCGCGTCCAGGTGCGCGTCGACGCGGGCCTTGATCCCGCCGGCGGAAAACGCGGCGGCCATGCCGATGTCGTCCGAGAACACCACGCCGCGGAAACCCATCTCTCCGCGCAACATGTCGTTGATCCAGAACGGCGAATAGCCGGCCGGTTCCGGCGCAACCTGCGGATACACGACATGCGCCAGCATCACCGCGTCGGCGCCGGCCTCGATCCCGGCCACGAAAGGCACCAGGTCGTGCGCCCGGATCGCGTCGAGCGGACGGTCGTCGACGGCATCGTCGAAGTGCGTGTCCTCGCGCACCGTGCCGTGCCCCGGGAAATGCTTGAGCGTGGCGGCCATGCCCACAGCGTGCATGCCGCGCACGTAGGCGCGCGTGAACTCGGCGACGACCCGGGGATCGTCCGAGAACGCGCGGTTGCCGATCGCGAGGTTGCCGTGGCCGACATCGACCACCGGCGCGAAGCTCAGGTCGACGCCGGTGGCGCGGATCTCGCTGGCCATCAGCCAGGCGTGTTCCTCGGCCAGCTTCAGCGCGGCGTCCGGATCCTGCGCATACAGGCGGCCGAAGCCGTCGAGCGGCGGCAGGTCGCTGAACCCTTCGCGGAAGCGCTGCACGCGGCCGCCTTCCTGGTCGACGCAGATCAGCACCGGGCGCGGCGCCGCCTCGCGGATCGCGGCGCACAGGTCCATCACCTGCGATCTCGAACTGAAGTTGCGCTTGAACAGGATGACGCCCGCGCAGGCATCGTTCTGCAGCCACTCGCGCTCCTGCGCGGTGAGTTCCATGCCGGCAACGCCGATCACGAGCATCCCTGGGGTCTCCATCGCGTGCGCGGCTGCGCACGGGCGGCATTGTCGCAGATGGCCGGGTTGCGGGCGCGGCGCGGGCGCACCCTTCGCCACCGCACGGAGCCGATCCTCCGGAACGGATGCTTCACCAGCCGCGGGCGCAGGGCTCGCTTTCCCGGCTCGTGCTGCCCGGGCCCCTCACCGCCTGCATCGGCTCCGGCGGCGGTCAGCCCCGCTCCGCGACGTCCCATCGCGCATACGGACGCGAGGCCAGCGCGAGGTTGTAGTAGCGCGGTTCGTCGGTCACCTCCCGTCCGACCCAGGCGGGCGCGGCGAAGGCCTCGTCGGCGCGCGCGAGTTCGATCTCCGCGACGACCAGGCCGGCGTTATCGCCGAGGAACTCGTCGACCTCCCACAGGTGGCCTTCGTGGTGCACGAGGTGCCGGCGCTTGTCGATCACGCCGGCCACGCAAAGGGCAAGCAGCGCACGCGCATCGTCGAGCGGGATCGGATAGTCGAACTCCTGCCGGGTATGGCCGGACTCGCGCGACTTCAGGTTGAGGAAGGCCGCCTCGCCCTGGATGCGGACACGTACCGAGACCTTCTGACCGCCATGTTCGAGCGAGCCGATGGTGTTGAGGTAGCCCTGCGCGATCGGCAGGACCGCATGCGCCTGTGCACGCCAGCCATCGCCGGAGACCAGGAACTTGCGTTCGATTTCGAGGGGCATGGGGATTCGGGATTCTGGATTCTGGATTCTGGATTCTGGATTCGGGATTCTGGATTCTGGATTCTGGATTCTGGATTCGGGATTCGGGATTCGGGATTCGGGATTCGGGATTCGTCAGAGCATACGCAGCGTTCGTTGCCGGCGAGTGAGTCCGATTTTCTTCGCAAGGAAAGGAAGAAGGTCAACTGCGGTCCGACGGATCCGGTGGCACGCCGCGCTCTTCCGAATCACCAATCACCAATCACGGCTTCTTCTCGAACAAGGCGATCGATTCCACGTGCGCGGTCTGCGGGAACATGTCCATCGCGCCGGCGCTGCGCAGGGTCCAGCCGAGCTCGTTGACCAGGTAGCCGGCATCGCGCGCGAGCGAGCCGGGATGGCAGCTGACGTACACGATGCGGCCGAAGCGTTCCAGCGGCAGCTGCCTGAGCACCTCGATCGCGCCCGAACGCGGCGGGTCGAGCAGCAGCTTGTCGAACCCCTGGCGCATCCAGGACGTGCCGCGCTGGTCCCGGGTGAGATCCGCCGGGTGGAAAGTCGCGTTGTCCAGCCCGTTGAGCGCCGCGTTCTCCCGTGCCCGCGCCACCAGGGCCGCCTCGCCCTCCACGCCCACCACCTCCGCCGCGATACGCGCCATCGGCAGGGTGAAGTTGCCGAGGCCGCAGAACAGGTCGAGCACGCGGTCGCCGGCCCGCAGGTCGAGCAGTTCGAAGGTACGCGCGATCATCGCTTCGTTGAGCCGGGCGTTGACCTGGATGAAATCCAGCGGCCGGAAGGCCAGCGTCACGTTCCACGGTTCCAGCCGGAACGACAGCGCGGGTTGCGCCGGCCACAGCGGACGCACCGAATCCACGCCCCCGGGCTGCAGGTACATCGCCACGCGGTTGCGCTCGGCGAACCCGCGCAACGCCTCGAGATCCGCCTCGCACAGCGGCTGCAAGTGGCGCAGCACCAGCGCCACGCCGTCGACACCGGGGGTCGGGTCGCCGACGATGAACTCGATCTGCGGGATCTCGCGCCGTGCCTGCAATGCATCGACCAGCGTCGACAGCGGCACGATCAGCGCAGCCACGGCCGGGACCACGGTATGGCATTCCCGCAGGTCGGCCACGAAGCGCGGATCGCGTTCGCGGAAGCCGACCAGGGTCTTGCCCTTCTTCTCCACCCGGCGCACCGAGAACCGGCCCTTGCGCCGGTAGTGCCAGGCCCCACCGGTCAGCGGCGGCAGCACTTCGCCGGGGGAGACATGGCCGATGCGCTCGAAGTTCTCCAGCAGCACGCGCTGCTTGGCCATGATCTGCCGCGACTCGTCGAGATGCTGCAGCGCGCAGCCGCCGCACACGCCGAAATGCGCGCAGCGCGGCAGCACGCGGTCGGACGAGGCCTGCAGCACCTGCAGCGTGTCGGCCTCGTCGAAATGCCGCGAGCGCGCGACCTGCTTCGCCAGCACCCGCTCGCCTGGCAGCGCGCCGGCCACGAACACGGTCTTGCCGGCGTTCGCATGCCCGGCTTCGCGACGTGCGACGCCGCGGCCGTCGTGGCTCAGGTCGAGGATCTCGAGTTCGAACGGGGTCTGGTCGATCCGGGCCACGTGGCGTCAGGGCTGCGTGCGGGGCCGCGCATTGTCGCAGAAACAGGCTTTTCCGGGCCGTTGCACGACGGCCCGCAACTCGCATCGCCGGGTGCCGGCCGGCGCATGGCCGGCCGTCGCTCGCGCGGCTACTTCTGCTTCCAGGCCCCGCCCTGCTGGTACCACCAGCCGGGACGCGCGCTCGCGATCCACTGCCGGGCGAATACGTCGCGGATCTGCGATTCCCACTCCGGATGGCCGTTGGCGACCGCGATCTCGCGGTACACCGCCTTACGGTCGCGGTTGTCGTCGGCGACCGCGGCATTGACCGCGACCCGGTCCTTGATCGCCAGCTTCGACGCGTCGCGCACCACCACCGTGCCGTCGCCCGCGAAGCCGAGCGCGCCGGAATCGAAATGCGGGCGCAGGGTCGAGTTGAAGCGCGATTCCATGCGCGACTGGATCGCCTGGATCGCCGGCGTGCGGATGCTGATGTCGGGTTGCGACTGCGCCTGCGCCGAGCCGATGCCGAGCAGCATCCACGGATCGAAACGCGGCTGGCGCAGGGCCATGCCGCCGTCACCCGGCGGCGTCGATTCCGGGGATTCCTGCTCGACCTCGTCGCCGATCACGTTCTCGACGAACTCGCGGGCCGCCTCGCGCGCCTCGGCGGCGGGGAAATAGACGTTGATGGTGACGCAGGCGCACAGCGCCAGCGCGAAGAGGATCGGCATTCCCATCAGGCGACGCATGCGAGGCTCCCGTTAGCGTTGGCGTTCTTCTCTTGCTTGCTTGAATGGCCGACTCGCGACGGCCCTGTCATTCCACCACCGGCGCGACGTCGCCGGAGGCCACTGCGGCCAGGCGTTCCACCAGCGTCGGCCAATCGACGTCGCGGTTGAATCCGACCACCTGCAGCTTCGGCACGCCCGCGCCTTCGACGATAGTAAAGCCCTCGCCCGCTGAATGCAGGCCCGACATCCGGCAGACCTCGTTCGCCAGCCGGCAACCGATCCCCATGCGGCGATAGCCGAAATCGTCGAACAGGCCGATCAGGCGCCCCTGCAGGCTGCTCACGAACGAGGCGTCGCCGACGCTGGAGATGTCCTGCACCGCGCGCTGGCTGATGCGCTGGCGCACGCCGGCGCGCGGCTGCGTGTGCAGCTCGGCATCGAAGGCGGTGGCGGTCCAGTCGACCAGGCGCAGGTCGTCGATGCGGCCATGCAGGCGGCCGGTGATGCTGCCGAAGTCGAACACTTCGGTGATGCCGAGCAGGTCGAGATCGTGCAGCGAAAGATCGGCCGAGAGCGTCGGGGCGACGCCGAACGGACGCTCCATCGCCAGGGCGCCCACGTCGACGCGGCCCTCGAACAGTTGCATCGACAGGCCGCCGTCGAACTCGAGCCGCTCATCCGCATAGCGGGCGCTCGGAATGCTTCCGCCGAGCGTGCCGCGGAACGCCGGCCAGCCCAGTGCCTGCGCGAGCTGGCCCAGATCGAGCGCCTCGAGTTCCAGGCCGAAGCCCAGACGCAGCCCGGACCCGGCTCGCGGCGGTTGCAGGGTGAACCCGTCGAGCCGCACCTTGCCACCGAGCATCGCCAGGTCCGCCGCTTCGCGCAGGCGCAGGGTGCCCGCTTCGCTGCGCATCGGCAGGCGGATCGGACCGAAGGCGAGGTCGTAGAGGGCACCGTCACGCCATCGCAGTTCGCTCTCCACGGCGGCCCCGGAAGCGTGGCGCAGGGTGCCGTGCAGGCCGTCGATGCGGAAACGCTGCTGCGGATCGTGCACGTCGACCGCATCGAAGTCGGCGTCGAACGACACGACTTCGCCCGCGTCGACCCGCAGCCGCAGCCCCGCCGATCCTGCGAGCTGCAGGCCGGACAGCCCCGCGAGGCCGAGCCAGCCCGACAGGTACCGCTCGGGCAGCGCACCCAGCGCCTGGCTGCGCGCGTCCAGTTCCAGCTGCCGCAGGCCGCCATCGGCCGCCAGCCCGGCGCTGCCCTCGACCGACAACGTGTCCGCGTCCTGCCACGCGAGCCGCGGCATGGCCCATCCGCCGCCCGGCAACTGGCGGGCATCGACGGCGAACCGGACCGGTCGCGCGCCCAGCGCGAGATAGGTGTTGCCCACCAGCACTTCGCCGTCGCGCAGGTCGCCCTCGATCGCCACCAGCGCGCCGGCGCCGTCGGGCTGCCGATAGTCGAATACGATGCTGCCGTCGATGTCGCCGACGGCGACGCTGGCGTCCTGCGATTCCAGCGCCACGCCCGTCAGCGCGAGCCTGCCTTCGACACGCAGTGGCCGGTCGGCCGGCGTGTGCAGCGCGATCGCACCGTCGGCCACGCCCGCATCAAGCCGACCCGCGGCCCACGCTTGCGCGAGCAGGGCTTGCGCCCATGCCAGCGGCACCCGCTCCAGCCGCAGCTGCGTGGCATCGGGCGCCGCGGCGTTGCGGTGCACGGCCAGGCGCGCGCCGCGCTGCGAGAGCACCGCGTCCGTGCGCGCGGACGACAGGTCCACGGACAGGTGCATCGGCGCGCCCGCCTGCCCACGCAGCGGCCCGGCGCACCGCCAGGCATCGTCATCGGCACGTGCGAGCGGGCACTGCCAGCGCACGTCTTCGTAGCGATAACCCAGCGCATCCGCCTCGATCCGCGCGGCCTCGACCCGCAACTCGCCGCTTGTCGCGCCGGCGGGCCAATGCAGCCGCACCCGCACGTCGCGAAGTTCGACTCCCGGCGCCCGGATCGTGGCGATGCTCGCGGTTGCGGTACGTGCCTGGACCTGGCAGGCGGCGAGCGCCATCAGCAACAGGGTTAAGATGCGGGCAGGCATCGGCCGAGCATATCCGCTGCGCAGGGAGGCGACGATGAACCCCAGGATCCTGCTGGTCGAGGACGACCCCACCAGCCGCGCCTTCCTCCTGGCCGCGACCGAGGCCTTGCCGGCCCTGGTCGATCTCGCCGGCAGCGTGGCCGAAGCCCGGGAGCTCGCCACCCGCCACGCGCATGCGCTGTGGCTGATCGACGCGCACCTGCCCGACGGCAGCGGCAGCGAGTTGCTGCGGGAACTGCGCGAACGCGGGCTGTCCACGCCGGCGATCGCGCATACGGCCTCGCGCGAGCGCGCCGAACATGCCGCCCTGCTCGCCGCCGGCTTCGACAGCACCCTCGCCAAGCCGCTTCCGGCCGGCGCCTGGACGGACGCGCTGCGGCTTGCCCTCGCCGACGAGGGGGGCGCGGAAGTCGTCGCGACGGAGGGCGAAACGCCCACCGACGCGCGCGCCATGCCGGTATGGGACCAGGCACAGGCGCTCGCGGCACTCGCCGGCGATGCCGGCAATGTCGCGGCGCTGCGCGCACTGTTCATCGCCGAACTGCCGGCGACGCGCGACGCGGTGGCCTCCGCTGCCAGCCGCGGTGATGTGGGCGCTCTCAACGGCACCCTGCACCGGCTGCGCGCCGGCTGCGGCTTCGTCGGCGCGGCGCGGCTGGACGCGGCGGCGGTGCGATTGCGTGAAGCGCCGGCGTCGGACGCGGCGCTGCAGGGCTTCCTGACCGCGGTTCAGGACACGCTTTCTTCGTCCTGACCGCGGCGGCGCGCGGCCAGCCGGGCGAGGTCCGCCGCCAGCTCCCAGGATTTCAGCCCGCGGGGTCCCAGGTGCTGTGCCAGTACGTCGCGCATCGCGCGGCGGAGGCTGTCGAGATCGGCCGGATCGGGCTTGCGGTCGTCTCCGAGCGCGATCAGCGCGCTGCCGGTGGCGTAGCGCCCGCGGGACTCGCCGACGCGTTCTCCGAGCACGCGCCGCGGCCCGTGCTCCGGGTCCAGCCGGTAGCGGGCCGCGGGATCGATGTCGCCGCCGTCGCCGTCGCGCGCCCAGTCGAATCCGACCCCGAGCGCGTCCAGCAGGTCGCGTTCGAAACGGCGCAGGGTCCACGCCAGGTCGGCGGCATCGTGCAGCCGCGCGCGCACTTCGCCGTAAAGCACGTAGAGCGCGGAATGCGGATCCTGCCGCGGCGCCAGGCGCAGGACCAGCTCGTTGACGTAGAACGCGGCGAGCGCGGCATGGCCCGGCAACGGCGGCGCAGCATCGATCGCTTCCACCGACGTCAGCTGGGCCAGCTCGCCGCGCTGCACGGCCTCGATGCGCACGTGCTGCAACGGTTGCAGTGCCGCGAACTGGGCCTGTTTCCTCGGTCCGCGCACGCCACGCGCGACCAGGCCGAGGCGTCCATGCGATTCGCTGAGCAGGTCGACCAGCAGGCTGGTCTCGCGCCACGGCCGCGCATGCAGGACGTAGCCGCGTTCGCCCGTGTAGCGCACCGTCAGCGGTCGGCGAACGCGGCGACGACCCGGCTGCCGGTCGTCGTCGGGCCGGGCGCACGCCGGCCGGGCCTGCAGTCGTTCGAGGCCTGCGGCGCCCCGGCCAGACCTGGTACCCGCAGCTTGCCGCAGGGGTGGCCTTCGGGCGTCATGGTCGCTTCGTGTCGCATCGCCCGGCGCGCTCCTGGGCGGATCTCAGTCGCCGTATCCGAGGCTGCGCAGCGCGGATTCGTCGTCCGACCAGCCCTCGCGCACGCGCACCCAGGTCTGCAGGAACACCTTGGCGTCGAACAGCTGCTCCATGCGTTCGCGCGCGCGCTTGCCGATGTCGCGCAGGCGGGTGCCGCCCTTGCCGATCACGATCGCCTTCTGGCCCTCGCGCTCGACCCAGATCACCGCGCCGATGCGGTACATCACGCCGGCCTTCGGCGAGGGCTCCTCGGTGAACGACTCGATCTCCACCGTGGTGGCATAGGGCAGTTCGGCGCCGAGCTGGCGCATCAGCTGTTCGCGCACCAGTTCGCCGGCGAGGAAGCGCTGGCTGCGGTCGGTGAGTTCGTCCTCGCCGTACAGCGCCGGCTGCACGGGCAGTTGCGCCAGCAGCGAGGCGACCAGCGGCTCCAGGCCCTGGCGCTTGAGCGCGGACACCGGATGCACCGCCGCGAACTCGCGCCCTTCGTTGACCCGCTGCAGGTAGGGCAGCAGGCTCGACTTGTCGGCGACCCGGTCGACCTGGTTGACCACCAGCACCACCGGCAGGCCGCTGGCGCGCAGGGTGTCGTAGGCCAGGGTGTCCTCGTCGTCCCAGCGCCCGGCCTCGACCACCAGGGCGGCGGCGTCGACGCCCTCGATCGCGCCGCGCGCGGCGCGGTTGAGCACCCGGTTGAGCGCGGTGGAGGCGCGCTTGCCGTCGTCGCGGTGCAGGCCCGGGGTATCGACCAGCACGATCTGGCCGCCGGGCACGGTGGCGATCCCGAGCAGGCGGTGGCGCGTGGTCTGCGGCCGGTTGGAGACGATGCTGAGATTGGCCCCGACCAGCGCGTTGACCAGGGTCGACTTGCCGACGTTCGGCCGGCCGATGACCGCGACATGCCCGGCCCGATGCGTTTCGTTGCTCATGCCGCATTGTCCGCGCGCGGACGGGGCCAGGGCAAATCGGTGCGAGCGCCGGCTCAGCCGCCGGGCAGCTGGCGCAGCACCGCCTCGGCGGCCACCTGCTCGGCGGCGCGGCGCGAGCCCCCTTCGCCCTCCCCCGACATCGCCGGGTCGGACAGCACGCAGGCCACCACGAACACGCGGGCGTGTTCCTCGCCGGCTTCGGATCGCAGCACGTACTGTGGCAGGGGCTTCTGCCGCGCCTGCAGCCACTCCTGCAGGCGGGTCTTGGCGTCCTTGCCGACCTTGCTGGCCGGGACCGCCGACACCGCCTCCTCGAACCAGGGCAATACGATGCGGCGGCAGGTGTCGAAGCCCGCATCGAGGTAGATCGCGGCGATGACCGCTTCCAGGGCGTCGGAAAGGATCGAGTCGCGGCGGTGCCCGCCCGACTTCATCTCGCCCGGCCCCAGGACCAGCCGCTCGCCGACCTGCAGCCGCCTGGCGACCGCGGCCAGGGAGGATTCGCGCACCAGTTCGGCGCGTGCGCGCGTGAGCGAGCCCTCGTCGGCCTTGGGCCAGCGTGCGTACAGCGCCTCGGCGACGATCAGCCCGAGCAGCGCGTCGCCGAGGAACTCGAGGCGCTCGTTGTGCGGCGCGCCCGCGCTGCGATGGGTGAGGGCCTGTCCGAGCAGCGCTGGCTGCGCGAAGACATGTCCCGCGAAGCCTTGGACGGCCAGGTCAGTTGGGGTCGGCACCGGTGCCGGTCAGCATCTGCGTGGCCTCGAACCGACCTACTGCATCGAGGTTCGCCACCAGCGGCTCGCGGACTTCGTACTTCACGTCCATCTGCCAGCCGTTGTCCACGCGCTGGATCTTGACGTGTTCCTTTTTCACGTGTGCCGAGTAACTGATGTTCAGACGGCGAAAGAACAGGTCCTGGATCCTCGCCGGCGGGTAGTTGCCTACGCCAGGTTCGGCGGCAAGACTCTTCAGTGCGGACTTGACCGAGTAGTACTCGGAGTACATCGGGAAAAGCTTGAACCCGATGAACAGGAAGAAGCCCACCACGCCCGCGACGATGATGAACCCCAGCAACGTGATGCCGCCCTGCTTGCGACGCGTCTTCATGCCTCGATCCCCCGTTGATCCCAATGTCGCCGGCCCCGCGATGACAGCCTCCGCCCGGCCCTACGGAATGCTGCCGCCGATCCGGCTCCAGTCGACCCAGCCCGGCGCGCTGGAGTCGAGGTTCATCCACACCAGGAACGCCTTGCCGCGCAGCTGGCTTTCGGGCAGCGTACCCCAAAACCGGCTGTCGTCGCTGCGGTCGCGGTTGTCGCCCATCACGAAATACTCGCCCTGCGGCACGCGCCACTCGCCCTCGCCCGGGTCGAATCCGCCGGGGCGCCGGGTCTCGAGGACCTGGTGGGTCCGTCCCGGCATGGTTTCCTCCAGAAGGCCGGCTCCGGTCATCTCGTGGCCGCGGCCGACGCCGACATACTCGCGCGGCGGGCCGTAGGCGAACGGTTCGCCGTTCACGTAGACCGTGTTGTCGCGGTAAGCCACGACGTCGCCCGGCAGGCCGACCACGCGCTTGATCCAGTCCTGGTCGGGATGGTGCGGCGGACGGAACACCACCACGTCGCCGCGCTCGGGCTCGCCCAGCGCGATCACCTTGCGGTTGTTGATCGGCAGGCGGATGCCGTAGGTGAACTTGTTGACCAGGATGAAGTCGCCGACCAGCAGGGTCGGCATCATCGAGCTGGACGGGATCCGGAACGGCTCGGCGATGAAGCTGCGAAGGATCAGCACGAAGAACAGCACCGGGAAGAACGCCCGCGCGTAATCGACGACGACCGGCTCCTTCTGCTCGAGCAACCCGCCGCGCCGCGCGCGCCGCCTGGCGAACAACAGCCTGTCCAGCAGCCAGGTAATGCCCGTGGCGAAGGTCAGGACGACCAGCGCGACCTCGAACCATTTCATCATGTCACGCCATCCCCTACTTGTTGTCCACCTGCAGCACCGCGAGGAACGCCTCCTGCGGGATCTCGACGCGGCCCACCTGCTTCATCCGCTTCTTGCCTTCCTTCTGCTTCTCCAGAAGCTTCTTCTTGCGGCTGATGTCGCCGCCATAGCACTTGGCCAGCACGTTCTTGCGCAGCGCCTTGACCGTGGTCCGGGCGATGACCTGCGAACCGATCGCCGCCTGGATCGCCACGTCGAACTGCTGGCGCGGGATCAGCTCCTTCATCCGCTCGGTCAGTTCGCGTCCGCGGCGGTCGGCGTGGGTGCGGTGGACGATGATCGACAGCGCATCGACCTTGTCGCCGTTGATCAGCGTGTCCACGCGCACGAACGGGCCGGCGTCGAAGCGCAGGAAGTGGTAGTCGAGCGAGGCATAGCCGCGGCTGACCGACTTGAGGCGGTCGAAGAAGTCGAGCACGACCTCGGCCATCGGCAGTTCGTAGCTGATCTGCACCTGGCTGCCGAGGTACTGCAGGCCGACCTGGCTGCCGCGCTTCTCCTCGCACAGGGTGATGACGTTGCCGACGTAGTCCGGCGGGGTGAGGATGTTGGCGCGGATGATCGGCTCGCGGATCTCCTCGACCTTGTTCACCGGCGGCAGCTTGGCCGGGTTGTCGAGCGGCATCACCTCGCCGTCGGTCAACAGCACCTCGTAGACCACGGTCGGCGCGGTGCTGATGAGGTTGAGGTCGTACTCGCGCTCGAGCCGCTCCTGCACGATCTCCATGTGCAGCATGCCCAGGAAGCCGCAGCGGAAACCGAAGCCCATCGCCTCGGAGCTCTCCGGCTCGAAGCGCAGCGCGGCGTCGTTGAGGCGCAGCTTGTCCAGGGCCTCGCGCAGGTCGGGGTAATCCTCCGCGTCGACCGGGAACAGGCCCGCGAACACCCGCGGCTGCATCTCCTGGAAGCCCGGCAACGGTTTCGTCGCGGGGTCGGCGGCCAGGGTCAGCGTGTCGCCGACCGGCGCGCCGTGCACGTCCTTGATCGAGGCGTTGATCCAGCCCACTTCGCCGGCGCCGAGCTTCTTCAGTTCCTTGCGCTTGGGCGTGAACACGCCGACCTTGTCCACCTGGTGCGTGCGCCCGGTCGACATCACCAGGATCTTGCTGCCGGGTGCGATCTCCCCCTGCATCACCCGCACCAGCGACACCACGCCGAGGTAGTTGTCGAACCACGAGTCGATGATCAGCGCCTGCAGCTTGTCGGTGTCGCGCGGCACCGGCGGCGGGATGCGATGGACGATCGCCTCGAGCACGTCGCCGACGTTCAGGCCGGTCTTCGCGCTGACGGCGATGGCATCGGTGGCGTCGATGCCGATCACCGCCTCGATCTCTGCCTTGGCGCGTTCGATGTCGGCGGTGGGCAGGTCGATCTTGTTGAGCACCGGCACCACTTCCAGGCCCTGCTCGACCGCGGTGTAGCAGTTGGCGACCGACTGCGCCTCCACGCCCTGGGCGGCGTCCACCACCAGCAGCGCGCCCTCGCACGCGGCCAGCGAGCGGCTGACCTCGTAGCTGAAGTCGACGTGGCCCGGGGTATCGATGAAGTTGAGCTGGTAGGTATTGCCGTCGGCGGCCGTGTACGGCAGCGACACCGACTGCGCCTTGATGGTGATTCCGCGCTCGCGCTCGATCGGGTTCGAGTCGAGCACCTGCGCCTCCATCTCGCGGGCCTGGAGCCCGCCGCAGAGCTGGATGATGCGGTCTGCCAGGGTCGACTTGCCGTGGTCGACGTGGGCGATGATGGAGAAGTTGCGGATCAGCCGCATCGGATCGGACATAGGGATGCGGGGGCCGCGCAGTCTTCGGGACAACGCGGGATTATCGCATAGGGCGGGCCCCGGCCTGCCGCCCGGAGGTCATGCGCGGGCCGCGGCACGGGGGCGAGACATGCCCGGCCCCGCAGCCGTGCCGCGACGACGAGGCCGCCCCGGATGCCGACGGCACGACCCGCCGATGGCTGGCGAACCGAGGGGTGGGCCGGCACCCGCCCCGGCTCACTCGTCCGCGTCGGGCGTGATCGCGACGAAGCGGCTGCCGCCGCCGGGGCTGCGCACCAGCAGCATGACCGTCTGGCCCGGCTCCACATCGCGCAGTTCACGCGCCAGCGCGGCGGCACTGCCGACAGGCTTGCGACCCACGCGCAGCACCACGTCACCGGGCGAGAGCCCTGCCTCGCGCGCCGCCATGCCCTCGACACGGGCGATGCCGACGCCTTCGTTCGCATCCAGGCCAAGCTGGCGCCGCTGCGCGTCGGTGAGATCCTGCGTGACCAGGCCCAGCGCGTTAGCGCCGGCCGAAGGCGCCCCCGAGGGAGCGCCGGGCCGCGCCGCACCGGCGTCCGCCACCGCACCCTCGTCGAGTTCGCTCAGGGTCACGTCGAACGTGCGCTCGCGACCCTCGCGGAGCACGCCGATCTTCATCTTCGTGCCCGGGACCTTGTTGCCGACGATCGGCGGCAGGTCGCTGGGCTGGCGGATCGCGATGCCATCGGCGCTGCGGATCACGTCGCCCGGCTCGATGCCGGCCTTGTCCGCCGCGCTGTCCGGCACCACCTCGGTGACCAGCGCACCGAGCGTATCGGGCAGGCCGAAGCCGCGCGCCTGCTCGGTCGTGATGGCGGAGCGCGAGAACACCACGCCCAGCTGCCCGCGCTGCACCCGCCCGGTTTCCTTCAGCTGCCCGACCACGTTCATCGCCACGTCGATCGGGATCGCGAAGCTCACGCCCATGTAGCCGCCGGAATTGCTGAAGATCTGCGAGTTGATGCCGATCACCTCGCCAGCGGTGTTGAGCAGCGGGCCGCCCGAATTGCCCTGGTTGATGGCGACGTCGGTCTGGATGAAGGGCACGTACTGCTGGTTGGCGTAGGGATTGCTGCGGCCGACCGCGCTGACGATGCCGGCGGTGACCGATTGCTCGAGCCCGAACGGCGAGCCGATCGCCACCGCCCACTGCCCGGGCTTGACCGCCGATCCATTGGCGGTGCGCAGCACCGGCAGCCCCTCGCCGTCGATCTTCAGCAACGCAACGTCCGAACGCTCGTCGCTCCCCACCACCTTGGCGGTGAACTCGCGCAGGTCGCTCATCGTCACCGTGACCTCGTCGGCATTGTCGATGACGTGGTGGTTGGTGAGCACGTAGCCGTCGTCGGAGATCAGGAAGCCGGTGCCCATCGCGCGCCCGCGCGGCGCAGGGCCCTGGCCGCCGGGCCCGGGCATCTGGAAACCGGGTCCGAAGAAGCGGCGGAAGATCTCGGGGATCTGCTCATCGCCCGGGAAAGCCTCGTCAGGCGTCTGTGCGCCCCGGGCGGCAGCACGGCGGCCGCCCATCGTGGTGTCGATCTTCACCACCGCCGGGCCGACCTGTTCGACCAGGCGGGTGAAGTCCGGGAGTCCGGTGACCAGCGGGCTGGCGGGCACTGCGGTCGGCTGGGCTGCGAGCGGCGCCGCCGCGGGGCCGGCATCGGGAGCCGTCTGCGCGGTGGCGATCGGCAGTACCACGGCGGTGGTCGCCGCGGACGCGAGCAGGATGAGGACGAAGGCAGGCACCGGGGTTTTCATCGGGACAGTCTCTCGACTCGATCGTTGGGGAACTGGACTGGCGCCGTGGGGGCGCCAGTCGCCTCGCACTGCGGGGCGCGCACGCTGGCGCCGTCAGGGCTGCGGTGGTGTGGCCGCGGCCGCCTGATCGCCCGCCCCGCTCACGGGCCACGGACCATCGGCCGCGACACCGGGCCGGAACGGCTCGAACGCGGGCTCGCGCGGCGCCAGGCTGCCGCCGGCGACCGTGTACGTGCCGGCGGCGGGCAGCAGCGACCGCGGCCACGGCCGCGCCGTGGCGGTGGCAGGCATGGCGAAGGGGTCCGCGCCCGCCGCGACGGCATCCGGCAACTCCACGAGCAGCGGTGGCGTACTGGCGGCGACCGCCACCGCGGGCATCTCGGCCTGCACGGCGGCTGGCTGCACTTGCGCATCCCGGGGCGCGCGCAGCTGGCGCACCCGGGCGATGGCAGGTGGCTGTTCGCGGTTGCGCCGCTCGCCCGCGCGACGCGGCACTTCCGCGAGCGCCACCGCGGTGGCAGCCAGTGCGGTGGCGGGATCGGGCGCAGGCGCCGGCGAATCGGGGCGCTCGCCGGCGTCGGCGAGCGCATCGTCCACGGCCGTCGGCGCCGGACCCGCCGACACGGCAGCGGGCGAGGAGGACTGTGCCACCAGCGGCGCCGCGGCAGCCGGTTCCGGCATCGCGCCAGGTTCCGGCAACTGGCGGGTGGCGAAGACCGCAAGCAGCGCGACCGAGGCCGCGATCGCGGCGCCACCGCCCCAGCGGGCAAGCCGCGGGCGGCTGCCCCCTGCGACGGCGACGGCGGCGGGCTCCGCGGCGGTGGAGGCCAGGGACAGCGCCACACGCTGCGCGAAATCGACCGGCAGCAGGTCGTTGCGCAGGCCACGCAGGACATCGCCCCCCACCTGCCACCGCTCCCAGCACGCCGCCAGTTCGGTGTCGTGCTGCAACCGGCGCAGCATGAACTTCGCCTCGTCCGGCGAGAGTTCGCCGTCGAGCATCGCCGACAGCTGCTGACGGTGGTACACGAACAGCTTGTCCGGGTCCGGGCCGATCTGCAGGGTCTCGTTGTCGTCGATGGGGGTCATCGTGCCGCGCGCTCCGTTCCGGTATCGCTGTCCAACAGGGGTTTCATCTCGTGGTCGATCGCCTCGCGCGCCCGGAAGATGCGCGAACGCACCGTGCCGATCGGGCAGCCCATGCGCTCGGCGATCTCCTCGTAGCTCAGGCCGTCGACCTCGCGCAGCGTGATCGCCAGCCGCAGTTCCTCGGGCAGTGCTTCGACCGCGCGCATCACGGTTTGTTCCAGCTGCTGGCGCATCAGTTCACGTTCCGGCGTGTCGCCGTCGCGCAGGCGGATGCCGGAATCGAACTGCTCGGCATCCTCGATCTCGATGTCGCCGCCCGGCGGGCGGCGGTGGCTGGCGACGAGATGATTCTTGGCGGTGTTCACGGCGATCCGGTGCAGCCAGGTATAGAACTGGGCATCGCCGCGGAAATTCCCGATCGCGCGATACGCGCGGATGAAGGTTTCCTGGGCGACGTCCTGGACTTCGCTCCAGTCGCCGACATAGCGGCCGATCAGCGCCGCGATCCGGTGCTGGTACTTGCGCACCAGCAGGTCGAAGGCCGCGCTGTCGCCGCGCTGCACGCGCTTGACCAGCTCGAGGTCCAGTTGTTGGGTGTCGATCTCGGCCATCGGGCCCGGCGCTCCTTGTCGCCCGGCCTTCCGACCGGAGCTGTGACCTGTTGCAGGGGGGGGAAGTTCCGTCCCCGAGTCTGCTCGATCTGGGGACAGGCAGCCCCTGCCGCAAGCCATGCAGCCCGGCAGGGCCGCAATCCGTCCTTCAGCGGGCGTTGCCGGCGCCGATTTGACGGCGGCGAAACAAGCCCGGGATCATAAAGGGCTTCCCATACGTTAACGGATGGTCCCGCATGATCGCTGGCCTCGATGGACTGCGCTTCAGCCACTGGCAGGTCGAGCTCCGCCCGGACGGCGTGCTGGTGCTGTCGTTCGACCGCGAAGGCGAGTCGGTCAACACCTTCGCCCAGGACGTCCTGATCGAACTGGAGGCGCTGCTGGAGCGCCTTGCGCTGGATGCGCCCAAGGCGCTGGTGCTGCGTTCGGCCAAGCAGAAGGGCTTCATCGCCGGCGCCGACATCCGCGAGTTCGCCGAGTTCGACCGCAAGGGCACGATCGGCGATTCGATCCGGCGCGGACAACAGGCGTTCCAGCGCCTGGCCGAGCTGCCCTGCCCCACGGTGTCCGCGATCCACGGCTTCTGCATGGGCGGCGGCACCGAGATCTCGCTGGCCTGCGACTACCGCATCGCCAGCAGCGATCCGTCCACCCGCATCGGCCTGCCCGAGGTGAAGCTGGGCATCTATCCCGGCTGGGGCGGCAGCGTGCGCCTGCCGCGTCTGGTCGGCGCGCCGGCGGCGATGGACGTGATGCTGACCGGGCGCACGCTGTCGGCGTCGTCGGCGAAGGCGATGGGCGTGGTCGACAAGGTGGTCGAGCCGGCGCTGCTGGTGGACGAGGCCGCCAGACTCGCGCTCGAAGGTCGCGAACGCCCGTTCAGGCAGCGCTTCCTGGGCTGGATCACCAACACCTGGCCCGTGCGCCAGGTACTGGCGCCCGTGCTGGTCAAGCAGGTCGCGCGCAAGGCCCGCAAGGAGCACTACCCGGCTCCGTACGCGCTGATCGAGACCTGGCGCCGCAGCGGTGGCGGGATCCAGTCGCGTCTGTCGGCCGAGCGCAAATCGGTGGTCAAGCTCGCCGGCACCCCGACCGCGCGCAACCTCACCCGCGTGTTCTTCCTGCAGGAGCGGCTCAAGGGGCTCGGCGGAAAGGAACCGCACGGCATCGCCCACGTGCACGTGGTCGGCGCCGGGGTGATGGGCGGCGACATCGCCGCGTGGTCCGCCTACAAGGGCTTCCAGGTGACGCTGCAGGACCGCGAGCAGAAATACATCGACGGCGCGCTGGCGCGCGCGCAGGACCTGTTCGCGAAGAAGGTCAGGGACGAGGCGAAGCGGCCCGAAGTCGCCGCGCGGCTGAAGTCGGACCTCGCCGGCGAGGGCATCCCCGGCGCCGATCTCGTGATCGAGGCGATCATCGAGCAGGCGCAGGCCAAGCGCGAGCTCTACGCCACCGTCGAACCGCGACTCGAGCCCGACGCGCTGCTGACCAGCAACACCTCCTCCATTCCGCTCGAAGAACTGACCGGCCATATCGCGCGTCCCGCGCGGTTCGCCGGCCTGCACTACTTCAACCCGGTGGCGCTGATGCCGCTGGTGGAGATCGTGCGCCACGACGCGATGGACCCGCAGACCGAGCAGCGCCTCGCCGCGTTCTGCAAGGCGCTCGACAAGCTGCCGGTGCCGGTCGCCGGCACGCCCGGCTTCCTGGTCAACCGCCTGCTGTTTCCGTACATGCTGGAAGCCGCGCTCGCGTATTCCGAGGGCATCCCTGGCCCGGTCATCGACAGGGCCGCGGTGAAGTACGGCATGCCGATGGGGCCGATCGAACTGATCGATACCGTCGGGCTCGACGTCGCCTACGGCGTCGGCCAGGAACTGGCGCCTTTCCTCGGGTTGTCGATCCCGCCGGCGCTGGCCAACCCGCCCGAACAGGGCAGGCGCGGCAAGAAGGACGGCCAGGGCCTGTACGCCTGGGAACGGACCGACAAGGGCAGCAAGCCGAAGAAGCCCGAGGTGCCGAAGGACTACAAGGCGCCCGACGACCTCGAGGATCGCCTGATCCTGCCGCTGCTCAACGAAGCCGTGGCCGCGCTGCACGACGGCGTGGTCGAGGATGCGGACCTGCTCGACGCCGGCGTGATCTTCGGTACGGGCTACGCGCCGTTCCGCGGCGGTCCGATCCAGACCATCCGCGAAACCGGAGTCGACGCACTGCTCGCCCGGCTCGAGTCGCTGCGGGCGAAACACGGCGACCGCTTCGCGCCGCGCCCGGGCTGGGACAATCCCGCATTGCGGCAGGCGGGCTGACCGCCCCCGCGCATCCGGCGATCTACTCGGCTGGCGATATGGCGGGTGCCTGCCCGCCCTCGATGCCGAGCGCCACGAGCGCCTGCGCGAGCGCGCTGCGTTGCGCTTCGAGCTCGTCGGGGCCGTCGTAGGCGAACACCGTCCAGGTCTCGCCCGCGCGCATCGTTTCTCCGGGTGCGAGGCTGCGCATCGGCGCGTGCACTTCCAGTTCCAGCAACCCGGCATCGGGATCGGCGTGGTGCCAGTCGAGGTAGAGTTCGACCTGGCCGTGTTCGGGATCGATGGCTTCGTCCGGCTGGCGCTCGAACCGGATCAGCAGCAGTTGCCCGGCGTTGAAGCCGGCGATCCAGCCCGCGGACGGCGCGATGAAGATCTTCCCGCGCCGTCCGCGCTTGCCCGGCGGCGGCGGATCGAGGCGCAGCGAGTAGACACCATCCTCCCACCACGCGACGGGACCGGCGTAGACCTCGGTCTCGTCGGCGCGCAGCCGCGCATCTTCCGGCGCCGCCACCGGCACGAACACCCGGCTGCCGGCAGGCAGGCGGGTGTTGAACCACAGGTCGCGGCGCACCTCGCGGTCGCGGATGTTGACCGCTTCGGCCGACAGTTCCAGCGTCGCCGGCGCCGTGCCGGACAGCCGGAACGCCTGGGTCGCCTGCAGTCCGCTCACCGGGCTGGGCATGCCCTCGAGCACCAGCCGGTCCGCAGCCTGCTCGACGATGCGGTTGCGCGCGTTCGCCAGCCATGGATCCGGTGGCCATTGCGCGGCGGCGGCGCGGCGCTGCGGATTGACGTCCTGGTCGAGCCACCAGCGCGATTGCGGGCCGGTCCAGAGCTCGTGGCCCATGTAGGGGATGTTCTCGCCGTCCGCCGCGGGCACCGGATCGGGCACGGCATCGACCGCCGCGCCCACCTTCAGCAGGTTCGGACGGCCGGGCAGCGACACATGCACGATGCGCCCGCCCAGGGCCGGCGCAATCTCGACCTGCAGGTGCCCGTCGTCCAGCCGGACGCGCTCGGCGCCGGCCACTACGAAGGCCGGGAGACAGAGCAACGCCGCCACCAGTATCCCGACGACCGGAAGGCGCGGTCGCATCGCCCTCACATCGTGTGCGTGGGCTTGTCCGCGGTCAGCGTGCCCGCGAGCAGGGTTTCGATCCGGTTCTTCACCGTCTCGCCTTCCGGGGTATCGGCGAACTGCACGCCGACGCCGGCGATGCGCGCGCCCTGGGCACCGGTCGGGGTCACCCAGACCACCTTGCCGGCCACCGGCAGCCGGTCGCTGGACTCGGGCAGGGTCAGCAGCAGGAACACCTCGTCGCCGAGGAAGTAGCGCTTGGACGTGGGAACGAAGATGCCGCCGTACTTCAGGTACGGCATGTACGCGCTGTACAACTGGGTCTTGTCCTTCAGCGCCAGCGACAGGATGCCCTGCCGTGCGCCGCCCGCGGTGCTGCTCATCGGTAAGTCCTCGATCCCGTCCCGGCGCGCTGCACTTCGTCGCCGCGCCATGCAAGCAGCAGTTCCGCGACCGCGAGATCCGCGCGCACCGTGGTGCGCAGCAGGTCGCGGGTGCGGTTGGCCGCATCGAACCACCGCGCCAGCTTCCGGATTCGCGCCGGATCGGTCAACCCCGCGGCTTCGGCCAGTGCCAGGTCGGCGGCATGGCGCAGGCGAAGCGCCGCGTCCTCGTCGGCGACCCAGCGTTGCGCGGTCTCGATCGGCGCGGCATCGCCACGCGCGAGCCTGGCCAGGTCGCCGGCCACGTCCTTGCGCAGTTGCAGGCCGCCGTCGCGCAGCCAGGCATCGGCGAGGCCGGGATGCCCGCGCGCCGCATCCAGCGCCTCGACCGCTGCCTTGTCGGCGTGACCGCTGGCGCGCAGCCACGCCAGCGCCTCGTCACGGGGCGGCAGACGCAGCTCCAGCCGCTGGCAGCGGCTGCGGATGGTCGCGGGCAGGCGTGCAGGATTGGATGCGATCAGCCACAGGTAACGGCCCGGCTGCGGCTCCTCCAGGGTCTTGAGCAGGGCGTTCGCGGCCGAGGCGTTGAGCGCGTCGGCCGGATCGACGATCGCCACCTGCGCGCCACCGTACTGCGACGTGAGCGAGAGCTTCTCCGACAGTTCCCGGATCTGCTCGATCACGATCTCGGTGCGCAGCCTGGTGCCTTCACGGTTGGGCTGCAGAGTCACCACGGTGAAATCCGGATGGGTCCCGGCCGCGATCAGATGCGCCGCGCGCGGCATGTGCGCATCCAGCAGGTGGGCGGCGAGCCGTTCGGCGACCGCGCGCTTGCCGAGCCGGGCCGGGCCGCAGACCAGCAGCGCGTGGCCCAGCCGGCCGTCGGCGAGCGAGGCCAGCGCCTGGTCGTGCGCACGCTGCTGCCAGGGCGCCAGTGGATCGGTCATGCGCGTTTCCGCCACTCGCGCAGATGCCGTACCGCCTCGACCGCCACCTCGCCGACGCCCTGCGAGGCGTCGACCACCCGGAAGCGACCCGGCTCCGCGGCGGCGCGCGCGCGATACGTCGCCCGCACGCGCTCGAAGAACTCGTCGCGCTCGGATTCGATCCGGTCGGGCACCAGGTCGCGTCCGCGCGTGCGCTCGCGCCCGCGCGCCACGTCGACGTCGAGCAGCAGGGTCAGTCCCGGCTGCAGCCCGACCACGCGCCGTTCCAGTTCCGCGATCCAGTCCGCGTCGAGTCCGCGGCCACCGCCCTGGTAGGCGTAGCTCGAATCGGTGAAGCGGTCGCACAGCACCCATGCGCCGCGCGCCAGCGCCGGCGCGATCGTCTCGCGCACGTGCTGCGCGCGCGCGGCGAACATCAGCAGCAGTTCCGCCTCGGCCGACGGCGCCACGTGCGCGGGATCCAGCAGCAGGCCGCGGATCTTCTCCGCCAGCGGCGTGCCGCCGGGTTCGCGGGTCGCCACGATCTCGTCGCCGCCCTCGCGCAGTGCCTCGCGCAGCGCGTTGAGCACGGTGGTCTTGCCGGCGCCCTCGCCGCCTTCCAGCGAAACGAAACGCGGATGGGACGGCACGCGCGGGAGACGACCGGCGGATACACGGGGCGATTCCGGGTGCGAGGCCGTCGCCGTCTCGCCAGGGACGGCAGCTGACGCCTTGCGCGTGGATCCTGATCCGCTCATCGCGGCCCGAACTGTTCGCGATAACGGCGCACGTACTGGCGCACGGCGGCGTTGTGCTCGTCGAGCGTGCGCGAGAACACATGGCGGCCGCTGCCGTCGCCGACCGCGACGAAATACAGCGTGTCGCCGTCGGCCGGGTTGGTCGCGGCGCGGATCGCGTCGACCCCGGCCATCGCGATCGGGGTCGGCGGCAGGCCGTCGCGGGTGTAGGTGTTGTAGGGGGTGTCGGCGAGCAGGTCGGCGCGGCGGATGTTGCCGTCGTAGGCGCTGCCCATGCCGTAGATCACCGTCGGATCGGTCTGCAGGCGCATGCCGAGCTTCAGCCGGCGCGTGAACACGCCGCCGATCTGCGCGCGCTCCTCGGCGATCCCGGTTTCCTTCTCGATGATCGAGGCCAGCACCAGCGCTTCGTCGGCGTTGTCCAGCGGAATGTCGGCGGCACGCGATTCCCACGCGGCCTGCAGCGCCCGCTCGAGCGCGGCGTTCGCGCGCCGCAGCAGGTCGAGGTCGCTGTCGCCGCGCGTGTAGACATAAGTTTCCGGCAGGAACCGGCCCTCGGGATGCGTGCCGGGATGGCCGAGGGCTTCCATCAGCGCGGCGTCGTCGAGCTCGCCGATCGTCTGCACCAGCGGATTCGCCTTCGCCAGCGCCGCGCGCAGCTCGCGGATGTTCCAGCCCTCGACCACCGTGAAGCGGTAGCTGACCACCTTGCCGTCGCGCATCCGCTCGAGCAGCAGGCGCGGCGTCAACGCCGGGTCGAGCGCGTATTCGCCGACCTGGATGCGGCCGTCCGCACCGAGCTGGCGCGCCAGCAACTGCCATTCGGCGTCGTGGCCTTGCGTCGCGCCCGCTTCCCGCAGCTTGCCCAGCACGCGCGCGAACGAGTCACCGCGCTCCACCACCAGCGCCGCGCCATCCCGCATGCCCGACAGCGGCGCGTCGGCGAAACCGGTGTAGCGGTCGTACAGCCAGTAGCCGGCGGCGCCCGCCAGCAGTGCGGACAGCATGAACAACAGGCCCAGGCCGCGCCTGCGCCTGCCCTCAGCGGCCATGCGGCAGCTCCATCGATGGGGATCGCCCGGTCATCGGCTCAGGATACCTGCCCCGGCACCGGTCGGGACCAGCGCCTGCAGCATGCCGCGCGCCTTGGCCCGGGTTTCGTCGAGTTCGCGCTGCGGATCGGAATCGGCCACGATCCCCGCGCCGGTGCGGAAACGCACGCGCGCGCCTTCGACCTCGGCACTGCGGATCAGGATGTTCAGGTCGAGGTCGCCGTCCCGGTTCAGCCAGCCCATCGCGCCGGTGTAGGCGCCGCGCCCGGTGCGTTCGAGCTCGGCGATGACCTGCATGCAGCGCACCTTGGGGCAGCCGGTGATGGTGCCACCGGGGAACACGGCGGCGATCACCTGGCCGGGCGTCGCCTCGCCGTGCAGTCTCCCGCGCACGTTGCTGACGATGTGATGGACGTGCGCGTAACTCTCGATCGTCATCAGCTCGTCGACCTCGACGCTGCCCGGCACGCACACGCGCCCGAGGTCGTTGCGCTCCAGGTCGACCAGCATCACGTGTTCGGCGCGCTCCTTGGGATGCCCGATCAGTTCGCGCACGCGGGCGCCTTCGTCGTCGCCGGGAATGCGCGGCCGGGTGCCGGCGATCGGCCGGGTCTCGACCACGTCGCCGCGCACCGAGACCAGGCGCTCGGGCGAGGCGCTGACCACCGCCCAGCCGGGACCGGCGTACAGACCCGAGAACGGCGCGGGATTGGCCTCGCGCAGGCGCGCATAGAGACGCGCGGGGTCCATCGGCGCATCGAACCTCGCGCGCCAGCCGCGCGACAGGTTGACCTGGAACACATCGCCGGCGGCGAGGTAGTCGAGGATGCGGCCGACGCCCCCGACAAAGCGCCCGGGCTCGTCCTCCTCCACGTCCGTGGGCGGTTGCCACGCGGGCATCGCTGCGAGCCGGTTCGCGCGGGCGAGATCGTCGTCGATGGTGTCGAGCATCGCCGCGTCGCCGGATTCGACTACCGCGATGCACTCGCCGCTCGCGTGGTCGCGCAATACCGCGGCGGGACAGCGCAACGCCTGCGCCACCGGCAGGCCTCCCTCGGCCGCGGGCAGTTGCAGGACCGGCTCGACCTGGTGCGCGAGCTCGTAACCCAGCAGCAGCGCCCAGCCGCCACGGAACGGCCATCGCGGCTCCTCGCGTGCCAGCCGCAGCGATCGCCATGCACGATCGAGCGCGTCCAGGAATGTGCCTGCGAGCGCCTGGCCGGCCTGGTCGCGCGTGATGCCGTCCGGCGCGAGGGTCAGGGACTGGCCCGCCGTCATCAGAAGCAGGTCCCAGCGCCCCTGCGCGGTGCCGTGCGCAACCGACTGCAGCAGCAGCGGATAGCGCGCGGGCGCCAGCCGATGCAGCGACAACAGGTCGGTGGTGGTCGGGAGGGGGCGGGTGACCAGCATGCAACGCCGTGGGGCGATATCCCGGTTCGGGAGAGCAAGGATAAGAGCAAACGCATCGCGGCAGGACGCGAGCGGGCAAACTCGTCGGGCTGCCGGGGATCGCGACTGCATTCCCGAAGCCTCGATCTCAGAATCTTCCATCCGCCTGCGGCGGCCGGGTTCATTTCTTTTGATGGCGCCACTGCGCGCGCAGCGCACGCGAACAGCGAAGCTGGCCCGAAGGGCGAGGCCGCAGGCAGAGTCAAAGAAACGAACCAAAGAAAAACGCTCTCCCCGCAAGTGCACAAGCTCTCAACTGATACCGTCTCGAGATTTTCCGACTCGCCATCCATGGCTCGGTCGGAAAACGCCGCACATCCATGTGCGGCGCCCTCCGGGTCTGGAGGTTCGCGCGGTCGTTTGCCAAGAGAGTGACATTCCCTCGCTTGATCTCCGCGATTCGCCGAGTGATCCGTAGACCCGGAGGGCGGCGCGCAGGACGCGCGCCGTTTTTCGCCACGGCATGGATGCCGTGTCGAAAAATCCCGTTCCCGTCTCCGGTCGAGAGCTTGTGCACTTGCGAGAAAGCGCCTTTTGTTTGGTTCGTTTCTTTTGGCGCTTCAAAAGAAATGAACCCGCTCGCCTACGGCGAGCGGAAGCTCTTGCCTCAGATCTGTAGGCCAAAAACCCCAACGGATCACGGGTCACGAATACGACGACCCTCTCCCGATCACACCGGAATCGATCAGACCCGCTTGAACACCAGCGTCCCGTTGGTGCCGCCAAACCCGAACGAGTTCGACAACGCGATGTCGATCTTCGCCTCGCGCGCCGTGTGCGGCACGTAGTCGAGGTCGCAGCCTTCGGAAGGGTTGTCGAGGTTGATCGTCGGCGGGATCACGCCGGCATGGATCGCCATCGCCGAGAACACCGCCTCGACCCCGCCGGCCGCACCCAGCAGGTGCCCGGTCATCGACTTGGTCGAGCTGACCATCAGCTTCGACGCATGCGCGCCGAACACCGACTTGATGCCCATCGTCTCGGCCAGGTCACCTTGCGGCGTGGATGTGCCATGCGCGTTGATGTACCCGACCTCGGACGGATCGATTCCGGCATCCCGGATCGCCGCGACCATGCAGCGCGCGCCGCCCTCGCCGTTCTCGCTGGGCGCGGTCATGTGGTGGGCGTCGCCGCTCATGCCGAAGCCCGCGAGCTCGGCGTAGATGCGGGCGCCGCGAGCCTTCGCGCGCTCGAACTCTTCCAGCACCAGCACGCCCGCGCCGTCGCCCATCACGAAGCCGTCGCGGTCCTTGTCCCATGGCCGCGAAGCCGCTTGCGGATCGTCGTTGCGCGTGGACAGCGCCTTCATCGCGCAGAAGCCGCCGACAGAGGTCGGGGTGGTCGCGAACTCGGCGCCGCCGGCGATCATCGCGTCGGCATCGCCGTACTGGATCATCCGCGCCGCCAGCCCGATGTTGTGGGTGGCGGTGGTGCAGGCGGTGACCACGGCGATGTTCGGGCCTTTCGCGCCGGTGATGATCGAGACATGGCCGGAGATCATGTTGATGATCGTGCTCGGCACGTAGAACGGCGAGATCTTGCGCGGGCCGCCCTCGTGGTACTTGATCGAGGTGTCCTCGATGCCCTTCAGGCCGCCGATGCCGGCGCCGATCGCCACGCCGATGCGGTCGGCCGCTTCGCCCGACACTTCCAAGCCGGCGTCGGCGATCGACATCAATGCCGCGGCGACCCCGTAGTGCACGAAGGGGTCCATCTTCTTGATGTCCTTCGCGGCGATCCACTGCGAGGCGTCGAAATCCTTGACCTGCCCGGCGATGCGGGTCGCGAATGCGGACGCGTCGAAATGGGTGATCGGCCCGATGCCGGACCGGCCGTTGACGATACCGTCCCAGCTCGACGCCAGGTCGTTGCCGAGTGGCGACAGGATGCCGATGCCGGTGATGGCGACGCGGCGCTTGGACATGGTCGACTCTCTCCTCGCTGCATGGGGGACGGCGCTGCACGCCACGCTGCGGCGCGCCGCAAAACACGCGAGGCCGCAATGCGGCCCCGGTGTTGTTTCAGGTCGACCGGTTCACCGGTCGACGGATGGCATCGCCTGCGCGGCTACGCCGGGCCGTATGCGACCGGGCGTGGAGCCGACCGGCATCACGCCTTGACGTGGGCCTTGATGTAGTCGATCGCCTGCTGCACCGAGGTGATCTTCTCGGCTTCCTCGTCGGGGATCTCGCACTCGAACTCTTCTTCGAGCGCCATCACCAGTTCGACGGTGTCGAGCGAATCCGCGCCGAGATCGTCGACGAAGGAAGCGCTGGCGCTGACTTCCTCTTCCTTCACACCCAGTTGTTCGACCACGATCTTCTTGACGCGTTCTTCGATGCTGCTCATTGGCTGTTGGCTCCGCGAAAGGCTGTTACGGTGGCAAGTGTAAGGGCTGGACCGGGGCGAGGATAGCGCGTTGCCGCCGCGCGGCCCCGGGGTTGTGGATCCGGACCGGGAAACCGGTCACGCAATCCCTTTGGAATCGGCAACTTAGGGCGTGACGCGGCAACGCCGCACCACCCCCGGATCGTTTCCCTCAGGGCATGTACATGCCGCCGTTGACGTGCAGGGTTTCGCCGGTGATGTAGCCGGCGCCGGGACCGGCGAGGAACGCGACCGCACTGGCGATGTCCGCGGCCTGGCCGAGGCGGCCGAGCGCGATCTGGCCGACCAGCGCGCTCTTCGCGTCTTCCGGCAGCACCGCGGTCATGTCGGTCTCGATGAAGCCGGGGGCGACCACGTTCACGGTGACGCCGCGCGAACCGATCTCCTTCGCCAGCGACTTGCTGAACGCGATGATGCCGGCCTTGGCCGCGGCGTAGTTGCTCTGCCCGGCGTTGCCGGTGACGCCGACCACCGAGGCGATGCTGATGATGCGGCCCTTGCGCGCCTTCATCATGCCGCGCATCACCGCTTTCGAGGCGCGGTAGACGCTGGTGAGGTTGGTGTCGAGGATCGCCTGCCAGTCCTCGTCCTTCATCCGCATCAGCAGGTTGTCGCGGGTGATGCCGGCGTTGTTGACCAGGACCGAGATCGCGCCGACGTCCTTGCCGATCGAATCGACCAGCGCCTCGATCGCGCCGGGCACGGCCACGTCGAGTACGCGCCCATAGCCCCCATGCGTCGCGAGCCGCGAGCCGATCGCCTGCGCACCGGCTTCCGAGGTGGCGGTGCCGACGACGGTCGCGCCCTGCGCGGCCAGCAGGTCGGCGATCGCGGCCCCGATGCCGCGGCTGGCGCCGGTCACCAGCGCGATCTCGCCTTGCAGGGGTTGGGTCATGGCAGCTCCCTTTCGTTCGAGCGTTGGAGGATCAGGCGGCCGCCCAGTCGGCGAGCGCGGACTCGAAGTCGCCGACCCCGCCGATGGAGCGCGCATCCAGGTCCCTGTCGATGCGCCTGGCGAGTCCGGTCAACACCTTGCCCGGGCCGCACTCGGCGACGCGCGTGGCGCCCCGGGCCGCGAGCGCGCGCACGCAGCCGGTCCACTGCACCGGCAGGTAGAGCTGGCGCACCAGCGCATCCCGGATCGCCTGTACGCCCTGGTGCACTTCCGCGTCCACGTTCTGCACGACGGGCAGCACCGGTTCCCGCCAGGCCAGGCCGGCCATCGTTTCCGACAGCCGGTTCGCGGCCTCGCGCATCATCGGCGTGTGCGAAGGCACGCTGACGGCGAGCTTCACGGTCTTGCGCACGCCCCTTTCCGCGAGCAGCGCCAGCGCGCGCTCGACCGCTGCGGCATCGCCGCCGATCACGATCTGGCCGGGCGAGTTGTAGTTCGCGGGCACGACCACGTCGCTGTGCGAGGCGGCCTTGCAGACCTCCTCCACCAGCGCGTCCTCGGCGCCGATCACGGCGGCCATCGCGCCGGTGCCGGCGGGTGCGGCGTCCTGCATCAGCTGGCCGCGGATGCGCACCAGATGGGCGCCGTCCTTCAGCGAAAGCGCACCGGCCGCGACCAGCGCCGCATACTCGCCCAGGCTGTGGCCGGCCAGCAGGGCGGGCTGCGCGCCGCCCTTCGCCTGCCATGCACGCCACACCGCGACCCCGGCTGCCAGCAGCGCGGGCTGCGTGTACTCGGTACGGTTGAGCTGTTCCTCCGGCCCACCCTGCGACAAGGCCCACAGGTCGACGCCGGCGCCGCCCGACGCCTCGTCGAATGTCTCGCGCACGACGCGATGCAGTTCCGAGAGTTCCGCGAGCATGCCCACCGACTGCGAGCCCTGCCCCGGGAACACGAACGCGAGTTGCGGATCGGTCACGCCGGCTTCCGGAGGAAAAACAGGGCGCGATGATACGGGCAAAGTGCGGGCCTCGTCTGTACCGGGGCGTATGCCGCGCGGGGATGATCCCTGGAAACCCGGCGTCGCTTGGGGCCGTCGCCGAACCCCGGGCGTTTCCCTCCAGGGTTGTCCTGGCGGGCCTGCCGGCAGCGCACCCTCCTCTTCTTACATCGGCGCATCCCATTTGTCATTCCGACTGCAGGGAGAAATCCCGGGGCAGCAGTCCGCAATGGCGACGGCAGGATTTCTCCCTGCGGTCGAAATGACAGTGGAAGCCGGATCGAAACGGGAAGTGGCGATGACCCATACCCGCGCGCGCCTGCCGGCGCGCCCGCAGGTACAGGATCAGTAGCGCAGCAGCGCCGAGCCCCAGGTGAAGCCGCCGCCGAAGGCTTCGAGCAGGAGCAGCTGGCCGCGCTGGACCTTGCCCGAGCGCACCGCCTCGTCGAGCGCCAGCGGGACCGAGCCCGAGGACGTGTTGCCGTGTTTGTCGACGGTGACAATCACGCGCTCCATCGGCATGTCCAGCCGCTTCGCGGTCGCCTCGATGATGCGCAGGTTGGCCTGGTGCGGGATCAGCCAGTCGATGTCGTGGCGGTCCAGGCCGTTGGCCTCGAGCGTTTCCTCGACCACCGAATCGAGCGCCTTGACCGCGTACTTGAACACTTCGCTGCCGGACATGCGGATGCGCACGCCGGCGTTCTTCTCGCTGGTGTCGAACCCCACCGACACGCCGACCGGGTTCCACAGCAGTTCCTTCTTGCCGCCATCGGCATGCAGGTGGGTGCTGAGGATGCCGGTCTCGGCGTCGGCCTTGAGCACCACCGCGCCGGCGCCGTCGCCGAACAGCACGCAGGTCTCGCGCTCGGTCCAGTCGACCATGCGGGTCAGGGTTTCGGACCCGACGACGAGCACGGTCTTCGCATCGCCGCAGCGGATGAACTTGTCGGCGACCGACAGCGCGTACAGGAAGCCCGAGCACGCGGCGTTGACGTCGAACGCGCCGCAGCCGGCGATGCCCAGCCGCTGCTGCAGCAGGCAGGCCGACGACGGGAAGATCAGGTCGGGCGTGGTGGTGCCGAGGACGATCAGGTCGATCTCCTCCGCCGCCACGCCGGCCGCCTCCATCGCTCGCAACGAGGCCTGCAGCGCGAGGTCCACCGTGGTCTCGCCTTCGGCGGCGATGTGGCGTTCGCGGATGCCGGTGCGCGACGCGATCCATTCGTCGCTGGTGTCGACGATCTTCGACAGGTCGTCGTTGGTCAGCACCTTGGAGGGCAGGTAGCTGCCGGTACCGGCGATACGGGAAAAGATACGCTCGCTGCTCATCTCGGGGACGGCCCTCGGATCGATGCTGGCGGCCTCCATGCCGCGATGTCGCCGCAGCGCGGGCGCCGTCGGCATGCCGATGTCCACCGGGCCCGCACGCGGGCCCGGGACGGGTCAGTCTTCCTCGACGACCTTGACCTTCGGCTGGATCACCTGCTTGCCGCGGTAGTAGCCATCGGCAGTGATGTGGTGGCGCAGGTGGGTTTCGCCCGAGGTCGGGTCGGTGGCGAGCTGCTTGGCCGTGAGGGCGTCGTGGGAACGACGCATGCCACGACGGGACGGGGTGACGCGGGACTTCTGCACAGCCATGGGATTGCTCCAGGAACGATTCGGTTGTTGCGACTGCTCGGATCCGCCATGAAGGCGCGGAACGCGACGATTCTGTTGTTCAACTCTGCTTCTTCAGCGCGGCCAGCCCGGCGAAGGGATTGGCACGCACCTCTTCTTCCGCGGACACCGGCCAGTCGCGCTCGACCGCTTCCGAGCCCGGCTTCACCGGCACCACCGGGATGGCGAGGATCAACTCGTCCTCCACCAGGTCCAGCGGCCGCAGCACGCCGTCCTGCGGCACCAGCAGCGGCTCGTAGCCGGGCGGCAACCCGGCCTCGTCCGCCTCGTCGCGGATCAGGCCCAGCCGCTGCACCGTACGCACCGGGAACAGGAACCGCTGCAGGGTGCGCTGGCATTGCAGCGGCAACTCCGCATCGATCCTCAGTTCCAGGTACGGGACCTGCATGGTGTCGCGATCGAACCCGAGCGCGAAGACCACCTCACCCCCGGCTTCGGACAGCGCGTCGCGCAACCTCGGCAGCGCGGACAACGCGACCCGGCCTTCGAATTCCCGCCGCGCGGCAACCATTCGCCAGGCGTCCAGGATCTCGGGCATTTCCGCGGACATAAGCCGCTGAATTTTAAGGATGCCGGGCGCCCCTGTCAAACCGGGCGCGGATCGCCAACCCCCTGAAGCGGCAGGGAATTTGCCCCGGCTGTCGGCCCACGGCAGACTGCACCCCCGCACCGGGAGCGCCATTGTGACCCTGTTCGTCCTTTCCCTGCTGCTGGTCGCGGTCGTGTTCGGGCTGTCGTTGTGGCTCCGCCGCCGTGGCGGGCGCCGCAACCGGGCGATGGCGCAGCTGCTCGATTCGGCCGATGCGCTGGAGGACCGGCTGCGGGCCGCGCGCTCCGAGATCGAGGCCATCGCCGGCGACGAGGAGAACCCGGTGCGCGAAGCGATGCAGGAAATGCTGCGGCAACGCCTGTGGTTGCAGTTGCACGGCCGCGAGGCGTCGCTGGAGCAGCTCGATACGGTGCGCGCGTCGATCGACGCGGCCCGCGGCAACATCGAGACGCAACTGCTGCAGATCGAACGCGCGCGCGCGTCGCTTCACTGACCGGGCGCCGGGACCGCATGCATCGGCTCGTCCTCGCCTCCACCTCGCGCTACCGGGCGGAGCTGCTCGCGCGCCTGCGCCTGGCGTTCGACAGCGCGAACCCCGACGTCGACGAGCGGCCGTTGCCCGGCGAAGCGCCCGGATCGCTGGCGCTGCGCCTGGCGGGGACCAAGGCCGAGGCGGTCGCGGCGCGGCGCCCGGATGCGGTGGTGATCGGTTCCGACCAGGTCGCCAGCTGCGACGGCCAGGTGCTCGGCAAGCCCGCGACGCGCGAGGCGGCGATCGCCCAGTTGCAGGCGATGTCCGGCCGCGAGGCGGTGTTCCTGACCGCAGTGGCGGTCACCGGGCCCGGCAGCCCCGTCGCCCATGCGCTGGACACCACCACCGTCCGCTTCCGCCCGCTGGCGGACGACGACATCGCGCGCTACATCGAACTCGAGCAGCCGCTCGATTGCGCGGGCAGCTTCAAGTGCGAGGGACTCGGGATCGCGCTGTTCGACGCGATCGAATCGCGCGATCCGACCGCCCTGGTCGGCCTGCCGCTGATCGCGACCGCGCGCCTGCTGCGGGCACGCGGCTTCGCCGTTCCCTGAGGCCGCCCCGGCATTCAGTCCACGGGCTCGACCCGGACCGGGATCTCGCTCCAGTCCTCCACGCTGCCGTCCTCCCCGTGCAGGCGCAGCCCCAGCCAGCGCAGTCCGGGCGCGATCGCGTCGCCTTCGAGCTTCGCGCGGAAGCCCACCGCCGGATGCCGCGGGTCCGTGGAAATCTCCCAGTAGGCCGCCGTTCCCGGGCTGGGCAGCCCGTACTCGGCCATGGCCGCCGCGCCCCCGTCGACCAGCACCTCGACCTTCGACAGGCCCACACCATCCTTGAACGCCCAGCCGACCACTTCGACATCGCCCGAGACGGTGCCGCCGGACCGCGGGGTGTCGATCCATGCCATCGCCGGCGTGACGCAAGCGCGCGCGTCCTCGTCCGCGTCCGCCCTGCGCGCGCGCGGCAATCCCTCCGGCCACGCCAGCAGCACGAAGCGCTGCCGGCCATGGTCGACGTTGAGCACGCGCGGCGCGGGCAGCGGACCGAGCATCCGGCACAGCGCGTGGTAGCGCGCCAGCAGCCCGCGGTACGGCACGTCGCTGGCGCCGACCACCAGCAGCAGCGGCGCGCCGGCCAGCGCCTCGCGGGAAGTGACTTCCAGCCCCCACAACTGCAACTGGGGCGCACGCCCGTGCGCGCGGTTGAGCGGGTGGTCCAGCACCGGGATGTCGGTCTCGCCGAGCGCGAACCCCAGTTCCGCGCCGATCTTGAAGTTGTCGGCCACCAGCCGGGTATCGGCGGGAAGCTCCGCGCGGACGCGACGCACCTCGTCGGCCAGCACGTTCCAGCCCGCGAAGTTCGACGGATACCACTTCAGCGCGGCCGCACGCGCGCGCAGTTCGGGCATGGAGACCGCGACGTGGTAGCCCAGCACCGCCACCAGCCCGAGCGCCGCCAGCGACCAGGTCGAGACGCGCAGCCACTTCGACCATCCGGCGATCGTCGCCGGGAGCAGCGGCAGCAGGGCGACATAGCCCGGCAGCGGCCAGTGGAAGCTGACCCGTTCGGTATCGGCGAAGAAGCCGAGCCCGAAGAAGCCGACGATGACCACTGCCCCGCTGATCGCCAGCAGTTGCAGCGCCGGATTGTCGGCGCGGCGGAACTTCCAGGCCGCACACAGCAGTGCCGCGAACAGCAGCGGCGTCACCAGGATCGCCTGGATGCCGAGGAAGGTGATGCCCTCCCAGTGCAGGGTCCAGGGGTGGCGGTCCACCAGTTGGAAGCGCAGGCCGGCCTCCGCATTCTCGATGTTCCAGGCCAGCAGCGGCATCCACGCCGCCGCACCGAAGGCGACGGCGATGATGACGCGCGGATCGCGCAGCAGCCCGCGTCCCCGTGCGATCAGCAGCAACGCGACGAAGCCGGCGCCGATCGCGGCGATGAAGCGGTAGTGGCTCAGCGCGCCTATCGCCAGGGCGAACGCCAGCTGCACGGCGTTGGCGTGGGTCACGCCACGCAACATCCGCGTCAGCGCATCCAGGCAGAGCAGCGTCGCCAGCGCCAGCAGCACGTCGGGCAGGGCCATCACGCCGAGCATGCCGAACAGCGGAAGCACCAGCGCGGCGCAGCCGGCGATCCAGGCCTGGCGCTCGTCGAATTCGCGCCGGCCGATCGCCACCACCAGCCACGGCAGCAGGGCCGACACCAGCAGGAACAGCGATCTCGCGGCGAGCACGCCATCGCCGAAAAGTTCGCCGCCCAGCCGGATCGACCACGCGGTGAGACCGGGCAGGTCGGAGTAGGCCCAGGCCAGGTGGCGGCCTTCCTGCCAGTAGAACGCCTCGTCGACGAACAGCGGCAGGCGCGCGGCCACCACCAGCTTGACCAGCACGACCGCCGACCAGAGCGTGATGAATGCCGCACGCATGCCGTCCCGTTCCCGCATTGCTACGCAACCCCGCTACACTCGAATCCGTATCGAAAGGAGTGCGCCGTGCCCGCCGCCATCCACGAACCGGCCATGCTAACCGACCGCGATCAAGACGCGTTGACGGCAGCGCAGGCGCAGGTCAACCGGTTCGTGCTCGGCAAGGCGCACGAGGTGCGGCTGGCGTTCGTCGCTTTGCTGTCGGATGGGCACCTGCTGATCGAGGACCTGCCGGGCCTCGGCAAGACCACGCTTGCGCACGCGCTCGCCGCGACCCTCGGGCTGGGCTTCCAGCGCGTGCAGTTCACCTCCGACCTGCTGCCCTCGGACATCGTCGGCGTGTCGATCTTCGACGCGCAGGCGCGGCGGTTCGAATTCCACCCGGGTCCGGTGTTCGCCAACGTCCTTCTGGCAGACGAGATCAACCGTGCACCGCCCCGCACCCAGAGCGCGCTGCTCGAGGCGATGGCCGAGCACCAGGTGACGGTCGACGGCACCACCCACCGCCTGCCCGAGCCGTTCTTCGTCATCGCCACCCAGAACCCGGTGGACCTGTCGGGCACCTACCCGTTGCCCGACTCGCAGCTCGACCGCTTCCTGCTGCGGCTCACCCTGGGCTACCCCCATGAGGAAGCCGAGCGCGCGCTGCTGTCGGGCGAGGACCGGCGCGAGCTGATCGCACAGGCCATGCCCACGCTCGGCGCCGAGGACGTGCTGCGCCTGCGCCGCGCGGTGGCCGGCGTACACGCCGGCGAACCACTGATCGCCTACGTGCAGGCCCTGCTGGGCCGGAGTCGCCATGCCGCCGGGGTCCGGGTCGGGCTCTCGCCGCGCGCGGGCATCGCGCTGCTGCGCGCATCGCGCGCCTACGCGATGCTGCAGGGTCGCAACCACGTGCTGCCCGAAGACGTGCAGGCGCTGTTCGGCCCGGTCGCCGCGCACCGGCTGGTCCCGGGCAGCGAGGCCGGGGACGGCGCTGCGCTGGCCGAATCGATCCTGCGCGGCGTACCGGTCGACTAGGCCGCGTCGATGGCGACGTTCCCTGCCGACGCGATCGTGCATGCGCGTCCGCCGCAGTGGCGGCAGCGCCCCGCACCGCTTCGCGGGGCCGGGGGGTCGACGCCCCGGCGCGACGCCCACGCCAAACCGATCGATACGGCGAGGCCGGCGGCCCTCGCCGCATCCGGACGCTGATGCCGGGCAGGCTGCAGCAACGCCTGCGCGCGCGTTTCGATGCGTGGGTCCGCAGGCGCACCCCACGGTCGCTGCCGGTGCGCTTCGACCGGCACCGGATCTACGTGCTGCCCACGCGATTCGGTGCGTTCTTCGCGATCCTGCTGCTCACCATGGGCGTGGGCGCGCTCAACTACAACAACAATCCCGCGCTGCTGCTGTGCCTGCTGCTCGCCGGTGCCGCGGTGGCCAGCCTGCTGCACGCGCAGCTCCAGCTCACCGGGCTGGAGATCCACGCCATCGGCGCCGAGCCGGTCGCCGCCGGGACGCCGCTGCAGCTGCGGGTCCATGCACGCGCACCGGCCGGCCGCGCGCGGCGCGGCCTGCGCGTCGACTGCGGCGCCGCGTCGGGCGTACTGTCGCTGGACGGGGGCGCAGGCGAAGCGGTGCTTTCGCTGCCCACCTCCCGGCGCGGCTGGCTTGCGCCCGAACGACTGCGTATTTCCACCACGCGTCCGCTCGGCCTCGCCCGCGCATGGGCCTATGCCTGGGCCGAGATGCCGTTGCTGGTCTACCCGGCCCCGGAGGCCGGCAGCCCCCCGCTACCGCAGGGGCGGGGCGACGGCCAGCACTCGCGCCTGGATCCGGCCGGCGACGACGTCCACCACCTGCGCGACTGGCGCCGCGGCGACAGCCGCCGCGCGGTGGCGTGGAAGGCTTCGGCGCGCCGCGATGCGTTGCTCGTACGCGAGTTCGAACAGCCGCTGGGTGCCGACGTCCTGCTGGAGTGGAGCGCCCTGTCCGCGCTGGCCCACGAGGACCGGATCCGCCGGCTGGCCGGCTGGATCGACGCGGCCGAACGCGAGGCGCGGCGCTACAGCCTGCTGCTGCCGGACCACGCGGCGCTCGGTCCCGGTACCGGACCCGCGCATCGCCACGCCTGCCTGCGTGTGCTGGCGCTGATGCCCGGAGAAGCCGATGGCACGCGTTGACCCGCAGCCGCTCTCGCCCGCGGCGCGTGCCTGGTCGCTTGCCGCGGGCGCGGCCTGCCTGCTGCCGCTGCTGCCGCAACTGCCCGCGCCGGTCGCGATCGGCAGCGTCGCGATGGCGCTGGCGATCGGCACGCTGTCCTGGTGGCGGCCGCTCCCCGGCTGGTTGCGCATGCTGCTCGCGCTGGCGCTGGTCGCGGCGGTACTGTCCATGTTCGGTTTCGCGCTGGGCCGCGACGTCGCCTGCGCGCTGCTCGCGGTGATGCTGGCATTCAAGCCCGGCGAACTGGTCACGTTGCGCGATGCGCGCAGCCTGGTCGGCTTCGCGCTGTTCGCGCCGTTCTCCACGTTCCTGCTCGACCAAGGCCCGCTTTCGCTGCTGCTGGGCCTGGTGGGCGCGACCCTGGCGCTGGTCGCGCTGCTGCAACTGTCCGAGGAAGAGTCGGGCGATGCGGCACCGATCCGGCCGTGGCGGCGCGTGTCCACCGTGCTGCGCCTGGTCGCGATCGGACTGCCGCTGGCCCTGGTGGCCTTCTGGCTGTTCCCACGGATCGGGTCGCCGTTGTGGGGAGTACCGGAACGCGTGCTGGCGCGACCCGGCCTGTCGGACGAGATGACGCCAGGCGAATGGCTCGACTTGATGAATGACGACCGGCCGGCGCTGCGCGTGAGTTTCTTCGGCACTGTGCCTTCGACCTCTCAGATGTACTGGCGTGGCCCGGTGCTGATGGACTACGACGGTCGGAGCTGGACGCGTTCGCGTTGGCTCAGCGACCTCCCCGTGCCCGCCACCACCCGTGGGCCGGTGGCCTGGGACTACGAGGTGGAAGTAGAGCCCACCGAACGGCGCACCCTGGTCGCGCTGGAACTGCCCCTTGCCGTGCCCGTCGGGGCCCGGGTTGCATGGGATCACGTGCTGCAGTCCGATGTGCCGCTGGGACGGGTGACCCGCTGGCGCATGCGCGCGTCGCCGCCGAGCACATTCGAGCCGCAGTTGCCCGCCTTGTTCCGCCAGAACGCCCTGCGCCTGCCTGAGGGCTACAACCCGCGCACGGTCGCGCTCGCGCGGCAGTGGCGTCGCGAAGTTGGCGCCGAGAACGATGTGGCCGTGGTCGACCGCGCCATGCGAATGATCCGCAACGAATTCGGCTATACGCTCAGCACCCCGTTGCCGGGACGCCACGCCGCGGACGAATTCCTGTTCGACTGGAAGCAGGGCTTCTGCGAGCACTTCAGTTCGGCGTTCGTGATCCTGATGCGCGCGGCCGGTATCCCGTCGCGCGTGGTGACCGGTTACGTCGGAGGAGACCGCAATCCGATCGGCGATTATTGGATCGTCCGCAACGAAGATGCCCACGCGTGGGCAGAGGTCTGGCTCGATGGCCGCGGCTGGGTGCGGGTCGACCCGACCGCCGCGGTCGCGCCCGAGCGCATCTACGACACCATCGACGACCGCACCGACGGCGGTGGCTTCGGCGGGCTGCCGGGCGTCACCCCCATGCTCGACCTCGGAGACTGGCTGCGACGCGGCTGGAACGACCTCGTGCTCGGCTTCGATGCCGCGCGACAGCTGGCGATCCTGCGACCGATCGGCCTGGACCGGACCGGTGCGCGAGGCCTGGTGGGCCTGTTCGGCGCCTGCGCCGTCCTCGCGCTGGGCTGGATGCTGTGGCTGACCGCACGTGCCGAGCGCAGTGGCGATCCCGTGGTGCGGGCCTGGCGTCGGCTCGGGGCGCGCTACGCCCGTTTCGGCCTGGCCCGCGAAGCCCACGAGCCGGCGCAGCAGTGGGCACGGCGCGTGGCCGCGGCCCGGCCCGCCGATGCCGAGGCCCTGCTCGCACTCAGCGCGCGTTTCGCGAAATGGCGCTACGCTCCGCGCATCGATGCGGACGACCCGCGTCCGCTGATCCGCGACCTGCGCAGGTACCGCCCCGCATGAACCGTCCCCACGGAGCCGCCGCCATGACCGTCCGCCTCCTAGTACCCGCCACGGCGATCCTGCTGCTGGCCGCCTGCGCTTCCCAGCCCAGGCCGCTGCAGGGCGATTACAGCGAGGCCACCCCGCACGCGATGATGCAGTCCGAGGCCAGCGGCACGCCGGTGCGCTGGGGCGGCCGCATCGTGCAGGTGGAACCGCGCGCGGACGAGACCTGCTTCGAGATGATCTCCACGCGCCTGACCACGACGGGCCGGCCGTACTGGGCCAGCGACGACACCAACGGCCGCTTCATCGCCTGCCGTGCAGGCTTCTACGACCCGGCGGTGTTCGAGGTCAACCGCGAAGTCACGTTCACCGGCAGCGTCAGCGGCTACGAGACCCGCCGCATCGGCGAGTACGACTACCGCTTCCCCAGGATCGCCGCCGATGTCGTCTACCTGTGGCCCAAGCGCGAGCCGGTCAACATCATCACCCGGCCCGAGCCGTGGCCGTGGTGGGGCTGGTGGTGAGAGGAGCCGTGACTGGAGGATTACCAGCCTACGGCTGTTGAAAAGCTTTTGGTGATTCGTGCTTGGTGAAAGCAGTTCGCAGGCGCTGCTTTTTTCGAATCACGAATCACGAATCACCAATCACCAATCACCGCTTTCACGCCCCGAACCGCCCCAGCGCCGCGCCCGCCAGCAGGTGCAGGTGGATCTGGAACACGGTCTGTCCGCCGTCGCCGTTGCAGTTCATGACGATGCGGTAGCCGTCCTCGTCGAAACCCTGCGCCTTCGCATAGGCCGCGGCCGCCAGCGCGAGACGGCCGACCACCTCCGGCCTGTCCGCGGGCACCTCGTTCAGGGTCGCGAACGTTTCCTTCGGCACGAACAGCACATGCACCGGCGCCTGCGGCGAAATGTCGCGGAAGCCGATCACGTGCTCGTCCTCGAACACGATGTCGGCGGGAATCTCGCGGCGGATGATCTTGTGGAAGAGGGTGGGCATGGGGGGAGCCGTGATTGGTGATTGGTGATTGGTGATTCGGGATTCGGGATTCGGGATTCGGGATTCGGGAACTTGATCGGAGATCGGAAATCCGTGTCCGGCTCGCGTCGTGCAGAAGGCGCCGGCTTCGCTCTTTCAAATCACGAATCACGAATCACCAATCACGAATCACCGCCCCTCAACCATCTCGCTGCGCGAGCCGAACGCATGCGACAGGGTGCCGCGATCGACGTACTCGAGTTCCCCGCCCAGCGGCACACCATGCGCCAGCCGGCTCGGGCGCGCGCCATGCTGTCGCGAAAGCTGGGCCAGGTAATGCGCGGTGGCCTCGCCTTCCACGGTGGGGTTGGTGGCGATGATCAGCTCCTGCACCTGCCCTTCCTGCAACCGGTCGGCCAGCCGGTCCAGGCCGATCTCGCGCGGACCGATGCCGTCGAGCGGGCTCAGCCGGCCCTGCAGCACGAAGTAGAGGCCGCGGTAGCCGGTCGCCTGCTCGATCGCGAGCCGGTCGGCGGCCGATTCGACAACGCACAGCTGGTGCGCATCGCGCGCGGCGCTGGCGCAGATGGCGCAGACCTCGGTTTCGCTGAAGTCGCGGCAACGCGCGCAGTGGCCGACGCGTTCCACCGCCTCGGACAGCGTCGATGCCAGCCGTCGCCCACCCTCACGCTCGCGCTCGAGCACGTGGTAGGCCATGCGCTGCGCGGTCTTCTGGCCGACGCCCGGCAGGATCCGGAAGGCTTCGATCAGTTGTTCGAGGAGGGAAGACATCGGCAGGTCGTGGTTGGTGACGACCAGCTTGCGGTCGTTGAGAAGCGTCTCGTGACGGGTAAGGCCAGACTCGCTGCGGTGTCTCGCTTTTTCGAATCACCAATCACCAATCACGGCTCCTCAGAACGGCAGCTTCATCCCCGGTGGCAACGGCATGCCGGCCGTGGCGCCGGCCATCTTCTCCTTCGAGACGGCGTCGATCTTGTTGGAGGCGTCGTTGAAGGCGGCCGCGATCAGGTCCTCGGCCATTTCCGGATCGGACAGGACGCTCGGGTCGATCCGGACCTTGCGGCACTCCTTGGCACCGGACAGGGTCACGGTGACCATGCCGCCGCCGGCGCTGCCGTCGACTTCGAGTTCGGCGATTTCCTGCTGCACGCGCTGCATGTTTTCCTGCATTTTCTGCGCCTGCTGCATCAACTGGGCGATGTTTCCACGCATGGGCGTTCTCTAGCCTTCTTCGTAGGGTCGGATGGAATCGGGGACGAGCCTGGCGCCCTGCTGCTGCATCAGCCGCTGCACGTTCGGGTCGGCCAGGAACGCGTTCTCCGCGGCGGCCTGGCGCGCTTCGCGCTGGCGTGCGTTGCGTGCGTGCAGGGTCTCGCCGGCGGCAGGCACGTCGTCGTCGAAACGGATCTGCGGCGCGATACCGAGCGCCGGCGCCAGTGCGCCCGCCAGTTGCGAGACCAGGAACGGCGTCTTCAGGTGGTCGTCGCTGGCGGGCAGCGAGAGGCGCAGCACACCCGCTTCCCAGCCCGCGAACGCGGCATGCGCGGCGAGTTCCCGCACCGGTCCGCGCAGGGCGAGGTCGGCGACCAAGTCCAGCCAGCCGGCTGCGTCGAGCGGGCGCGGCGGGGTGCGAGCACCGGCATCAGCGGCATCGGGCCGCGCGATCCGGGTCGGAGTCTCGGCTTCGGGCGCTGACTCCAGGCCCGAAGCGGCAGCCCCGGCCACGCCGGGCCGCGCTGCGCGCGGTGCATCGATCACCCGCGCCTCCGCGGGCACCCCGGCTTGCGTGGCAGCACCGCCGGCCGCGGCGGACGCCGGCGTCGGCGCAGGCCCGCCCGCCGCGTCCGCCAGGTCCGAATCCAGCGCGGCGCGCGCGGCGGCAGCCGCCGAACCCCTCGCACGGGGCTGGCCCGGAGCGGCGGGCGCGGCGATCACCTGCCCTGCGCCCTCGACCGGCCGGAACGCCAGCATCCGCAGCAGGCTCATCTCGAATCCGGCGCGCGGGCTCGGCGCCAGCGGCAGGTCGCGCCGACCGCCCAGCGCCATCTGGTACCAGAGCTGCACCAGTTCCGGCCGCAGCGCCGAAGCCAGCGCCTCGACGTCGAAGCCGTCGCCCTCGGCCGCCGCGGCGGGCACGAGCTGCTTCACCTGGATCCGGTGCAGGGCCCCGGCCAGCGCATCGAGCACGCCGGCCCAGTCGGGCGAGACTTCCGCCAGCGTCGCTACTTCCGCCATGAGCCGCTCGCCGTCCCCCGTCGACAGCGCCTCGAGCAGCGCGCCGATGCGGGTGCGGTCGACCGTGCCCAGCATCTTTCCCACCACCTCGTCCGACAGCGCGCCGCCGGCGTAGGCGATCGCCTGGTCGAGCAGCGACAGGCCATCGCGCAGGCTGCCATCGGCGGCCTTCGCCAGCTGGCGGATCGCGCCCGGCTCGGCGTCGATGCCCTCGGCAGCGAGGATCATCTCGATCTGGCCGCGGATCTGCTCCTCGTCCAGGCGCTTGAGGTTGAACTGCAGGCAGCGCGACAGCACCGTGACCAGCAGCTTTTCCGGATCGGTGGTCGCGAACAGGAACTTCACGTGCCCCGGCGGCTCCTCCAGCGTCTTGAGCAGCGCGTTGAACGCCGGCTTCGACAGCATGTGGACTTCGTCGATCAGGTAGACCTTGTAGCGGCCGCGCGAGGGCATGTACTGCGCGTTGTCGATCAGGTCGCGGACGTTGTCTACGCCGGTGTTGGAGGCGGCGTCGATCTCGAGCAGGTCGATGTAGCGGCCGGCGTCGATCGCCAGGCAGGTCTCGCACTGGCCGCAGGGATCGGCGCCGGTGCCGGTCTCGCAGTTCAGGCTCTTGGCGAAGATGCGGGCGATGGTGGTCTTGCCCACGCCGCGGGTGCCGGTGAACAGGTAGGCGTGGTGCACGCGGCCCGAATCGAGCGCATTGGACAGCGCCCGGACCACGTGTTCCTGGCCCACCAGCTCGGCGAACCGCTTGGGGCGCCACTTGCGGGCGAGGACGAGGTACGACATTCGCCCATTGTGCCGCGCCCCGGGAAAATCTGCCTGTCCGGGCACGGAACGCGCTGCTCGCGCGGGAAGCGTCCCTTCGCATGAGCCGACGCGCTCGACTCCGCGGCATTCCCCGGATGCGGCTGCGGCCTTATCCGGGCTACGCGGCGCGGGTGACACGGCGTAGCCCGGGTAAGCGCAGCGCACCCGGGGCTAGGTGGCATTCCCGGATGCGGCCTGCGGCCTTATCCGGGCTACGCGGCGTGGGTGACACGGCGTAGCCCGGGTAAGCGCAGCGCACCCGGGGAGCGGCGGCGTTCCCGGATGCGGCCTGCGGCCTTATCCGGGCTACGCGGCGCGGGACACGGCCGTAGCCCGGGTAAGCGCAGCGCACCCGGGATGCCCGGGCGACAGCCACCCCTTCGGGCGGGCGAGGCGGCAGGCTCGATGCGCTCGCCGACGCCGGGCTTCCCGATCGCCCCCGAGCTGAACTCGTCGGCCCGGGAAAGCCACCTGCGACTCGCTTTAACGCCACGCGCCCGCTAAAATCACCGGTCCGATCGGCGGCCGGATGGCCGCCCGGGCGGGAACGGAGAGGTGTCCGAGTGGTTGAAGGAGCACGCCTGGAAAGTGTGTAAGCGTCTAAACCGCGCTTCGGGGGTTCGAATCCCCCTCTCTCCGCCAGTTTCAAGCGGTGTGGTGGTTCGGGTCGCGTGGGTTTCGCCGGCGGCTTCGAAGTGGGGGTGAGAACCCCCGCGGGTTCGACAGACCGCGGAGCGGTCTGCACGGCGAAGCCGCCCGAAGGGCGAGGCGCGCAGCGCCGAGTGAATCCCCCTCTCTCCGCCAGTTTCATGAAACGCCCCGGCAGGGGCGTTTCACTTGTCCAGTCCTATGGTGGCCCCGTCGGCCCCTCGCGACGCTAGATCGAAAACCCCGCCAGGGCCGGAAGGCAGCAACGGTATCGATCGACGCGGGTGCCGAGGCAAGCTGGCGGGGCCATCGCCATTGCGGAAGCTGTGTACGGCTGCCACCCACTCGCCGGCCCCTGGCGGCGGTGATGTTGGGCACGCCGGCACCCTGCCCGCTGCGCGGGGAATCACCAGGCCTGGAACCGGGCCAAGCCACAACCCCTCACCGGGCCCCGGACGCGAGCTCCACGCTCGGCTTGCCGTCCTGCTGGCTGAACACGAACGCATACGACAATCGCAACGCGACCGGGGTTTCCACCGCGTCGGGTTCGGCACAGGCGTCGTCCACGCCGCGGCCGTCGGGCATGCGGCAGACCAGCGCGGGGTCGTAGCGCCACAGCCGTACCGCCTGCCCGACCGCGGCGGCGAAGCGGGCCGCGTGCGACGCCTCGGGCACGCGGCAGCCGTCGTCGCTGCGGGGCGACACGGCGGTGACGGTTCCATCGCTGCCGATGTCGACTTCCACGCACAGCTCCAGCGGCGGCAGGCGCAGCGCCAGGACATCCGGCGGATACGCGGGCATCGGCGACTCCAGCAACTGCGGGAAGACGAACGCCTGGCTGGAATCGAGCTGCATGCGCGTCGCGCCCGCGGGAGGCGGCACCAGTGCCACGTCCACCTTCGCCACCGGCTCGGGCGGGTCCGCCGGCAGGGTCCGGCACCCGGCAACGCAGGCCAGGCCGAGGAACATCAGCAGATGGGCGCGCATCGGGATTCTCCTTCCATGGTGTGGGGCTCCGCCTGTCAGGGCAGGATACCCAGGGCGTCGGGCTGCCGTCCGGTCGCCCAGAACTCCAGCACACGCCAGTCGTCGGCATCGATCACGGCGATGCGGTCGGCGCCACTGATCGCGACATAGATGCGCGGCCGCACGGGGTCGGCGATCACGCCGATCGGCATCGGGCCCTGGCCGAGCATGCTCTGGCCGCTCTCCGCGCCTTCGGGCCGCAGCGCCACCGTCGCCACCAGCCGAGGGTCGGTGGCGTCGAACACGCTCATGCTGCCGGCCATGGCGTTGGTCACCAGGGCATGGCGGCCGTCGGGCGTGAACACCACGCGGATCGGGAAGCCCTCGCTCGGGAGCGTCGCCATCGTCTCCAGCGTGTCCGGATCGTGCACGGTCACCGTGTCCTCGGCGCGGTTGGTCACCCACACCCGACCGTCCGGCGCGACCTCGATGCCTTCGGCGCCCTCCCCCGCCGGCACCTCGTGCGTCTTGCGACCGGTCGCCAGGTCGATGCGCGCCACCGTGCCGGCGGCGATCTTGCTGACGTATGCGGTCGCACCGTCGGCCGCCAGCGCGACCATGTGGCCGACGCCGTCGCCGACCTCGATCGCCTGCACCACCGCACCGGCATCGAGATCCACGCGCAGCAGCGAGCGGCTCTGCTCGGTGGTCACCAGCGCGTGTCCATCGGCCAGCAGGCGGATGCCATGCGGGCGGGCGTGTGCGCCCAGGTCGATCGAACGCGGCGCCTTGCCGTCGCCCATGTCCAGCACGGTCAGCGAGTTGCCGGCCTGCTGGTGCCCGTAGTCGGTGACGACGGCGAGGCGCCGGTCGGGCGACACGGCGATCTCATGCGGCCCCTGCCCGCTGGGGATCTCGTCCAGGCGACGGCCGTCCTCCAGCGACAGGCGCCAGACGGTGTCGTCGCTCTTGTTGCCGACGAGCAGTTCGCCTCTCGCGAACCCCGCCGGACACGGCAGGACGAGAGACATTCCAAGCAGGAGCGGTGCGAATCGCTTCATGACGACCTCTGCGCAGCGACGATACCGGATGGTACCGACCAGGTGCTCGAGCATGGGGTTGCCTCATGCTTTCGCCCGTGGCGACGGTGTCAGTCCCCGGAGCCTGCGGGATGGGTCTGGCGCGGATGCAGCCAGTCTGCTTGCCCGTCGAGGTAGCGCTCGTGCTTCCAGATCGGCACCCGCGATTTCACCTCGTCGATGATCCAGCGGCAGGTATCGAAGGCCACGTCGCGGTGCGCGGCGCTCACGCCGACCCAGACCGCGAGCTCGCCGATCGCCAGGTCGCCGACGCGGTGCACGCAACAGGCATCGAGCGCACCGAACCTCTCCAGCGCCTCGCGCACGATGCGCTCGCCTTCGGCTTCGGCGAGCGCGACATAGGCTTCGTAGCGCAACCCGGCCACCGGGCGGCCGTCGTTGTGGTTGCGCACCCAGCCTTCGAAGGCGGCGAACGCGCCCGCGCGTTCGTGCAGCAAACGAGCGCGCAACGGGGCGACGTCGACGGGTCCGGCGGCGATGCTGAAACGGTTCACCGCCGGCGCTCCCGCAACCTACGCCGCGGATGCGCCACTTCGGCGCGCGCGCAGGCGCACGGGGCGCGAAGCGCGCGCGACGCCGGACTCGAACTAGCCACCCGACACCGGCGGAATGAAGGCGATCTCGGTGCCGTCGCGGACCGCGTCCGTCCAGGCGGCGAAGGCGCCGTCCACCGCGACGCGCAGGTGCTCCGACGGGAGGGCGAAGCCGTGCCTCAGGCGCGTTTCCGCGTACAGCGCCGCCAGGTCGGACGCATCGGACTCCAGCGTTTCCGATGCGGCGCCGGCGGCATCGCGCAGGCTGGCGAAATACAGCAACGTGACCCGAACCATCAGTCCACCTTCCCGACATCGCGCTTGCCGCCGCGCTTGCCGACCAGCTTCGCCGGCCCGATCACGATCGCATGCGACAGGGCCTTGCACATGTCGTAGACCGTCAACGCGGCCACGGTGGCGCCGGTGAGCGCCTCCATCTCGACACCGGTGCGGTGGGTGGTGGCGACCACGCATTCGATCCGCAGCTCGCGCTCGCTATGCCAGTCGATCGCGATGCGCACGGCGTCGATCGGCAGCGGGTGGCAGAACGGGATCAGCTCGTGGGTGCGCTTGACCGCCATCGTGCCGGCGATCACCGCGGTGTCGACGATCCCGCCCTTGGCGCTGCGCAGGCCGGACCTGCGCAGTTGCGCGGCCACGTCCGCGGGAAACCGCACGCGGCATTCGGCCAGCGCGCGGCGCGCGGTCGCCGGTTTGGCGGACACGTCGACCATGGCCGGGCGGCCGTCGGGGTCCAGGTGGGTCAGCGTCTTCGCGGGCGTCATGCGTCCATGGTACCGAGGCCCGTATCCGGCGTCCCCTGGTGGAAGACCATGCGCCAGTGGCCGTCGGCCTCGCGCCGCCACCACGAGCTGCGCAGCGACCTGCGCACGTCCGTTCCGTGCGTGCGCGTCGCCGCGTAGACCACGCAGGCCACGTCCTGCGTCACCACCCGGGTCCGCATCGACCGGGCCTCGAACGACACGCCACGCTCCGCGGGCACGGCATCGAGCGCGGCGCGCTTGCCGAAGACGGCGCCGGACGCGCCGATCTCCATGAAATCCTCCGCCAGCAGGGCATCGACCTGGCTGCGGTCGGCGCGCACCACCGGATCCAGCAGCGCGCGCTCCAGCGCCTCGACCTGCCGGCACTCCTGCTCCGTCAGCGCATCAAGGTGGCTCATCCTCCCACCAGGAACATTTCCACGTGGCGGGGCGACGCCTGCGCGCTGCCGCGCAGCTCGCTGTAGCGGTCCACGCGCGTCTTCCACAGCTCCGCGAGCCGCGCCGCCACGGCCAGTTCGCCCTGCGCCAGCAGCGGGCGCAGGTCGATGCCGTCGCCCGAGAACAGGCAGGTGTAGAGGCGCCCGTCCGCCGAGACCCGGGCGCGATGGCAGTCGCCGCAGAACGGCGCGGTGACCGAGCTGACGAAACCCACTTCGCCCCCGCCATCGACGAAGGCGTGGCGCTGCGCCACCTCGCCGCGGTAGTTGGCGTCGAGCGCCTGCAGCGGCCAGCGGGCATGGATGCGGTCGCGCAGTTCCGCCGACGGCACCACGCGCTCGCGTCGCCAGTCGTTGCACGTGCCCACGTCCATATATTCGATGAAGCGCACGACATGCCCGGTGCCGCGGAAATGCCCGACCAGCGCGAGCGCGGCCTCGTCGTTGACGCCGCGCTGCACGACGCAGTTGATCTTCAGGCGCTGGAAGCCGGCCGCCTCCGCGGCCGCGATCCCCGCCAGCACGTCGGCCACCTCGCCACGGTCGCCGGAAAGCGTGCGGAACAGCGCCGGTTCCAGCGCGTCCAGGCTTACCGTGATGCGGCGCAGCCCGGCCTCGTGCAGCGCCCGGGCGTGGCGAGCGAGCAGCGCCCCGTTGGTGGTCATCGCCAGGTCGTCGATGCCGTCGATGCTGGCAAGTCGCGCGACCAGCGCAGCCAGGTCCTTTCGCAGCAGCGGCTCGCCACCGGTGATCCTCAGCTTGCTCACGCCCAGGCGCGCGGCGCCGCGCGCCAGCGCCTCGATCTCGTCGAACGACATCCGCCCCGCCGCGTCGAACCCGTAGTCGTCGGGCACCCGGTCGGCCGGCATGCAATAGCCGCAGCGGAAGTTGCAGGCCTCGATCACCGACAGGCGCAGGTCGCGCAGCGGCCGGCCCAGCCGGTCCAGCGGCGCGGACAGCACGTGTGGTTGCGCGCTCATGTCACGCCGCCGGGTGGCGCAAGCGGCGCTTCGAGCGGGAACGCTTCGCCCATGCGTGCCACGCGGTAACCACGCGCGGCAAGCGCGTCGCCATCGGCCGCGGAGGCGTAGTGGTAGAGCACGCAGCGCGCCAGCACGGCAGGCTCGTACTCGCGCTCGAGATCGTCGATGCCGCTGTGCGAGGGATTGCCGTGCAGCCCGCAGTCGTGTGCGACCAGCTCGCCCGCATCGGCGTGCCTGCGCAACTGCTCCGGGATTGGACGGGTGTCGCCGCTCCAGACCACGCTGCCGGGCAGGCGCAGGCCGAAGGCGGTGTCGGGCCAGTGGTGGCGCGCGGGAAACACCTCCAGCCGCTGCCCGTCGTGCCAGAACGCGTCGCCCACCGGCACGAGGTGGAACGCGTCCCAGAAGTTGGCGCCGCCCTCGGCCAGCACGTTCGGATACGCGCCCACCCGCTGGTGCAGCAACGGCACCACGGTCGCAGGCACGTAGACCGGCATGCGGCCGCGACGGGCGGCGTCGAAGTAGCCGGAGACGAACAGGCGCTCGAAGCCGCCGACATGGTCGAGATGGGTATGGGTGACGAACAGCGCGCGCGGCGGCTCGCCGTACTGCGCCAGGCAGGCGCTGAGGCCTTCGCTGCCGCAGTCGATGGTGAGCCATGGCGCGCCATCGCGCTCGATGGTGGCCATCGGCGAGCCGAGTTCCGTCGCCGAGGCATTGCCGACACCGTGGAAGCGAAGCGCCCACATCACGATGCATCCACCGACATTCCGGGCGCTGCGGCCCCGGCGCAGGCGTGCGGCGTCCCCGTGCTCGCGGCGGCGCTGGACGCTTCGCGCCGGTGCGCGCGCCCGGCGCGGCCCGCGCGCCATGCGAATCGCGATGCCATCCGGTGCGAGTGCGCACGCATGCCTAGTTGCCCTTCGCCCAGCGTGCGTCGTAGGCCTTGCGCAGGCGCGCGAAACCGGCGTCGACCGCGTCGCGGCGGGCGTCGCCACCCACCTTGTGCAGCGAGCGCAGCAGCCGCTGCAGGTTGCGTTCGCGCCAGGCGGTATCGGGGATGTGCAGGCGGCTGCGGTCGAAATCGATCATCCAGCCCTTGCCGGCCGGGTCGAAGAGCACGTTGTGCGCGTTCAGGTCGGCGTGGTCGAGGCCTTCGCGATGGAAGCGCGCGACCAGCCGCCCGGTTGTTTCCCAGGGCGCGTCCGCGGGCGCGGCGAGCACCAGGTCGGCCAGCGACCGCACGTCCATCAGCCGCTCGACGATGATCCAGGCGCGGTAGCTGAAACGGCCGCGCAGGTAGCAAGCCGCCACCGGATGCGGCACCGGGCACTTGCGCCGCAACAGTTCGCGCAGCAACCGGAACTCGGCGAAGCCGCGGGTGCGGTTGGCGCCACGCCAGAGATAGCGGTCGCGGCTGAACTTCGCTGCGAACCCGCCGCGCAGGTACTGGCGCAGCACGCAGGGGCCGTGGCTGGCCTCGATGAACCAGGCGCCGCCGCGGCCGCTGCCGTCCACCTGCTGCGCGCGGATGCCCCACTCCTGCGGGTCGAACCAGCGCGGGTCGACTTGCCGCAGTTGCGTGAGGTCGAACAGAATCGCGCCATACTCCCCGCTGCCACGGTGGTCGTGGAAGGGCGTCAGGCTTTCAGTGGCGTCGAACGCGACCATCCCGCGAGTCTAACAAGCCGTGACGATCCCTCCCGCAGCCCCCCGCTCGATCTGCCTGCTGCGCCTGTCGGCGCTCGGCGACGTCACCCACGTGCTGCCGCTGGTGGAGACCCTGCGACGCGCCTGGCCGGACGTCGCGCTCGGCTGGGTGATCGGCAAGGGCGAGCACCGACTGCTGGAGGGGCTGCCCGGCGTGGAGTTCCTCGTCTACGACAAGAAGTCCGGCCTGGCCGGCATGCGCGCCCTGCGCCGCAGCCTGCGCGGGCGCCGCTTCGACGCCCTGCTGCAGATGCAGGTGGCGGCGCGGGCGAACCTGCTGTCGGCCTTCGTGCCGGCGCGGCGGCGGATCGGCTACGACCGCGCGCGCTCGAAGGACCTGCACGGCCTGTTCATCAACGAACGCATCCCCGACCGCCCCGGCATCCATGTGCTCGACGCGATCGGCAGCTTCTGCGAGCCGCTGGGCCTGCGCCAGGACACGGTGCGCTGGAACCTGCCCGTGCCGGACGACGCCCGCGCCTGGGCCCGCGCCCAGTGGCCGGACGATGGCGCTCCGACCCTGCTGCTCTCGCCCTGCTCCAGCCATGCGCGCCGCAACTGGACCCCGCAGCGCTACGCCGCCGTCGCCGACCACGCCGCCGCGCAGGGCTGGCGGGTCGTGCTGTGCGGCGGCCGCAGCCGGCTCGAACGCGACACCGCCGACGCCATCGTCGGCGCCATGCAGGCGCCGGCGCTGGATCTGGTCGGCAAGGACACGCTCAAGCAGCTGCCCGCCCTGCTCGAACGCGCCGACCTGGTGATGACGCCCGACTCGGGCCCCATGCACATCGCCAACGCCATGGGCACCAAGGTGCTGGGGCTGCACGCGGCCAGCAACCCCGCGCGCAGCGGCCCGTATTCGGACCGTCGCTACTGCGTCGACCGCTACGACGATGCGGCCCGCAGGTACCTCGGCAAGCCGGCCGCGGAACTCGCGTGGGGCACCAAGATCGAGTTCGACGGCGTCATGGACCTGGTCACGGTCGACGATGCGGTCGCCGCGTTCGAGCGCTATCGCAGCGACCGTCGCTGAACCACGCGCGACGCCTGCGAGGCGTCGCCCATCACTTCCGGCACGGTCGCTTCCGGCACATCCGGGCCGCGGACGGCCGGGCTATGGTCGCTGCAGACACGGGGCGATCGGGAGATCGACGATGGTGGCCAAGTCCCTGCCAAGGCCGGCCCTGCGGTGGTGGATCCGCAACACGGCGCAGCCCCTCCTGCTCGCGGCAGCCTTGGCGCTGTGGTACGCGCTCGACCTGGACGAGGCCAGCGCCGCCATCCTGGCGCTGGTCGGCGCGCAATGCATGCTGGCCATGCTCGAACACCTGGCGCCCGCCGTACCCCACTGGCGCCAGCGCCCCGGTGAAAAGCTCGCCCTCGCCGGCCTGTACCTGCTCACGATCGTCCTGCTGCAGCTGATCCTGACGCTGTACGCGGTCTTCCTCGTCCCCGCGCTCGCGGCAACGCGCGAGGCCGCCGGCCTGCAGCTGTGGCCCACCGGCCTGCCACTGCCGGCGCAGGTGCTGCTGCTGTTCCTCGCCGCCGATTTCATCTACTACTGGATCCATCGCGCGCTGCATCGCTTCGCGTTCCTGTGGCGCGCCAGCGGCCACGGCTTCCACCACGCCTTCCACAACCTGCATGCGCTCAACACCGGCGCCTCGCATCCGCTGGAGATCCTCCTGCTGGCGCTGCCGGTGGTGCTGGTGGCGGCGCTCTTCGGCGCCGGCGCGCAAGCCGTGGCCGGCGCGACCGTGCTCGCGGTCGTCAACACCTCGATCGCACACGCCAACCTCGACATCGACACCCCGGCACTGCGCTGGGTGTTTACCAACAGCAACCAGCACCGGCGCCACCACTCGGCGGTGTTCGAGGCGAGCAACAGCAACTACGCCTGCAACGCGATCCTCTGGGACCGCCTGTTCGGCACCTATTCCGAGGGCGAGGTGGCGCAGACCGGCATCGGCCCGCGCGAGCCGACGCTGCTGGAAAAACTCCTGCTTCCGTTCCGCGAACCCGCGTACGCGGACACCGCCCTGTCGCGTCGCGACGCGGCGGACTGAGGACGCGCCGGACCGGACCTCAGGCGCCGGAGCCGGCGCCGTAGTCCTGGTAGGACTTTTCCTCGACGTAGGCCGAACCCAGCGCGAGGTTGATGTCCTTCTTGATCCGCGCGCGCGTGTCGTTCTCGAAGTACACGCTGCGGGCGAGCCGGATGAACTCCTCGTCGAAGGCCTGCGCCTTTTCCTTCAGGCGGATGTCGTCCTCGATCACCCACAGCCGCTCGTTGACCGCCTTGAGGTCGGCGCGCAGCCGGGCGATGTCGCCGGTCGCGGCCGGATGCGCCATCCAGGTGTTTTCCAGCGCTGCCAGCTCGTTGCGGACGTTGGCCAGCTTGGCCGGGTCGGACATGCGCTCGGACTTGATCTGCAGGATCGCGATCTTGTCGAGCAGTTCGCCGAACGAGACGGGCACGGAAATCTCGGACATTGCGGGGATCCGGCTGCACAGGGGGCGGACAGTCTAGCGTCGCGCCTTGTCCGCCGGCACCCCGCCCCGTATCATTGCGCGCCCCGGCGTTCAGCGCGGGGCCGCGCGACGCAGACGTCCCGGGGAGGTGGCAGAGCGGTTGAATGTACCTGACTCGAAATCAGGCAGGCGTTTATAGCGCCTCGGGGGTTCGAATCCCCCCCTCCCCGCCAGACTGAAGAAAAAGCCCTTGATTGCCAAGGGCTTTTTTCATGTCCGAAGCGGTGGCTTCATTGCCGGGCGTTCGGCCACGTCGCGCCGACATGCCGGTCGCGAGCGCCGGTGCGCCCGCATCGCGTGGATGCAGGCGCTACGGCGGCGGCGTCGAGGTTTCTGCCGGCGCCACAGGCGTACCGTCCGCGCCTTCGTCGCCGGCCGGATCCGGCTCCTGCGTCGGCATGCCGGCCCCCGCGCCGGTCCGCGCCACCCGCCAGATCGTGTTCGACAGGTCGTCCGCCACGATCAGCGCGCCGCGCGGGTCCACGGTCACGCCCACCGGGCGGCCGCGGGTGGGGCCGTCGTCATCGCGGAAACCCGTGACGAAATCGATCGGATCGCCGCTCGGGCGGCCGTTGCGGAACGGCACGAACACCACCTTGTAACCGACCGGCTCGGAGCGGTTCCAGCTGCCGTGCATGCCGACGAACGCGCCATCGGCGAACTCCGGGCCCATGACCGGACTCGAGAAATCGAGCCCGAGCGCCGCCACGTGCGCGCCAAGGCTGTAGTCCGGCGTGATCGACTCGGCGACCTTGTCCGGATTCCGCGGCCGCACGCGATCGTCCACGTTCCGGCCCCAGTAGGCCCATGGCCAGCCGTAGAAGCCGCCCTCGCGGACCGAGGTGAGGTAGTCGGGGACCAGGTCCGGACCGAGTTCGTCCCGCTCGTTCACCACCGCCCACAGCTGCCCGCTGCCGGGCTGGATCGCGAGTGCGGTCGGATTGCGCAGCCCGGTCGCGTAGGGGCGGTGCATGCCGGTGGCGGCATCGATCTCCCAGACCATGGCCCGGTCGGCCTCGGCGACCATGCCGCGCTCGGTGATGTTGCTGTTCGAACCGATGCCGACGTACAGCAGGCGGCCGTCGGCACTGGCGGTCATCGCCTTGGTCCAGTGGTGGTTGATCTCCGAAGGCAGCTGGGTGAGCGTCTCCGGCGTGCCGGCGCTGGCCTGGGTCTGGCCGGGCCGGTAGTCGAAGCGCACGACCGCATCCTGGTTGGCCACGTACAGATCGTTGCCGACCAGGGCGAGGCCGTATGGCGCGTCGAGGTCGTCGGCGAACACCGTCTGCACTTCGTAGTCGCCATCGCCGTCGGCATCGCGCAACAGGGTCAGGCGGTCGCCGCTTTCCACCTGCGTGGTCCCGGCGGCCTTGATCGGCCCGGCGATGACGTCCTTGGGCTTCAGGCTCGGCGCATTGCCGCCGCGCCCCTCGGCCACGAGGATGTCGCCGTTCGGCAGCACGAGGGTCTGGCGCGGGATCCGCAGGTCGGTGGCGATCGCCCGGACCTCGAAACCCTCGGGCACCGTCGGCAGCCGGTCGCCCCACCCGGCCGGCTCGGCGATGACCATGTCCGGCAACAGCCCGCGCTCGGGCTCCGGCAGTTGCGGATCGGCGCCGTACTGCAGCGGAGCCGGCTCCCGGCCGCAGCCAGCCAGCGTGGCCGCCAGCGCGAGCGCAGTGGTCAGGGCCAGGCGGTTCATGGTGTTCCTCCGATGCGTGTGGGCCGGCATCCGAGCCACGTCGCCACGCAGGCCAGCACGAAGACCAGGACCGACAGCACGAGCCCCCCGGGCATGCTGGCCCAGGCGTCCCGGGCGTGCATCAGGGCATTGAGCAGCCCCGCGATCAAGGTCGCCAGCAGCAATGCCGCGTGCAGGATGGACTGGCGGGTGCGTCGCGACGGCAGGAGACCGAGGGTCGAGCACGCCAGCGCGACCGCACCCACGACCAGCCCCCCGACGATCAGCCACGACGCGAAGTTGTTCCACTGGATCTCGAAGGTCCGCGCGTAGGCGATGTCGCACAGCAGCGCACCGAGGAACAGCGTGATCGTCCCGCCGAGCAATACGGCGTGGAACGGATGGAACATGGGGAAGCGGGGGCGTTCGATGGTCGAAGACATTGCGCGGTTCTCCAGGGCGGGCCACTCGCTGCCGGAGTGCGGGATCGGTTTCGAGACTAGACGAATCGACTTGACGGGGATGTGCACGGGGTGGACTGCGCGCGGCGGGCGCGGATGCCCACGCGCCTGCCGTGCGCGGACCGGGGCCGGGTGAGAGGGGACGGCGCGGAGACCCGCGAACGATGGCTCCCTGCAGGAATACGCGCCTGCGTGGGGCATCCCGCAGGCGACACGCGCCTCCCGGACGGACGTCGCGTCGCTTGGCCCGCGTGCTGCGCTTCGATCGCCGCGATCGGGCGGCAGGTCCAACAGTGACGCGTCATCCCGGGGAAAACTGCCGGGTTCGGTCACTTTGCGGCCACGGATTCGCGCACTGCGTTCCGCTTTGCGCAGGCACGGTTCCTGCTACCTGTCTTCTGCGACCCGCGGGGAAGGCGGGACGGATCCGGCGACAGACGATGATGCGCGTACCCGATTTCCAATTCCGAAAGCTCGGCGAACAGGCCGGCATCGTGCTGCTGCGGGCGGCGCTGGTGCTGGCGGTGGTCTTCGCCCTGGCGAATTCGTTCCCGGGCTGAGGCCCTGGCCCACGCTCGCCGGTCTAGCGCTGCGGGAACGCACGCAGGCGGACCGCGAGAGATCTCGCTGCGCTCGGGACAGGCGTTCGATGACGCGGCTCGGCGGTTCATCGGGAGCGACCACCCGCAGCCCCGGGCGAGCACCGGAGCCCGGACGCCCGTAGGGGCATGCCCCCTGCCGGGCCGCGAGTTTCCCCGCAGACGAGCGGCCCCCGACAGGTCCGCGGGCGCGGCGACGACAACGCCCGGGACCGCGCGCACAGGGGCGCGGGGTCGGCCGGGCGGCTTGCACAAGGTCGCCTACCGCGTGGACAGCAGGTCCTGCGCCGCGTGCACCAGGTAGATGTAGCTTGCGCCCAGGTTGATGACGTACTCGTTCTGGCCCCACAGGAACGGCCAGTCCTCCTTGTTCTCGGGGAAGTCGGGCTTGAGCACCAGCACGCCGGGCACGATGCCGCCGGCGATGAAGCTGAAGTCCGCGCGGTTCATGCCGTAGGCGACCTGCTTGGATTTCGCGCCGACCGCGGACACGAACGAGATGTTCGAATCCGGGTGGGTGCCGTAGAGGTAGTTCAGTCCCTGCAGGGTCGGTTCGATGTCGAACAGGTCCGGGAACGCCTTGTGCAGCCGGTAGTTGGTGGTGGCCATGCCGATCACCGCGCCATTGCCGGCCCACCCGCCACGGGTGATCAGCACGCCGTAGGGGTTCTCCGCGACCATCTTCGAGCGCTCGGCCTTGAACGCTTCCGCGCGTGCGCGCAGCTTCGCCTTGAAGGGCTCGCCCATCTCCGGCAACGCCGCGACCGCGTAGGCGGCGTTGAAGCCGAAGCGCGCGTCGATCGCCGGCCACAGCGCCTCGATGCGTTCGGCGTACTTCGCCTCGCCGGTGCTGAGCAGCAACTGCACCGCGGCGCGCAATTCCTCGTCCTCGGGGTCGCCGCCGGTCGTGTTGCCGACCCGGAACAGGTTCGGCTCGCGCGAATGCTCGAACTCCCACACCTTCTTCGCGGTGGCCAGGCATTCCTCGGCCAGCGCATCGTTGTAGCCCTGCAGCGCGCGTCCAGCGGCGGCCAGCGCGGCGGCCGAGCCGAAGTTGAGCGCGGTGGTGTTGCTGGTGAACGCGAGCCGGTCGTCGTGCGGAGAATCCGGATCGTCCGGGTCGTCGACCTTGCCATCGGTCTTGGTCACCGCGTCGCCCAGGTGCGTGTACTGGCCCAGGTCGGGCTCGACGATGCCGGGGATCGCATGGCCGAACACCCGGTGCTGCGCGATCAGCGCCAGGGTGCCGTGCTCGATCTGCTGCAGCAGGTCGGGCACGCCGTCGGGGCGATGGATCTCGACGTGCTGCTTGTTCTGGCCGACGGTGGTCTCGTCGCGCTCCGGGCGGAACTGCTCCCAGGTATCCACCAGCGACAGCACGGTGGCGTAGTGGGTCTGGGTGCGGATGTCGTAGTCGCCGGCGTCGTACCAGCCGCCATAGTTGAGCCCCGGGATGTGCTCGCCGGGCTGGAACGGCGAATCGAGGTCCGGCCCCTGCCCGAACAGGTCGAAGTGTTCCTTGTCCGGCGGCACCTGGCGCGCGTCGTCCATGTGCGAGCGGCCGTGCCAGACGCGGTAGGCCTCGTTGACGAACATGTGGTCCATCTGCACCGGAAGGAACACATCGAGCGTGGGATGCCAGGCGGTGGCATAGGCGTCGGTGGCGATGCGGAACGCATTGCTGCGCTGGCCGGCGGCCTCGATCACGTAGACGCCGGGTTCGCGCACGTCGGAGAAATCGAAGGTGTAGTACTCGTAGCGCAGGTAAGGCCCCCAGTGCTTCGCCTCGGCGGCATGGGCCTGGTGTTCGCGTCCGTCCGTGTCGATGCGCAGCAGGCGGGCGCGGCCGGGCGCGGCCCCGTTGCGGTCGTTCTCCAGCACCGCGACCTTGCGCTGCGCGGGGTGGTAGCCCACCTGCGAGTGGCCGATCACGGTGTCGCGCGTCCAGCCGGGCACGGTGTTGCCCTCGAGCGTCCACTCGAGCACCACGCCGGTCCTGCCGGCCGGCAGTTCGCCGCGCACCACGTACCAGCCGTTCTGCGCCTGGTTGCGGCCATCGTAGAGGCCGAGCTCGCCATCACGGGAGTGGATGGTGACGCGCCGCTGCGGGTCTTCCGGCGCCAGGGTCAGCGTGCGGCCGCTGGCCATCGGCAGGCGCCGTGGCTTGCCTTCGGGATCGCGCTCGGTCGGGCCCGATGGGTACAGCGGCAGTTGCCCGCTGCCGCGGTCGCTCAGCCAGCTCTTGCCCCAGTAGGCCGAGGGCAGGAACTCCAGGTTGAAGCCGGCCCGGCCTTCGAGCGCCGCCGGAAGCGGCTGGTCGAAGACCACCTGCAACCGCACGCCCTCGCCCGCCGGCGCCACGCGGATGCTGTATTCGAAGGACTCTGCCGCGTAACCGAGGCGGGTGGTGACCGTACCGCTGTCGCGATCGACCTGGCGGTCGACCATCAGCGCCACCGGATCCCACTGCTCGGGCGTGGGGCTCAGGCGCACGTCGCCGTTGGTCGCGGTGCGCACGCCGTGGTGCACCAGTTCCACCCCGGCGTGCTTGGAATCGCTGAACAGGCCGTCGTAGTAGTTGTTGAACACCAGTACGTCGAGGCCGCGCTTGTGGAAGTACTCGAGCTCGTTGAGTACCGGCGCTTCGGCCGATGCGGCCATGGGCCAGGCGAGCGCGAGCGCCAGCAGGGAGGCGAGGACCGGGCGCTGCCGGACCTGCAGGCGATGGCGGTTCGGACGGATCATGGCATTCCCCCTGGGATCGAGTGTTAACGCTAACATCCGGCGCGACGAGTGACTTGTCGCGGCGCAGCAATCGCGCAGTCGACCGTGCAGAGCCACGTGCGACGGGCTCGCGGCGGCGGCGGCATGGCGCATGGAGGGCGCATCGTGCAGCGGCTGCCGAGCGAGCCGCTGCAAGCCGGGCGGCGCCGGTGTCGAGGCCTATCCGCGCGGGTGGTGCGTTGCGTGCAACTGCCTCAGCTTCTCGCGGGCCACCAGCGTGTAGATCTGCGTGGTCGACAGTGAGCTGTGGCCAAGCAGCATCTGCAGCGCGCGCAGGTCGGCGCCATGGTTGAGCAGGTGGGTGGCGAAACTGTGGCGCAGTCCGTGCGGGCTGACCTTCGACGGGTCGATGCCGGCGCTCGCCGCCGACTTCTTTACCATCGTCCAGAACCGCTGCCGGCTCGGTGGTTCACCGGAGGCGAGCAGGAACAGCGTGGGCAACGCCCGCTTGCCTGCGAACGCCGGCCTCGCCTGGGCCAGATAGCGTTCGAGCCAGTGCTGCGCCTCCTCGCCCAGCGGCACCAGCCGTTCGCGGCCGCCCTTGCCGGTCACGCGCAGCACGCCCTGGCGCAGGTTGACCGCCGTGGCCGGCAGGTTCACCAGCTCGCTCACGCGCAGCCCGCAGGCGTACATCAACTCCAGCATCGCGCGGTCGCGCAGTCCTTCGGGCGTGTCGACATCGGGCGCGGCGAGCAGCGCCTCTACCTGCGCTTCGCCCAGCGCCTTGGGCAGGGAACGCGGTAGCCGCGGCGGATCGATCAGCGCGACCGGATCGTCGTCGCGCACGCCGCGGCGGCGCAGGTGGGCGAAGAACGCCCGCAGCGCGGTCAGCAGCCTGGCGTTGCTGCGCGCGGAGTAGCCATCTCGGGTGCGGTCGGCGAGGTATTCGAACAGGCCTGCGCGGTCGAGCGCGACCAGACCGCCGCCGCGCCCGTCGCGCCAGCGCGCGACGCCTTCGAGGTCGCGGCGATAGCCATCGAGCGTCTGCCGCGCCGAGCCGCTTTCGGCCCACAGCGCATCGAGGAACGCGGCGATCGCGTCGCCGTCCGCGTCGCGCAACGGCGGCAGGCATCGTGCGCGCTGGCGGCGTTCGGCGGGCGTGGTGCTGGGCATCGCCACAGCTTAGCCGACACTCCGAGCCGCTATCCTGTGCGGATGCAGGACGACAGCTCCAGCCACACCCGAACGCAACCGCCCGCCGCCTTCGTCGGCCGTCGCCTGCTGGCGCTGCTGTACGACCTGCTGCCCGCCGTTGCGCTGTGGTTGCTGCTGTCGATGCTCTTCACCGCGGGCTACACCTACCTCGGCCACCGTGCCCCGCAGGAGAACATCGCGCCCTTCAGCACGTTGCAGTGGCTGTTGTGGCTGGCCTGCTGGCTCGTCACCGGACTGTACGCCACCGTCAGCTGGCGCCGCGGCGGGCAGACCCTGGGCATGCGGCCCTGGCGGATCCGGGTCGCGACGCTCGACGGCAACCGGCCGACCCGGGCAGCCCTGTGGCGTCGCTATGCGGTCGGGACGGTCTCGCTGCTCGCGGCGGGCCTCGGGTTCTGGTGGGCGTGGATCGACCGCGACCGCCTCACCTGGCACGACCGCGCCAGCGGCACCCGCGTTGCGCTGTCGGGAAGATAGTTTTCGGTACTCAGGCGGCCCCGCAGACCGGGAGTGCGTCGCACGACTGTTTGTCCAACCGCGCCGTGCGCGATCAGAAGAAGACAATGGTGATGAACGCGCCGGCGCGTAGCCGGCGCGCTGCTGCCTGCCGACCGGCTTATCGCGGTAAACGCGCTTTGGTCCTTCTGTTTGACTCGACCCGGCGCCTCACTCCTGGTCGGTGCGCTGCTCGACCGAGCAATGCGCACGAAGTGACGGTCCAGATACGTGGAATGAACTTCCCGATGTACTCGCGGGACCTTCGTGGGTGACGCGAGGCCGTGCCTCGGAAATGGGACCGCTATCCGGCCGGACGTAGCACGCCCGTCGTTCGCGAACAGCGCGCGAGCGGTGCCCGCTCATTCGGCCCCGCGAAGTACGCGGGGCGTTCGCCAAGCCCGCGCGGCAGTGCCGCGCAAACGGGCTTGACTCCTCCGGCCCCGCGAAGTACGCGGGGCGTTCGCCAAGCCCGCGCGGCAGTGCCGCGCAAACGGGCTTGACTCCTCCGGCCCCGCGAAGCACGCGGGGCGTTCGCCAAGCCCGCGCGGCAGTGCCGCGCAAACGGGCTTGACTCCTCCGGCCCCGCGAAGCACGCGGGGCGTTCGCCAAGCCCGCGCGGCAGTGCCGCGCAAACGGGCTTGACTCCTCCGGCCCCGCGAAGCACGCGGGGCGTTCGCCAAGCCCGCGCGGCAGTGCCGCGCAAACGGGCTTGACTCACCCACTCCGTCTTCGGAAGAGGAACCATGAGACCGCCAGCATCATCAGCGGGGGCATCAGGTAGGCGATGCGGTAATCGAACGAGTAGACCGCTGCCAGCTTGACCACCTGGGTCTGCAGCAGCCAGAAGCCGAGCGCGAACACCACGCCGATGAACAACCGTCTGCCGAGGCCGCCACTGCGCAGGCTGCCGAAGGCGAACGGGATCGCGGCCAGGCACAGGGCCAGCACGTTCAGCGGATAGAACCAGTGGCCCCAGTAGTACTCCTCGAATTCGCTGGCATCGAGCTGGTTGCGCTCGCGGTACTCGATGCCCTGCTTCAGCTCGGCCGAGGACATGTAGCGCGGGCGCCAGATGTTGCCTGCGTTCGCGGCCAGTGCCGCGGAATCGAGGGTGGAGTCCCAGCGCTCTTCGGCCACGTCCGTCTGCGCGACGGAGCGTTCCTCGAAACGCGTGCGCCTGACGTCGCGCAGGAGCCAGCCGGTGCTGCGGTGCTCGGCGATTCGCGCGTGCGCGACCGACGCCAGGCGGCCTTCCTGGTCGAATTCGAACAGGCGCACATCGTTGAGCTCGAGCCAGCGATCGTCGCCGTCGCCACGCTCGCGGCCGGCCTGCGCATTGAGGAAGGTTTCGCCTTCCCTCGCCCACAGCCCCGAGTACTGCGCCACGATCATGTCGTTGGAGCGGGCGGCGGACTTCATCATGTCGGCGCTGCGCTGCGCCCAGGGGCCGAGCGTCTCGGCGTTGAGCATCATCAGGCCGGTCAGCACCAGCAGCGGCAGGGCTACCGACACGCTCAGTCGCCTGCGCGAGACGCCAACGGCACGCAGCGCGGTCAGTTCGGAGCTGGCCGCCAGCTGTCCCAGCCCCATCAGCGAGCCGATCACCGCCGCGGTCGGAAACATCATGTAGGCGCGCCGCGGCACGGTATGCGCCACGTAGGTCACCGCGCCGAAGAAGCCGTAGTTGCCCTGGCCGACGCTGCGCAGCTCGTCGACCATCGCCAGCACCAGATCGAGCCCGGTCAGCACCGCCCAGGTCAGCAGCACGGTGCCGATGACCACGCGCGCGACCAGCAGGTCATGCACTTTCGGGAAGGGCATCATCGCATCGGTCCCTTCATGCGCCGACCAGCCGCGAGCGCTTCATCCGGCCATCACCGAAATACATCCACAGGCCCAGCGCCAGCAGCGGCAGCACCAGCCACCACAGGCCTAGCGCTACCGGCAGCCGACCCGAGGCCAGCGCGTTGGTGCCGAGCAGCATGAGGTTGATGCCGAAGACGTAGGCGAGCAGGCCGAGAATGATCCGGCCCCAGCGCGCCTGCCGCGGCGGGCTGCGCGCGAGCGGGACGGCCAGCAACGCGAACGCCAGGGCGAGCAGCGGCGGCGCCATGCGGAAGTGCAGCTGGGCGCGCGCCTCCGGACGCCCGTCGGGCAGCAGCGCCGGCGTCGACATCAGCTCCGGATCGTCGGCGATCTCGCGCGACTCCGCGTCGGGCAGGCGCACCTCGTTGGCGGCGTAGCGCATCAGCCGGAAATCCTTGCCACCGTCCATCGGACCTTCGACGCGGAAGCCTTCGTCGAGCGTCAGGTAGCGGCTCGTGCCCTCGACGTTGAGCGTGCCGGTGCGTGCCGAGGTGACGTCCATCCGGCCTTCCTCCTGGCGGTAGATGAACACGCGGCCCAGGCGGGTGCCGTCGTTCGACATCGAGTTCGCGTAGACCACGCCGCCACCGCCGGGCAGTTCCACGAAGCGCCCCGCCTCGAGCCCCGCGACCAGCAGACTGCGCTGGCCGACCTCGATCATCTGCTGCGAGTACTGCCGCGCCCACGGCCCCAGCCACAGCGAGCAGGCGCCGATCAGCAGCACGAACGGCACCACCAGCAGCATCAGCGGACGCAGCAGGCGCCGCGGGCCGACACCGATCGAGGTGAGCACGGGCATCTCGCTGTCGCGGTACAGCCGACCCACGCTCAGCAGCAGGCCGAGCATGAGTCCCAGCGGCAGGATCAGCGGCAGGTAGTTCAGCACCTGCAGCCCGAGCTGGGCCAGCATCATCCCGGCCGGCACCCGCCCGCGCACGATGTCGCCCAGGACATCGGCGAACACCGCGCCCAGGCTGACGATCATCAGCACCACCAGCGCCGCGAACGTGGTCTGCGCGAATTCGCGGAACAGGTAGCTGTCGAGCTTCGGCATCGGGCGGGGGCTTGGATTAGACTAGGGCGTTGCGTCCGGGCCGCAGCGGGCCACGAACGAAGTGGCCCGGGGCATGAGGCCGCTGTCCGGGCACCGATTGTACGTAAGTCACCTCGGAATCTGATCGATGACCCTCGAATTCACCCTGAACCGGGCCGCGCCCGCGGCTGCCGCCACCGACTGCATCGTGGTAGGCGCCTTCGCCGACGGCTCCCTCACACCCGCCGCGCAGGCGCTCGACGGAGAAGGCCGGCTTGCCGCCCTGGTCGCCCGCGGCGACATTCCCGGCGCGACCGGCCGCAACCTCCTCCTGCACGACGTGCCCGGCATCGATGCGCCGCGGGTGCTCGTCATCGGCCTCGGGGACAAGGCCAAGTTCGGCGTGCCGCAATACCTCAAGGCGGTGGCCGACACGGTGCGGGCGCTGAAGACCGGCCCGGTGAAGCAGGCTCTTTTCACGCTGTCGGAACTCGCGCTCGATGGCCGCGATGCCGCGTGGAACATCCGCCAGGCGGTGGTCGCCGCCGACCACGCCGCCTACCGCTACCTCGCCACGCTGGGGCCGAAGAACAAGAAGCGCAGCGAGTCCGGACTGTCCGCGCTGTCGATCCAGGGCGCCGACGAGCAGGCGCTGGCGCAGGGCAAGGCGATCGCTGCGGGGGTGAAGTTCGCGCGCGAACTCGGCAACCTGCCGCCGAATGTCTGCAACCCCGCCTATGTCGCTGAACAGGCGCAGGCGTTCGCCGATCGTTTCGACAAGGCCGAGGCCGAGATCCTCGACGAGGCGCAGATGGAGCAGCTCGGCATGGGCGCGCTGCTGGCGGTGGCGCGCGGCTCGGTCAACCGGCCGCGCCTGGTCGTGCTGAAGTGGAACAACGGCGGCGACGCCAGGCCTTTCGTCCTCGTCGGCAAAGGCATCACGTTCGACACCGGCGGCGTCAACCTCAAGACCCAGGGCGGCATCGAGGAAATGAAGTACGACATGTGCGGCGCGGCCGCCGTGCTCGGGACCTTCGTTTCCGCGGTCGGCCTGCAGTTGCCGATCAACCTGGTGGCGATCGTGCCGGCGGTGGAGAACGCGATCGACGGCAATGCCTACCGCCCGTCCGATGTGATCACCAGCATGGCCGGCAAGACGATCGAGGTCGGCAACACCGACGCCGAGGGCCGCCTGATCCTGTGCGACGCGCTCACCTACGCCGAGGGCTTCCAGCCGCAGGCGCTGGTCGACGTGGCCACCCTCACCGGCGCCTGCATGGTCGCGCTCGGCCGCTACGCCTCGGGCCTGATGAGCAAGCACGACGATCTCGCGGACGAGCTGCTCGCCGCCGGCGAAGGCGTGTTCGACCGCGCCTGGCGCCTGCCGCTGTGGGACGAATACCAGACCCTGCTCGAATCCAATTTCGCCGACGTCTACAACATCGGTGGACGCTGGGGCGGCGCGATCACCGCCGGCTGCTTCCTCGCCCGCTTCACCGAGGGCCAGCGCTGGGCGCACCTGGACATCGCCGGCAGCGCCAACACCGACGGCAAGATGGGCATGGCGACCGGCCGTCCGGTGGGATTGCTGAGCCAGTGGCTGATCGATCGTGCGGCGGGCGCTGCGTAGCCCGTGGATTGGTGACTGGTGGATTGGTGATTGGAAAATGCAAAAGGCATTCGAGCAACGTTCCTCCGGCTGACGCCAGCCCTTTCGAATCACCAATCACCAATCACGAATCACAGCTTTCATGCGCGCCGACTTCTACCTCATCGCCAGGCCCCGCTTCCGCGCCGAGCCGCTGCGGCTGGCCTGCGAGCTGGTACGCAAGGCCTACGAGGCGAACCTGTGGACGCTGGTGCTGGCGCGCGACACCGCGCAGGCCGAACAGCTGGACGACCTGCTCTGGGACATGGGCGACGATACCTACATTCCGCACCAGATCGCCGGCCGCGACGAAGAGGACGAACTGACCCCGGTGCTGATCGCCGAGCCGCAGACCGACACGCCGATGCGTGCGCTGGTGATCAACCTGCGCGACGCGCCCGTACCCGACGGCTTCGAGCGGGTACTGGAAGTGGTGCCGGCCGACGAGTCGGCGCGCGGCCCGCTGCGCGAGCGCTGGAAGCACTACAAGGCGCGCGGCCTCGAGGTCAACAAGCACGACATGTAGTGGCGTGCGGCGATGCGTGATTCGCGATTGGTGATTCGAAACCGCCGATGCGAACCGGTTGCCGCACTTCCCAATCACCAATCACGAATCGCCAGTCACCGCTCCCATGCCCCTCGCCCCTTCCTACGATCCGGCCACCTTCGAATCCCGCCTCTACGCCGAGTGGGAAGCGGCGGGCGTGTTCGCGCCCCGCGGTGACGGCCCCGCCTACACCATCCTGCTGCCGCCGCCCAACGTCACCGGCACCCTGCATATGGGCCACGCGTTCCAGCACACGCTGCAGGATGCCCTGATTCGCTATCACCGGATGCTCGGTCACCGCACGCTCTGGCAGATGGGCAGCGACCACGCCGGCATCGCGACCGAGATGGTCGTCGGCCGCAATCTCGCCCTGGAAGGCAAGGGCGAGACGCGCGACTCGCTGGGACGCGAGGCGTTCATCGCCAAAGTCTGGGAGTGGAAGCGACAGTCCGGCGACACCATCGAGCGGCAGATGCGGCGACTCGGCACGTCCGGCGACTGGACCCGCAGCGTGTTCACGATGGACCCGATGCCGTCCGCGGCGGTGGTCGAGGCGTTCGTGCGCCTGCACGAGCAGGGGCTGGTCTACCGCGGCAAGCGGCTGGTGAACTGGGATCCGGTGCTGAACACCGCGATCTCGGACCTCGAGGTCGAGAACCGGGAAGTCCCGGGCCACATGTGGCACTTCAGGTATCCGCTGGCGGGCGGCGAGACCTACGAATACGTCGAGCGCGACGCCGACGGCAACGTCACCCTGCGCGAGACGCGCGACTACATCGCCATCGCCACCACCCGCCCGGAGACCATGCTCGGCGACGGCGCGGTCGCGGTGCACCCGGAAGACGCGCGCTACGCCCCCATCGTCGGCAAGCTGTGCGAGATTCCGGTCGGACCGAAGGAACATCGCCGGCTGGTCCCGATCATCACCGACGAGTATCCCGATCCGGCGTTCGGCTCCGGCGCGGTCAAGATCACCGGCGCGCACGACTTCAACGATTACGCTGTGGCCGCGCGCAACGGCATCCCGCTCTACGCGCTCATGGATGGCAATGCGCGCATGCGCGAGGACGGCCTGCCGTACGAGCAGAGCGCGCGGATCGCGGGAGAGATCGCGCGGGGCGAGCGAGCGGCGGACGATGTCGCGGCGATCAACCTGGTCCCGGAGGAACTGCGCGGCCTGGACCGCTACGCCGCGCGCGAGCGCGTGGTGGCGGCCATCACCGCAGAAGGCCTGGCGGTGACCGGCCCGGACGGCAATCCGCTGATCGAATCGAAGCCGATCATGCAGCCCTTCGGCGACCGCTCCGGTTCCGTCATCGAGCCCTACCTGACCGACCAGTGGTTCGTGCGCATGGACGACATGGGCCGGCGCGGCATGCAACTGGCCGAAAGCGGCGCCGTGAAGTTCGTGCCGCCGAACTGGATCAACACCTACCGCCACTGGATGGAAAACATCCAGGACTGGACCATCAGCCGCCAGCTCTGGTGGGGCCATCGTATTCCGGCGTGGTTCGACGATGCCGGCAATATCTACGTGGCGCGCAACGAAGGCGACGCGCGGGCGCAGGCGAAGGAGCGCAATGGCGGGCTGGAGCCTGTCCTGCGCCAGGATCCCGACGTGCTGGAGACGTGGTTCTCTTCCGCGTTGTGGCCATTCAGCACGATGGGCTGGCCGGACGAGGCGGCGATGCGCGCGCGCGGCTTCGATGACTTCCTGCCGACCAGCGTGCTGGTCACCGGCTTCGACATCATCTTCTTCTGGGTCGCGCGGATGGTGATGATGACCGACGCGCTGACCGGCAAGGTCGCGTTCGACGACGTCTACATCACCGGCCTGGTCCGCGACAAGGATGGCCAGAAGATGTCCAAGTCGAAGGGCAACATCCTCGACCCGCTCGACCTGATCGACGGCATCACCGCCGATGCGCTGGTCGTCAAGCGCACCAGCGGGCTGATGCAGCCGAAGATGGCCGAGAAGATCGAGAAGGCCACGCGCAAGGAATTCCCCGACGGCATCATCGCCCACGGCGCCGATCCGCTGCGCTTCACCATGGCCGCGCTCGCCGGCCCGGGCCGCGACATCAAGTTCGACCTCGGCCGAGCCGAGGGCTACAAGAACTTCTGCAACAAGCTCTGGAACGCCACGCGGTTCGTGCTGATGAATACGGAGGGTTTCTCGCTTCCCCGGCACGCGGGGGAAGGCGCCCGCAGTGCGGACGGGGTCAACGCTCCTTCGCCCGCCACCGACGCCGAACGCTGGATCCTCGCCCGCCTGGCGAGGACCTCGGCGGAGGCGGAAGTCCATTTCGCGGCCTACCGTTTCGACCTGCTCGCGCAATCGCTGTACGAGTTCGCATGGAACGAGTTCTGCGACTGGTTCGTCGAACTGTCGAAGCCGGCGTTGAACGGAGACGACCATGCTGCCGCCGACAGCACCCGCCACACCCTGCTGTCCGTGCTCGAGGCGCTGCTGCGCCTGCTGCACCCGCTGATTCCGTTCGTCACCGAGGAACTGTGGCGGCAGGTCGCGCCGCGCCTCGGGATCGGGGGCGCGACCATCTCGCTGCAGCGCTACCCGAAGGCATCCGACCTCGCGGGCCACGACTTCACCGCGGCCGAGGCCGATGTCGAGTGGCTGCGGCAGATGGTCACCGCGCTGCGCCGCATCCGCAGCGAACTGGGGGTGTCGCCGTCGAAGCAGGTCCCGCTGCTGGTGCAGGGCGGCTCTGACGAGGAGCGCGCGCGCCTGCGGCGGTTCGACTCGCAGCTGCGCTTCCTCAACCGGCTCGCGGGGATCGAGGCGGTCGATGGCGATCCGCCGCCCTCCGCTGCCGGCCTGGTCGGCGAACTCAGGCTGTTCGTGCCGCTCGAAGGCCTGGTCGACCTCGACGCCGAGCGCGCGCGCCTGGACAGGGAGCTCGCGCGCATCTCGGGGGAGAAGGACAAGAGTGCGGCCAAGCTCGCGAAGTTCAGCGACAAGGTGCCGCCGGCGGTCGTGCAGCAGGAACGCCAGCGCCTCGAGGACTGGACGGCGCAGCACCAGGCCCTCGCTGCCCAGCGCACACGATTGGGCTGACCCGCCGGTCGCCTGTCAGGCGTGGCATGCTTTTCCCGTTCTCCGGAGCACATTCCCCGGAGGACAACGCCGATGCGCCTGCCACTGTTGCTCGGATGCCTGCTGCTCGCCCTGCCCGTGCACGCGGCCGAAATGCTGCTGGTCAACGGCCGCATCTGGACCGGTGACGACGAGCGGCCACAGGCCGGCGCGATGGCCGTGCGCGACGGCCGGATCGTGGCCGTGGGCGACGCCGCCGCGGTCGCGGCCGCCGTGTCCGGAACCGCGGTACGGATCGACCTCGGTGGACGGCGCGTGGTCCCCGGCATCAACGACGCGCACGTCCACCTCGGCGCCTCCCCGCCGTCGACCCGTCTGGAACTGCCCTTTCCCGAATCCACCAGCGACGAACTCGAAGCCGCGCTGAAGGCGCAGCCTGCCGGTGGCGATGGCTGGATCACCGGCGACATCGGCGGCGCCATCTGGACCGATCCGACCTGGCACCAGGCGCGACTCGACGCCCTGCATCCGACACGCCCGCTGCAGTTGCAGATGTTCACGGGCCACGGACTGCTGCTCAATACCGCCGCGCAGCGCGCACTCGGCATCGATCCGGACGTCGCGGTACCCGGTGGCTGGTACGGGAAGGGTCCGGACGGGGCATTCGATGGCCGCGTCTACGAGTACGCGCACTGGCGCACGCTCGCGCATTCGCCACCCCGCCCCGACGCCGAAGAAGTGCAGTCGATCCAGCGCTATTCGCAGGCCACGCTGAAGTGGGGCACCACGTCGCTGCAGGTGATGGCGTGGATGCCGCCGGAACGCTTCGTCGGCCTCTGGAACGCGGCGGGCGCCCGGTCCAGGCTGCGGCTGATCCGTTTCCCCATGCCCGCCGCGGACGATGAGCCGGTGGTCGCTGATGCACTGGAGAAGCACCCTGCCGACACGCCACGGATCGCCGTATCGGGCACCAAATGGATCATCGACGGTACGCCGGTGGACCAGGCCGCCCCATTGCGCGAACCCTATCCGGGCACCGGCGGCAACGGTCGCCTGAACTTCGACCAGACCCGGATCGAAGCGCTCCTGCGCGAGATCCTGGCGCGCGACGACCAGGCGCTGCTGCATGTGGCTGGCGACGTCGCCGCGATCGCGATCATGGACGCGATGGAAACGATCGCATCGCCGGCGCAATGGCGCGCACGCCGCCTGCGCTTCGAGCATGGGGATGGACTGGCCCCGGACCTGCTGGCGCGCGCCGCGTCGTTCGGCATCGTCGTGGTCCAGAACCCGTCCCACTTCTCGATGCCCGAGGATCATCCCTTCGCCTCGCTCGTGCGCGAACGCGGCTTTTCGCCACTCTCGGGCCTGCTCGACGCCGGCGTACCGCTCGCGCTCGGCAGCGATGGTCCACCGAATCCCTGGCTCAACCTGATGTTCGCCACCGCGCCGGTCACGCGCCCGGAGCAGGCGCTGACCCGCGAACAGGCCCTGCGCGCCTACACGCACGGCAGCGCCTACGCCGAGTTCACCGACCACGAGAAAGGCCGGCTGGTCGCGGGCTACGTCGCGGATTTCGCGGTGCTGTCGCAGGACGTGCTGGACCCGGAGTTGCCCGCGCAGGCCTTGCCCGGCACCCGCAGCCTGCTGACGGTGATCGATGGCGACATCGCGTGGCGCGACCCGGAGTTCTGAGCAGGCTTGCCGCGGACACCGGGCCTCCCCGGCGGGCGCCTCCGGTTCCGCAGGCACCCGCGGCGGGCGCCCGGGCCCGTGCGCAGCGGCGGCGGCCGCATCCGCCTACGACGGCATCCGGGTCAACGCGTCCGGCAGCAGTTCCTTCGCCATCACGATCGCGTCCTCGCGTCCTTCGTGCGCGGGGTAGTAGCGCGGGCGGCGCCCGATCTCGTTGAACCCCTCGTCGTGGTACAGCGCGATCGCGGCCGGGTTGGAAGGCCGCACCTCCAGGAACACGCGCTGCACGCCCAGCCCGCGCGCCACCCGCTCCAACCCGCGCAGCAGGCGCCGCCCGTGGCCCTGGCCCTGGTCGTCGGGATCGACGCACACGTTCAGCACGTGCGCTTCGTCCGCGGCGACGCTCAACACGCCGTAGCCGATCAGCCGCGGCCCGGCTTCGAGCACCCAGGCCGGATAGCCGGCGCGCAGGCAGTCGCGGAAGATGCCGATCGTCCACGGGAACGGGTACGCGCGCAGTTCGATGCGCATGACTTCGTCGAGGTCCGCGTCGCGCATCGGCCGCATCGAGGCCTGGGCACGACCGGCGTCGGCGGCGACGGCGCTCACCGTGCGGTTCGGGCGCGCAGTCCACGCAGCCGCGGCCACAACGCCCGTCGCGAACGCGCATCGCGCAGACCCTCCGGCGGCAACAGGTCGCGGCACAGCGCCAGTGCCTGTGCATCATCCAGGTCGCGACCGGCCGCGCGCAGCAGGGCCAGCAGCAGGGAGTCGGGACCGCTCGCGCAGGGCGCGGCAGCGCGCGGCCCTGGAGGAGCCGCCGACGCGACCGTGGCGGCGGCGACCGTCGCGGCATCATCGCCGTTCGCCGCGTAGACGGTGTATCCCATCTCCGCGAGGATCTCCCGCTGCAGCCGGTCGAGCTTCATGCCGGCTCCACGCGCCCGCCATCGTGCCGCCGCCAGAACCACAGGACCGGCCCGGACAGCGCGTAGACGGTGGCGACGGCCAGCAGCGTCTTCGGCGGATCCACCCACAACGCGATCAGCGCGCCGACCGCGATCGGCAGCGCGACGAACGGCACGCGCTCGGCCCTCGGCCCGCTGCCGCTGCCCTTGAAACTGTTGTAGCGCAGGCGGCTGACCATCAGCAGGCCGGAGACCACCGTCACCGCGAGCGCGGCATAGCGCAGGTCCTCGCCGGCGAAGCCGAGTTCGTGGCAGGTCCAGACGAAACTGGCCATCAGTCCCGCCGCGGCAGGGCTCGCCAGTCCCACGAACCAGCGCTTGTCGACCAGCCCCACCTGGCTGTTGAACCGCGCCAGCCGCAACGCCGCGCAGGCGGCGTAGAGGAACGCGGCGAGCCAGCCGATCCTGCCCTGGATCACGCCGTCGAGCTTCATCGACATCAGCGCCCAGTGGTACATCACCAGCGCCGGCGCCATGCCGAAACTGATCAGGTCGGCCAGCGAGTCGTACTGCACGCCGAACTCGCTCTGGGTGTTGGTGAGGCGCGCGACGCGGCCATCGATACCGTCCAGGACGCCGGCCACGAAGATCGCGATGCAGGCCGCGCCATAGCGTCCCTGGGAAGCGGCGATGATGGCGAAGAAGCCCGCGAACAGGCCGCCGGTGGTGAACAGGTTGGGCAGCAGGTAGATGCCGCGGCCGCGCGGCGGCACTGGGGTCTGGGGCTCCATCGGCGCAGTGTAGCGCCTGCCGGCGGGACCACGCCCGGGCCTGGTGTCGCCGGCCCGACCGGCCCGGGTCACGCCGGCAGTTCACGTTTCCGTCGCGCGGCGCTTGCGTCCGCGACGGGGCGATGCTGGAATCGCGCCACGACCACGCTCCAGGAGTCATGCGATGCCCCGCCTCCCGTTCCTGGCGCTTGCCGCCGGCCTGCTAGCCGCATCCGCCGCCTACGGCGCCGAGGTCTATCAGTGGAAGGACGCCAACGGCGTGACCCACTACTCGCAGACGCCACCCCCGCGGGGCAGCTACCAGCAGCGCCAGATCACCAGCGCCGGCGCGGGCACCGCGCAGCAGGCGACGCAGGCCGCAGCCCCGGCCGAGAGCCCGCAGTGCGCGAACGCGCGCGCCAACGTGACCGCCCTGAGCGGCAGCCGGCCGGTCCACGAAGCGGGAGAGGACGGTAAACCGGGCCGCGCATTGAACGACGCCGAGCGCGCCAGCCAGCTCGAACTGGCGAACGCGGCGGTGAAGGCCTACTGCACCACGCCGGCCGCCTAGGTCTGTCGTGAAGCTGGCCTGGGCCATCGTCGCAGGTGCCCTCGGCGCCGGCGCGCTGGCATGGTGGTTGACGCGCGAGGAGCGGCCGGTGCGGCCGGCCGGCGCGAGCGAGGCCCCTGCCGGGGAGCCAGCGGACGCGGCGCGGCAGGCGCCTGCAGGGCCGGCCCTGTACCGCTGGCGCGACGACGCCGGTATCGTGCAGATCACCGACATCCCGCCGCCCGACCGCGACTACACGATCGTGGACGTGGCCGCACTCGAGCGCCGCAACACCATCGATCCCAATCCGGCGATCGAAGCCGCGCGCTGAATACCGGCAGGGCCCCGGCATGGGCGCATGGCAAAATGCGCGTCCCTCCGCCATGAGCCCGCCGATGCGCCTGTCGCAGTTCCACCTCCGCACCGAGAAGGAAACGCCTGCCGACGCCGAGATCGCCAGCCACCGGCTGATGCTCAGGGCCGGCATGGTCCGCAAGCTCGCCGCGGGTCTGTACACCTGGTCTCCGCTGGGACTGCGCGTGTTGCGCAAGGTGGAATCGATCGTGCGCGAGGAGATGGACCGCGCCGGCGCGATCGAGATGGCGATGCCTTCGGTGCAGCCCCGCGAGCTGTGGGAGGAAAGCGGACGCTGGCGCAGGTTCGGCCCGCAGCTGCTCAAGATCCGCGACCGCAGGGACCAGGATTACTGCTTCACCCCGACCGCCGAGGAGGCGGTGACCGATTTCTTCCGCCAGGAGATCGCCAGCTACAAGCAGCTGCCGGTGAACTTCTACCAGATCACCAGCAAGTTCCGCGACGAGATCCGTCCGCGCTTCGGGGTGATGCGCGCGCGCGAATTCATCATGAAGGACGCGTATTCGTTCCATGTCTCGGACGAGGACCTGCAGCGCGAATACCGCAACATGTACGACGCCTACTCGCGCATCTTCACCCGGCTCGGGCTGCGCTTCCGCGCGGTGTTCGCCGACACCGGCGCGATCGGCGGCAGTGCCTCGCACGAATTCCACGTACTGGCCGATTCCGGCGAGGACGCCCTGGCCTTCGCGCAGGAGTCCGGCTACGCCGCGAACGTCGAGCTGGCCGAAGCGATCTGCAACCAGACGCGTCCGGCCGCGACCCAGGCGCTGGAGAAGGTCGAGACCCCCACCCAGAAGACCTGCGAGGACGTTGCCGCCCTGCTCGGCATCCCGCTGCAGCGCACGGTGAAGTCGATCGCGCTGATGGGTGTGGATGCCGGGGGCGGCGCGCAGTTCGTGCTGGCAATGGTGCGCGGCGACCATGCGCTCAACGAGATCAAGGTGTCGAAGCTGCCCGGCCTGGCCGACCACCGACTGGCGACCGAGGCGGAAATCCGTGAATACCTGGGCGCCGAACCGGGTTTCCTCGGACCGTACAACGCGCGCGGGAAGATCCGCGTCCTCGCCGACCGCAGCGTCTGCGCGATGGCGGACTTCGTCGTCGGCGCCAACGAGAACGGCTTCCATCTCACCGGCGTCAACTGGGGCCGCGACCTGCCCGAACCCGACGAGACCGCGGACATCCGCAACGTCGTCGCCGGCGATCCCTCGCCCGACGGAAACGGATCGCTGGGCATCGCGCGCGGCATCGAGGTGGGCCACGTGTTCGCGCTCGGCCGCAAGTATTCCGAGGCGATGCATTGCACGGTGCTCGATGCGGACGGCAGCGCCGTGCACCCGGCGATGGGCTGCTACGGCATCGGCGTGTCGCGCATCGTCGCCGCGGCGATCGAACAGAACCACGACGAGGCCGGCATCGCGTGGCCGGCGCCGATGGCGCCGTGGCAGGCCGTGGTGTGCGTGATCAACCCGAAGGGCAACGCCGAGGTGGCCGCCGCGGCCGACGCGCTCTACCGCGAGCTGGGCGAAGCCGGGATCGAGGTCGCGCTCGACGACCGCGGCCTGCGACCCGGCCCGATGTTCGCCGACATCGAGCTGATCGGGATTCCGCACAGGATCGTCGTGTCCGAGCGCGGCCTGGCCGCGGGCACGTTCGAATATCGCGCGCGCACCGCGACGGGCCCGGAGAATCTCGATCGCGCCTCGCTGCTTGCGCGCCTGCGCGCGGAGTGAAATCCGCAGGCCCGGGATAATCGAACGGATTATGGCGTTCGCGCATCGCTGCGAAGGCATTTTCTCGTCGTCACGCGTATTCCACTATCATGCGCGGGTGCCAGGGACGGGACATTCCCTTCCAGATTCCGGAGTTTTTTTGCATGGCAATCGATTTGACCGCATTTTCACCGAAGCAGCTCGACGCCCTGATTTCCGAAGCCAAGCGCCGCAAGACCGCCCTGAGGAAACGCAAGCCGATCGCCGCGATCCGCAAGCGCATCGTCGACTTCGCCACCGCCGAGGGTTATACGGTCCAGGAACTGTTCGGCGGGCGCTCGGCCGCATCGAAGAAGGCGCCGGCTGCGAAGAAGACCGCGAAGAAGGCCGGCAAGACCGGGCGCAAGCTGGGCAAGGTGCCCCCCAAGTACCGCAATCCGGCGGTGCCGAGCGAAACCTGGACCGGCCGCGGCAAGCAGCCGCGCTGGATGGCGGCACTGGTCAAGAAGGGCCGCAAGCCCGAGGACTTCCTGATCAAGAAGTGAGCGCGGCTCGCTGCTTCGCACGGAAACTTCCGCGACAAGGAACGCCGGCCGACCAGCCGGCGTTTCCTGTTGCCTGGACGGGAAGCAGGGCAGGCAGGACGGCCGTCCGGTTTCCCGCTACAGGTTGCGCCGCGCCGGCAGCAACAGGTTTCCGATCAGCAGGCCGGCGATCAGCGCCAGCAGCACGTTGATCACGGTGATCGCCGCATCCTGGCCGGCCGCCACGTCCTGCTGCTGCACCGCCACCAGCAGGCTGCGCAGGCTGGTGCTGCCCGGAACCAGCATGATGATGCCCGGCACCCGGATCAAGGCCCCGGGCCGGCGCATCCAGCGCGCATAGCCGTTGCCGGCGACGGTGATCGCCAGCGCCGACAGGAACACGCCGACCGGGCTGCCCAGCCATTGGCCCACCATGCGCGAGATGTAGTAGCCCGCGATCGCCGCCGCCATCACCAGCAGGTAGTCGCGGCGACCGGCGCGGAACAGCGCGGCGAACGCCCAGGCGGCCGTGACCACCGCGCCCCACTCCACCCACACCGGTTGCGGGCGCCACGCCCGCACCTGCGGTTCCAGTCCCAGCAACTGCACGGTGGTCAGGGCGATCATCGTGCCCACCGTCAGCTTCAGCAGCGTGGTCAGGGCGCCGAACAGGCGCGCGGTCCCGGAGACCAGGTGCTGGCTGGTGAGTTCGCTGAAGGCATTCGTCAGTGCCATGCCGGGCATGAGCACGATCATCGAGGCGATCACGACGGTATTCAGGTTCAACGGCACCAGGAAGGTGGCCACCAGCGCGGCCAGTCCACCCGCGACGATGCCGGCAATGGCGTCGTCGGCCTCCTTCATCTGCGGCCTGCCGCGGCTGGCGACGCCGAGCAGACCGACGAGGGTGCCGATCACCCCGGCCGTGGCGACATCCAGCCACGGCAACCGCAGCAGTCCCGCCACGCTCGCCGCGGCGAGCCCGAATCCCAGCACCTGCTGCAGCTTGCCACGCCAGCCCACGTCGCGGTCCAGCGCGCGCAGCGCGGCGTGGCCTTCGGCGATGCCGAGTCGGCCCGCCATCACCTCTTCCGCGATCCGGTCGGCCTCGCACAGCCTGTAGAGGTTGGTTTCCCCCGGCGGCAGCCGGATCACGCGCGTGGTGTCGCTCTCGCCCGGCGGTCGCTGCGGATCGCTGAAGGTCAGGATCAGCCCGGTGGGGTTGCTCCAGGGCTCGCAGTCGAGGCCCAGCTGGCGGGCGACCGACACGATCGCACCCTCCAGCCGCTGCGACGTGGTGCCGTAGCGGTGCAGGTGTCCGGCCAGCTCGACGATGAACGCGATGCGCGTGGCGTAACTGGCGCTGGGGGGCATCGTCGGCATGGCGTCGCGAAGGATCGCACGGCCCGCCCCGCCAGGGCACCAGCGGACCCGTCCGCCTCCCTGCTGCCGACACGTCGATCCCTGTATCCTCGCCCCCGATGACCGTGCCCGCGAGCCAGCCGCCCACCGCCGAGCCCGATCCGCAGGACCCGGCGCTGCTGCGCCTGGGGGGGCGCTGGACGCTCGACCACGCGCTGGATATCGGACGCGCGTTGCGCGAACTCCCCGACTCGGTCGGCGCGATCGACGCCTCGGCCGTCGACAGGCTCGACTCCGTAGGGGTCCTGCAGTTGCTGCGCTATGCCGAGCGCCGGCAACTCGACTACACCACCTTCCGCTTCCGCGACGACCATCGCGCGCTGGTGGCCGCGATCGAGGATGTGCACGACGACCGCCCCAAGGCCCGGCGCGAATACGGCTTCGCTGCGGCGCTGGCGCGGCTGGGCTACGCGGTACAGGACAACTCGCGCGAGATCGTCGCGCTGGTGAGCTTCCTGGGCGAAACGCTGGTCAAGCTCGGGCGCACGATCCTCGACCCGCGCCGCTTCCGTCTCACGTCCACCATCCACCACATGGAGCAGGTGGGACTGGATGCGGTGCCGCTGGTGGCGCTGCTGTCGTTCCTGGTGGGCGCGGTGATCGCGTTCCTCGGGGCGCAGATCCTCGCCGACTTCGGCGCGACGATCTTCGTGGTCGAACTGGTGTCGATCGCGTTCCTGCGCGAATTCGGCGTGCTGCTGACCGCGATCCTGCTGGCCGGCCGCACCGCCAGCGCCTTCACCGCTCAGATCGGGGCGATGGTCAGCCGCGAGGAGGTGGACGCGATCCGCACGCTCGGCCTCGATCCCGTCGACCTGCTGGTGATCCCGCGCGTGATCGCATTGCTGGTGATGCTGCCGCTGCTGACCTTCATCGCCATGCTCGCCGGCCTGCTCGGCGGCCTGTCGGTCGGCGCGTTCAGCCTCGACATCCCGCCGCAGGCGTACCTTGCGCGGATGCACGAACAGATGGAGTTGCGCCATTTCCTGATCGGCATGTCGAAGGCGCCGCTGTTCGCGCTGGTGATCGGCCTGATCGGCTGCCTCGAGGGGTTGCAGGTGCAGGGAACGGCGCAGTCGGTGGGTGAACGGACCACGTCCAGCGTGGTGCAGACGATCGCGCTGGTGATCGTGTTCGATGCGATGGCCGCGATCTGGTTCATGTACATGGATTGGTGAAGACGTGGTTGGTGACTGGTGACTGGTGGTTCGAAAGATCAGGAGCGTGCAGGCCACCCCGCCGCAGGGGAGGATGCCGCCGTTGCCGATCGCGAATCGCCCATGCCGGATCGCGGCGACGCGGACGCGTCCCCCATCATCCGTGTCCGCGGGCTGATCAACCGCTTCGGCGCGCAGACCGTGCACGACGGCCTCGACCTCGACGTGGTGCGCGGCGAGATCCTCGGGGTGGTGGGCGGCTCCGGCTCGGGCAAGTCGGTGCTGATGCGCTCGCTGATCGGCCTGCGCACGCCCGACGAAGGCGAGATCCAAGTACTGGGGGTCGATCCGCGCTCGGACGACCCGCAGGACCGGCTGCACCTGGAACGCAGCACCGGCGTGCTGTTCCAGGACGGCGCCCTGTTCTCGTCCCTGACCGTCGGCGAGAACGTGCAGGTGCCGCTCAAGGAGCACCATCCGGAGCTGCCGGAATCGCTGCGCTACGAACTCGCCCTGCTCAAGGTGCGCCTGGCCGGGCTGCCTGCGGACGCCCTGGACAAGCTGCCTTCGCAGCTGTCGGGCGGGATGCGCAAGCGTGCCGCGCTCGCCCGCTCGCTGGCGCTGGACCCGCCGCTGCTGTTCCTGGACGAACCCACGGCCGGCCTCGACCCGATCGGTGCCGCGGCCTTCGACCGCCTGATCCGCACCCTGCAGCAGGCGCTGGGACTGACCGTGTTCCTGATCACCCACGATCTCGACACGCTGTATGCGATCTGCGACCGTGTCGCCGTGATCGCCGACCGCAAGGTCGTGGCGGCCGCTCCGCTGGCCGAGATCGAACGGCTCGACCACCCCTGGATCCGCGACTACTTCCATGGCCCGCGCGGAAGGGCCGCGCACGCGGCCGCGGCGACCGCTGAGGACACCTGACGCATGGAAACCAAGGCCAACTACGTCCTGATCGGCGCGTTCACCATCGCGGTGACCGTATTCCTGCTGCTGTTCGCGCTGTGGGCGGCCAAGTACTCCTCCGAACGCGACTGGAACGAATACCTGGTGGTCTTCAGCGAGCCGGTGACGGGTCTCTCCGAGGGCAGCAGCGTGCAGTACAACGGGATCGCGATCGGCACCGTCGACGACCTGATGCTGGCGCCGGACGACCCACGCCAGGTGATCGCCCGGCTCAAGCTGCAGGCGGACGCGCCGGTCAAGGTCGATACCCGGGCCCGCCTGTCGATGACCAGCCTCACCGGCCCGCCGATCATCCAGCTCACCGGCGGCAGCCCGGGCGCGCCGGCTCTGCTGCCGGGCCCCGATGGAGGGCCGCCCAGGATCGAGACCGCGGCCTCCGCGCTGCAGAACATCGCCGACACCGCCAACCGCCTCGTGGAACGCCTCGACCAGGTGCTGAGCGAGGAGAACGTGGGACGCATCGCCGCCACGCTCGAGAACATCGAGACCATGACCGGCGCGATCTCCGACCAGCGCCAGGACATGCGCGAGATCCTGATCAACGCCCGTACCGCCAGCGAACAGCTGAACGTGACGATGGCTTCGGCCAACCGCAGCCTGGACACCGTGGACCGGGAACTGGTCCAGCAGTTGCCGCGGCTGATGGAACGGATCGACGGCACGCTCGCCAAGCTCGACTCCGCGGCGAACGGCGCCGACACGATCCTCAACGAGAACCGGTCCGCCATCAACAGCTTCGCCAACGACGGCCTGTCGCAACTCGGGCCCACGCTGGGTGAACTGCGGGGACTGATCCGCGACCTGCGCAGGATCAGCGACCGGCTCGACGCAAATCCCTCGCGCTACCTGCTGGGCCGCGACGCAACCAAGGAGTTCGAACCGTGAGCACAACCGCAGTGGGGAATCGCGCACCGGCTCCCGCCGCCGCCATGCGGGCTCGCGCGGGCGTCGCGTTGCGCGGCACGGTCTTGGCCATGCTCGCCGCGTCGCTGGCGGGCTGCTCGCTGCTGGGCGGGGGCGGCGAACGCGAACGCTCGACGATCTACGCGCCCGACCCGCGTGTCGAGATCGACGCGTCCGCTCCGTCCACCAGCTGGCAACTGTCGCTCAGCCCGCCCTCGGGCGCGCGCTCGATCGACAGTTTCCGGATCGCGGTGCGGCCGACACCGGGCGAGTTGCAGGTCTACCGTGGCGCCAGCTGGGCCAAGACGCCCACCGACATGTTGCAGGACGCGCTGCTGCGCGCGCTCGAGGACTCGGGCAAGCTGCCGTCGGTCGCGCGCCAGGGCTCGGGCATCGCCGCCGACTACAAGCTGATCGTCGACCTGCGTCGTTTCGAAGCCGACTACGCCGGCAACGCGGTGCCCGCGGCCACCGTCGAGTTCAACGCCAAGCTGATCCACACCGTCGACCAGGGCATCGTGGCGTCGCGGACCTTCCACGCCGCGCAGCCGGCGGCCGGGACCGACATCGCCCTGGTGGTCGACGCGTTCTCGCGCAGCCTCGAGGACGTCACAACCGAACTTGCGCACTGGATCCTTTCCACCGGCGACGCCCACGAACGCGAGACGCATCCGCAGACGGATGGCTGACGCGGTCCGCCGCTGCGAGCTTCCCGGGCCCCTCCGGGCGACGCCAACCGGAAAGCACTAGGGCTCCGCAGAGCACCGCGGGAGATGCGGCAACCGACGTCGCCCAGACCACCGCAAGTCAATCAGGATTCGCCATAATCCGCCGGAACGTCAGGTTGATCCGCGGGCCCACCCGCTTCGCGGTACGACACAGCGCGTGGCGGTAGTCCTCCTGGGTGGCGCCGCGCATCACCAGCAGGCTGCCATGCGGCAGTTCCAGCACCAGCTTGTGCATTGGGTCGCTACGATGCCTGAGCACGAAGCGGCGCGTCGCACCCAGGCTCAACGATGCGATCACCGGCTGAGCGCCCAGTTCCGGTTCGTCGTCGCTGTGCCAGCCCATGCAGTCCCTGCCGTCGCGATAGAGATTGGCGAGCACGCTGTTGAATGCCACGCCGGTCTCGCGGATCAGGCGCTCGCGGATCGGAAGCAAGGCGTCGGGCCAGGCCGACGGGTGATGCCGTACCCCGGAATAGCGGTACGTCGTTCCCCGATCGCCAATCCAGCAACTCAACCTCGGCGAGTCGATCTCGCGGCCGAAAAGACGGACACGGTGTACGCGCCACGGGAGTCCGTCAGTCAGCTGCCGATGCAATGCGGACGCAGGACTGGTCCGCAGCCAACCGCGGAGCATCCAGACGTCCGGCCCACCGAAGTCACCGAGACCACCCGCAATGCTCGCTCGCGTTCCCACCGCTAGGTCGCAGCTATGGTCCGGTCTCGGATCCCCGCTTCCGGCTCCCAGCATGCGCCGACCACAGTCCGTGCGCCCGCTTCCGTCAACGCGCCTCCGCGATCTCCACGCCATCCAGTCCCTGCGACAGGGTGCGCGCGTCGCCGCCCTGGGCGAGCTTGATCCTGAGCCGCACCTCGTTCTGCGAGTCGGCGAAGCGCAGCGCGTCCTCGTAGGAGATCTCGCCGGCCTGGTACAGCTCGAACAGGGCCTGGTCGAAGGTCTTCATGCCGAGGTTGGTCGACTCCTTCATCACTTCCTTGAGCTTGTGCACCTCGCCTTCGCGGATGTAGTCCTGCACCAACGGGGTACCGAGCAGGATCTCCATCGCGACGCGCCGCCCTTTGCCGTCGGGCGTGGGGATCAACTGCTGTGCGACCACGCCCTTGAGGTTGAGCGAGAGGTCCATCAGCAGCTGGTTGCGGCGATCCTCGGGGAAGAAGTTGATGATGCGGTCCATCGCCTGGTTGGCGTTGTTCGCATGCAGGGTGCACAGCACCAGGTGGCCGGTCTCGGCGAAGGCGATGGCGTGGTCCATGCCCTCGCGGGTGCGCACCTCGCCGATCATGATCACGTCCGGCGCCTGGCGCAGGGTGTTCTTGAGCGCGTTGTCCCAGCTGTCGGTGTCGATGCCGACCTCGCGCTGGGTGATGATGCAGCCCTCGTGCTTGTGCACGAACTCGATCGGGTCCTCGATCGTGATGATGTGCCCGGTCGAGTTCTGGTTGCGGTACCCGATCATCGCCGCCAGCGAGGTCGACTTGCCGGTGCCGGTGGCGCCGACGAAGATGATGATGCCGCGCTTGGTCATCGCCAGCGTCTTGATGATCGGTGGCAGGTTGAGCTCCTCCACCGTCGGGATCTTGGTCTCGATCCGGCGCAGCACCATGCCCACCTGGTTGCGCTGGTAGAAGCACGAGACGCGGAAGCGGCCCACCCCCGACACGCCGATGGCGAAGTTGCACTCGTGCGTCTTTTCGAACTCCTCGCGCTGCGGCGGCGACATCACGTTGAGTACCAGGTCGCGCGACTGCTGAGGCGTGAGCGGGTTCTGCGTGATCGGCGAGATCTTGCCGTGGACCTTCATCGACGGCGGCATGCCGGCGGTGATGAACAGGTCCGACGCCTTCTGGTGCGCCATCAGCTTGAGGAACGAGGTGAAATCGATGCTGCTCATGGTGGCTCCTGCGGAGCCGGGGATTGGGGATTCGGGATTGGGGATTCGGGAGCTCGCGCCACATCGAATCTCCGCACCGCCTGCCCTGCCCGGCTATTACGAATCCCGAATTTCGAATCCCGAATGCCGGCGGTTGTTCATTCGAACAACCGCTTCTCCTTCGCGTATTCCTTCGCCTGCTGGCGCGTGACCATGCCGCGCTTGACCAGGTCCTGCAGGTGCTGGTCGAGGGTCATCATGCCGTGCTGCTGGCCGGTCTGGATCGACGAATACATCTGCGCCACCTTGTCCTCGCGGATCAGGTTGCGGATGGCGGGGATGCCGACCATGATTTCCCAGGCCGCGGTGCGGCCGCCGCCGACCTTCTTCAGCAGCGCCTGCGAGATCACCGCGCGCAGCGATTCGGACAGCATCGAGCGCACCATCGGCTTCTCGCCGGCGGGAAACACGTCGATGATGCGGTCGATGGTCTTGGCCGCCGAGCTGGTGTGCAGGGTGCCGAACACCAGGTGGCCGGTTTCCGCGGCGGTCAGCGCCAGGCGGATGGTTTCCAGGTCGCGCAGCTCGCCGACCAGCACGATGTCCGGGTCTTCGCGCAGCGCCGAGCGCAGCGCCTCGCTGAAACCGTGGGTGTCGCGGTGCACCTCACGCTGGTTGATCAGGCACTTCTGCGAGGTGTGCACGAACTCGATCGGGTCCTCGATGGTGAGGATGTGCCCGTACTCGTTCTTGTTGATGTGGTCGATCATCGCCGCCAGCGTGGTCGACTTGCCCGACCCGGTCGGCCCGGTCACCAGGATCAGGCCCTGCGGCTGTTCGATCAGTTCGCGGAAGATCGGCGGGCAGCCGAGGTCCTCCAGCGTCAGCACTTCGGAGGGAATCGTCCGGAACACCGCGCCGGCGCCGCGGTTCTGGTTGAACGCGTTGACGCGGAAGCGCGCGAGGCCGGGAATCTCGAACGAGAAGTCGGTTTCGAGGAATTCCTCGAAGTCGCGGCGCTGCTTGTCCGACATGATGTCGTAGACCAGCGCGTGCACCTGCTTGTGCTCGAGCGCCGGGATGTTGATCCGGCGCACGTCGCCGTCGACCCGGATCATCGGCGGAAGCCCCGCCGACAGATGGAGGTCGGAGGCCTTGTTCTTGACCGAGAACGCCAACAGTTCGGCGATATCCATGCATGCTCCCCTGGCACTGCAATGTAACGTGATGCGGCCATGCGCCACGGACCGCTGGCGGCTAGCCTATCCCCGGCCGGCAGTATAGCCCTGTACGCGGATCACAATTCCAGCCCTTTCAGACGGATATCCGGAGTTGCGGGCACGCGCCCTGCACGAGGTCCTGCAAGGAATTGAAACGTGGTGCGCGGCTCGGGCGGGCCACGACCTGGCGCCCGATGTCCGGCGGCATCGCGGCCCTGTGCCACCGGGCGTTGCCGCGTCGCGTGGCCGATTCGGCGGTGTCGGGCAGGACGCGGACCCGGAGCCGCGGCGCTACCCGGCGCACGATGGCGCCCGACCCGCCCGCGTTGGCGGTGCCGCGGCAGGACGCGGTAGGGTGTGCATCCCCGTCCGATCGGACCACAGGCTCATGCCCGCGGCCAGCCCCAGCACCGTTGCTTCCGAGTCCGTCGCCTTCATCGGTGGCGGCAACATGGCCCGCAGCCTGATCGGCGGGCTGGTCGCCGCCGGCACGGACCCGGCCGCGATCCGCGTGGCCGACCCCAACGCCGCGGCACGCGACGCGCTGGCGGCCGATTTCGGCGTGCACGCCTTTGCCGATGCGACCGATGCAGTGGATGGCGCGGGCACCTGGGTCTTCGCGGTCAAGCCGCAGGTCATGCGCGAGGTCAGCGCGGGGCTGGCGGCCCCCGCACGGGAGGGCGCGCCGCTGGTGATCTCGATCGCCGCCGGCATCACCTCGACGCAACTGGCGCGCTGGCTCGGTGGCGCGGTGGCGGTGGTGCGCGCGATGCCCAACACCCCCGCCCTGCTCGGCGCCGGGGTCACCGGCTTGTATGCGAACGCCCTGGTCGACGCTGGCGGGCGCGCGCGCGCCGAACGGCTGCTGTCCAGTGCCGGGGCGACCGTCTGGATCGATGACGAAGCCCTGATGGACGCGGTGACCGGCACGTCCGGCAGCGGCCCGGCCTACGTCTTCCTGCTGGCCGAAGCGATGGAGGAGGCGGCGATCGCCGAAGGCCTGCCGGCCGCGGCCGCCCGCATGCTGGCGTCGCAGACCATCCTCGGCGCCGCGCGCATGCTCACCGAATCCGGCGAACCGCCGTCGGAACTGCGGCGACGGGTCACCTCGCCCAACGGCACCACCCAGGCCGCGATCGAGACCTTCGAGACCGGCGGGTTCCGCGCGCTGGTGGCGGGCGCGATCCGTGCCGCGACCCGGCGCGGCGGCGAGCTGTCGGCGGCAAATGACTGAGGGACCTGCGATGCGGCTGTTGCGCCCCGGACTGGTGCTGACGCTGGTCGTGCTGTCGGCCTGCGGAATCGACCCCTCGTCCCGCACCGATCTGGCCGAACACGCCGAGGCCGCGCGCCAGCCGGCCGAACTGCAGGTGGGCGATGCGCGCATCCACGCCAGCCTCGCGCCGACCGCGGCGTTGAGTCCGGCGATCGCCTCGCGCTACGGCGTCGATCGCGGCCGCGACGTCCAGCTTCTGCTGGTCGGCGTGCGCCAGGGCCCGACCGGCGACGAGGTTTCCGTGCCCGCGCAGGTGGTCGCGCGCGTGCGCGACCTGCGCGGCGTCAGCCAGGAGGTCGCAATGCGCGAAGTGCGCAGCGACGGGTTCATCGACTATGTCGGCGCAGTGCGGGTGGCCCCGCCGGACACGCTGGCATTCGAGGTCACGGTCCGCCGCGAGGGCGCGGATGCGCCGGCGGTGCTGCGCTTCAGCCGCGAGGTGTTCGCGCCCAGCGGCGGATGATCGCCGCGATCGCGCCCACGCCATCGGTCAGCGCGGCGGGGCCCGGCTGCAGGATCAGCGGCGACCTGATCTCGTGCAGTTCACCGTCGCGCACCGCCGGGATCGCGTCCCAGCCCGGCCGCGCCGCGACCTTCTGCGGCTGGAACTTCTTGCCGCACCAGGATCCGAGGATGATGTCCGGCGCGCGCTCGACCACGGGATCGCCGCTGGCGAGGATGCGCGCCTTCGCCAGCGGCTCGGCCGACAGTTCCGGGAACACGTCGTCGCCGCCGGCGATCCGGACCAGTTCGGACACCCAGCGGATGCCGGTGATGATGGGCTCGTCCCACTCCTCGAAATAGACCCTGGGCCGTCGCGGCAGTCGGGACGCCTCGCGCGCGATGCGCTCCAGCCCCGCCTCCAGTTCATCGGCATACGCATCCGCACGCGCCGCGGCCCCCACCAGCGCGCCGAGCCGCCGGATGTAGTCGACGATGCCCTCGACGCTGCGATGGTTGGCGATCCACACCTCCACGCCCCGCCGCACCAGGGTCGCGGCGATCTCGGCCTGGATATCGGAGAAGCCGACCACGAAGTCCGGTTCGAGCGCCAGGATCGCGTCGATCTTCGCACTGGTGAAGGCGCTGACCTTCGGCTTCTCCCTGCGCGCCTGCGGCGGACGCACGGTGAAGCCGCTGATGCCGACGATGCGGTCCTGCTCGCCGAGTGCGTAGAGGACTTCGGTCGGCTCCTCGGTCAGGCAGACGATGCGGCGCGGGCCCACGCTAGAGCCGCTTGCGGAAGTAGACCACGCGTTCGGTCTCCTCGAATCCGCAGCCCAGGTGCGCGGCGTGGGACGGCACGTTGCCCAGCAGCGCGTCGGACGCCAGTTCGTCGCAGCCGATGGCGCGCGTCCACGCTTCGACGCCGGTGACCAGCGCGCGGCCGACGCCCCGCCCGCGCCAGGCCGGCGCAACGTACCAGCCTTCGAGGAATCCGACCGGCGACGACCCGGTGCCGTTGACGTAGTCGACACGCCGCCGCGCCTCGGCGAAGCCGATGGCCTCGCCGTCGACCGAAACCGCCAGCAGCACGCAGGCGCCGCTCGCCGGTTGCAGTGCCGCCCGCAGTTCCCGCGGCGCATCGACGCCGGCCTCGTCCGGCCACAGCGCCACCCGCAAGCGCCCCCAGGCGGCCGCGTCCACGAGCGGATCGACCGGGCGCACCGCGAAGCCCGCCTCGGCCTTCACGGATACAGCATCCGCTTGCTGCACTGTCCCGTGCAGTCGAATTCGTACAGCCAGCGCTCGTGCAGCCGATACTCGGCGCCGTACCAGAATTCGATGCGGTCCGGGCGCACGCGCAGCCCGGTCCAGCGCGCCGGGCGCGGCACCTCGCGGTTCGCGAACTCGCGCTCCAGCTCCTCCACGCGCGCATCGAACGCCTCGCGCGAGTCCAGCGTCTCCGACTGCCGCGAGGCCCAGGCCCCGAGCTGGCTCACGCGCGGACGCGAGGCGAAGTAGGCATCGGCCTCCTCGTCCGGCACCGTGGCCACGCTCCCCTCGATCCGCACCTGCACGCCCTTGCGCACGCGCGGCCAGTGGAACAGCAGCGCCGCCTGCGGATTGACCTGCAGTTCGCGGCCCTTGCGTCCGTCCAGATGGGTGTAGAACACGAAGCCGCGCGCATCGTGCTGCTTGAGCAGCACCGTGCGCGCCGAGGGGCGCGCGTCCAGCGCCGCGGTCGCCACCGTCATCGCGGTGCGATCGGGTTCGCCTGCGGCCAGCGCTTCGGCGAACAGGGTGTCGAACGTGGCCAGGGCTTCGGCCTGGAGGTCTGCACAGTCCATTGCGCTATTGTGGCGCGATGTCCCGCGCCGCGCATCCCGTTCCGCCGGACGGCTTCGACGAGGCCTTCGTCGCCGGCGTGCTCGATGATGCGCTGGCGCACGACGCACGGGTGTACGGTCTTTCCGGCCTGCAGGGCACCGGCAAGTCGACCCTCGCAGCGCAACTGGTGGCCGCGGCCGACATGCGCGGGCTGCGGGCGGTGGCGCTGTCGCTCGACGCCTTCTACCTCGACCTGCCGCAACGCCGGCGCCTCGCACGCCGGGTCCACCCGCTGCTGGCCACACGCGGTCCGCCGGGCACGCACGAGGTGGCGCTCGCCTGCACGACCCTGGACGCGCTGCGCGACGGCGATTCCGTGACCCTGCCGGCCTTCGACAAGCTCGGTGACCGCCGCCTGCCACGCACACGGTGGCGGCGGGTGGCCGACGTCGACCTGGTCGTGTTCGAGGGCTGGTGCCTCGGCACGCCGCCACAGGATGCCGACGCGCTGCGCGTGCCGGTCAATGCGTTGGAACGCGAAGAGGATCCCGATGGCCGCTGGCGAGGGTTCGGCAACGACGCGCTCGCCCGCGATTACCCGGCGTTATGGCGGCGCGTGGACCGCCTGCTGTTCCTGCAGCCGCCGGGCTTCGAGGTGGTCCCCCGATGGCGCTGGCAACAGGAGCAGGCGCTGCAGGCGCGCGAGCCCTCGCGCCCGGGCATGACGCGCGCGCAGGTCGAACGGTTCGTGCAGCACTACGAGCGCGTCAGCCGCCACGCGCTGCGCGCGCTGCCCGCGATCGCCGACGTCGTGGTCGCGCTCGACGCCGACCGCAGACCCCGCCCCGATCCCGTGCGGGAGCGCGTCTAGGCGCACCGCCAGCGGCGAGTGCCGCGTCGTGGTCCAGAGCCGCCGGCGGATCCGGGGCGAAGCCGCCGGTACTGGACGACCCGCGCGCCGGTGGCGCTGAAGGGCGGCGACGCGGCGACGCAGGAACGCCAGAAGCGAGGCGAGCATGCCCGCAAGAGGACCTGGCGTTCGCGCACGCCGCCGGCACGCGTCCGGCTACCGGAAACAGCGGACGCTCAGTCGACGAAATCCCCGATATCGCTGTCGCGCCACAAGGCCGGCAGCTGCCGGCGGGGACAGCGGCTTGAACTGCTCTCCCAGCCGTCCTCGCGCTTCGCGCGATACCGGGTCTCGCTCAGGATCTCGAAGCTGGAGACGGTGGCCGCGGGCCCTTGCCCTCCGTCGCCATAGCCGTGCTCGCACTTCTCGGTCACCCGATAGCTGGACGGGCCGGTCCGTTCGATCCGCATGAACCTGCAGAAGTACGGCGGCGTGGTGTAGCCGGCATAGCCGTCGCCGTCGCGGCGCATCAGGTGCAGCGTGGCATTGGACGCCTCGTCGCAGGGCGTGTCGTCGGCGACGTAGTAACCGCGCCGCAGCGGCAGTTCGTCCACGACCGACGCGTCGGCCGCGGGCGGAGCATCCGTGGCGGCGGACACGTCCCCGGCCGCCTCGCAGGACGCGCAGACGGCCGCCAGGAGGCCGGCAAGCGCGATGCGTTTGCGAATGTGCTGGATCATCGCCATGGCTTGACCTCCTCCCGGTCATCATGGATGTGGGCCGTGCAACGAACGAGTCTCGATCCGGTCGCACGGGACCTGCAGCCGGATCGCACCAGAGGCACGGCGAGCGCCGCTTCCCGCCCGGGCCTGCCGCTCATCCGCTATTTCCTGCGCATGTCCTGCAGGGCCTCGTTGATCTTGAACAGCACGATCATGATTTCGCAGTAGATGCGCGCCAGCAGCGCCATCAGTGCGATCAGCATCGGCGCGGCGACGACCATGCCGAAACCCGCGAACCCCGAGTACTCCATCACCCCGAAGCCCTTGGACAGCAGCACCAGCCCGGCGACCGCCGAAGCCGCGAGCAGCAGCCAGTAGATGAAGGTGACGATCTTCGGGGTGATCATCGAATCGAAATGAAGCAGGTCACGCATGGTGTCTCTCCTGTTGGTGTCTTCTCGGCGAAGCGTCGGCCTGCCCCGCCCACTTCGCGGCCGCCGGACGGCGCGCGGCCGGCGCTCCGCGACCGCCCCGCCTCACTCCTTGCGCACGAAGCGCAGCCCCATCGGCCCCGACAGCGTGTCCGCGTCGATGCGGGTGAGCACCAGTGCCGCGTCCGAAGCGTCGGGATGCATGATCCGCACCCGGTCGCCCTCGATCTCGTAGCGGAGCTCCAGCTCCACCCCGGCGAGCGCGGTCGACTGCACCACGCGACCGCCGCGTTCGAAGGTATAGGTGCTCAGTCCCATCTCGTCCTCGAACGTCCCGGCCAGCCCACCGCCGCAACCGGCGAGTACGACCAGCGGGATCGACAACAGCCAGGCCCTGGTCTTCATCCCGTCACCCTCCGTCCTTCCCGTCGAAACGGCGCTCGCCCAGCAGCGCCGGCTGCCGGTACCTCGTGCTGACGATCCCGTACCCCAGCAGGGTCGCGCTGAGTTCCACTCCGTCGCCGCGGCGGCGGATGCCGGTCAGGCGCAGGCGGCTGTCGAGCGTGACGCGGCGCTGGTCGTCGTTCCTGGCGAGGACGTCCTGCGCTGCGGCCGGATCCAGCGGCCAGAAGTTCAGCTCCCCGGGGTTGTCGATGCGCAGGCTCACGACCTCCTCCTGGAACGGCGGGGGCGCCGCGCGCGCCGAGAAGCGGAACGCGCTGCCGGGGGTGAATGCGTCGAGGTAGTAGCCGCCACGCGAGGCGTCGTACTCGCTGAAGGTCGCGCTGACGTTGAGCCGCAGCAGGCCGACGCCATCGGTGCCGTCGTAGACCGCCTGCAGGCGCGCCTGCTCCTGCCCGCGCACCTCGTCGCGCTCGAACTCGTTCGCCCTCGCCACCGCATGCTGCGCGGCCGCCCATTCGGCGAGTGGCGGTTCGCGGCCTTGCAGCCGGTAGCCGAGCAGCACCATCTGCAGGTCCTCGGGATGGGCGAGTTCGCGGGTACCGAAGCCGCTGGCGGCCGCGGGCGCCATCGCGGTAACGGCCGATGGCGACGCGCTGGATGCGCCGGCATGCCTTTGGCCCACGGGCGACCCCTGCTGCGCGCCTGCAGCGGCGGCGGACAGGGCCGCGGCGGTCTCACCGTCGCCAGCGGGCTGGTCGCCGCTGCCACCGCCACAGGCCACCAGTGCCAGCAGCGCCGCGGCGAGGACCGCATCTAGCGCGCGTCGCGCGCGATCACAGGCGCACATCGCCCGCCTCCCCTGCCTGCTGCACTTCCGCCTCGCGGCGCGCCTGGCCGAGTTGCTGCAGTTCGGCCTGCATCGCCTCGACCTGCGCGAACAGCTCGCCCTGGTGCAGCATCGCGCTGCCCAGTTCCATCGCCAGGCCCGGGTTCCCGCCGCTCAGCGACACCCGCGCGCGGATGTTCAGTCCGCAGCCGTCGTTCCAGCGCGCGCTGGTGTTGCCCTTGTACGCATGCACGGCGCCGCGACAGCGCGAGAACATCGGGTTGGCCTCGGCCAGTGGCTGGCCCGCCTGGTCGAACATCCACTCGAGGTCGCGATATCCTGCGGTGTAGCCGCGCGGCTTGTCGGAGGCCTCGGCGATCTGGGGCGGGCCGTACTTGGACGCCAGCGCATCGAGCAGCGCCTGCACCGGCGGCATCGAGCCCTCGCGGAACGTCTGCGTACGCCACACGCCCAGAGCGGTCTCCTTCCCCGGCGCTCCGGGCGTGGCCACGGTGACGATCTCGTCGACGTGTTCCCATTTCAGACCGCCCTCGCACTCCTGCCACTCGCGCTGGAAGTTGCACGGGCGGTGCTCGCCCTTGCGCACGGTGAAGGTCTGCGTGCCCAGTTCGACCCCGTGGGTCTCGAGCCGGTCGAGCCAGCGGTTGCCGGGCTTGACCTGCGCATCCTCGCCGAGCGCGCAACGCGTCGTGGCCAGGGCCTCGTCGGCGCTCATGCCGATCCGGATGCCGATGATGTCGGGTCCGGACAGCTCCGTCCGGACCTCTGGCGGACAGCGCAGCGCGGCGCTGCCGTCCGCGACGGCCGCGGGCGCGGCGCCGTCTGTGGCGGCCGATTCGCCGCCGGAGCCCGCATCTTCCTCCCGCGTGCCGCCGCAGGCGGCGAGCGCGAGCGTGGCGGCCAGGCACACCCCCCATTGCGTCCGGATATCGTGCATTGCTTCTCTCCCATCACGTGGCCGGTAGGTTCCCGTCCGGCCGGTTCATGTCGTCCCGGCGTGCCCGGGCCCGCCGCGCGACCGCATTCAGTCCAGCAGCAGCACCTCGACCCGCCGGTTGACCGGATCCTCCGGCGCGGCGGGCAGCTTCAGTCGATCCTCGCCGTGGCCACGCACCTCGAGGCGACCGGGCGGGAAGGCGAAACGCGTGACCAGGTAGTCGCGCACGGCCTGCGCGCGGCGCCCGGACAGAGCGCGGTTCGCGTCCGCGCGGCCGACCGCGTCGGTGTGTCCATGCAGGCCGACCCGGCGCTGCGACAGTGCGGGCGACAGCAGGATCCGGCCCAGTTCATCGAGCTGGCCGATGCCGTCGCTGCGCAGCGTGGCCTGGCCGAAGTCGAACAGGATGTCGAGATCGATCCGTCCGTCCGCGGCGAGCGCCGCGCCGATGCCGCCGGCATCGACCAGTCCGGGCTGCGCCACCGGCATGGCGATCGCGCATTCGGCCCTCGCCGGCGCCGGCGAGGGCCGGCGTCCGAGGTCGAACCGCTTGCAGGCCGCAGCGCCCCCGACCTTGCCGCTGAAGCGCCCGCCCTGCGCATCGACGTGGCCGTCGAAGTCCACCATCCGGTAGCCGCCGGGCCGCAGCCGCCACTGCCCGCCCCGGAGCCGTAGCCGGCCGGTGCCCGGATCGTAGTCGCCGTCCATCGTGAAGCAGCCGGTCGGCACCTTCGGGTTGCGCGGATCGGCGTAGAAGTGGAACAGCGCCCGCGCACTGGTCGGGGTGGCCTCGGCGATGCTCAGGGTCAGGCCGGTCAGTCCCTGCGCGCAGACGTAGGTGCCGACCCATTCGCCCACGACCGTCCGCGGACCGGGGTCGGTGCCCGGCCTTGCGCCGGCGGCGACCGCGGCCTGCGCGGCCAGCACGCAGGCCAGCGCCGCTGCCGCGAACGTGCCCAGTAGGCCCCTGGTGCTGCGCATTCCGGATCTCCCGCCGCGAGATGCCTGGAGACTGCGCGGCGCTGCCGGGCAAGTCCTCGCGCCGCGTTCAAGGAACCTTCAAGCCACCCATCCGCGGGCGTCACCGGCGGCGAACCGCACCCCTGCGCCGCTCCCGCTGGCTATCATCGGGGCATGCCACCGGATCTCCCGCAGCGCGATACCCGGGTCTATCGCTGGCGCTTCGGCGCGGTGGAATTCGACGAGGCGCGCCACGAACTGCGCGTGTCCGGCCTGCCGGTCGAGATCGAGCACAAGCCGCTGCAGGTGCTGGCCCTGCTGCTGCGCCACGCCGGCGAGGTGGTGACCAAGGAAGAGCTGTTCGAAACGGTCTGGGCCGGTCGCGTCACCGTGGACCACGTCCTCGCGACCGCGATCGGCAAGCTGCGCAAGGCGCTGGACGCCGGCGGCGAGGGCCGGATCGCGACCGTGCCCCGGATCGGCTACCGCTTCGACGGTCCGCTCGAACGGATCGCGGTCGGCCAGCGTCCCGGCAGCGAACTGAAGCTGGAGCGGGGCCAGCCGGTGCCCGGCCGCGAGCACTTCCTGCTCGAACGCGCGCTCGGGCACACCCTCGGCAGCGAGGTCTGGCTGGCGCGGCACCCGCGCAGCCGCGAGTCCCGCGTGTTCAAGTTCAGCCTCGGCGGCGAGCGGCTGACGGCGATCAAGCGCGAGGCCACGCTGATGCGCGTGCTGCGCGACACCCTGGGCGAGCGCGAGGACTTCGTCCGCGTGCTGGACTGGAACTTCGAGTCCGACCCCTGCTTCCTCGAATGCGAGTACGGCGGCGAGTCGCTGCCCGAATGGGCGGACAGTCACGACGTGCTCGCCGGCTGGCCGGCGCCGCAGCGCCTCGCGTTCTTCCTGCAGATCGCGGCGGCGGTGGATGCGGCGCACGGGGTCGGGGTGCTGCACAAGGACATCAAGCCGGCGAACGTGCTGGTGCGCCGCCGCCAGGACGGGCACTGGCAGGCCTGCCTCACCGACTTCGGCAACAGCCGCCTGCTGCAACCCGAACGGCTGGCCGAACTGGGCATCACCGGTCTCGGCCTCACCCTGACAGGCGCACTTCCCGGAGACGGCTCCGGAACCCCGCTGTATCTCGCGCCGGAACTTGTCGCGGGCCAGCCACCGACGGTGCGCAGCGACCTCTACGCGCTCGGCATCCTGCTCTACCAGCTCCTGGTCGGCGACCTGCGCCGGCCGATGGCGCCGGGCTGGGAACGCGACATCGACGATCCGCTTCTGGTGGAGGACATCACCCGCGCCACCGACGGCGACCCCGCACGGCGGCTGGGCAGCGTGGCCGAACTGATCGACCGACTGGCCTCCCTGCCCCGCCGCCGCGAGGACGCGGCGCGCCGGGCCGACGCCGCGGAAGCGGCCCTCCTCGCACGCCGCGCGCTCGAGCGCACGCATGCGCGGCGGCCATGGATCGTGGCCACCATCGCCGTGCTCAGCATCGGCCTGCTGGCCAGCTCGCTGCTGTGGTACCGCAGCGAACGGCTGCGCGAGTCCGCGACCATGCAGGCCGCGCGCGCCGAAGCGGTGGCGAACTTCCTGAGCGACGACCTGCTCGGCGCGCTCAGCCCCGGCGGCAGCGGTTTCGAACGCGACCCGAGCATGCGCGAAGTGCTGGAACTGGCCTCGACCCGGGTCGCCGAACGGTTTTCCGACGATCCCGCCACCCGCGGCGGCGTGCACGCCGCGCTGGGCCAGGCCTGGCGCACGCTGGGCGACCGCGAACGCAGCATCGACCACCTGCGCGATGCCGAGCGGTATTACGCGCGGGCCTTCGGCGCGTCGGATGCATTGACGCTGCGGACGCGCTATGCGCTGGTGCGCACGCTCGCGTACTCGAACACGCCGCAGCACATCGCGGAAGCGCACGGGCTGCTCGCCGGCACCGACGCCGCCGCCGGGCAGCGACTCGACGACGACGACGAACTGGCGCTCGAGGCGGCCTATGCGCGCGGCGTCTTCCACTTCCAGCAACTGCAGATCGAACCCGCGCTCCAGGCCTATCGCCGCGCCGACCGCCTGCAGCGCCTGCTGCGCCCGGACGATGCGCTGACCGCGGTCGCGATCCGCGAGAGCCTGGCCGACGGCGCGCTGCGACAGGGCGATCTCACCGGCGCCATCTCGCAGCTGCGCGCGATGCTGGCCGATCCGCTGTTCGACGCACGCCGCATCGGCGAGGGTAAGGCCGCGGGCCAGCGGATCATGCTGGCAAGGGCGTTGCGCAACCTCGGCCGCTACGACGAGGCCTTGCCGCTGGCGCAGGCCGCCGCAGCGACCACCGAGCGCATCCTCGGCCCGGACGACTATTCCACCCTGGTGCAGCTCTCCACCGTCGCCAGCATCCACGACTACGCGGGCGACTGCGACCGTGCGCTGGAGATCGCGCGGATCGTGCACGGGCGCATGGTCGCGCGCTACGGCGCGCAGCGCCAGGCCACGCTGATCGAGACCGGCAACCTCGGCTTCAAGGAGTACGACTGCGGCGAGCGCGAGACCGGCCTGGACTACCTGCGCCAGGCCGAGCGCGGGCTGCGCGAGCGCTACGGCGAGGACAATGTCGCCGCCCACAGCTTCCGCTACGCGCTGGCCAAGGCGCTTGCCGACCAGGGCCGCTACGCAGAGGGATTGCGCATGGTCGACGGGCTCAACGTCGCCTCGCTCACCGCCGGCGACTCCACGCCGGGCTGGGAACAGCGCCTGCGCGCGCTGCGCGGCCGCCTGCTCCTGCAGTCGGGCGATGTCGACGCCGGGCGCGCGCTGCTGGCCGAGGCGGTGCCTGCACTGGTCGCGCTCGGCAGCGAGGACACCGCCGACATCGGACAGTTGCAGGCGCTACTTTCCGGAGACGACCGCGCCCCCGTGGAATAGCCGCGTGGTCAATCGACCACGAAGGTCACCCGCATGTTCACGCGCCACTCGGTGATGTTGCCATCCGCGTCGGTGACGACCTTGGTTTCGTTGATCCAGGCGCCCTGGATGTTCTTGACCGTTTCCGCGGACTTCTTCAGGCCCGACCGCACCGCGTCCTCGATGCTGGTGGCGGACGATGAATTGATCTCGATGATCTTGGCGACGGCCATGTTGGACCTCCTTGCTGCCGGCGACATTGCCGGACCCCACAGCCTGCGCCATGCGCCGTGAACGCGGCGGCCAGGCCGCTCGGCCTGCTAGGATCCGGCGGATGAATCCCGCCCCGAACCTCGTGCTCGTCGGACCGATGGGTGCCGGCAAGTCTTCGATCGGCAAGCGCCTGGCCGGAAGGTTCGGCCTGGCGTTCGTCGATGCCGACCGCGAGATCGAGGCGCGTACCGGCGCGAGCGTCGCCACCATCTTCGAATGCGAGGGCGAAGCGGGCTTCCGCGCGCGCGAGGCGGCCGCGCTCGAGGCCCTGCTGCAACGCGAGGGCTTGGTGGTGGCGACCGGCGGGGGTGCGGTGCTCGACCCCGGCAGCCGGGAGCGAATGCGCGCGCGGGGTTTCGTCGTCCACCTGCAGGTCAGCCTGGCCCGGCAACTGGAACGGCTGGCGCGCGACCGCAGCCGCCCGTTGCTCGCCGGCGACGATCGCGAGCAGGTGCTGCGGCGCCTGTCGGAACTGCGCGCGCCGCTGTACGCCGAGGTCGCCGACCTGTGCTTCGACACCGACGCGCTGTTTCCGCCGCAGGCCGCCGCGCAGCTGGCACGCCTGCTCGATGCGCAGTGGACACGCGCCGCCCGTCCCGATCTCCAGGAACACCCTGCATGAGCCACGACCGCACGGTCGCCGTGGGCGGCGCCCACCCCTACCACATCAGCATCGGCCCGGGGCTGCTCGACGATGGCGAGCGGCTGGCCTCGACCCTGCGCGGCAGCGACGCGTTCGTGATCAGCGACGACAGCGTCGCGCCGCTGTACCTGCAGCGCGTGGTCGATGCGCTGGCGCGCGCGCGTCCGGGCTTGCGCATCGGGCACTGGACGCTGCCGGCGGGAGAAGCATCGAAGACCCTGGAGGGGTTCGGTCGCGCGATCTCGGCGATCGCCGAGGCCGGCATGCGTCGCGACGCCACGGTGTACGCGCTCGGCGGCGGCGTGGTCGGCGACCTCGCCGGCTTCGCCGCGGCCGCGTGGATGCGCGGGATCGACTGCGTGCAGTTGCCGACCACGCTGCTGGCGATGGTCGACTCATCGGTCGGCGGCAAGACCGCGGTCGACCTGCCGCAGGGCAAGAACCTGGTGGGTGCCTTCCATCCGCCGCGCGCGGTGCTGGCCGACACCGGCAGCCTGCGCACGCTGCCGGCGCGGGAACTGCGGGCGGGGCTGGCCGAGGTGGTGAAGTACGGCGCGATCGTCGATGCGCCGTTCCTCGACTGGCTGGAGGCGCATGCAGATGCGCTGCTGGCCGGCGACGACGACGTCCTGGCCGAGGCGATCGCCCGCAGTTGCGCGCACAAGGCCGCGATCGTCGAGCGCGATCCGTTCGAGCACGGCGAGCGCGCCCTGCTCAACTTCGGCCACACCTTCGGCCACGCCATCGAGACCGAACAGGGCTACGGCGGACTGGTCCACGGCGAGGCGGTCGCGGTGGGCATGGTGCAGGCGGCGAGGCTGTCGGAACGCCTGGGGCTGGCATCGCCTGCCGACACGGCGCGACTGCGCGGCCTGCTGCAGCGGCTGGGCCTGCCGGTGGACGCGCCCCCGGGCCTCGACGCGGATGCGCTGGTCGCGCACATGCGCCTGGACAAGAAGGCGCAGTCCGGCGGCCTGCGCTTCATCGTCTGGGACGGTGCGGGGCGCGCGCGGGTGCTGGCGGACGTGCCCGAGGATGCAGTGCGCGAGGTGCTGCGCGGCTGAGCGGGCCCTTCGTCGGCACGGGTACTGCTTTGCCCGCGCCGCGCGATCCAACCCGGCTGCAGCCCGCCACCGCCGCGGCATCTGGACAGGCACGACGTACAATGCCCGGCCCATGCGCCTGCTCCTGCAACAACGCCCCGATGGCCGCGAAGCCCCCCGCTTCGTGCAGCTGACGCTGCAGCCCGACCTGCTCGGCGGCTGGACCCTGCTGCGCGAAACCGGCCAGACCGGCGGCCGCAGCACCCTGCGGCGCGAACTGTTCATGGACCACGCCGGCGCGCTGGCCGCACTCGAGCAGGCGCGCGATGCCCAGCTCAGGCGTGGCTTCCAGCTGATGTACGCCGAAGGCACGAGCGCGCCGAAGTGACGCCATCTCCCGCCGGGACGCCGGCCCTCCTTCGCATCCATGTCATTGCGGGCGTAGCGAGGAACCCGCTTCATGTCCGACCGCCCCGGACCCGGGGCCGGCGCCCCCGCTTCGTCCGCAGCGGCAACCCATCGCATTCGTCCGCACCGATGACCGCACACGGAACCACATGACCAGCCCCCTGAAGAACGATCGTTTCCTGCGCGCCCTGCGCCGCGAACCCGTGGACCGCACGCCCGTGTGGCTGATGCGCCAGGCCGGCCGCTACCTGCCCGAGTACCGCGCCACGCGCAAGGCCGCCGGCAGTTTCCTCGGCATGGCCAAGAACCCGGAGATCGCCTGCGAAGTGACCCTGCAGCCGCTGCGCCGGTTCGACCTCGATGCCGCGATCCTGTTCTCCGACATCCTCACCATCCCCGACGCGATGGGCCTGGGCCTGTATTTCGTCGAAGGCGAAGGCCCGAAGTTCGAGCGCACCGTGCGCAGCGCCGCCGATGCCGGGAGGCTGGACGTACCCGACATGGAGACCGAACTGCGCTACGTGATGGACGCGGTGCGCGTGATCCGCCGCGAACTGGGCGGTTCGGTGCCGCTGATCGGCTTCTCCGGCAGTCCGTGGACCCTGGCCTGTTACATGGTCGAAGGCGGCGGCAGCAAGGACTTCGCGCGGATCAAGGCGCTGGCGCTCAACGACCCGGCCACGCTGCACCGGCTGCTGGCGGTGAACACGGATGCGGTGATCGCCTACCTGTCCGCGCAGCGGGCCGCCGGTGCCCAGGCGCTGCAGGTGTTCGACACCTGGGGCGGCGTGCTGTCGCCCGCCATGTATCGCGAGTTCTCGCTTCCCTACCTGCAGCGGATCGCGCGCGAACTTCCCCGTACCGATGCAAGCGCCGGTGACGCTGCGCAGCGCACGCCGCTGATCCTGTTCGGCAAGGGCAATGCGGCCTATCTTGCGGATCTCGCGGACTCCGGCGCCGAGGGCGTCGGCGTCGACTGGCTGGTCGAACTCGGCGAAGCCGCGCACCGCACGCAGGGCAAGGTCGCACTCCAGGGCAACCTGGATCCGGCCACGCTGTACGGCTCGCCCGACGCCATCCGCCGCGAAGTGCGTCGCGCGCTCGACAGCTACCGCGACGGCAACGGCGGTTCGCGCGACGGCCACGTGTTCAACCTCGGACACGGCATGTCGCCCGACATGAACCCCGACCACGTCGCGGTGCTGGTGGACGAGGTGCACGGCTACAGCGCGCGCTGACGGCAGCCCGGCACAACCGGAGCGGGTGCGCGGCGTCAGGAGCTTGCCGGATCCTCGGGAGACCGGTTGTTCGCCTGCTGTGCGACGCGCAGCACCTCGGCCAGCATCGCGCCCGTCACCGGCTTGCGCAGGAAGGCGTCGAAGCCCGCCTGCTGGGTGGCGGCCTCGGCCTCGCCGTCGGCACGGGCGGTGACCGCGATCAGCGGCCGCGCGAATCCCTTCTGCCGCATCAGCTGGGCCAGCGTCAGGCCATCGATCCCGGGCAGGTCGAGGTCGAGCAATGCGGCGTCGAACGACTGCGCCGCGATCTCCGACAGGGCCGCCAGGCCGTGCGCGACATGGACGACGCGGTGGCCCTGTCCTTCCAGCAGGCCCGCCACCACCTCGGCGATGGTGGCGTCGTCCTCCACGAGCAGCAACGCCAGGCGATCGGCGCGGACGGCACGTTCGACGCTGGCGCCCGCCGGTGCCCGCACGGCCCGCACGGCCCGCAGCGGCAGCTCGACCAGGAAGCTGGTGCCCGCGCCGGGCGTGCTGTCGATCTCGATGCGCCCGCCCATCGCCGCGGCAAGTTCCTGCGAGATGGCCAGTCCCAGTCCGCTGCCGCCGTAGCGGGTGCTGGTGCGCGCACCGTCGGCCTGCTCGAAACGCCGGAACAGCCGCTGCTTCTGTTCCTCGTTCAGGCCAGGGCCGGTATCGCGCACGGTCAGGCAGACGCCGGAGGGCCGGCGCGGCTCGGCCTTCAGGGTGACGCTGCCGCGTTCGGTGAACTTGACCGCGTTGCCGAGCAGGTTGAGCAGGATCTGACGCACGCGCCCGACGTCGCCCTGCACCCAGCGCGGCACCCCGTCGGCGATGTTGCTGTCGAAGGCCAGGCCTCGCTGCTGCGCCAGCGGACGGCAGAATTCGACGGTTTCCCGGATCAACGCGTGCAGGTCGAAAGGCTGTTCGTCGAGTTCCAGCCGGTCGGCCTCGATCTTTGCCAGGTCCAGCGCGTCGTTGACCAGGCGCAGCAGGTGTTCGCCCGCACGCCGGATCGACTCGACGTGCCCACGCTGGCGCGCATCGAGATCGGTGCTGGCGAGCAGTTCGCTCATGCCCAGCACTCCGGTCATCGGGGTGCGCACCTCGTGCCCGAGGGTGGCGAGGAACCGGGTCTTCGCCAGCGACGCCTGCTCGGCCAGTTCGCGTTTCTCCTCGGCCAGCTGCCATGCGTGGCGGCGCTTGAGGCGCGCGCGGTACTGGTGCGCCACCAGCGCCAGCAGCAGCAGCGCCGACAGCACCCAGGCGAGCCTGGCCCACGTGGTGCGCCACCACGGCTCCTGCACCACGAATCGAAGGCGCTGCGCCGGCGTCCAGTCCAGGTCGGCAGTGCGCGCCTGCACCTCCAGGACGTAGTCGCCATGACCGAGGCTCGGGAACAGCCGCTCGCCGTTCGAGCCCACCTCGACCCATTCCGGGTCGTAGCCCTCGAGCCGGTAGCGGTAGCGGTGCGCATGCGCGTCGGTGAACGAGAGCAGTCGCGCGGCCACGCGCAGGTCGCGGTCTTCGTGACGCAGCACGATCGGCGCGTCGGCGGCCAGCGCGATGGTGGCCTCGCCACGGCGCACGCTGACCGATTCGATCGACAGGGTGGGTGCGCGCTCGCTGACCTGCACATGGCGCGGATGGAACAGCAGCAGTCCGTCGGCGGTTCCGACGCCGATGAAGCCACGCGCCGAAGGTTCGAACTGGTAGTCGCTGAACTGCTGGCTGGGCAGGCCGTCGAGCACGCTGTACACGCGCAGGCGGTCGCGCCCGGGGTCGTAGCGCACCAGTCCGCGCGGGGTGGTCATCCAAACAACGCCGAGATCGTCGGCGACCAGTCCGCCCGGCGCCACCGCAGGCAGGCCCTGGCGCGCGTCGACGGTCCGCTCGGCGATGAGTTCGGCGCCGGTCCAGCGATACGACACCAGCACCCCGTTGCCGCCCACCCAGACCGTGTCGTCGGGTGCGAAGCCGAACACGAACACCTGCCAGTGCGGTCCTCCGGGCACCGGCTCGAAGCGGCGCTCGCCCGCATTCCACATCAGCAGCCCGCCGCTGGTGGCCAGCCACAGCGCGCCGTCCGGCCCGCGCGACATCTGCTGCAGCGCGTTGTTGGCCGGAAACCCCTCCGGACCGCCCGCCACCACCAGCCTCCGCAGCGCGCCTCCGGGCGAACGCAGTTGCAACGCATCCGCCGCGCCCACCCAGACCGACCCGTCCGGCTCCTCGGCGATCTGGATGACGATGCCGGCCGGTGACGGATCGACCGGATCGTCCGCGTGCCAGCGCCGGATCTCGCCGGTCGCGGGCACGTAGCGCGTGAGCGAGCCATGGCAACCGATCCACACGCTGCGATCGCGCATCTCGCGCGCGACGTACGGCAGCCGGTCGCCGCACACCCTGGTGAGCCGATGCTCGATGCGCGCCTTGCCCGGATCCAGCCAGTCGAGCACGCCGCCGGTCCCCACCAGCCAGAGCCCGCCATCGCGCGCGGAGGTGACGCTGTGCACGAAGGCATTGCCGGAGGAGGCCGGATCGTCGAGCTGCCGGCGCAGCACGGTGAAATTGCGCCAGTTGGCGGGCAGGTGCCACAACCCGGTCTCGGTGCTGCCGAACCACAGTCCGCCCTCGCGATCCTCGAGCGCCGCCGACCACGACGGCCGCACCAGTCCGCGGCTGGTGTTGCTGTACAGCGGCACGTCGTAGACCACGCCGCCGCGTTCGATCGCCAGGCCGCTGCGGGTGTCCAGCCAGTGCGCACCCTGGCGATCCTCGACCAGCATGCCCAGGGGCGGATGGTCGAGGACGGGATCGCGCCACGGTGCAGGCTCGATCGCGCCATTCCGGTTGCGGTAGACGTAGGCGGCGGTGGACGTGCCGATCCACATGTCGCCGGCGCGGTCGGGCACCAGCGCGTTCACCGCCGGGTTCGGCCCCAGGTCTTGCAACAGGCGGTCGAAACCGTTGCCTGTCCAGCGGGCCGCGCCGTTGTAGGTGCCGACCCAGAGCACGCCTTCGCGGTCGACCCGCAGCCAGGTCACCGCCGGCGACGGCAGGCTGCGCGGATCGTCCGCATCGGGCATGAATCGCCGGATCGTGCCACTGTCGTCGAGCCGGTGCAGGCCGCCGTCGGAGGTGCCGAACCAGATCGCGCCATCCGGCGTCTGCGCGACCGACCACACGTCGTTGCTGCCGATCTGCGGGTGGGTATCGCGGTTGTAATGGACGAACGAGCGGCGCTGCGGGTCGAGCATCGCCAGGCCGGCGTTGTTGGTGCCGATCCAGACGCGGTCGCGGTCGTCGACGAAGACCGTCCAGATGTGGTTGCCGCCGAGCCCGTCGTCGGCGCGCCAGATCCGGTAGCCGACGCCGTCGTAGCGCGCCAGGCCGTCGCGCGTCGCGATCCACAGGTAGCCCTGGCGATCCTCGGCGAGCGCGTTGATCCGGTTCGACGGCAGGCCGTCGTACACGCTGATCTGGCGCGGCATCGGCAGGTGGGCGGCCTCGAGCGGCGGCTCGTCCGCACGCGCAGGCGCCAGCGCGAGCAGCCACCACATCCATGCTGTCCAGACGATCGTCCGCACCCGGCCTCCCCGGTCCCCGTCGTGCCCTGTCCCTGGCCAGTCGCGGCACCCGATCCGCATCCTCGCAACGCAACGTTGCCCGCGCAACCCCGGCGCCTGCCCGCAGCGGGGCCTAGAATGCAGCTGGACCCTGCCGGTCCGCCACGGTCCCCCGATGCTCCGCACCCCGCGCCTCTGGCTGTTCGCGATCCTCTGGCTGCTGTCCGCGCCGGGCGGGGCCGCGCGCGCGCAGCCAGCCCCCTATGCGCTCGACCCGGTGCACACGCGCATCCTGGTGGCGATCGACCATGCCGGCTTCTCCAGCGCGCTCGGCACCGTGTCCGGCGCGACCGGAACGCTGTGGTTCGATACCGCCGGCTGGACCGGTGCGCAGGTCGTCGTGGAGATCCCGCTGGGCCGCCTGGATTTCGGCGACGAGGACTGGAACCGCGCGACCCTCGCACGCAACCTGCTGGATGCGCAGGCGCATCCGGTCGCCACCTTCGCCTCCACCCGGATCGAGCCGCTCGACGAACGCAGCGCCATCGTGCACGGGGTGCTGCGCCTGCGCGGGGTCGAGCGGGAGGTGGCGCTGCACGTGGTGCGCAACGCGGCCAGACGGCATCCGCTGCCGCCGTTCCGGCGAACCGTGGGGTTCTCGGCCACCACCGTGCTGAGCCGCGCCGACTTCGGCATCACCGCATGGAAATCGGTGATCGGCGACGCCGTCGAGTTGCGGATCGAAGCCGAAGCCACGCGCACGCGCCTGCCGGCCGGGACCACCCCCCCGGCGGACGACGCGTCGCCGGCGGAGACCGCGGCCACCGAGGCGCACGAGCCGGATCTGCTGCCCGAGCCCGGGCCGGAAGAGCGGCAGGAACCCGATCCGGCGAACGTACCGAGCCCGCCGCCAGTCCAGGAACCCGCGCCATGAGCCTGAAGAACACCCGCGACCGCTGGGGCGGCGTCAGCCAGGCGTTCCACTGGCTGATCGTGCTGATGATCCTGGGCTTGGCCATCGTCGGCCTGACCATGGGCGAACTGCCGCGCACGCCTAAATACTTCTGGGTGTACACCGCGCACAAGTCGATGGGCATCAGCGTGCTGGTGCTGATGCTGGCGCGGCTGGGCTGGCGCCTGTACGCCGGCGCGCCCGTGCCGGTGGCGGGCACGCCACGCTGGCAGGCGGCGGTCGCCTCGGCCACCCACTGGGCGCTGTACGCGCTGGCGCTGGCGATGCCGCTGTCGGGCTGGCTCTACGATTCGGCCAGCGGGTTGCGGCCGTTCCGCTACTTCGGCCTGTTCGACATGCCCAAGCTGTCCGGGCCGAATGAATGGCTTGCCGAGCGCGCGCGCGACGCGCATGAACTCCTGTTCTGGGTGCTGGTCCTACTCGTGGCCGTCCATGCCGGCGCGGCGTTCTACCACCACCTGTTCCGCCGCGACGAGACCCTCGCGCGCATGCTCCCCGCGCGCAAGGTGCGCCCCGCCCCCCATCCGGAAACCGACCATGTCGCCTAAGCTGACCTCCCCCGCCGCCGTCGCCGCCATGCTGGTGGCGATGATGACCACGCCCGCTGCTGCCGCCGCTGCCGACTACGTGCAGGCGCCGGGCTCGTCGCTGGTGTTCGCGACCAAGTACGACGGCGAGGTGTTCACCGGCCGCTTCGGCGACTTCTCCACCAGGCTCAGCTTCGATCCGGCGGATCTCGACGCCGCCAGGCTCGAGGTGACCATCCAGCTCGCCGGCACCGCCACCGGCAACGAGGACCGGGACTCGACCCTGGCCGGCAGCGATTTCTTCGATGTCGCGAAGTTCGCCCAGGCGCGCTACGTGGCCGAGCGCTTCCGCGCCCTCGGCGGCGACGAGTACGCCGCCGACGGCACGCTCACCCTGCGTGGCGTCAGCAGGCCGGTCACGCTGACCTTCACCTGGACGCCGGGCTCGCCGGCGACACTGGCCGGCAGGGCGTCGGTGAAGCGGCTGGAGTTCGGCGTCGGCGGCGGCGACTGGGCCGATACCGGCGCGATCCCGGACGAGGTCGCGATCAGCACGCGGGTGTTCCTGCGGCCGGCGCGCTGACGGTCGCGACTGAAGAAACGGTCCGGCGCGATATCGACTGGCCGCGTCCGACCACCTTGCTCGCACGCCGTCTCCCTGCGCCCGTCATGCCCCGACGTCGCCGCGCCGGACACAGTCAGGTCGCTGCGCGGCGAACCGGTTCCTTCGTTCCCGCCGATGCCGGATGCCCCTTCAACCACCGGGCGGCGCCGGCGTAGGCAACGCATCGCCACCAGCCGGCGTCGGCGGCTCCCGCCGCACCAGCTCGAAGCAGCCGCGCGCACCGTCGTCTGCCAGCAGGCAGGCGCGGCGGTCGCGGCCATCGAGGTCGATCTCCAGTTCGAACACGCGGCCCGAACGCATCAGCAGCACCGCGTGCCAGGTGCCCTGGCGCACCCGCCACGGCGCGAAGCTCCCGTCGCGCGGCTGCAGCGGCACGTGGGCGTGGTCCGCGATCGTGCGGCGCAGGTTGGCCAGGTCGAGGTCGGCCGGCGCACTGGTGACCGCCCGCAGCAGGATCACGCGCTCGACGGAGGCCGCGTCGAGCACCTCGCCGACGGTCCGGCCCTGCCACCTCGGCGGGTCGTCCGGATCCGGCTTGGCCAGGTTCACGTCGGCCGCCATCGCGCCTCCCGCGAGCAACGTTCCCAGGGCCATGCTCCAGATCCTCATCGCAAGTGCGACTGCAGCGCCGCCAGGTCGAACGGCCAGTCCAGTTCGATGCCGCTGTCGGCCAGTCGCAGCACCGGCACGCGCTGGCCGTAGCGCGCCTCCAGCGCCGGATCGTCGTCGATGAACACGCTCTCCGGCTCGGGCAGGCGCGCCCGCGCGAGCAGGTCGATGGCCTGGTCGCACAGGTGGCAGTCGTCGCGCTGGTAGAGGATGTAGCGGGGCATCGCCGGTCCGCATGCGGAAAGGGCACAAGGTAAACCGTCGGCCGCGACGGCGCAGCGCGTCACGTCGGTTTCGATCGCAACCAATACAATGGCGCCACTTCCGCGCCAGGCGCACCGCAATGGCCGTCAGCACCTTCGACCTCTACAAGATCGGCATCGGACCGAGTTCCTCGCATACCGTGGGACCGATGCGCGCGGCCGCGCGCTTCGTCGAACGCTGGCTGGCGCAGCCCGGCCGCCTGCAGGACGTCGCCCGCATCCGCGCCGAGGTCTTCGGCTCGCTGGCCATGACCGGCCGCGGCCATGGCACCGACAAGGCGCTGCTGCTGGGCCTCGAGGGCCACCTGCCGAACCTGATCGATCCCGACCTCATCCCGTCCGCGCTGGCGCGCATCCGCGCCGACAGGCGCATCAACCTCGGCGGGCGCCACCCGCTCGCCTTCGACGAGAAGCGCGACCTGGCGATGAACAAGCGCCAGAAGCTGCCCTACCACACCAACGGCATGCGTTTCACCGCCTACGACGCGGGCGGCGAAGTGCTGGCCACGCGCGACTACTACTCGGTCGGCGGCGGCTTCGTGGTCAACCAGGACGAGGCCGCGGAGGATCGCATCGTCGCCGATACCACGCCGCTGCCGCACCCGTTCTCCAGCGGCGACGAACTGCTGGCCGAGGCCGCGCGCAGCGGGCTGACGATCGCGCAGATGATGTTCGAGAACGAACAGGCCTGGCGCACGCCCGACGAGATCCGCGACGGCCTGCGCGAACTGTGGGCGGCGATGCAGTCGTGCGTGGCACGCGGCATCCGCGAGACCGGCACCCTGCCCGGCGGGTTGCACGTCGCGCGCCGCGCGCCGGCGCTGCATGCCGAGCTCGCGGCCAAGCCCGAGGCCGCGATGCGCGACCCCCTGACCACGCTCGACTGGGTCAACCTCTATGCGCTCGCCGTCAACGAGGAGAACGCCGCGGGCGGCCGCGTCGTGACCGCCCCGACCAACGGCGCCGCCGGCATCCTGCCCGCGGTGCTGCACTACTACGACCGCTTCTGCCCGTCCTCGAACGAACAGGGCATCTTCGACTTCATGCTCACCGCCGCCGCCGTGGGCATCCTGTACAAGGAGAACGCCTCGATCAGCGGCGCCGAAGTCGGCTGCCAGGGCGAGGTCGGCGTCGCCTGCTCGATGGCCGCCGCCGGCCTGACCGCCGCGCTCGGCGGCACCCCCAGCCAGATCGAGAACGCCGCGGAGATCGGCATGGAACACAACCTCGGCCTGACCTGCGACCCGATCGGCGGCCTGGTGCAGATCCCCTGCATCGAACGCAACGCGATGGGCGCGGTGAAGGCGATCAATGCCTCGCGCATGGCGCTGCGCGGCGACGGCAAGCACAAGGTCAGCCTCGACAAGGTGATCAAGACCATGCGCGACACCGGCCGCGACATGCAGGACAAGTACAAGGAAACCTCGCGCGGCGGGCTGGCGGTGAACGTGATCGAATGCTGACGTCATCGCGTCGACGCATCGCGCGCTAGCATGCAGGTTCCAACGGCCTGCGAGACCACGATGCGCCTGTCGCCCTCCATCGCCGCGCTCGCGGCCCTGCTGCTGCCTGTGCAGCTCCTGGCATCCGACGCCCGCTACGGCGCCCGGCTCGAAGGCTTCGACTATCCGCATCCGGTGCGGATCCACGCATTCGAATCGCAACGCCAGGCGCTGGAAATGGCCTATCTCGACGTCGCGCCCACGGCGCCCGCCAACGGACGCACCGTGTTGCTGCTGCACGGCAAGAACTTCTGCGCGGCCACGTGGGAATCGGCGATCGGCGCGCTGACGGCCGCGGGCTATCGCGTGGTCGCGCCCGACCAGATCGGATTCTGCAAGTCCGGCAAGCCGGAGCGCTACCAGTATTCGTTCGCCCAGCTCGCCGGCAACACGCATGCCCTGCTGCAGTCGCTCGGCATCGAGCGCGCCATCATCGTCGGTCATTCGATGGGTGGGATGCTGGCGACGCGCTACGCGCTGCAGTATCCGCAGGCCAGCGAGCGCCTGGTGCTGGTCAATCCCATCGGGCTGGAGGACTGGAAAGCCGAAGGCGTGCCCTGGCGCAGCGTCGACCAGTGGTTCGAGCGCGAGGCGAAGACGACGTTCGACAGCATCCGCGACTACCAGCGCGAGGTGTACTACGGCGGACGATGGGCGCCCGAATACGAACGCTGGGTGCGGATGCTGGGTGGCATGTATGCCGGACCGGGGCGCGATGCGGTGGCATGGAGCCAGGCGCTGACCTCGGACATGGTGTTCAACCAGCCCGTGGTCCACGAACTCGAAGACATCGCGGTGCCGACGACACTGCTGATCGGGCGCAGGGACCGCACCGCCATCGGCAAGGACCTGGCGCCACCGGAACTCGCCAGGCGCCTGGGCGACTATCCTGCGCTCGGCAGGCGTGCGGCGGCGGCGATCCCCGGGGCGCAGCTGGTCGAGTTCGAGGACCTGGGCCATTCGCCGCAGGTGGAAGCGCCGGCGCGCTTCAACGAGGCACTGATCCGGTCCCTGGGCCCCTGAGCCGACCCTGCGGGATCCGGGAAATCGTGCAGCGCACGATGTAATCGATTACATACGCCGTTATCTTCACTTTCCACGTCTCGCGCGCAGTCCGCCGCACGACCCCGGGAGGCCGAAGATGTCCGCCACACTCAGCCGTCGCCGCCTGCTGCAGCTCATGGGGACCGCCACCGCCGGCGCGGCGCTGCCGAGCGCCCTGGCGCAGGCCCGCGAGCAGGCTGCCGAGCCAGTACGCAAGGTCGCCGACGGCGCGCCCAACATCCTGTTCATCATGACCGACGACCAGGCGTGCGGCGCGCTGGGCATCTACGGCAACGAGCTGCTGAAGACGCCGAACATGGACCGCATCGGCAACGAAGGCCTGCGCTTCGACGAAGCGTTCGTCACCACCTCGGTGTGCGCGCCCAGTCGCGCCAGCTTCCTGACCGGCCTGTACGCGCACACGCACGGCGTGACCAGCAACGGCGAGGAGCCGGGCTGGTACGAGCAGATGGGCCTGCGCCACGACCAGATCACGTACCCGATGCTGCTGCAGAAGGCCGGCTACCACACCGCGATGGTCGGCAAGTGGCACATCAAGTCGATGCCCACCGGTTTCGACCACTGGGCGATCCTGCGCGGACAGGGCAGCTACTTCGATCCGCAGTTCATCGTCAACGGGGCGCCGGTGCGTTTCCGCGGTCATACCGACGACGTGATCGGCGACCAGGCCCTGCACTACCTGCAGCAGCGGCCGGACGACCGGCCGTTCTGCCTGTGCTACCAGTTCAAGGCGCCGCACGGTCCCTGGGAACCGGACCCGCGCTTCTACGACGCGTTCAAGGACGTGGAGGTGCCGCTGCCGCCCGGCTTCGGCGAGCCGCAGCCCGGGGACGCGCCGGTCGCGTTCTCGAAGACCACGCAGGAGATCGCCCACATGGGCGATTTCTTCCGCGACAACGAGCGCCGCAAGGCGCAGGTGGATCCCGACCTGCCCGAGGAAGAGCGCCTGCGGGAAGTCTTCCAGGCCTACGTCCGCAACTACTATCGCGTGCTGCTGGGCGTGGACGAGAACGTCGGCCGGGTGCTGGATTTCCTCGACGAGCACGGGCTGGCCGACAACACCATCGTCGTCTACACCTCCGACAACGGCATGTTCCTCGGCGAACACGGCTTCTACGACAAGCGGCTGATGCTGGAGCCGTCGATCCGGGTACCGATGCTGATGCGCTGGCCGCGCGGGATCCGCGCCGGCGGCGTGGACGACCGGCACATGGTATTGAACGTCGACGTCGCGCCGACTCTGCTGGAACTGGCCGGCGTGGACGCGCCCGACTGGATGCAGGGCCGCAGCTGGACACCGCTGCTGCAGGGCGAGCCCGCGGATTGGCGCGAGGATTTCCTGTACGAGTGGTACGAGTATCCGGCGGTGCACTGCGCGCGCAAGCACCGCGGCGTGCGCACGCGGCGCTGGAAGCTGATCCACTTCTGGGAGCAGCCGGACGAGTGGGCGCTGTACGACCTGGAGAACGACCCGCTGGAACGCGACAACCTGTATGCCGACCCGGCGCACGCCGCCACCGTCGCGCGGCTGCAGGCGCGCATCACCGAACTGCGCGCATCGATCGGCGACGTCGACCCGCCGGGCCACGTCGCCCCGCGCCTGCAGCCGGGCAAATGCCCGGCCTGAGCAGCCGCGAGGCGGCGTCCGCCCGCGCCGCTCAGGCGACCTGGTGCGCGATCCGCAACACGTCGTCGAGCAGCGCCGCCGCGGTCACGCCGGCGCCGGCACCGGGACCCTGGATCACCAGCGGGCGATCGGGGTAGCGGTCGCTGAAGATCGCGGCGCGGTTCTCGGTGCCGTGCCCGCTGGCCAGCGGATGCGACAGCGGCAGCGCGCGCAGACCCACGCTGGCGCCGCGCTCGGCGTCGAAGCGGCCGATGAAGCACAGCCGCGCATCGTTGCGGTAGGCGTTGATGAAGCGCTCGCGCAGCGGCGTATCGAGCGTGGTGAGCTGGGCATCGACCGCGTCGGCCGGCGCATCGCGCAGCGCGTCGGGTACCAGCGACGAGACGTTGATGTCGCGTCCTTCCAGCGGCAGCCCCGCCGCACGGGCGAGGATCAGCAGCTTGCGGCGCACGTCCTCGCCCGACAGGTCCTGGCGTGGATCGGGCTCGGCGTAGCCGGCGTCGCGCGCCTCGCGCACCAGGTCGGAGAACGGACGGGTGTCGTCGAAGCGCGACAGCAGCCAGGCCAGCGACCCCGACAGCACGCCTTCCACCGCGTGGATGCGGTCGCCGCCGGCGACCAGTTCGCGGATCAGCCGCAGCAGCGGCAGGCCGGCGCCGACCGTGGCCGAATCGCCGTAGCGCGCGCCTTCCTTCTGCGCGTCGACGATCGCCTGCGCGCGCGCGAGGTCGCCGCCATTGCCGAGCTTGTTGGCGGTCACCACGTGGATGCCGCGCAGCAGCCATTCCGCGTGCCAGCCGGCGACGGTGTCGCTGGCGGTGGCGTCGATGACGATGTCTCCGCGTGCCAGCGCCTCGCCCTCGGCCCAGGGCGGGACCGCAGTCGATTGCCGGGACGCGGCTCGCGCGGCGGCGATCGCCTCCTCCAGCGAGCCTTCGTTGACCACCTGCGCCCGTGAGTTGCTCAGCCAGGCGAATGGCGGCAAGGCCACGCCCTTGTCCAGCAGCTGCCGGTAACGCGCCACCACCGCGCTGCCGACCACGCCGGTGCCGAGCAGGGCGATGCGCCCTTCGCGCGCGCCGGAGGAAGCGGCACGGATCCTCGTCACGGTGCTCATGCGTCCACCCGCTTCAGGACCGCGTCCTGCCTGTCGATGGCGCCCTGCGCGCGTGCCAGCGCATCGGCGAGATCGGCCTGCAGGTCGGCCTGGGCCTCGATGCCGACGGACAGCCGCAGCAATCCGTCGGGAATGCCTGCCGCGGCCCGCGCCTCGGGCGTCATCGCCGCATGGGTCATCGTGGCCGGGTGCGCGACCAGGCTCTCGACCCCGCCGAGCGACTCCGCCAGGGTGAAGTACTGGAGGCCGTCGACGAAGGCGCGCACCGCCTCGACGCCGCCATCGAGTTCCAGCGACAGCATCGCGCCGAAACCGGTCTGCTGGCGCGCGGCCAGCGCATGTCCCGGATGCGAGGCCAGGCCGGGGTAGTGCACCTTCGCCACCGCCGGATGCGCCTCGAGCTGCTGCGCGATCGCCTGCGCGTTCTCCTGGTGCACGCGCAGGCGTGCGTCCAGGGTGCGCAGTCCGCGCAGGGTCAGGAAGGCGTCGAACGGCGCGCCGGTGATGCCCAGCGCGTTCGCCCACCAGGTGAGGCGCTCGTGCAGTTCCGGGGTCCGGGCCACCACCGCGCCGCCGACCACGTCGCTGTGGCCGTTGATGTACTTGGTGGTCGAATGCACCACCACGTCGGCACCGAACGCGATCGGCGTCTGCAGCGCCGGCGACAGGAAAGTGTTGTCGACCACGGTGAGCGCGCCGGCGCGCTGCGCGGCCTCGATCACGAAGCGCAGGTCGGTCACCCGCAGCAGCGGATTGGATGGGGTTTCGATCAGCACCAGCTTCGGCGACTGCGCCAGCGCGTCGGCCAGCGAGCGCGGATCGGTGAGGTCGGCGGTGACCAGCCTGAAGTGGCCCTTGGCGGCCAGCGCGTTGAACAGGCGCCAGCTGCCGCCGTAGGCATCGTGCGGCACCACCAGGGTGTCGCCGGTCTCGAGCAGCGCATTGAGCACCAGGGTGATCGCGCCCATGCCGGTCGCCGTGACCACGCCGCCGGCGCCGCCCTCGAGTTCGGCCAGCGCCTCGCCGAGCAGGTCGCGGGTCGGGTTGCCGCTGCGGGTGTAGTCGTAGGCACGCTTGTTGCCGAAGCCGTCGAAGCTGAAGTTGCTCGACAGCACGATCGGCGGCGTGACCGCGCCGAAGGCGGCATCGCGGTCGATGCCGGCGCGGACCGCGCGCGTCGCGGGGCGGCGACAATCGACGGCAGCGGCGTTGGGGGGCGTGGCGGTCATGCGGGATCTCCGGGGTTGTGCAGCACGCCGGCGAGGATGCCGTCGATGCGGTCGGTTTCTTTCAAGAAGGCGTCGTGGCCGTAGGGCGAGCGCAATACGCGCAGCTGGCCGGCGTGGCCGAGGCCTTCGACCAGCGCCACCGAATCGGACAGCGGCACCAGGCGGTCGCCCTCGACCGCGACCACCAGCGTCGGCACCGCCACCTGGGAGGGGTCGATGCGGTGCAGGTCGATCGATTCGGACAGCCGCAGCCAGGCGTTGACCGGCGTGCGCGCGACGAAACGCGCGCCGGCCGCATCCAGGTAATCCTCGGCGGCGACGCGCACGCGGCCGTTGCTCACTTCCGGCGGCGCGTCGAAGCGCTCCTCGAATTCTTCCGGCGTGCGGTAGCTGAGCATCGCGAACTGGCGCGCCAGCGACAGGCCCTGCACGTCGGCGCACTGCAACTGGCCCAGCGCCACCGCCTTGCGCTGCAGCGCGCGCCATGCCGCAGCGTAGGGGTGGGCGCGATGCGCGCCGCTGACCGCGACCAGCTTCGCCAGCCGGCGCGGATGCCGGACGGCGAACTGCAGCCCCACCAGGGCGCCATAGGAATAGCCGACGAACGCCTGCAGTGCCTCGACATGCAGGGCATCGAGCAGGGCCGCGACCGCATCGGCCTGGTCGGCGGTGTCGATCGGCGCGTCGGTGCGGCCGTCCGCGCCGACGTAGTCGAAGCCCAGGACACGCGTCTTCGCCGGATCCAGCGCGCGGCCGTCGCCGGCCAGGTCGCCGGCCCAGCCGGCTTCGGGGAACGCGGCGCTGGCGACGACGTGGCGATGCGCGGAGATGCCGCCGGCCACCAGCACCACCGGCGCGCCGGGGGGGCCCAGGAGTTCCCAGGCGATGCGGACCCGATGCACGCCCGCGTGGCGCAGCGGCAGGTCGAATTCGAACTCGCCGCGGCATGCCGGCGGCGCTTCGACGTCCGCCGCGCACAGCGCCGACGCCGCGACGGCGTCGAACGAAGGCAGCATGCGGGCGGGAAGGTCGACAAGGCTCATCTGGCGCGATCCGGCGAAGGGACGGCCATCGGGCTTGCGGGGATCGGAAGACGCCGGGGCTGCCGGCAAGATGCGCATCCACCACGGGCGGCGTTGCGCAACCATCTTCCGGTGGACACCAGGTCCCCGCAGGAGTTGGCACCGCGACAGGCACGACCTTGCGGTCGTCCCCATCAGGTTGCCCCGGCGTCTTCGGGCCTGTCCCTCAGCCGGTCTCGATGGATGGACGCAGCTTGCCGGCCCTTCCGGCGTTTGTCAATCGCTTCATGCCGATGAAGCGATATTCCGTTTGCGCGGGGGTTCCGGCGATAATCCGGTCATGCGCCTTGCCCTCCCCCTCCTGGCGGCCCTGTTGCTGGCCGCCTGCGCGACTCCGCGCGCGCCTGCCCCGTCCGGCTCCCAGGCTTCGCCGCCCGCCGGCGTCGTCACCGTGCCCGAACGGTACGTCACCATCGAGAACCCGGAAGACGAACTGGATTCGCTCGCCACCTGGCCCACCGAGGACGGCGGCACCTGGCTGATCGCCACCGCCAAGAACACCCACGAACTGGTGGTGTTCGACGCCGACAGCGGCGAGCAGCTGCGCAGCGTCGGCCATCGCGGCGCCGCCGATGGCGAGTTCCTGCGGCCCAATGGCGTCTTCGTCCACGGCGACGTGCTGTTCGTGTCCGAGCGCGACAACCGCCGGGTACAGATGCTGCGGCTGCCGGATTTCCGGCCGCTGGGCAGTTTCGGCGAGGGCGAGCTGCGCAGCCCTTACGGGCTCTGGGTGCACGAACCGGTGCCGGGCGAACTGCATGCGTACGTCACCGACAGCTTCATGGAAGGACCGCGCTTCGACGTGGTGCCGCCACTGGAGACACTCGACCGGCGCGTGCGCCGCTACCGCATCCGGTTCGACCCCGCCGGCATGCCGATCGTGCACGCCGCGGGCCACTTCGGCGATACCCGCGAGGCGACCGCGCTGCGGATGGTCGAGTCGTTGCTCGGCGACCCGGCGCACGACCGGCTGCTGGTCGCGGACGAGGACCGCCGCCACGCCACCGCGCTGCGCGAGTACACGCTCGACGGCCGCTTCACCGGGGGCGGAATCGCGCCCGGGGTGTTTCTGGCCGATCCCGAGGGGATCGCACTGTGGGCCTGCACCGCCGACACCGGCTACTGGATCGCTGCGGACCAATTGCGTCCGCTGACGATCTTCCGGGTGTTCGACCGGATCACACTGGCGCCGCGCGGGACGTTCTCGGGCCAGGTCACGGCCTGGACCGACGGCGTCGCGCTGTACGCCGGCGCCACCGCGCGCTTCCCCACCGGCGCGCTGTTCGCGGTCCACGACGATCGCGCGGTCGCGGCCTTCGACCTGGGCGACATCGCCCGCGCGCTGCAGCTCGATCCGGCCTGCGTGCGGTGAAGCCGGCCGCGCTTCTGCCCGGTATCGCGCTGGTCGCGCTGGGCATGGGTGCGGTGCAGGCGTCGCAGGTCTATCGCTGGACCGATGCCCAGGGCCACGCGCAATACGCCGATCGCCTAGACGAACGGGTACCGGCGCAGGCCGTCGCCAGGCTCGAGGTCCCGGTCGAGGCCGCCGTGGTCGCGCGACTGCGTGTCGAGCAGGGCGACGCGGGCGCGCTCGCCTGGGTCGACAACCTGCTGGCCGGGCCGATCGAGGTGATGCTGCATGCCGATGGTGGCGGTTCTCTGGTGAGCGATCCGGCGCTGCCCGCGCGTGGCACGGTGGCGGCGCAGTCGGGCGCGCTGCTGGCGCGGATCGTGCAGGGCAACCCGCGCCTGCGCGTGGCGGCGGTCCCCGGCACGCCCAATGCGCGACCACGCGATGTCGAATACGGCTACCCGCTGCAGACCGCCTCGCTGCGGATCCAGCAGGCCTGGGATGGCGGCTTCAGCCACGCCGACGACGAGAACCGCCACGCGGTCGACTTCGCCGCGCCGCTCGGCACTCCCGTGCTCGCCGCACGCGATGGCGTGGTGATGCAGTCGGAAGCGGGGTTCGGCGACGCCACGCCGGGCGAGGACGACGCGGGGCTGGTCGCGCGCGCGAACTTCATCCGCGTGTTGCACGACGACGGCACCATGGCGCTGTACGCCCACCTGCAGACGGGTGGGGTGCTGGTACGCCTCGGCCAGCACGTGCGCCGTGGCCAGGTCATCGGGCTCTCCGGCAATACCGGGCGCAGTACCGCGCCGCACCTGCATTTCGTGGTGCAGGCCAACCGCGGCATGCGGCTGCAGTCGGTGCCGTTCCGGATGTTCGGTCCGCACGGGATCCTGCGGTTCGGCAACGCGCGGGCCGGCGGCGGCTGAGGCCGGTCACGTTCGCCCGCGCCTGGCCGCCGCCTGCCGGGCGTTGCCGCACCGGCAATCGGAACGGGTTGCCCACCGGCCTCGACCGGGACCATATCCGCAGCGCGCGCACCGCTGCGCCTATAATCCACGCCCCGCCCTGCCCCGATCCGCGCACGCCCGTGCGCGCCAAGCATGCCCGACGTTTCCGCCGAAGCCGCCCGCCGCCGTACCTTCGCGATCATCTCGCATCCCGACGCCGGCAAGACCACGCTGACCGAGAAGCTGCTGCTGTTCGGCGGTGCGATCCAGATGGCAGGCAGCGTCAAGGGGCGCAAGGCCGCGCGCCACGCCACCTCCGACTGGATGGCACTGGAGAAGGAACGCGGCATCTCGGTCACCAGTTCGGTGATGCAGTTCCCCTACGAGGGCCGCATCGTCAACCTGCTCGACACCCCCGGCCACGCCGACTTCGGCGAGGACACCTACCGGGTGCTGACCGCGGTCGACTCGGCGCTGATGGTGATCGACGTCGCCAAGGGCGTCGAGGAGCGCACGATCAAGCTGATGGAGGTGTGCCGCATGCGCGACACGCCGATCATGACCTTCATCAACAAGCTCGACCGCGAAGGCAAGGATCCGATCGACCTGCTGGACGAGGTGGAAAGCGTGCTCGGCATCCAGTGCGCGCCGGTGACCTGGCCGATCGGCATGGGACAGCGGCTCAAGGGCGTGGTCCACCTGGTGACCGGCGAAGTGCACCTGTACGAGCCCGGCCGCAACTTCACCCGTCAGGATTCGACGATCTTCCCGTCGCTGGACGCGCCGGGGCTGGAGCAACGGATCGGCGCCGACATGCTGGCCGACCTGCGCGAGGAACTGGAGCTGGTGCAGGGCGCCAGCCATCCCTTCGACATCGAGGCCTATCTCGCCGGGCGGCAGACGCCGGTGTTCTTCGGCTCCGGCGTCAACAACTTCGGTGTGCAGCCGCTGCTGGACTTCTTCGTCGAACACGCGCCCTCGCCGAGGATGCGCGACACGACCACGCGCAAGGTCGCGCCGACCGAAGGCGCGCTGACCGGCTTCGTCTTCAAGATCCAGGCCAACATGGACCCGCAGCACCGCGACCGCGTCGCCTTCATGCGCGTGTGCTCGGGACGCTTCAGCGCCGGGATGAAGGTGTTCCACGCCCGCACCGGCAAGGACATGAAGCTGGCCAATGCGCTGACCTTCATGGCCAGCGACCGCGAGATCGCCGCCGAGGCGTTCCCCGGCGACGTGATCGGCATCCACAACCACGGCACGATCTCGATCGGCGACACGTTCACCGAAGGCGAGCCGCTCGCCTTCACCGGCATCCCCAACTTCGCACCCGAGCTGTTCCGCCGCGCCCGGCTGCGCGATCCGCTCAAGCTCAAGCAGCTGCAGAAGGGGCTGGCCCAGCTGTCGGAAGAAGGCGCCACCCAGTTCTTCCGCCCGCTGATGAGCAACGACCTGATCCTCGGCGCGGTGGGCGTGCTGCAGTTCGACGTGGTCGCCTACCGGCTCAAGGACGAGTACGGCGTCGATGCCGCCTTCGAACCCGTGCAGGTGGCGACCGCGCGCTGGGTGAAATGCGAGGACGCGAAGAAGCTGGAAGAGTTCCGCGACAAGCACGCGATGAACCTGGCGATCGACGGCGCCGGCGAACTGGTCTATCTCGCGCCGACGCGGGTCAACCTGCAGCTGGCGGAGGAGCGCGCGCCGGCGGTCCGGTTCATGGCCACACGCGAGCACGCGCACGCCGTCGCCGTCGACTGAGCCCGCTGCGACGCCGCGCGCCACGCTTGCGCGCTGGTCCATCGGCCAAGCCGCCTGCCGGCACGACCAGGAGACCACATCGCGGCGGGAGCGCGCCTCCGGCTCGTGCGGATCCGGATCGGAATCCGGATCCGCATGATCGACGCACGCCGCAGCATGCTGCAATGCGGTAACGTACGGACGTGAGCCGCCCCCACTCCAGTTTCAGTTCGCTGCGCGCCCGCGTGAGGGCGCATCGGGCGCTCGACCTGCGCGACGAACTCGCCAGCGCGCTGACCCACGGGGTGGGCGCCGCAGCGGCGCTGGCAGGTGGCGCGGTCCTGATCACGCTCGCCGCGATCCACGGCGACGGCTGGCAACTCGGCGCGGCGATCGTGTTCGGGGTTTCCCTGCTGCTGCTCTATCTCGCCTCGACGCTGTACCACGCGGTCCAGCACCCGATCGCCAAGGGCCGCCTCAAGGTGTTCGACCACTGCGCGATCTACCTGCTGATCGCCGGCACCTACACTCCGTTCACCCTGGTCGGCCTGCGCGGCACCTGGGGCTGGAGCCTGTTCGCGGCGATCTGGACCCTGGCCCTGGCAGGCGTGGTGTTCAAGCTGTTCTACACCGGCCGTTTCAGGAAGCTCTCGACCCTGATCTACGTCGCGATGGGCTGGCTGGTGGTGGTCGCGATCAAGCCGGTGATGGAGACCCTTGACGCCTGGACCCTCGGGTGGCTGCTGGCGGGCGGGCTGTTCTACACCCTCGGCACCTATTACTACCATCGCGAATCGGTGCGTTACTCGCATGCGATCTGGCATCTGTTCTGCATCGCCGGCAGCGTCTGCCACTACGTCGCGGTGATGGCGCAGGTGATTCCCCGCTGAGCCGCGGCCGTCACGGCACGTTCGCCTCGCTGAACGCCGCGCCGGATTTCGCACCGCGACAACGCCGGGCCCGAATACTGGGGGAATGCAATCCTCCCCTGCTCCCGAGCCCCGCTTCGCCCGCCTGCGGCGGCAGTGGCCGCCCTCCCGGCGCACGACAACGATCCTCGCGATCGTCACCACCACCATCGTCGTGCTCGTCCTGCTCTGGGACTGGAACTGGTTCAAGGGTCCGGTCGAGCGCGCGGTGGAAGCGCGGACGGGGCGCGAATTCGAGATCGCCGGCAATTTCGACGTCGATCCCGGGGGCATCACCACCATCACCGCGGACGGCGTGCGCCTGGGCAACCCGGACTGGTCTGAGCAGCGCGACATGGCGACCGCAGACCGCCTCGCCCTGCGACTGGAACTGTGGCCGCTGCTGCGCGGCTCGGTGAGGCTGGCCGAGATCCGGCTGACCAGGCCGGACGTGCGGCTGGAGGCCAATCCCGGGGACGGCCCGGGCAACTGGGACTTCGGCTTCGACGATGGTGGCGAACCGCTGCAGGTGCGGCGCTTCTGGGTGGACGACGGCCGCCTGCGCTTCGACGACGCCCGCGAGGACACCGGCATCGACATCCGCCTGGCCAGCCGCGAACCGCGCGACGGCGATGCCGCGCCCGCCGTTGCGCTCAGTGGCGATGGCCGCTGGACCGGCAATGCGTTCACCCTCGAAGGCGCGGCCGAGTCCCCAATGGAGCTGCAGGACACCGAGCGCCCCTATCGGCTCGACCTGCGCGCCCGCGCGGGCAGCACCCGTGCGCATGCCCGCGGCACCCTGATCGACCCGCTGCGCCTGCGCGGTCTCGACCTGCAGTTCGAACTCGCCGGGCGCAATCTCGCCGACCTGTATCCGCTGTTCGGCGTGGCGATGCCGGACTCGCCGCCCTACGACGTCGACGGCCGGCTGACCCGCGACGGCGACACCTGGCATTACGACGGCTTCGCCGGCAAGGTCGGCCAGAGCGACCTGGCCGGATCGGCCGCGCTCACCGTGATCGGCCGCGAGCGTCCGCTGTTCGAGGCCGACCTGGTCTCGAAGCGGCTCGACCTGGACGACCTGGCGGGCTTTCTCGGCGGCACGCCGGACGCGGACGGCGAGGCGCTTGACCCGGAACTGGCTGCGCAGGCGGCCGCGCGGGAGGCGCGCGGCAAGGTCCTGCCATCCACGCCGTACGACCTGGGGAAGCTGCGCGCGATGGACGCCGACGTGCGCCTGCGCGCGCAACGGATCGACGCGCCCGACCTGCCGATCGACGACATGGACGCGCACCTGTTGCTGGAGGGCGGCCTGGCGCGCCTGCAGCCGCTGAACTTCGGCGTCGCCGGCGGCGACATCCGCGCCGACATCCGCATGGACGCGCGCACCGACACCATCACCACGCGGCTCAAGGCCGACGTACGCCGGCTCGAACTGGCGCGATTGTTCCCCGACGTCGAACTCACCCGCGACGCCGCCGGCCGCCTCGCCGGCAGCTTCAACCTGGTGGGTACCGGCAATTCGGTGGCGGCCATGCTCGCCAGCGCCGACGGCGACGTCGCGGTGGGCATGGGCCGCGGGCAGATCAGCAACCTGCTGATCGAGCTCGCCGGCATCGACATCTACGAAGCGCTGGAATTCCTGATCGGCAAGGACCGCAAGGTCGCGGTGCGCTGCGCGTTCGCGGACTTCGGCGTAGAACGCGGCGTGATGCGTTCGCGCGCGCTCGCGTTCGACACCAGCGACACCATCATCGTCGGCGAGGGCCAGGTCGACCTGGGCGACGAAACGCTCGACATCGAGCTGCGCCCGCGACCCAAGGACCGCAGCATCCTCGCGCTCCGGTCGCCGCTGCATCTGGGCGGCACCTTCGCCGACCCCAGCTTCCGTCCCGACTTCGCGCGCCTGGGCCTGCGCGGCGCGATAGCGCTGGCGCTGGGCAGCATCGCGCCGCCAGCGGCGCTGCTGGCGACCCTGGAGCTGGGCCCGGGCGAGGACAGCGACTGCGGCGGCAGCTACGCCCGCTGAGCGACGGCGGCCGATGCCCCGATCCGGACGTCGCCGGCATGCGGGCCGGGTAGGCGCTCAGCCGGCGATGTAACGCTGCAACTGGTCCAGTTCGTGCTGCTGGTCCTCGATCACCGCCGCCACCAGGTCGCCGATCGAGATCATGCCGACCACTGCGCCGTCCTCGACCACCGGCAGGTGCCGGATGCGATGGTTCGTGACCAGTTGCATGCACGCCGGCACCACGTGGTCGGGGCCGACGCTGATCACGTCGGCGGTCATGATCTCGCTCACCGGCGTGTCCCTGGAAGAGCGCCCCTCGAGCACGATCTTGCGCGCGTAGTCGCGCTCGGACAGGATTCCCGCCATCCGCGCGCCGTCCATCACCAGCACCGCGCCGATGCCCTTGAGCGCCATCAGCCGGATCGCGTCGAGCACGGGCGCGTCCGGCGCGACCGCATGCACCTCAGGCGTCTTGGCTTCCAGCAGTTGCCGCACCGTACGCATGGTGCTTGCCTCCCATTGGCTGCGACACCGCCGAGGATACTCCGGCCGGCGCCGGGCGCCAGTCGTCGACCAGGTACAGGGGCCGCTGCTTGGACTCCTCGTACAGCCGGCCCAGGTACTCGCCGATCATGCCGAGCGCCACCAGCTGGACCCCGCCGAGGAAGAGGATGACCGTCATCATCGTCGGCCAGCCGGCCACCGCATCGCCGTAGAGCAGCGCCTTGGCCACGATCCAGACCGCATAGGCGAACGCCGCCAGCGCGGCGGCCAGGCCGACATAGGTCGCCAGCCGCAGCGGCGCGGTGGAGAAGCTGGTGATGCCCTCCAGGGCGAAGTTCCACAGCTTCCAGAGGTCGAACTTGCTGTCGCCGGCGAGCCGCGGCTCGCGGCGGTACGGGACCGCGACCCGGTTGAAGCCGATCCAGCCGAACAGTCCCTTCATGAACCGGTGCCGCTCGCGCAGTTGCCGCAGCGCCGCCAGCGCGCGCGGCGAGAGCAGGCGGAAATCGCCGGTGTCGGTCGGGATCGGCGTGCGCGACAGGCGCTGGATCACGCGGTAGAACGCATGCGCCGTGCCCCGCTTCAGCCAGCCTTCGCCGTCGCGCTGTTCGCGCATGCCGTAGACGTCGTCGAAACCTTCGCGCCACTTTTCGACCAGCAGCGGGATCAGCTCCGGCGGATCCTGGCCGTCGGCGTCGAGCAGGACCGCCGCGCCCGCGTCGACGTGATCGAGCCCCGCGGTCAGCGCCGCTTCCTTGCCGAAGTTGCGCGACAGCCGCAGCAACGCGACCCGGCGGTCGCCGTTGGCGAGGCCGCGCATGACGTCCCAGGTGGCGTCGTCGCTGCCGTCGTCGACGTAAAGCACGCGACCCTCCACGCCGCCGGCGAGCAGGCCGTCGAGCACCGGCGACAGGCGCCGGTGCAGCAGCGGCAATGCCTCCGCCTCGTCACGGGCGGCGACCACCACGGTCAACAGGTCACGGATCATGCCGGCATCCTAGCCGACCGTGGCGCGCCTGCCGCTTGCCGGGGTGTCATTCCAGCGCCTCGACATAGGCGGTCCCGCCGATCTGGCGCATGTTGCGTTCGATCGCGCGGGTGCGCCGCTGCACGTACGGTCCCGGGCGCGCGGCACTGTAGCGCTTCGGGCTGGGCAGGACCGCCGCCAGCCGCGCCGATTGCGATGGCGACAGCGCGGTCGCGTCGCGTCCGAAGAAGCTGCGTGCCGCCGCCTGCGCGCCGTACACCCCGTCGCCGAACTCGGCGACGTTGGCGTAGACCTCGAGGATCCGCCGCTTCGGCCACAGCAGCTCGACCAGCACGGTGTACCAGGTCTCGAGCCCCTTGCGGATCCAGCGCGAGGCCGTGCCCGAGCCCTGCCACAGGAACAGGTTCTTCGCGACCTGCTGGCTGATCGTGCTGCCCCCGCGCAGCCGCCCGCCACGCTCGTTGCGCTTGCGCGCCTGCGCGATCGCGTCCAGGTCGAATCCCGAATGGGTGGCGAAGTTCTGGTCCTCGGCGGCGATCAGCGCGACCGGCAGGGAGGGCGCCATCGCCTCCAGGTCGCGCCAGTCGTGGGCAAGGCGGAAGCCGCGCTCGCCGGCGAGCCAGGCATCGACCTGGCGGATCGCCATGAACGAGGAAAACGGCGGATCGACGAAACGCAGCACGCCGACCTGCAACAGGCTCAGGAGCAGCAGCCACAGCGGCAACAGCAGCAGCCGACGCAGCCAGCGGCGTCGCGGACGGCCGGGAGGCACACCGTGCGTGCGCGCTCCGGGCGAGGCTTGCGCCATCGTCATCACATCCCCATCTTTTCCGGCGCGCGAGCATTCGCGCACGACCCCGCTATTCGACCACGCCCCGCCTGCCCCGTGCGAACGCCCATGCCCCTGCCCCCGACGCCGTCCGACAGCGACCGGCTCACCCGCTTCCTGCTGCCCCTGGCCGGCGTGCGCGGCGTGCGCGTCCACCTGCACGACGCCTGGGCGCGGATCCGCGCCTCCGACGAGTATCCCGTCGCGGTGTCGGAACTGCTGGGCGAAGCGGTCGCCGCCGCCGCACTGTTCACCGGCCACGCCAAGGTGCAGGGCCGCCTGTCCGTGCAGCTGCGCGGCGAGAACGGCCTGCGTACCCTGTTCGCCGAGTGCACCGCCGCCGGCACGCTGCGCGGGATCGCACAACTGGCCGAAGGCGAGGCCGCGCCGCCATCGCGCGACCTGCGCGATCTCGGCGCCGGCGCCTTCCTGGCGATCACGATCGAGAACCCCGGCCTGCGCGAGCGCGAGCCGAGCCGCTACCAGGGACTGGTGCCGCTGCAAGCGGATTCGCTGGCGGGGGCGTTCGAAGACTATTTCCGGCAGTCCGAACAGCTGCCCACGCGCGTGCTGCTCGCCGCCGACGATCGCCACGCGGCGGGCCTGATGCTGCAGAAGCTGCCTGGCGACGAGGGCGACGAGGACGGATGGAACCGGGCCGGCGCGTTGTTCGACACGCTGTCGGGCGCGGAGCTGCTGGCCTCGTCCGCCACCACCCTGCTTACCCGCCTGTTCCATGAGGACGGGGTCGAACAGTTCGGCGACCGGGCACTGGCCTTCGGCTGCTCATGCTCCCGCGAGCGCGTGGGGGCGATGCTGCGGTCGCTCGGCTGGGACGAGGCCCGGGCCGCGGTGATCGATGGCGCCGCGCGGATCCGCTGCGAATTCTGCGGCGCCCGCTACGCCTACGCCGAGGGCGAGGTGGAGGCCCTGTTCGCCGGCCCGGAGGCCGATCTGGCGGCACCTGAACGCGTTCAGTGAAGATGCAGGAACGCTGTGGTGGGGATTGTTAAATAAACATAAACGGGATAGGATCCATCACCCATAGGGAGGGAACTCCGGCCGCGTCCGCCGGTCCATTGCTCGCCATGCCACGCCGCCTTCTCGCACGACTGACGATCACCCTGCTGCTTGCCCTGGGCATGGCCGCAGGCGTGCACGCGCAGGTCAGGCGCGCGGACCAGACGGTGCTGCCGATCGTCGACCCCGACAGCGGCCGGGTCCAGGCCTACCTCCTGCTCGAGCCGACCACCGAAGGCACCCGCGCCGGCGCCCGCTGGCGCACCGGCGACAGCTCGCTCGACGCCACCTTCGGCCTGCAGTCCGGCGATTCGCTGGCCCTGTTGTGCAGCCAGCGCAGCGGCGTGCTGAGCGCGGTGAGCAGCCTCGCCAACAACTGCCAGCTGGCCTCGGTCGGCGACCGCGACGGCAGCCGGCGTGCCAGCGCCACGGCCGCGTTCAACCGTCCCAGCGGCGGTTTCGGCCTGACGGTGGGACAGGGCAAGGACAGCCTGCCGGCCTGGCTGACGCGCGACGGCGCGCACGAGAGCCGCAACATCGACCTCAACGACCTGACCGTCTTCGCCCAGAAGAACCTGGGCGACGCCGCCTATGTCACCATTGCCGGCACGGTGGCCAAGGCCACCCTGATCCCCTTCGCGGAGGCGCCGGCCGACATCAGCGACCGCTGGCGCAGCAAGAGCCTCGCGGTCGGTGGCGGCTACGGCGCGTTCAGTGCCAACGTCATCGGCCGGGTGATCGAAACTCCCGGGCAGCCGCGTTTCGAGGGCCTCGGCCTGGGCGTCACCTGGCGTACCCCGTGGAGCGGCCAGCTCACCGTCGGTGCCGAAAACGTCGTCACCCGCGGCAAGAACCCGTTCTCGCCGAATAGTGAGACCAGCGACGAGGGCGCCGTGCCCTACGTCCGCTACGAGCAGGATCTCTAGCTCCGCCCCAGCCTCCTGCGGGGCCATCGCTGCCTGTCATCACAGAACGCAGCCGATTTGTTAACGACACTTTAATTCTTCCCCGACGCCGGGTAGTATCGGCCGCAACCTTGCCGGCTTTGGCGTCTTTCTTGACTCCTCCGGTGGGGTTCCCATGGGACATACCCAGGCTCACTTGGAGAGAGAAGAGATGAGACTCAAGAGAAACAAGCTCCGGGACGCCATTGCGTTCTCGCTTGCTGTAAGTGCGGTGACCCTCGCCGGCACCGGCGCCGCTTTCGCGCAGGACGCGCAGGACGCGCAGACGGAACAGGCCGCGGAAACGCCTACGAGCCTTGATGCGATCACCGTTACCGGTTCGCGCATCAAGAGCCAGACCTTCACTGCCTCCAGCCCCATTACGGAAATCAACGCGGAGGAGTTCACCCAGTTCGGTGCCACCACGGTCGAGGATCTGGTCAACCAGTATCCCCAGATCGATCTGAATTTCGACAACTTCGCGAACAACGGTTCCTTCGGCCACGCGACCATTTCGATGCGCGGCCTGGGCGCCCAGCGCACGCTGACCCTGGTCAACGGACGCCGCCTGCCGGCGAGCCGAAATGAAATCACCGACCCGTCCATCGTCCCGGCGGCCATGATCCGCCGAGTCGACATCCTGTCCGGTGGCGCTTCGGCCATCTACGGTGCGGACGCCGTTGCCGGCGTTGTCAACTTCGTCCTCGACGACCAGTTCGAGGGCGTCAGCCTCAACTACGGTTATTCGGCCTACCAGCACGACAACGATAACGAGGAGATCCAAGCCCTCAACGAGGAGCGTGGCTTCCCGTACCCGACCGGCAACTCGGGCTTTGACGGCATCAGCCGCAACGCGGACATCGTGGTGGGCGGCAGCTTCGCCGACAACCGCGGCCACGCGGTGGGCTGGCTGACCTGGCGCGAGAACGAGGCCCTGTACCAGGGTCAGCGCGACTACTCCTCCTGCTCCGTGTTCTTTGACGCCGAGGTGTGCGGCGGTTCCGGTACCGCTGATCCGGGCCGCTTCTCGGTCAACCAGTTTGAAGATGGCGCGGTGGTCCCGTGGGCGCCAGGCACCAATAACAACTACATCTGGAACGGCAGCGGGTACGAGAACGGCACCTACGTGTACAACTACGCGCCGATCAACTTCTACCAGCGTCCCGACAAGCGGATTACCGCCGGCTTCATGGGCAGCTACGAGATCAACGAGTACTTCGAACCGTACATCGAGGCCCTGTTCCTCGAGCGCCGCTCCGATGTCCAGATCGCGGAATCCGGCGCCTTCGGCGTGCCGATCAACGTGGACTGCGACAACGAACGGATCGGTACCCTGTGCGCCGACGCAGGCGTCACCACCGACATGGCCCGCATCACCATGTGGAAGCGCAACGTGGAGGGCGGCCCGCGCATCAGCAGTGCGGACGACAGCACCCACCGCATCACCGCGGGCGTGAGGGGTTCGCTCTTCGACTCGTCCTGGACCTACGACGTGTCGCTGCTGTCCGGCAGGACCAAGACCATCGACATCGGCAAGAACGACTTCCTGATCACCAGGATCTCCGCCGCCGCGCTGGGTTGTACCGATCCGGTCTATGGCACCTTCCCGGGCTGCCAGCCGTACGACATCTGGACCGACGAGATCGATCCGGAAGCCGCCGCGGCGATGGCCGGCACCAGCTTCAGCATCTTCAAGACCGGTTACCGCGCATTCTCCGCGGAAGCCAACGGCTACCTAGGCTGGGGCTTCCCGTCTGCCGATGGCGAGGAAATCGGCCTGGCCGTGGGTATGGAGCGCCGCGACTACACCTACGAAAGCGAATACGATGGCGATTCCGCCGCTGGCAACTTTGCTGGCGCCGGTGCCGCCAGCCTGCCGGTGGATGCCTCCAACACCGTCAACGACTTCTTCGTGGAAGCCGCGCTGCCGTTCTACGTGGGTGATGGAGCCTTCAACCGCTTCGATGCCTCGCTGGGCTACCGCTACTCCGACGACGACACCTCAGGCAACTACGACACCTACAAGGTCGGCCTGAGCGGCATGTTCCTGGACAGCAAGCTGCTGGTCCGTGCCGGTTACAACCGCGCGGTGCGTTCGCCGAGCCTGAACGACCTTTACTACCCGCAGCGCATCGCCCTGAACGCGGGCGGCACCGACCTCTGTGCCGGCCCGGAGTTTGACGAAGATGGCGAGCGGCAGCTCAATTACACGCCGGAACAATGCGCGCGGACGGGCGTTCCGATTGAAGCCTATGGCAACGTGCCGGCCAATCCGGCCAACCAGTACAACAACATCACGGGCGGCAATCCCAGCCTCGAACCGGAAATCGCCGATACCTATACCGTCGGCTTCGCAATCGAACCGATCGAAGACCTGAACCTGTCCCTGGACTGGTACAGCGTCGAGATCGAGGGTGCGATCGGTGGCATCGGCTACAACACCATCCAGATCCTCTGCATGGAGCAGAACCTGTACTGCGACCGGATCAGCCGAGACGCACGCGCGGGAGAGTACGACCTGTGGGTGGGCCTGGCTTCGGATCCGCTGACCGGCAACATCGACAACCTGCCCGACAACATCGGTGTCTTCGAGCGTTCCGGTCTCGACCTGGCCGCGAACTATTCGTTCGCGATCGGCCCGGGCCGTCTGACCACCAGCGTGGTCGGCAATTACGTCCTGAAGGACTTCACCCAGACGCTGGCCTCCCAACCAAGCACCGCCTTCGAGTGCAAGGGCCTGGTCAACGACACCTACCTTTGCCAGACGCCGAAGTGGCGTCATGTCGCCTCGCTGCGGTATGGGTGGGACCGTTACACCGCTGGCCTGCGCTGGCGCTACATCGACGGCATGGACTACAACGACGTGGACGGCACCCCGCTGACCGACATCATCTGGTTTGATGGAGGCGTTCCTTCCTACAGCTATCTGGACCTGAGCGGCAGCATGAGCTTTGGCCAGGCGATGCTGACCTTGGGCGTGAACAACGTGCTCGACAAGGAGCCGCCGTTCTCGGGCGACAGTGGCCTTTCGGCCAACGCCAACGCGCTGGGCGGTTACGACCAGGTGGGCCGTTACATCTTCGGCAGCATCTCCCTGAAGTTCTGATCCAAGCAAGAAACGTTCAAGGCAAAAAAATTGGCGGCGGGCTTCGGCCCGCCGCCTTTTTTGTTCATCTGAAGGATTTACCGCCGGTGTCCGCGTCGGCTACGCATCGATGCCATGATCTGGCCGCCACGACACGACTTGGCCCGGCGTCGGCATCGCGGCTCCCATGCCGGCCGGGACCACGCCGGGTACCTTTCCATCGCCCCTTGAACTGCATCCACAGGGCGCAACGGCTAGCACGTTCGCCCGCCCACTGGTAAGTCGAACGCCGGTGCGGCCAACAACCGTTTCCTGATCAACGTGCCGGACGGCGACCCGGCAGATGCGCTTCCTGCGATCCGCGGGACATGCGCCTGCCCGAGCACGAACGCCCTCCAACTGGTCCTTAAATCGGCAAGCTTGGTGGGCCGATCATGTCTTTTCCGCCCTTAACTCTGGAGAAGAACCCATCCTCAACCGCCGTTTGCATCCTTGGGGATCGACTTGCCGTCCAGTTCACGCACCATCGCTTTCGCCGCACTTTCGCGAGCCTCCCACTGGGCCGGCGTGTAGCAAACTCTCTTCTTCATCCGGCTGCCGGTGACATCCTCGAGCTGGCATACCTTGCCATTCTTGCCTGGCTTGGTGGGTTTCGACGCCTGCGTAGAAGCGGGCTCCACCGCCTCCTGCGCCATCGCTTGCCCGATCGACAACAGGCCGATGATCGCGCCGGCAAACAGCAGGCAGCGAGTGCGCCGGTGCTGCGGCAGGCTGGTTCGGACGTTCGACGGACGGCTGGGACCAATGGAACAGGCGTGCATGGGGCATCCTCGATGGGGGTAGGAACCCGCCACAAGCGGGCAGGATGAAGGCATATTTGCCCATTATCTGCCTGAAAGCCAGTCGCCGGCAGTAAATCGCCCGTCGACGCATCCCGTGCTCGCGATGAACGCGGTGGGGCAAGAACCCTTGCAGGTGCACTACAACGCCCTGCCGTACGGAGCGAGCATGCATTTGGCCGCTCGCGCCCGATCGCGGCCGTCCTGGCGAGTGGCCTCGACCCGGCAAGCTGCCGGGCCCGATCGCGCGGGCCCCAACATCCATCTAGGGAAGACCGTGCTCAACCGTCCTGTTACTGGGATTGAAATCCTGGAAACCGGCGCTGGCATCCTTGGGGATGGACTTTCCATCCAGTTCACGCACCATCTCTTTCGCCGCTGCTTCTCGGGCCTGCCACCGTTCCGGCGTGTAACAGACCCTCTTCTTCATGCGGCTGCCGGTGACGTCCTGCTGCTGGCACACTTTGCCGTTCTTGCCGGGCTTGGCGGGCGCGGGCGCCTGTGCAGCAGCGGGTTCCGCCGCTTCCTGCGCCGCCGCTCGCCCGACAGACAACAGGCCGATGATCGCACCGGCGAACAGCAGGCAGCGAATGCGCCGCTGCTGCGGCACGCTGGCTGCAGGGACGGTCGACGGGTGGCTGGAACCAATAGAATGGGCGTGCATGCGGCAACCTCGGCGGGGTGGAAACTTGACACAAGCGTGGCAGGATACCGCCGTATTGCCCAAGAGCCGCGTGAAAGCCAGTCGCTGGACGTACTCGCCGCGTCGGCACGCCCGGGCCCGCCGGATGAACGGACTCACCCCGAAACCGCGGGGTCCGAAGCGCCCGGCGAGACGGCAGGCCCTATGTCTTCGGTTGCATGTCGAAGGCGATGGTCAGCCGCGATTCCCGCGCCTCGAATGGCACGGTGCCATGCCACATGTAGGAAGGGAACAGTGCCAGGTAGCCCGGCCTGGGCCGGATGACGCGACGCGGCAGGAGGTCGAGCCCCAAATCTTCCAAAGGCTGACCGAACTGGATCCATCCAGCGCAAGATTCGCTGTCGGATTCAAGCACGCTGTCTGGCAGCGCGACGTAGAAAGCGGAACTTGCCCAGCCCTTGGGGTGGATGTGGTTGGAGTGACGCCCCGATGACGTGAGCCTCACCGACCACGAACCGGCGAAACGCACGCTGCGCTGCCTGCGTGATAGGAAAGGATGGTCCACATCATCCGGCAGCGTGGCCAGCCACTGCTCGACCGCCGTGCGCAGCGCATGTTCCGCCGCGCGTACGACCGCATCGTCCCGTCCGAACAGCTGACCCGCCGTCTGCGTGCCGCCACGAACGCTCTGGTTCACCGGTTCGCGCCCGGCGTTGTGCATGGTGTGCAGTCTGGCTGCGAGCCTCTGCAGGAACGCGGACACGTCGCTGAAGCCCGGTGGCGCCGCGACCTCGATATAGCCGACCAGCCTGTCGTAGTCGCAAAGCCAGTATTCGCGCTCATCGCCGGCCAGCCGCCACGCGGTGCCCAGAAGACTCCAGCCTTCCTGGCCATCCGGATCGATCTCCACCGCCTTTCCCGCGCAGCTGGCGGCCAGGTCGAAATCCCGCGTGCGAAACGCATGCCGCGCGCGCGCATTGAGAAACTCCGGCAGCATGCCCAGCTCGCCACGTGCCGCCGCGGCGTACAACGGCGCGGCTTGTTCGTGCTGCCGCAGCGCGTCCAGCGCATCGGCGGCGAACCAGTCCAGCAATGCGTTGCCCGGTTCCCGCCGGCGGAGCGGATGCAGCAGCGCCAACGTTTCATCCGGACGCTTCGCCGCCAACAACATTCGCGCGAATGCAAGCTGCAGCTCGCGATTGTCCGGCTGCTCCCGCGCTGCGGCACGAAACTCTCCCAGCGGGTCTTCGTCCGGCGCAAGTTCCGCGCCATGCTCCCACAGCAGATTGCCCAGTGATTCGTGAGCCGGCGCATAATCCGGATGCAGGGCGACGAGCTTGCGCGCATTCGTCAAGGCTTCCACCCGACGGCCCGCGTCCGCCAGAACACCACTGATGGCATCCTGCAATTCAGGCTGGCTGACGCCGCGCTGATGCAGCATTCCTTGTGCCCGATGGAACGCGGCGAGCGCCTCCTCGATGCGCCCCAGCGAACGCAACACCACCCCCAGGTCGACCCATGCGGACACCTGTTTCGGCGACAACGCAAGCGCCTTGCGCAGCACCGGCTCTGCTGCTTCCCACCGGCCTTGCGCACGCAACGCCTTGCCATGCCGGGCGAGGCACATGCCGTAGTTGCGCGACACCACGGCGTTGCCCGGCAGCAAGGCCAATGCGTGTTCGAACGCAGCATCGGCTTGCTTTTGTCGACCGATTTCCGCCAGACACATGCCCAACAACTGCCACGTATCCGCTGCCTGTGGCGCCTGCTCGGCCAGCTTTTTGGCAATGGAAAGTGCCTGCTCACGCTGTCCGGATTGCAAAAGCCCGAGCGCCTGCCTGAAGCGCTCTGCCTGAGCTGCATTCAACGGCTGGCCGCGAGCTGAAGGCACCTTCGCTCAGCGCGTGCGACGCACGCGCAGGACCACGCCGTTGGGCGTCACCAGCTGGTAGCCAGCCAGGATCGCCTTCCTCACCTGCACGGAATCACCGGGCTGTACTTGGCCACCGCTTCGCGCATCGGTTTGCGTCCAGACTTGGCCATTCTCGAGATTGAAGCTGCGCCCGTTGCGACCGTGGTCGACTCTGATCACCGTGCTTTCGATGCCTTGTGGGTCGGCCTGCTCGACCGCCTGCCCAGGATTGCGCAACGATTCTCGCGGCTGATCGAAACCAAAATCTGCGCGCGCCCTTTCATTCGCCGCCTCGTGCACTTCCGGCGGCGGTGGAAACGCTTGGTCGTAGCACGCCAGCCGCTCGGCAGGGACGGCCACCGCCGCGCATGGATGAGTGGCTGGTTGTGCAGCCAGCGGCAGTGAGAACAACCACAGAAGCGAGAACGAAAAACAGCGCATCGGCATCGTCCGTCTGGCGGAGCCTCTAGGATAACCTACCGGTTCAGGCAGCATCGCTCGCAGTGCGCCACTCACGCATCGCACCCGCCAACGCCATCGCCAATTCCCGCTCGGGCAGGCTGAGCAATGGATTCCACACGTCGAACATCAGGATCACGCGTACCTGGTCGCTGTCGTTGCGGGCCTCGTGCTCGAGCGTGTCGTCGAACACCCAACACTTGCCCTCGCGCCACTCCCGCCAGTCGAAGCCGACGCGGTAACTGCACCTCTCCGGCACCACCAGCGGCAGATGCGCGACCAACCGGGCATTGGTTTCACCAGTATGTGGCGGGATATGCGCGCCCGGCGCCAGCGCGGAGAACATGGCATTCGGGCACAGGCCCGCGATCTCCACCGCGTCCACCAGCGCCAGCGCCTCCGCCGTCCGCGGGCACTGCGCCAGGTGTTCCGCCACCGGTTCGCCATGGGCATACAGATGGAAACCACTCCAGTTGCGCGAGTGGTTGAGCTTGTCCCACTGGTTGACCGGGTCCCCGGGCTTGTACTGGATGTAGGGGACGAACTCCTCGCCCCGGCTGGCAATCATCTCCTGCAACTCGGTCTTGATCGCGTCGGTACGCGCCTCGAGTTCCCGCATCCAGGGGAACAGCGCGTCGTCGTAGAAGGTCACGGCCGGCAGTCTTGGCACGTGGAGTTGGTTGCAGTGCGAATGGAAGGGTTGAGTGCGGCCCGCCAGGATCGACATCGCTTCGTCCCAGCGTCCCGCCAACGCCTTGTCAACCGTGGCACGCTTCGCGTCCACCCGATGCCCCAGGTATTCGATGAGTTCCCGGGTGTCCTGCTCGACCACATCGCGCGCATGTGCAAGCCGTCTCCGGAGTGCAGGTGGCCACTCCGGCTCAGCCGGCGCGACCTTGAGTACATCGCGGAAGACCGCGGCAGCAGCCCTGGGCTTGCGCTGCTGCTCGAGGAACTCGCCCTTTCCAAGGAGTGCGGGCAGGAAATAGGGATCGATCTCGAGCGCGGCGATGATGGCGCCCCACTCCTGCTCCGGACCTTCGGCCTCGCGATGGATCCGGCCGATCGTCAGCAGGATCATCGGGTCCCGCGGCGCCCGCACGTGTGCTTGCTGCAGCAGCACCAGTGCGGTCTTCAAGTCGCCACGCTGGAACGCGTGCACGCCCAGGCTGTAAAGCGCCTGTACGTTGCCCGGATCCAGCGACTGGACCTGCCTCCACAGCCGTTCGGCCTCCTGCCAGCGTCCGGCCGCGGCGGCGGCCCCGGCGGCGTTCACCAAAGACGACAGCTGTTCGTTCACGAGGCTGTTCCGTTATCGCCGGACCGGCGCAGACCATTCTATCGGCAGCCAGCGGCGGTCGTCACACAGCACCTAGGGGCTTCCGCTCCGCCAGCGTTGCCGGCGCGATAGGCCTCCACGGATCCCGCGGCCTCGACCTGCGTTGGCGATCAGGCTGTCGCGTCGAGTCCGAGACCGTGCCAAGCGAATCTTCCAGCCCCTTGGAGACCGCCACCTGCCGCAGAGGTTGGCCTGGGCGCCGCGAAACTGCACTCATCGATGTCGTCCCGGGCCTGCAGGCGCCGGGGGAAATGATTTTGATTGCCGCATTCCAATCGGCGAGGAAACGCGAGGGCCTGACGCAGTGCGGAAAGAAGCGCAAGAGGAGCGTCATCGATCCTGCGCCCGCCGGTAAGGCCCGAACAGCCGCAGCAACCATGGCTTCTGCGCCAGCACCAGGCTGACGCCGACGCGCTCCGACGCCGGGAGCGAGGCATCGCGCGCGAGCAGGCCGTCGAACTCGCGGGCGACATCCTCCAGCCGCTGTTTCATCTGGGTCACGCCGTCCGGGCTGAGGCTGCCGCTGAGCAGCAGCAGCCGGTCCTGTTCGCCGTCGAACGGATCGGCGAAGTAGTCGCCCAGCAGGGTGCCGCGGAAGTGGCGCTCCATCGGCCCGTCGACCAGCCAGCGGAAGTTGCGCGCGGTCAGCGGGCGGGCGCGGTTGCCCGGCATCAGTTCGATGATGCCCAGGCGGTCGAGCTTCACCAGCAGGCCGGTCCATTGCGGTAGGGTGAACTCGAAATGCGCCATCACGTCCTCCTGGCGCCAGCGGTTGATGCTGAGGAACATCGCCAGCATCAGGGCGGGGTCGTCGACCAGCGCCTGCTCCTGCGCCCGCTCCAGTTGCGCCATCGGTTCGCGTCCGCGCCCGGCTTCGGCGCCGAGTTCGGCCAGGCCGACGCCGAGGACCTCGCAGATCTGCTCCAGCCGCAGCAGGCTCATCGCGCGGCGCGAGAACATGCGCTTGACCGCCGCTTCGCTCAGCTTGAGCCGCTGTGCCAGCTCGCGGTAGGTCATGCCCTGCGCGCGCAGTCCGCGCTTGAGCGCATTGACCAGGTCGATCGACACACTCATTGCCGCCACCCGCCCGGCGATCCTGCAATACGCTCCTGCGCGTCCATGCGGGTCGGGCCGACCGGCTCAGGCCGGCACCAGGGTCCTCGCCAGGTGCTCGACATAGGCTTCGAATTCCTCCTGCGGCATCCGCGCCTGGTGCAATTGCAGGTTGAGCTGGAGGAAGCCGACGTAGGCCGAATACGTCAGCCGCGCGCGGTGCAGGGCATCCTCGCGGCCGAGGCCGGTCTGCCGGAACGAGGCGGTGAGGTAGTCGAGGCGGCGCTTGGAGACGCGGTCGATCACCGGCTGCACGGCCGGGTGGTCGAGCGCCTTGAGCAGCGCGCTGTAGATCACGTGCGACTGGTATTCGTGGGCCACCATCTGGAACAGCGCGCGCAGGCGCTCGCGCGGGTCGGGCACGCGCTCGAGGGTGCCGAACACCGCCTCCTGCTCGACGTTCTCCCAGCGTTCCAGCGCGGCCTGCAGCAGCGCCTCGCGCGAGGGGAAATGCCAGTAGAAGCTGCCCTTGGTCACGCCGAGCCGGCGCGCCAGCGGTTCGACCGCCACCGCCGCCACGCCCTGCTCGGCGATCAGGTCGAGTGCGGCCTGGGCCCAGTCCTCGGCGCTCAGGCGACCGGTCCGTTCCGGCGGCTTGCCCGCATCGCCAGGCGCGGCAGCGGCGTCGGAGCCTTGGGGCTTGGCGGCGGTTCTGGCCATGTCGGTGGTTGTCCATACGCTGGCGTCGGGAAAAGTATCGTCGCCGATCGGTGGGCACGTTGACAAGCCCGCGAGGCGATTCCATACTCGACCGTACGGTCAGGCCCGTCGCAACGGCTCCACGTATGCGCGGCCACTCTTCCCATTCCCGGAGGCATCCGATGAGCGTCGCCCTTCCCTTCATCGCATTCCTGCTCGTGGGTGCGTTCGCGGCCTACCACCGGCTGCGCCTCGCGGTCTGGGTTGCGATCACCGCGGTCGTGCTGGCGGCCTGCTGGCTGTTCGGCGCCAACCAGGCCGCGACGCTCGTCGCCGCCCTGCTGCTGGCCGCGATCGCGCTGCCGCTGCTGCTGCCGTTCGTGCGCAAGCCGCTGGTCACCACGCCTCTGCTGAAGTTCTTCCGCAAGGTGCTGCCGCCGCTGTCGCAGACCGAGCGCATCGCACTGGAGACCGGTTCGGTCGGCTTCGAGGGCGAGCTGTTCACCGGCGACCCGGACTGGAACAAGCTGCTGTCCTACCCGAAGCCGCAGCTCACCGAAGAGGAACAGGCCTTTCTCGATGGCCCGGTCGAGACGCTGTGCCGCATGGTCGACGACTGGCAGATCAACCACGTCCATGCCGACCTGCCGCCGGAACTGTGGCAGTTCATCAAGGACAACAGGTTCTTCGGCATGATCATCCCGAAGGAGTATGGCGGCCTCGGCTTCAGTGCGCTGGCGCACCACAAGGTGATCCAGAAGCTGGCGTCGATCAGCTCGGTGGTCAGTTCCACCGTCGGCGTGCCCAACTCGCTCGGCCCGGGCGAGCTGCTGATGCACTACGGCACCCCCGAACAGAAGGACTACTACCTGCCGCGCTTGGCGGCGGGCGAGGAAGTGCCCTGCTTCGGCCTGACCGGGCCGTTCGCGGGCTCCGACGCGACCTCGATTCCCGATTTCGGCATCGTCTGCAAGGGCGAGTGGAATGGCGCCAACGTGCTCGGCCTGCGCCTGACCTTCAACAAGCGCTACATCACCCTGGCGCCGGTGGCCTCCCTGATCGGCCTGGCCTTCCGCATGTACGATCCCGACGGCCTGATCGGCGACAAGCGCGACATCGGCATCACCCTGGCGCTGCTGCCGCGCGACACCGACGGCGTCGAGATCGGACGCCGCCACTTCCCGCTGAATTCGCCGTTCCAGAACGGCCCGATCCGCGGCAAGGACGTGTTCATCCCGCTCAGCCAGCTGATCGGCGGCGTGGAGAAGGCCGGCCTGGGCTGGAACATGCTCAACGAGTGCCTGGCCGTGGGCCGCTCGATCACCCTGCCCTCCACCGCCAGCGGCGGCGCAAAGTTCGCCGCGGTCGTGGTGGGTGCGTATGCGCGCATCCGCAAGCAGTTCGGGCTGTCGATCGGGCGCTTCGAGGGCGTCGAGGAAGCGCTCGCGCGCATCGGCGGCAAGGCCTACGCCACCAGCGCGCTGTCGCAGGCCACGGCCGCGGCGGTGGACCGCGGCGACGTGCCTTCGGTGCCGTCGGCGATCGCCAAGTACCACTGCACCGAGATGGGCCGCGAGGTCGCCAGCGACTTCATGGACGTCGTCGGCGGCAAGGGCATCATCCTCGGGCCGCGCAACATCGGCGGCCGCGCATGGCAGGCCTCGCCGATCGCGATCACGGTGGAAGGCGCGAACATCATGACCCGCAGCCTGCTGATCTTCGGCCAGGGCGCGATCCTGTGCCATCCGTGGGTGATGAAGGAGATGAAGGCGGCGCAGAACCCCGACTTCGCGCAGGCGGTCGAGGAGTTCGACGAGAACCTGTTCGGCCACATCGGCTTCGCGATCTCCAATGCGGTGCGCTCGCTGTGGTTCGGCATCACCGGCGCGAAGATCGGCGCGGCGCCGGGCGACGACTACACCCGCCGCTACTTCCGCAAGCTCGACCGCTATTCGGCCAACCTCGCGCTGATGGCCGACGTGTCGATGCTGCTGCTGGGCGGCAAGCTCAAGTTCAAGGAGTCGCTGTCCGGACGCCTGGGCGACGTGCTCAGCCACATCTACATGACCAGCGCGATGCTCAAGCGCTACCACGACGACGGCGCGCCGCAGGCCGAGCAGCCGTTGCTCGCGTGGGCCTTCCACGACAGCGTGCACAAGATCGAGGTGGCGCTGTCGGCCGCCCTGCGCAACTTCCCGATCCGGCCGGTCGGCTGGCTGATGTGGGCGCTGGTGTTCCCGTGGGGACGCCGCGCGGTGCCGCCGGGCGACCGCCTGAGCCATCGTGTCGCCGCGCTGCTGATGTCGCCGAACGAAGCCCGCGAGCGGCTCGCCCAGGGCGTGTTCCTGACCCCCTGCGCGAACAATCCGGGCGGCCGCATCGACAGCTACCTGGCCAGGGCGATCGCCGCCGAGCCGGTGGAGCGCAAGTTCCAGAAGGCGCTCAAGACCAGCGACATCGAAGCGCTCGACTTCGCCTCGCAGCTCGACGAGGGCGTGCGCGAGGGCTGGATCACCGCCGACGAGCGCCAGCAACTGGAAGAACTGCGCGAGATGACCCTGGACGCGATCACGGTCGACGACTTCGATCCGCATGAACTGCGGTCGGCCGGCTTCTACGATCTGCCGCAGCACCGCCGTCAGCCGCGCGAAGCCGCCTGACCGCGCATCGGTCACTGCCTGCATCGATATGTGCTCCTTCCCATGGCGGGGAAGGAGCGGGAGCCGGGAAGCGCGAATGGCGGCTAATGTCCTCCAGCTCTACCGAAGCCTGAGCGGCAAGCCACTCGGGCGCTGGCTGTTCTCGAGGCTGGTCTGCCTCAAGGCGCCCTACTTCGGCAGCATCTCGCCACGCATCGTGTCGCTGGCGCCGGGACGCGGCGAAGCCACCATCTCGCACCGCCGCCGGGTCAGCAACCACCTCGGCACCGTGCATGCGATCGCGCTGTGCAACCTGGCCGAGTTCGTCGGCGGCCTGACCTGCGACGTGAGCATTCCCGCGTCGATGCGCTGGATCCCGCGAGGGATGAGCGTCGAATACCTGAAGAAGGCGACCGGCACGATGCGCGCGATCGCGGTTCCCGCGTTCTCGCCGCACGAGGCGGACGCGGGTTACGAGCTGCCGGTGCAGGTGGACGTTTCGGACCCTTCCGGCGAGATGGTGTTCCGCGCCCGGATCGCGATGTGGGTGTCCCCGCGCAGGGCGTGACGCGGCCGGACGCGATGACCGGAATGCCAAAAGGCGCTTGACCGGAGAAACGGGCCATGCACACCGAAACGATACTCCTGCTCTGCGCGCTCCACAGCTTCGGCTTCGCGCTGTTCCACCTCGCCTTCTGGCGTCTGTTCGGCTGGCCGCGCACGCTGGAGAACACGACCCGCCCCAACCGCGCGATCTTGCAGATCGCCAACGTGCAGCTGGTCTGGATCTTCATCGCGATCGGACTGTCGTGCCTGCTTTATCCGGCGGAACTCGCGAGCTCGCCGCTCGGCCGCGCCCTGCTGGCCGCGATGGCGGGGTTCTGGGCGATCCGCACGGGTACGCAGTTCGTCTGGCTGCGGATCCGGCACCCGCTGGTCCACACGCTGACCGCATCGTTCGTACTCGGCGCGGTACTGTTCGCTTGGCCGCTGCTCGGTTGAGCAGGTTCGGCGCGATTCCCGCCGACCAAGGCTCGCGTCTGCGTCAGCCGGCCCTCACGGCAAGCTTGCGGGCAGGTCGCATCCACGCGGGACGGTTTGCGCCGCCGTGCACGCCCCGCCTCACGCGGGCGCCCCGTCGCCGGAGCGGGCATCGCCCCGCGGAGCGCGTTCCGATGGCAGCTTCGCCTCCTCCCGCAGCAGCCGCCAGGCGCTGAACGTCATCGCCGAGGCGATCACCAGGCCGGCGCCGAACACCACGTTCGAGCCGAATGCGGCCAGGAACTTGTGCACCCACACGAAGGTGAGGTCGCCGCCACGGTAGACCACCGTATCGATCGCGGCGCCGGCCTTGTAGCGCCACTCGCGGCCGACCCGGGTGTAGATGGTCTCGCGCGCCGGCTTGGCCAGCGAGAACTCGCTGGCGCGTGTCACCACCTGCACGATCGCGACCATCAGCGGCAACGGCGAGGCCGACAGGATCGAGAAACCGAGGATGATCGCCGCGCCGGGAATCAACAGCGCCGGGGCGATGCCGAAACGCGACATCAGTGCGCGGGTGACCAGCAACTGCACCACCAGGGTGAGCGAATTGACCGCCAGGTCCAGGGTGGAGAAGAACGCGGCGCGCTCTTCCGCGGTCGCGAACGCGGTGCGCGCGATCCGATTCTGTTCGTTGTACAGCAACGTGCCGATGCCGACGCCGAGCACCACCATCAGCGCCAGCCACCTCAGCAACGGCTCGCTCACGATCAGCTTCAGGCCGGCGAGGATCTCGCCGCCCATCGGCTTCTCGCCGCTGACCAGCCTGCGTTCCGCCTCGCGCAGCACGGCGTACCGGCGCAGGCGCAGGATGCAGACCACGCACACCACCAGCAACGCGGCGGAGACCAGCATCATGTTGGCGATACCCACCGTCTGCACCAGCGCGCGGGTCAGGATCGGTCCCGTGAACGCGCCGATCGTTCCCGCCGCGCCGATATAGCCGTAATACCGGCGTGCCTCGGTATTGCTGTACACGTCGGCCATGAAGCTCCAGAACACGGCCACCGCGAACAGGTTGAACACCGTGATCCAGAGGATGAAGGCCAGGCCGCGCCCGGCCACGCCGCTGTCGAACATCGCGTAGAACACTAGCAGCGTGGCGATGAAGAAGCCGTAGATCACCGGCAGGAACACGCGTCTGGCGAAGCGGCTGACCAGCCAGCCGTACACCGGCTGCAGCAGCAGCATGATCAGGAACACTGCGGTGAAGATGAACTGCAGCGTGAACTCGCCCAGCGCTACGCCGCGCCCGGCGAAGAATGCGATCAGTGCCGGCGGGAACACCGCCTCGACGTCGCTGGAAGCCGCCATCGCCTCGCGCACCGGGCGCAGCACGTAGTAGCCGCTGAGCAGGCAGAAGAAGTACAGGAACGACCACAGCAGCGGCGGCGACTCGGCCAGCGCCATGCGCAAGCGCGCCGCCCGACCCTGCCTGGCGTGGTTGTCGTCAGTGCTGCTCATTGCTGGTCCACGCCCGGGGCAGTGGAAACGTTAGCCGAACCATGCGGCGCCCGCCACCTCGCCGAGCATATGCTCTAGCCTGCCCACCTACCGTGCGCCGATGCCCGCCAGATCCGCCGCGCCGACCAGGTCCTACGACTACATCGTCATCGGCGCCGGTTCCGCCGGCTGCGTGCTCGCGAACCGGCTCTCCGAGGACCCGGACGTGCGCGTGCTGCTGCTCGAGGCCGGCCCGCGCGACTGGCACCCCTTCATCCACATGCCCGCCGGGCTGGCCAAGCTGGTCAACCGCAAGGGCGTGAACTGGAATTACGACACTGCGCCCGAACCACAGCTCGACGGCCGCACCCTGTGGTGGCCGCGCGGCAAGGTGCTGGGTGGATCGAGTTCGATCAACGCGATGTGCTACGTCCGCGGCGTGCCGCGCGACTACGACGACTGGGCCGCGGGCGGAGCCACCGGCTGGCACTGGGACAACGTCCTGCCCTGGTTCCGCCACAGCGAGGGCAACACCCGGGGCGCCGACGCGCTGCACGGCGCCGACGGCCCTCTGGCGGTCTCGGACCTGCGCCACGTCAATCCGCTCTCGCAGGCATTCATCGAAGCGGCGCAACAGGCGGGATACCCGTACAACCACGATTTCAACGGGCCCGCACAGACCGGCGTCGGCCTGTACCAGGTCACCCAGCGCGACGGCGCACGCTGTTCGTCCGCGGTGGCCTACCTGCGCCCTGCGAAGACGCGAGCCAACCTGACCGTCGTCACCGGAGCGCAGGCCAACCGCATCACCTTCGAGCATGGTCGCGCCACCGGGGTGGTCTATGCCGCGCGCGGCACGGCGTTCCACCAGCCGGCGTCGCGCGAGATCCTGCTGTGCGGCGGTACGATCAACTCGCCGCAGTTGCTGATGCTGTCGGGCATCGGGCCTGTCGCGGACCTGCGCCGGCACGGGATCCGGGTGGTGCACGACGCGGCGGGCGTCGGCGCGAACCTGCAGGACCACCTGGACGTGTGCACGCTCCGGCACTCGACCCGGCGCGTGACCTACGACCGGATCAGCGACCTTGCGATCGCATACCACTACTACCTGCGCGGCCGCAGCGGCGCGGGCAGCAGCAACATCGCCGAGGCTGGCGGCTTCGTGCGCTCGGCGCTGGCCCCGGACGAGCGCGCCGACGTCCAGTTCCACTTCGTCCCGGCCATGCTCGACGACCACGGCCGCCATCGGCTGCCCGGGGATGGCTACACCCTGCATGCGTGCTTCCTTCGCCCCCGCAGCCGCGGCCGGATCACGCTCGCCAGCAATCGCGCCAGCGACAAGCCGCGGATCGAGGCGAACTACCTGTCCGACCCGGAGGGCTTCGACCTGAGGATGATGGTCGAGTGCGCGAAAATCTCGCGCGAGGTCCTCGCGCAACCCGCGTTCGATGGCTACCGGGGCGCGCCGATCTTCCCGGCGCGCGACGACCTGGACGATGCCGCGCTCGCTGCCTTCATCCGTGCCAAGGCCGAAAGCGTGTACCACCCGGTCGGCACCTGCCGCATGGGAAGCGACGCGGCCGCGGTGGTCGACCCGGAACTGCGGGTGCGCGGGGTCGAGGGCCTGCGCGTGGTGGATGCCTCGGTGATGCCGTCCCTGCCCGGTGGCAACACCAATGCGCCGACCATCATGATCGCCGAGCGCGCGGCCGCCCTGATCCGCGCAGGCACCTGAACCCGGGTACGCGGACCGGTGCAGGCACGGCCGGGGCGGCCGTCGCGTGCTGCCCGGCGTAGAGTGCGGCAACGGGCGCGGCCGGAAGGCCGCCTGGGCTCCGTGTCGTGAACCTGCCTTCGCCCGAGCCCCGGAGCCGGGCGGAGACGGGTCTCCATTTCACGGATGCTGCGAGGCCGTGCACTACCATGCGGCGATGCGCAACGATCCCCCGATGGACAGACCGATGCGCTGGCTCCGCGCGAACCGATGGTGGTTCCGCAGGCTTCGACGCCACCTGACATCGCCGGACCGCGCAGCGCACGAGCCGCCCTTGCGGGCGCAACTGTTCAGCGCCGAGCAGATGGAATCGCATGGGCGCTCACTGGCCAAGTCGCATCGGCTCAAGCCCAGTCCCGGCCCCGACCTGTTGCTGACGCGGCTGAGCGACAACCAGAAGGTGCTCGACCAGGCCTGCACCCTGCTCACCGACGCGGTCCACACCGGACGCGCGCTGACGCCTGCCGGGGAATGGTTGCTGGACAACATCTATCTGGTCGAAGAGCAGATCGCGCTCGCCCGCCGCCACCTGCCCAAGGGCTACAGCCGCGAACTGCCGCAGCTCGAACACGGATCCTCCACGGGGCTGCCCCGCGTCTACGACATCGCGCTCAATGCCATCTCGCACGGCGATGGCCGCGTCGACGCCGAGGGGCTCAGCCGTTTCGTCAGCGCCTACCAGTCGGTGACGCCGCTCAAGCTCGGCGAGCTGTGGGCGATTCCGATCATGCTGCGCCTGGCGCTGATCGAGAACCTGCGCCGGATCGGCACGCGCATCATCGAAGACCGCATCGATCGCAACCAGGCAGACGCCTGGGCCGACCGGCTGACCGAAGTCGCCGAATCCGATCCCAGACATCTGGTGCTGGTGATCGCGGACATGGTGCGCTCGACTCCACCCGCCAGCAGCTCCTTCGTCGCCGAGTTCGCCCGGCGCCTGCAGGGCCGGAGCTCGGCGCTGGCACTGCCGCTGACCTGGGTCGAACAATGGCTGGCCGACGCCGGCCAGAGCATCGAACTGATGGTCCAGGCGGAGAACCAGCAGCAGGCTGCGGCGCAGGTGTCGATCAGCAACAGCATCGGCAGCCTGCGCTTCCTGGCGATGATGGACTGGCGCGAGTTCGTCGAGACCATGAGCGTGGTCGACAACACGTTGCGGCAGGACCCGGGCGGCACCTACGGCACGATGGATTTCGCTACCCGCGACAATTACCGTCAGACCGTCGAGATCGTCGCCCGGCGCGGCGGCCTCTCCGAGATCGTGGTCGCCACCCGGGTACTGCAGCTCGCCCAGGCGCAAGCGGCGCGAACCGGCAGCGACGAACTCCCTGCGCACGTCGGCTATTACCTGATCGACGAGGGACGTCGCGAACTGGAAGATGCGCTGTCGCTGCGCGGGGTGACCCGGACCGTGCGCAAGACAGCGCGTCGCGTGCCTTTGCTGGCATACACGTTGCCCGGCGCGCTGGTGGTGGCGCTGTTCACGTGGGCGACCCTGCGCGATGCCCTGCCGGCAGACCAGCCCGGCTGGCTGTGGCTGGCGCTCGCGCTGTGCGTGATCGCGTTCAGCGAGCTCGGCGTGGCGCTGGTGAACCGGGCCGCAACCTTCCTCATGCGGCCCGACGCGCTGCCGCGCCTGGACTACACCGAGGGCGTGCCCACCGACATGCGCACCCTGGTGGTGGTCCCCACGATGTTCGGCAGCGACCAGGGCATCGCCGCGCTGGCGGAAGGCCTGGAAGTGCGTTTCCTCGCCAACCGCGACCCCAACGTGCATTTCGCGCTGCTCACGGACTTCTTCGATGCCGCCGAGGCGCAGTTGCCGGGCGACGAGGCGCTGCTGGACCGGGCCCAGCGCGAGATCGACGTGCTCAATGCGCGCTATGCGCCCGAGCACGGCGACCGGTTCTTCCTGTTCCACCGCCCGCGCGTCTGGAATCCGCGCGAGCGGGTGTGGATGGGATTCGAGCGCAAGCGCGGCAAGCTCGCCGCGCTGAACGCATTCCTGCGGGGCGGCGCACGCGATGCCTTCGTCCGCATCGCGGGCAATACCGAGGCGCTGGCGCGCGTGCGCTACGTGATCACGCTCGATACGGATACCCAGCTGCCGCGCGACGCCGCGCGCGAACTGATCGGAACCCTCGCCCATCCGATCAACCGCGCGCGATTCGACCCGCGCCGGCGGATCGTCACCCGGGGATACGGCGTGCTGCAGCCCCGCGTGGGCATCAGCATGAGCGGGCAGCGACGTTCGCGCTATGCCAGCCTGTACGGCAGCGAGCCGGGCATCGATCCATACACGCGCGCGGTGTCGGACGTGTACCAGGACCTGTTCGGCGAGGGATCGTTCGTCGGCAAGGGCATCTACGATGTCGATGCGTTCGAACACGCCCTCGCCGGCCGGATGCCGGAGAACCGGATTCTCAGCCACGACCTGCTCGAAGGCTGCTATGCCCGCGCCGGACTGGTCAGCGACGTACAGCTGTACGAGGACTATCCGGCCCGCTACGCGCTGGACGTCAAGCGTCGGCATCGCTGGATCCGCGGCGACTGGCAGCTGCTGCCCTGGCTGCTGCCACGCGTGCCTGTGCAGCCTGCCGCAGCCGGCGCGCCGCGCGCGAAGACGCGCGAGCGCAACCCGCTGTCGATGCTCTCGCGCGGCAAGCTGCTCGACAACCTGCGACGCAGCCTGTTTCCCGCTTCGCTCACCGCCCTGCTGGTGCTTGGCTGGACGCTTGCGGCCGATCCCGTGGGCTGGACATTGTGGCTGCTGACGATCGTGTTCCTGCCGCCGCTGGTGGCCTCGCTGGTGGACCTGTTCAACCGCCCGGCGGACCTGCCGCTTGCGGCGCACCTGCGCCAGGCGAGTGTCTCGACCGGACGCAACTTCGCGCATGCGCCGTTGACCCTGGCGTGCCTGCCCTACGAGGCCTGGTTCAGCCTCGACGCGATCGCGCGCACGCTGTGGCGCATGGGAATCAGCCGGCGACGGCTGCTGCAGTGGAGTCCGTCGAGCGAGGTCGAGCGCACGCTGGGCGACTCCCTGGCGGGCGCGCTGCGCACGATGTGGTTCGCGCCTGCGCTGGCGTTCGCCACGACCGCGCTGCTGCTGCGCACGCAGCCGGCGGCGCTGTGGGTGGCGGCGCCGGTGCTGCTGCTCTGGGCCGCCTCACCGGCGCTGATGTGGTGGCTGGGCCGGCCGCGGCCGCGGCCGCGCTCCAATCTCGACGAATCGCAGGTCCAGTTCCTCGGACGCCTGGCGCGGCGCACCTGGGCGTTCTTCGAAACCCATGTCACCGCCGCCGACCACTGGCTGCCGCCGGACAACGTGCAGGAACACCCGACCCTCGTGGTCGCCCGGCGCACCTCGCCGACCAACATCGGCCTGTCGCTGCTGGCCGACCTGGCGGCCTACGATTTCGGCTACCTGCCGATGGGCGGCATGATCGAGCGCACCGCCAACGCCCTGCGCACGCTGGAAACGCTGCCGCGCTACCGCGGACACTTCTACAACTGGTACGACACGCAGACGCTCGAACCGCTGCCGCCGCACTACATCTCCGCGGTCGACAGCGGCAATCTCGCCGGGCACCTGCTGACCTTGCGCCAGGGGTTGCTGGGCCTGCGCGACGCGCCGATCCTGTCTCCCTGCACGTTCCGCGGCCTGTCGGACACGTTCGGCCTGGTGGTGGAAGCCGCGCAGCCGGAACCGGCCAGCGATGCGATGCGGCCCATCGCGACCGCGCTGCCGGCCGCGTGCCGCGAGCCCCCGCGGACCCTGGACGACGCCTGGCGCGTGCTCGCCGACCTCGAGACCCATGGGATCGACCTTGCGGCCGGGCACGACGCGGAATCGGGCGAGGCCGCGCACTGGGCGCATGCCTTCGCCGCGCAATGCGTCGCTGCGCGCGAGGAACTGCAGCGCTTCGCGTCGCGGCCCCCGGTGTCGACCTCCCACGCACCCGACCGTGTCGCGCCCGTCCGCATTCCCACGCTGCGCGAGGTGGCCTCGGGCCCACCGCGTGCGGATCCGAAAGACTCCTCCGCACGAGACGCGGCACGCGCACGCATCAAGGAGCTCGAGCACCTGGCCCATATCGCCGGCCAGTGCGCGATGATGGACCATCGCTTCCTCTACGACCGCGCACGTCGCCTGCTGTCGATCGGGTACAGCGTCGACGAGCAGCGCCTCGACGCCGGCTACTACGATCTGCTGGCCTCGGAAGCGCGACTGGCGAACTTCGTCGCCATCGCCCAGGGCCAGCTGCCGCAGGAAAGCTGGTTCGCGCTCGGCCGGCTGCTGACCGAAGTCGACGGCGCGCCGACGCTGCTGTCGTGGAGCGGCTCGATGTTCGAGTACCTCATGCCGCAGCTGGTGATGCCCAGCTACGAGGGGACCCTGCTCGACCAGACCGCGAAGCATTCGGTGGAACGCCAGATCGAGTACGGCCGGCAGCGCAACGTGCCGTGGGGCATCTCCGAATCCGGCTACAACGTCGTCGACGCGCGGATGAACTACCAGTACCGCGCCTTCGGCGTGCCCGGCCTGGGCCTCAAGCGCGGTCTCGCGCAGGACCTGGTGATCGCGCCCTACGCCAGCATGATGGCGCTGATGGTCGCGCCCGAGGCCGCGTGCCGGAACCTGGAACGGTTGTCGCAGGCGGGCTTCGGCGGACGGTTCGGACTGTACGAGGCGATCGACTACACCCCGGCGCGCCTGCCACGCGGCCAGAACCACGCGGTGATCCGCTCGTTCATGGTCCATCACCAGGGCATGGGACTGCTGGCGCTGGACTACCTGTTGCGCGACCAGCCGATGCAGCGGCGCTTCGTAGAGGATCCGGAGTTCCAGGCCACCCTGCTGCTGCTGCAGGAACGCATCCCGCGCACCGGCGTGTTCCACCCGCACTCGGCCGAGGTGGCCGCGGCGGCGCCGGTGGGCGACGTGGAAGGCGCGCAGCTGCGCGTGTTCCGCACTCCCGACACCGCGCGCCCGGCGATCCAGATGCTGTCCAACGGCCGTTACCACGTGATGCTGACCGGCGCCGGCGGTGGCTACAGCCGCTACGGCGACATGGCGGTGACGCGCTGGCGCGAGGACGGCACCCGCGACCACTGGGGCCATTTCTGCTTCCTGCGCGATGTGGAGAGCGGCGGCTTCTGGTCGACCGCCTACCAGCCGACGTCGGTTCCCGTCGGCGGCTACGAGGCGATCTTCTCCGACGCCAAGGCGGAGTTCCGCGGCCGCAAGCACGGCTTCGAGACCCACACCGAGATCGCGGTGTCGCCCGAGGACGACATCGAGCTGCGGCGGCTGCGCATCACCAACCGCGGACGCGCCGCGCGCACGATCGAGGTCACCACCTACGCCGAGGTGGTGCTGGCGCCGGCCATTTCCGACGAGCTGCACCCTGCCTTCAGCAACCTGTTCGTGCAGACCGAGCTGGTACAGGCCAAGCAGGCGATCGTCTGCACCCGCCGCCCCCGCGGGCACGACGAAGTGCCGCCGTGGATGTTCCACCTGCTGGCGGTGCACGAGGCGGACGTCGAGTCGATCTCCTACGAGACCGATCGTGCGCGCTTCGTGGGCCGCGGCAACACCCTGCTCTCCCCGCAGGCGCTGACCCGGGACGAGGCGCTGTCGAATGCTTCGGGCTCGGTACTCGACCCGGTGGTCGCGATCCGTTGCCGGATCACCCTGCCACCGGGACGCAGCGCGACCATCGACATGGTCACTGGCGTGGGCGACGAACGCGGCGCCTGCGACGCGCTGATCGACAAGTATCGCGATCGCCGCCTCGCCGACCGCGTGTTCGACCTGGCATGGACCCACAGCCAGGTCGTGCGCCGCCAGATCAACGCCAGCGAAGCCGATGCCCAGCTGTACGAGCAACTGGCCGGATTGATGGTGTTCGCGCACCCGGCGCTGCGCGCCGACCATGCCGTGCTGCTGCAGAACCGGCGCGGACAATCCGGCCTGTGGGGCCAGGCGATCTCCGGCGACCAGCCGATCGCGCTGGTACGCATCGCCGACGCCGCCAACATCGAACTGGTGCGGCAGATGGTGCAGGCGCACGCGTACTGGCGGCTCAAGGGGCTCGCGGTCGACCTGGTGATCTGGAACGAGGACCAGGCCGGCTATCGCCAGCAGCTCCAGGACCAGATCATGGGCCTGGTGGCCGCGGGCGTGGAGGCGAACGTGATCGATCGCCCCGGCGGCATCTTCGTGCGACCGGCGCAGCAGCTCTCGCACGAGGACCGGATCCTGCTGCAGTCGGTCGCGCGCGTGATCGTCGCCGACGCCGACGGACCGCTCGCGGAGCAGGTCGGGCGCAAGACCACGGCGGCGCCGCCGGTTCCCCTCTTCGTTCCCACTCCGCTGCAGCAGGAGGCGGCCGTCGGCGAGGCCGATCCGGATACGCCGCCGCCCGCATCGGACGAAGTCGATCCCTGGCCGTTCGATGCCGTGTCGGACGAGCGCATCCTCGACAACGGCATGGGCGCGTTCTCCGCCGACGGGCGCGAGTACATCATCGACCTCGCCCCCGGTCAGGTGACGCCGGCGCCTTGGTCGAACGTGTTGGCCAACGCCGTGTTCGGCTGCGTGGTCAGCGACAGCACGCCTGGATACACCTGGGCCGAGAACGCGCACGAGTTCCGGCTCACGCCCTGGCACAACGATCCGGTGGGCGATGCCAGCGGCGAAGCCTTCTACCTGCGCGACGAGGACACCGGCAAGGTCTGGTCGCCGATGCCGCTGCCGGTGCGCGGCGAAGGCAGCTACCGGACGCGGCACGGCTTCGGCTACAGCGTCTTCGAACACGTCGAGGACGGTATCGCCAGCGAACTGTGGGTCTACGTCGACCTCGAGGCCGCGGTGAAGTACAGCGTGCTGCGCCTGCGCAACCGCTCCGGCCGCACACGCCGGCTGTCGGCCACCGGTTACGTCGAGTGGATCCTGGGCGACCTGCGCGCCAGGACCCAGATGCACGTGATCAGCGAGGTCGATGGCGACAGCGGCGTACTCACCGCCCGCAACACCTACAACACCGAGTTCGCGCACCGGGTCGCGTTCTTCGATGCCGACACGCCCGGCGGTGGCGACGACCGCCGCAGCTTCACCGCCGACCGCACCGAATTCCTCGGTCGCAACGGCAGCCTGCAGGCGCCGGCCGCGCTGCTGCGCGAGCGGCTTTCCGGCAAGCTCGGCGCGGGACTGGACCCGTGCGCGGCGATCCAGGTGCCGGTCGTGCTCGATCACGGCGAGGAGACCGAGACCGTGTTCCGGCTCGGCATGGGCGCGAACTGGGGCGATGCCGTCGCGCTGGCCCGTCGCACGCGCGGCTCCGGCGCCGCGCACGATGCGCTCGATGCGGTGCGCATCCACTGGCTGCGCACGTTGGGCGCGGTACGCGTGGTGACGCCGGATCCGGCGGTGGACGTGCTGGCCAACGGCTGGCTGCTGTACCAGACCATCGCCTGCCGCTACCTCGCGCGCAGCGGCTACTACCAGTCCGGCGGTGCGTTCGGGTTCCGCGACCAGCTGCAGGACACCATGGCGATGCTGCATGCGCAGCCGGACCGGGCGCGGACCCACCTGCTGCGCAGCGCGGCGCACCAGTTCCCGGAAGGCGACGTGCTGCACTGGTGGCATCCCCCGCTCGACCGCGGCGTGCGCACCCGCTGCTCCGACGACTACCTCTGGCTGCCGGTGGCGGCGGCGCGCTACGTCGAGGTCACCGGCGACGCCGGCGTACTCGACGAGCGGGTGCCGTATATCGAGGGCCGGCAGGTCAATCCCGACGAGGAGTCGTACTACGACCTGCCCACGCGTTCGGGACTCAGCGAGAACCTGTACAGGCATTGCGTGCGCGCGCTGCAGCGTGGCCTGCGCCTGCTGGGCGAACGCGGCCTGCCGCTGATCGCCACCGGCGACTGGAACGACGGCATGAACCGGGTCGGCGAGCGTGGCCGTGGCGAGAGCGTGTGGCTGGGCTTCTTCCTGTACGACGCGCTGGGCCGCTTCAGTCCGCTCGCCCGTGCGCGCAACGACCACGCCTTCGCCGAACTCTGCCTGGAGGCCGCCGAGCGCCTGCGCCAGAACCTCGAGACCCATGCCTGGGACGGCGCCTGGTACCGGCGCGCGTGGTTCGACAACGGCGCACCGCTGGGGTCGACCGAGAGCGACGAGTGCAACATCGACTCGATCGCGCAGAGCTGGTCGGTGCTTTCGGGCGCGGGCGCGCCCGACCGCACGCGCCAGGCACTGGCCTCGCTGGACAGGCACCTGGTGCGGCGCGACGCCGGACTGATCCAGCTGCTCGACCCGCCCTTCGACGCCACCGCGCAGGACCCGGGCTACATCCGCGGCTACGTCCCGGGTGTGCGCGAGAACGGCGGCCAGTACACCCACGCCGCGATCTGGGCGACGATGGCCTTCGCCCACCAGGGCGACAGCGCCAAGGCCTGGGAACTGCTGGGCATGATCAACCCGGTCAATCATGCGCGCGACCCCGGAGCAGTCGCCACCTACAAGGTCGAGCCCTACGTGGTCGCCGCCGACGTCTATGCCGTGGCGCCGCACGTGGGTCGCGGCGGATGGAGCTGGTACACCGGCTCGGCGGGGTGGATGTACCGGCTGATCGTCGAATCGCTGCTAGGCCTGGAGCGCCGGGGCGACACCTTGCGGATCGCGCCCTGCATCCCCGCGGACTGGCCGGAATACACCCTGCGTTACCGCTACGGCGACACGGTGTACCGCATCCGCGTCGTCCAGCAGCCCGTGGGCGCGCGGACGCGCGGACTGGTCATCGATGGCGTCGAGCAGGAAGGCTGCCTCATCGCGCTGACCGACGACCACGCCGAACATGTCGTCGAGATCGTGTACGCGCGCGACGGGCTCGACACGCCGGCATCGGGCGAGGGGTGACGCCGGAGCCGCGATCGAAACGGCGTGCGATTGCCAGGGCTCGACGCTTCATGGCCGGCCTGCCCACGCACCCCGGCACGGGGCAAGGTGCGGATGCGGTCGATCGGCACCGGTACCGACCGCCGTGCGCCTGCACGCCGCGCTCAGCCGCGCTCCAGCATCGGCGGCAACGGGCAGTGCAGCACGCCGCAGATCGTGCGCAGCAGTTCGGCCTCGGCGACCGAGACCCGGCCATCGTGCGAGACCGCGTCGGTGATCGCCTCGACCGCCACCTGCTTGGCCAGCGGGTCGAGCGCGTCCAGCGGCTCCCAGACCGCGTCCAGCGCGAGCACGCCCTCGGCCGGCGGCGCGTACGGCAGGTGGTCGCGCGGCAGCACCCGCTGCATCCCGGCGAGGTAGGCGCGGCGCGCGTCGTCGGGGTTCGACGGATTGCCCGCGTGCGCCACGACCGCGAGCAGGGTCGCGAACTCCTGGCGCACGTTGCCCGGCTTGCGCCGGCCGAAACGCGCATGGCGCCCGGGATCCAGGGTCTCGCGCAGTTGCACCTCGAGCAGGCGGCCGAGGCAGTATTCGAACAGCGACACGCGGCCATCGGTGTGGACCACCGCATGCACGGTGTCGAGGAAGGTGGCCAGCTCGGGCCGTGGCCGCAGCCGCAGGCTCGGGAACGCCAGCGCCGCCAGCGGCATGCGCAGCATCGGGTGCAACGCGTGAAGGTGTTCGTCGCGCAGGCGCCTGGCTTCCGCCGCGGCCTGCACCCCGATCCTGGCGACGATCTCGCTGCGCTGGCGGTCGGCGACGTCGGCGTCCTCGTCCAGCAGCAGCCCCAACAGCAGCGCTCCCGCGGTGTCGCGGCGCGCGGCAGCGGCGCGCAATTCCTCCGGCAGCGTCGCCACGATCGCATCGGCGCGGCGGTAGTCTTCCTGGTTCGGATCGGCGATTTGCGCCGCGACCATCGGCGGGGTCACGCTGAACCGGGCCGACGACTGCGGCAGCGCGGCATGCTGCACCAGGCCCAGCCGCAGGTCTTCGTCCAGGCCGCTGGGCGGGCTGGCCAGCCACTGCGCCTTCAGCCGCTCCAGGTTCTCGGGCTTGAACGACGGCTCCAGCGCCCTGATGCGTTCGAGCACCGGCGGATGGGTCGCGAACAGTCCGCGCAGCCCGGTGCCGTCGCCGAACAGCATGTGCCCGACCTCCTCTGCGTCCGCGCGTTCGCCCAGCCGCGAGCCGTCGTGCAGGCCGGCGATCTTCTTCAGCGCGCCGGCGAGCCCGGAACTCTGGCGCGTGAACTGGACCGCCGAGGCGTCGGCCAGCACCTCGCGGCTGCGGCTGACGCCGGCCTTGATCAGGCGCCCGAAGAACAGGCCGATATAGCCGACGAGCAGCGCGATCAGCGCGCCGACCAGGATCGGCATCCCGTCGCGGCTGCGCACGGCGCCGCCGTGCTGCAGGATCTTGCGCCCGATCAGGCCGAGCATGAGGATGCCGAACAGCACCCCGACCAGGCGGATGTTCAGGCGCATGTCGCCGTTGAGGATGTGGCTGTACTCGTGCGCGACCACACCCTGCAGCTCGTCGCGGTTGAGCCGGTCGAGCGCGCCGCGGGTCACCGCGATCACCGCGTCCGACGGCGAATAGCCCGCGGCGAACGCGTTGATGCCGGCCTCGTGCTCCATCACGTAGACCTTGGGCACCGGCACCCCGGAGGCGATCGACATCTCCTCGACCACGTTGCGCAGGCGCCGCAGGTGCAGGTCGGTGGTGTCCTCGGGCACGGCGACGCCGCCCATCTGCTGCGCCACGGCCTCGCCGCCGCTGCGCAGCGACGCCACCCGGTACAGCGAACCGATGCCGATCACGCCCAGCGCCAGCAGCGTCGAGATCGCCAGCAGCGCCGGGTCGCCGCCGAACACCAGCAGCACCGCGAGGTCGACCGCCACCACGATGCCGGCCACCGCCAGCGCGAACAGCAACACCAGCCGCGTCGTGTTGCGGCGCGCCTTGGCCTGGCGTTCGAAGAAGTTCATTGACGGCAGGGATCCGGAATTCGGGATTCGGGATTCGGAAGATCAGGAGCGTGCGTTCCGAGACGCGCGTGGCAGGCCTGGCCGATCGCTTTTCCGAATCCCCTATCCCGAATCACGAATCCCGGCTCTTCAGAACTGCACCTTCGGTGCCTCGCGCACCTCGGCCTTGTCGGCGGGGATGTCGAGCAGGGCAGCCGGGCTGAAGTTGAACATGCCGGCGACGATGCTGGAGGGGAACACCTCGCGCCGGTTGTTGTAGGCCATCACCGAATCGTTGTAGGCCTGGCGCGCGAACGCGACCTTGTTCTCGGTGCTGGTCAGCTCTTCGGTGAGCTGCATCATGTTCTGGTTGGCCTTGAGGTCCGGGTAGGCCTCGACCACCACCATCAACCGGCCCAGCGCACCGTTCAGCGCGCCCTGGGCCTGGGACAGCTCGGCCATCGCCGCCGGGTCGCCCGGGCTGGCCTTGGCCGCCGCCAGTCCCGACTGGGCGGCGGTCCGTGCCGCGGTCACCGCCTCGAGCGTGCCGCGTTCGTGCGAGAGATAGGCCTTGGCGGTCTCGACCAGGTTCGGGATCAGGTCGAAGCGGCGCTGCAACTGCACGTCGATCTGGGCGAAGGCGTTCCTGAACGCGTTGCGGGCGGTCACAAGGCCGTTGTAGATGCCGATTGCCCAGCCACCGACCAGCACCGCGATGCCGATCAGGATTGCCAGCAGAATCAATCCACTCACCGTGATTCCTCCCCTTGTTCATGCAATTCCGGAAACAGGCGCCTATGATCGCCTGAAGCGAGAGCATACGCAGGGGGCAGTGACGATGAAAGCGAAACTCCATCGACCCCGCCAGGCACGCCTCGGTCGCGCGTTGCTGGTGGGATTGCTGTCGGCGATCGCGCTTTCGAGTACTGCCCAGACTCCGTTGGCCTGGAACAAGGACGCGGGCGCGACGGCGGATGTGACGCCGGCGCCGACCGCCATCGTGCATCCCACCGACCGTCCCGCGCCGCTGCCCGCGGACATCCAGCGCATGCCGCTCGCCGACACGTTCGATGTGCGCGTGTTCGAGGCGATGGCGCAGGACCTGGTCGCCAATCAGCGCGTGCCGGGCCTGGCGATGGCGATCGTGCACGACGGCAAGGTGCTCAGCGCGCGCGGCTACGGCATCACCGACGTCTCGCACGCCGAGCCTGTCGACGCCCACACCGTGTTCCGCCTGGCCTCGCTCTCGAAATCCTTCGCCGGCACCCTGACCGGCATGCTGGTGTCCGAGGGCGCGCTGCGCTGGGACAGCCGCGTGGCCGACTTCATGCCGAGCCTGAGCTTCGCCGATCCGGCGGCTGCGCAGAGCCTGACCGTCGCCGACGTGCTCAGCCACCGCGTGGGCCTGCGCCACCACACCTACGACCGCGACATCGAGGCCAACGCCGAGTACCACAACCTGGTGCAGCGCTTCGCCGCCGCGCCGATGGCGTGCGCGCCCGGCCAGTGCTACGGCTACCAGAACGTGGCCTTCAGCCTGGTCGGCGACGTGGTGTTCGCCGCCAGCGGGCAGTTCTACAGCGAGGCGGTGACGCGGCGCATCTTCAAGCCGCTGGGCATGAACGACGCCAGCCTCGGCCTCGAGGGCATCACCGCCAGCGCACGCTGGGCCAGGCCGCACGTGCGCGCCGGCGGCGGCTGGAAGTCGCTGATGCCCAAGCCGACCTACTACTGGCTGGCGCCCGCGGCGGGCGTCAACGCCAGCATCAGCGACATGGCGCAGTGGCTGCTCGCGCAGAGCGGCCGCCGCCCTGACGTGCTGCCCGCGCCGCTGCTGGCGACGCTGCAGTCGCCGATCGTGGGCACGCCGGGCGAGATGCGCGGCGCCTCGTGGCGTCGCGAGCGCCTCAACGCCGCAGGCTATGGCCTGGGGTGGCGCATCTACGACTATTCCGGCCACCGCCTGGTCTTCCACGGCGGCGCGGTGCAGGGCTATCGCGGCCTGATGGCGATGCTGCCCGAGCGCGACCTGGGCGTCGTCATCCTCTGGAACAGCAGCAGTTCGCTGCCCTCGGGACTGCTGCCCACGATCCTCGACCGGGCAATCGGCCTGCCCTCGCATCGGTGGCTCGACGTCGATCCCGACCTCGAGAGCCTGTACGCGTCCGACGATGCGGCAACTCCCGCGACGGGCGGCCCGCAGTCCGGCGAAGCCTCGGCCCGCCCGCAGTAGACGCCGCGCGCCGCGCGCAACCGGGCGTCCGCGCCCGCACACGAATCGGCCCGCCACCCGGAAACGTCCCAGGCTGCGTGCCAGGCGATTCGCCCGACACCCCCAGGGCGGCATTGCGCACGCCGCACTGCGCCATGCATCGGAGCCCGCGACATGTCGTGCGGGGTGCCGGGCGGAGATCGCCACCGGCACTCCAGATCGTGGTCGCCAACCCCGGCCGGTCGCTGACGCCGAAGTCGAGACCCCGCTTCGGATGCCGCCGATCGATCGCGTCCGGCAAAAAAAACTCCCTCTCCGCCTGGGCACACGGAGAGGGAGTTTCGGTTACGGCTAATCGGGTTCAGATCAGGGGCGTGGGCATCGGCGGCATCGTCACGGCCGCACCCTTCCCGGTCTTCCTAGCCTTTTTTTTTGCGACTTTCCGGGCGGGCTTCTTGGCCGCCTTCTTCTTCGCAGCCTTCTTGGTCGCCTTCTTGGCCGCCTTCTTGGCAGGCTTCTTGGCGGTCTTCTTGGCAGCCTTCTTCTTGGCGACCTTCTTCTTCGCTACCTTCTTCTTGGCAGCCTTCTTGGTGGCCTTCTTGGCGCCCTTCTTGGCGACCTTCTTCTTGGCGACCTTCTTCTTCGCAGTCTTCTTGGCTACCTTCTTCTTCGCGACCTTCTTGGCAGCCTTCTTCGCTACCTTCTTCTTCGCGACCTTCTTGGCGCCTTTCTTCGCGGGTTTCTTGGTTGCCTTCTTGGCAACCTTCTTCTTTGCAGCTTTCTTCGCGGCCATAGGATGGCTCTCCTCGTCAGTTGACTTGCAGTACGACTGCCCAGTGCTCAAGCAGCGCGCGGGTATCGGACCCGCGCACAACCGCCGGCGCGCCAGGCGCGCCGGAACGGATTCGGCAGGAACAACGCGATCGGGGGTTCGCGGTCCCGGTAAGACGAAAACACCTGCGACTCGGGGCGCCGCAGGTGTCCGGTAGGAAGGGTGTCGGCTTTTGCAGCGGAGACGGTGCCTGCATCCACCTTGTAGAAGTCCGGGGCGGATGTCTTTTTTATGCTGCGCGTTTTCGCTGTGTGCTGACTCACTCGTTCTGTGGCCACGTCTGTTGGGGCGAAACCTAATCACGGTTTTTTCAGCTGTCAACACCCCTCGCCGGAAATTTCCCGTCCCGCAACCCGCGCGCGCGCCTGCGCGCTCCGTCATCGCAGCCGCTGCGGCAACGACGATGCATCGGGAAGCTTGCGACGTTCCTCTCCGCGCCTGCAACGAAAGCGCGGAAAACAAGTCGCTTTTGAAAAATAGTCGTCTGCGCGCGCGCGCCGCGGCACGAAAGGTCGTTGCGCTTCAGCCGCACGCGCCGCTTACCTGAAGGCTTTCCCGACCGCAGTCAGACGCCGCCGCCGAAACCAGGATTTCGCGCGCCGCACAAACCCATTTGCGCGAAAGTGCGCAAACTTTTCCGGCAGCCGGACACCTTCGAAGCGTCGCCGGGATGCATCCGGTCGGGCTTCGCGGGACGCGGGGCGAGACGAAAGTCGAAGCGGTTTCGACGCGTGGCGAGCGTGGGCGCGAGGTCGTCGGCGAGGACGCGATGGACGCGGCGACTCTTTGACGCGGAATCCACGCCGGGCGCGACGGGTGCCCACCGGCACCCGTCGCCGGAACGACTCAGTGGTCGTCTTCCTCGAGCAGTTCGGCGTAGTCGTCCGGATCGAGCAGGTCGTTGAGCTGGTCCGGTTCGCTGGCCTCGACCACCAGCAGCCAGCCTTCGCCGTAGGCATCCTCGTTGATCGTCTCGGGCTTGTCGGCAAGCGCGGCGTTGACCGCTGTGACGGTGCCCGACACCGGCGCGTAGACGTCGGACGCGGCCTTGACCGACTCGACCACCGCGCAGGCGTTGCCCGCCTCGATGGTGTCGCCGATGGCGGGCAGCTCGACGTAGACCAGGTCGCCGAGCAGGCCCTGGGCATGGTCGGAAATGCCGATGGTGACCTTGCCGTCACCTTCGACGCGTGCCCATTCGTGTGACTTCATGAACTTCAGGTCGCCAGGGATCTCGCTCATGCTGGTCTCCGGATCGTGCGGGTCTGGGGGAAGGTGCGGCTAGTGTAGCGAAGCAGGGCGGCGCCACCGCAAGCGCCGCCTGTCGGGACGCGGGACCTAGACCGGCTTGCCGTCGCGGACGAAGGGGAACTTCACCACACGCACCGGCACCTCGCGCCCGCGGATGTCGACGGCGACGCCGGAGGACAGGTCGCCGGCCGGCACCCGCGCGAACGCGATCGCCTTGCCGAGCGTGGGCGAGAAGGTGCCGGAGAGGATCTCGCCCTCGCCGTGCGCGGTGCGTACCTTCTGGCCGTGCCGGAGCACGCCCTTGTCTTCCATCACCAGCCCGATCATCTGCCGTGGCGCGCCGTCGCGCTGCTGAGATTCCAGCACCTCGCGGCCGTTGAACGCGCGCCCCTCGTCGAGCGCGACGGTCCAGCCCAGCGCCGCCTCGAAGGGCGTCACGGTCTCGTCCATGTCCTGGCCGTAGAGGTTCATGCCCGCCTCCAGGCGCAGGGTGTCGCGCGCGCCGAGCCCGGCCGGCTTCACCCCGGCGCGGAGCAGCGCATCCCACAGCGCCACGGCGCCGGCGTCGGACACCACCACTTCGAAGCCGTCCTCGCCGGTGTAGCCGGTGCGGGCGATGAACAGGTCGCCGAACGCGGTGCCGGCAAGTTCCACTGCGGCGAACTTGCCCACGCCGCCGGCCTTCGCCGCGTCGTCCCCGTCCAGCAGGCCGAGCACCCGTTCGCGTGCCGCCGGCCCCTGCACCGCGATCATCGACAGCTCCGGCCGTTCGGCCACCTCGACGCCGAACGGCGCCGCCTGCGCGTTGATCCACGCCAGGTCCTTCTCCCGGGTCGCGGCGTTGACCACCAGGCGGAAGCGATCACCGCCGAGGAAATAGACGATCAGGTCGTCGATCACCCCGCCCTGCGGGTTCAGCATGCAGGTGTAGAGCGCCTTGCCCGGCCGCTTCAGCTTGTCGATGGAATTGGCCAGCAGCCGGCGCAGGAACGGGCGCGCCTGTTCGCCCTGCAGGTCGACCACGGTCATGTGGCTGACGTCGAACATGCCCGCGTCGCGCCGCACCTGGTGGTGTTCCTCGATCTGCGAACCGTAGTGGATCGGCATGTCCCAGCCGCCGAAGTCGACCATGCGCGCGCCGAGCGCGCGATGGCTGTCGTTGAGGATGGTCTTGCGGGTCATGGGCGCGGTCCGGAGGGCTGTGCCGCGATTATCCCAGATCGATCCGGCGCCGCCCCGCGTGTGCCGCTCAGTGGTGCCGGTGCGCCGGTGCGTGGCCGTGGGTGCGACCGCTGCCGCAGTCGGGACCATGGCAGTCGGCGCCTTCCACCTGCAGGGTGGCATGGCCGATGCCGAACCGGTGCTCCAGCATCTCCCCGGCGCCGTGGCGCAGCGCGTGCGGATCGACGCCATCGTCGACCACCAGGTGCGCGGTCATCGCGGCCTGGCGCGAGGCCAGCGCCCACACATGCAGGTCGTGGACGCCGGACACGCCCGGCAGGCCGGCCAGGGCGGCGCGCACCTGTTCGAGCTCGATCCCGTCCGGCACGCCCATCATCAGCACGTTGCCCGCCTGGCGCATCAGCAGCCATGCGCGCGGCAGCACCCACAGGCCGATCGCCACCGCGATGATCGGGTCGGCCAGGCGCCAGCCGGTGAAGTGGATCACCAGCGCGCCGACGATCACGCCGACCGAACCGAGCATGTCCGCCCACACTTCCAGGTAGGCGCCCTTGACGTTGAGGCTCTCCTCGCTGCCGGCCTTGAGCAGCTGCATCGCCACCAGGTTGACCAGCAATCCGGCGATGCCCACCACCAGCATGCCCAGCGAGGCCACCGGCGGCGGCGCCAGGAAGCGGTGTACCGACTCCCACAGGATGTAGGCCGCCAGCGCGAACAGCAGCAGGCCGTTGAGCATCGCGCCCATCGCCTCGGTGCGCACGTAGCCGAAGCTGCGGCGCGCGTCGGGAGGACGCCGGCCCAGGCGGACCGCGACCAGCGCCACGCCGAGCGCGAAGGCATCGGTGGCCATGTGCACCGCGTCCGACAGCAGCGCCAGGCTGTTGGTCGCCAGCGCGGCGGCGACCTCGACCACCGCGAACACCGCGATCAGCGCCAGCGCCCACCACAGCGGCTTCTCGTGGCGGATGCTTGCGGCGCTGGCGTGGTCGTGGTCGTGGCCCATGGCGGCACGCTATCGGCGGGTTGCGCTGTTACACAATCGCGACGCCACCCGCTGCAGGGCGAACGCGTTGCGCCACGTGGCCGACCGCGTTGCCGCGATGGCGCCCGGCGTGCGCCTGCAGGCGATCGGGCAGCAAGGCTCAGCCGGCCGGCTCGACCCGGAGGACGATGCCGTCGGTGCCGACGACGCGCACCGGCGTCCCGGCGTCCAGGTCCGGGCCCTGCACCACCCAGAACGCGTCGCCGATCTTGACCCGCCCGCGTCCGGCGACGATCGCCTGGTCCAGCGGCACCACCCGGTCGATATGCTGGAACGCGCGCCGGTTGAGGTGGGGATGATCGCTTTCGCGCTCGTGGCCACGACCACGGACGAACTTCCGATAGACCTGGATCGAGGCGAAGCTCAGCACCACGAAGGCCGCGACCTGCGCCAGCATCGGGATCCCCGGCACCAGCAGCACCCCCAGGAACACCACCACCGCGGCGAAACCCATCCACAGCATGAAGGCGCCCGGCGCCAGCGCCTCGGCCGCGAACAGCAGCAGCGCGATCGCACCCCAGGCCACCACGTCCCATCGCAGGTCCATGGCTCAGTCTCCGGTCGGGACGGTGACGCGTTGCGGCGGCGGCGGATTGCCGCGCGACGCGGCCTGCTGGCTGCCGAGCGCCTGCTTGGCCAGCTCGGCGACGCCGCCGATCGAACCGATCAGGCCGCTGGCCTCCATCGGCATCAGCACGAACTTCTGGTTGGGCGCCGTCGCCAGCTTCTCGAAGGCCTGCACGTACTTCTGCGCGACGAAGTAGTTGATCGCCTGCACATCGCCCTGGGCGATCGCGTCCGACACCATCTGGGTCGCCTTGGCTTCCGCCTCGGCCAGGCGCTCGCGCGCCTCGGCTTCGCGGAACGCGGCCTCCTTCTCGCCTTCGGCCTCGAGAATCGCGGCCTGCTTCTCGCCTTCGGCGCGCAGGATCGCCGACTGGCGGTGGCCCTCGGCCTCGAGGATCACCGCGCGGCGCTCTCGCTCGGCCTTCATCTGCCGGGCCATCGAGTCGACCAGGTCGCGCGGCGGCTGGATGTCGCGGATCTCGATGCGGGTGACCTTGATGCCCCAGGGATTGGTGGCGTGGTCGACCACGTTGAGCAGCTGCGCGTTGATCGTCTCGCGGTTGCTGAGCGATTCGTCCAGGTCCATCGAACCGATCACGGTGCGGATGTTGGTCTGCACCAGCGCGATCGACGCGACCTCGAGGTTCGACACCTCGTAGGCCGCCTTGGCGGCATCCAGCACCTGGAAGAACACCACGCCGTCGACCTTCACCACCGCGTTGTCCTTGGTGATGACTTCCTGGCTGGGCACGTCCAGCACCTGCTCCATCATGTTGACCTTGCGCCCCACCCCGTAGACCACCGGGATCAGGAAATGCAGGCCGGGACCCATGGTGTGGGTGTACTTGCCGAAGCGCTCGACCGTCCATTCGTAGCCCTGCGGCACCATGCGCACGGTCTTGAACAGGATGATGACGCCGGCGACCAGGAGCACCGCCGTGAGAAACATGCCTCCGCCCATGGGATTCCCCTCCGTTCTTCAGTGGCATCGAGTATAGGTCCGGGACGGGCCCACCGGGCCCGGTGTGACCGGGCTGCGACGCTTTGCCCCGCCACCGCATCCACAATGGGGAATGCCGCCCGAATCCCGCTCAACGTCGAGCTTTGCGATCGAAGTGCCCAGCGCACTGATCGCCCGCGCGCGGGCCGGCGAACGGGCTGCGTTCGAGCAGGTCTACCGCTGGTTCGAGCGGCCCGTGTTCACGCTGGCGCTGCGCATCTGCGGCGACCGCGAGGAGGCTTCCGAAGTGCTGCAGGACACCATGCTCAGGGTGATCGACAGGATCGGCCATTTCCGCGGCGACAGCCCGTTCTGGGGCTGGCTGCGCCAGATCGCGGTCAACGAGGCGCTGATGCGGCTGCGGCGCGCGAAACAGCAGCCCGACGGGCTGGACCTGGACGTCCACGAACCCGCGGACGACCACGCCCCGCCGCCACCGGCCGCGGCGGATGCCGCCGCCCTGCAGCGGGCGCTGGCGACGCTGCCGGCCAGTACCCGCAGCGTGCTCTGGCTGTACCACGCCGAAGGCTACACCCACGAGGAGATCGCGACGCTGATGGAACGCACCGCGAGCTTCTCCAAGTCGCAGCTGGCGCGCGGCACCCGCCGCCTGCGCCTGCTGCTCGAACCGGACACCCGATCGATCCAGGAGTCGGCCCATGCCTGACGTGTCCCGAACCTCCGTTCCCCGCGACTGGCAGGAGGCGTTCGCCGCGTTGCCGCCGGAATCGCCGCCCGCCGACGGCTGGCAGGCGCTTGCGGCGAAACTCGATGCGCGCGAGCGCAACCGCTGGCCGCTCTGGATGGCGACCGCGGCTGTGCTGGCGCTGGCCGTCGCCGTGCCCTGGCGGCTGCAGGGTCCCGGGCCGGAAGTCGACACGCCGGACCCGGCGACGGCGTACATGCCGGCCGTGGTCGCATCCGCAGATCCGCTGGAACGGCTGTATGCCGAATCCGCGCAACTCGAATCGCTGCTCGCGATCGCCCGCGACGAACGCGTGTCCAGCGCAACCGCAGCCCTGCTTGCCGACCGGTTCGAGGACCAGCTCGCCGCGATCGACGCCGCGCTGATGCAACCCGGCCTGTCGCGCGAGACCCAGCTCACGCTCTGGCAACGGCGGGTCGAGAGCCTGCGCGATTTCACCGGCTTCGAAAGCAACCGCCGCTGGCTGGCCGCGCACGGCACCCGTTACGACGCGGCACTGGTCGCGGTCGACTGATCCAACCCTGTCTCCGTTCGAGGTGCCACCATGAAAACCGCTTCGCTGTCCCTGCTGGCCGTCGCCCTGGCCGCATTGCTCGCCGGCAATGCAAGCGCGTCCGATCCGGCGCGCGACGAGACCGCAGCCAAGGAACTCGCGCTCGCACGCGAGGAACTGCGCCGCGCCGCCGGTCGCGTCGCAGAACTCGCGCGGGAACAGGGCGACATCGCCAGCGTCCGCAGTCGCGCGGGGCGCGCGGTCATGCGGCCGATGATCGGCGTGCTGCTCAGTCCGGACGAACGGCCCGGGGTGCGCATCACCGGGGTCACCCCGGACGGTGCCGCGGCCACGGCGGGCCTGCGCAGCGGGGACCGGTTGCTGTCGGTCGACGGCGTGCAGATCCTGGGCAGCAACGGCGAGCTGCGCCTGGCCAATGCGCGCAAGCTGCTCGCAGCGCTGCCGGCGGATCGCCCGGCGACGATCGGTTACCAGCGTGGCGACCGCAAGGCGAGCGTGAGGGTGACGCCGAAGGCGGGCGCCCGTGCATTCGCCTTCAGAACCGGTGACGGCGGACGCTTCGAGTGGATCGACGAGGCGCAGTTCGAGCGCACGATCTCGTCGGCGATGGAAGGCCTGGACGCAGGGCTGCTGGCGCTGGAGTCCGTTCCAGGGATCGCCCCGGACGTGCGCCGCGAGATCGTCCGCATCAGCCGCGACGCCGGCGCCTGCAAGGGCAGGGACTGCCCGGCACCGGGGCTGCTGTCCGCGTTCCGCTGGAACGGCTTGAACCTGGCGGCGGTGGATCCGGAACTCGGGCGCTACTTCGGTACCGAGAGCGGCGTGCTGGTGCTGTCGACCGGCGAGCTGGAAGGCCTGCGGGCGGGCGACGTGATCCGCCGCGTCGACGGCAAGCCGGTGGCCACGCCGCGCGAGGTGATGGCGCAGTTGCGCGGCAAGGACGACGGCGACCGGGTAGCGATCGACTACCTGCGCGACCGCAAGCCGGGACAGGCGCGCATCGCCGTGCCCGAGCTGGCATGGCCGGCGCCACCCGCGCCTCCTGCACCGCCCGCGCCCCCCGCGGCGCCGAAGCCGCCCGCGCCGGCCGCCTCGGCCCCGCCACCGCCACCCCCACCGCCCGCGCCGCCGGCCGTGGCGTCCGCCGACGCGATGCGTTTCGGGTTCGTCGTCGCCGACCTGGTGCCGATCGCCACCGCGCGCCGCGGAATCGACGCCGCCTCCTGAGGCGTGGCCGCGGCGCCGCGCAACCCTGGCGCCTACTCCGCGGGTGCCGCTTCCGGACCGGCCGGCGCGACCCATTCGGCGAATACCGCGTCGATGTCGGCATCGCCCACGTCCTCGCCTTCCTGTATCCCGCCGGCCTGGGTGAACAGCGGGATGATCATGGCCATGCCGTCGATCTTCGTCTTCAGGCGCAGGCCTTCGGGCCGGGCGAGCGCCGCATCCCAGCGCGCGCGCACCTTCGCCCAGTAGTCGCGGGTCGCGTTCCAGTAGTCGTAGGCCGGCTGGAAGTCGACTTCGGTGTGCTTGCGGTAGTCGTTGAAGCCGAACTCGCGGGCGATGGTGCTCCCGGTGCTGCCGTCGGCGCGACGCACGACCTTGGTGTTGTCCTGCTCATGGGTCCAGCCGCCGGGCACGATGGTGTGGCGGTTCTCCACGTTCAGCGCGTTGTAGTCGCTGCGCTTGGTGTACTCGCGGCGCGGCAGCGGTCGCCAGGTACGGTCGGAGGTCCACGTCGCCACGCCGTAGCGGTGGTTCCAGCGGCCGGTTCCGCAGTAGCGCGGCGCGTCGCTGACTTCGTAGACGCACTGGGTCCACGCACCCTTGGTCCTGTCGACGGGGATGTCGCGCATGCGCCAGGTCTGGTCGGCGGTGAACTCCCAGCGCCGCGGCGCCTCGTACGTCCAGTCCTGGCGCCAGTGCTTGGTGACGTGCCCGCTCTTCTCGTCGAGCAGGATGTGCTGCAGCACGATCTTGCCCGGGCTGTCCTCCACCACGATGACCACCTCGTCGGCGCCGCTGCGCTGCTCCGGGGCACGTTCGTAACCGGGCGCCAGCAACACGGTTTCGTCGAAGGCGAAGCGCACGAGGAACTCGCCCTGCATCGCCAGGATCGCCTGGCGGTCCCTCTCCGGGTCGGGCGTGGAGGAATGTTCCCGGGCAGCGGCGGTACCGGACAGCGCCAGGGTCAGGGCGAGGAACGTCGCGGGCAGGTTCATGCTTGCTTTCCTGTGGTGTGTGGTCGGGGATCGAGGTGGATGGGCGAATACCCGTCGCCGGGACCGGAAACGCGTGCGGCGCGTGCGGCGCGTTCGCAGCAGCAGGCATCGGCCAGATCGCGCGCGTCGGCGCCCTGACGCTGCGCGATGCGGTGCGCGACCACGGCGCCGAGCGGCGATACCGGCGCCAGGCTCGCGGAAAGGACCGCGCGCGTCGCGGGCGTCTCGCCCGTTCCGCAGCGCAACGCGTGCAGGCGCAGCACGCTGCCCGCCCAGCGTCCGCCGAGCGGGCCGGACAGCCGTCGCAGCAGACGCTCGCCAAGGCCGCCCGCCGACGCCGGTTCCGCGCGCACCGGCAGTCGCGCCGCGAGCCGCTCCCAGGCCAGGAAATCGCTGTCCGGCAGCAGGTACAGGCGCCAGCAGCAACGCTCGCTGCCGTCGTAGAACAGCAGGTGTTCGCAGGCGACGTCGCTGTCGAGCTCCACCCCGGCCTCGACGCGCACCGCCTGCGACCAGCCCGCCAGTTCGCCGCCCGGCTGCTGCCGGTACAGGCACAGCACCGTGCCCACTCGCGCCAGCTGCTGAGGCGAGGGCAACGCGGGGCGCGTACGCGATGCAGCGACGACGTGGAACGGGGTCGGCGTCATCGGATCGCGGATCACCAGTCGATCGAGAGGCTGGCGGCGAGGTTGCGCCCGGGCGCGGTGTAGCGATCCACGGCGGCACTGGCCTGGCTCACCAGCGGCACGCTGCCGGAAGGCCAGACCCTGCGATCGGCCAGGTTTAAGATGCCGACGTCGACGCGGGCGCCGGGTGCGAAGCGCCAGTGCGCATACAGGTCGAGCACCGCATGCCCGGGCGACTGGTAGTACGTGGTGCCCGCGGGCGGCGTCGGCAGCCGGTCGCGGCGGTCGACGAAACGTCCCGCCAGTTCCGCGCCCCATCGTTGCGCGCCGTAGGCCAGGCCGAGGGTCGCGGTCAGCGGATCGACCGACTCCAGGGCCTCGCCGCTGTCGCGATCCTCTCCGCGCGACCACGCGGCGGCGCCCCTGATCGACCAGCCCGCCATCGCCGCGGACAGCGCGCCGAGGTCCACGCCGCCCTTGAACTCCACGCCATGGATGCGCGCGTCGGCGACGTTGCGCGACTGGAATACCATCAGCCCCTCGGCGTTGAAGCCGACGAAGCTGAAGGACTCGATGAAGTCCTCGTAGCGGTTGTGGTAGCCGGCGAGGCTGGCATGCACCGCATCGCCCGCGTAACGCAGCCCGAGCTCCAGTCCGTCGCTGGTTTCGGGTTGCAGGTCGGGGTTGGCGATCGCGGTGTAGCCGAACATCACGTTGGTGAAGCCGATGTTGACGTCGGCATACGGCGGTGCACGGAATCCCCGCGCATAACCGCCGAACAGCGACCAGTCCCCCGCGAAGTGCCAGACCATGCCGACCTTCGGCGAGACGCTGGTGTCGGTCAGGCCGACCACGTCCACCCCGGGGTTGTCCGCGGCGAAGATGTCGTCGATGCGCGGATCGAGGTCGTAGTGGTCCACGCGCAGCGCGGGCACCAGGCGGAACCGGCCCTGCGCGAAGCTGATCTCGTCCTGCAGGTAAAGCGCCGCGCTGGTGGTGCGGCTGACCGGGAAGTCGCGCACCGGGAACACGTCCGGCAGCATCACCGGCGTCTGCACGCCGGTGAGCGGGAAGCTGCGCAGGCCGTCGCGCTTCTGCCGGGTTTCGGTGCGCGACACGTCCAGGCCCCAGGCGAGGTCGTGCACCACGGCCTCGCCCAGCGACTTGCGGAAGTTCAACTGCAGGCCGTGCAGGCGCTGGTCGAAGTCGAAGCTGCGCTCGCGCACGTCGCGCAGGGTCGGCGCCGGCAGCGTGCGCTCCTCGACGGTGTACTGCGTGGTCTCGCTGTCCTGCCGGTAGATCTGCCAGTCGATCGCATCGGCGAAACCGGCGAGGCCGTCGATCTCGTGCGTCAGCGACACCCGCGCGCGAGTCTGCCTGTCCTTCGCCGCGACGCGGGTGTTGGTGGCGCCGGTCAGCGCCTGGAACCCCTGCGCGGTCAGCATGTCGGTGTCGGCAAGGTCCTCGTTGCCTTCCACCGTCAGCCGCAGGCGCTGGCGCTCGGACGGCGCGTAGACGAGTTTCGCCAGCAGGCTGCGGCCGTCGCGCGACTGCGGATTGGGCAGCGTGCGGGTCGCACCGGTGCCGCCGGCTTCGCCCATGTTCTCGGTTTCGCGACCCTGGCGGTGGCCGACGGCGACCATGCCCGACCAGCGTCCGTCGCCGAACGCCGCGGTGGCGCCACCGGACACTCCGTTCCAGTCGCTTTCGAAGCCGAGCCTGAATCCGAAATGGGCGTCCCTGCCCACCGCCAGATAATCCGACGGGTCCCTGGTGATGAACGAGACGGTGCCGCCGAGCGCGTCGGAGCCGTACAGCGAACTGGTGGGGCCGCGTACCACTTCCACGCGCTTGAGCGTGTCGAGGTCGACGAAGTTGCGGTTGGCGTTGGAGAAGCTGCCGATCGAGAACGCATCCGGCACCACGATGCCGTCGGTCTGGACGCGCACGCGGTTGCCGCCGAGTCCGCGGATGCGGATGTCGCCGATGCCGAAACGGCCGAAGTTCTCGCTGACGGTGATGCCCGGTTCGTAGCGGAACAGGTCGCGCAGGTCGCGCACCAGCAGTTCGTCCATGCGCTCGCGGGTGATGGCGTCGACCGTGTTCGGCACGTCGGCGATCTCGCGCCCGGTGCGGGTGGCGGTCACGACCACGCGATCGAGGTCGGCGGCGTCCGTGGCCGGGCCGGCAGCACCGGCGGTTTCGGCCAGGGCGGCCAGGGGAAACGCCGCGACCAGCGCGACGGCGAGCAGGGAGGGGCGCATGGACAGTCTCGAAAGGAGTTCGAGGCTGGCTGGCGTTGCGCCGCGTCGTGCGCGGCGGTGGCTTGCAGGCCTGGGGATGGACGCATCCGCCGGCGCCGCGCTCGGGGCGCCCGGCCGGACGTGTCGGCTTACTTGGTCAGGATCAGCTTGTCGTTGCGGGTGTGCCGCAGCCGGTAGTACTCGTTGCCATGGCGGATGCGCAGTTCGCGCTGTCCCTGGAGCAGGCGCAGGCTGTCGACCTCGACGGTCTGCGCCTGGGGACGGACGCGCTCATGGCCAACCTCGGCGGAGGCGGCGGACATCGGGTGGGTGTCTTGGCTCACGAACATTGGAGGATTCCTCGCCGGTCGGGAATCACAATGCTAATGATTCTCATTTGTCTGTCAACAGGTCGATCGGGCCGATTGGCCGGGACTATCGCGTGGCCGCCTCCAGACGCCGCCACAGTTGTTCGTCGAAACGCTCCACCAACGCCAGGGACCCAAGGTTTTCAATCAGTTGCGATGGCCGGCTGGCGCCCGTCACGACCGTCGAGACGTGCGGATTGCTCAGGCACCACGCGATCGCCAGGGGCGCCGGCGCCACGCCGAGTTCGGCCGCGATCGCACTGAACCTGCGCGCACGCTCCAGCCGCGCATGGCCCTCGCCACCCGCGCGCAGCGGACTGTCCGCCCCGGCCTGCCCGAAGCGACTGTCGGCCGGCACGCCGCCGTCGTACTTGCCGCTCAGAAGGCCCGAGGCCAGCGGCGACCAGACCGTGATGCCCAGGCCGTGCTCGGCGTACAGCGGCGCGTACTCGAGTTCGACCCGGTCGCGGTGCAACAGGTTGTACTGCGGCTGCTCCATCGTCGGCGGCTGCAGGTGCTGTGCGCGCGCGACATGGATCGCCTCCCGGATCAGCGCCGCGGGCCATTCGGAGGTTCCCCAGTACAGCACCTTGCCCTGGCGGACGAGGTCGTCCATGGCGCGGACGGTCTCTTCCACCGGCGTATCCGGATCCGGGCGATGGCAGAAGAACAGGTCCAGGTAGTCCACCCGCAGGCGCCGCAGCGCGTCGTGGCAGGCGTCGCGCACGTGCTTGCGCGAGAGTCCGGCCTGGGTCGGTCGCGGATCGGCCACCGAACCGAAGCGCACCTTGCTCGACACGCAGAAGCCGTCGCGCGGCAGGCGCAGGTCGGCGATCACGTCGCCGATCACGCGTTCGGCCTCGCCATGGGCGTAGTTCTCGGCGTTGTCGAAGAAGTTCACGCCGTGGTCCCAGGCCAGCGCGACCAGTTCGCGGGTCTCGCCGCGACCGAGCCGCGACCCGGCCGTCAGCCACGAGCCGTAGGACAGCGCCGACAGCTTCAGGCCCGAATGTCCGAGCCGGCGATAGCGCATGGTCGTCTCCGCGTCGAATCCGTCGACAGTCTATGCGAGCCTCCACCGCCGATCGCGCCGGCGGGAGGCGCGGTATCCTCGCGCGGCAATCCTTCCTGCGTCCACGGCCCCGAATGGAATCCGCCTCCCTCAAGCGCGTGCTCGCGACCCTGTTCGGGCGCCCGGACGAGGTCATGCTCGAGCTCGGCGCCGGCGGCGAGCTGCTGGTGGCCAAGCTGCGCGCGCTGCTGTCGCTGCTGGCGCTGGCGCTGCCGCTGGCGGCCGGGCTGGGCGCACAGGACACCACGCGCACCCTGGTCGGACTCGGCGCGGCGGTCTTCGTCAACCTCATGGCGCAGGTCTGGCTGGCCCTGGCGCGCAACCATCGCCGCCACCACTGGCTGCCCTACGCCACCGGCGCGTACGACGTCACCGTCACCAGCGGGATGCTGGCGCTGCTGGCGGTCGACCAGCCCGCCGCCGGCCTCAACAGCATGGTCGTCTGGTGCTTCTACCTGTTCGCGATCGCGCTCACCGCGCTGCGCAACGACGGGCGCTTGACGCTGTTCGTCGGCAGCCTGGCGATCGTGCAGTACGCGGTGCTGGTCGCCACCGTGCTGGCGCTGGCGCCGCATCCGGTGCTGTCGATCGACCATGGCGCGGTGACCCTGCGCGCGCAGGGCTCGCGCCTGTTGCTGCTGCTGATGATGACCCTGCTCACCAGCACGATCGTCTACCGGATGCAGCGCCTGATCGAGATGTCCGGGCGCGACGGCCTCACCGGCGTGCCCAACCGCGCCTGGCTGCTGCAGCGCCTGCCGCGCATGTTCGAGGCCGCGCGCCGCGACGGGCGCACGGTGTCGATCGGGCTGGTCGACATCGACCATTTCAAGCGCGTCTACGCCGAGATCGGCCAGCTCGGCGGCGACCGCGCGATCCGCCACGTCGCCGAGCACCTGCGCGACATGCTCGGCGAGGACGAGCACCTGGCGCGCATCGGCGGGCAGGAGTTCGTACTGGTGCTGTCGTGCCCGATCGGCAGCGCCTGGGAGCGGATCGACCGCTATCGCCGCACCCTGGCCGAGCGTCCGTTCCCCTCCGAGCGCGGCGGCGATCCGGTCAGCCTGGCCTTCAGCGCCGGCCTGGCGGCGTTCCCGCAGGACGGGAGCACCGCTTCCGCGCTGCTCGGCAGCGCCGACCGGCGCCTGCAGGAAGCCAAGCGCAGCGGGCGCAACCGCGTGATCGCCCGCGATACCTGAGGTGCCCGGCCGTCGCGCCTGCACGGCACCCGCCTTCCGCCGCGCGTGGCCCCCACCCTGCGCCGCGCACCGTCCCGGTCGCACGCAGCCGCGCCCGGACTCGGCAGGCGCAGGCCGCCGGCGGTTGCCGCGGGCTGCGCGCTGCTCTAGGCTGCCGCGTCAGTCGCCGGCCGGAACCACAAACCAGATGGAAGCAGTGCTGCGGGTCGGTTTCGGCGTGTTCGGGCTCGCGGTGCTGATCGGCCTGACCTGGCTGTTCTCCAACAACAAGACGCGCGTGGACTGGCGGCTGGTCGGCATCGGCTTGCTGCTGCAGCTCACGATCGCCGCCCTGGTGCTGCTCACGCCGTGGGGCGCCGGCGTGTTCGATGCGCTCTCCAGCGGCTTCGTCAAGCTGCTCGGCTTCACCACCGAGGGCGCGCGCTTCATCTTCGGCGACTTCAGCGATCCGTCCAAGTTCGGGTTCGTGTTCGCGTTCCAGGTGCTGCCGACGATCATCTTCTTCGCCAGCTTCATGAGCGTGCTCTACCACCTGGGCGCGATGCAGAAGATCGTGCAGGGCATGGCCTGGGTGATCACCAAGCTGATGAGGGTCTCGGGCGCCGAAACGCTGTCGGTCTGCGCCAACGCCTTCATCGGCCAGACCGAGGCGCCGCTGGTGGTGAAGCCCTATATCGCCGGTATGACGCCCTCGGAGCTGCTGACGCTGATGGTCGGCGGCATGGCCACGATCGCCGGTGGCGTGCTCGGCGCCTACGTGCTGCTGCTGGGCGGCGACGATCCCGCGCAGCAGGCGGTCTACGCCAAGCACCTGATCACCGCCAGCATCATGGCGGCGCCGGCGACGATCGTGATCGCCAAGATCCTGGTGCCGGAGACCGGCGAGCCGCAGACGCTGGGCAGCGTGCGCGTGAACGTCGAAAAGACCACCACGAACGTGATCGACGCCGCCGCCGCGGGCGCCGCCGACGGACTCAGGCTGGCGCTCAACGTCGGCGCGATGCTGCTCGCGTTCATCGCCCTGATCGCGCTGATCAACGCGCCGCTGGCCTGGCTGGGCGAGATCACCGGCCTGCAGGCGCTGCTGGGCAAGCCGACCACGCTCTCCACCCTGCTCGGCTACCTGCTCGCGCCCCTGGCCTGGCTGATCGGCGTGCCCTGGGAGGACGCGGGCACGGTCGGCGGCCTGATCGGCACCAAGGTGGTGCTCAACGAATTCGTGGCGTACGTGCAGTTGGGCGAGATCCTGCGCGGCAACGTCGCGGGCGTGACGCTCACGCCGCAGGGCACGCTGATCGCGACGTACGCGCTGTGCGGCTTCGCCAACTTCAGCTCGATCGCCATCCAGATCGGCGGCATCGGCGGGATCGCCCCGGAACGCCGCCAGGACCTGGCGCGCTTCGGCCTGCGCGCGGTGCTGGGCGGCTCGATCGCGACCATGATGACCGCCACCATCGCCGGCGTGCTGACCAACCTCGGGGCCTGAGCGCGGTGGCGAGCTGCAACGGTCCCCGCGTCGTCGTCGTCGGTTCGTTCAACGTCGACCACGTCTGGCAGTGCGACGCGCTGCCGCGCCCGGGCGAGACCCGCATTGGCCAGTACCGCACGGGGCCCGGCGGCAAGGGCTTCAACCAGGCCACGGCCTGTGCGCGCAGCGGCGCGGCCACCGTGTTCGTCTGCGCGCTCGGCGAGGACGAGGGCGCGAACCTGGCCCGTTCGCTGGCCGCCGCCGACGGCATCGACCTGCGCACCGAGCCGAGCGAGGAGCCCACCGGCACCGCCGGCATCTACGTCGACCGGGAAGGCCGAAACAGCATCGTCATCGGCGCCGGTGCCAACGGCGCGCTCACACCCGATTTCGTCGCCCGCCAGGGCGAGGCGATCGTCGGCTCGCGGATCGTGCTCGCGCAGCTCGAATCGCCCGTCGACAGCGTGCTCGAGGCGATGCGGCTGGCGCGTTCGGCCGGCGTCCGCACCGTCCTCAATCCCGCCCCGGCCAACGCCGAGAGCTCGCGCGAGCTGCTCGCCGTCGCCGACATCCTGACCCCCAACGAGAGCGAGTTCGCCGCGCTGCTGGCCCGCCACAGCGGCGAGCGCATCGACGCCGCGGAGGTCGCGGCTGCCGACGAAGCGCGCCTGCACCGCCTGTGCCGGGTGCTGTTGCCGCGGGGCACGGTGGTGATCACGCTCGGCGCGGCCGGCGCGTTCGTCTCGCACCGCGAGGACAAGTGCCGCGGCGACGAACTGCCGTACTACCGGGTGCCGGCCTACGAGGTCGCGGTGGTCGACACCACGGGCGCAGGCGACGCCTTCAATGGCGCGCTCGCGACCTCGCTCGCGCTCGGTGGCGAACGCGTGTTCGCCGATCACGTGCGCTTCGCCTCGCATTACGCCGCGCTGTCGACCGAGCACGAGGGCGCGGCGGAAGCGATGCCGCGGCTGCCGTCGTCGCGCCCTGCCTGAGCCCGGGCGGTGGGCGCGCGGTAGGCGGGGTGGGAGCCACCCCGGATGCGGTCCAGGGTCGCCGCGAAGTCCAGGCTGGTCGCCGGCGCCTGCCGCTCGCGGGCCGGCGGCGCGGCTGCGACAATGCGCGCCATGTTCATCGGTCCCCACCCCATCGAGCCGAAACTGGTCCTCGCGCCGATGGCGGGTGTCACCGACAAGCCGTTCCGGCAGTTGTGCAAGCGGCTGGGCGCGGGCCTGGCGGTGTCGGAGATGACCACCAGCGATCCGCGCTTCTGGAACACGCGCAAGTCGGTGCACCGGATGGACCACGCCGGCGAGCCCGACCCGGTCAGCGTGCAGATCGCCGGCACCGACCCCGCGGTGATGGCCGAGGCCGCGCGCCACAACGCCGGCCAAGGGGCGCAGCTGATCGACATCAACATGGGCTGCCCGGCGAAGAAGGTGTGCAACGCCTGGGCCGGTTCGGCGCTGATGCAGGACGAGGCGCTGGTGGCGCGCATCCTCGAGGCGGTCGTCGCGGCGGTGGACGTGCCGGTCACGCTGAAGATCCGCACCGGCTGGAACGCGGACAACCGCAACGCGCCGGCGATCGCCCGCATCGCGCAGGAGAGCGGCATCGCCGCGCTCGCCGTGCACGGGCGCACCCGCGACCAGCACTACACCGGCCAGGCCGAGTACGACACCATCGCCGCGATCAAGGCCGACCTGCGCATCCCGGTGATCGCCAACGGCGACATCGATTCGCCGCGCAAGGCGCTCGAGGTGCTGCGCCACACCGGCGCCGACGCGGTGATGATCGGTCGCGCCGCGCAGGGGCGGCCGTGGATCTTCGGCGAGATCGCGCACTTCCTCGCCACGGGCGACGAACTGCCGCCACCATCGCTGGCGCAGGTACGCGACATCCTGCTCGGCCACCTGCATGCCCTGCACGGGTTCTACGGCGAACAGGCCGGCGTGCGCATCGCGCGCAAGCACCTGGGCTGGTACGCGAAGGATCGTCCCGAGAACCGCGCGTTTCTGGCCGTGGTCAACCGGGCCGACGGCGCCGAAGCGCAACTGCGGCTGACCCGGGACTACTTCGACGCGCTGGCCACGGGCGTGGCGGCCGAGGTCCCCGCCGCCGCCTGAGTCGCACGGGCTTGCCAGCGCGTGCGGGCCTGACGATCATGCGTGGGCATGGGGAACGTCGCCACCGGCGGCGACTGCGACGGGGAAGATCGCGATGGAACAGCACGACCCGGGCACGGATGCTTCGCGTCGCCCGATCAAGGCGCGCGGCAATGCGCTCGTCCGCCGCATCGCTTCCGCGCTCGCGCGTTCGCCGCTGACGCCGAACGCGATCTCGCTGCTGAGCATCGCGTTCGCCGCCGCCGGCGCCGCCGCCCTGCTGTGGCTGCCGCCGTGGGGCGCATTGCTGTGCGCGGTCGGCATCCAGTTGCGGCTGCTGTGCAACCTGTTCGACGGCATGGTGGCGGTGGAAGGCGGCCAGTCCACGCCGACCGGCGCGCTGTACAACGAAGTGCCCGACCGGATCGCCGACAGCCTGCTGCTCGTCGCGCTCGGCCATGCCGCGGGGATGCCCTGGGCCGGATGGGCCGCGGCGCTGCTCGCGGCGCTCACCGCCTACGTCCGCACGCTCGGCGGTGCGCTGGGACTGGCGCAGGACTTCCGCGGGCCGATGGCCAAGCAGCACCGGATGGCGCTGATGACGCTGGCCTGCCTGGTGGCGCCGTTCGAAGCGATGTTCGGCGGTTCGCGGCATGCGCTGGTCGCGGCGGTGCTGGTCATCGCCGCAGGTTCGCTGCTCACCTGCGGCACGCGCCTGCGTGCGATCGCGCGGCAGCTGGAGGCCGCGCGGTGATCGCCCGCCTCGGCGGCGCGGCCCTGGTCGGATTCACCCGCACCCTGGTCGGCGCACGCGCCCAGTGGCGCGTCGCGCCGCCGGACGGGCAGTGCATCTACTTCGCCAACCACACCAGCCACCTCGACACCGTCGCGATCTGGTCGGCGCTCACGCCGCAGCAGCGCGCGCAGGTGCGCCCAGTCGCCGCCCGCGACTACTGGGACAAACCGGGCCTGCGCGGCTGGCTGTCGGGGCGCGTGCTGCGCGCGATCCTGATCGACCGCAACCGCGAGACGCCCGACGCCGATCCGCTTGCGCCGGTGCGCGAAGCGCTGGACCAGGGCGATTCTCTGATCCTGTTCCCGGAGGGCACCCGCAGCAACGAGCGGCTGCCGCAGAAGTTCAAGGGGGGCCTGTTCCGGCTGGCGAGCGAATACCCGTACGTGGAACTGGTGCCGGTGTACCTCGACACCCTGCACCGCAGCCTGCCCAAGGGCGCGTTGCTGCCGCTGCCCCTGCCGCTGTACTGCAACGTGAATTTTGGCGCGCCGCTGGCGCGCGTCGGGGACGAACCGCGCGAGACCTTCCTCGAGCGCGCCCGCGCGGCGGTGGAGGCGATGGCATGAGCCCGCAGACGAAGACGATCCTGGTGTTCTCCGGCATCGTCGGCCTGCTGCTGGTCGCCTCGCTGGTGGGCTGGTGGCTGTCGCGCCGTGGCTCCGATGGCGGCGGTGCGACGGTGCGCAACCTCAACGCCCGCGTGCGGGCGTGGTGGGGCATGGTCGCGGTGCTGGCGGCGTGCTTCGCGATCGGGCCGGTGGCCACCCTGGTGGTGTTCGCCTTCATCTCGTTCTTCGCGCTGCGCGAGTTCATCACCCTCACCCCGACCCGCGCCGGCGACCACCTGCCGCTGGTGGCCGCGTTCTACCTGCTGATCCCGCTGCAGTACTGGCTGATCCTCGACCAGTGGTACGGGCTGTTCGCGATCTTCATCCCGGTCTACGCGTTCCTGGCCCTGCCGGTGCTGGCGGTGTTCGGCGGCGACACCACCGACTTCCTCGAGCGCAGCACCAAGATCCAGTGGGGGGTGATGGTCGCGATCTACTGCATCAGCCACGCGCCGGCGCTGATGATCCTGCATCCGGACGCCCCGCAGGGCACCGGCCAGTTGCTGCTGCTCTACCTGATGCTGGTGGTGCAGATCAGCGACGTGATGCAGTACGTGTTCGGCAAGCTCTTCGGTCGCCGCAAGCTGGCGCCGCTGGTGAGCCCGTCGAAGACGGTCGAAGGCCTGGTCGGCGGCGGGCTCGCAGCGGTGGGCATCGGCACCGCGCTGTGGTGGATGACGCCGTTCACGCCGCTGCAGGCGGCCGGCATGTCGGCGGTGATCGTCGCCGCAGGCGTCTGCGGCGGGCTGGCGTTGTCGGCGGTCAAGCGCAGCCTCGGCGCCAAGGACTGGGGCAGGATGATCGAAGGCCACGGCGGCATGATGGACCGGATGGATTCGGTGGTGTTCGCCGCGCCGGTGTTCTTCCACTTCACCCGCTACTGGTTCCCCGCATAGCCCGCACCGTAGCCCGGATAAGCGCAGCGCATCCGGGCCCCGCGCCGCGCGCCGCCCCCCCGGCGGCGGCCTTCGGCCTTGGCCGGGCTACCCGTAGCCCGGATAAGCGCAGCGCATCCGGGGCGCCCCCGGCCGTTTCCCGCGCCCGCGAGGAAACGCCGCTTCAATGCCCGCCAGGCTGTATCGACGTGGCCGCCGGCTCCTCCCAGATGCGGTGCCACATCTGCGCCAGGCGCCGGCGCGCTTCCCAGGGCCATTCCAGCTGCTGCGGCGGCACCTCGCGCCAACCGGCCCCGTCGCGTTCAGCGACCGCGAAGTTGAAGCTGTAGTCCGGCTCGGCGCCCATGCGCAGGTCGCTCAGCACCAGCCGATCCTCGCGCACCTGCGCCTTCATGAAGCCGTGGTTGAACCAGGTCAACCGCTCCACCGCCGGAACTTCGGCCACCTGCGCGAGCGCGTCGACAGCGGAAGGGTATTGACGAAAGTCGATCGGTCGGCGGTCGGCCACCAGCGAATGCTCGCCTTCGACGAACCCCTCCGGCGTCATCGCCACCACCCGCCACAGCAGGGTGTTGAACGGCATCGGCACGGAGAAGCGCGGCGCATCCGCGAGTCCCAGCGTCGCCAGCGAACGCTCCGCCTCGCGCTCGACCATCGTCTTGGCCAGCAGCGACCAACCCAGGTACGCGCTGCTCAGCGTCAGGCCCGCCACCAGGGCGTGGCGTGCGAGCGGCTTCGATCCCGCGGACATCGCCACCGCCACGCCCAGCAGCAGCCACAGCGTGTAGCCGGGATCGATGATGAACATGCTCGACCACATCACCGGCGGCGTCGCCAGCGGCCACAACAGCTGGGTGCCGTACACCGTGAATGCATCCAGCAGCGGATGGGTGACCAGCGCGAGCCCGATCGCCAGGAGCCAGGGCCGCGGCGCTTCGGCCACGCGCCCGCCGCGCCGGCGGAAGAATGCCCAGATCGCCCACGCCAGCAGCGGCAGCACGAACAGCGAATGGCTGAAACCCCGGTGCAGGGTCATCAGCGCGACGGGGTCGTCGGTGAACAGCGCGATGGGAAACGAATCGAGGTCGGGCAAGGTGCCGAGCGCGGCACCCGCAAGCATCGCCGCGCGCCGATGCGCGGCCGGCACGACCGCGCCCGCGACCGCGGCACCGAGCAGTAGCTGGCTGACCGAATCCATGCCGACATTCTAGAGCCGCGACGACACGGTCGGCATCCAGGCGACTGCGTTCCACCGCGTTCCGCACCCCGCCCTGGCGGCTTCCCGGACGCATCGCACCGGGCCGCTGCTGCGGGGCGGCCCTGCGCCTCCTGCCGTGGCAATGCCTTGCGCGCGACAGGCCCGCGCCGGAGACCGGCCTTCTCGACCAGCCTTTCACCATCGTGCCTGGCGGCCCGGTCACGCCGCGTGCGCGAGCGGCCCCGGTTGTACCAGCCGCAACCGCGGCGCGATTTCCGCGAGCGTCTCGCCCCGGTACGACAGCAGCCGCAGGGTGCCGTCGTGGTCTTCGGCCAGCGCGGTGAGGCTCTCCACCCAGTCGCCGTCGTTGGCATAGACCAGTCCGTCGCGCGACACCAGCGCGGCGCGATGGATGTGGCCGCAGACGATGCCGTCGAGCCCGCGCCGGCGCGCATCGTGCAGGCCGGCCTGCACGAAGCGTTCGATATAGCGCTCGGCGGCGCTACTCTGTCGCTTGAGGAACTCCGACAGCGACCAGTAACGCAGTCCGAACCGACGGCGCACGCCGTTGAGCAGGCCGTTGCCGGTCAGGATGCGGTAGTACAGCCAGTCGCCGAACCGCTCCTGCAGTCCGCCGAAATGGGTGATCCCGTCGTACTCGTCGCCGTGCACCACCAGCAGCCGGCGGCCGTCGGCGGTGACGTGGATCGCGCGACGTCGCACCTGCATCGCCGGCAGCACCAGGCCACAGAAGCGGCGCACGGCGCGGTCGTGGTTGCCGGGCACGTAGACCAGCTCGGTGCCCTGACGCGAGAGCGCGTGCAGCGCCTCGACCACCCGGTTCTGCGCCGCCCCCCAGGCCGCACGGCGCTTCGACATCCACCACAGGTCGACGATGTCGCCAACCAGGTACAGGCGCTCGCACTGCAGGCGTTCGAGGAAATCCGCAAGTTCCGCCGCATGGCAGTGGCGCGAGCCCAGGTGCACGTCGGAGAGGAACACGGTGCGGCAAGGTGACGGAGAAGTCATTCCGCCGCTCCCGCAACCGTCCGCGGGCCGAGATAGCGGGCCCGCTTGAGCGCGCGGACGCGGTGCAGGTCGACCTCGATCAGTCCGTCGATCGAGTCGCTGAAGGCCGGATCCACGCCGAACGCCAGCAGGCGCGCGCCGCCGGGCTCGCACAGCGCGGTGTACTGGCGATAGAGCACCGGCACGGCGACGCCGTACGACGCCAGCTCGTCCTTCAAGCGCTCGAACGCCGCGTCCGCGTCCTCACCGGCGCAATCCGGAAGCGGCGTTTCGGGATATGGCCTGCGCGCGATCGCCAGCGGCACGTCCCCCGCGCCGTGGTGGCGCCGGTAGTGGGCCACGATCTTCGCGCTCGCCGCTGCCGGCAGCGCGGCGCTCATCGATACCGCGCCGTACAGGTAGCGCACCTGCGGATGGCGCTGCAGATAGGCGCCGATGCCCTGCCACAGATAGTCGAGATTGCGCCCGCCGCGGTAGTCCGGATCGACGAAGCTGCGACCCAGCTCCATGCCTGCGCCCAGGCGCGGCAATGCGGCTTCGGTGTAGCGGAACAGGGACGCGGTGTAGAGCCCGCCGAGGCCCCGGCTGCGCAGGATCGCGGCGCAACGCGCGATCCGGTAGGCGCCGGCGATGCGTCCTGCCGCCTCGTCCCAGACCAGCAGGTGGTCGTAGTCGAGGTCGTAGCCGTCGATGTCGCGCGCGCGGCCGGTGCCCTCGCCCACCGAACGGAACGCGCGTTCGCGCAGGCGGCCGATCTCCAGCAGCAGCGGCGAGCCCTCGCCGCAGCGGGCCAGGCGGATCTGCCTGCCATCGGTCGTGCGGCCGAGCAGGTCGGTGGCCGCGATCGCCACCCGCAGGCGCCGAACCGGCAGCGGCGCGGCCAGCGCCTCGCGGCGCACGGCCGGAGCGGCCGCCACGCCGAGCCGGTACAGCGCGCGGCGTACTTCGCGCAGTTGCCTGCGTGCGTCGGCGTCAGGCGCAAGGCACACCGGTACGCCCACGTGCAGCCGCAGCGGATGGCGGCGGCGCGCGAACATCTCGCGCGCGAGCAGCACCGTGCCCGCGGGCCGGAACAATGCCGACGCACCGTAGAACAGCGCCGAATTGCGCGCGACGATCCGCACCGGCAACACCGGCGACGCCGTGCGCCGTGCGAAATGCAGGCAACCGCGCCGCCAGTGCCCGTCGCGCACGCCGCGCAGCGAAAGCCGCGAGACTTCGCCGGCCGGAAACACGATCACGCAATGTTCGCGGCGCAGCGCGTCCTCGATCGCATGCAGGCTGTCCGACCGCGCGCGTCCGCCGAACACCCGCACCGGCAGCAGCAGGCCCGCCAGCGGCCCGATCGCCGCCAGCAGGTCGTTGGCGACGATGCGCACGTCCTGGCGCACGCGCCCGACCGCCTCCAGCAGCGCCAGCGCGTCGAGCGCGCCGGAGGGGTGGTTGGCGACGATGACCACACGCCCCTTCGCCGGAATCCGCGCCAGGTCGCCCGCGTCGATCCGGCAGTCGGCCTCGAGGGCGCGCAGCGCCGCCGACACGAACGCCAGACCGCGCAGGTGCGAGTGTTCGTCGAGCAATGCGTCGACCGCATCCAGCCGCGTCCAGCGCGTCGCGCCGCGCAGCAACGGCCGCGCGATGCCGGCCCGCCGCCCGCGGAACCAGTGCGGGAAGCGCATCTGCAGTCTTTCCTCGATCGGCGGCATGGCGCTCAGGGGTCGGCCCGGTTGGCCGGCAGCCTGCGCCGTGGGCGCGACAGTCGCGTTGCGGGTTTGCGGCACGCAGGTGACACGCAGTGCCCCTGGCCGCCGCCCGGGCATGGCGAACGGCTACCGCAGCAGCCGCCGCTTAACCCCCGGGCCGCCGGTCCGGGGCATGATGCGCCCGGGGTCCGGCCCGTGTATCATCCGCACCCATCTTTTCATCCGAATTGAAGGATATAACTCGATGTCCAGCTACCTGTTCACCTCCGAATCGGTCTCGGAAGGCCATCCGGACAAGATCGCCGACCAGCTTTCCGACGCGGTGCTGGACGCCATCCTCGCCCAGGACAAGCGCGCGCGCGTGGCCTGCGAGACGATGGTCAAGACCGGTGCGGCGATCGTCGCCGGCGAGGTCACGACCTCGGCCTGGGTGGACATCGAGGCGCTGGCGCGCAAGGTGATCAACGACATCGGCTACGACAACTCGAGCGTCGGCTTCGACGGCCACACCTGCGCGATCATCAACATGCTCGGCAAGCAGTCGCCCGACATCAACCAGGGCGTGGACCGCAAGAAGCCCGAGGAGCAGGGCGCCGGCGACCAGGGCCTGATGTTCGGCTATGCCTGCAACGAGGCGCCCGAATACATGCCGGCGCCGCTGTACTACAGCCATCGACTTGTCGAACAGCAGGCGAAGGTGCGCAAGAACGGCAAGCTCAAGTGGCTGCGGCCCGATGCGAAGAGCCAGGTCACCCTGCGCTACGACGGCAACGCCATCCTCGGCCTCGACGCGGTGGTGCTGTCCACCCAGCACGACCCGGACATCAAGCAGAAGGACCTGGTGGAGGCCGTGCGCGAGCACATCCTCAAGCCGGTGCTGCCGAAGAAGTGGCTCGAATCGCTGGCGAAGAACAAGGTCCACATCAACCCGACCGGCAAGTTCGTGATCGGCGGGCCGGTGGGCGACTGCGGCCTGACCGGGCGCAAGATCATCGTCGACACCTACGGCGGCATGGCCCGCCACGGTGGCGGCGCGTTCTCGGGCAAGGATCCGTCCAAGGTCGACCGCAGCGCCGCCTATGCCGCGCGCTACGTGGCCAAGAACATCGTCGCCGCGGGCCTGGCCGACAAGTGCGAGGTGCAGGTGAGCTACGCCATCGGCGTGGCCGAGCCGACCTCGATCTCGGTCACCACCTTCGGCACCGGCAAGGTCGGCGACGACGTGATCGAGAAGCTGATCCGCAAGCACTTCGACCTGCGCCCCTACGGCATCACCCGGATGCTGGAGCTGGAGCACCCGATCTACCAGGCCACTGCCGCCTATGGCCACTTCGGCCGCAAGCCGCACCAGGTCGAATACGTCGACGGGGCCGGCAAGAAGCACAAGGCCACCGCGTTTTCGTGGGAGCGGACCGACAAGGCCGAGGAACTGAAGAAGGCGGCGAAGCTGAAGTAGGCCCCGCCGCATCGGCACGCAACGAAGGGCCGCGCGAGCGGCCCTTCTTCGTTTCCGTTGCCCGCCTCGGAACACACCTCGGATGTCCGGTAGCCGCGCCGTCGCCCGCCCGTATCGGCGTTCCGCCACTGGCGACGCGCGGGTCGTGCGCAGCGGTATCGACGCCGCGGCATGGTCGGCGGGGGCCGGCTTCCGCGGTCCGCATCGTCGGCGGCAATGTTCCGGCGCGGTCAGTACATGCGCGTCGCGCTGCCGCCATCCACCCGCAGCACCGCGCCGTTGACGTAGCTCGCGTCCGGCGAACACAGCCACACGATGGCGCGCGCCGCTTCCTCCGCTTCCCCAAGCCGTTGCATGGCGCAGTGGCGCGCCACCATCCGGCCGTAGTGCTCGGCAGCGCCCGGACGTCCCGGGTCGACCATTTCCGAGCGGGTGAAGCCGGGCGCCACGGCGTTGACGCGCAGTTGCATCCGCCCGTAGTCGGTCGCCGCGGAGCGGGTCAGGCCGATCACGCCGTGCTTGCTGGCCGCATACGTCGCGTGGCCGACATCGCTGGGCTCGAGACCGTAGATCGAAGCGACGTTCACGATCGCGCCGCCACCTGACGCCAGCATCGCCGGGATCTCGTGTTTCATGCACCGCCACACGCCGCTGAGGTTCACGTTCATCACCTCATCCCATTGATCCTCGGTCACGTCCGCCACCGGCGTGCGCATGGGTCCGGCGATGCCGGCGTTGTTGACGGCGCAGTCCAGCCGGCCGAAACGTTCCAGGCCGGACGCGACCATGGCCTCGACGTCGGTCGCCCGCGCGACGTCGGTGGGCACGGCAAGCGCTTGGCCGCCTGCGGCCATGATCCGCAGTGCCAGCGCCTCGCACCGGTCGGTGCGACGCGCGGCCAGGACGACCGCAGCGCCGAGTCGCGCGAACTCCAGCGCGGCGGCCTCGCCGAGGCCCGAACTCGCGCCCGTCACCAGCACGACCTTGCCCGCGAAAGAACCGGTAGCGGATGTGACCATCATCGTGTGCTCCGCTTCCCCACCATGTCATCTCGACCGGAGGGAGAGATCAGTCTTGCCCGGGTCGGGATTCTCCCTGCGGTCGAAATGACAACGGCGGGTCCAAACGAGAGGGCATGGTTGAAATGGGAGGGGCCGATCGCAATGACGGCGGATGCGGTCCGCGTCGCGCGCGACAGGGCGACCGTGCGCCTGGGCAAGTGGATCGGTCAGGCGGTTTCGGCCCGCGGTGCCTGCGCATGCGCCTGCGCGCTGGCCACTTCGCGCTCGGCCTGGGTGAATCCGTAGTCGGGCATCACCTGTCCCTGCGGATCGGAGACCATGTTCCAGGCCTGGATCAGGCGTTCGCCCGCGTCCTCGCCGCCGCCCAGGTAGCGGCCGGCGGTCAGGGTCACCCAGGCGCGCGCGAAGTGGCCGCCGCCGGCGCAGACGATGGCGCGGGTCGGCGCGTCGTCGGCGACCAGCGGAAGCAGAGCCGGACTGACCAGGGCCGGGTCCAGCACGCGCAGGCTCTCCCCGGGCAGCACGCCCGCGGTCATGCCGGTTGAGGCCGTCGGTGCCAGGCAGTTCACGCGGATGTCGTATTTGCCGCCCTCGATCGCCAGTGTCTGCATCAGCCCGACCAGCGCCATCTTCGCCGCGCCGTAGTTGGCCTGGCCGAAGTTGCCGTACAGCCCCGACGACGAGGTGGTCAGCACGATGCGGCCGCGCGCCTGCGCGCGCATCGGTTCCCAGACCGCCTTGCAGCAGATCGCCGCGCCCATCACGTGCACGTCGAGCACTTCGCGGAACTCGTCCAGGCCCATCTTGGCGAAGCTCCGGTCGCGCAGGATGCCGGCGTTGTTCACGAGGATGTCGATGCGTCCCCAGGCCTCGAGCGTGCGCGCGACCATCGCCGCCACCGCGTCTTCGTCGGTGACGGACGCGGCCACCGCGATCGCTTCGCCGCCGCCCGCGCGCACCTCGTCGGCGACTGCTTCCGCCTGTCCCGCCACGGCGTCGTTGACCACCACGCGCACGCCCTTGCGCGCCAGGTACAGCGCATGCTGGCGGCCCAGCCCGCCGCCGGCGCCGGTGATGATCGCCGTGTGTCCCTCAAGCCGCATGGTCCGACTCCCGTTCCCGAAAAGACCGTCCGGACGGGCCCGGGAACGCGGTCAGCGCGTCCTGCCCTGCCCCTTTCGCGCGCACAGCGCGCGGAAACCCGCGGCCATGAAGCGCGCCATGCGCGCCTTGACCGCGTCGTAGTCGTCCGACCGGCAAAGTCCGCCAGAGAGGCGGTCGATGCGCCCGGTACGCGCCAGGGTCAGCATCAGCGCACCGGTGACGAAGTGATAGCCCCAGAAGATGTCTTCCTCCGCGCAATCGGGCATGGCCTTCTTCAGCAGGTCGATCAGGCGCAGGACCACCGGGTCGAAGTGCCGGTCCATCAACTCCGCGCCGTAGGGCGTGGTCGAGGCCAGCGCACTGAGCGCACCGTAGTTCTTCCAGTTCTCGCCGCCCTGGATGTACAGGTCGAGGTCGGTATCGAGGAAGGCGTGCAGGGCGCCCTCGAGCGTGGGTCTGCCGCCGCAGCTGACCTCGTAGTCGTCCAGCGCCTGCATCCGCAGCCCGCTGGTGACCGGGGCGCGGCGCGCCATCACCGCGTCGAACAGGGTCTGCTTGTCGTTGAAGTAGTAGTTGAGCAGGGTGTGGTGCACGCCGACGTGGCCGGCCACGTCCTTGAGCGTGACGCCGTACAGGCCATGGCGCGAGAACAGCAGTTCGGCGGCATCGAGGATCTGCTCGGTCATCTCCGCGCGCTGCTCGGCCTTGGTCGGACGCTTCGCCTTCGCGCCGGCCCGCTTCGTTCCCTGCACGCGCCCGGAACGGGATGTCGCCCGTGTTGCCACCCTGCCTCCAATGCACTGCCATCGGCACGGGGCCCCGGGACGTCATGTTCCCGTCTCCACCGGCGCACCGCCAAACTCGGCCCTGAGCCGCATTCTGTCAATTTTGCCGGTCGCTGCCAAAGGCATGCGCTCGACGCGGATCACCTCGTCGGGCAGCCACCAGGAGGCCACGCGGCCGCGCAGCGCGTCGATCAGTGCCTGGTCTTCCATCGCGCCGCCTTCGCGCAGTTCCACCAGCAGCACCGGACGCTCCCCCCACCGCGAGTCCTCGCGGCCGATCACCGCCGCCAGCGACACCTCCGGAAGTCCGCCCACGATCTCCTCGATCTCGGCCGGATTGATCCACTCGCCGCCGGACTTGATCAGATCCTTGGCGCGGCCGGTGATGACCAGGCGGCCGTCTGGGTCGATGCGCGCCAGATCGCCGGTATCGAACCAGCCCTGCGCATCGACCGCCGGCTGCGTTTCCCCGAAGTAGCGTTGGACCGTGCTGGCGCCGCGCACGCGCAGATGGCCTTCCGTGCCGCGCTGGGACGGCAGCGCGACGCCCTGCGCATCGGTCAGCAGCAGGTCCACGCCGATCGACGGACGCCCGGACTGGTGCGCGGCCCGGTCCGGATCGTGCGGCGGCGCGACGGTGCCGGTCGGCGACAGCTCGGTCATGCCCCAGCTGGTCTGCACGCTCGCGCCCAGGCGCCGCTCGATGCGCTGCATCAGCGCCGGCGCGATCGGCGCGCCGCCGACGATCACCCGTTCCAGCGACGGCGTCTGCCCGCCGCTCGCGTCCAGGTGCTCGACCAGCGCCAGCCAGACGGTGGCCACGCCGATCGCCACGGTGACCGATTCGCCGTTGATCAGGGTCGCCAGGCTGGCACCGTCCAGGTGACGGCCCGGCAACACCAGGCGCGCGCCCACCGCGGGCGCGGCGAACGGCACGCCCCAGCCGTTGGCATGGAACATGGGCACCGCCAGCAGCACGCGCTCGCGCATCGACAGGGCCATGGCGTCGGCCTGCAGCGTGCGCAGGGTGTGCAGGAAGATACCGCGGTGGGTATAGGTCACGCCCTTCGGCGCGCCGGTGGTGCCGGAGGTGAAGCACAGGCCGCAGGGCGCGTGCTCGTCGAAGTCGCCCCAGGGCACATCGCCCTGCGCGACCTCGATCATCGGTTCGAGCGGTTCGATCCGGATCACGCCGTCGTCGTCGCCCACGGCGCCGTCGATCGACAGCACCCGCTCCAGCGCATCGGCCTTCGCGGCGATGCGTCGCGCCAGCGGCGCCAGGTCGGCGGCGACGACCAGCACGCGTGCGCGCGACTGCGCCAGCATCGTCGCCAGGTGCGCCTCGCCCAGGCGCGGATTGAGGGTGTGGCACACCGCGCCCATGCCCATGACCGCGAACCAGGTCTCCAGGTGGGCCTGCGTATTCCATGCCAGGGTGGCGACGAGGTCGCCGTCGCCGATGCCCAGGCCCGCCAGCAACGTCGACAGCCTGCGGCTGCGCGCATGCAGTCCGGCGTATCCGATCCGGTCGACCTGCCCCGCGTCGCGCGCCGTGACCACCTCGGCCTGAGGGTGCCACTTCGCACCGTGGTCCAGGAACCTGTCCACGGTCAGCGCGTACGGCTGCATGTCGCCGTGGATCACGGGCACCCGGCCGCTCCGTCCGGCAGCGGCGGCGAGATGATCCCGACGTTCCAGTGCCAGGGCAGGCCCCCGTGCGCGCGCCGCCGGCAGACCACTGCCTCGACCAGCTCGAACATGCCCGGCATCAGGTGCTCGCCCGGCTGCGGCGCGCCGTCGAAGGCCATGTAGGCGCGCGCCTGGCCATAGGCCGGCCACGGGGGTGCAGCGCGCGCGACGGGGGTGCCGCTGCGCGCGAACGAAGTCCAGTAGCCCTGCATCGCCGCCGCCAGCCGGCGCTCGGCATCGGTGTCCGGGATCTTCGGCCAGTCCGGTGGCGTGCTGTCGACCGTGCCCAGCGCGTAGGGAATCTCGCCGGCATGGAAGGCGTGCAGCCCGGCCTCGTCTGCAGCCGGGTAGCCGTGGTCGAAGTAGTACAGGTACGAGGGCTGGCCGAGCGCGGTCTGGCTGCGCACGAGGCGCTCGGCCGTCCAGCCGTAGAGTGCATCGCGCGTGGTCGCGAGCATCGCCTCGTCGAGATTCGCGGGCGGATAGCGGCGCAACATGGCGTCGGCCAGTTCGCCGTAGGCGGCGCGGATCGTCGCCTCGTAGGCGGCCGCGTCGGCAGGCGCCGGCGGCAGCAGGAAGCGCAGCGAGCGGATCTCGCCTTCGTTGAACCCGGCCAGGATGGGCACCGCGGCCTGTTGCCCGCGGTCGAACACCTCGACCAGTTGCGCCGGCAGCACCTCGCCGTCGACCACGCCGAGCGGGAAGTAGCCGGCCATCGCCGCCTGCACGGTCAACGCCTGCGGATCCATCGCGCGCAGTCGCGGCAGGCCGCGGATCTCGAGCTTGCGCGCCAGCTCAAGGCCGGTGGTCTCGGCAGCGGGCGCGCCGTGCGCGGCTTCGCGCAGGTGCGGGGTCGAGATCATGTACGCGCTCTGGGCGATGGCGCGGTGGAACAGCCCTCGCGCCGGCGGCGCCGCCAACAGGTACATCACGCTCAGCGCGCCGGCCGACTCGCCGGCGATGGTGACGTTGTCCGGATCGCCGCCGAACGCGGCGATGTTGTTCCGGATCCAGCGCAGCGCCTCGATCTGGTCCAGCAGGCCGTAGTTGCCCGAGACCCCGTCTGCCGACTCCGCGCTCAGCTGCGGATGCGCCAGCCAGCCGAGCACGCCGAGGCGATAGTTGACGGTGACCATCACCACGCCCTGCCTGGCGAGCGCCTCGCCGCGGTACATCGGTTCGCTGCCGCTGCCGGCGACCAGCGAGCCGCCGTGGATCCAGACGAATACCGGCGCGCGTTCCGCGTCGGCCGGCGCCCACACGTTGAGCGAGAGGCAGTCCTCGCTCGTCGCCAGCGCCTCGTCGGGCGCGTAGATGCTGCCCGGCCGCGGCGGCGGCTGGTGGCAGGCAGGGCCGAAACGGGTCGCATCGCGCACGCCATCCCAGCGTTTGGCCGGCACCGGCGGCCGCCAGCGCAGCTCGCGCACCGGCGGCTGTGCGTAGGGAACGCCGCGGAAGGCGTTCACCCCCTCCAGCGCCTCGCCGCGCAGCGTGCCGGCCGGCGCGTTCACCACCGGTGGATCGCCGGCGAAGGCCTGCGTGGCGAACAGCGCGGCAGCCACGACCAGCATGCGGAAGAAGGAACGGCTCATCGGCTTGCCTCCTGCGCGAGCTGGCGGCGGATGCTTCGCGCGAGCAGCAGGAACATGCCTACCGCCAGCAGGTAGAACGGGACCAGGGTGTAGAACGCCATCTGCAGCGAGTTGTCCGGATGGGTGGCACGGAAGAAATCGCTGGCCAGGCCGAGGTAGGTCGGGCCGAAGCCGAGTCCGATCAGGTTCATCACCAGCAGCAGCAGCGCGCCCGAAAGCACGCGCTGGTCCGGACGCACTTCTTCCTGCACCAGCGTCACCGCCGGCGAGAGATAGAAGTAGTTCAGTCCGGTGGGCAGGAACAGGAACACCAGGGCCAACTGCCAGCTGCCGGCCCAGACGAAGCCGACGAACAGCGGCAGCGCCAGCACCAGCCCGACCGCCGGCAGATACGCATAGGCGGTCTTGGACCGGCGCGCCAACCGGTCGATCAGGCGACCGGACAGGTACATGCCGCCGGCGGTGCCGATGCCCAGCACCAGCGCGTACCAGACCGCCACCTCCTCCAGGGTCATGCCCTTCTCGCGCATCAGCAGCAGCACGCTGAAATTGAGCAGGGCGTAGGTCACGAACTGGGTGGCGCCGCAGGCCAGGGCCATGTTGCGCAGCACCGGGTTGGCGAAGAAGCCGCGGAAGGTGGCGCCGAAGCCCGGCGACGCGTCCGTCGTGCCGGCCGACGCCGGCGGCCGCGCGGGTGCCGGGTCCAGCCCGCCCTTGCGCGGCTCGCGCACGAAGCACCACACGCCCACCGCGGTCACCACGCCGACCGCGCCGACCCACAGGAAGGCCAGGCGCCACGAATACGCCGCCGCCACCGAGGCGCCGAAGGCCACGCCCAGCGCCGCGCCGATCGGCGGACCGAGGTTGAACAGGCCCAGCGCGGTGCCACGCGTACCGGGCGGGAAGTAGTCGGAAATGATCGCGTACGAGGGCGGCACCCCGCCCGCCTCGCCCACGCCCACGGCCATGCGTGCCAGCGCAAGCTGCGGATAGCTCGAGGCCACGCCGCAGGCCGCGGTGGCCGCGCTCCACAGGCCGCACGAGAAGGCGAGCACCTTCACCCGGTTGCTGCGGTCGGCCAGCCAGCCCACCGGGATCGCGAGGATGCAGTAGAACATCGCGAAGTACAGCCCGCCGAGCAGCCCGAGCTGGCCGTCGCTCACGCCAAGATCGTCCTGGATCGGCTTGGCCAGGATCGAAAGCAGTTGCCGGTCCAGGAAGTTGAGCACGTAGACGAAGCACAGGACCGCGAGCACGATCCAGGCGCGGGCGCCCGGACGCGCGGCAGGCGCGCCGGGAATCGCCGCGGTGGCGGGCGAGCCGGCCATCAGAACCGGTAGCCCACGCGCGCGCCGATGGTGCGCGGGGGCACCCGGGCGTAGCGTCCGTCGAGGAAGGCTTCGGGATGGACGTAGGTGATCGAGCGGTCGTCGAACAGGTTCTCGACGTAGGCCCCCACCGTGATGCGTTCGAAGGCGAAGGCGATGTTCGCGTTCGCGATCGTGTACGACTCGGTGTAGTCGAACATCGGACTGACCACGCCCGGCTGGCCGGGGACGTTCGGGAACATGCCCGGGAAGCCGCCGACGTGGGCCAGCGAGAACGACGCGTTGCCCGCCGCATCGCCGAAGGCATCGAAGCCGTAGTCGATCACCATCGAACCCTGGAAACGCGGCGCCGACAGGCGCGCGCCGAGCACGGCGCCGGAGATCGCGGCCTCCTCCGGGGTCAGGCTGTCCACCTCGGTCCGGTTGAACGATCCGTTGAGCGCGAACGTCCAGTTGACGCCGGGCCTGGCCACCAGCTCGAACTCCAGCCCCTGGCTGATCGCGCCGCCGATGTTGGTGGCGAACTGCACGGAGTCGGAGACGCGGTTGGCCTGCACCTGGATGTCGTTCCAGTCGATGTGGTACAGCGCGAGGTTGGCCGCCAGGCGCCCGTCCAGCCAGCGGCCCTTCAGTCCCAGCTCGTAGTTGATCAGGTCGTCGGAGTCGGCGCCGAAGGGAATGATGATGTCGTCTTCGTTGACCAGGCTCGGCGCACCGGCACGTGCATTGACGACCGGCGCGCGGAAGCCGGTGGCGACGGCAGCGTAGGTCGTGATCGCCGGCGTCGGCCGCCAGGACAGGCTCAGGCGGTACGAGGGGCCGGTTTCCCTGGCCTCGAGCCCGACGATCTCCGCGATCGGGATGATGGTCAGCGGCCCGGTAGCGCCGGTCAGCGCGGCGGTGAGGTAGTTGCTGTTGTAGCCGCCCGCCTGCTGGGTCGCCTGGGCCTGGGTGCTGCCGTAGCGCAGGCCGCCGGTCGCCCACAGGTCGTCGTTGAAGCGGAAGGTGAGTTCACCGAACAGGGCGCGCTCGCGCTGGTCGATCGTGTTCCGGAAGCGGAGGTAGTAAGGGCTCACGGGCAGGTTGTCCATGCCCATGGCATCGAGGAATTCCTGCGAGGACCGGTAGAAGTAGTCGGCGTTGCGCTGCTGCTCGAAGTAGAAGCCGCCCACCACCCAGTCCACGCGCCCGCCGGTTTCCGACACCAGGCGCACCTCCTGCACGAAGCGGTCGTCCCGGTACGGTACCTCGAGGCCGAAGGGAATGAGGTGGCCGAAGGTCGCGGCCAGGTCCACGTCGAAGTGGGCGGCGTAATCGGACCAGGTCGAGGAGCTGGTCAGCCTGGCGCCGTCGAACTGGTAGCCGATGGTCGCGTTGTAGTTGGTCATCCTGCCCGCGAACCGGTCGGGCAGGTCGGAATAGCGGACGTCCTCGCCCAGGTCCGGGTTGGTCAGGCCGGAATCCTCGGGACTGCTGTCTTCCTGCGATGCGCGCAGCTGCACCGACAGGCGGTCGCTGGGCTCCCACAGCAGTGTCGCGCGTCCGCCCCAGGCCTCCATCGTATTGGCGTCGTCGATCCCGGTGCCGATGTTGTCGACGTAGCCCTCCTCGTGCCGCTTGAAGGCGACCACCCGTAGCGCCAGCGTGTCCTGCGCCAGCGGGACGTTGACCATGGCGTTGTAGCGCTGGCGCAGCGAACCCGAGCCGCGCACGCCGAGGTCGCCCAGGAACGAGGCTTCCAGCACGTTGGGGTCCGGGGCACGGGTCAGGATGCGCAGCGCGCCGGCGAGCGATCCGGAGCCGAACAGCGTGCCCTGCGGGCCACGCAGGAATTCCACCCGCTCCACGTCGTACAGGCTCGGGTCGAGGATGGTGGAGTTGCCGTTCGAGGAGATCGGCAGTTCGTCGATGTAGATCGCCACCGTGCTCTGCAGGTTGGCGTTGTAGCCGTTGGTGGCGATGCCGCGCGCGGTGAAGTTGTTGAAGTTGGCGGTGGGCCGGTTCAGCACCACCCCGGGCGTTTCGTAGGCCAGCCCCTCGTAGCCGACGATGCCCTTGGCGTCGAGTTCCTCCTGCGACAGGACGGTCACGCTGAGCGGCACGTCCTTCAGTGGCTGGCTTCGCCGGGTCGCGGTGACGATGATCCGGTCGAGGTCCTGGGCGTCGACGGACGCCTGCGCTTCGGCCTCGCGTTGCCCGGATGCCAGCGCCTCGGCCGTAGCCTGGGCCAGCGCGGAAACAGGTGCGGCAAACAGCGCGGCCATCGAGGCGCACGCGAACAGACGACTTCCCATTGCAGATCCCTCCCACAGGATGCTGGTTCAGCAAGACGCGACAGGCCGGATACTGAGCGCGGCCCGGGGCCGTTGTCAACACTCACTCACACGACTGTGAATATCTTCTGCACCGCAACATCGCATCGTCCGCCTCGCGTACTCGGGGAATAGCCCCGGGCGGGCCGACGGGCCGCCCGGCGCCGACAAGCCGAGGCGTTTTCCGCTCGCGGTTGCGTGCAGGCGCACATGCGGGCCACTTCGGTTTCCCGGAGAAGACGGCGCTGCTCGTCGCGGTTGCGCGTTCCTCCCGGCGAAGGGGTACGCAGGCCGCGACGGAACAAGCGGCCCGCCCCTGCTTTTGACGAAGACGGACCTTCCGCTGCGTGCGATCCGTGCCTCTTCGGGGTCACGCCCTGCTGCGCGCGGGCGCTGGCGCCTCCCGGCGGCGCGTGCTATGTCTAGTCCGCACCCCACACTGCCCGGACCCGGATCGCCGATGTCGCAAGGCTATGACGAGATGCACGATGCGCAGGGCAACGTCCGTGCGCACTACGCTGCGTTCGACGACTGGCTCCGCGACACCCCGGAAAGCGAGATCGAGCGCAAGCGGCGCGAGGCGGAAGTCTCGTTCCACCGCGTCGGCATCACCTTCTCCGTCTACGGAGAGGAAGCCGGGACAGAACGCCTGATCCCGTTCGACCTCGCCCCGCGGATCCTGCCCGCCGGCGAGTGGCGGATGCTCGAGGCCGGGCTGCGCCAGCGCGTGCTCGCGCTCAACCTGTTCCTCGCCGACGTCTACGGCGAGCGCCGCATCCTGCGCGAGAAACTGATCCCGGCCGAGCTCGTCCTCGACAACAGCGAGTACCTGTCGCAGATGATCGGCGTGCAGGTTCCGGGCGGGGTCTATTCCCACGTCTCCGGCATCGACCTGGTGCGCGCAGGCGACGGCCTGTACTACGTGCTGGAGGACAACCTGCGCGTGCCCTCGGGCGTGTCCTACATGCTCGAGAACCGGCGCATGATGGCGCGGCTGGTGCCGGAGCTGTTCGCCCGCCAGCAGATCGCGCCGGTGGAGCGCTATCCCGACGCACTGCTGGAAATCCTGCGCGAGGCGGCGCCCGACGGCATCGACGGCCCGACGGTCGCCGTGCTCACCCCGGGTGCGGCCAATTCCGCGTACTTCGAGCACGCTTTCCTCGCCCAGCAGATGGGCGTGGAACTGGTCGAGGGCCAGGACCTGTTCGTGCGCGACGACATGGTCTACATGCGCACCACGCGCGGACCGCAGCGGGTGCACGTGATCTATCGCCGGATCAACGACGACTATCTCGACCCGACCGTGTTCCGCGCCGACTCGATGCTCGGCGTACCCGGCATCTTCGGCGCCTACAAGGCCGGCCGGGTCACGCTGGCCAACGCCCCGGGGAGCGGCGTCGGCGACGACAAGTCGGTGTATCCCTACGTGCCGGAGATGATCCGTTTCTATCTGTCCGAGGAGCCGATCCTGCTCAACGTGCCCACCTGGGTGCTGCGCAAGCCCGAGGACCTGCGCTACACGCTCGAGCGCCTGCCCGAACTGGTGGTCAAGGAAGTGCACGGCGCCGGCGGCTACGGCATGCTGGTCGGGCCGGCCGCGACGAGAAAGGAGATCGAGGATTTCCGCCAGCGCATCCTCGCCGATCCGGAGAACTACATCGCCCAGCCGACGCTCTCGCTGTCCACCTGCCCGACCTTCGTCGAGAGCGGGCTGGCGCCGCGCCACATCGACCTGCGCCCGTACATCCTCAGCGGCAAGCGCATCCACGTGGTCCCGGGAGGCCTCACCCGCGTCGCGCTGCGGGAGGGTTCGCTGGTGGTGAACTCGTCGCAGGGCGGCGGCACCAAGGACACCTGGGTGCTGGAAAGCTGATGCTGTGCCGGACCGCCAGCGACCTGTACTGGGTCTCGCGCCACATGGAGCGCGCGGAGAACACCGCGCGCCTGGTCGACCTCGCCCTGCGCATCGCCATGCTTCCCGAGCGCTACGACCGCGGCAAGTCGGAGGCGGCGCCGTGGCGGCGCGCACTCGATGCGCTCGGTACCGGCGGCCATTACACCGCCACCTACGGCACGATCGAGCCCGAGGGCGTGCTGCGCCACTTTCTGCTGTCGCCCGAGAATCCCTCGTCCATCCAGAACTGCCTGCGCGCCGCCCGCGAGAACGCGCGCGCCCAGCGCGGCGCGATCACGGCCGAGATGTACGAGGACCTCAACGCCTCGTGGCTGGAGATCCGCAGCCGCACCTGGGCGGGCGTGCGCAGCGACGGCATCAGCAGCATCGTCGAGTGGGTCAAGTCCCGCTCGGCTTCCTTCCGCGGCGTCACGATCGGTACGCTCGGCCGCGGCGAGGCCTACCAGTTCCTGCAGCTGGGCGCGTTCGTCGAACGCTCGGACTGGGCGATCCGGCTGCTCGACGTGGTCGGCAGCGACGGCGAGATCGACGAATCCGGCGAGGCCCGCGACGCGGCCGAGTACTTCCAGTGGAGCGCGCTGCTGCAGTCGCAGTCGGCGTTCGAGACCTATCGCCGGCTGTACCGCGAATCGGTGACCCCGCGCAGCGTGACCGACCTGATGCTGCTGCGCGACGTCAACCCGCGCTCGCTGCAGACCTGCCTCAACACCCTGCACGAGGTGCTGCGCGCGATGACCGGCGGCGAGTCGCAGGAGGTCGTGCGCCTGGCCGGCGCGCTGTCGGCGCAGACCCGCTACGCGCGCATCGACGACATCATCGCGCATGGGCTGGAGCCGCACCTGCAGGCCACCCTGTCGCGCCTGGCCGAACTGGGCGAGGCGATCCACGCCCAGTTCATGGTTTCGCTCGACGCCGGCCACGGGCAGTCGCAGGCACAGGGCTGACAGCGGAACCGCATCCCACCGCCGCCACCCCGCCCGATGCCGGGCTGGCGCGGCCGGACCCGCATCGCCCCGCAGGCCGCGGGGATTCAGGCCGACGGACCCGGGAGGCGATATAATCCCCCGGCTTGCCGAGGGGCGCTGCGACCGCGCGCGGGAATGTCCGCGACGGCCAGGCTCGGTACAGTTCAACGCGACAACGGCGCCCGTCACCCCGGATCCCACAGGATCCCCGACGACGGAGCTCCACCATGAACGCACAGGTGAAAACCTTCTCCCAGGAAGGCGACTACAAGGTCGCCGACATCTCGCTGGCCGACTGGGGCCGCAAGGAAATCGACATCGCCGAGCACGAGATGCCCGGGCTGATGTCGATCCGCCGCAAGCACGCCACCGCGCTGCCGCTCAAGGGCGTGCGCGTGACCGGCTCGCTGCACATGACCATCCAGACCGCGGTGCTGATCGAGACGCTCAAGGACATCGGCGCCGACGTGCGCTGGGCCTCGTGCAACATCTTCAGCACCCAGGACCACGCCGCCGCGGCGATCGCCGCCACCGGGACCCCGGTGTTCGCCTGGAAGGGCGAGACGCTGGAGGAGTACTGGGACTGCACGCTCGACGCGCTGTCCTTCCCCGACGGCCGTGGCGGCTTCCTCGGGCCGCAGCTGGTCGTCGACGACGGCGGCGACGTGACCCTGCTGATCCACAAGGGCTACGAGCTCGAACAGGGCGACGAGAGCTGGGTGAACTCCGCGTCCGGCAGCCACGAGGAGCAGGTGATCAAGAACCTGCTCAAGCGCGTGGCCAAGGAGCGTCCGGGCTACTGGACGAAGGTCGTCGCCGACTGGAAGGGCGTCTCCGAGGAGACCACCACCGGCGTGCACCGCCTCTACCAGCTGGCCGAGCAGGGCAAGCTGCTGGTGCCGGCGATCAACGTCAACGACTCGGTCACCAAGTCGAAGTTCGACAACCTCTACGGCTGCCGCGAGTCGCTGGCCGACGGCCTCAAGCGCGCGCTGGACGTGATGCTGGCCGGCAAGGTCGCGGTGGTCTGCGGCTACGGCGACGTCGGCAAGGGTTCTGCCGCTTCGCTGCGCGCCTATGGCGCCCGCGTGATCGTGACCGAGATCGACCCGATCTGCGCGCTGCAGGCGGCGATGGAAGGTTATGAGGTCACCACGCTCGAGGACACCCTCGGCCGCGGCGACATCTACGTCACCACCACCGGCAACAAGGACATCATCACCCTGCAGCACATGCAGGCGATGAAGGACCAGGCGATCGTCTGCAACATCGGCCACTTCGACAACGAGATCCAGGTCGACGCGCTCTACGCTTCGGGCGCGGTGAAGACCAACATCAAGCCGCAGGTCGACAAGTTCACCTTCTCCAACGGCAACAGCATCTTCCTGCTGGCCGAAGGCCGCCTGGTGAACCTGGGCTGCGCCACCGGCCACCCGAGTTTCGTGATGTCGAACTCGTTCTCCAACCAGACGCTCGCGCAGATCGACCTGTGGGGGAACAGGGACGGCTACGAGTCGAAGGTGTACATCCTGCCGAAGAAGCTCGACGAGGAAGTCGCGCGCCTGCACCTGGAGAAGATCGGCGTGAAGCTGACGAAGCTCACGAAGGACCAGGCCGACTACCTCGGCGTGGCGGTGGAAGGCCCGTACAAGCCGGAGCACTACCGCTACTGACCGGTCACTCCATCTGCATGCAAACGAACGGGCGCCATTGGCGCCCGTTCGCGTCATGGGAGATGCGCCGCGACAGCCCGACGCGGCGGCACAGGCTCACCACCGCAGCCATCGCGGCAACAGCCACCGGCCGAGCAGCGCGCACGCCAGCACCGGCACGAAGTGCCACAGCGCCCAGTGCTGGAAGTCGCCCAGCGGACAGGACAGGCCGTAGACCGCGCTGCCCAGCGCGCCGCTGGCGATGCCCGCGTACAGCCCGGCGCGCTTCGGGCACGCCGGCGCGCCGTGCCGCAACCAGCGCACCAGCACCCCCGCCACCAGCGCGGCGCTGGCGGTGCCCATTGCGGCGCACTGCCAGTGCCCGTCCACGCCGGCAGCCGCGGAAGGATGCGCGCCCGGGATCGCCAGCAACGCGAGCGCGGACAAGGGTGCGAGCGACGCCAGGCAGACCACCCAGAACGCTCCCGGCCGGCCGGCACGTTCGGGCCAGGCCATGCGGATCGTGGCGAACGCCGCCGCGAGCCCGAGCCCGGCCAGCAGCAGTTCGCCGAGCACGAACCACCTGCCGGCCGAACGCAGGATCGTGACCGGCTGCAGTCCGAACAGCAGGTGCACGAGGACGCCGGTCGCGAGCACGGCCAGCGCCACCGACATCCAGCCGGTGCGCGACTGTTGCGGCCGCACCGGTTGCAATCCGGCGGCGAGCCTTGCGATCAGCGGATTCTCATGATCCATGGCGTCAATCCCTCAGGTCCGCGCGATGCCCTGTCGCGTCCGCTGCCGGTCGGTGAGCGATCGCAACATCGCATCGAGCGAGAACATCCCGCCGCCGCGCGAGAGCAGCAGCAGCGCCAGCGCCGACCACAGCAGGTGCGTCGGCCACGCCGCAGGATAGACGAAGACCTGGATCACCAGGGTCATGGCCAGGATGCCCGCGGCCGCCACCGGCGTGGCGAGGCCGGCGAGCAGCAGCAGCGGCAGCGCGAATTCGCCCCAGGTCGCCAGCGTGGCCGCGAGGTCCGGGGGCAGGGGCACGCCCGCGTACTCTTCGGCGAACAGGAAGCGGGTCGAGTCGCTGACCTGCAGCCAGCTACCCTCCACCACCTTGGTGCGGCCGGATCGCCAGAACACCACCGCCAGTCCGATGCGGGCAGCCAGCAGGCCGAGGCCTTCGCCCGCCGGGCCCGCCAGCGCGGCGCGGACCCGCTCCCACGCGCGCATGCCGGCGGCGAGTGCGGTGCGCGCGCTCAACGCTGCACAGGCTCGAGCGAGCCCGCCCCCTTGGGCGTGCGGATCTTCTCGCAGGTGCCCGCGTCCACCAGCTTCCAGGCGTCGCCCTGGTAGTCGCGGGTGGACGTGCCGGCGCAACTCGTGCCGGGCCCCGCCGCGCAGTCGTTCTGCCCGGCCTTGGCCACGCCGTAGCACTTCTCCTTCTGGGGCCTGGCTTCCTGCGCGGCCGCGGTGCCGGCCAGCGCAAGGGCGACGCCTGCGGCCAGGACCAGGCCGGAAATTCGGGTGGGGGTCTGCATCGGTGGATTCCTCTTGTCGGGTGGTGCGACCACGCACGATGCGCGGCGCGTACCCACAGGTTCGTGGCAGGGCGCCCCGCGGTTACACCCGGAAATTTTTTTCCGCGTGTAACCCGACGCCCCCGTGCACCGAACCCCTGGTGTCGACCGATTCCGGCGGCGCCTTTCCCAACCGAACCAGGAGACCTGATGAACACTTCCGCCTCGCGCATGTCCGCGATCGCCGCCGCCGCGGCCGCCCTCGTCCTCACCGGTGCGGCCATCGCCGCCGATGCCCCCACCGGCAGCAAGGGCCGCGCGCTCGACAGCGACGACACCGTGCACTGCTACGGCATCCACTCGTGCAAGGGCCAGTCCGACTGCTCCACCGCCGAGCACGCATGCAAGGGCCAGAACGCGTGCAAGGGCCACGGCTTCAAGGCGCTCAAGGCCGGCGAATGCCTGTCCAAGGGCGGCACCATCGGCGACCTCGGGTGACCGAGCGGCACGGGCCCCGCCTTCCCGCCGGGCGGGCGGGGCCATCGACGCAGGCGTCGGCCCGGCCGGCGGTCGCCACGTTCGCGGGCTACGGCCTGGGCATGCGCCGCGAGCACTACCCGGCATTCCTGGCGGGCGATGCGAACGTGGATTTCGCGGAGGTGATCTCCGAGAACTTCATGGTCGAGGGCGGCCGCCCGCTTGACACGTTGCGACGCGTGCGCGCGCACTATCCGGTGGTGCTGCACGGCGTCTCGCTGTCGATCGGCTCGGCGCACGGCGTCGACGACGCCTACCTGGCCCGCCTGCGACGGCTCGCCGACCGGATCGAACCGCTGTGGGTGTCCGACCACCTGTGCTGGACCCGCACCCACGCCCACAACAGCCACGACCTGCTGCCGCTGCCCTACACCGAGGACAGCCTCGCCGCGGTCTGCGCCAACATCCACCGCGCACAGGATGCGCTGGCACGCCCGATGCTGTTCGAAAATCCATCCAGCTATTGCCGCTTCCCGCACGACACCCTGGCCGAATGGGAGTTCATCGCCGCGATGGTCGCGCGCACGGGCTGCCAGCTGCTGCTCGACGTCAACAACGTGTACGTCAGCGCGCGCAACCACGGATGGGACGCGCGCGTCTATCTCGACGGCCTGCCGCTGCAGCAGGTGCGGCAGATCCACCTCGCCGGGCACAGTCCCGGGGAGCTGCTGGTCGACACCCACGACCGTGCGGTCTGCGACGAGGTGTGGGGGCTCTATGCGCATGCCGTGGCGCGCTGCGGGCCGGTGGCGACGATGATCGAGCGCGACGGCGACATCCCGCCGCTGGAGGTGCTGGAGGCCGAACTCGGCCATGCGCGCGCGATCGCGGCGCGTGCCTGCCGTGGCGCGCGGGCGGCATGAACCTCGCCCAGGTCCAGGCCCGGTTCCTCGCCGGCATTCTCGATGAACAGGCGGACTGGCCGGCGCAGTGGGACGCGCGCATGGCGCGCGGACTGGCGGTCTACCGCGACAACCATCGCCATGCCCTGATGGAGGCGATGCAGTCCACGTTCGAGCGCACGCGGCGCTGGGTGGGGGAGGCGGCGTTCGCCGCGGCCGCCGCGCACCACCTGGTGCTGCATCCGCCCACCGGCTGGACGCTCGACGCGATCGGCGACGGTTTCCCCGCAACCGCCGCCGCGCTGTTCCCGCGCGACCCGGAGGTGCGGGACCTCGCCGCGCTCGAATGGGCAATGCACACGGCGTTCACTGCCGCCGACAGCACCTGCCTGGACCTGGCCACGTGGCAGGCGGCCACGCGCGGTTTCACGGGCGACGACTGGGCCGGAATGCATTTGCGAACCTGCGCGGGACTGACCGTGCTCGACGTGGGCAGCGATTGCGTCGCGCTGTGGCGCGCACTGGCCGACAATGGCGCCGCGCCCGCGCCGCCGCTCGCACGCCCCGCGTCCGCGATCGTCTGGCGCGACGGCTGGCAACCGGTGTGCTGTCTGGCCACGCGCGAGGAAGGCGAGGCATTGCGCCGGATCGCGGCCGGCACCTCGTATGGCGCACTGTGCGAATGGCTGTTCGCGCACGCTACTGCCCCCGAGGATGCCGCGCGCGAGGCGGGCAGGATGCTGGCCTGGTGGCTGCAATCCGGCCTGCTGGCGGCGGTGTCCGCGCCGCAGACCGCGGACGACCGCGGGCGCGCATGAGTGCCGTGCATTCGCGCGCGTCGGGCGAGGGATCGCGGACCGTCCCCGCCCGGCAGCCGGTGTCCTGCCGCAGAATGGAGCTCCCTGCAGGGAGGACGAGGTTGACGGACGCTTCGACGCATGCCGCCGGCCCCGGCCGCCTCGACGACCGGGAGGCGCTCATGCGCGCCGCGCTGGATGGCGACCAGGCCGCGTACGCCACCCTGCTGCACGGGCTGGGCGGCTGGCTGCGGGGCTACTTCCGTTCCCGGTTGCCCGCGTCGGCGGTCGACGACGCGGTCCAGGAGGCGCTGATCGCGGTGCACGAGAAGCGCCACACCTACCGGCCCGGCCTGCCCCTCCTGCCGTGGGTGGCGGCGATCGCGCGCTACAAGTGGATCGACTGGCTGCGCGCCATGCCGCGCCACGAGGACCCACTGGCCGACGACCTCGCCGATGCCCCGCGCGACGCACCCGTGCAGGCCGCGGCGGAACTCGACGCACTGCTCGCCCGGCTGAAGCCGGCGCAGGCCCGCGTCATCCGCCTGGTCAAGCTGCAGGGGTTCAGCGTCGCCGAAGCCAGCCGCACCACCGGGCAATCCGAATCCCTGGTCAAGGTGAACATCCATCGCGGCCTGGCGCGCCTGTCGCGGCATGTGCGCGAAGCAGCGCCCGAGGCCTGAATCGCCGCATGCGCCGGGCCTGTGTCGAGGCCGGGATGCATGCCAACATGCACGCGTGCACGTCCGGCCCGCTGGAGGCCACGCATGGCCGCGCTTCGTCGCAACCGTCCCTTCGCCAACGCACTCGCCGTCGCCTGCTGCCTGTGCGCGTCCCTGTCCATGGGCGGCGCGACGGTACGCGCCGAAACACCAGCGCGCCCTGCGCAGGAAGCCCGGGTGCCGCTGGAGTATCTTCCGGCCCTGCGCGGCGATTACTTCGCACTCCACTCGCAGGCCACCGGTCGCGACTACCACGTCTACGTACGCCTCCCCGAGGGCTACGACGCCGATCCCGACCGGCGCTGGCCAGTGGTCTACCTGCTCGACGGCGACAGCCTGTTCCCGCTGCTGGCGCCCACCCACCTGTTCCTGCACTACGACGAGCAACTGCCCGAAGCGATCATCGTCGGGCTCGCCTACGGAGGCTTCGATCCGGCGGTGAACCTGCGCCATGTCGATTTCAGCGCGCCGGGTCCGGACACGCCCGAGGGCGAAGGCGGCGCGCCCGCGTTCCTCGAGTTCCTCGAGCGCGAACTCCTGCCCGGGACCGAACGCCGCCACCGCATCGACCCGGCGCAACGCGTGCTGGTGGGGCAGTCGCGAGGCGGCTACTTCGTGCTCTGGTCGGCCCTGCGCCGGCCGGAGCTGTTCCGCGGGCGGATCGCAAGCAACCCCGCGTTCTCGCGCACCCGCGCGGACCTGTTCGCCGATCCGGGCCCGAATGCGCGCGAAGACCTCGCCGTGGTGATCGCCAGCGGCGCTCGCGACCAGGCCTTCCGCATGGACGATGCGCGCGCGTGGATGGAGGCGTGGCAGGCGCGCGACGACCGGCCGTGGGCGCTGCACCACGAGGTCCTGGAGCAAGGCACCCACGCCGCCAGCATCGGCGAGGCGTACCGCCGCGCGATGCTGTGGCTGTTCAGCGAGGAAGTCGCGGCGGCGCGGGCACGCATGCCTTCAAAGTGACGCGCCGCGAGGCAGCGCGTCATTCCGGACGCGACTCCAACTTCATGCGACGAGCATCCACCGTCTTGGCCGCGGTGCCCGCCCGGCCTACGGCCGCCAGTTCGCGTTGCGTTCCCAGAACGCGACGCTGCGACGGTACGCGTTCCGGTCCAGCGGCACGCCGGAGCCGCCCTCCCCGACGCCCAGCGCGTTGCGCATCATGGTGACCGGCGCCATCGGGATCTCCTCGGGCGTCATCGTGTAGAGACAGCCGACGATGCCCCAGTCGCCGTCGATCGGCGCGCCTTCCTTCTCCAGCTGCGCGGCGCTGTAGAGGATCACGACCAGGTATGCCGCGACCGGCGGTTCCACCCCCTCGAACCAGCGCACCAGCACCGGCAGTTCGTCCCTGGTGCGCGCCTCGTACGCGGAGCGCAGCAGGTGGCGGTTGTCGTTGGTGACCGGCACCGTCAGGCAGCGCGTGGAGGTCCAGTTGCGGTGCACGTGCAGGCGGCAGAACGGCGCGTAGCCCTCGAGCACCGCCAGCGGCGCTTCCCTGTCGATGCGGCGCTCGAACGCTTCCGGCGTGCAGTCTCGGATGGTGTTGCCGCGCGCCGCGCGCGGGAACAGGCGGGCGCGGGCGAACGGGGTCAGGACGATGGACATTGCGCGCGGATGGGGACAGGGTCGGACAGGTTAAACGGGCCGGCGGCCAACCGGCGCGCCCCGCCGCCGGAGAAAGTCTTAACATCCATCGCGATATAGAGATATAATCCCGCCGTTCCCGCCCGGCCGCCGCGATGACACCGATCAGTTTCGAGTTCTATCCGCCCAAGACCGACGAACAGCGCGCGCAGCTCGATCGCACGGTGGCCAGGCTCAAGGAGCACGCGCCCGAGTACGTGTCGTGCACGTTCGGCGCCGGCGGCTCGACCCTGAGCTACACCGCCGACACCGTGCAGCACCTGCTGCAGGCGCACGGGCTCGATGCCGCGCCGCACCTGTCCTGCGTCGGCGGCACCCGCGACGAGATCGCCGAACTGCTTGCACGCTACCGCGAACTCGGCTGCCGCCGCATCGTCGCCCTGCGCGGCGACCTGCCCTCGGGCATGGGCCATCCCGGCGACCTGCGCTACGCCTCGGACCTGATCGCCTTCATCCGCGAACGCCACGGCGACCACTTCCACATCGAGGTCGGCGCCTACCCGGAAATGCACCCGCAGGCCGAGGACGCGCTGGCCGACCTGCGCCACTTCAAGGCCAAGATCGACGCCGGTGCCGATGCCGCGATCACCCAGTACTTCTACAACGCCGACGCCTATTTCCATTTCGTCGACGCGGTGCGCGCGCTGGGCGTCGAGGCGCCGATCGTGCCGGGGATCATGCCGATCTCGAACTATTCGCAACTGCGGCGGTTCTCGGAACAGTGCGGCGCCGAGATCCCGCGCTGGATCTCGAAGAAGATGCAGGCTTTCGGCGACGACGCCGACAGCATCCGCGAGTTCGGCGCCGACGTCGTCGCGCGCCTGTGCCGGCAACTGCTGGCCGGCGGCGCGCCGGCGCTGCACTTCTACACGCTCAACCTCGCCAGGCCGACCCAGGCCGTGCTGGCGCGCATGGCCTGAACGCGGCGGCACACGCGGTGCGCGGTCACGCGTGTTCGGTGCGGTTGCGCCCGGCCTGCTTGGCCCGGTACAGCGCCGAATCGACATCGCCGTAGAACGCGTCGGCGTCCTCGTGCCGGGCCGGGTCGAACTGCCCGCAGCCGATGCTGACGGTCACCGTGACCGGCTGGCCGAGGACCTGCATCGGCTGCGCCGCGAGCGCGCCGCGGAAGCGCTCCGCGCGCAGGAACGCATCGTCCGCCAGCGCCTCGATCACCACGCCGAACTCTTCGCCGCCGAGCCGAACCGGCACGTCCCCCGGTTCGGCGAAATGCTCCCGCAGCCGCTGCGCCAGCGCGACCAGGCAGGCATCGCCGGCGCGGTGGCCCAGGCTGTCGTTGAGACGCTTGAAATGGTCGACGTCGATGATCAGCAGCGAGATCGCGCGCCCCGGCGCGAGCGATTCCACCGCGCGCACCAGCGCGGCGCCGAACTCGCGCCGGTTGGCGATGCCGGTGAGTCCGTCGACCTGGCTCTGCCGCTCGAACAGGTCGCGCTGCTGGCGCAGGTCCTCTTCCAGTTCCACGCGCGCCCGGTACTCGCGATGGCTGCGCCGCAGCACCATGAGCATGTACAGCATGTACACCGTCCACATCAGCGCCACCCAGCGCGAATCGCCGGCCCACAGCACCACCTGGCTGGGCACCATCACCCCCAGGATCGCCACCACCGCCGGCGTGGTGCGCATGCACATGGTGTGCGACAGGGCCATGCCGAACGCGCCGGAGAACAGCAGCGCCACCAGCGGCGCCGGCTCGGGCAGCGCGGCGAACGTCCATGCGCTGAACGCCCCCCAGGCGGTGGTCGACGCCAGCACCACGCCCCACAGCAGGCGAAGCTTGCGGCGCGCCTCGACCACGTCGGGCGCGCCCGAGGGTCCGATCAGGCAGCGCGCGACGGCCAGCACGAGCAGCGTGCCCACCACGATCGCGGCCTGCCAGCGCCATTGCATGATTCCGGCCGCGGCGAACGCGAGCAGCGCCGCCACCGGGTAGAAGAAGCCGCCCAGGCGCGCACGCTCGCAGGTCTCGCGCAACTCCTGCAGCAGCAGGTTGCGCCCGCGCTGCGCCACGCGCTTCCGGCTGAAGTCGTCCTGCCGCATGTCATGGCATGGTCGCGCCGCACTGCGCGACCATCGCCCCTCCCCCGAAGGTCCCGGCCTAGCCTAACCCTCCGGCCGCTCCCTGCACACGGGCGAACATGAACGACCCGCGGCGACGTGGGTCCCGGTTCGCGCGACGAGCGCCTGAACATCGTGCGGTCCGGGCTTCCCGGGGGCCGTAGCCGGCGATACGCTGGCCCGATGCACCTGCCGCGTCGAGCCTGCGCCGCCCTCCTGCTGCTGTCCGCGACGGCCTTCGCCGGCGGACCCGCGCACGCCCAGATCCGGCGCTGCATGACCGAAGACGGCGGCCACGTCTACACCGATCGCGAGTGCAAGGAAATCGGCGCCACCGAGCGCGCGCCGCGACCGGGCGCCGGCCGGGATGGAAGCCGGCTGATCCGCCGCGACTGCAGCCGCCGGCTCCAGGACCTGGTGTTCGAACTGACGGCCGCCATCGACAGCCGCGACGTCAACCGGCTGGCCGGCATCTATCACTGGCCCGGCACGTCCGCGCGCAACGCCTACGCGATCATGGGCCGGCTGGACGCCATCGTGAACCGGCCGCTGCTCCACATTACCCCGCTGCAGCCATCGCCCCCGCCGCGGCCCGCGGCCGCCCCGCCCCCCGCGCCCCTGACCTGGCGCACGCGCCCCGATGTCGCCGGCATGCAGGCGCCATCCGTGGCCGCTGGTCGCGCGTCGACAGCCGCCGACGCCGCGCTCCCCGAATCGGTCCATGCGGCCGCCACGCGCCACCAGCGTGCCAGGCAGGTGCCGACCGGCCTGGTGCTGGACCAGACCGTCGCCAACCGCATCACGCCGTTGCAGACCGTGCTCTCCCTGCGCCGGCACCTGGGGTGCTGGTGGGTGAGCCTCTAGGAAACCTCTGAACAGGTCCGGTTTGTCATTTCGAGCGCAGCGAGAAATCTCGAACAATCAGCGGCATGGATTTCTCGCTGCGCTCGAAATGACACTCGTTCAGAGGATCCCTGGCCGCGGCGCATGCGCATCGGTCTTCCCCGGCGCCGGCAGGTGTCCACCAGACCGTTCGGCGCCGCAGGTCCGGCGCAGGCCTCGAATCGGGCAAAATGCGCCTTTCCGCATCGAGGTCGCCCCATGCAGTACCCGGACCGGATCTGGCACAACGGCGCGATCAAGCCCTGGGCCGAGGCCACCACCCATGTGATGGCGCACGCACTGCATTACGGCTCGTCCGTGTTCGAGGGCATCCGCTGCTACGACACCGCCGACGGGCCGGCGATCTTCCGCCTCACCGACCACAACCGGCGCCTGTACCAGTCGGCCAAGATCCACGAGATCGACATCCCCTACTCGCTCGACGAGATCAACGCTGCCTGCCGCGAGGTGATCGCGGCCAACGGCCACGCCACCGACTACCTGCGCCCGGTCGCGTTCCGCGGGCTCGGCGGCTTCGGACTGTCGGCCGAGACCCCGGTCGACGTCGCGGTGGCGACCTGGAAGATGGGCAAGTACCTCGGCGACGAGGCGCTGGAAAACGGCATCGACGCCTGCGTCTCGAGCTGGCAGCGGTTCGCGCCCAACACGATTCCCGCGGGCGCCAAGGCCGGCGGCAACTACCTGTCGGGCACCCTGGTGGCGCGCGAGGCGCGGCGGCTCGGCTTCGGCGAAGGCATCGCGCTGGCGTCCACCGGCCTGCTCAGCGAAGGCGCGGGCGAAAACCTGTTCCTCGTGTTCGACGGCGTGCTGCACACCACGCCGGTGAGCGCCGCGCTGCTCAACGGCATCACCCGCAACTCGATCATCACGCTGGCGCGCGAAGCCGGATTGGACGTGGTCGAACGCGACCTGCCGCGCGAATACCTGTACCTGTGCGACGAGCTGTTCATGTGCGGCACCGCGGCGGAGATCACCCCGATCCGTTCGGTGGACGGCCGCCAGGTGGGCGCGGGCAAGGCCGGCCCGGTGACGCGGCGCATCCAGGCGTTGTTCTTCGGGCTGTTCGACGGCAGTACGCCGGACCGGCACGGCTGGCTGGAGGCGGTGTAGGAAGACCTTCGGGCGGAATGCCGCGACCTGCGCCCCACCCCGTCTCCCGCAGCCGGGGACGACGGGCAAGACGACAAGACGAGGCGGCGCGGCAGGAATGCCGGCGAGGGACCGCAGGAGGAAGTGCCGGCTCGACTCCCTCCCCCGCCTGCGGGGGAGGGTTGGGGTGGGGGCCACCGAAGCGATGGAACCCCAACCCTGCCACTGCCCCTATTCCGGGCCCCGATCCCGCTCCGCCGCCTCGCCCGTCAGGGGCACGAAGCGCACCGGGGCGATGTCCCGCTCGTGCAACTGTCCGCTCGCGTCCTTCTCCACCACGCGCAGTTCCTGGGCCGACTGAAGCGGTCCCACCGGGATCACCAGCCGGCCTCCGGGCTTGAGTTGCTCGAGCAGGGGCGCGGGGATGCGTTCGGGCGCGGCGGTCACCACGATGGCGTCGAACGGCGCGTGTTCCGGCCAGCCGGCATAGCCGTCGCCGGCCTTCACCACCACGTTCCGGTAACCCAGTTCCTCCAGCAATCGCTGCGCCTGCTGCGCCAGCGGCGCGACGATCTCGATGCTGTAGACCTGCGCGCCGAGTTCGCCGAGCACCGCCGCCTGGTAGCCCGAACCGGTGCCGACCTCCAGCACGCGATCGCCCGGGGACACACGCGCCAGCTGCGTCATCAACGCAACGATGTAGGGCTGGGAGATGGTCTGGTCGTGGCCGATCGGCAGCGGCTGGTCGCGATAGGCGTCGGCCGCCAGCGCCGCGGGCACGAAGCGGTGCCGCGGAACGGCGCGCATCGCCTCCAGCACGTGGGGGTCGTCTATGTCGCGCTCGGCCAATTGCTGTTCGACCATGCCGTTGCGCATCGCGACCGCATCGTTTGCGCGGGGGCCGGGCTGGGCGCACGCGGCGACGTGCACGCAGCACAGGCCCAGCGCCCAGCAGGACCACCGCCACGCCTTCCAGCTGGTACCGCCCACGGGCATCGTCCTCGTCCGGCCGCCATCCCGGGGTGATCATGCCGCGGCGGGTGTTGCGCCGCCGTCAAACCGGGCACGAACGCGAGTGATGGTGGCGCCTCGTTACGCGCATGCGCTAAAAATTGAAACAGCAACTAGCCTTGTGATAGCTTCAAACTGCCCGATTCTCGGGCACTTTTGAGCAGCCCATGGAGGAGCACTCATGCTAGATCTAGTATTGGCACTACTCTTGGCAAGCGGAGGCCAGAACCCACCTAATCCTTCGCCGCCAACGCCAGAACCCGAACCCGAATTGCCATGGGAGGACGAGCTCCCTTGGCATGACGAAGTAATCATTACTAACGGCGGCAATCCATTCGACGGAGAGTGCAATGCAGAAGATGGATGCTCTGTCCCCATTGTTGTCTATTGTCCGAATGGTGAAAACTGCCCTCCTTGATCCTGTGATCTGAATTGTTCGAGTTTGGACAGTGCGGCTTTGTAGCCGCGCTGTCCTCTTTCGGTTACTCGTTCGAGAAAGTCAACGTCGCAATTACACCGACGCTCTCTCCTGGCACTACCCGCACGCTCCAGCCGTACAGCGCGCACAGCCGGCGCACGATCGACAGCCCGATGCCGCCGCCCTGCGAGTGCTCGGCGTGGGTGCCGCGGTAACCGCGTTCGAACAGGCGCGCGGCGTCTTCGGCGCTGAGCCCCGGCCCCGAATCGATCACCTCGACCGCATCTCGGAGCAGCCTCACCACCACCTCGCCCTGCTGGGTGTACTTCACCGCATTGCCTATCAGATTGCCGAGCGCGACGGTCACCGCCGACTCCGGCGCATCGACCACCACCTGGCCATGCCCGCCGTCGAGCCGCAGCGCCAGCCGCTTGCTGCCGAGCTGGCCGCGATGCGCGTCGAACAACTGCTCGGCCACGCGCGCCACGTCGGTCGCGCCGTGGCCGCGCTCGTTGCGCGAGAGCAGCAGCAGGGCGCTGATCAGGTCGGTGCACTGCTGTTCGGCGCGCTGGATGCGCAGCAACCGCGCCCGGGTCTTGTCGTCGATCTCGGGGCGCGAGAGCAGCAGTTCCACCGCGCCGCGGATCACCGCCAGCGGCGTGCGCAGCTCGTGGCTGACGTCGGCATTGAACTCGCGGTCGCGCTGCACCACCTCGGTCAGCCGCGTGGCGTAGTCGTCGAGCGCCTTGGCCAGCTCGCCGACCTCGTCGTCGGGGAAGTGGCCCGCAAGCGCCTCGGGTCGCGTGGTCCCGCCAGAACTGCCGAGCCGGCGCGCCAGCTCGGACACCGGGCTCATGACCCGCGACGCCGACCACCAGCCCAGCACCAGCGACAGGATCGAGAACAGCACCACCGACAACACCAGCGCGCGCATGAGCTTGGCGCCGGTTTCGGCCGCACCGGTAACGTCGTAACGCACCAGACTGGTGAACGGTGTGCCGGTAGGACTCACACCCTGGCGGACCGCCACCTTGTAGTCGTGCCAGCTGCCGTCCGGTGCCTGCTGCCGTACATCGTGAATGCCGGCCGGCAGGTCGCGGTAGAGCGGATCGACCTTGAATGCGTTCTGCGGGCTCCAGGTGCGCGCATCGAAGATCAGAAAGAAGGGCGGCTCGTCCGGATTGCGTTCAACCTGCTCGACGAGGTTGCTCACCTCCCGCTCGAGCGTCTGCTCGATGAGCTGGTTTTCGAGCTTGCTGCGCACGTAGAGCGTAGCCAGCGCAAACAGCGTGGTCAGCCCCAGCCCCAGCAGCACGAACGACAGGATGATCCGGGTCCGCAGCCGCCTGCGGTAACGTCGCCCCGGCTGGCTGCGGACACTGTCGTCCGGCGCCGTTTCCTCAGCCTGCGCCATCGGGCGCCGCGATGCGGTAGCCGATGCCGTGGCGGGTCTGGATCAGCGGCACGTCGAATGGCTTGTCGATCACCGCGCGCAGGCCGTGGATGTGCACGCGCAGCGAATCCGAATCGGGCAGTTCCTCGCCCCAGACCCTGGTTTCCAGGTCCTGGCGGGTGACCACCGCCGGCGAGGCCTCCATCAGCGCCTGCAGGATCTTCAGCGCGGTCGGGTTGAGCTGCACCAGCTTGCCGCGGCGGCGGACCTCGAGCGTGTCGAGGTTGTATTCGAGATCGCCCACGTCCAGCACCCGGGTCTGCACGCCCTTGCCGCGGCGCGAGAACGCGTTCAGCCGGACTTCCACTTCCTGCAGCGCGAACGGCTTGACGAGGTAGTCGTCGGCGCCGGAGTCGAAGCCGGCCAGCTTGTTGTCGAGGCTGTCGCGGGCGGTGAGCATCAGCACCGGGGTCTGCTTGCGGGCGTCGTTGCGCAGCTTGCGGCAGACCTCCAGCCCGTCGATGCCCGGCAGGTTGAGGTCGAGCACGATCGCATCGAAGTCGTGGACCACCGCCAGGTGCAGGCCGGTCACCCCGTCGGCGGCGAAGTCGACGGTGTGGCCGCGATCCTCGAGGTAGTCGCCGAGGTTGGCGGCGATGTCCTGGTTGTCTTCGATGACGAGGATGCGCATGAACGGATTCCGTAGGGGCGGCCTGCTTGGACCGCGGGAGCACTGCGCGGTTCCGCCGGGCGCGGGAGGGGGATTCTGTCACACGCGCCGGTGCGCGCCGTGTCGGCGCGCGCCCACAAAAGAGCCCAGGCGATGCCATCGCCTGGGCCCAAAGGACTGCCCCGATTACCGTAATCCGTTGGCTGACCCTTGGACAAGGAAACAGGAGAGAGCGCGGAATCCGGTGGCGACAAGGTAGCCCCGGATCGATTAAACCCTCGTTAAATCCAGCCGCGCCGATCTGTTAAGCAGGCGCCGGTGGCGAGGCCTGACAGGCCTTTCCGATCCCGACATTTCAGCTCCGTTGACTGCGAGTTGAATGATTTTACCTGCAATATCGACGCCGGTCGCTTCCTCGATCCCCTCCAGCCCTGGCGACGCGTTGACCTCGAGCACCAGCGGCCCACGGTGGGAGCGGATCAGGTCCACCCCGGCCACCCCCAGCCCCACGGCCTGTGCCGCGCGCACGGCGACGGCGCGCTCTTCGGGCGTGGTGTCGATCGCGGTCGCGGTCCCTCCCCGGTGCAGGTTGGAGCGGAAGTCGCCGACCGGCGCCTGCCGCTGCATCGCGGCCACCACCTGCTCGCCCACCACGAAGCAGCGCAGGTCCGCGCCCTCCGCCTCGGCCACGAACTCCTGCACCAGGAAATTCGCGTACAGGCCGCGCAGCGCCTCGACCACCCCGCGCGAGGCCGACAGCTTCTCGGTCAGCAGCACCCCCGCGCCCTGGGACCCCTCGTTGAGCTTGACCACGTGCGGCGGCGGCCCGAGCAGCGCGAGCAGGTCGGCGGTGTCGTCGGGGTTGTCGCCGAACACTGTCGCCGGCAGGCCGATGCGCTGCGCCGCGAGCAACTGGTGGCAGCCGAGCTTGTCGCGCGCGCGCGCGATCGCCGCCGACGGATTCGGTGTGTGGCTGCCCATCAGTTCGAACTGGCGCAGCACCGCGCAGCCGTAGCGCGTGATCGACGCGCCGATGCGCGGGATCACGGCGCCGTAGCCGTCGATCGCGCGACCCTTGTAACGCATCGCGAAACCGTCGTCGCCGATCCGCATGTAGCAGCGCAGCGGATCGAGCACGCGCACGCTGTGCCCGGCCGTACGCGCGGCCTCCACCAGCCGCCGGGTCGAATAGAGCTTGCCGTTGCGGGACAGGATCGCGAGCTTCATGCGCCGGGCGCCAGTGAAAAACGGCGGCACCACCGTTCGATGATGCCGCCGCCTGGATTGGAGCGGGTGATGGGAATCGAACCCACGCTAGCAGCTTGGGAAGCTGCAGTTCTACCATTGAACTACACCCGCGTGCGGCGCCAGTCTAAGCCCTCGCGGCGCGCACTGGCAACGCAGGAACAGGACGCCTCGCGGGCGTCCCGCGCGGTCAGAAGCCGCCGCCCAGGGTGGCGAACGCGGTGGTCTGCTTGCCGCCCTTCTCGCCCGCATTCAGGCTGACGCCGAGGTTGGCGTCGAGCCCGAACACCGAGGTTCGCGCGCCGAGCGTCAGCGTGGTCCAGGCATCGTCGTAACCCGGGCCCGGCACGCCGTACTCCAGGCCGGTCGTCTGCGACTGCGCGAAGGCCTCTTCGGCGCCGTCCTCGAATTCACGGTCGACGGTCAGGCGTGCGTACGGCGCAAGGTGGGCGTTGATCGCGTAGCTGGCCTGCCAGCCGAGGCTTCCCACCAGCGAATCGAACTCCTGGTCGGGGAAGGCCAGCGAGGTGGACGAGGCGGGATCGCTTTCGGCGAAACCGTCGATCTCGATCTGCTGCGCCACCAGGCCCAGCACCGGGCCGTGGCTGAGCGCGCCTTCGCCCATGCGCCAGCCGCCATGCAGTGCGGCGGTGAGGTTGCTGCCGTCGGTGGACCCGCGGTGCACGCGCAGGGCGGGGCCGATCGGGACCTGGCGGTTGGTGTCGATGTCCAGCTGCGTGTAGCTCAGCTGGCCGCCTATCCAGGCGCCGCTGTCCGCCTGCCAGCCGAGGAAGCCGCCGAGCGTCGCCTCGCCCTGGTCCCAGTCGCCGCGGCGCAGGCCCCAGTCGTTGGCCTGGCGGCCGTAGCCGGCAAAGCCGCCGTACACCAGATTCCCCGTGCCCCAGCCCACGCCGGCGGTCAGCGCCGGGCCGGCGCCGTCGTAATTGTCGCCATGGTCGTAGCGCTGGAAGTCGCCGCGCACGTCGGCCCACCAGCGGCGCCCTTCGTGTTGCGTCGCAGCCCCGAACTGGGCGCCCACGCGCTCGGCGCGGCCGCGCCCGGTCATCGCCGCCGAACGCGGCAGCACCGCGACCTGGCGCGGCCCCTCGATCATGCCCAGCGCCAGGTCCGCGATCGCCCGGTGCGCCGCCGAAGACGGGTGCACCCCGTCGGCGAAGAGGTAGGTCTGGTCCGCGCCCGGGCTGACGTAGGTGCCGGGGTTGCAGGTGATCGACTGCGCGGTGATCTGCGGCTGGCACGCGGTGCCGGTGACGTTGCCGAAACCGTATTCGGCCGGGCTGGCCACCACCTCGCGCAGGAAGGTGAACGTGTCCATCGGAATCACGCGCAGGCCGTTCGCGGCCAACCCGCCGTACAGCGCGTCGTTGTAGGCGGCGGAAATGGCGGTGCCCTGCGCCGCGGCAGCGTCGCCCTGCGCCCGGAAGGACGGGGTGATGCCGAGGTCCGGGATGTTCGGCACCAGCACGTAGCGCGCGCCCGCCCCCTGCAGGGTGCCGACGATGCCGACCTGGGCGGTGACCGCCGCGCCGATGATCTGCTGGGCCTGCGAGGGATTGGCGGCGATCGAGAACAGGTCGTTGGCGCCGCCCCAGACGGTGTACAGCGCGTCGGGGTCGGCGCGGCCGCCGTTGGCGGCAAGGTAGTTCGTCGCCTGCGTCGCCAGCGAGGGCGTCAGACCGAACGGCGGACCCAGGCGGTCGTTGGCCACCATCGAGCCGCCCGCCGCGTAGTTGTCGCCGGACTGGCCGTTGCCGTTGGGCGTGGCGTCGGTGCCGTAGTAGTCGGCCAGCCACTCGGCCCACACCAGCCCGGGATTGGTGGTGAAGCGGCCCAGGATCGCGGCTGCGGGATCCTGCTGGACCAGCAGCGGGCGGAAGTAGCCGGCGTCGGTCAGGCTGTCGCCGAAGAAGACGGTGCGGGAGAACGTGTCCGCGGCGAATGCCGGGGCGGCGGCGAGCGCCAGCGCAGCCGCCAGCAGGCGGGTGGCGGGGACGGAACGGGACGTGGAACGGACCATGCGGCAACTCCGGAAAATGGGGACGGCAGTCCCAATACGGGACCGCACGGTGCGCAAGTGTCCACGAAGCGGCCGGCCCGCTCACGCCGCACTGCCGCAAGCGTCGGGCGCCGGCGCGTGCAGCCGCCACCGCATCGGGCGACAATCGCGGCATGGACATCCTGCTCAATGGCGACGCACTGCTCGTCGCGGAAGGCACGACGGTGCAGGCGCTGCTCGAGCGTCAGGGCCTGGGCGAGCGCCGAATTGCAGTCGAGGTGAACGGCGAGATCGTGCCCCGCGGCCGACACGCGACGCAGGTGCTGCAGCCCGGCGACCGCATCGAAATCGTCCACGCACTGGGAGGGGGGTGAGCCACCGCGATTGCGGGCCACTGGCTCGCGCGGTGGCGAACGCCCGCACATGGATGTGCGGGCCGGACCAACCGATGCCCGGGTGGTTGCGCCATGGACGACCATCGCCCCCGAATCCAGGCAACCCGACAAGCCGAGTTGCTCGTCTCCTGCGAATGCGCCCGATCCGCCGCCCTCCGGGACGCCTCGACTGTTTCCGGCTCGGTTGTCATCCCGAGCGCAGCGGGGGACCCATGCCCGACGATGGCAGAGCCGGATCCCTCGCCGCGCTCGGGATGACACTGGACCCGGGACGACCCTGGAGAACCGACTGCACCACCTGGGCCACTCGCCGCGCCGGCGGCAACTGGTGCGCCACGCACCCGTCCGCGCCCATCCGCGACCCGTCCGCACGTGACCACTCCCGCGTATCCGCGCCGCAGGGCCGTGCGTTTGCGCGATAATCCCGCGATGAATTCCACGCCCCCCAACGACGACGCGCTCGTCATCGCCGGAAAATCCTATGGTTCCCGCCTGCTGACCGGCACCGGCAAGTTCCGCGACCTCGACGAAACCCGCCGCGCCACCGAGGCCGCCGGCGCACAGATCGTCACCGTGGCCATCCGCCGCACCAACATCGGCCAGGATCCGAGCGAACCCAACCTGCTCGACGTGCTGCCGCCGGACCGCTACACCATCCTGCCCAACACCGCCGGCTGCTACACCGCCGAGGATGCGGTGCGCACCTGCCGCCTCGCGCGCGAGCTGCTCGATGGCCACAACCTCACCAAGCTCGAGGTACTGGGCGACCGGAAGACGCTGTTCCCCGACGTTGTGCAGACGCTCAAGGCCGCCGAGCAACTCGTCGCCGACGGCTTCGATGTGATGGTGTACACCAGCGACGATCCGATCCTGGCCCGGCGCCTGGAGGAGATCGGATGCGTCGCGGTGATGCCGCTGGCGGCGCCGATCGGCTCGGGCCTGGGCATCCAGAACAGGTGGAACCTGGTCGAGATCGTCGAGAACGCGAAGGTGCCGATCATCGTCGATGCCGGCGTCGGCACCGCCTCGGACGCCGCGATCGCGATGGAACTGGGCTGCGACGGCGTGCTGATGAACACCGCCATCGCCGCCGCGAAGGATCCCGTGCGCATGGCGCGGGCGATGCGCTTCGCGGTACAGGCCGGGCGCGACGCCTTCCTCGCCGGCCGCATCCCGCGCAAGCGGTTCGCGTCCGCCTCGTCGCCCGTCGACGGGCTGATCGGGTGAGCGATCGCCTGCGCAAGCGAAGCGAAGGGCGGGCCTCGATCCGGCATTCCCGCCTGCGGACCCGGCGGGGCGCCGCCCGGTCCGTGGATTGAGCGCATGACGGACCCGTTCTCCAGCGACGGCGCCAAGGTTCCGCCCAAACCGTTCACCGTCACCGAAGGCCGTCGCGCCATCCGCAGCTTCGTGCTGCGCCAGGGACGCTTCACCGAAGCGCAGCAGCGCGCGTTCGACGAACTCTGGCCGCGCTACGGCCTCGACTACAGCGGGCGGCCGCGCGATTTCGACGCCACCTTCGGCCGCCATGCCCCACGCGTGCTGGAAATCGGCTTCGGCAACGGTGAGGCGCTGCGCTTCGCCGCCGCCCACGACCCCGGCCGCGACCTCATCGGCATCGAGGTCCACGCCCCCGGTGTCGGCCGCCTGCTCAACGCGCTGGCCGCCGACGGCGCGGGCAACGTGCGCGTGTACCACCACGACGCGGTCGAGGTGCTCGAGCACGAGATCGCCGACGGCAGCCTCGACGAGATCCGCATCTACTTTCCCGATCCCTGGCACAAGAAGCGCCACCACAAGCGTCGCCTGGTGCAGCCCGCGTTCGCCGCGCGGCTGGCGCGCAAGCTCGCGCCCGGTGGCCGCTTGCACCTCGCCACCGATTGGCAGGACTATGCCGAGCAGATGTGGGACGTGCTCGACGCCACCCCGGGATTGCGCAACCGCGCCGGCGCGCGCGGCCACGTGCCGCGCCCCGACTGGCGCCCGCAGACGCACTTCGAGACCCGCGGCCAACGCCTGGGGCACGGGGTGTGGGATCTGTTGTACGACCGGGATTCGTGATTCGTGATTGGTGATTCGGAAGAGCAGGAGGTTTTCCGCATGCGGCGCGCACATCGTTGCCGCAGGCTCGTGGTTCCGACGGACGTCCCGCCTGCACCGCGCACCCGCTGTCTCGAATCACGAATCACCAATCACCAATCACTCCCAGCCTGATGGACACCCAGCTCGCGCTGACCACCGACATGCAGATCGTCCTGGGCCTGGTCGGCCTGACGATGCTGCTGTTCGTGTTCCAGCGCGTGCGGGCCGACCTGGTGGCGCTGGTGGTGCTGGTGATGCTGGGCCTGACCGGCCTGGTGCAGCCGGAAGACCTGTTCAACGGCTTCTCGTCGAACGCGGTGATCAGCGTGATCGCCACCATGATCCTGGGCATGGGCCTGGATCGCACCGGCGCGCTCAACCGTCTCGCCGCGTGGCTGCTGCGGCGCGCGCGCGGGGTCGAGCAGCGGCTGCTGGTGCTGGTGTCGGGCATCGCCGGCATCAACTCCTCGGTGATGCAGAACCCCTCGGTGATGGCGCTGTACCTGCCGGTGGTTTCGCGCCTGTCCTCGCGCACCGGCATCAGCCTGTCGCGGCTGCTACTGCCGGTGGCGGTGGCGATCGTGATGGGCGGTTCGCTGACCATGGTCGGCACCTCGCCGCTGATCCTGCTCAACGACCTGCTGGTCGCGGCCAATGCCAACCTGCCCTCGGGTGCGGCGACGCTGGAGCCGCTCAACATGTTCGCGCCGATGCCGATCGGGCTGGCGCTGCTGGCCGCGAGCCTGCTGTATTTCCGGTTCTTCGGCGACCGCAAGCTGCGCGACGACGGCGACAGCAACGTCACCCCCGCGCGCACCGAGAGCTACTTCTCGCGCACCTACGGGATCGAGGGCGAGGTCCACGAGCTCACCGTCACCGCCGACAGTCCGCTGGTGGGCATGACCTTCGGTGAGGCCGAGGCACTGCACAACGCGCCGCTCCTGCTCGCGCTGCAGACCGGCAACGAATCGCGCCTGGCGCCGCCGGCGGACGCGCGCATCTGGGTCGGCAGCGTGCTCGGCGCGATGGGGCCGCGGCAACAGGTGGCGGATTTCGCGCAGAACCAGTTCCTGCGCATGAACTCGCGGCTGCGCCAGTTCGCCGACCTGTTCAACCCCAGCCGCGCCGGCATCTCCGAGGCGGTGATCCCGCCGACTTCCAAGTTCATCGGCAAGACCGCCAGCGACCTGCAACTGCGCCGCCAGTTCGGCATCAGCCTGCTGGCGATCAACCGCGACAAGACCGTGATCCGCGACAACGTCCGCGACACGCCGCTGCGCGCCGGCGACATGCTGGTGCTGCACAGCATCTGGCACGACCTCGGCCAGGCCTCGTCCAAGCGCGATTTCGTGATCGTCACCGACTATCCCAAGGGCGAGCAGCGCCCGCACAAGTTCCGCATCGCGATGACGATCTTCGCGGTGACCATGCTGATCGCGGTGTCGGGGCGGGTGCCGACCTCGATCGCGCTGATGACCGGCGTCGCCGGCATGCTGGTGTTCGGCGTGCTGAAGATGGACGAGGCCTATTCGGCGATCAGCTGGAAGACCGTGTTCCTGATGGCCTGCCTGATCCCGTTGGGCTGGGCGATGGACGGCAGCGGCGCCGCGGCCTGGGTCGCCGGCCACACCATCGAGCGCCTGCCGACCGGCCTGCCGATCTGGGTGATCGAATTCGCGGTCGCCCTGCTCACGGCCGCGTTCTCGATGGTGATCAGCCACGTCGGCGCGACGATCGTGGTGGTGCCGCTGGCGATCAACCTGGCGCTGGCCGCCGGCGGCAACCCGACCGCGTTCGCGCTGATCGTGGCGCTGTCGGCCTCCAACAACTTCGTCACCCAGTCCAATCCGGTGATGTCGATGATCACCGGCCCCGGCGGCTACCGCCCGCGCGAACTGTGGAAGATCGGCGTACCGCTGTCGCTGGTGTACACGCTGATCGTGGTGCTGGTGGTGAACCTGATGTTCTGAGCGGGCCGCCGTGGTCGCCGCGGCGACGGCGAGCCGTGTCCTGACGACCGCACCGGCACCACGCGGCTGCCGGTTCGCCATGTACACGCGAAGACCCCACCCTGCCGCATTGCGGACAGAGGGGGAGCACCACGACGTCAAATCGAGCCCCGGATTTCTCGCTTCGCTCGAAATGACAATCCCGGGCTGCTACGGCGACGGCTCGACCAGCACCTCGCCATCCCTCACCTCCACCGCCACCGACCGCAGCGCCTCGCCCCTGCACGGACCCGCGACGCACTCGCCCCGGCCGAGTTCGAAAGTCGCGCCATGCGCGGCGCACACCAGCAGGCCGTCCTTCGTCTTCAGGAACTGGCCCGGCGACCAGTCGAGGCGACGGCCGGCATGCGGGCAGACGTTGAACCAGGCGCGCACCTGGCCGCCCTCGCGGTACAGCAGCAGCGACTCGGCGTCGCCGTCGATCGCCGCCTCGACCTCGGCGAAGCCGCCGTCGGGGATGGCGTCGAGCGCGATCAGGAAAAGATGCGGCGCGGAACTGGTCATCGCACTGGCTCGTGTCGCTCGTTCATGGCGGTGGTTTAACGAACTTGTTACAACTTGGTGAAGGCTGGGGACGATACTGGACGCCCCCGCATTGTCTCACTCCGCCGATGTCCTCCGTCTTCTTCCGCACCCTCCACGCCCGCTACGATGCCTCGGCGCTGCGCGGACTGTTCACGCCCCGCAAGCCGCGCAATCCGCTGCTGCGCGTGGTGCTGGGCCTGGTCGGCATCGCGATCCTCGCGGTCCTGCTGGTGGTCGGCCTGTTCGTCGGCGCGGCGATGGTGACGTTCGGGCTGCTGCGTGCCGCGCTGCGTGGACGCAGGCCGGCTTCCGCGAAGCGCGCGGACGTGCTCGACGCCGAGTACCGGATCGTGTCCAAGCCCGGCCAGCCCGCGCTGCGCTGAACCGCATGCAGGTGCACGACGTCGTTGAAGCGGCGCCGGTCCCCCGCGTCCCGGTGCGTGGCGGCGGCATGTTCCCGGTGCACCGCATCTACTGCGTGGGTCGCAACTTCGCCGACCACGCACGCGAGATGGGCGCCACCGCCCCCGCCTCGAAAGCCGAACGCGGCACGCCGGTGTTTTTCCACAAGCCGGCGGACGCGCTCGTGACCGGTGGCGGATTCGACTATCCGCCCGCCACGCAGGATCTGCACCACGAAGTGGAGCTGGTGGTGGCGCTCGGCCGCGACGCCCCGCCCGGCGAACTGCCGGTGGACGATGCGGCCGCGCTCGTGTTCGGCTACGGCATCGGCCTCGACCTCACCCGACGGGACCTGCAGGCCGCCGCCAAGGCCAAGGGCCTGCCCTGGGATACCGGCAAGGGTTTCGACCAGTCCGCGCCCGTCAGCGAACTGGTGCCGGCGGCCGACGTGGGAGACCTCGCGCCGCGCCTGCTGTCGCTGGACGTCAACGGCGAGCGCCGCCAGCAGGCCACGCTCGACCAGCTGATCTGGGACGTACCCGAGATCCTGCACGAGCTCTCGAAGCTCTATGCGCTGCGTGCGGGCGACCTGGTGTTCATGGGGACGCCCGCCGGCGTGGCCGCGCTGCATCCGGGCGACGAATGCGTCGCGCGCCTGGACGAACTGCTGGAACTGCGTTGCCACGTCCGCGACGCGGGCGCATAGTGGCCGCGGCCCGCGGCGGCCAGCCTGCCTCACCCCGAAGGAGTCTGCGATGGGCATGATCAGCGAGTTCCGTGAGTTCGCGATGCGCGGCAACGTCATCGACCTCGCCGTGGGCGTCGTCATCGGCGCCGCGTTCGGCAAGATCGTCACCTCGCTGGTGGAAAACGTGATCATGCCGCCGGTCGGGATGCTGCTGGGCGGCGTCGATTTCGCCGACATGGGCTGGACCCTGCGCGAGGCGACCGTCAACGCGGCAGGGGAGGAAGTCCCGGCGGTCGTGCTCGGGTACGGCGCGTTCGTCAATACGGTGATCCAGTTCGTCATCATCGCTTTCGCCATTTTCCTGCTGGTGCGCACGATCAACCGCTTCCACCGCAAGCCGGCAGAACCGGAGGCCCCGGCCGCACCGCCGGAGGACGTGGTGCTGCTGCGCGAGATCCGCGACCTGCTGCGTCGCTGACACGCGACTTCCCGCACATCCCCGCCGCGCCGCCGGCCTGTAGGCTGGCGGCTTCGCCGCGTCCGGAATCCAGATCCATGCGCCTTGCGTCCCTCGTGCTCGCCTGCCTGCTGCCCGCCGCTGCGTCCGCCGCCGAACCCACGCGCATCCCCGATGCAGCATTCGAGATCGCGGGCACCCTGCGCGAGCGCGCGCTCGCCGACGACACCGCATGGACCCTGGTCGAGTCGCTCACCACGGAGATCGGCCCGCGCCTGCCGGGCAGCGAGGCCGACGCGCGCGCGGTGGCCTGGGCGCAGGCGAAGCTGCGCGCGCTGGGCTACGACCGGGTGTGGACCGAGCCGGTGCGCTTTCCCACCTGGGAACGCCGCAGCGAACGCGCCGAGGTGCTGGGCGACCACGCGCAGCCGCTGCTGGTGACCGCCCTGGGCGGCAGCCCGGGCGGCACGGTGGACGCGGAGATCGTGCGCTTCGACAGTTTCGAGGCGCTCCAGGCCGCGCCCGCCGGTTCGCTCGACGGCAGGATCGCGTTCGTCGACCACGACATGGAGCGCACGCGCGACGGCAGCGGCTACGGCAAGGCCGGCGCGGTACGCAGCCGCGGCCCTTCGGAGGCGATCCGCAAGGGCGCGATCGGCTACCTGATGCGCTCGATCGGCACCAGCCCGCACCGGGTGGCGAACACCGGCATCACCCGCTTCGACGAGGGGCTGGAGCCGATCCCGTCCGCCGCCCTGTCGCTGGTGGATGCCGACCAGCTGACGCGCCTGCTTCGGCGCGGCCCGGTGCGCGTGCGCCTCGCGCTGGACTGCGGCTGGACCGGCGCCGAATACACCTCGCACAACGTGATCGGCGAGATCACCGGGCGCGAGGCGCCGGACGAGGTGGTGCTGATCGCCGGCCACCTCGATTCGTGGGACCTGGGCACCGGCGCGATCGACGATGCCTCGGGCGTCGGCATCACCATGGCCGCCGGCCACCTGATCGGCCAGTTGCCGCAGCGGCCGCGCCGCACGATCCGCGTGGTGGCCTTCGCCAACGAGGAACAGGGCCTGATCGGCGCGCGCGAATATGCGCGCCGGCATGCGGACGCGGTGTCGAACCACGTGCTCGCCGCCGAGAGCGACTTCGGCGCCGGGCGCATCTACGGCTTCAGCACCGGCGCACCGGCGCACGCACAGGCGGCCTCGCAGCGCATCGCCGAAGCGCTCGCACCGCTGGGCATCGAACACCTGCCGGGCAAGGGCGGACCCGGCCCGGACATCTCGCCGCTGGCGGCGATCGGCGGCACCTGGGCCTGGCTGGGCCAGGACGGCAGCGGGTACTTCGACCTGCACCACAACGCCGACGACACCCTCGACAAGATCGATCCCGACGCGCTGGCGCAGAACGTCGCCGCCTACGCGGTGTTCGCGTGGCTCGCGGCCGAAGCCGAAGGTGATTTCGGCAGCGCGCCGAAGGCGGCCGCGACGCCCTGATGGGCCGCGTTTCGCAGCGGCGACCCGTACACGGAGCCTCCGCCGGGCCTTCAGGCGCCGGGCGCACACCCGCAGGCGGCCACGTCGTCCGGACGTGATCCGGATGGCGGCAAAACACGAATGCGCGCGTGACCTCGCGCTATGCGAATTCGTATTCGAACTATTCCAGACACTGCGCAGGTGACCCGGTACGCTCGCGGTGTCACCCGGGTAGAGGATTCGCCATGCGCGGCCACGCCACGTTGCTCCTGCTCTTGTTGCTGGCCGTGGCCAGCCTCGCACACGCGGAGGCCGCCGAACCCCTGCAGCTGCGATCGCCCGCCGGCACGGCCTCGGCGTCGCTGACGCTGGACGAGGCGGGCCAGCCACGACTTTCGGTGTCCTGGCGCGATGAGCCGGTCCTGCTGCCGTCGCCGCTCGGCGCGCAGTTCGCCGACGACCGCCTCGAACGCGACCTGCGCATCACCGGCACCCGCACGCGCGAACACGACGCACGCTACCGCTTCGTCGCCGGCAAGGCGCGCGAGGGCCGCGACCACTACCGCGAACTGGAGGTCGACCTGGCCGACGCGCAGGGGCGCACGCTCGGCCTGGTACTGCGCGCCTACGACGACGGCATCGCCTTCCGCTACCGGCTGCCGCTGCCGGCGCAGGGCGACCTGCTGGTCCGGCAGGACCTGACCGGCTACCTGTTCCCGCGCGACTACCGCTGCTGGTCGTTCAACGTCGGCCGCTTCAATACCCCGCACGAGGGCGAGTTCGATCCGATCCAGGCCTCGAAGATCCGGCCGATGCACCTGATCGACCTGCCGCTGGTGTGCGAGACCGGACGCGGACAGGCGACCTTCGCCATCGCCGAGGCCGACCTCGACCGGTACGCGGCGTTCTACCTGTCCGGCCGTGGCGATGGCCGGCTGGGACTCGATACCCGCCTCTCGCCACGACACGACACGCCGGAGTTCGCCGTGCGCATCCCGCGCGCCGAGGTCGCCGCAGGCGGGCACCTCACGCCATGGCGCGTGCTGATGCTCGGCGACTCGCCCGGCGCGCTGGTGGAATCGAACCTGATCGCACACCTCAATCCGCCGACTCCGATCGAGGACACGTCGTGGATCGTTCCCGGCAAGAGCGCGTGGGACTGGTGGTCCGGCAGCGTGGCGCCGGACGTGCCGGAGCCCGGCATGAACACCGCGACCATGCGCCGCTACATCGACCACGCCGCGGACATGCAGCTCGACTACATGCTGATCGATGCCGGCTGGTACCCGGGCAGCAGCGGCGGCGACCTGTGGGACCCGTCCGCCGATGCAGGCCGCACGATCCCGGAGATCGACATGCCCGCACTGCTGGCGCATGCGCGCGAGCGCGGCGTCGGCATCTGGCTGTGGGTACACTTCAAGGCGCTCGACACGCGCATGGACGAGCTGTTCGCGCTGTATCGCGACTGGGGCGTGAAGGGCGTCAAGATCGACTACATGGACCGCAACGACCAGGAGATGGTCGCCTTCTTCCACCGCATGATGCGCAGCGCCGCCGAGCACGAACTGATGCTCGACCTGCACGGCGCCTACCGCCCGACCGGCCTCAACCGCACCTGGCCGCACTTCCTCACCCAGGAGGGGGTGCTCGGCGCCGAGTACAACAAGTGGAGCCGCCGGGTGACGCCCACCCACAACCTCACGCTGCCGTTCACGCGCATGCTGGTGGGGCCGATCGATTACACGCCCGGCGGCTTCCGCAACACCGCGCCGGAGAAGTTCGAGGCCTCGTTCGTGCGGCCGCAGGTGATGGGCACGCGCCCGCACCAGCTGGCGATGTTCGTGGTCTACGAGAGTCCGCTGCAGATGGTGGCCGACAGCCCGGACGTGTACGTCGACGCACCAGGCGCGGACTTCCTCACCCTGGTGCCCACCAGCTGGGACGAGACGCGCGTGCTGTCGGGTGCCATCGGCGAACACATCGTGGTCGCGCGGCGCCGTAGCGAAGACTGGTACGTGGGGGCGATGACCAACGAAACCGCGCGCACACTGGAGGTCGACCTGTCGTTCCTCGGCGATGGCCGGTTCGAGGCGACGCTGTGGCAGGATGGCGCCGCACCGACCGACGTGCGTCGCGAGGCGCGCACGCTCGATGCAGGCGAACGCGCGCTGTCGCTGCAGCTGTCTTCGGGTGGTGGCGCCGCGATCAGGCTGTCCCCGGCGCAGTAGTCCGCAGAAGGTCCCCGCGTGTTCGGCGGGCACACGATCAGGCCGCTGGCGTCGCGCCGCGCCCGCGCGGTTCCGGTTCGCTGCCGGGCCTCGCCGCACCGTCAGGACTGGTCTCCGCACGGGTACGCGCCCACTGCGCCAGCAGCACCGCCGTCGCCGCGGCGACGTTGAGGCTTTCCACCGCGCCGGTGCCGGGGATCGACAGGCGCAGGTCGCAGGCCGCCGCCAGCGCCGTGCCCATGCCCTCTCCCTCGGCACCGAGCACGTAGACCAGTCGCGGTGGCAAGGGCGCGGCGAACACGTCCGTGCCGTCGCGCACCACGGTCGCGGCGAGGGTGAAGCCCGCGCCACGCAGGCGCGCGATCGCCTCGGCGTCGGCGCCGAGGCGCACCATCGGCACCGCCTCCGCGCCGCCCTCGGCCACACGGGCGGCCGCGCCAGAGAGCGCCAGGGGGGAACGTTCCGCCAGCAGCAATCCCGCGACGCCGAAATGCGCCGACGCCCGCAGGATCGCGCCGAGGTTGTGCGGGTTGCCGACGCCGTCCAGCCACAGCGCGCAGCAGGGGCCTTCTGGCAGCGCGGCCAGCCAGTCTTCGAGCGTGCGCGGCGATTCGCGCAGCACGTCGGCCACCACGCCTTCGTGGTGGGTGCTGGATGCCAGCCGCCTGAGTTCGTCGACATCCTCGACCACGCGGTAGCCGATGCGCTGGGTAACGCACCATTTCAGCAGCGGCTGCAGCTGGCCGATGCGCTCCTGCGCCACGTACAGCTTGCGGATCGCCTGCGGCCGGCGCGCGAACACCGCGCGCACCGCGTTCAGGCCGTACAGGCGCAGCTCGCCGGGCCTGTCCGCGGGCGCGCGTTCCTCGCGGCCCGGCGCCACCGCCTCGCGCGTGCGCGATCCCCAGGGGCTGTCGCGACCCGGCGACGGCGGCGTGCGCCTGCCCGCCATGTCAATCGCGCTTGCGCCAGAAGTCCGCGTTGCGGATGCCGAGCGCGTCCGGATCGAAGGTCGGGTCGAGCCCCTCCCCCTTCTGCCGCTCGTAGTCGCGCAACGCGGCCAGCGCCGGCTTCTGCAGGATCAGGATCGCGATGATGTTGAGCCAGGCCATCAGCCCGACGCCGATGTCGCCCAGCGTCCATGCCATCTCCGCGCTCCGCACCGCGCCGAAGGTCACCGCGGCCAGGATCACCAGGCGAAGCAGCAGCGTCAGCCACGGCCGGTGCACCTTGCGGTTGATGTAAGCGACGTTGGTCTCCGCCATGTAGTAGTAGGCGATGATCGTGGTGAAGGCGAAGAACAGCAGTGCCAGCGCGACGAAGGCCGCGCCGAAGCCGGGCAGCACCTGCTCCACCGCGTTCTGGGCGAAGCCGGGCCCCACCGCCACGCCGGGCAGCGCCTCGAACAGCATCCCGCCCTCCGGATCGGTGACGTTGTACATGCCGGTCGACAGGATCATGAAGGCGGTCGCGCTGCACACCAGCAGCGTATCGACGTAGACGGAGAACGCCTGCACGTAGCCCTGCTTGGCCGGGTGCGAGACCTCGGCCGCGGCGGCGGCGTGCGGGCCGGTGCCCTGCCCGGCCTCGTTGGAATAGATGCCGCGCTTGACGCCCCACTCGATGGCGAGGCCCAGCACCGCGCCGAACGCGGCCTCCATCCCGAACGCGCTGCGGAACACCAGCAGGAACATCTCCGGGATCTGCGCGTAGTTGAGGAACATGATGACCAGCGCGACCAGGATGTAGGCCAGCGCCATGAACGGCACCACCACCTGCGCGAACGCGGCGATGCGCTTGACCCCGCCGAAGATGATGAAACCCAGCGCGATGACCAGGAACGTCGCGGTCGCCACCGGCGGGATGCCCCAGGCATTGGTCATGCTGGCGGCGATGCCGTTGGCCTGCACGCCCGGGAGCAGGAAGCCGGTGGCCACCACCGTCACCAGCGCGAACAGCCATGCGTACCAGCGCTGGCCCATCGCCTTCTCGATGTAGTACGCGGGACCGCCGCGGTACTGCCCCTTGTCGTCGGTTTCCTTGTAGATCTGGCCGAGGGTGGATTCGACGTACGCGGTCGACGCGCCCAGGAAGGCGACCACCCACATCCAGAACACAGCCCCCGGTCCGCCGAAGTAGATCGCCGTCGCCACGCCGGCGATGTTGCCGATGCCCACGCGCCCGGACAGCGACAGCGCCAGCGCCTGGAATGGCGAGACGCCGGCAGCGGACTTCTCGCCCGACAGCATCAGCCGGATCATCTCGGGCAGGCCGCGCACCTGCAGGAAGCGCGTGCGGATAGAGAAATACAGGCCCGCGCCAAGGCACAGCAAGATCAGCGGAGGGCTCCAGATCCAGCTGTTGAGGGTGTTGACGATCTGTTCCAACGCACGTTCCCCTTGCTTCGGATGGAGGTCGGGCAGCCGGCGCGCGGCTGGCGGACCGCCTGATTCTGACCCATCGGCCCGAAAACGCGAAGCGGCCGGCGGGCGCAGCGCGGTCTGCGCTGGGCGCAATCGCGGCCAGGAGAGGCTGTCGCCGGATGCAGGAGCGGCGGATTCGTCCCGGGAAACCGCACTTCGCCCCGGCGCCGCCTCAACCCTGGCCGGGAGAGGACGAGGACGAGGACAGCCGCGCGAACACGCGCAGGTCGTGCAGTCTCCCGCGCTTGCGCACCGCGCTGCGCAACACGCCTTCCTCGACGAAGCCGTTGCGCAGCAGCACGCGCGCCGATGCGGTGTTGAAGTCGAGCACGCTCGCCTGCAGGCGCAACACGCCGAGCATGTCCATCACCCACGGCGCGAACGCCGAGACCACGCGCGTCATGTGGCCACGCCCCCAATGCTCGCGGCCCAGCCAGTAGCCCAGTTCCGCACCGACCTCCCGCTCGCCTGCGAGCCGGCGCGCACCGATGCCGCCACAGGCCTCGCCGTCGATCTAGATCGCGAACACCGGTGCGGACAGGTCCACCACCCGCCCGGCGAGGAAGGCCTCGCCATCGGCGCGGGTGTAGGGAAACGGGAAACGGTCGCTGGTCCCGCGCGAGACCTGCGCATCGTTCGCGTGGCGCAGCAGCGCATGGAGGTCGGCCGCGCGCCAGGCGCGCAGGCGGATGCGGTGATCTATTGCGGGAATCGACGGGGACACGGTCAATGCACACCCTCCTCGGGCGAGCACCCCGCCCGGCAGACATCGTCCCAGGTATCTGCGGCCAGCGCCTCAGGCGTGGCCGCTCACCGGCTCGACTTCCTCTTCCAGTTTCTCCAGCTTCTTCGCCAGGGCATCGGGCGAGCGGGTGAACGGGGCCAGCAGGGCGTAGAACGCGGGCACCACGAACAGCGACAGCAGGGTGGCGAACGCGACGCCGAAGATGATCACCACGCCGATGGTGGCGCGGCTGGCCGAACCCGGCCCGCCCGCGACCACCAGCGGCACCGCGCCCATGATCGTCGCCGCCGAGGTCATCAGGATCGGGCGCAATCGCACCGCCGCCGATTCGGCGATCGCCTCGCGCACGCTCTGGCCCTCGTCCCGCAGCTGGTTGGCGAACTCGACGATCAGGATGCCGTTCTTCGCCGCCAGCCCCACCAGCATCACGATGCCGATCTGGCTGAACAGGTTGAGCGTGCCGCCCGTCACCCAGAGCCCGAGCAGCGCGCCGAGCACGGCCAGCGGCACCGTGAGCATGATCACCAGCGGGTGGATGAAGCTCTCGAACTGCGCCGCGAGCACCAGGTACACGATCAGCAGGGCCATGGTGAAGGTCAGCAGCACCGCACCGCCGGCGCGCTGGTACTCGCGCGTCTCGCCCTTCCAGTCGATCTGCGCATAGTCCGGGAGTTCCTCCTCCACCACCTGCAGGGTCCAGTCGATCGCCTCGCCCGTGCTGTAGCCGGGCGCGATGCCGGCGCTGATGGTGATCGCGCGCAGGCGGTTGAAGCGGTTGAAGCTGCCGGGCTCGGCGATCTCGCCGAGCGTCACCAGGTTCGACATCGGGATCATGGTGTCGTCGCGGCCACGCACGTAGGTATTGGCGAGGTCGGAGGGCGTCATCCGGGTCTCGCGACCGGCCTGCAGCATCACCTCGTATTCCTCGCCGTTGTCGACGTAGGTGGTGACGCGGCGCGAGCCCATCATCGTCTCCAGCGTGCGCCCGATCTCGGTGACCGAGACGCCGAGGTCCGCCGCGCGCACCCGGTCGATCTCCACGCGCATCTGCGGCCGGGTTTCCTTGTAGTCGGAATCGGGATCCATGATCCCCTCGTTCTCCTCCATGCGCGCTAGCACCCGGTCGCGCCACTGCGCGAGTTCCGCGTAATCCGGTCCACCCAGGACCAGCTGGTAGCGCTGCCCGCGGCTGCCGACCAGCCCGCCCGGCACGTTGGCGCGCACCTGCACGCCGGGCAACGCCGCGAACTGCGCGCGCAGGTCCGCCACCACCTCGTCGGTGGTCTGCTCGCGCGTACCCCAGTCTTCCAGGAACACGATGACGTGGCCGGTATGCATCTCCTCGCTGCCGCCCCAGCCGCGCGGTACCCGAGAATTGGCGCGCTCGATCGGCTTGCCCTCGCCCACCTGCGCGAGCACGATGCGCTCGAGCTGCTGCATCTGCGACACCGTGTAGTCGAAACCCGCGCCTTCCGGGCCGTCCATCATCACGAAGAAGCGCCCCCGGTCCTCCGCCGGCGCCAGTTCGCTCGGCACCCGCAGGAACAGCAGCGCGGCCACGACCGCGCACGCCGCCATCACCGCCATCACCACCAGCAGCAGGCGTGCGGAGGGCAGCGCCACCAACCGCGACACGCGCCGGCCGTAGCCGGCGCTCACCCGCGCCAGCTGGCGGTTCATCCAGGCATTGAAGCCGGTTTCCTTGCCGTGCGGTCGCAGCAGTTTCGAACACATCATCGGCGTGAGCGTCAGCGCGATGAACGCCGACAGCGCCACGGCCCCGGCCAGCGCCACCGACAGCTCCCGGAACAGGCGCCCGGTGTTCCCCTCCATGAACCCGATCGGGAGGAACACCGAGACCAGCACCGCGGTGGTGGCGATCACCGCGAACGCCACCTGCGCCGTCCCGCGCCGAGCCGCCACCAGTGGCGGCTCGCCCAGGTCCACCCGGCGCTGCGCGTTCTCCAGCACGATGATCGCATCGTCCACCACCAGCCCGATGCACAACACCAGCGCCAGCAGGGTGAGCAGGTTGATCGAGAAGCCGAAGGCATACAGTGCGATGAATGCCGCGATCAGGCACACCGGCACCGTGACCGCGGGGATCACCGCCGCGCGCAGGCTGCCCAGGAACAGCCAGATCACCAGGAACACCAGTCCGGTGGCCTCGAGCAGGGTCCAGTACACCCGCCTGATCGAGGCATCGATGAACGTGGTGCCGTCGTAGGCGATGAAGATCTCGGTGCCCGCGGGCAGCGTCTGCTGGATCACCTCGGCCTCGGCCCGCGCGGCGCGGGCCACGTCGAGCGCGTTCGCGGTGGAGGTGCGGACGATGCCCAGACCGACGTTCGGAACGCCGTTGCTGCGCAGGTAGGCACGTCGCTCCTCCGGCCCCAGTTCCACCTGCGCCACGTCGCCCAGCCGGACCACGTAGCCGTCCTCGCCCTTGCGCAGCGGCACCTGCGCGAACTGCTCCGGTTCGCGGTACCCCCGTTCTACCCGCAGGGTGAAGTCGCGATCCTCGGATTCGATCCGGCCCGCGGGAAGTTCGACGTTCTCGCTGCGCAACGCGGCCTCGACATCGGAGGCGGTGATACCGCGCGCGGCCATCGCGTCGCGGTCCAGCCAGATCCGCATCGCATAGCGCTGGCCGCCGCCCAGCTGCACCCGCGCCACGCCGTCGAGCGCGGACAGGCGGTCGACGATGTAGCGGTCGGCGTAGTCGGTCAGCTCCATCGTGTCCATCGCGGTGGAGCGCATGTTGAGCCAGACGATGACCTCGGCATCGGCCTCGACCTTCGAGATCTCAGGCGGGTCGGCCTCGTCCGGCATACGGTCCATCACCCGGCTGATGCGGTCGCGCACGTCGTTGGCGGCGGCTTCGATGTCGCGGGTGAGGTTGAACTCGATGGTGACGTCGGCGCGGCCGTTGCGACTCTGCGATTCGATCGTGTTGATGCCCTCGATGCCCGACAGCGCGTCCTCGAGGATCTGGGTGACGCGGGTCTCGACCACGGCGGCGGAGGCGCCGGGATAGGTCACCTCCACCGACACGATCGGCGGGTCGATGTTCGGCAGTTCGCGCAGGGTCAGGCGCATGAACGACATCAGCCCCAGCACCACGAGCAGCAGGCTCATGACGATCGCGAAGACCGGCCGCTTGATGGAGATGTCGGAAAGCTTCATGCCGGATCAGCCTGCGGGCGCCGCGGGTCGTGCCGGCGGCGTCGCCGGCTGGCGATCCTGCCCTGGCTGCGCCGGCGGTCGCGCCTGTTCCGGCTGCATGGGTGGCCGGTCCGGCTCCGCCTGCGGTCCACTCCCTTCGCTTACGGCCATGCCCGGTCGCAGCTTGCCAGTTCCTTCGACCACGATGCGATCGCCGGCAGCAAGTCCATCCAGTACCTCGACGCTTCCCGCGCGGCGCTCGCCGACGGTGATCGTGGCCCGCTCGACCGTCTGGTCGTCCTTCACCCGCCAGACGAAGGTTTCGTTGCCCACCTGCACCACTGCGATCTCCGGCACCACCAGCGCGTCGCGCTGCGACTGGGCGAGTTCCACCTGGAGCAGCATGCCCGGGCGCAGGCGGTGCTCGGGATTCGGGAAATCGCCGCGCACCAGCACCGCACGCGTGCCGGGATCGATGCGGGTATCGATGCTCGACACCTCGCCCTCGAACGAGCGGTCCGGGTACGCGACGCTGGTGCCGACGATCGACTGCCCCGGGGCGAGCAGGGCGATGTGCACTTCCGGCACCGGGAAATCGACGTGCACGCGCGAGATGTCGTCGAGGGTCGCCACCACCGTGCCCGGCGTGACCAGCGCGCCGGGACTCACCCGTCGGATGCCGAGCACGCCGGCGAACGGCGCGCGGATGCTGCGGTCGCCGATGTCCGCGCGCATCTGCGCCACCCGAGCGAGCGTCGCGTCGCGCGTGGCGCGCTGGCTGTCGAGCTGCGAACGCGCGATCAGCTGCTGCTGCACCAGCTCGCTGCCGCGCCGGTACTGCTGCTCGGCCTCCTTGGCCTCGGCCTCCGCGGCCTGCAGCGCCGCCCGCTGCTGGTTGCCCGACAGGGTGATCAACGTCGCGCCCGCAGCCACTTCGTCGCCACTGTCGAAATGCACGCGCTCGACGGTCTCGCTGACCTTGGCGGTGATCGTGACGGATTCACGCGCCGTGGCCGTGCCGAGCGCCGAGATGGTGTCGTTCCACGGCTGCAGCGACACCTGCTGCGTGCTCACGACGGCGGCGGGGGCGGCATTCGCCGGCCCGGCCGAGGCCGCGTCATTGCCGCAACCGGCCAACAGGAGACACGCCCCGCCCAGGAGCAGGGTCGGGAGCAACAGCACGCGGGGGTGGGAAGGCATCGTCGACGCAGGTGGGGAAACCGTCCGATTCTATCGGGCCGCCGTGAACGCCGACCCCTGCCATTAGCGGGGGCCATCCGCCGACCGATCGTGTCAACCGGAGTCGTGTCCAGGCGTTACGTGGCCACTCCCGCCCGCGACGTATGTCTTCACCCGGTCTCGACATCGGCCCGCGCGGCGCGCGGGATCCGATCCGCTGGGGAGAACGCGAACCGCCGGCATGCGCCGGCGGTCACGGGAAAACAGGCGTCGTCCGGGACGGGCCTCAGGCGGCGGCGCCCCACTTTCCACGCACCGCCAGGCCGTTGTCCCGCGCACGGGCGAACACCGTTTCCTGCGCCTTGCCGACGTTGCCTGCCAGGTCCTGCGACCAGATCTTCATCGCCGCCGACTGCATGGCGCGACCGTAGGAGAACGACAGCGGCCACGGGTGCGGCCCCATCCTGTTCATCGCATCGAGGTGTGCGGTAGCGGCTTCGTCGTCCTGCCCGCCGGACAGGAACACGATGCCGGGCAGGATCGCCGGCACGGTCGACTTCAGGCACATCAGGGTGGCCTCGGCGACTTCCTCGACACTGGCGGCCTCGCCGCTGTCCTTGCCGGGCAACACCATCGACGCCTTCAGGATCGTGCCTTCCAGCGCGACGTTGTGCTGGTACAGCGCGTCGAACAGCGAGCGCAGCACCACCTCGTGCACCTCGTAGCTGGTCTCGATGTCGTGGGCACCGTCCATCAGCACCTCCGGTTCGACCATCGGCACCAGGCCCTGCTCCTGGCACAGCGCGGCGAAGCGCGCCAGCGCATGGCTGTTGGCCTCGATGCATGTGCCCGACGGGATGTCGTCGCCGATGTGGATCACGGCGCGCCACTTGGCAAAGCGCGCACCGAGCTTGTAGTACTCCTCCAGGCGCGGGCGCAGGCCGTCGAGGCCCTCGGTCACCACCTCGCCGGGGCAGCCGGCCAGCGGCTGGGTGCCCTTGTCGACCTTGATCCCCGGCAGGATGCCGTTGTCGGCCATGAACCTGGCGAACGGCACGCCCTCGCGGGTGGACTGGCGGATGGTCTCGTCGTAGAGGATCGCGCCGCTGATGTACTGGTCGAGCCTCGGCGTGGTCAGCAGCAGCTCGCGATAGGCGCGGCGGTTGCCTTCGTTGTTGGCGATGCCGACGCCTTCGAAGCGCCTGGCGAGCGTGCTGGTCGACTCGTCGATCGCCAGGATGCCCTTGCCCGCGGCGACCATCGCCCGGGCGGTTTCGGCGAGCGTTTCGATGCTCATGGCGGTGCGGGGCCGGCTGGGAAGTTGCGGAATTATAGCGGCTGGCGAGATCCGGCCCGCGCAAGCGCGGCCGGGATCGACCCGTCGCGCATGCCGCGCGCCCGCACGCCGTTACAGTTCGCCCAGGCCTTCGGCACGGCCGTCGGCACCGATCTGCAGCAGCCGCAGGGTGTTGGTCGCGCCGTGCGTTTCCATGCGCTCGCCACTGGTGAACACCACCCGGTCGCCAGGCTCCAGCAGTCCGGCCTCGACCAGCAGGCGGATGCTGCCCCGGCCCGCCTCGCCGGGCGTCTGGCCGCGGCTGTCGTAGTCGATCGGGAACACGTCGCGCATCAGCGCCATGCGCCGGCGGGCGCCGCCATGGCGCGAGAACGCGTAGATCGGCGCACCCGAGCGGAAGCGCGACAGGTAGCGCGCGGTACCGCCGGATTCGGTCATCGCCACGATCGTGCCCACGCCGATGTGCTCGCTGAGGAACATCGCCGCCATCGCGATCGCGTGGTCGGCGCGCTCGAGGTTGCGCTGCGCCTTCTCGAAATCGGTATCGTGCGAGAACTGGCGCTCAGCGCCGACGCAGATCCGCGCCATCGCTTCCACCGCGCGCACCGGGAAATTGCCGGCCGCGGTCTCCGCCGACAACATCACCGCGTCGGTACCGTCGATCACCGCATTGGCCACGTCCAGCACTTCGGCGCGGGTGGGGATCGGCGATTCGACCATCGACTGCAGCATCTGGGTGGCGGTGATCACCACCTTGTTGCGCGCCAGCGACTCGCGGATGATCTTCTTCTGCAGGCCGGGCAGTTCGGCATCGCCGATTTCCACGCCCAGGTCGCCGCGCGCCACCATGACCACGTCGCTGGCATCGATGACCTCGGCGAGGTTCTCGATCGCCTCCGCGCGCTCGACCTTCGACACCAGCGCTGCGTCGCAGCCATGCGAGCGCGCGATCGAACGCGCCTCCTCCATGTCGGCCGCATTGCGGCAGAACGACACCGCGATGAAATCGACCCCGATCTGCGCGGCGACTCCGATCAGCTCGCGGTCGCGCTCGGTCAGCGCGCCCAGCGACAGGCCGCCGCCGAGCTTGTTCAGGCCCTTGCGGTCGGACAGCACGCTGTCGTTGAGCACGGTGTTGACGATGCGCTGGCCCTCGATGCGCTCGACCTTGAGCTGGACCATGCCGTCGTCGAGCATCAGCACGTCGCCTGGCGAGAGATCGGCGGGCAGGCCCAGGTAGCTCACGCCCACTTCGTGCTGCGTGCCCGGAGGCGCGTCCTCGCTGGCGACCAGGTCGAAACGGTCGCCGGTCTTGAGCGCGACCTTGCCTTCCGCGAAGCGCTCGACCCGGATCTTCGGCCCCGGCAGGTCGGCGAGGATGCCGACCTCGATGCCGACCCGCGCCGCGGCCTCGCGCACGGCCTGGGCGCGCGCGATCTGGCTCGAAGGATCGCCATGGGAAAAGTTCAGCCGCACCACGTCCACCCCCGCGCGCATGATGGCCTCCAGCACGCCCGGGGGATCGGTCGCCGGACCGAGGGTGGCGAGGATTCGGGTACGGCGGCGGTGTTCGGACATTGGACGGGAACCGGTTGCAGACGTAAGGATTGGCGCCGTCGGCGCCGCAAGAGCCCGCTATCCTAGCCCAGCCCGTTGGCGATATCGCACATGCCCGGCGACATCCATGCCCGTCTTGCCGCCCTGCCGGCGTTTCCCACGCTGACGGGCGCGCGCGTGCGCCTGCGCGAACCGCGCACCGACGACATCGACGGGCTGTTCGCGCTGTTCGCCGACCCGAGGGTCATGCGCTACTGGAGCAGCGCGCCCATGCGCTCGCGTATGCAGGCCGAGGGCAAGGTGGAGGAGATGCGCGAGGCGTTCGAGCGGCGCGAGTCGCTGGACTGGGTCGTCGCCGATCGCCGCGACGACCTCGCGATCGGCAGTTGCACCCTGTTCCGGTTCGACGCACGCCATCGCCGCGCGGAGATCGGCTATGCGCTGCGCTCCGCGCTGTGGGGTCGCGGGCTGGCGTCGGACGCCGTCGCGATGGCGCTCGACTGGGGTTTCCGCACCCTCGGCCTGCACCGCATCGAGGCCGACATCGATCCGCGCAACGAGGCCTCGCGCGCCTTGCTGCTCCGGCTGGGCTTCAGCAGCGAAGGCGTGCTCCGGGAGCGCTTCTTCGTCGGCGACCAAGCGACCGATTCGGAACTGTTCGGCCTGCTCGCGCAGGAGTGGCACGGACGCAGGCGATAGGTCAGGGTTCCCATGCCCGATGGCCGTTGGTCCAAGCCGCCCGATACCGCGGCCACTCGCATGGCTCGCGGCGGCGTCCCACTTCACTGGAAGTCGACTTCAGTGCGATGAGGCTCGACATACCGCTTGCGATCCCGGTACAGCGCCAGGCGCGCGGCATAGCCGTCTTCACGTCGTGAATCGCTAGCGGCCTCGCCGCTCGGGAGCGCGTCGATCGCTTCTTCCTGCAGTTCGACAGCCCTCGGGAACTCGCCCACCGCCGCATGGCAGGCCGCTACGGTGTCGAGCCAGGCGGCCCGGTCGGCATCGGCCAGCAACGGCATCGCCGCATCCCGGCCACCGACACCATCGAACAGCTCCGGCTCGGGCGCCGTGCACAGGGCCCAGGCCAGGTTGTTGCGTGCCACCGCCTCTCCCGCCTCGGCGCCCTTGCGCCAGAGCTCGATCCCGCGCCGACGACTGGCGAGCGTGTTGTCGTGACGATAGAAGTACCAGCCGCCATAGGCCACGTATGCGGGCGCATGTCCCTCCCCGATCGCCCGGTCCAGCCAGCGCTTGCCTTCAGCCTCGTCGCGAGCGCCCATCTCACCGGCAAGGAGGGCGTATCCCAGGCGGGCGGCCGACGCGCCATCTCCCTTCTCGGCGTCGGTCCGCAGCCAAGCAGCCGCGCGTACCGGATCCTTGTCCATCCCCCGGCCCGCGAGCGCCATGTCGGCGAGCCGGCGCCGGGCCTCCGCACTGTCGAGTTGGTCGGACAGTCCGCGATAGGTGTCCACGGCTTGTTGCGGCGTGCCGTGCACTCCCGGGCGCGCGTGTTCGTAGATACCGGCCAGCGCCAACAGGGAATCGACGTCGCCGGCTTGCGCGGCGCCGATCAGCCAGCCTTCCGCCTGTGACCACTCGCCCGTACGCAAGCTTTGCTGCGCACGTCTGCGTGCGCCGAAAGCGCTGCCGCCCTGGGCACCCAGCTCGACCAGTTGCATCGCCTGCCGCCGTTGCGCGTCGGTACTCGCGGCCGCGTACAAGGTCGCGCCCATCGCGGCCTGCGCGTTCGCGTCGCCCGCATCGGCGGCAGACTTCATCCAGCCGTTGACTGCCAGCGCCTCGCCACGTCGATGGTGATAGTTGACCAACAACGAGTAACCCTTGCCGACGCCGTTGTTGACAGGGTCGGCCAGCGCGCGCAATTCCACCGGGTCGAGCTGCGGCACGCCATCGACTGCGAGCTTCCAGGCCGCGGTGATCGCAGGGATCATCGGGTGTCCGTCCGCCTGGGCGGCCTGCATCCTCCGCAACAGGAACGCAGGCGGCGGTTCCTTGCCGGCGAGTTGGGTCCAGAGCCCGGCGAGCAGCACAGTGCCACCGCCGCGATGCCAACGCCGGTCCGCGGCATCCAGCAGCGCTGCCGCCGATTCTGGATTGCGCTCAACGCCTACGCCTAGTGCATAGGCCAACGCCAGCAACGCGGTGTGGGCGGCCTGCTCCCGCTCTGCCTGAGGCAGCAGGGCGTCCACGAGGCCATCTGCGCAGCCTTCGGTCGGGTGGAGCGCGCACGTCATGAGCCAGGCGCCGGATGACTGGACGCCGCCGGCCGAAGCACCGGGCCTCAGCTTGTCGACGACGTCCGGCTTGCCCCCGGCGATACGAAACGCAAGAAGTGCCTGCATGTCGATCGCCGCGACCTCGTTGCTTTCCGCAAGCGACTGGATGAAGCCGTGCGCGAGCTGGCTGCGCTGCACGGGATATCCGGAGAACGGGTCGCCGCGCACCAGGCTGTTGGCGGTGTCGATGTAATCGAACCAGAGGTGGCGCTCGGCAGCTAGCGTGTCGTCCCAAGCCGCTACCACCACGGGATAGTGACGCTGCGGCGCTAGCTGCGGGAAGTATTCGTAGCGGAACTCCAGGCCGCTGGAGGCGAGCAGGGCATAGATGTCCAGCGGCCCCATCACTCGCGCCGGCTCCGGCCAGAAGCCTTCCCGGCGGTCGGACAACGCCAGTTGCGACAGCGCGCCAGTCGCGAGCATCGCCTCCTCCGCAGCCGTCTCGTCGCCCACCGCTTCCGCGCACAGCATGCGCGCCCGATGCAGGGCGATGCTGACCGGCGCCTGGCGAACCGCCGCTTCCAGCCGAGCGCGATGCTCCTTGCACGCCGCGACATCGACCTCCACCAGGGCGTACCCGATCTCGCCCAGCACGTCGTAGGCATCGTAGGCATCGGCGTAGGCGGGATCGGACAGGAAGCGGTCCCAAGCCGCCTGCGGGGCATCGATCACGTCGCGCACCTGCAGGCGCGGCCCGTCGGCCATCGCAGGCCATGCGCACGCCAGCATGGCCGCCAGCAGCGTGGCGCGCAGTGGATGGGATCTCATGGGCCGCTTCCCTCGTCGATGGCTTTGCGCAGCAGTTTCTGCAGGCGCTGCTGCCGGTCATCGACGGCAGCGGCCACGGGAATCCGGAAACGCAGGGTAGCGGAGAGCTCATCCTGGAGCCTGCGGATCTCGCCCAGGTGTCCGGCGGCGTCCGGCCCGGCCACCTCCGGCTGTTTCACTTGCAGCTGGTAGACGATGCGCGCCGTGTTTCCAAGCGTCTCCACGCTGCGGGAATAGTCGAACGCCGCCGCGGACGCCTGAGACTGCTCCTTGCCGAACGTCGCTTTCCACTGCTCCGGCACGGCCACCTCGATCTCATGTCGATAGGCGCCGGGCGCGGCGTAGTCCAACGGCGAGGTCCGCACCATCGAGGCGGGAAGCTGGGTCAGCTCCTGGAGGGTTTCGGCATAGACGTCGAGCGCCTTGACAGTGCCCGGCTCGTCGTCGAACGGCGCCTTGAGCAGGTACTGCTCGGTGACCGTCAGCAAGTTGGCTTCACGGTCATCCTTGATCGTGGGCACGGACACCGCTTCCAGTTCGCCCAGGCGGCGACGGTAGTAGTCCGCGTACCGCCGCGACAGCTCGTCTCCACGCTCGCTCGCGAGGGAACGGCGGCGCTTGTCGGCGAGGTCGCCGCGATAGAGGGTTTCGACCCCGAATCGCACCTCGCGGGCATCGGGCTGCGGCACGTAGCGCTCGATGACCGTGACGCCGTTGCGATCGGCGACACCGCGCGGCGCGACGATCGGCTCGATGCGGGCACGGCCGGGCGTCACAGCCAGCGCCGCGCCGTATGCGCTCAGGTCATATTCGCCCGCGCGCCCACCCTGCAGGGTGATGGTCGGGTCGAGCCACAGCACTTCCCCGCCATCCTCGACCCGTGCGATCACATGGTCGAACACCGAGGCGGAGGGCGCGAACCCGGCCACCGCCTTGCCGCGCGCGGTGCTCACCAGCGCAGGCACGGCGCGGATGCCCATTCGCGTCAACAGGCTCACCAGCAGGTACACCTTGTCTTTGCAGTCCCCGTAGCGACGGCGCCATGTCTCCGCCGGTGGCGTGGGCCGATGGGTGTTCTCGCCCATCTCGACGCCGAAATAGCGGATGTCGTCCTGCACCAGACGCAACGCGGCGGTCATGCGCGCGCGCCGGTCGGACAGCCGCGCCCATTCGGCCAGTTTCTGCTCCAGGGGCTCCGGCAAGCGCTCCACCACCGGATAAAGCGGCAACGCCCACGCCACGACATCGTCCCAGCTGCGCGCCGCGCTCACCTGTGCCAGCGGATAGGGCTGATACCAGGCCGGATATTGTCCGTCGTCCACCACCAGCGGCAGCGCCGCCGCATCGAGCACCACTTCGACCGCATCGGTGCGGTCAAGAACCACTTCCCGGGGTGCGCCGTTTTCGCGATACACGCGGGGAGTGGTCCCTGGATCCAACAGCACCCGCAGTCGCGCGTGCAGCATCGGATGCTGCCAGCCGAAGCGAAGCCAGTCCGATCCCTGCCCGGCCAGCACCGGGTTGCTGCCAGCGATGGTGTACGCGATCCGCACCACGTCACGGGGACGTACGTCGTCCAGTACGATCAGCGCGGTCACGGTGCCGTCGGCCAGGTCCTGCTCGAAGCCGTCTTCGCGCCTTGCCAGCGAGACGCGCTCGGGAGACAGCCTGTCCTGCCAGGCACCGTCGCGTCGCAGCCTGACCTCATGGATCGTCAGTCGCTGGTAGCCGGGGTTGAAACTGACCTGGAAACGACCGGCATCGCCCACCAGCGAGGCACCCCGCGCCTCGTAGGCATAATCGACGAACAGCTGATCGCGACCCTCGCGGCGGTCGGCCTGCAAGTCGTACAGCCAGAAGCGCCAGCGCTCGTCATCCACCCCGGGTGCATCGGAAGGCCAATGGTCCGGAGGGGTCGCGCGCTCGACGAACGCGGGCACCGGTCCGGTCCCGAAGCTGTACTCGCCGCGCTCGTGCTCGACCACGGTCCCCTGCGCCGTTCCTGCCAGCAGGAACAGCACCCACGCTACTGCCCGTATCCCCATTCCCGTCCCACCGTGTCCCCCGGGACGGACGATACACCAGCCGAGCGCGTCCGGTGCAGGCCTTTCGTCAGGCTCGCGCCTCCAGCGCCGCCACCGCCGGCAGTGTCTTGCCTTCCAGGAACTCCAGGAAGGCGCCGCCGCCGGTGGAAATGTAGGACACGTCGCCGGCGATGCCGTACTTGTCGACCGCCGCCAGCGTGTCGCCGCCGCCGGCGATGGAGAACGCACCCGAGGCGGCGATGGCGCGCGCCAGCGTCTGCGTGCCCTTGCCGAACGCCTCGAACTCGAAGACGCCGACGGGCCCGTTCCAGACCACCGTACCGGCTTCGCCGATCATGGCCGCATAGCGCGCGGCCGTCTCCGGGCCGATGTCGAGGATGAGTTCGTCATCGGCGACGTCTGCCACCGCCTTCACCGTGGCCTCGGCATCGGGATGGAACTGCGTGGCCACGACCACATCGGTCGGGACCGGGATGTCCGCGCCTCGCGCTTTCGCGTCGGCCATGATCTGCCGCGCGGTGTCGAGCAGGTCCGGCTCGTGAAGCGACTTGCCCACCGGCAGGCCCTGCGCGGCGATGAAGGTGTTGGCGATGCCGCCGCCGACGATCAGCTGGTCGACCTTGCCGACCAGGTTGGACAGCAGTTCGAGCTTGGTCGAGACCTTGCTGCCGGCGACGATCGCCAGCAGCGGGCGCGCGGGATTGTCGAGCGCCTTGGCCAGCGCGTCGAGTTCGGCCATCAGCAGCGGGCCGCCGGCCGCCTGCTTCGCGAAGCGGATCACGCCATGGGTCGAGGCCTGCGCGCGGTGCGCGGTGCCGAAGGCGTCCATCACGAACACGTCGCACAGGGCCGCGTACTTCTTCGCCAGCTCCTCGCTGTCCTTGCCCTCGCCGGGATTCATGCGGCAGTTCTCGAGCAGGACCAGCCGGCCTGATTCCACCTCGACCCCGTCGACCCAGTCGCGCACCAGCGGCACCTTCATCGAGAGCAGCTCGCCGAGCCGGCGCGCGACCGGCGCGAGCGAGTCCTCTTCGCTCCACTGGCCTTCCTTCGGCCGGCCGAGGTGCGACATCACCATCACCGCGGCGCCTCTCTCTAGCGCCAGTTTCAGTGTCGGGATCGAGGCGGTGATGCGTTGCTCGGAAGTGATCTCGCCGTTGTCGATGGGCACGTTGAGGTCCTGCCGGATCAGCACGCGCTTGCCGGCGAGGTCGAGGTCGGTCATGCGGAGGATGGTCATCGTTGTCCGTCGGTTTGGCGTCACCGCTATTGTCGACGGCGCTGCCATGCCAGGCAAACGTTGCGCCTGGCACCAATCGCGATCAGGTCCGTGGCTTGCGCAACAGGCTCGCGGCGAACGCCGCCACCAGCAGCGCGCCGCCCGCGAGCAACGCCCACAACAACCACGTACGCCAGTCCGGGGGCGCGGGACCGAGCGCCCGCTCGCCGGCCAGGGGCTGCATCTGGCCTGGTGTCGCCACGCCCGGCCGCCAGCCTGCGCCGCGCGCGCGCCGGATGGCCCCGAGCGAGCGTTCCACCGGGGCGTCGGCGCGGCCGGCGCGGGTACTGCCGGCGACCAGGCGGTAGGGTGGCGTGCCCTGGGCGACGAACACCAGCGTCTCGGGGCGCCAGCCCAGCCGCAGCACCGGCGCTTGCGTCGTTGGCGTCGCGCCCACCAGCTTCCACTCGCGGTCGCGCGTGGGCCGCGCGAGCGGTTGCGGCGGGGAACGGTTCGCGCCATCGCCGTCGCCGATCGCAAACGCCACCCAGGGACCGGCGCGCGCGGTCCAGGGCGCATCCGGATCCTCGCGGCTGTACAGGGTCCATTGCCCGGTATCGTTGCCGGGATACCCGATGTCGGCGGATTCCACCGGATAGCGGCCATCGAGCGTGAACAGGTACGCGCGCTCGCCCTGGCCCCCCAGCGGCGTGCCGGACAGCGACTGCCACTGCAGCGTTGGACGTTCCGCCATCGACGCCAGTTCGGCCTGGACCGACCGCAGCCGGATCTCGCCCTGCCCGTGCGTCGGCATCAGCCGCAGGTAGCGCGCCTGCGCGTCCACCGGCACGCGGCGCTGCACGAGGCGTTCGCCCTCGCGCGCGAGGTCCACCAGCTGCGCGACCGGTTGCACCGTCCGCCACGACCGCAGGTCGTCGCTGGCCTCGATCCGGTAGGCCCGGTCGACGTCGCCGCCGCCGATCCAGTCCAGGTGCAGCGCCTGGATCGTCGTGTCGATGGCACTGGTGTCCAGCAGCCACGCATCCGGCCCCGCGGCCTCGTCCGTGCCTGCGCTGCGTGCCTCCACGCGCAGTACCCGGCCGTCGGTGCTGCGCTCGACCGCCATCGCCAGGTCGCCGCGCGAAAGCGAGGCCTGGCGCGGCAACACGAACCAGCGCACCGGCACGCGTCGAGCCTCCGCAGGCTCCACGTCGGGGCCGGACAACTGCGCGGGCACCGTCGCGCCCGCCGCGTTGACGACATCGACATCGCGCAGCGTCGTTGAACGGGCGGCGCGATAGACCGGCGCGCTGAGCGCCACCGCGTACGCGCCGGCGTCGTCGTCGGACAGGACGAGCGGCCATTGCACCGCGTAGTCGTCGGCCGGCGCCGCGAGCGCGAGGTAGGGGAGCAGGAGCAGGCAGGTCGTGGCGATCCGGCGCTTCATGCGGCCTCCTCCCGCAACGCGACCGCATCCCTCGGCGGTGCCGGCGCGAAGTAGCCCACCATCGTGCACAGCAGTCCGTAGGCGATGAACGAGCCGATGCCGAGCAGATCGCCCAGGTGCTGGCGATCGACCAGGACCAGCTTCGCGAGCACCACACCCATCAGCACCGCGCCGGCCAGCCACAGCATGCGCTGGCCGCGGCGGGAGCCCGCGATCCAGCCGATCACGCCGAGCAGGCTCCAGACCACGGTCAGGCTGGTCTGCGCCAGCGCGTCGTCCATCATGCCCGCGTCCCAGGGCACGCCGCCCCAGTGATGCACCGCGCGCAGGGCGACCTGGGTGATCCACAGGAAGCCCGCCGCCGACAGCAGCGGCACGCGCAGCAAGACCAGCGCACGCGCAGCCTGGTCGGACCAGAGCCAGCGCACCAGCAGCACCAGCACCAGCAACTGCCCCATCTCGAGCGGATTGAACAGTGGCACCCACGGCAGCGGCGCGGCGGCGCCTGCCGCGAACTGGGTCGCCAGCCACCACAGCGCCAGCAGGGCGAACGCCACCAGTTGCAGCGGCAGGCGCAGTGCATCGAACCGGGCGCCGCGGGGCGCGCGCAGCCAGCGCCAGCGCCACATCGACATCGCCACCAGCGCAGTCCACGGCAACGCGATCGCCACCAGCATCCAGCCCTGCGCCAGGCCGAAGCGGTCGGCCAGCCAGCCGGCGAACAGCGCCAGCACCGACGGCCATGCCAGCCACCAGGCGAACTGCGCCCAGTCGCCGATCCGGTCCTCGTCGCCGCGCAGGCACAGCAGGCTGCGGACGCCGAACGTCGCGTAGGCGAGCCAGGCCCAAAGGCCCGCGCCTTCGAACGGATGCGCGTGCACCGCGGTCTGCGCCAGCGCGAACGGGATCGCCGAGGCGAGCGCGAACAGCGCCGTCGCCGCCAGCGCGCGGGCCGGCCGCCAGCGATGCACTTCCGCCGCCAGCCACCCGGTGAGCGCAGTGGCCGCCAGCATGGCGTCCACTTGCGCCTCGCCGGCCACGAAGCCGACGATCTCCTGGTGCAGGTTGCCGCACCACCACAACAGGCCCCACGCGTAGTACCCCAGCGCGATGCGCGGTGCGGCTGCGTCGCGATAGGTCCACGCACTCGCGAATCCGGCGAGCGCGATCAGCAACGCGCCCATGAACACGGGATTGGCGATCGCCTGGACGCCGGCCGCGGGTGCGACCGACATGCCGATGGCGTAGGCGACCGCCGCCGCCAGCTGCAAGCCGAGCCCGGCCAGTTGCGGCAGCAGGCGACCCTGCTTCAGCCCGAGCCAGGCCAGCGCCGCGCCCTCCAGCGCGAACACGCTGGCGGTGGCGTTCGCCGACAGCGCCAGCGGCACCGACAGCGTGGCGAACCCCACCGCCAGCAATGCGTGCGCCTGCGCCAGCACCCCGTAGCCTTCGCGCCGCCGCAGCAGCCACGCCAGCACGGCGTACACGGCGGCAAGCGCCAGCGCACAGAACGCCAGCGGCATGCGCGCGCCGTCGAGCAGCGCCGCCTGCAGCGCGAACGCCACCAGTGGCGTGCCGAACAGCAGGCAGCCGTCGATCAGGTCGCGGCGTCCGGGCGGGCGCCGCCGCGCGTAGAGGATCGGCAGCAGCAGGTAGAACGCGAAGAACAGCACCAGGAACGGCTGCGTGCTCGCCTGCTTGTCCGGGGTATAGGCGAGTACGCCCCATGCGACACCGATGCCCCACGTGAATACGAAGCCGAGCAGGTTGAGCACCCGCCACGACTTCACCCAGGCAATCGCGAAGATCGCCGCGTTGAGCACCGCGTAGTACGAGAACAGCGCGACGTGGTTGCCGCTGCCGGTCGACAGCCAGATGGGCGCGAGGAAACCGGCGAGGATGCCGAGCACCGCCAGCGTGCGCGAATCCTGCAACACCGCGAGCACGCCCAGCCCGGCGACCAGTGCGATGCTCAGCGCGAACGCGGCGCCCGCCGGGACCAGCCCGTAGAGCTTGAAGGCCGCGAACACCACCAGCAGCAGCACGCCGATCGCGCCGCCCTGCAGCGCCAGTGCGAACGCCGGCTTGTCGATGCGCTTGCGCCAGCCGAACACCAGGCCCGCCAGCGCCGCGGCCGACACGCCCGCCAGGCGCAGCTCGATCGGCAACTGCAGCCAGCCCTGGTCGTTGGCGTACTTGAGCAGTGCGCCCACGCCCGCCAGCAGCACCAGCATGCCGACCTTGACCGGCACGTTCCCCTCGGTGAACCAGCGCCGCACCGCGCGCACGAAGGTGCCGGCGACGTCGCGCGGTGGCGGGCGGCGCGGCGGTGTGGGCGGGAGTGGCGCCGTGGCACCAGCCCCGCGTGACGGCAGGGGGGGCGGTTGCGGTGTCGGCTGATCGGGCTCGCTGGACAGCGGACCGGCGGCGCCGGTCGTCGAGGCGTCGGCCTCGCGCCGGACGGCGAAGTCATCCGCGATGGCAGGTGACTCGACCGCCGCGTCGGGCGTCGCCGGACGCGCCGCCGCACGCTCAGGCGAGCGCGATTCGGAATCGGCACCGTCGCCTGCCGCGTTCCACTGGGACTGCGATTGCGATTGGCGAGCCGCCTGCGCCCGCGTGGCCGCCCCCGGCGCGGGCACCCATCCCGCCACGCCATCGGTGGCCGACGCACCGGCGCGCAGTTGCGCGACCGCGTCCTCCAGTTCGGCCACGCGTTGCTTGAGTCCGCCGATCGACGCCAGCGCCACCACCAGCAGCACCGGCACGGCCAGCGCCGCCAGCCCCAGCAGGACCAGGAATCCTTCCATTGCGTCATCCCCTCGGGCGCCCGACCAGGCGCATTGCCGGCCACCTTAACGGGGCCGCGTACGAAAACAAGAAGCCCCGCACGGGCGGGGCTTCGGGTATCGCGGATGGCTACCGCCGGCTTACTTGCCGGCGACGACGCGGACCATTTCCAGGCACTTGTTGGAGTAGCCCCATTCGTTGTCGTACCAGGCCACCAGCTTGACGAAGGTGGGGTCGAGCGCGATGCCGGCGTCGGCGTCGAACACCGAGGTGCAGGTTTCGCCGACGAAGTCGGTGGCCACCACCTTGTCCTCGGTGTAGCCGAGGATGCCCTTGAGCGCGCCTTCGCTCTGCGCCTTCATCTCGGCCTTGATCTCGTCGTAGCTGGCGGGCTTCTCGAGCTCGGCGGTCAGGTCGACCACCGACACGTCCGAGGTCGGCACGCGGAAGCTCATGCCGGTGAGCTTCTTGTTGAGCTCGGGGATCACCACGCCCACGGCCTTGGCCGCGCCGGTGCTGGACGGGATGATGTTCTCGAGGATGCCGCGGCCGCCGCGCCAGTCCTTGTTGCTCGGGCCGTCGACCGTCTTCTGGGTGGCGGTGGCGGCGTGCACGGTGGTCATCAGGCCGCGCTTGATGCCCCACTTGTCGTTGAGCACCTTGGCCAGCGGCGCCAGGCAGTTGGTGGTGCACGAGGCGTTGGAGATGATCGCCTCGCCCTTGTAGGTCTTGTCGTTCACGCCGAAGACGAACATCGGCGTGTCGTCCTTCGACGGCGCCGACTGGATCACCTTCTTCGCACCGGCGTCGATGTGCTTCTGGCAGGTGTCCTTGGTCAGGAACAGGCCGGTGGATTCGATCACCACCTCGGCGCCCACCTCGTCCCACTTGAGGTTGGCCGGGTCGCGTTCCTGGGTGAGGCGGATGCGGTTGCCGTTGACCACAAGGATATTGCCGTCGACCGAGACCTCGCCCTTGAAGCGGCCGTGCACCGAGTCGTAGCGCAGCATGTAGGCCAGGTAATCGGGTTCGAGCAGGTCGTTGATGCCGACGATCTGGATGTCGTCGAAGTTCTGGACCGCCGAACGCAGCACGTTGCGGCCGATGCGGCCGAACCCGTTGATGCCTACCTTGATCGCCATGGTGCGCGGACTCCCGGACAGGGTTGGAAAGAACGCCGATTCTAGCAGCACCCGCATGACCGACCCGTGCCACCGCTGGCACGCGGCGGTGGTTGCGATTGCAATGATCCGGATCAAGGAGGCGCCGGCGCGCCGGTTCCAGACTGCGCGCAGACCCCACACGGAACCCGTGCCATGACCCGCACCCCTGCACTCCTGCTCGCGGCCCTTGCCGCCGCCCTCGCCCTGCCCGCCGCCGCCCAGTCCCGGGGCGACTGGACCCTGGGCCTCGGCGCCCACAACGTCGACCCGAAGTCCGACAACGGCAGCCTCGACGCCACCGCCCTGGGCCTGGGCCCGCTGCCGCCGACCGAAGTGGGCAGCAGCGTGCGCCCGACCATCACCGCCGAGTACTTCATCCGCGACAACCTCGGCATCGAAGTGCTGGCCGCGCTGCCCTTCCAGCACGACATCGAGATCCGCGGCGTCGGCAAGGTCGGCAGCACCAAGCACCTGCCGCCCACGTTCTCGCTGCAGTACCACTTCGCCAACGCCAGCAAGGCCACCCCGTTCGTCGGCGTGGGCCTGAACTACACCACCTTCTTCAGCGAGGAGACCACCGGCGCGCTCGCCGGTACCGAACTCTCGCTCGACGACTCCTGGGGCCTGGCCGCGCACGCCGGCATCGACTTCGCCGTCGGCGAACGCAGCGCGATCCGCATCGACGCACGCTGGGCCGACATCGATGCCGACGTGAAGGTGAACGGCGTCGAGGTCGGCACGGCCAACATCGACCCGCTCGTCTACGGCGCCGCGTGGGTGTTGAAGTTCTGATCCATCGCACGCCCGATCAGGCGCCCTTCGGCCGTCTGCGGCGCATTGCGCCCTTCACGGGTGGAGGGTGCCGAAGGCGGATGGGGGCGCGCCAGACAACCGAGGGCGGTGGATCGCCCACGCGACAGACCTCGCCACGCCGGAGCGCCACCGTCCAAACGCACACCGCCCTTCCCCCGCCCGTGGCGGGGAAGGGGCCGAAGGCGGATAGGGCGCGCCGGACAACCCTGGCCGATGCATCGCTACGCGACAGACGTCGATACGCCTGAGCGCAGCCATCCAAAAACACGTCCACCCCCTTCCCCCGCCCGCGGCGGGGGAAGGTGCCGAAGGCGGATGGGGGCGCGCCGCAGGCGCGTGTTGCGACGCCACGAATCGTTCCACTTGCCCGTGGCCAGCCGCGCGCACCACACGCGTCGCACCGTCCACGCGCCAGGCTTCGGTTAAAGTTCCAGCATGCATCGCCTGATCGCCATCCTCCTCATCGCCTGCGCCTTGGTCGGGGCGCCCGCCGCGCACGCCTGGGGCCCGCTCGGCCACCGCCTGGTGGCGCGCCTGGCCGAACCGCTGCTCACCCCGCCCGCGCACGCGGAAGTGCAGCGCCTGCTGGCCACGGAAGGACTGGATTCGCTGGCCGACGTCGCCAACTGGGCCGACGACGTGCGCGCCAACGACCCCGTTCTCGGCAAGCAATCGGCCAAGTGGCACTACATCAACATCGGCGAATACGCCTGCACCTACGACGCCGCCCGCGCCTGCCCGGGCGGCGACTGCGTGGTCGAGGCGATCCGCGCCCAGGTCGCGATCCTCGGCGACCGCAGCCGCAGCGATGCCGAGCGCCTGCAGGCGCTGAAGTTCCTCGTCCACTTCGTCGGCGACGTGCACCAGCCGATGCACGCCGGTTACGCCCGCGACCGCGGCGGCAACACCGTGCAGCTGCAACTGGGCGGCAAGGGCACCAACCTGCACGCGGTGTGGGACAGCCGCCTGCTGGCGTCGGCGCGCCTGGACGAGGACGCCTACGTCGACACGCTGCGCCTCGAAGGGGAACGCCTGCCGGCCGACACCGGCCCCTACGTGCCGGCCGCGCCGGCGGTGTGGGCAGAACAGTCGTGCCGGATCGCCATGGCGCCGGGGGTGTATCCGCAGGGGGCGAAGATCGACGACGCCTACCTGCAGCAGTACCGGCCGACCGCGGAGGCGCAGGTGCAGGCGGGAGGCGCCAGGCTGGCGCGCCTGCTGGACGACGCGCTGCGCTGATCCATCGCGTGAAATCCGCGCCTGCAACACAGGCTGCGTTACAGGGGCCGCCGGGCGGCCGTCGCCATCGGCCGGCCCACGGCTAGCCGCGGTTGCCTCCGTGCATCGGGGCGCCGGTCCCCGGGTGTCCGGGCTGTCCCGGCGCGCCCGGCTGGGTGGGGCCGAACGCGCTGTAGCCGGTGAACTGCCCGAGCGTGCCCTGGAACAGCATCGCCGCCATCGGTGGCGCGGCCACGATCAGTGCGGTGAGGATCATGCCGAGGCCCCCCTGCTGCATCGCCATGCCGGTGACACTCTCGTTCGAGCCGATGAAGGTGCTGCTCACCCAGAACGCCATGCCCACTGCGATCACCATGTCCAGCGCCAGCGTCACCATCACGCTCAGCAGGGCCATGGAGAACAGCGTGCCGATGCCGTAAAACAGCCAGCGCTGGAACAGGGATTTCGTCTGCTCGAACAGCAGGCAGAGAATGAACACCGGGCCTAGCCCGAGGATCAGGCCGATGGCGATCTTGTTCAGCAGCAACGCAGTGGCGGCCATGATCGCGGGCCCACCCAGTCCCACGCCGGTGAACCACATGGCCCGTGTCTTCTGCTCCTGGCTGACCACGTCGTCGCGAACGTCCACGGCATCGATCGCCGTCAGCGCGACCTGCATGATCGCCAGCGTCCGGTCGATGTCGTCGTATGAACCCTCGGCGGCTTCGTCACCGGTCATAGTCTCGTTGATCGTCCGAACCAGGCCATCGGTGAGCGTCTGGTAGACGGGTCCCCACGAAACCGCCACGCCGAGCGCGATCCCGATGATAAATGTCGCCCGCAGGGAACTCACCACGAGCGCCATCATCGATTCGCGTGACTGGCCGCTTGCCAGGGCGGTCGCCTACATGGCCGGCTACAACCTGCGGCTGCTGCCGATCATCCAGTCGATGGCGCAGCTCGATGCGGTATACGGCAAGGAGATCTCGCGCACCCTGATCACCAACCATGCGCTTCAGATCGTCTACGCGCCACGCGAACAGCAGGACGCCAACGACTACTCCGAGATGCTGGGCAGCACCACCGTGCGCCGTCGATCACGGACGCGCTCGCACGGGCGGGGGCGCGGCGTGTCCGACAACGAGGTGCTGGAGAAGCGCGCGCTGATGCTGCCACAGGAACTGAAGGCGCTGGGGCCGGAGAAGCAGATCCTGCTGTACGAGGGCCTGGCCCATCCGGTGCTGTGCCGGAAGATCCGCTATTACAAGGACGGATACTTCACCCGGCGCCTGCGGCCACGGGTGGAGATCGCGCCCTTGCGCGTCGATGTGGACTCGCGACTCTCCGGAGAGGTGACCGGCGCACCCCTGATGCCAACCGGAGCGGAACCGAAGCCGCATACTTTGCGCGACCCTAGTCGTCCGCAGGTGTCCTGGTGAGCCCCAGCCGCTCCCGCACCGCCGCCTCCAGCGCGGGATGCGTGAGCCCGGCGGATTGCCCGAACGCCAGCGCCTCGGTGGGGCTCATCGCGCCGGAGCGCGCGGCGCCGATCGCCAGCAGCGCGCCGGAGCGGTTGGCCGAGGCGCAGTGCACCAGCACCGTGCCTTCGCCGGCTTCCACCAGTTCCCACAGCTTCGCGGCGTTGGCGTCGGTGAGGTCGCCCGCGCCCGCCACGGGGAGGGCGTGGTAGGCCATGCCCGCGCCGGTCACTTCCGCGCGGGCGTCGCGGCCCTTCATTTCCGCCTCGGGCCGCAGGTTGACCACGGTGGTCACGCCGTCGTCCGCCAGCCGTTGCCAGTCGGAGGCGGCGGGCTGTCCGGCGGTGAGCAGGCCCGGGCGCGGCGCGTGCAGGGCGGGGATGGCCTGGGGCGCGGCGGCGGTGCCGGCGCCGGCCACCGGCGCGGGCGAGGTGGCGCAGCCGGCGGCAAGCGCGGCGGCGGCGAAACACGCGGCCAGGGCGGTGGTGCGCGGGATGGGCAGGGGCATGGCGGTGCTCCGCGGCGGGCGAGCCTCCACTTTACGCTTCCCGAATGCGGGGCGTGACAGCATCGCTGCACCCATGCCGCCACGCCCGCCGCCCCCGTGACGCCCGTCGTCGCCCCGTTCTTCCACGAGCCCAGCAGCACCTGGAGCTACGTGGTGTCCGATCCGGGCACGCGCCAGGCGGCGATCGTCGATCCGGTGCTGGATTTCGACGCGGCCTCGGGCCACACCGGTACCGCGTCGGCCCAGGGCCTGCTCGACCACGTGCACGGCAAGGGCCTGGACGTGCGCTGGCTGCTCGAAACGCACGCCCACGCCGACCACCTGTCCGCGGGCCATTGGCTCAAGGGGCGCCTGCCGGCGGCCACGCTGGCGATCGGCGAAGGCATCCGCACGGTGCAGGCGCGTTTCGCGCGGATGTTCAACCTGGGCGGCGATTTCCCGGTGGACGGCTCGCAGTTCGACCACCTGTTCGCCGACGGCGAGGGGTTCACGGTGGGCGGCATCGACGCGAGGGTGATCGCGGTGCCCGGGCACACCAGCGACAGCTGCGCATACCTGGTGGGCAATGCGCTGTTCACCGGCGATTCGCTGTTCATGCCCGACGGTGGCACCGCGCGCTGCGATTTTCCCGGGGGCAGCGCCGCGCAGCTGTTCCGCTCGATCCAGCGGCTCTACGCCCTGCCCGAGCCCACCCGCGTGTTCGTCTGCCACGACTACGGACCGGACGGCCGCGACGTGGCCTGTGAGACCAGCATCGGCGCGCAGAAGCGCGGCAACATCCACGTGCGCGCCGACACGACGGAAGGCGAGTTCGTCGCCGTGCGCGAGGCGCGCGACCGCACGCTGGACATGCCGGCGCTGATCCTGCCCGCGGTGCAGGTCAACATCCGCGCCGGCGCCCTGCCCGAGCCCGACGACAACGGCGTGCGCTACCTGCGGATTCCGATCGATACGTTGTGAGCGGCGGTGGTATCGCGGAGCTCCCGAGCCGCGGGAAATATCCGCGCGCGCGCCGCCGCAAGCCGCACGACCACGCCACGTTCGCGCAGCGCACGGCATGCTGCGCACCTGCCACACGGAGATCGCGATGAAGCCCGTCCGCAAGCGCGCCTTCCCGGTCGAACGCATCCGCCGGTTCCTCGAGCCGGGCCCGGTCCTGCTGCTGTGCACGCAATGGCGGGACGAGCGCGCGGTGATGACGCTGGGCTGGCACATGATGCTGGGCTACGACCTGGTGGGCACGTACATCTGGGACGCCAACCGCAGCCACGCGCTGGCGCGGCGCAGCCGCGAGTGCACGATCAACCTGCCCACCGCCGACCTGCTGGACGTGGTGGTGGGTATCGGCAACTGCTCGAGCCGCGAGGTCGACAAGTTCGAACGCTTCGGCCTGGACGCAGCGCCGTCGCGCCAGGTGGCCGCACCGGGGATCGCGCAATGCCACGCCACGCTCGAATGCACACTGCACGAAACACGGATCACCCGGGACTATCCGCTGTTCGTCTGGCGCGTGGTGGCGGCGCGCGCGGCCACGTCGCCGAAGCTGCCGCGCACCGTGCACTATCGCGGCGAGGGCCGGTTCATGCTGTCGGGCGACGAGGTGTCGCGCCGGCGCCTGTTCCGCCCCGACATGCTCGAACAGTGACGACGGAGCCACGATGACCCAGATGCTCACCGACCTCGACGATGCCGTCGGCTGGATGCTCGAACACCTGCCGCGCGAGTTGCAGGTAGGCGCGCCGCTCGGGCTGGGCAAGCCGCATCGCCTGCTCAACGCGCTGTACACGCGCGTGGCCGCCGATCCGGCGCGGCCGATGACGCTGTACACGGCGCTGTCGCTGGATCCGCCGCGCGCGGCGCCTGGGCTGGAGCGACGCTTCCTCGAGCCGTTCGCGCAGCGCCATTTCGGCGCGGATTTCCCGCGACTGGCCTACGTCGATGCGCAGCGGCGCGATGCCCTGCCCCCGCACGTGTCGGTGGAGGAGTTCTACCTGCAGTCGGGCGCGCTGCTGGGCTCGTCACAGGCGCAGCGGCGCTATGCCAGCCTCAACTACACCCACGTGGCGCGCGCGCTCGCCGACCGCGGCGTGAACTGCATCGTGCAGAAGGTGGCCGCGAACGAAGACGGCACGCAGCTCTCGCTGTCTTCCAACACCGACCTGACCTTCGATGCGGTGGACGCGATCGTGGCCGCCGGGCTGCCGCGGCCGATGCTGGTGGCCGAGATCGATCCGCAGCTGCCCTGGCTGGACGGCACCGCCGCGGTCGACGCCGAGTGGTTCGACCTGGTGGTGGCGCCGCCCGCGCCCTACCCGCGGCTGTTCGCGCTGCCGCGCCAGCCGGTGGGCGTGGCCGAGCATGCGATCGGGCTGTATGCCAGCACCCTGGTGCGCGACGGCGGCACGCTGCAGATCGGTATCGGTGCGCTGTCGGACGCGCTGTGCCATGCGCTGGCGCTGCGCCACGAGGACAACGCCGCCTACCGTCGCGTGCTGCATGCGCTGGATCCTTCCATCGAGCGGCATCCGGCGGTGCGGGCCAGCGGCGGGCTCGACCCCTTCGCGCAGGGACTGTACGGCTGCAGCGAGATGATCAACGAAGGCTTCCGCCGGCTGGTGGACGCGGGCGTGATCCGGCGCAAGGTGGTCGACAAGGCCTCGCTGATGCAGCGCGTGAACGAAGGCGGCGCCAGCGCGCTCGACCTGGAGCTGGTGGAGCGCGACGGTCAGTTCCTGCACGGCGCGTTCTACCTCGGCTCGCAGGACTTCTACGACTGGCTGCACGGGCTGGACGATGCCACCCGCAGCGGCATCGGCATGAAGCGCGTGAGCGAGGTCAACGAACTGTACGGGCTCGACGAAGGGCTCGAGCGCCTGCAGCGCCGCGACGGCCGCTTCTTCAACACCTGCATGATGGCGACCGCGCTGGGCGCGGCGGTGTCGGACGGGCTCGACGACGGCCGCGTGGTCTCGGGCGTGGGCGGGCAGTACAACTTCGTGGCGATGGCGCACGCACTGCCGGGCGGCCGCTCGGCGCTGCTGCTGCGGTCCACGCGCGAAGCCGGTGGCGAGGCCGAATCCAATATCCGCTGGAACTACGGCCACACCACCATCCCGCGCCACCTGCGCGATCTGTACATCACCGAGTACGGCATCGCCGACCTGCGCGGCCAGCCGGACGAGGACTGCATCGTGGCGATGGCGGGCGTGAGCGACGCGCGCTTCGCCGACGGGCTGCTGGCCACCGCGAAACGCCATCGCAAGCTGCGCGGCGACTTCGCCATGCCGGCAGCGTGGTCGGACCACAACGCCGACGCGCTGGCCGCGACGCTGGCGCCGTTCCGTCGCGACGGCACCCTGCCCGATTATCCGCTCGGCAGCGATTTCACCCCGGTGGAGCAGCGGCTGGTGCGGGCGCTGGGCTGGCTGAAGTCGCACACCGGGTCGCGTCGCGACAAGCTGGCGACGGTGGCGGCTGCGCTCGCGGGGCCGGGCGATGCGACCGATGCCGAGGCGATGGAACGCATGGACCTGTCGCAGCCGCGCTCGGCCGGCGACTGGCTGCAAGCGCGGTTGCTGCGCCTGGCGTTGCACCGCACGCAGGCAGCGGCGGCATGAACGCAACACTGCGATGCGGCCCCGGCGGCGCGCGATCACGACCCCAACCAGCGGCGGCGCGTATCATCGCGCCATGAGCACGAAAGCCGATTTGCTGCGCAGGGCCCTGCAGGCGCTGTCGCCCACGTACCTCGAGGTGGCGGACGAAAGCCACATGCACAGCCGTGGACTGGAGACGCATTACAAGGCGGTGATCGCCAGCGAAGCCTTCGCCGGCACGCGCGCGGTGCAGCGCCACCAGTTGGTCTACCGCACGCTCGGCCCGCTGATGCAACAGGTGCACGCACTTGCGCTGCATACCTACACGCCGGAAGAGTGGGCCCTGCAGGACGCGGCGCCCGACTCGCCGTCCTGCCGCGGCGGCAGCAAGCACGATCGCCCCGCGGGCTGAACTTCCGCGCATGGCGAAGCCCACGGTCGCCGGTCCGCCTGTCGTCAACGAACGCGGCGAGCGGCTGCTGGCGTTCCATGCCGCGCACGCGTCTCCTCCGCCCCGGCCCGCCGACTTCGCGCTGGTGCTGGCGTCGCGTGGCTCGCAGGTCCTGCTGGTCCGCAATGCACGCCGCGGCCTCTGGGAGCTGCCGGGCGGCTGGATCGAACCGGGCGAAGCGGCGGAGCATTGCGCGCTGCGCGAACTGCATGAGGAGTCCGGCTACCGCGCCACCGCCCTGCGTGCGCTGGGATGGATCGGGATCGCAGGGACGGCGACCGGGAATGGCGCGCCCTCGACCGGCGCGATCTTCGCTGCACGGATCGATGGCGAACACGCGTTCCTCGCAGGCGACGAGATCTCGGATGCGGCGCTGTGGCTACCAGCCGCGCTCCCGCCCGACACGTCCGCCATCGACGCCTGGCTGGTCGCGCGACTCGCGATGCCGGAATGAGCATGGGCGCTCGCCCCTGGCGCAGGATCACGATGTGGCAGGCGCCGAAAGTGTCGATACCGGTCACGGCACCATCGACAATCACGTGATCGCTACGTGTGCTTGGCGATCGATGCTCCGGGCAGGAAACCCGTCGACATATCGGGACGTTGGACGCTTCGTCAGGACGCCACCGAAAAATGACTTCCCCGCACGCGCGCGACCGCAAGCCAGCCCCGCCGTGGCCGCCGGCTTTGCGGCGAAATCAAGGGGGAGGCATCCGCCTGCAGGCGGATGCCGGAGGACATTCGCCGCAAAGGACCGGGGGTCGCGGCGGGGCCCGTCAGGTCGCGACGCGAGGGTGCGCAGATGCGGGATCGGCAGGTCGGCTATTCGTTGCCGACCTGTCGGAGGCGGGAACCAGCACGAGGACGGAGCACTCGCGTCCGCAAAGATGGGCCGACTTGCGCCGCGCGCTAGAGGGCCCTGGCCGCCTCGACCACCGCATCGACCGTGATGCCGAAGTGCTTGTACAGCTCGCCCGCCGGCGCGCTGGCACCGAAGGTGTCGATGCCGATCACGGCGCCATCGAGGCCCACGTACTGGCGCCAGAAACCGGTGACGCCCGCTTCCACGGCGATGCGCTTGCGCACGGCGTTCGGCAGCACGGATTCGCGGTAGGCCGCATCCTGGCGATCGAACACGGTGGTCGAAGGCATCGAAACCACGCGCACCTTATCGCCGAGTTGTTCGGCGGCCTTGGTCGCCAGTTCCACTTCCGAACCGGTGGCGATCAGGACCAGCTCGGGCGCGCCGACTGAATCCTTCAGCACATAACCACCGCGCGCGATGTCGCGCACCTGCTGCTCGTCACGCGGCTGGTGCTGCAGGTTCTGGCGCGAGAACACCAGGCAGGCAGGCCCATCCATGCGCTCGATCGCCGACTTCCATGCCACCGCCGACTCCACCGCGTCGCAGGGACGCCACACGTCGTTGTTGGGGATGTAGCGCAGCGAGGCCAGGTGCTCGACCGGCTGGTGGGTCGGGCCGTCCTCGCCCAGGCCGATCGAATCGTGGGTGTAGACGTGGATCGCGTGCGAGCGCATCAGCGCGCTCATGCGCACCGCGTTGCGCGCGTAGTCGCTGAAGACCAGGAAGGTCGCGTCGTAGGGGATGAAGCCGCAATGCATCGACAGCGCGTTGGCGATCGCGGTCATGGCGAACTCGCGCACGCCGTAGTTGATGTAGTTGGCCTCGGCCGACCCGCCGGTGACCGGCTGGCTGCCCTTCCACAGGGTGAGGTTGGAATGAGCGAGGTCGGCCGAGCCGCCGATCAGTTCCGGCAGCAGCGGCGCGAACGCCTCGATCGCCATCTGCGAAGCCTTGCGCGACGCGACCACCGGACCTTCGGTCTGGAGCTTCGCGATGTAGGCATCGGCCTGGCTGGAGAAGTCGGCCGGCAGCTCGCCGCGCAGGCGACGCCGCAGTTCGGTCGCCAGCTCCGGATGCGCCGCCGCATACGCCTCGAACAGCGCGTTCCATTCCGCTTCGCGCGTGGCGCCGGCGTCGTTGGCGCGCCAGGCATCGGCGATCGCCGGCGGCACTTCGAACGGTCCGTGCGGCCAGTCCAGCGCCTTGCGCGTGGCCTCGACCTCGTCCTTGCCCAGCGGCGCGCCGTGCGAGGACTCCTTGCCCGCCTTGGCCGGCGAACCGAAGCCGATCGTGGTGCGGCAGCACACCAGGGTGGGCTTGTCGTCGTGCTTGAGCGCGGTCTCGATCGCGATCCGGATCTCGTGCGGGTCGTGGCCGTCGACGTTGCGGATCACGCGCCAGCCGTAGGCCTCGAAGCGCGCCGGGGTGTCGTCGGTGAACCAGCCTTCGACCTCTCCGTCGATCGAGATGCCGTTGTCGTCCCAGAACGCCACCAGCTTGCCCAACCCCCAGGTGCCCGCCAGCGACGCGGCTTCGTGCGAGATGCCTTCCATCATGCAGCCGTCGCCCATGAACACCCAGGTGCGATGGTCGACCACGTCGAAGCCGGGGCGGTTGTAGCGCTGCGCCAGCAGCTTCTCGGCAAGCGCGAAGCCGACCGAGTTGGCGAAGCCCTGGCCGAGCGGACCCGTGGTCGTCTCGACGCCCGGCGTCATGAAATTCTCGGGATGCCCCGGTGTCTTCGACTCGAGCTGGCGGAAGCGCTTGATCTCATCGATCGACAGGTCGTAGCCGGACAGGTGCAGCAGCGCGTAGTGCAGCATCGAGCCGTGGCCGTTGGACAGCATGAAGCGGTCGCGGTCGGGCCAGCGCGGGTTGCCGGGGTTGTGCCGGAGGTAGTCGTTCCACAACACCTCGGCGATGTCGGCCATGCCCATGGGCATGCCGGGATGGCCGGACTTGGCCGCCTCGACACCGTCGATGGCGAGGAAACGGATGGCGTTGGCAAGCTCTCTGCGGCTGGGCGTCGTCATGTTCGGGCGTGTGCGGAAGGGGGTGGCCCCGGAACCGGGGCGCGCCATTGTCCCATGTCCCATGGGACATGTGGCGGACATCGCGACGATCGCGTGCGCTTTCGCCGGCAACCAATTGCGCCCGGGCATGCGCCGCGCGCGTTGGCGACAACGGATGCGGCGGTTCGTGCCGCCCGGGCGATCAGGCCCGCGGCACGGGTTCGGGTTCGGGCTCGGGTTCGCGCGCGCGCGCGAGCACCGAATCCGGATCGGTATCGGCCTCGCCCTTCGACACCAGCGCGGCGATGCCCAGGTCGCCGGTGACGTTGACCGTGGTCCGGCACATGTCGAGGAAATGATTGACGCCGAGCACCAGACCGATGCCCTCGGGCGGCACGCCGACCATCGCGCAGATCAGCGCGACCACCGGCAGCGAGCCCGACGGCACGCCGGCCGTGCCGATGCCACCGAGGATGCACACCAGCATCACCAGGAACTGCTGGCCGAAGGTCAGGTCCACGCCGAAGAACTGGGCGAGGAAGATCACGGTCACGCCCTCGAACAGCGCGGTGCCGTTCTGGTTGGCGGTCGCGCCGATGGTCAGCACGAAGCGCGAGACCTTCTTCGGCAGTTTCAGGTTCTCGTCCGCCACCTTCAGCGCGGTCGGCAGGGTGGCGTTGCTCGAGGCGGTCGAGAACGCCATCAGCATCGCTTCCTGCACGCCCTTGAAGAACGCCAGCGGCGACCAGCCGCCGATCAGGCGCAGCGCCAGCGAATACACCACCAGCATGTGGATCGCCAGCGCGCCGACCACCACCAGCACGAACGCGCCGAGCCGGATCAGCAGGTCCCAGCCGAACAGCACCGCGAGGTTGAACATGAAGCAGAACACCGCGTACGGCGCCAGCCGGATCACCAGCCCGATCAGGGTCATCGAGATCTGGAACAGCCCCTCGATGCCGCGCTTGAGCACCGCGGTCTGCGGCGTCTGCGTCAGCACCAGGCCGACGCCGAACATCAGCGCGAAGAACATCAGGGCGATGATGTTGGCATTGTTCGACGCCGCGCCGATCACGTTCTGCGGCACGATCGACAGCACCATCTCCATGCCGGTGGGCTGGGTGGCGCTGTCGCGGACGATCGACTGCGCGCGCTCCGCGCCCTCGGCCAGCAGTTGCTGCGCCAGCACCGGATCGACGCCGGCGCCGGGCTTGAAGATGTTGACCATGACCAGGCCCAGCACGACCGCGATGCCGGAAAGCAGGATGGTGTAGGCCAGCGTGCGCCAGCCGATGCGCCCGAGCGAGCCGATGTCGCCCATCTCCGACACGCCGACCACCAGCGCCGAGAACAGCAGCGGCACGATCAGCATGAAGATCAGGCTCAGGAACAGCTGCGAGAACGGCGTGGTGACGTAGCGCGTGAGCGCCTGCACCCAAGCGGCTTCGGCGCCGATGCCGTAGTGGACGAACAGGCCGAGCACCAGGCCGACGGCGAAGCCGATCGCGATCTTCCAGTGGAGTGGCATCGGCGTCTTCGCGCCCGGCGTCGTTCCACTCATCAGGTTCTGTCTCCGTTGCACCAGGCTCGGGAGCTTAGCAAACCGCCGCGCCGTCCCCGGCGGCGCGCCAGCGCCGCGGCACCAGTACCGAACGCACCCCGGAGCTCGACGGTCCTGCCCGCGCGTCCGGCCCGGGCCGCTCGCGGACCGGCCACCGGCACGGCCGGGATGCGCGAGGTCCGGCAGCATCCTGGCGGGACCGTGGCCGTCGGACCCGTATCCGCCGCAAGCTTGTCCGACCGCGTCGCCAGGCGCAGTATGCCCGCTCCCATCCGCGCCGGCCCCCGCCTGGCGCCGCTGGCACTTTCGGCAGATCCGACCCCCCGGCTGTACGGGTGATTGACCCGGGAATACCCCATGAGAATCGTTCGATCGCTGTTCCTGCTGGCTGCGTTGGCCCTGCCCTGGGGCACCGTCGCCGCGCAATCCCCGCCGACGACCATCACGCTGACGCGCAATGGCGATGTCGGCAACGCCGAACTGGTCAACCTCGGCATTCCGTTTCCGCAAGGCATGCTGACCGACGCGGCGCGGGTCCGGATCCTCGCGCCCGACGGCGCCGAAGTACCGGCCTTCGTCGCGCCGACGCTGCGCTGGCATTGGGCGGACAACAGCATCCGCGCGGTGCGCGTGCAGTTCCAGGCCGATCCGGACACGACATACCGCTTCGACATCAGCCGGCCGCGCACCCGCTCGCTCGCCGCGCAGCCCTACGACAACGGCACGCGCGCGGGCAAGATGGGGGCACCCGTGCCCCGCGTGATCGCCACGCTCGATCCGGCCTGGCTGACGCATTCCCAGATCGCGGGCCCGCAGCTCCCGTACGCCGCGGATCGGGACTACGACCGCTACGTCGACCGGCAATGGCAATGGGCCAGGGACACCTCCTACAGCGGCGTGCACGCGTTCCTGTTCGACCGCGCCTCGGTGATCGGCTACCAGTACGTGCGCAGCGGCCGGCCGGACGTGTTCCTGGAGTTCTACAACTCGGCCACGTTCTACCTGTCGAAAATCAAGCGCACCGGCGGCGGCGGCGGGTGGCCGGACTGCACCGGCGGATGGGAGTTCGACGGCGTCAGCCCCTGCGATCCCAAGTACGGCTACCTCACGCCGCACCTGCTGCTGGCCGCGCTGGCCGGCGACGACACGCGGCTGGATGCCGCGACGGTGCAGCACGTGTTCGACAACCAGGTGCGCGGGGGATGGAACGGTGCACTGGGACCGTACACCGGCGGCCATCAGGCCTGGACCGAACGGCAGGTCGGGCTGGCCCTTGCGCAGCTGGTTGCGGGCTACCAGCTCACCGGCGAGGCCTCCATGCGCCGCAGCATCGAGGACGTGCTGGGCTGGCTTTACGCGCACCAGCAGACGCCGCCGGCCAGCGATCCGTTCACGGGGGCGTGGACCCACTCCTGGCAGGCGCATGAAGGCCTCGACTACGATGCCGCGACCGATGTCCGCGGCGGCTCGCCCTGGATGAGCGCCAATATCGTCGGCGGCCTCTGGCATGCATGGCTGGTGACGGGCGACGAGCGCATCCCCACGATGCTGCGCGACTTCGGCCGCTACCTCGAGCAGCATGGTTTCGCGTCGGACGCGGAGGCCGGCGACTGGCTGTCCGGCTGCAACGCCGGCGGCACGATCGGCTGGTATTTCTCGTCGGCCGTGTCGCCGCGCTCGCGCGTGGTCGCGATCCAGGACGACCAGGGATATGGATCCGACGCGCACAACCCCGAACTGCTGATGGCGGTCGCCGCCGCGCGCCACTTCGAGGCCGATCCGGTCTGGCGCGCGCGGTTCGAACAGCGTGCGCAGCGGCTGGGCCGTTACCTCAACACCCAGTGCGCGGCCGCATCCCACACCCCGCGCGCGTTCAACTGGCAGCACCGCAATCCGGAGTTCGCATGGATGCTGGCACAGTCCGGCACCCGGTCCATCCGCCGCAACGGATCGTCGCCGCTGGCGCCACCCCGTGCCTCGGGCTCCGGCCATGCAGCAGCGCCCCCGCCTCGGGCGACGATGCCGGCAACCGCTTCGAACGCATCCGCCGCGGCGCAATCCCTGGCCGGAGCCCGTGCGGCGCCAGGGCCGCGGCGTGCGCCGCAGTCCCGGGTGAGCATCACGCCGGCGGTGGTGGTGTTCTGGCATCGCCTGCGCAATTGGATCGATGGACTGACCAGGCGGAGCGCGGCAGTCGAGGGCGACCGCTAGAGAGGTCCCGGCTCCGCCGGGTTCGCAGCTCCGCACGCGGAACCGACCGGTCCCTCGCACCGCGGGCAGGCAGAGCAGCGCCTGCAGGAGCGGCCTTCAGGTGCAGTGCTTCATCGCCCTGGCCGGCGGGGATAGAGCGGCGGCAACAGCGACGCTCGCGCCCCGGCCGTCGATGCGGGTTCGAGCCAGCGCGGGCCGCGGGCGAAGGCCTCCCGCAGGTGGGCGCGCGCGGCGGCCATGTCGCCGTCCGCCCAGCGCGCCTGCTGCAGGGAGGCGATCGCATCGCGTTGCACCGGGTCGGCGAGCCGCTCCGCCAGTGCGTCGAGGTGAGCGGCCGGCGGCGATGCGAGCGCGCACAGGGCGTGTTCGACTTCCGCCGGATCGCCCACCTGCAGCACGCGCGCCAGGTCGCGCAGCGAGGTGACGGGTGCGGTGGGCTCCGCTGCACCCGGGGCCGGCGCGGCTGGTGTCGTTCCGGTCCACCCGGCCGCCTGCCTGCGCAGCGCCCACGCCAGCGTACCCAGCCACAGCAGCGCGAATGCCAGGGCCAGCCACGGCCATGCGCCCCAGCGGCGCAAGGCGTCGTTCTCGCCGCGGGCCGCATCGAACGCCTCGTGCGCGCCGTCGTCGACCGCCGCTCCCGAGGCCGCGCCTGCCGCAACCTCCAGTTCGAGATCGGGCAGCGACGCGGTGCGCGCGATCCCCGCGCGCACATCCCACCAGGCCTGGCGCGGCCCGGCGATGCGCAGCGCGCCTTCGCGTGCCGGCACGACCGCGAACCGGCGCGTCACCTTCGTCCGCAGCCGCCCACGCTCGAAGCTCTCGTCGACCTGCGGCGGCTCGGGAAACATCTGCGCGCCGTCGCCCACCGGCAGCTGCAGTTCCGGCAGCTGGCTCGCCGCGGCACCGTCGGCGACCAGTTCGACATCGATCGTCGCCGCCTCGCCGGCGCGCAGCGATTGCGGCGTGGCGAGGTAGCGCAGCTCCATGCCGTGCAGCGGCAGCCAGGGTTGCGGCGCGGCATCCGGCACCGGGCGCACCTGCAGGATGCGCGGCGCGCCGTTCGCGCGCAGCGCGCGGCGTCCGTCGCCGAACATGTCGTCGAAGAAGCCGCCCACCCCGGTGCCTTCGAAGCGCGCGCCGGGAATGGTCAGCGTCCCGCTGCGCTCGGGCACGATCACGAACCGGCGCTCGACCACGGTGTAGCGTCGCCCGCCGAGTTCGCGGCTGTACTGCAGGTCGCTGCCGACGCGCTGCAGCGCGGCACCGTCGGGCGCGGGCTGGTCGAGCTGGCCCGACACCAGCGGCGTGGCGTAGTAGAGCCGCAGGGTATAGCCAACCGACTGCTGGACGTAGGGATCCTGGCTGTCGGCCTCGCCTTCGATGAAGACCGGCTCCCCTGCGCGCGCAGGCGCGGTGGAAGCGGGCACGACGGTGAGCGCCAGCGGCGCAGTGGTCTCGCCGCCCACGCGCAGCGCCGGCACGGTCATCAGTCCCTCGCGCCGGGGCCGGAGCGCCACCGCGAACAGCACGCGCGCGCGGCGCCGGCCGTTGTCCACCTCGATGCCGCGGCTGCTGCTGTGCCCGCTGAGCACGAAATCCGGCACGAGTTCGGCGAAATCGGGGATCTGCGCGGTCGCCTGGTCGGTCTCGATGTTGAGCGTCGCGGTCTCGCCGACCTCGATGCGGTCGCGATCCAGCCATGCACGCGTGGCCGCCTGCGCCTGCACGGTGCATGCGGCCAGCAGCAGGCATGCGCAGATCCAACGCATGGTGGCGCGTGGTGTCATGGCGTGCTCCCGGGTCCATTGCGACGCTCGTATTCGAGCCGGAAACGCGCGCGCAACAGCCCTCCCGGATCGTCGGGCACGCGCTGCAGCCAGGCTTCGCCGGCCTGGCGACGCTCGCGTTCGGCCTCGGTCTCGGCGCGATCCGGGTCGCCTTCGATGGTATCGCCGTCGTCCGCCGGCGTTCCGGCCTGTCGCAGCGCCTGCTGCATGCGCTGGCGTTGCGCCGCGTAGGCGTCTCGCTGCCCGGCATCGCCTTCGCCTTGCGACGACGGCGGAGCCTGGGTGTGTTCGCGCTCGCCCGCGCGCGAGGTATCGCCTTGCGGCGCCCGCGGCGGCGGGTCGGACCGGTCGCCGCTGCCATCGCCGGGCTGCGCGCCTTCCTGCTGCGACGCAGAGGAATCCTCGCCACCGGCTTCGCCTTCACCCGCCTTGTCCTCGTCCGCGCCGGGTTGCTGTCGCGGTTGGCCGGCGCCCGGGGGCGGCTGCCGTCGCATCGCGGCCTCGACCAGGGCCCGGTTGGCGATCGCATCCTCCATGCCCGGCTGGCGTTCGAGGGCGTCGTCGTATGCGGCGATCGCTTCCTCGTAGCGCCCGGCCTTCGCCAGCGCGTTGCCACGGTTGTAGGCCGCGTCCGCCCCGGGAAGGTCGCGCCAGGCGCGCTCTGCATCGTCGTGCCTGCCGGCGCGGTAGGCATCGAGGCCTTCGCGCATGCGCTGGTGCTCGACCTGGTCGGCACGACGCCAGGCATTGCCGGCCACGGGCGCGGCGGCGTACGCCTCGGGCAGCGGCAGCAGCAGGCAGGCGGCGAGCACGGCGAACGCGGCCCCGCGGCGGAACGCCAGCAGACCCAGCAACAGCAGCGGGAGCAGCAACCAGTAGCCCTCGTCGCGCCAGACCCGCGCATCCGCGCCGCTGCGCGAGGCCGCGCCAGTGCCCACGCCAGGCGACAGCACGTCGAGCGCAGCGAGGTCGCCATCGTCCGTCGACAGGGCGGCGTAGTGGCCACCACCCGCCACGGCGACCCGACGCAGCGATCCCGCATCCAGGCGCGATGACCGCAGGCTGCCATCTCGTGCTCGGTAGGTGGCGCCGCCGGGCCTGCCGAGGCCGAGCGCGGATACGCGCAGCCCCGCGGCACGCGCACGCGCCGCCGCCGCGACCGCAGCCTCGTCGCCCCGGTGGGCCAGCAGCAGGATGTCGCCATCGTGATAGCCGGCCTGCGCCAACAAAGTCATCGCATGGTGGATCGCGCGATCGGGGCGATGGCCGTCGACCGGCATCACGTCCGGGGCCAGCGCATCGAGGAAGATCGCCACGTTGGCGGAGTCTTCGGTGAGCGGCGCGACGGTGTAGGCATCGTCGGAAAACGCGACCAGCGCGACGTCGCCCCCGGTGCGTTCGCGCAGCAGGGTCGCCAGCTTCGCCCGCGCCTGCAGCAGGCGCGATGGCGGGAGGTCGGCGGCGAGCATCGCGTCCGACAGGTCGAGCACGACCACCAGGGCACGCCCGTGCTGCTGCAGCGGCACTTCGCCCTGGCGCCAGCTCGGGCCTGCGAGCGCCGCCACCGCCAGCGTCCACGCCAGCAGCCGTGCCAGCAACCCGCCGACGCCGCGTCGCGAGACGCCCCCTTCGACGAGGTGTGGCAACAGGTGCGGATCGACGTGCGCGCGCCAGACGCTCGCGCGGCGCCGCTGCCATTGCCACCAGGCCGCCAGCAGCGGCAGTGCGAGCAACGCCCAGAACCACTGCGGGCGCAGGAAATGCAGCTGCGACAGCAGCCCGCTCATGCGCCCGCCTCCGCGTCCACGCGACGCGCCCCGCCACCCTTGCGCCACCCGCCCGTGTCCGGCAGGCGCAGCAGCGCCAGCAGGCCTGCCAGCAGCGCGCCCGCCAGCGGCCACGGATAGCGTTCGACCCTCGGGCGCAACTGCTGGCCGGGTCGCGCAACCGGTTCCAGGCGATCGATCTCGGTATAGATGCCGGCGAGCTCATCGGCATCGCGCGCGCGGAACGCCCGGCCGCCGGTGGCTGCCGCGATGCGCTGGAGCGCCGCCTCGTCGATCTCCACCTCGTTGCCCGGCAACGGGACGCCGAACAGCGACATCGCATCACCGTCGCCGCCGAAGGCGATGGTGTGGATGCGCACGTCGTGGTCGCGCGCGAGTTCGGCGGCCTTGGCCGGATCGATCTGCCCCGCGGTGTTGACGCCATCCGTGAGCAGGACCAGGACCCGCTGCCCCCGCTCCTGCCCGCGCAGGCGTTTGACCGCGAGCGCGATCGCGTCGCCAAGCGCGGTCTCGCGTCCGGCCAGGCCGACCACGCTGTCGAGCAGCTGGTCGCGTACGCTGTCGCGGTCCAGGGTCAGCGGCGACAGCGCGTAGGCACGCTGGCCGAACACGATCAGGCCGACACGGTCGCCCGCGCGACGGTCGAGGAAGTCGGCGATCACCGCCTTGGCCGCGGTCAGGCGGTCGACCACGCGACCGCCCAGGCGCATGTCCTCCTCGCCCATGCTGCCCGACAGGTCGACCGCCAGCATCAGGTCGCGCGCGGAAGCCGGTGGCTGCACCACCTCGCCCAGTTGCTGCGGCCGCGCGGCCGCGATGCACAGCAGCGTCCATGCCAGCCACGCCAGCAGGGGCATGCGCCGCACGCCGCGCGTCGCGCCCTGGCGCACGATGCCATCCAGGCGACTGCCCCAGGGCACGCGCAACGCAGGCTGGTCCTGCCGGACCGGCGGCAGGCTCCAGCGCGCCAGCCACGGCAACGGCAACGCGAACAGCACCCACGGCCAGGCGAAGCCGGCGAACAGCGTGGCGACCCAGTCGGCGGCCGATGCGATCATCCGCGCCGCTCCATCCACTCGAGGAAGCGCGCTCGCGCGACCATGCGCAACGCTTCGACCGCCTCCGCGTCGACATCGGCACGGAAGGCACCATCGCGCAGCAGGGCGCCGGGCCCGTCGGTGAAAACGGCGTTCGGCATTCCACGATCGAGCAGTTGCAGCCAGTCGTCGCCCGCGCGCGTGGCGGCATCCGCATCGACGCGGCGCGCGGCCCGTCGAAGCAATTCCGACATCGCCGCGACCCGCGCCGGAAGCGTCGGCGCCGAGGAGACCGCCTCGTCGAACAGGCGTTCTGCCGCCCGCCGCCGGTGCCGGCGACGCAGGGACCACCAAGCCAGTGCGACGACGACCACCAGCAATCCTGCGCCCACGATCCACCAGCCCGGCGCCGGCGGCCACCACGGCGGTGCCACCGGCGCATGCACGTCGCGCAGCGGCAGTTCGACCGGCGTCACCGGCGACCAACCTGCGGCAGCCACGACTGGCTCGGCGCGTCGGCCGACAGCATTTCGACCCGGACACCCCGCGCGCGCAGCGTTTCCGCGGCCTGCAGCGCCGCGCCCGGAAAGGCCGCTTCCCAGCGCCGGCGCTGGCTGGCGGATGCCAGGTCGGGCTCGATGCGGCGGCCCGCACTGAGCAGCGGCAGTCGCTGCGCGGGCGGTGCGCGCTCGATCGGGTCGTCGATCAGCACCACCACCACCTCGTGGTGGCCGGTGAGCGAGGGCCAGGTCTCCACCGGCACCCGGGCGACGCTGCCGGCGTCTGCCAGCACCAGCAGCCTCGCGCCGGGGCGCAGCAGCCGTCGCGCCCGGTCGAGCGCGACGGACAGCCCGGCATCGTCGCCGGGTGGCCTGGCGTACCAGCGCACCAGGGCATCGAGCACGCGCAGCACGCCACGCGGCCCGCCGGCAGGAGGCACCAGCGCATCGGTACCACCACCACGCAGCGCCGCGATCCGGTCGCCATCGCGCAGCGCCGCCCACGCAGCGACCGCGCCCGCGCGCGCGGCCTGGACGGACTTGAAGCGTACCCGGGTGCCGAAGAACAGCTCCGGCGAAGTGTCCGCCACGATCAGGCTCAGCCGTTCGCGCTCGGCGTGGAACAGCTTGGTATGCATGCGTCCGCTGCGGGCGGTCAGGCGCCAGTCGATGTGGCGCGCATCGTCGCCCTGCGCGTATTCGCGCGATTCGGCATATTCCATGCCGCGACCGCGCTGCATCGACGGCGCCGGGCCGCTGATCCCGAGGCGGCCGCGCCGGGGGACGTGCCGCGCCTGCGCCACGCCACGCAGTGCGACGAGTTCGGACAGGGTCGGCACGATGCCGTCCGTGCCGGGAGGCACGACTGCGGCCTGTCGCGCGCGGTTTCCGGATGCGGGAAAGGCCATGGATCGCCTCGACCGCGCCTCAGGCGCGCGTTTCCGCGTGATCGCCCGGCATGCAGGGAAAACGCCGATGGATCACCGGCAGGCGATGCGGCCCGATGCCATGAGCGCGGAACCCGTCGGCAAACCCGTCCCATGCCGATCCGCGGGGTGCGAGGGCGGGTGCGACCCGGAGGCTCACGGCAGCGGCACCTTCGCCAGCAGCTCCGCCACCAGCCGATCGCCGTCCCACCCCTCGGCGGTGGCTTCGTAGCTGGGCAGCACGCGGTGGCGCAACACGTCCGGCGCCACTGCGCGCACGTCGTCCGGGGTGACGAAATCGCGTCCCGCCAGCCAGGCATGCGCGCGCGCGCAGCGTTCCAGCGCGATCGAACCGCGCGGACTCGCGCCCCAGGCGATGCGCCGCGCCAGCGCCGCGTCGTAGCGGGCCGCGTCGCGCGAAGCCAGCACCAGCTCCACCAGATAGCGCTCCACCGCGGGCGCGACATGCAGGTCGAGGACCGCCGCGCGGGCCGCGAACACGTCGGCCTGCGGCATCGGCGCGAAGGTCCGCGCCACCGGCTGCAGCGCGGCGCGTGCGCGTTCGCGGGCGAGCCGCAGGATCTCGGTTTCGGTGTCGATCTCGGGGTAGCCGATGCGCACGTGCATCAGGAAGCGATCGAGTTGCGCTTCCGGCAGCGGGAAGGTGCCTTCCTGCTCGATCGGATTCTGGGTCGCCATCACCAGGAACAGCGGCGGCAGCGCGTAGGTCTGGCGGCCCACGGTGACCTGGCGCTCGCCCATCGCTTCGAGCAGGGCCGACTGGACCTTGGCCGGTGCGCGGTTGATCTCGTCGGCGAGCAGCAGCGAATGGAAGATCGGCCCGGGCACGAATTCGAACCGCGCGTCCTGCGGTCGCCAGATCTCGGTGCCGGTGAGGTCGGCCGGCAGCAGGTCGGGCGTGAACTGCACGCGGGCGAAGTCGGCCTCGACCCGGGCGGCCAGCGCGCGGATGGCGGTCGTCTTCGCCAGCCCGGGCGCGCCTTCCACCAGCAGGTGGCCGTCGGCGAGCAGGGCGACCAGCAGGCGTTCGACCAGGGCCGCCTGGCCGACGATCTCGCCCGCCAGATCCAGGCGAAGCGCGGCGAATGCGGCGTGCAGGCGGGGAATGTCGTCGCGGGAGCTGTCCATGGGGCCCTTGGCGTGAGCGTCAGCCTGCATTGGACCAGAGTTCCCACGCATGGTTCAGTGCCGAAGGCCATCGGCCTGCATGCGCAGACCGGTCCGGAAACGAAGACGGGGCCCTAAGGCCCCGTCCTTGCTTGCCAGGCGGTCGCTCGGGTCAGCGCTGGGCGACGCGCAACACCTTGGGTGTGACGAAGATCAGCAACTCAGCCTTTTCGTCGTTCCGGCCGCGCCGCTTGAACAAGTTGCCGATGATCGGCAGATCGCCCAGGAACGGGACCTTTGATAGCTCGTTTCGGTTGCGGAACTCGTACACGCCACCAATCGACACCGTCTGCCCGTCTTCGACAAGAACAGCTGTCGTGATCTCGCGCTTGTTGATCTGTGGAACAGAACCAAGGCCATCACCAACGGAAACAAAGCCCTCAATCTCGTCCTTCTTCAGTGCCATGTTCAGGAACACGCGCCCGTCGTTGGTGATCGTCGGGGTGACCTTGAGTTCGAGCAGCACGTCCTTGAACTCCACCGTCGGAATGCTGTTGCTCTGACCACCAGTGACGGTCAGGTAACCCACCTCCTGCCCCTGGCGGATAATCGCCTCCTTCTGGTTGCTTGTGACAATCCGTGGATTCGAGACAACCTCGCCCCGTTCCTCCTCCTGGAGCGCCGACAGTTCGACAGCCCAGTCGATCGTATTGCCGAGAATGGTGAATGCCAGTGACCCGGCTCCGGTGCCGGCAGGTGCGGAGAAGTTCAATCCACTGGAAGTCGCACCTGACCCTGTAAGCTCTCCGCCCCACGAAGCACGATCCTTCGAGCCCGAGACGCCGAACTTCGCACCGAGGTCACGAGCGAAGCTCTCTGTCGCGATCACGATGCGGGCTTCGATGACAACCTGGTCCACCGGCTTGTCGAGCATGGTGACGAGTCGCTTGATCTCGGACACGCGCTGCGGAATGTCGATCACGAGCAGCGTATTGGTACGACGGTCGAAGCTCAGGCTGCCGCGTCGGGACAGGAACCCCCGGCTTTCCTGCTGGCCCTGGCTTCCGCCGCCACCACCACCGCTGCCCATGCTGTTCTTGCTCTCCTCGGTCAACAGCTTGGCGATGTCTTCTGCGTTGCCATAGCTGATCGGGATGTACTCCGTGACCATTTCGGCGCGGTCTTCCAGCTCGAGGCGCGCATCTTCCTTCGCCTTCTCGAAGCTTGCGATCTCGACTTGGGGGGCCACCCAGACCACGTTGCCGCTGCGGCGCTTGTCGAGCTGGCGCGCCTGCAGGACGATGTCGAGCGCCTGGTCCCAGGGCACATTGATCAGGCGCAGCGTCACGTTGCCGGTCACCGTATCGCTGGCGACGATGTTGAGGTTGGATTCCTCGGCGATCAGCTGCAGCACGGTGCGCACCGGCACGTCCTGGAAGTTGAACGTGACCGGGCGACCGCTGTAGGTACGTGCTGCAGACGCCTGCGAGGTCGATGCGACCGCCTCTGGACTGCTGGCACCGACGGCACGATCCGGGGCGGTCGAGGTACGCGGCACGATCTCGACCACGTAGTCGCGACCGGTCTGGTAGGCCATCGACTCGAAGTTGCCCTGCGCGCTCAGCACCAGTTGCGCACCCTCGCCGCCCTGGCGGGCGTCGATGCGCTGGACCGGCGTGGCGAAGTCGGTGACGTTCAGCGGTCGCTGCAGCGCAGCCGGCAACGTGGCGTTGCCGATGTTGACGATGACGCTGGATCCCTGGGTCCGCAGGTCGGGGTTCGCGCCGTCGCCGTCGAAGCGCAGGATCAGCTTGCCGGCACCGCCGTCGCCGCGCTTGAAGTCCACGGCCGAGACCGAGACGACACCGGGAACCTGCTTGGCGGGATCCGCGGACGCGACCTGCGCGATCGCCAGCAGCCCGGGGGCGTGCCCGCGCACGGCCGGCGCACCTGCCGCTGCGGAAGCCGACAGCAGGCCTGCGAAGAGGCCGATCGCCAGCGTCTGGACCGTGACGGCCTGCCGGGTCGGTTGCGGATTACGCACTTTGGTGACGATCATCTTTGACTTCCCCTGATCAATTGTCTTCGAGCGCAACCGAAGCCGGCCGTTCCAGCCAGCCGCCAGCGCCATCCGGCACGAGTTCGACGAGATCGATTCTATCTTCATGCACGCTGGTCACCCGGCCGTCGTTCTGGCCCATGTAGACGCCGGCCGACACGCGATAGGTCACCTTGTCGGGCGCCATCACCAGCGCGACCATGCCCGGCCCGGTATGCAGCGTGCCCACCATGTCGAGGCTGTCCAGCGGGAACTGCTCGAGCGTCTGCTTGCGGCGGTTGGAATCCGGCCTCGGACCGCTGCCGCTGCCGTCGTCGCTGAACACGGCGCTGAAGGGATCGCGAAGATCCTGCGCCGCGTACTCGAAGGTCTCGAACTGTTGCATGACCGGCAGCGGGTCGAGCGGTGGCGCTGGACGCGCCTTCACGTTGGCGACCCACTCCTCGAGGTTCGGTGCCTCGCCTGGCGTACTGGTGATTCCGCGCACGCAACCTGCGAGCGCCAGGACCAGCACGCATGCCGCGATCGTCCCGGTGGTATTCGACGTCCTGCGCATGTCAGCGTGCCCCCCCGGCAGCCGCGGCCGCGGCCTCTTCCTGAGCGGCGGCCTCTTCTTCGTCGAGATAGCGATAGGTCTTGACCGTGCCCGCGAGCTCCAGGCTCGAATTGGGCCCGATCGCCGCCGGTGCGTCGCCGCTCGCGCCACGCGGACGCAGCGAAATGTCGTGCATCGTCATGATCACCACCCGCGGCAGCGAAGCCACGCCGCTGACGAACGCGCCGAACTGGTGATAGGTCCCCACCATCTTCAGTTCGATCGGCTTCTCGGCGTAGAACTCCTTGGGCGCCTCCGGACCCGGCTTGAACAGCTCGTTGCTGATACCCGTGGCCAGCGCGGTCTGTGAAATGTCGTTGATCAGCGCGGGCATCTCCGTGCGGCTGGGCAGCTGCCGCAGCATCTGCTGCAGCTGCTGCTCCATCTGCACCAGTTGCTGCTTGAGCGGCTCGAGGTTGGCGGCCCGCCCCTGCTTCTCCTCGAAATCGGCCCGGAGCTCGGATTCGGTGCGCTCCAGCCCCTTGAGTTCCGTTCCCTTCGGTCGCGTCACCAGGTACCAGAGCAGGCCGAAGATCAGCAGGCCGATCAGCACGCAGAAGCCGATCTTGTACTCGCGCGGCCACGCGCCCATGTTGTTGAAGTCGAGCTCACGCAGCGAAACCTTCTTCTTGTTCACTGGGCAGCTCCTTCGGCAGGCGCAGTCGTCGCCGCAGGCTCCGCGGCAGGTTCGGCCGCAGGCTCATCCGCGAGCGCTTCAGCGGCCGGAGCGGCCGAAGCCGCCGCCGCATCGGCAGGCGCATCGGCCGGCGCCGCCGGCTCGGCATTGACCGGAGGCACCGGGTCGGGGATGCCGTCGCCATCCTCGTCCTTCGGCGCGTTGGGGTTGGCCAGCTGGACCGACAGGCTGAAGCTGTACGGCAGGCCGGCGACGCCGTCGCGCGCCTCGATGATCGACAGGTCCGGCTTGGTCATCCAGCCCGAACCCTCGAGATTGCGCATGTAGGTGCTGACGCGCGAGTTGGACTGCGAGCGCCCCTCCAGCGTCAGCTTCTCGCCTTCCTGCTTGATCGTCGTCAGGATCACGCCGTCGGGAATGGTGCGCACCAGCGAATCGAACAGGTGGACCATCTGCGAGCGGTTGGCCTGCAGCTGTTCGATCACCTCCTTGCGCGCCAGCAGCCGTGCCCGCTGCCGGTCGAGTTCGTCGATCTCGACGATCTTGGTGTCGACCTCGGCGATCTGCGCTTCCAGGTAGGCGTTGCGCTCCTGCTGCCCGGAGATCTGCGCGTTGTAGTACATGTTGAACAGGAACCACAGCGCCAGACCGGCCAGGGCCGCCAGCGCCAGCATCACGCCGAAGTCCTTCTGGCGCTGCTTGCGGCGCTCGGCGCGCCACGGGAGTAGGTTGATCCGGGCCATCAGTCGAAGCTCCTCAGGGCCAGGCCGCAGGCGATCATCAGGGCCGGGGCGTCCTGCGCGAGCGCATGTGCCTGCACCCGCGAGCCGAGGGTCATCTGCGCCAGCGGATTGGCGATGACGGTCTGCACGCCGAGCTGCTCCTCGACCATCTCGGCGATGCCGGGGATCGAGGCGCAACCGCCCGCCAGCACGATCTGGTCGACCCGGTTGAACTCGCTGCCGGCGTAGAAGAACTGCAGCAGGCGGCTGATCTGCTGGACCAGGGCCTCCTTGAACGGCTCGAGCACCTCGATCTCGTAACTCTCGGGCAGGCCGCCCTGGCGCTTGGCCAGGCCCGCCTCCTCGTAGCTCAGCCCGTAGCGGCGCATGACCTCGTCGGTCAGCTGCTTGCCGCCGAACACCTGTTCGCGCGCATACAGGCTGCGTCCGTTGCGCAGGATGTTGAGCGTGGTCATGGTCGCGCCGACATCCACCAGGGCGACGATCCCGTCGCGCGGGATGTTGAGCGTGTTCGCGAGCAGGCCGAACGCGTTCTCGATCGCGAAGGCCTCGACGTCGACGACTTTCGCGGTCAGGCCGCCGAGCTCGAGCGCGGAGGCGCGCATCTCGACATTCTCCGAGCGCGATGCCGCCAGCAGTACCTGCACCATCTCGGTGTTGCCGGGCATGCCGCCCAGCACCTCGAAATCGAGGTTCACTTCCTCGATCGGGTACGGGATGTAGTTGATCGCCTCGAGTTCGACCTGGGATTCCATGTCGTCGTCGTCGAGGTCGGCCGGCATCGGGATGATCTTGGTGATGACCGCCGAGCCGGAAACCGCGGCAGCCGCGAACTTCGCCTTGGTGCCCGAACGCGAGACCGCGCGCCTGATCGCCTCGCCCACCGCCTCGACCTCGACGATGTTCTTCTCCACCACCGCATTGGGCGGCAGGGGCTCGACGGCGTAATGCTCGACCCGATAGCGGTCCCCGGAGCGCGACAACTGCAGCAGCTTGACCGCGGTCGAACTAATGTCGACGCCGACAAGCGGTGCTTGACTTTTTGTGATCAGCCCCACGTTTTTCCCCTTTGTCACGGGCGCTTACGTGCGCAACGTGCCCCGGAGCATTAAATAACGGACTTTTCATCCGGTGGCAACTATCGATTCACCAGAGCGTGCCGGAATGCCCGGGTTGGGGCCAACCCTGCCCTTCCGCGACACCCGACGCAAAGTCCGTGCCGACCCGCCGCGCATGCCGCATCCGGGGTGGCCGGCCCGGCAAGGTCGGCAACGGCTCCCTCTATACTTGCGCGCCTATGTCCAGTCCCGACCCCCGGCCGCCCCGGAAGAAATCCCGTCCCCTGCTCCGCTTCCTGCGCTGGGCCCTGCTCGCCTGCGTGGTGCTCGGACTGGCCGCCGCGGCCGTCGGCGGACTCGTGTACTACACGGTGTCCTCGAAGCTGCCCGAGGTGCAGAGCCTGCGCGACGTCGAGATGCAGGAGCCGATGTACGTCTACTCGCGCGACGGCAAGCTGATCGCGCTGTTCGGCGAGATGCGCCGCTACCCGGTGCGGATCGAGGACGTGCCCGAACGGCTCAAGCAGGCCTTCCTCGCCACCGAGGACGCGCGCTTCTACGAGCACGGCGGCGTCGACTACAAGGGCGTGGCGCGCGCGATCTGGCTGATCGCCAAGACCGGCTCGAAGGAAGGCGTGCCCGGCGGTTCGACCATCACCCAGCAGGTGGCGCGCCAGTTCTACCTCAGCCCGGAAGTCAGCTACACCCGCAAGTTCGCCGAGATGCTGCTCGCCCGGAAGATGGAGCAGGAACTGAGCAAGGACGAGATCTTCGAGCTCTACCTCAACAAGAGCTTCTTCGGCAATCGCTCCTACGGCGTGGTCGCCGCGGCCGAGTTCTACTACGGCAAGACCCTGGCCGAACTCGACCTGGACGAGATGGCGTCATTGGCCGCCATCCCCAAGTTTCCCTCCAGCGGCAACCCGCTGAGCAATCCCACCCGGGCGCGCCAGCGCCGTGACGACTATGTGCTGGCACGCATGCGCGAACTCGATTTCATCAGCGAGGCCGAATACCGGCAGGCGCGCGCGGTGCCGATGCACGCCAAGCCGCACGAACGGCCGGTGGAGGCCTATGCGCCCTACGTGGCGGAGATGGTGCGCCAGGAAATGGAGGCGCGTTTCGGCGGCGACGTCCTGACCAAGGGCTACCACGTCACCACCACCATCGACCCGGTGCTGCAGACCGCCGCGGACGCCGCCGTGCGCAGCGGGCTGGCGGTCTACGACCATCGCCACGGCTGGACCGGAAAGCCCGAGCAGGTGTTCGAACTCGCCCCCGACGAAGATCCCGCCACCGTCGCCGCCCGCCTGCGCGGGATCCCGGCCCAGAGCGGCCTGATGCCGGCGATCGTGCTGGGCACCGGCAACGCGACCGCCGACGTGGTGCTCGCCGACGGCACCACGGTGACGCTCGATGCCGCCAGCAGCCGCTGGACCGGCAAGCACCCGGCCGCCCTGCTCGCGCGCGGCGAGCTGGTACGCGTGAAGCGCATCGAGACCCCGGCCAAACCGGCTGCGCAGGCCGCCGACGGGGAAGATGCCGCAGCCGACGCGCCGCCCGCCATCAGCTGGCAACTCGATCAGCTGCCGCGGGCGCAGGCCACGCTGGTGTCCCTGGAACCCGACACCGGGGCGCTTCGCGCGCTGGTGGGCGGCTTCAGCTATGCCGGCAACAAGTTCAACCGCACCACCCAGGCGCGCCGGCAGCCCGGGTCGAGCTTCAAGCCCTTCATCTATGCGGCCGCGTTCGAGCGCGGGTTCAACCCGGCCTCGATCGTGCTCGATGCACCGGTCGTGTTCCGGATGCGCCGCGGGCAGGACTGGCGCCCGCAGAACGACGATGGCCGCTTCGCCGGCCCGATGCGCCTGCGCGAGGCGCTGGTGCGCTCGCGCAACCTGGTCTCGGTGCGCCTGCTCGACGCGATCGGCGTCGACTATGCACGCCGCTATATCAGCCATTTCGGTTTCGAGGAAGCGGAACTGCCGCCCAACCTCTCGATCTCGCTGGGCACGCCGTCGCTGTCGCCGCTTTCGGTCGCGAGGGGCTATGCGGTGTTCGCCAACGGCGGTTTCCGCATCACGCCGTGGTTCATCGACGAAGTGCGGGACCGCAACGGCGAGGTCGTCTTCAAGGAAAACCCGCCGGTGGCGTGCCGCGGCTGCGGCGCCGGCAACCGTGCGATCCAGGTGGCGCGCGCGAACGTGGTGGACGGCTTCGACCTGGGTCCGGCGCGGCCCGCACCGGTGACGACCGCACCCGGCGCCGACGGCGACGAAGCCGGGACCGGGGCCGAACCGGAGGAACTTGCGGAAGACGCGATCCTCGCCCCGCGCGCGATCGACGAGCGCGTGGCCTACCAGCTGGTCTCGATGATGCGCGACGTGGTCCAGCGCGGCACCGGCACCGCGGCAAGGGTACTCGGCCGCGAAGACGTCGGCGGCAAGACCGGCTCCACCAACGACCATCGCGACGCCTGGTTCTCCGGCTTCGGCGGCAACCTGGTGACCTCGGTGTGGGTGGGTCGCGACGACAACCGCTCGCTCGGCTACCGCGAATATGGCGGACGCGCCGCATTGCCGATCTGGATCGACTACATGCGCGTGGCCCTGGAGGATGTCCCGCTGGCTGCCAACGAGCCTCCGCAAGGCATGGTCCAGGTCGCGGTCACGGCCGGGGGGCAGTTGCTGCCAACCACGTCCAGCGGCGGCATTGTCGAGTACGTCAAGGTCGAGGATCTCGATCGCATGCAGGCGGCGAACGAGTTCGAGTTCGACGACATGCCGGCCGAGGAAGCGTTCGACATCTTCTGAGTATCGCCGGGCCCTCCCTGCGGCGGGAGCACCGCCCGCGTTTCCGGCAACCGCCGCCAGCTGCAACACGCGACCGGTTCGCGTTGACGTTTCCGGCGCATAGGGTACAGTCGGCGCGACGCCGTACCGGGGGATCGTGATGCACCGCGCCCGCCAGCACGCCGAGACGCGCACCCGCGAACGCCGGCACCGCCTCGCCCACGAAGCCGCGAGGCTGATGGCCGAAGGCGGAATCCGCGACTTCCACCAGGCCAAGCTCAAGGCGGCAGACCGGCTCGGGTTCCACGACGATGCCTCGTTGCCGCGCAACCGCGAGATCGAGGACGCCCTGCGCGAGTACCAGCGCCTGTTCCTCGGCGACAGCCAGGCCCAACACCTGCGTGCGCGCCGCGAAGCCGCGTTGCGAGCGCTGGATTTCTTCGACCGCTTCGAACCGCGGCTGGTGGGACAGGTGCTGGATGGCACGGCGGATGCGCGTTCGCCGGTGTCGCTGCACCTGTACAGCGACGATGCCGACGCGGTGACACGCTTCCTGGAAGAAGCCGGCATCCCGGCCGAGTCGCGCAGCCGGCGGTTGCGCCTGGACCGGGCGCGCGAGGCAGAATTCCCTGCCTGGATGTTCAGTGCGGAGGACACGAGCTTCGAGCTCACCGTGCTGCCGATGGTCGCGCTTCGGCAGGCGCCGCTGTCGAGCGTCGACGAAAAGCCGATGAAACGCGCCTCCGCGGCCCAGCTGCGGCAACTGCTGGTGGACGAGGAGATCGCCGGCTACGACGTAGCCGGCGGCGCCTGACCCGATCCCTCGCCACGAAACGCAGGAACGCCCCGGATCACGGGGCGTTCGCGTGCTCGGACATTGCGCGTGGGCGCGGCTTCGGCGTCAGCGCTTGCCGACCGGCACGTAGTCGCGCACGTCGCTGCCAGTGTAGATCTGGCGCGGGCGACCGATCTTCGCCTCCGGATCGACCTGCTGCTCCAGCCAGTGCGCGACCCAGCCGGCGGTGCGGCCGATGGCGAACATGACGGTGAACATCTCGGTCGGGATCTTCAGCGCCTTGTAGATGATGCCGCTGTAGAAATCGACGTTGGGGTAGAGCTTGCGCTGGATGAAGTAGTCGTCCTTCAGCGCCGCTTCCTCCAGCCGCATCGCCACTTCCAGCAGCGGGTCGTCCACGCCCAGCTCGCCCAGCACCTTGTGGGTCATCTCGCGGATGATCTTGGCGCGCGGGTCGAAGTTCTTGTAGACGCGGTGGCCGAAGCCCATCAGGCGGAAGCCCGATTCCTTGTCCTTGGCCCTGGCGATCGCGGACTCGACGTTCTTCGGATCGCCGATCTCCTCGAGCATCTTCAGCACCGCCTCGTTGGCGCCACCGTGCGCAGGACCCCACAGCGCGGTGATGCCGGCGGCGATGCAGGCGTAGGGATTCGCCCCGGTAGAGCCGACCAGGCGCACGGTCGAGGTCGAGGCGTTCTGCTCGTGGTCGGCGTGCAGGATGAACAGCAGGTCCAGCGCCTTGGCCACCACCGGGTTGAGCTCCAGCGGCTCGCTCGGCACTTCGAACATCATGTGCAGGAAGCGGTCGACGTACTCGTGGTTGTTGCGCGGGTAGCGGATCGGCCAGCCGATCGAATAGCGGTAGGCGGCGGCGGCGAGGGTCGGCACCTTGGCGATCAGGCGGATCGCGGCCAGGCGCCGCTGCGCGGGATCCTCGAGGTCGAGGGTGTCGTGGTAGAAGGCCGAGAGCGACGCCACGGTGCCCGCCAGCATCGCCATCGGATGTGCGTCGTAGTGGAAGCCGTGCAGGAAGTTCTTCAGCGACTCGTGCATCATCGTGTGATGCGTCACCTCGTGCTCGAACTTCGCGAACTCGGCCTTGTCCGGCAGTTCGCCGTTCATCAGCAGGTAGGCCACTTCCAGGAAGCTGGAGTGCTCGGCCAGTTGCTCGATCGGGTAGCCGCGGTACAGCAGCACGCCGTTCTCGCCATCGATGTAGGTGATGGCGGACTTGCAGCTGGCGGTCGCGGTGAAGCCGGAATCGTAGGTGAAGAGTCCGGTTTCCTTCGTCAGCTTCGAGATGTCGACGCAATCGTTGCCGAGCGTGGGTTTCAGGACGGGCAGGTCGACGGACTTGCCGCCAGCGTTCAACACGACAGGATCTGACACGATGCGCTCCTCGGGTTCGGGACGTGCGGACGGGCCCGCACGGACCCGGCGACGGCGGCGCGCAGGGCTACCGCAACGCAACAATTATCGCACAGCCGGTTCGAGCGCCGACTCGGACTTTGGTCTGTCCCGATGCCATGGCGCGAGCTTTCGCGGACGCAAACGGCGACGGCCGCCCGAAGGCGGCCGTGCCTGCAACACATCGTCCGAAGACGCGATTACTTCGCGTAGCGGCGCTTGAACTTGTCGATGCGGCCGCTGGTGTCGACGATCTTGTTCTGGCCGGTGTAGAACGGATGCGTCGCCGAGGACACGTCGATCTTCACCAGCGGGTATTCGTTGCCGTCGTCCCACTTGACCGTTTCCTTGGTGGAAGCGGCCAGCGTGGAGCGGGTCAGGAACCTGAAATCCGAGGTCACGTCCTGGAAGACGACTTCACGGTAATCGGGATGGATGTCGGCCTTCATGGGCGGGCACCGGAGTTTGCGCGGGGAAAGAGCGGCATTTTAGCCCGCCGCCGCCGACCCGCGCAAGTCGCCCCTCAGCCAGCCGCCAGCGCGGCGCGGACCCGGGCCTCGAAGGCCGCCTGGTCGTACTTCATGAGGATCCGCGCCCGGTCCGGATGCCCGGTCTGGCGGTTCCAGTCGACCACGGTCGCCCCCCGGGCCGGCCCGGGGTCGAGGCAGACCTCGAGCGGCCGCTCGACGGCCTCGACAGCGCCTTCCGGCGCCAGCGCCCAGGCCATCGCCAGCGCGTCGGCCGCGAACCATCGGTCGCCGCGGCGATCGATGGACCAGCGGCGGGTCTGGCGGGAGATCGATTCGTAGAAGCGCGCGCGTTCCGAACCCACGCCCAGCCAGGCTTCGACTTCCGGATGGGGCAGGCCGTGCGCCACGGTGGCCTCCCAGTCGGCGAGGTCGAACCGGGGGAAGGCGTCGAACACGATGCGCGCAGCCTCCGGGTCGAAATAGGCGTTGAACTCGGCCGCCGGGGTGATGTTGCCGTGCGCGGTCACGGCGCCGCCCATGACCACCAGCCGCGCGACGCGCTGCGGCAGGGTCGGGTCGAGCTTGAGCGCCAGCGCGAGGTTGGTCAGCGGCCCCAGCGCGACCAGCAGCAGCCGGCCGGCGTGCGCGTGCGACAGGCGCACGATGGCGAGCGCGGCGTGCTCGGCGGCGGCGGTGCGGGTGGCGGGTGCGTAGCCGGTGTCGCCGAAGCCGTCCTGTCCGTGCACGTAGGCCGCGTCGGGCGCGGCATGCAGCAGCGGCGCGGCGCAGCCGGCGAATACCGGCACATCCTCGCGCCCGGCCACCTCGCACAGCTTCAGCGCATTGGCGACGGTGTGCGCCAGGCCCACGTTGCCGGCGGCGATGGTCAGGCCGACGATCTCGTGCGCTGGATCGTCGAAGGCCATGAGCAGCGCGAGTGCGTCGTCGACGCCGGGATCGGTATCGATGAGCAGGGGAAGGGGGTTGGGCATCGGGGAATGGGGAATGGGGAATGGGGAATGGGAGCAGCCTAGCCTGTCATCCCGAGCGTAGCGAGGGATCCTGCATCCGATCGCCGGAACGAAGATCCCTCGCTACGCTCGGGATGACAGTCGCAAGGCCCGGGGAACTTGCGGGCCCGGGGAAGTTGCGGGGCTCTGGGAAGTTGCGGGGCCCGGGGAAGTTGCGGGGCCCGGGATGACGGTTGCGACGCTTTTCCACTCGCCTGCCGCTCCGCGTCCCGATGCATGCGTTCTCGCAGTCCGCGGCGATGGACTCTCCACCTGCGCGCAAGAACCATCGATGGGGCCCGCGCGGCCGCAACGATGCGCCCCTGCCGGTGAAACGGCATCGGCGGCATCCCTCAGGCGGCGGCATAGCGCGCAGCGCCGCCGATCCAGCGATCGACCAGCCGGTCGGCGATGTCCGGCGTATCGCGCAGCAGCGTGTCGCCGATGCGATGGATGTCCGGCAGCAGGTCCGCGTCGCGGACGATGTCGGCGATGCGGAAATCCGCCAGTCCGGTCTGGCGCGTCCCGAGCAGTTCGCCGGGTCCGCGAAGTTCCAGGTCCTTTTCGGCGATGACGAAACCGTCGCTGGTCGAGCGCATGGTCTCCAGCCGCTGTCGCGCCATCGACGACAGCGGCGGCTGGTACAGCAGCACGCAGCTCGACGCCGCGCTCCCCCGCCCCACCCGCCCGCGCAACTGGTGAAGTTGCGACAGGCCGAGGCGTTCCGCGTTCTCGACGATCATCAGCGAGGCGTTGGGCACGTCGACCCCGACCTCGATCACCGTGGTCGCCACCAGCAGGTCGATCTCGCCGCGCTTGAACGCCAGCATTGTCGCCTGCTTGTCCCCGGCCTTCATTCGCCCGTGCACGAACCCCACGCGCAGCTCCGGCAGCGACGCGGTCAGCTGTTCCAGGGTGGTCTGCGCGGCCTGCGCGACGACTTCGTCGCTCTCGTCGATCAGGGTGCACACCCAGTACGCCTGGCGGCCTTCCGCGCAGGCCGCGCGGATGCGCTCGACCAGTTCCGGACGGCGTGCCGCGCCGAGCACCACCGTCTGCACCGGCGTGCGTCCCGGCGGAAGCTCGTCGATGGCGGAGACGTCGAGGTCGGCGTAGGCCGCCATGGCCAGGGTCCGCGGGATCGGGGTGGCGGTCATCACCAGCTGGTGCGGGACGATGCCGTCGGCGGCGCCCTTGTCGCGCAACGCCAGGCGCTGGTGCACGCCGAAGCGATGCTGCTCGTCGACGATCGCGAGCGCAAGGTCGCGGAACAGCACGCCCTCCTGCATCAGCGCATGCGTGCCCACGACCAGTTGCGCTGCACCACTGGCGGCCTCGGCCAGCACCGCGCTGCGTGCGCGTCCGGAGACCTTGCCGGCGAGCCAGGCGACCCTCACACCCAGCGGTTCCAGCCAGCCGCGCAGGTTGGCAAGATGCTGCTCGGCCAGCAGCTCGGTCGGCGCCATCAGCGCCGCCTGCCGGCCGCTGCCGATCGCCAGCAGCGCGGCCAGGGCGGCGACCACGGTCTTGCCACTGCCGACGTCGCCCTGCACCAGCCGCAGCATCGGCCGCGGCATGGCCAGGTCGGTACGGATCTCGTCGAACACCCGTTGCTGCGCGGCGGTGAGCGAGAACGGCAGCGCGTCGAGCAGTGCACGCACGCGTCCGCCGTCGTCGGCCAGCACGGGCGCGGCATGCGCCTGCAGCGCGATCCGCTGCCGACGCAGGCTCAGGTGATGCGCGAGCAGCTCCTCCATCGCGAGCCTGCGCTGCGCCGGATGCGTCCCGGCCAGGAGCGCCCCGACATCCGCATCGCGCGGCGGCCGGTGCAGGGTCAGCAGCGCATCGCGCAATGAAGGCAGCCCGCTCTGCTCGAGGTGCCTCGCGGGCAGCAGCTCCAGGACGCCCTCGTCCGGCAGCCGGTCGAGCGCCTGCGCGACCAGGCGGCGCAGGGTCGCGGGACCGATCCCCTCCACCACCGGGTACACCGGGTCCAATGCCTCGCCGAGCCCGTCGGTGTCGGTCTGGTCGAGCACGCGATAGCTCGGGTGCACGATCTCCAGTCCGATCTGTCCCGGACGCGGCGTGCCGTACGCGCGTACGCGCGCACCGACCTGGAACTGGTTCACCTGCTGCGAACGGAAATGGAAGAAGCGCAGCACGATCGTGGCGCGCGAGTCGTCGCCGAGCGCGACGCGCAGCGTCGGGCGGTAGCGGAAACCACGCTCGACCGCCTCCACACGCCCTTCCACCTGCGCCGCGATCCCCGGCTGCAGCGCGCGAATCGGCGTGATCCGGGTACGGTCCTCGTACTGCCTGGGCAGGTGCAGCCACAGGTCCTGCAGGGTGTGCAGGCCGCGCGCCGCGAGTTTCTCCGCCACTGCCTTGCCGACCCCCGGCAGCGCGGTCAGGCCGATGTCACCGGTGGCCGCGAGCGCGGGCGCGGGCTTCGCCATCAGGCCGGCAGGTCAGTCCAGCACCATCACCGCGTCGACCTCGAACAGCACGCCCTTGGGCAATGCGGACACCTCGATGGTCGAACGCGCGGGATAGGGCGATTCGAAATACTCGGCCATCACCGCGTTGACTGCCGCGAACTGCGACAGGTCGGTGAGGTACAGCCCCACGCGTGCGATGTCGGCCATCGAACCGCCGGCGGCCGCGGCCACGGCCTTGAGGTTGTCGAACGCGCGGCGCGCCTGGGCGTCGATGCCGCCCTCCACTACCTCGCCGGTGGCGGGGTCGAGCGGGATCTGACCGGAAAAGAACACCGTGTTGCCGGCGCGCGTCGCCTGGGAATAGGGGCCGATCGCGGAAGGCGCGGCATCGGTCTGGATCGGGATACGCGGCATGGGGCGGCTCCGGAAGAAGTGTGGGGTGATTGTAGCGACGGGACGCGGCGGCCGCGGCGACGCGTGCGGCGCCATGGTCTGCACGGGGCGCGCCGGATGCGGCCTCTGGCCTTATGCGGGCTACGGATCTGCGGTTACAGGCGCTGCACGCCGTGCACCACCCCGAGCCGGCGCGTGCGGCGGATGACCTCGGCCAGGTGTTCGCGGTTGCGGACCTCGATCGAGAAACGGATCACCGCGATGTTGGCATCGCGCTCGAGATACTCCACGCCCTCGATGTTGGAATCGGCCTTGGCGATCGCCGCGGCCACTTCCGCCAGCGAGCCGGGCTTGTTCTCGGTTTCGATCACCAGCGCCACCGGATAGTCGCCGGTGACCTCGCGGTCCCAGCCGATCGCGACCCAGCGGTCGGGCGACTTGCGGTACTCGACCACGTTGGGGCAGTCCATCCGGTGCACGACGATGCCCTTGCCCGCCGTGTGGTAGCCCATGATCTCGTCGCCCGGGATCGGCATGCAGCAGTTGGCGAAGCTGATCACGCCGCGCTCGTGCCCGGTGATCAGGATCCGTTCGCCGCGGCGCAGCGCCGGTTCGGCGCCGGACCCGTCGCCGGCCGAATCCTTCTGCGCCAGCGCCAGCGCCACCTGCGAGGGCATGCGGTTGCCGAGCGCGATGTCGGCCAGCAACTCCTCCAGCCGCGGGTAGCGCAGTTCGCCGAGGTAGGCGTCGAGGCGCGCCTGCGGCAGGCGGTCGAGCGAGGTCCCCAGGTCCTCCAGCGCGCGGTCGATCATGCGGTGGCCGAGCTGCACCGCGTCCTCGTGCTCGAGCTGCTTGAGCTGGGCGCGGATCGCGGTGCGTGCCTTGCCGGTGACCACGAACTCCAGCCACTGCGGCTTGGGCAGCGAGGACTTCGCGGTCACCACCTCCACCGACTGCCCGCTGACGAGCTTGGTGCGCAGCGGCACCAGCTTCTTGTCCACGCGCGCGGCCACCGCGGTGTTGCCGACGTCGGTGTGCACGGCGTAGGCGAAGTCGAGCGCGGTGGAGTTGCGCGGCAGCGAAAGGATGTCGCCCTTGGGCGTGAACAGGTAGACCTCGTCCGGGAACAGGTCCACCTTGACGTTCTCGAGGAACTCCAGCGACGAGCCGGTGGCGCGCTGCGACTCGAGCAGGTTCGCGATCCAGGAGTGCGCCCGCGCCTGGGCGCCGCTCGGCGCCATGCCGTGCTTGTAGGCCCAGTGCGCGGCGATCCCGCGCTCGGCGATCAGGTCCATCTCCTCGGTCCGGATCTGCACCTCGATCGGCGAGCCGTAGGGGCCGAACAGCACCGTGTGCAGCGACTGGTAGCCGTTGGCCTTGGGGATCGCGATGAAGTCGCGGAAGCGCCCGTCGAGCGGCTTGAACACCGAGTGCGCCACGCCGAGCGCGTGGTAGCAGTCGGCCACCGAATGCACCACGATGCGGAAGCCGAACACGTCCATCACCTGGGCGAAGGTCTTACCTTCCGCGCGCATCTTGTTGTAGATGCTCCAGGGCGACTTGACCCGGCTCACCAGCCGGTACTTCAATCCTTCGTTGGTCAGGCGCTGCGCAAGTTGCGCCTCGATCTTCGCCATCGCCTCGCGCCGCAGCATCGGCTGGCCGCGGATATGCTTTTCCAGGATCAGGTGGCGCAGCGGATGCAGCGCGTGGAAGCCGCGATCCTGCAGCTCGGCCTTGATCAGGTTCATGCCCAGCCGCTGCGCGATCGGCGCGTACACCTCGAGCGTCTCGTGCGCGATGCGCTCGCGCGCCGGCCCCGGCTGCGCGCCGAGCGTGCGCATGTTGTGCAGGCGGTCGCCGAGCTTGATCAGGATCACGCGCAGGTCGCGCGCCATCGCCAGCATCATCTTGCGGAAGCTCTCGGCCGCGGCTTCCTGGCGGCTGCTGAAGTGCAGCTTGTCGAGCTTGGTCACGCCGTCGACCAGGTCGGCGACGGTCGCGCCGAACTCCTCGGCGATCTGCTCGCGGGTGAGCGGCGTGTCCTCGAGGGTGTCGTGCAGGATCGCCGCGACCAGGGTTTCCACGTCGACCTTCTGCTCGGCCAGCGCCCGCGCCACCGCCACCGGGTGGGTGATGTAGGGTTCGCCCGACTTGCGGGTCTGGCCGGCATGCGCGGCCGCGCCCACGGCCCAGGCCCGTCGCAGCAGCACGCGCTGCTCCGAGGGCAGGTATCCGGCCGCCCGCTCGAGATCGCGCACGTAGTCGGGCACGTCCTCTTCCGACGAGGGCACGGGCTGGATCAGGACGGGGGCGCCTGGAGTCATGGCCGGAGCCTAAGGCGAAACGGCGGGAATGGGGAATAGGGACTGGGGAATGGGAAAGCCGTCCCGGCGCTTGTTCAGTATCCCGGCCCGATCGCCATTCCTGCGAACAAGCACGGAATCGAAGGGCTCGAAGGCGCATGAGGGCAGAAATGCCTGCTCCGTCCTGCACGCGGAGGATGGGCTTGCCGGGGAGCCCGACGACGCCACCCCGTGCCGCTCCCAGGAACGCCAAAGGCCCCGCCAGAGCGGGGCCTTTGGTATCAGATCCCGGAGGGGCCGGACGTCGGGATCGGTCTTTTCCGACTCCCCAATCCCCAATCCCGGCGTTTAAAGATCGTCGCCCTTCATGTCGTCGTCGCCGGCGACCACTTCGGCGGCGGCCCATTCCAGCGCCTCGCGTTCCTTGCGCTCGCGTTCGGCCTTGTCGACGGCGTCGATATAGGGCTGGTCGATGCGGCGGGCGGCGATCTCGCGCAGGGCCAGGACGGTCGGCTTGTCCTGGGCGTCGGCGTTGTCGATCTGCGGCTCCACGCCGTTGGCGAGCTGGCGCGCGCGCTTGGCGGCCATCATGACGAGCTCGAAGCGGTTGTCGACCACTTCCAGGCAATCTTCCACGGTGATGCGGGCCATAGGTCTCCCGGCGGCCGGCAGGCCGTCGATCAAAAACGGTGAGGGTGGGCGATTCTAGGCAAACACGCGCCGGGACGCAAGCTGCGGCGTTGGAAATCAGTAACTTAGGGGTCGAAACCCGCCCCCCCCCGCCACCGCAGATCAGGGTTCGGCCAGCAGCCCCTCGATCAGCCGGGCGTGGCGGCGCACCTGCTGCTCGCGGCGCAACCGGCTGGCGACGAACACCGCGCACATCTCTTCTACCGCGGTTTCGAACACCTCGTTGACGATGACGTAGTCGAACTCGCCGTGGTGCGACATCTCCTCGCGGGCGTTGGCCAGGCGGCGCGCCATCACCTCCTCGCTGTCCTGGCCGCGCTTGCGCATGCGCTGCTCCAGCGCCTCGCGCGAGGGCGGCAGGATGAAGACGCTGACCGCGTCGGGCACCTGCCGCTTGACCTGCTGCGCGCCCTGCCAGTCGATCTCCAGCAGCACGTCGCGGCCGCTGTCGAGCTGCGGCTCGACCGACTGCCGCGCCGTTCCCTTCCAGTCGCCGTGGACCTGGGCGTACTCGAAGAAGTCGCCGGCGCGGATCATCGCCTTGAACTCCTCGGCGGCGATGAAGTGGTAATGCTCGGCATGGCGCTCGCCCGGTCGCGGCGCGCGCGAAGTGAACGAGATCGACAGGCAGATGTTGCGGTCGCGCGCCAGGCAGGCGTTGACGATGCTCGACTTGCCGGCGCCCGACGGCGCCGCGACGATGAACAGGGTGCCTTTGAGGCCGGGATTCGGAATTCGGGATTCGGGATTGGACAAGGCGGGCTACCGGCTGTCGGCAAGCAAGCTGCAATCGTACCGCTTCGGCTTTACCGAATCCCCAATCCCCAGTCCCGACTCCCTGCCCTCATTCAATGTTCTGCACCTGCTCGCGGATCTGGTCGATCAGCACCTTCAGCTCGACCGCCGCACTGGAGGTGCGCGCATCGACCGACTTGCTACCCAGGGTGTTGGCCTCGCGATTGAACTCCTGCAGCAGGAAATCCAGCCGGCGGCCCACCGGTTCGGGTTGCCGGAACACGCGCCGGATCTCGACGACGTGGCTGGACAGGCGGTCGAGTTCCTCGTCCACGTCGAGCTTCTGCAGCGACAGCACCAGTTCCTGTTCCACGCGCCCGGGATCGGCGGCCTGGGCGAGATCGGCCAGGCGCGCCTCGAGTTTCGTACGCTGGCCTTCGCGGATCGCCGGCACCAGCGTGCGCACCTCGCCGGCGATGCGCTCGATGCCGTCGACGCGCTCGAGGATCGCCGCGACCAGCTTGCCGCCCTCGCGTTCCCGCGCGGCCAGGAACTCTTCGAGCACCTGGTCGAGCAGGGCCAGTGCCTCGCCCTGCAGCTCGGCCGGATCGGCCGCCTTCGATTTCAGCACGCCCGGGAACTGCAGCAGCTCGACCAGGCCGGTGCGCAGGTCGGGGAAGTGTCCACGCAGCGCCCCGGCCAGTTCGCCGAGGCGCGCGACCAGCGCCTCGTCGACCTGCAGCGAAAGCGCGCCTTCGACCTGGCGCAGCCGCAGCGCCAGATCGACCTTGCCGCGCGCGACGCGCGCGGACACCCGCTCGCGCAAGGCCGGCTCCAGCACCCGCAGTTCGTCCGGCAGGCGCGTGCCGAGCTCGAGGAAACGGTGGTTGACCGCGCGCAGCTCGCAGCCCAGCGTGCCCCAGGGCGTGCTGCGCTCGCCCGAGGCGTAGGCGGTCATGCTGCGGATCGGCATCGTGGGTCCCGTGGTCGCCGAGGCGGTGGCGAGGATCGCCAATGGTAATCTGGCGCACCCCACTTTGCCGGAAAACCCCGCATGACAATCGCCCGCCCAAGCGGCCGCGCGCCCGACCAGCTGCGCGAGGTCCGCATCGTGCGCGGCTTCACCCACCATGCGGAGGGCTCGGTCCTGGTCTCGTTCGGGGAAACCCGGGTGTTGTGCACCGCCAGCATCGACAACAAGGTACCGGCGTTCATGCGCGGCAAGGGCGAAGGCTGGGTGACGGCGGAGTACGGGATGCTGCCGCGCGCCACCCACACCCGCTCCGACCGCGAGGCCGCGCGCGGCAAGCAGGGCGGCCGGACGCTGGAGATCCAGCGCCTGATCGCCCGCGCCCTGCGCGCCTGCGTCGACCGCACCGCACTGGGCGAGCGCACCATCACCCTCGACTGCGACGTCCTGCAGGCCGATGGCGGCACCCGCACCGCGGCGATCACCGGCGCCTACGTCGCCCTGGTGGACGCGGTTCGCTGGCTGCGGGCCAGGCGCGAGATCGCGCGCGACCCGGTATTCGGCGCGGTGGCCGCGGTGTCGGTCGGCGTGTATCGCGGCGTGCCTGTGCTCGACCTCGACTACGCCGAGGACAGCGACTGCGACACCGACATGAACGTGGTGATGAACGACGGCGGCGGCTTCATCGAACTGCAGGGCACGGCCGAAGGCCATGCCTTCCGACGCGACGAACTCGATGCGCTGCTGGGGCTGGCCGAAACCGGCATCGGCGAGTTGCTCGAGAAGCAGCGCGAAGCATTGGCGCGATGAGCAGGGCGAGGCCGCTGGTGCTGGCGTCGAACAACGCCGGCAAGCTCGAGGAATTCCGCGCGCTGCTGGCGCACGACGGCTTCGAAGTCCGCGCGCAGGCGGAGTTCGGCGTGGAAGACGCCGAGGAAACCGGCCTGAGCTTCGTCGAGAACGCGCTGCTCAAGGCGCGCCACGCCTGCCGGTCCACCGGCCTGCCGGCGCTGGCGGACGACTCGGGGCTCTGCGTCGACGCCCTCGGCGGTGCGCCCGGGCTCTATTCGGCGCGCTACGCGGGCGGGCACGGCGATGCCGCACGCAACATCGACAAGCTGTTGCGCGAACTGTCCGACGTGCCCGACGCCGATCGGAGCGCGCAGTTCGTCTGCGCACTTGCGCTGCTGCGGCACGCGGAGGATCCGCATCCGGTCATCGTCGAGGGCAGCTGGCGCGGCTCGATCCTGCGCGCACCCCGCGGCAGCGGCGGGCACGGCTACGACCCCGTGTTCCTCGATCCCGTGCACGGCCAGACCGCCGCGGAGATGCCGTTGCCGCTCAAGAACGGGCTGAGCCATCGCGGCCAGGCGCTGGCGCTGCTGCGGCAAAGGCTTTCCGCGGTTTCAACGAGTGCTGGCGATGCCATCCATGGCGCCACACGATCGCCCTGACGGTCACCTGCCCGGCCATCCGTGGCCGGGCGTCCAGCAGGACGCGGGCCAGCCGCCCGCCCACGCGCTGCTTCACCCGCCGCTGTCGCTGTACGTGCACCTGCCCTGGTGCGTGCGCAAGTGCCCGTACTGCGACTTCAATTCGCACGAGGCGCGCGGCGCGCTGCCGTTCGACGCCTACGTCGACGCGCTGCTGGCCGACCTCGACCACGACCTGCCACTGGCCTGGGGCCGCACGGTGCACAGCGTGTTCTTCGGCGGCGGCACGCCCAGCCTGTTCCCGGCCGACGCGATCGACCGCTTCCTGCAGGGTGCCAGCGCGCGGCTGCGCTTCGCGCCCGGAGCCGAGATCACCCTGGAGACCAACCCGGGCACCGCCGAACACGGTCGCTTCGGGGATTACCGCGCGGCCGGCGTCAACCGCATCAGCTTCGGGATCCAGAGCTTCGACGACGACTGCCTGCGACGCCTGGGCCGGATCCACGACAGCGCCCAGGCCGAGGCCGCGGTGAAGCTGGCGCAGGACGCCGGCCTGGACAACCTCAATCTCGACCTGATGTATGCGCTGCCCGGGCAGGGACTGGCGGGCGCCGAGAATGACGTCGCACGCGCGCTCGCGCTGCAGCCGGCGCACGTCTCGCACTACCAGCTGACCCTGGAGCCCAACACCGTGTTCGCCGCGCGTCCGCCGCGGGACATCCCCGACGACGACCTCGCCTGGGACATGCAGGAGCACTGCCAGGCGCTGCTGGCCGAGGCGGGCTACGCGCAGTACGAGGTGTCCGCCTACGCCAGACCCGGACGCCGCTGCGCGCACAACCTGAACTACTGGCGGTTCGGCGACTACCTCGGGATCGGCGCCGGGGCGCACGGCAAGCTCACCCTCGGCGCGGAACAGGCGATCCTGCGGCGCTGGAAGCTCCGGCACCCGACGGCGTGGCTCGCCGCGGCAGGCAGCCCCGCGGCCATCGGCGGCGACGAGCGCGTCGAGCCCGCGCAGCGGCCGTTCGAGTTCATGCTCAATGCCCTGCGCCTGGTGGAAGGCTTCGCGCTGGCGGACTTCGAGGCGCGATGCGGCTTGCCACGGGCCGCGATCGAGGCGCCGCTGGCCGCTGCCGAGACGCGGGGCTGGCTGCGCCGGGAAAGCGGTTACATCGTGCCGACCCCGCTCGGCCGCCGCTTCGGCAACGATGTGATCGCCCTGTTCCTGCCCGGCTGAGACGGCTGGCCGCGCAAGTGGCCGATCCGCGTCTGTCATGTAAGTATTGCCCCGACCTCCCGTCGCAGCCCGCTTGATGCCCGCATCGTCCCCGCCCGTCGAACCCGCGGTCCCGAGGTCGCTCGCCGCCGCCGGCTTGCCGCCACGCGTGCGCCGGACGCTCGAGGCGGCCCTGACCCTGGTGACGGACGAGATCGAACCGCACCTGGGATCGATGCTCAACGAATTCGAGGAGGAGTTGTTCCGGCTCGCGGACCAGGCCCGCAACCCGGGCACGGAATCGGGCTACATGCAGACGCTGCGGACCTTCCGCCTCAACCGCTCCGACCTGATCCCGCGCTTCATCCTCGAGCTCGAGGCCACGGTCGCCGCCACCCGGTCGCCGACGCCGGCAAGCGTCGCCACCGGCAGCGCGGCGCGCGCCCAGCCCGCGCAGTCCGGGTTCGGCAGGCTCAGCCTCGTCGACGAGTCGGTGATGGACGAGGGCATGGTGATGCGCGAGATCGCCAGCCGCCAGGAGGCCCGCGCCAACCTCGCGCTGCACCTGCTCGGCCAGCGTTTCGGCGTGCTGGCGGCTTCGCCCGCCTTCGACACAGAGCGCCTGCCGCTGGGTCCGCAGTCGCTGTGCCGTGCCATGCGCGGCGCGGCGCAGGCGCTCGACATCGAACACGATTCGCGCCTGCTGCTCTACCGCATCTTCGACCGCCACGTGATGGCGCACTACTGGCGGGTGCTCGACCGGCTCGACGAACTGCTCGACCGCGAAGGCATCCTCGCCGGGCTGACCTACGTCCCGGTGCGCATCCGGCCATCGCCGCAGCCGCAGGAGCCTGGCGCGTCCACCCGGGCCGCCGACGCGGACCGCAGGCCCGGCGGGGTCGGCGCGCAGCCGGCGCGCGGCGGCGGCACGCCCGGCGCGCGCGCCGTGTACCACGCCTCCGACCCGCAGCGACCGCATACGGGCTGGATGGGCGAGCCGATCGAGGGCCTCGATGGCGATGAGCAGCTCGCCTCCGAGCAACTGCAACAGCTGCTGAGCAGCCGCCGCGAACTGCTCGGCAAGCTGCGCCCGGGTAAAAAGCCAAGGCCGGGCGCGATCATCGGCACCGAGGACGTGTCCGCCGCGCTGGCGCACCTGCAGGCACAGCCCCTGTCGGTGGCCGGCGCCCCGCAGACGCTTGCGGACGTGAAGCAGACGCTGCTCGCGCAGGCGCGCCAGCGTCGCGGCGCGCATGCCGAGCTGTCGGCGCGCGACAACGACACCTTCGAGCTGCTGGGCATGCTGTTCGGCAACCTCGACGAGGAAATCCGCGCCGACGCCCCGGCGGCGGCCCTCGTCAAGCGCCTGCAGGTGCCGCTGCTGCGGGTCGCACTGAGCGACAGCGCCTTCTTCGTGCGCAGCCGCCATCCCGCGCGCCAGCTGCTGAACACGGTGGCCGAGAGCGCGGCGAAGTGGCTCGACGACGCCGACTTCGATCCGCAGTTCCTGATGCCGCTGCAGCACGCGGTCAACCATGTGGTCGAGAAGTACGACGGCAACGTTGAGGTGTTCTCGGTCTCGAACGAGCAGTTGCAGACCCACCTGCAGGCCCAGGTGCGCAAGGCCGAGCTGCTGGAGAAGCGGCACACCGAGGCGGCGCGCGGCAAGGAGAAGCTCGAGGTCGCGAAGCTGCGGGCCGGCGAGATCATGGCCGGGGTGATCGGCGACCAGCGACTGCCGCGTTTCAGCCGCGCCCTGCTCAACCAGGCCTGGGCCGACGTGCTGACCCTGACCCTGCTGCGCCAGGGCGAGGACTCCGAGGGCTGGAACAAGCAGTTGGAACTCACCCGTCGCATCGTCGAGGCCTGCAGCCGCGACGACGCGCCGCGCGACCCCGAGCTGGTGGCCCACATCGAGGCCTCGCTCGCCCAGGTCGGCTACCACGGCGAGGAGGCCAGCGTCATCGCCCAGCGCCTGACCAGCAGCCGCTCCGACGAGGAGGAAGGCGACACCGCCTCGCGCACCGAGCTGGCGCTGAAGCTCAAGGCGCGCACCCGCCTCGGCGAGGACGCCAAGCAGAAGAAGAAGCCGCTGCCGCCGCGCACGCCCGAAGAGCAGGCGCGTTACGAACAGCTCAAGGTGCTGCCGTTCGGTACCTGGCTCGAGTTCGTCACCAACCAGCAGGGCGACGTGGTGCGCCGTCGTCTGTCGTGGTTCAGCCCGCTCACCGACAACGCGCTGTTCGTCAACCAGCGCGGCCAGCGGGTCGGCGAGCAGTCGCTCGACAGCGTGGCGCGGATGCTCGCGTCGGGGCAGGCGCGGATCGTCGTGGCCGGGCATGCGCGACTGGTCGACCGCGCCTGGCAGGCGGCCATGCACGCCCTGCGCAGTTTCGCCGGCCTCGGCGACAAGGACGCCGAAGGCGCGGGGGCACCGGCATGATGCACGAGTTCAGGCGCGCCAAGCGGCGCAAGGCGCCGGACACGATCCTGGTGACCGATGCGATGACCGAACGGGTCATCGGCCGCATCGGCAACGTGTCCGAAACCGGCATGCTGCTGATGGCGAGCGAACCGCTGGTCGACGACGCGCTCTACCAGCTCCGCTTCACCCTGCACGATGGCGGCAATGGCCAGGTGGTGGACGTGGGCGCGCACCTGCTGTGGATGGATCGCGCCAGCGCGCCGGCTCAGGCGTGGGCGGGCTTCCGCTTCATCGCCGTGTCCGAGGCGCAGTCGCGGCGCCTGCGGGCCTGGATCGAGGCACCCGGCAGCCACTACGAATAGCGGTGGGATCCGGCCTGCCGACACGGGGGCGGGGACGCCATCGCTTCGCGTTCGGGGACGGCGTGGACACTGCGCGCGTTCATACGCCGTGCCTGCAGCCGCAGCGGCGATGCGGCAGAATGCCGCATCGCATTCCGCCGAATACCGCACCGATGTCCAGCACTGCAGCGAGCCTCTACGCCGACCATCTCGCCACCCTCCAGTCGCGCACCGCGACCGCGCTCGAACGCGGTGGTTTCGATCACCTGGCGATCCCCAGCGGCACCCTGCACTACCAGGTGTTCGACGACCGCGACTATCCCTATGCGGTCAATCCCCAGTTCAAGCACTGGCTGCCACTGCAACGCAATCCCGGCAGTTGGCTGGTGGTCACGCCGGGCGCACGGCCGAAACTGGTCTACCTGCAGCCGCGCGACTACTGGCACGTGGTGCCGCAGGCGCCCGAGGGCTACTGGGTCGATCACTTCGACATCGTGGTGATCCGCAAGGCCGAGGACGCGATGCAGCACCTGCCCAGGAACGCGCAGCGCTGCGCGGTGCTCGGCGAGCCGCAGAGTGCGCTGGGCAAGTACGCGGCGTACCGGCCGAACAATCCGCAGCCGGTGCTCGACTACCTGGAATACCACCGCGCCTTCAAGACGCCCTACGAAATCGAGATGCTGCGCGAGGCCACGCGTCGCGGCGTACGTGCGCACAGGGCCGCCGAACGCGCGTTCCGCGCCGGCGCCAGCGAGTTCGGCATCCACCTGGCCTACTGCCAGGCCGCAGGCCAGGACGCGAACGAGCTGCCCTACAGCAACATCGTCGCGCTCAACGAACACGGCGCGGTGCTGCATTACACCGAGCTCGACCGCCTGCCCCCGAAGCCCGCGCGCAGCTTCCTGCTCGACGCCGGCGCCAGCCACGGCGGCTATGCCTGCGACATCACCCGCACCCACGCGCAGGACACGGCCGGCGAGTTCCAGGCGCTGGTCGACGCGGTGGATGCCGCGCAGCAGCGGATGTGCGCGCAGGTGCGCGACGGAGTCGACTACCGGCAGTTGCACCTGGACGCGCACCTGGCGCTGGCCGGCATCCTGCAGGACGCGGGCATCATCAGGGTCTCGCCGGAGGAAGCGCTCTCGACCGGCGTCAGCAGCACGTTCTTCCCGCATGGCATCGGCCACGGCCTGGGCCTGCAGGTGCACGAGGTCGCCGGCTTCGCCGCGAGCGATCGCGGCGGCACGATCCCGAAACCCGAGGGGCATCCCTACCTGCGCCTGACCCGCGTGCTGGAGCCCGGGTTCGTGGTCACGATCGAGCCGGGCCTCTACTTCATCGACATGCTGCTGGAGGACCTCAGGGCGGCGGGGCGTGGCGACAGCGTCGACTGGGACCGCGTCGACGCCTTCCGCCCGTACGGCGGCATCCGCATCGAGGACAACGTGGTCTGCACGGCGGACGAGCCGGTCAACCTGACGCGCGAGGCCTTCGCCGTCCCCTGAGGGGCGACCGGTCCCGCGCGCCTCGCCGCACCCGGCCATGCCGGCATTCGAAAGGGCCGCCCGGCGCGCCGAAACGGGGCGTGCGTGGCTCCGCTTTATCGCACTGCACAACAGCCCTGTCGCCGGGGATCGGCAGAATCGGGTGCGCCCGGATTGGTCGGCCCTTGCTCTTGTGCCATAGTCCGGGGGATTGTTTCGTCTGGTTCCATTTCCCGGGGAGGGGTTCATGCTCGAGCAGCACGGATTGACGCTGGCACTGGTGTGCGCGGCGGTGGCGATCGTCTACGGCATCATCTCGGCGCGATGGATCAACCGGCAGCCCGCCGGCAACGCGCGCATGCAGGAGATCGCGGGCGCGATCCAGGAAGGTGCCCGCGCCTACCTCAACCGCCAGTACCTGACGATCTCGGTCGCGGGCGCGGTGCTGTTCGTGCTGCTCGGCGTGTTCCTGGACTGGTACACGGCGGTCGGCTTCCTGCTCGGCGCGGTGCTCTCGGGGGCGGCCGGCTACATCGGCATGAACGTGTCGGTCCGCGCCAACGTGCGCACCGCGGAGGCCGCGCGCCGCGGCATCGGCCCGGCGATGGATGTCGCCTTCCGCGGCGGCGCGATCACCGGCATGCTCGTGGTGGGCCTGGGCCTGCTCGGCGTCGCCGGCTACTGGGCGGTGCTGAACCTGTACTTCCAGCTGCCGACCGGCGAGGTGCTGCACGCACTGGTCGGCGTCGCCTTCGGCTCCTCGCTGATCTCGATCTTCGCGCGCCTGGGTGGCGGCATCTTCACCAAGGGCGCCGACGTGGGCGCCGACCTGGTCGGCAAGGTGGAAGCCGGCATCCCCGAGGACGACCCGCGCAACCCGGCGGTGATCGCCGACAACGTGGGCGACAACGTCGGCGACTGCGCCGGCATGGCCGCCGACCTGTTCGAGACCTACGCGGTCACCGTGATCGCGACCATGCTGCTGGGCTACCTGATGGTCACCGAAGTCGGCAGCAACGGCGTGCTCTATCCGCTGGTGCTGGGCGGCGCGTCGATCATCGCCTCGATCATCGGCGCGTTCTTCGTCAAGGTGAAGACCGGCGGCTCGATCATGGGCGCGCTGTACAAGGGGGTGATCGTCTCGGGGGTGCTGGCGGCCATCGCCTACTACCCCATCACCACGCAGCTGATGGGCGACAACGCCCATGGTGCGATGAACATCTACTGGTGCGCGCTGATCGGCCTGGTGCTGACCGGTGCGATCGTCTGGATCACCGAGTACTACACCGGCACCCAGTACGGGCCGGTGCGGCACATCGCGCAGGCCAGCACCACCGGCCACGGCACCAACATCATCGCCGGGCTCGGCGTGTCGATGAAGTCCACCGCGCTGCCGGTGGTGGCGGTGTGCATCGCGATCTGGGCGTGCTTCGCGCTCGGCGGCCTGTACGGCATCGCCATCGCCGCGACCGCGATGCTGTCGATGGCGGGCATGATCGTCGCGCTCGACGCCTATGGCCCGATCACCGACAACGCCGGCGGCATCGCCGAGATGGCGGAGCTGCCGCCCGAGGTGCGCGACATCACCGACCCGCTCGATGCGGTCGGCAACACCACCAAGGCGGTGACCAAGGGCTATGCGATCGGTTCGGCCGCGCTGGCCGCGCTGGTGCTGTTCGCCGACTACACCCACAACCTGCAGGCCAGCAACCCGGGCGAGGTGTTCACCTTCGACCTGTCGAACCACTACGTGATCATCGGCCTGCTGATCGGCGGCCTGATCCCGTACCTGTTCGGCGCGATGGCGATGGAGGCGGTGGGCCGTGCGGCCGGCAGCGTGGTCGAGGAAGTGCGGCGCCAGTTCCGCGAGATCCCCGGGATCATGGAAGGCACCGGCAAGCCGGACTACAGCCGCGCGGTGGACATGCTGACCAAGTCGGCGATCAAGGAGATGGTCCTGCCGTCGCTGCTGCCGGTCGCAGTGCCGGTCGTGGTGGGCCTGCTGCTGGGGCCGCAGGCGCTGGGCGGGCTGCTGATCGGCACCATCGTCACCGGCCTGTTCGTCGCGATCTCGATGACCACCGGCGGCGGCGCCTGGGACAACGCCAAGAAGTACATCGAGGACGGCAACTTCGGCGGCAAGGGCTCGGAGGCGCACAAGGCCTCGGTCACCGGCGACACCGTGGGCGACCCCTACAAGGACACCGCGGGACCGGCGATCAACCCGCTGATCAAGATCATCAACATCGTCGCGCTGCTGCTGGTGCCGCTGCTCTAGGCGGGACCGATCACGCGATCCCGAAAGGGCGGCCATCGGCCGCCCTTTTCTTTGGTTCTCCGCCAAGGCGGGGCGGCCGGTGCGAAGTTGGAGAGGCGCTTTGCCGGATCGCGTCCCGTGATCACATCCCGTTGCGACCTGACGGGCCGCGCCCCGGCCGGGAGGCGTTCGCGGCGAATGTCCTCCGGCATCCGCCCCAGGCGGCTGCCTCCCCCTTGATTTCACCGCGAACGCCTCCCGGCCAGGGCGCGGCTTGGCTTACGGCGCGTTACTTGAGCCTCCTGCGCAACAGGGATTTCGCTGCGAAGAGCCAGCCCTCCTTGCGCGCCGGGTGCAGATGCGCGAAGCAAGTCGCCCCGGCAAAGCCGGGGCCTCAGAGGCGAGTCCTTCGATGAGGCCAAACACATCGTGCGCCGCCTGAACGCGACGGGTTCGATCCCTTCTCCCTCCGGGAGAAGGTGGCGCGAAGCGCCGGATGAGGGCCCGGCGGAGCGATACGGACTCGAACACCGCGAAGGTCGTGAACTGATGATTCGCGTTGCCGCTTCCAACCTCGTCTCTTCGCCGGACCCGCATCCCAGCCTCCGCTCCGCGCCCCTGCCCTGCGCCGCGCAGGGTTTTCCCACAATGACAAGCCACTTCTTCCGGATCCGGGCCAAGGCTTGCGGACGCGCGGTTGCGGCGGCCCGTGTCGGGCACCGACCTCCACCCGTCTTTGCCTGCCGCGCAGCGCGTGCCCACAATCCGTCATCGATCGCCGTGGATCCGCCATGCGCCGCACCACGCTCTGCGTCCTGTTCCTGTCCGCCCTGCTCGCGCTGCTGCCCGGGCCGGCGTGCGCTGCCGATCCCGAAACGCGGGCGCCGGGATCGCTTGCCCCCGGCGAATACCTGTGGCATCCGGAGATCTCGCCGCACGGCCCGATCGTGCTGGTGGTCAGCCTCGACGAACAGCGTGCCTACGTGTACCGCAACGGCCTGGCGATCGGGGTCTCGACGATCAGCTCCGGCAAGCAGGGCATGGAGACGCCCACCGGGGTGTTCACCATCCTGCAGAAGAGCCGCGACCACCGCTCCAACCTCTACAACGACGCGCCGATGCCCTACATGCAGCGGCTGACCTGGGACGGCATCGCCCTGCACGGCGGCGCCCTGCCCGGCTACCCGGCCTCGCACGGCTGCGTGCGCCTGCCGCTGGAGTTCGCCAGGCGGCTGTTCGCCGAGACCCGCAACGGCGACACGGTGGTGGTCGCCAACGCCAAGTCCGGCGCCGCCAGCCTGGCGCACCCGGCCCTGCTGGCACCGGTCGATGAACGCGGCGCGCAAGCGCTGCCGGCGCGGGCGACGGCTGGCGACACCTGGAGCGAGGACGCGAGTCCGACCGGCCCGGTCAGCGTCCTGGTGAGCCTGTCCGACCGCCGCGTCTTCGTCCTTCGCAACGGCATCGCCATCGGCGAGGCGGCGCTGCAGGTGCAGGACGGTTTCTCGATCGGCGGAACGGTGCTCATGGTCGCGGGCGAGGAGACCGTGGGCGCCAGCGCCACGGCCGCAGCGGACCGGCCCCGGCGCACCTGGTCGGCGCATCCGATCCTCGGGCCCGATGCCGATGCCATGGCGATGCTGCAACTGCGCCTGCAGGACCGTCCGCTGCGCGTGGAAGAAGCCTTCTCGCGCCGCCTGCGCGAACTGCTGGTGCCGGGCACCACGGTGCTGCTGACCGACCTGCCCGCCGTGCGGCCGGATCCGTCCGCACCGGTGCTGCAGCCGCTGCTGGACGCCGAAGGCCCGGAACTCGCCCGCCCCGGACCTGAGCCGCTGCCCGGGGATTAGCCCGGCCTGTTCATCGGGGAGGGCCGGGGCCGCTGCTATCCTGCGCCGATGAAGCTGCTCGGCGCCTGCATCCTGTTCACGGCCGTACTCGCCTGCGCGGCCCCGGCCCGCGCCGCGTCTTCCAATGCCGAGCCGCTGCTGGACCGGCTTGCGCAGGCAGCGCCGGGCATCGACCGCAGGGTGCTCTCGCTCGCTACCCGCGCCGTCTCCTGCACGATGCGCCAGCCGGGCGCCGACCCGCGCCCTTCCACCCTGAGCGTCATCGACTTTTCCAAGCCGTCCACCCAACCTCGCCTGTGGGTGTTCGACCTCGCCAGCCAGCGGTTGCTGTTCGAGGAACTGGTGGCGCACGGCCGCAACACCGGCCACAACATGGCCACGAAGTTCTCCAACCGCTCCGGCAGCCACATGTCCAGCCTCGGGGTGTTCCGGACCGCGGAATCGTATGTGGGCGCCAACGGCTACTCGCTGCGCCTGGACGGACTGGAACCGGGCTTCAACGATCTCGCGCGCGAACGCGCCATCGTCATCCATGGCGCCCCCTACGTCGCCCCGGACATCGCCCGCACCCAAGGTCGCCTGGGGCGGAGCCTGGGCTGCCCCGCGGTGCGCCCGGCGGTCGCGCGCGAACTGATCGACCGCATCCGCGGCGGCTCGGTGGTGTTCGCCTACTATCCCGACAGCGACTGGCTGCAGCGTTCGCGGCTGCTCGACGGCGATTGCGGCGGCCAGCGCCATGCCGGCACGGGCGATCCGCCGGTCGGCGGCGGCTGACGGAGGCGACGCGGGGCGGTTCGCGAAACGCCGGACTAGCCTGCCGCGAACGATCCTGCGGCCATATCGAACCACGGCGTGCACAGCATCCGCTGCGCCTGGACCGCCTCCTCGCCCGCCTGCCAGGTTTCTCCGGCTTCGGCTTGTTCGCGCGAGAAGAAGCGCTCGCGTTCGAACGGCGCCACGCCGAGGCACCAGCGCAGGCGCCCGGGCGGCGTCGCCGACGGGATCGCGAAGGTGAACTCGCCCTCCAGGATCGCACCCGGATCGAGTTTCAGCGCCAGCGGCGTCATCGGCACCGTCGGGCCGGTGGGACCACCCCGTGCCTCCGGCAACGCCACATGGCGCAACACGACGTCGCCGCCACCGGCCTCCTCGAACGTCGGTGCGCCGAGGGCCCCGGACGCCTGCCTTCCGGTGAGCACCGCATGCCGGTTGCCGCGGTCGAACACCGCCAACGGCGCTTCGCCCCCGTTGCGCAGGCGGTAGCGCACCCGCAGCGTATCTGCGGAGAGCGGCAAAAACGTGGCGTCGAGGCGGGTGGCGCCGTCTTCGACGCGGGTGGAGGCGGGGGCGGATTCGGCCATGGGTTCCACCTGGTGTGCGGGATGTTCTGCAACGGACGACGGAGCGTAGGCGCAGGCCTGCGCGCCGGTCAGCGCCAGGCACAGGAACGCGATGGCCCGGATCGGATGGGGAGCGCGCGTCATCGTGAGCATGGCTGCGTCAGATCGCATCCTCGAAAAGGAAAAGCATCCTGCAAAAAAAGGCGGGCAGCCCGCGTGACGCCGGCTGCCCGCCCCTCCATCCCTGGAGCATGGTGACCGCGGCTCCCTGCCCCGGTCACAACCTGTAGCTGGGACGATCCGGCAGGCCCAGTTCCTCGCGCAGTCCGTTCTCCGTCAGGTGGTCCGGATTGGCGGTGGTGGGAGGCGTGGCGGGATCGCCATCGAAATCGTAGGGTGCGGCCGTGGTCTCCAGTCCGACCGCCTGGCGTTCGGAGTTGGAGATGCCGCGATCGGCCAGGTCAGGCCCGTTGTAGTTGCCCGGCTGCAGGGTGCCGTTGGCGAAGTTGTAGGCATGCGACATCTCGTGGTACAGGACCACGACCGGCGCCGGGAACGCCTCCATGTGGAACGACGGGTTGTAGCGGATGTCGGTGTCCACGCCACCACCCGCGCGGCCGTTGGTGATCTGCACGTCGGCCCAGGTGGCGCCGGCCTCGGCGGGCATGGCGAAGCCGTTGTGTTCGTTCGACAGCTCCTTGATGGTGACGGTGTTGCCCTTGGTCGCGGCGGTCTGGTCGAACTCGGCGAGCATCCGCTGGCCGTTGGGCGAACTGCGCAGGAACTCGATGTCGGCCTGCACGCGCTGCACGAATGCGTCGGAACCCTCGACCGTCACGCTGCTGCCGACCTGCGGGTCGATCTCGACGTTGACCACCGTGGGCCGCGCGCCGATGGCCGCGTTGATCAGGTCGTTGGCCTCGGCATACACGGTGGTCTGGCCGCCGGCCCCTTCGATGGTGTCGCGGCCCGCGCCGGCGTAGATGCTGCTGGCGCCGCTGGCGGCATGGATGGTGTCGTCGCCGAGGCCACCCGAGACCATGTCGCCGGTGCCGCGGCTGCGGAGCGTGTCGTTGCCGAGGCCTCCCTCGAGGTAGTTGCGGCCGGCGCCGCCTTCGATGCTGTCGTCGCCATCGCCGCCGTAGATCACGTCGACGCCGCTGCCGCCCTGGATGATGTCGTCCCCGTTGCCGCCGAACACGTCATTGCGGCCACCGCCGGTGAGGGTGACGGCATCGTTGCCGTCGCCGGCGTCGATGCGGTGGTCGCCGGTGCCGGCGATGTCGATCTTGTCGTCGCCGTCCCCGGTCTCGGCGACGATGTTCACGGTGACGTTCGAGGCCACTTCGATCACGTCCTCGCCGCCGCCGCTGCGGATGGTCAGCTCCTGGCCCTCGGCGACGTGCACCTCGTAGGACTCGCCGTTCACGGTCACGTCGAGGGTGCCGTCGTCGCGCTGGGTGACGCCGACCTGATCGTTGCCGGCGCCGGTGGTGAACACCAGCTGGTCGGAACTGACGTAGGTCTGGCCGATGCCGGCCTCGGCCAGGGTCTGTTCGCGCGTGACCTGCACGCCATCCTGGCGATGCAGCACGTCGATCTGGATGTCCTTGCCATCGGGGGTCTGCCCCCGGCTGCGATCGGCGGGGTTGCTGCCGGTGCCGTCGATCTCGGTCGCGCCCAGGCTCGGCAGCGCCGACATCCGGGGCGAATCTTCGACGCTCGCCGGATCGACGGGGTTCCGGTCCAGGTCGGCTGGCGAGGCCAGCAGGTTGTGCTCGGCCGCCGGATCCTCCCAGTAGCCGTCGGTGCGCGGCGGCGTGGAGTCGGCAATCCGGCTGGAATCGGTCTGGATCGACATCGTGGCGTCCCGGTGGTGAGAAGTCGGGGACATGTATACGTTGGCGTATGGAAACCCGAAAAGCTGGGGCGTACCCTGCCCTGGGGAAAACCCTGGGGGGCGACCTGTGCCGCGCCACGGGCCGACAGGCGGCGTTTTCTGCATCGCAGCATACGGTCGCGTAGAATGCCGCTCCCTGATCTAGCGGGCCACGGCCCGCGCTGCCGGAGCTGCCGCCTCATGGGTCTCGACCACGTCTCCACCGGGAAGAATCCGCCCGACGAAATCAACGTGATCATCGAGATCCCGAAGGACGCCGAGCCGGTCAAGTACGAGGTCGACAAGGAGAGCGGCGCGATCTTCGTCGACCGCGTGCTGTCCACCCCGATGCGCTACCCCTGCAACTACGGCTACGTGCCGCACACCCTGTGCGGCGACGGCGACCCCGCCGATGTGCTGGTGGTGCTGCCCCTGCCGCTGGTGCCGGGCTCGGTGATCCGCTGCCGTCCGGTGGGCGTGCTGAAGATGACCGACGAGGCCGGCAGCGACGAAAAGCTGCTCGCGGTGCCGGTGACCAAGGTGTTCCAGGGCTATGCCCACGTCGAGAACATCGACCAGGTGAGCACCCACTGGCTGGAGCGCATCGGCCACTTCTTCGAGCACTACAAGGATCTCGAGAAGGGCAAGTGGGTCAAGCTCGAGGGCTGGGGCGGCGCCGAGGAGGCGAAGAAGATTCTCGTCTACGCGATCGAACGCCACAACGCGCAGGCGACGGGCAAGTCCAGGGCCTGACGCGCGAGGTCCGCTTGCCTGCAACGGTGTGCAGGCAGGCCGGGGGAGGCCCACCTCGACGAATGATCAGCGACCGACGCGCCGGCTGCCGGCGGCGGGCGAACCGGAACCGGACGACCTCCGCGGTCCTGCAGGCGCGAGAATCGTGCCCGCAGGTCCCGCCCGTCCGCGCTACTGCGCCCAGCGCCCCGGCACGGTCGATTCCGGCAGCACCTGCGCGGACAGCTGGCGGTCGTTGTTGAGCAGCCGCACCGCATCGGCGAGGATCGCCGCCGACTCCCGCAGCAGCGGATCCGGACGCTTTTCCGCCGCCTTCTCGCGCGCCGCATCCTCGGCGACGTTGCGCTCGCCGGCCTGCAGGCCATCGTCGGTGCTGCTTTCGGCCAGCGGATCGAGCGCAAGGCCCAGCGCCTTGCGCTGTTCCTGCCGCCGCTTGCGCTTGGCCTCGTCGCGGTCGCGCTCGGCGCGCCGCTCGGCCTCGTTGAGCGACACGTACTTCTTCTCGCGCTCGGCGCGGAACTCGGCCACGTCGGCCGACCACCACTGGAACTCCTTGTCCCCCGCCACGCGCTCCGCGTGCAGGGCTTCGAGCTTGGGCAGCAGCTGCGCGAAATCGCCGTAACGCTGGTGCGGCACCGCGGCGATCTGGCGCCATTCCAGGGCGTTGTCGTAGGTGCTTTCGCCGAATTCGCCCGCGTCCACCGTCACCGGAAAGGCGATGTCGGGCACCACGCCCCTGTTCTGGGTGCTGCTGCCGCCGGGGAGGAAGAACTGGGCGATGGTGAGCTTGACGTGGCCGTACTTGTCGCCCTCGTTGGCCGGCCAGCGGTCGAGCGGCACGATGTTCTGCACCGTGCCCTTGCCGAACGAGGTCTCGCCGATCACCAGGCCCCGCCCGTAATCCTGGATCGCGCCGGCGAAGATCTCCGAGGCCGAGGCCGAACCGCGGTTGATCAGCACCGCCAGCGGACCGTCCCAGCTCACGCCGGGGGTACGATCGCCTTCCACGCTCACCCGGCCGCCGGACTCGCGCACCTGCACCACCGGCCCCTTGTCGATGAACAGCCCGGTGAGCTCGATCGCCTCGTTCAGAGAACCGCCACCGTTGTTGCGCAGGTCGAGTACGACGCCATCGACGCCGTCCGCGCGGAACTGCTGCAGCAGCCGCGCGACATCGCGCGTGGCCGAGGTGTAGTCGCCGTGGCGGCTGCGCCGGCCTTCGAAGTCCTGGTAGAAGGCCGGCAGCTTGATCACGCCGATGCGCTTGTCCGCGCCCCCGCTGGCCGGCGCCGGCAGGCTGATGATCTCCGACTTCGCCGCCTGCTCCTCGAGCTTGATGCGGGCGCGGGTCAGCACGATGCGCACCGGTTTGCTGTCGAGCGTCGCTTCGCCGGGAATCACGTCCAGCCGCACCTGGGTGTCCTTCGGCCCCTTGATCTTCTCGACCACGTCGTCCAGGCGCCAGCCGACCACGTCCTCCATCGCGCCGCTCGCGCCCTGGCCGACGCCGACGATGCGGTCGCCGGCCTTGAACTTGCCGCTCATGGCGGCCGGACCGCCGGCGATGACCTCGCGGATCACCACCACGTCGTCCTGCTTCTGCAGTTGCGCGCCGATGCCTTCGAGCGACAGCGACATGCTCTGCGTGAACAGCTTCGCCGTGCGCGGGTTCATGTAGTCGGTATGCGGATCGACGGTCGACGTGTACGCGTTGAGGAAGGACTGGAACGCGTCCTCCTGGTCGAGCGCGGCGACGCTGTTGCCCATGTTCAGGTAGCGCCGGTCGAGGGTCTTGCGGATCTCGTCCGGCTTCTTGCCGGCGAGCTTGAGCCGCAGCCAGTCGTTGCGCACCGACTGCTTCCACAACGCATCGAGGGCCGCGGCGTCGGCAGCCCACGGCGCCTCCTCGCGGTCGTACTCCCAGCGGTCGTTGCCGCTGAAGTCGAAGATGTCCTGCTCGAGCAGGGCGCGCGCGTAGGCGACGCGGTCGGCCACGCGCTGCTTGTACATGGCGAAGATGGTGTAGGCGGGTTCGAGGTCGCCGCTGCGCACCGAGTCGCCCATGCCCGGTTCATGCGCGCGGAATCGCGCGATGTCCTGGGCGGTGAAGAACAGCTTGGCCCCGTCCAGCGATTCCAGGTAGTGGTCGAAGATCTCCGACGACATGGTCGCGTCCAGCGGCCGGGGCCGGTACGCGTAGCGGCTGTCCGACAGCAGGCCGTAGACCAGCCGGGAGGTCGTGGTCTGCTCGGCGGTCGGCGCCCCCGGGATCGGCTCGCCTTCCGCATGCGCCATGAACCCCAGCGGCAGGGCCAGCGCCAGGGCGAGCAGTGACACGGTCACGATGCGGTTCAATTTCATCTGGGACGATCCTGGGACGACCATGGGGGAGGCGGCGCATCCACTATGCCGCCAGGCTGTGACCGCGCAACAGTGCAACAAGTTGCACCATCGCAGGGATTCACTCTAGCGATCCGGGCTGGAGGCCGCGTGAACGCAGCGTTCCAGCCGGGAAACGCCTGCCGGCGTGCCAGCCGGCGCACACAGCCCCCGGCGACTCAGGCGGCGACGCCCGCCTCCATCGCCTGGCGGTCGGCGTGGTACGACGAGCGCACCAGCGGCCCAGAGGCGACATGGCTGAAACCCAGCGACATGCCGTAGTCCTCCAGCGCCTTGAACTCCTCCGGGGTCCAGTAGCGCAACACCGGGTGGTGATGGGCGCTTGGCTGCAGGTACTGGCCGATGGTGACCATCTCCACGTCGTGCGCGCGCAGGTCGCGCAGCGTTCCCTGCACCTGCTCCATGGTTTCGCCGAGGCCGAGCATGATCCCGGACTTGGTCGGCACGCCCGGATGTTGCGCCTTGAACTTCTGCAGCAGGGTCAGCGACCACTGGTAGTCGGCGCCGGGACGCACGTTGCGGTACAGCTCCGGCACCGTCTCCACGTTGTGGTTGAAGACGTCGGGCGGATCCGTGGCGAGGATCTCCAGCGCGCGTTCCATGCGGCCCTTGCCGCGGAAGTCGGGGGTCAGGATCTCGATGCGGATCGCGGGCGAGTGCGCCCGCACCTGGCGGATGCAATCGACGAAATGCCCGGCGCCGCCGTCGCGCAGGTCGTCGCGGTCGACCGAGGTGATGACCACGTACTTCAGCCCCATGTCGGCGATGGTCTGCGCCAGGTGCAGCGGTTCGGAGGCGTCCGGCGGCTTCGGCCGGCCGTGGGCGACGTCGCAGAAACTGCAGCGGCGGGTACAGACCTCGCCGAGGATCATGAAGGTCGCGGTGCCGTGGCCGAAGCACTCGTGGATGTTCGGGCAGCTGGCCTCCTCGCATACGGTCACCAGCCGGTTCGCGCGCAGCTTCGACTTGAGCGCGGCGACCGCGCCGTTCGACGGGATCCGCACCCGGATCCACGACGGCTTGCGCAGCACCGGCGCGTCCACGAACTCGACCGGCGAACGCGCGATCTTGTCGCCGGCCAGTTGCTTGGCGCCGGTCTCGAGCGGCGCCGGCGCGCCGGTCGTGACGACCTGCAGCGGGATCGAACGCGGGCTGGATTCGGACATGGGCTCAGGCGGCTTGCGGCGCGGAAGGCAGGGGTTGGGCGAGGTCGGGCGGAGGCGCGGGCCGCAGCGCCAGCCCGAACTGGCGGGCCAGTTCGTCCAGCAGGACAGGCTTGACCGCGTCCAGGCCGGAGGGACCGCCCAAGTCTAGCATCGAGATCACCTGCAGCCCGGCGTAGCCGCAGGGATTGATGCGCCGGAATGGCTCGAGATCCATGGCGATGTTGAACGCCAGGCCATGGAAGGTGCGACCGTGGCGCACGCGGATGCCGAGCGCGGCGACCTTCGCGTCGCCGACGTAGACGCCGGGCGCGCCGTCGCGGCGGACGCCGAGGATGTTCCACTCGAGCAGGGTGTCGATGATCGCCTGCTCGATCCGGCAGACGTAGTCGCGCACGCCGACCCTCAGGCGTTTGATGTCGAGCAGCGGATAGACCACGACCTGGCCCGGGCCGTGGTAGGTGACCTGGCCGCCGCGATCGACGTGCAGCACCGGGATGCCGCCGGGCATCAGCACGTGTTCGGGCCTGCCGGCCTGGCCGAGGGTGAACACCGGATCGTGTTCGACCACCCACAGCTCGTCGGGCGTCTGCTCGTCGCGCGCGTCGGTGAAGCGCTGCATCGCGCGCCAGACCGGCTCGTAGGGCTGGCGACCGAGGTCGCGGACGTAGGCGGGGTGTGCCGCTAGAGCGTCCACTTCACTTCCGGGTGCTCGCGCAGGGCGGCGTGCGCGGCCTCGTACTGCTCGCGATCCTCGGCCCGGAAGCTCAGCTTGACCGAGACGAAGCGGCCGCCGCTGGACTCTCGCCAGGCGATGGTTTCCTCCAGGACGGTCAGGCCAGCGGCCGTCAGCAGGCGCGGGATCTCGGATTCGAGGCCGATGTTGGCCGCGCCCATTGCGGTGATCTCGAAGGTGCCCGGGAACTGGAACCCGTGCTCGGGATTGTCGGATTTGATTTCCATGGGCCGATTATGGGGTTGCCGGCGCGGAACCCAAACCACCACCACCGGAACGCAAAAGGCCGCCCGGGGGCGGCCTTCGCGATGGAACCGATGCGGTCGCAGGGATCAGCGCGACAGTTCCAGCAGGGTCGACGACACCCAGCCCTTGTTGCCGAGTTCGTCCTCGACTTCCCACATCATGCCTTCCTTCACGCCGGTGGGATACAGCATCATCCCGACATCCAGCGAGCGCACCACGCCCTTGCCATCCGGGCCGGTGAACAGGCGCGCGGGCTTGGTCACCGTGACCGCCTGCTGCGCGTTCGCGGCCGAGGCGTTGTCCGGCAGGCCGCCGAGCTGGGCCACCAGATCGGTATAGGCCTGCAGGTAGGCCAGGGTGATCACCTGGCCGAGCTCGGTGTTGGCATAGCCGCCGACGCCTGCGGCGCCCAGGCCGCTGCCGCCGAACAGGCCGCCGCCCGCGCCCCAGCCGATGTCGGTCTTCTTGGCATGGCCCTCGGCCATCGCCAGTTGCTCGGACGAGCGCACATCGGTCACGGTGAGCACCACGTCGGCGGTCTTGCTGCGGAAATTCAGCCCGCCGACGATCGCGCCGGCGCGGCCACCGATCAGGCCGCCCAGCAGGCCGCCCACCGCATTGCCGCCGGAGTTGTTGTTGGCGCCGATGAGGTCCGGCACCATCACGTAGTCGGCGGCCTTGATCTGGCCCTTGCCCACGTTCGAACGCACCCGCAGTTCGCCGCCGGCGCCGAGATCGCGCTCGCGCATCGCCGCGTCCAGGCCCGCGCCGCGGTCGACCAGGGTGAAGCAGCGCGACTTGTTGACGAACACCTTGATCAGCCGCGACGGCGCCGGCAGTTGCTGCCCGGTCCACCAGTGCACGCCGTCCTCGGGTTCGAGCACCGAGATCGCGCCCAGTGGCTGGGCGCAGGTGGGGATCTGCGCCACCTGTTCCTGGCGCCGTTCCTGCGCGCTCTGGCGCTGGGCCAGCGCCGGTGTTGCCGCCGCGACCATCGCGACCGCCGTGAGCGCGAGCATCAGCCCGCGCCTGCCAGTGGATCCGGACATGTAGTACCCCTCGATTCTTCCTGAAAACGTTGATTTCGGGGCACGTTGCGCGCCCACCCCCTTGCCGGCCGCGACGCACTCCCGCGTCACGCCCGCAAGGTGGATCCTATCAAACACGCAATCCGGACCGGGGGCCGGTCAGCGGCTCAGTCGGCGTTCCACCACATCAGGAACTCGTGCCAGAGGCGCTTGAAGAACCCCGCCTCCTCGACCGCCTGCAGCGCCACCAGCGGCCGTTCCGCGACCACCTCGCCGTCGAGCGTGACGCGTACCTTGCCGATCGCCTGGCCCTTGGCGATCGGCGCCACCAGGGTCTGCGGCACGTCCATCGACGGCTTGAGCTGGTCGTACTTGCCGCGCGGCAGGCTCACCAGCAGCGGCACCGCGACGCCGAGCTGCACCTCGTTCTCCTGGCCTTTCCACACCTTCTGCGTGGAGATCGCCTTGCCGGCGTCGTACAGGCGGTGGGTTTCGTGGAAACGGAACCCCCAGTTGAGCAGGGCCAGCGAATCGGTGGCGCGCTGCGCCTCGCCGGTGGAGCCCATCACCACCGAGATCAGGCGCTGGTCGCCGCGCTTCGCCGACGCCAGCAGGCAGTAGCCGGCGCCGGAGTGGTGACCGGTCTTGATGCCGTCGACGCTGTCGTCGCGCCACAGCAGCAGGTTGCGGTTGCGCTGCGTGATCGGGCCGACGGTGAATTCCTTGAGCTTGTTGTAGGCGTACTCCTCGGGGAAGTCGCGCACCATCGCGCGCCCGAGCAGGGCGAGGTCGCGCGGCGTGGAATAGTGCTCGGGTTCGGACAGGCCATGCGAATTGACGAAGTTGGAGTTCTTCATGCCGATGCGCTGGGCATAGGCGTTCATCAACGCGGCGAAGGCCTCCTCGCTGCCGGCGACGTGCTCGGCCAGCGCGATCGCGGCGTCGTTGCCGGACTGCACCACCATGCCCTTTTCCATCTCCAGCAGCGGCGCGGTCTGGTTGACCGGGAAGCCGCTGTAGCTGCCGTCGGTGCCGGCCCCGCCCTTGCGCCAGGCGTTCTCGCTCATCATCACCTGGTCGTCGGGCTTGATCTTGCCGGCCTTCATCTCGGCCGCGATCACGTAACTGGTCAGCACCTTGGTGATGCTGGCCGGTTCGACGCGCTCGTCGATGTTCTCGCCGGCGAGCACCTGTCCGCTCGCGTAGTCCATCAGCAGCCACGCCGTACCCGTCACCGAAGGCGGTGGCGGCGCGGGCAGGTCGTCGCTCAGCGCGGCGGGGGCGGGCGCGGAAGCCGGCTGCGGCCGGTCCTGCGCGAGCGCGAGCCCGACGGCGAGGGCGGCCAGCGCGGCCACGGCGATGCGGCGGAAGACAGCAGCGGGTTTCATCGAGAACGGTACTCCGGTGGTCCGGGCATCCCTGGCCGGGCTGACAAGGAAACGCCGCGCGCGCGGCGATGGATGAAAAGTCTACTCGCGAACGATCCGCGGCACGCCGAGCCCGAGGCCGGTCACGCGCGAGGAGAGTTCCGCGATGGCCGCGTCCGCCACCGGGCCCACCCGCACGCGCCAGAGCGTACGTCCGGCGCTCACGACATCCTGCATCCGCGCTGCCGGGATGCCCGCGCCGTGCAGGGCCGCGAGTGCCCGCTCGGCGTTGTCGCGCACGGAGAAGACCCCGACCTGTAGGGTGACCCCATCGGCAGACGTGGGGGCCGGCGGAGACGGCCGCGCCTGCGTGGGCGCCGGAGCAGCAACGGAAGTCGCGGACGGGGTCCGCACGGCCGCCGGCGTCGTGGCCGCAGGTTGCAGGGCGGCGGTCGTCGTGCTCGCTCGCGCATCCGCCGGCACGGCCCTGCCCGATGCCGCGGCGTCGAGGCGTGCCTGGCGCGCGCGCATCCACGCGTCGAAGTCGTCGGCGGTCTTCACCCGTCCGTCCTCGCCGACCAGGCGGAACCGGTCTTGCTCCCGACCGTAGTCCGGATGGTCGGCCAGGCCGGCGGCGCGCCCGGCGGGGACGGTCGTCGGCGCGACGGCGGAAACGGGCGCGGCATGGCCGGTCGTGGCCGCAGCCGGCGGCGCGGCGGTCACGGGCGTGGCGGGAGGAAGGCGGCCCACCAGCGCGTCCAGCGCGCTGGGGGCAGCCGGGGCAGCCGCCGGCACCGAGGCCTGCAGGGTATCGGTATCGGCCGGGCGCAACGCGCGCACCTCGACCCGGCCGGTGCCGCGCCGGTGGATGTCGAGCTTCACCGCCGCGGCATAGCTCAGGTCGATCACCCGCCCTTCGTGGAAGGGACCGCGATCATTGACCCGCACCACCACCGAGCGGCCGTTGTCGAGGTTGGTCACGCGCGCGAAGCTCGGCAGCGGCAGCGACTTGTGCGCGGCGGTGAACGCGTACATGTCGTAGACCTCGTGGTTCGAGGTACGGCGCCCGTGGAACTTGTTGCCGTAGTACGAGGCCAGCCCGGTCTCGACGAAGCCGTCGGTCGAGGCGAGCACGCGGTACGACTTGCCGAGCACCTGGTAGGGCGACCGGTTGCCGTAGGCCGAGCGGGGCTCGTCGACCACGGCCGGCTCGGGGATGCAGGCGACGTTGGGCAGGTAATCCGGGGTGCTGTCGTCCACACCCGGCTTGTAGAGGCCGCCTGCGACGTAATCGCCCCGGGTGGACAGGTCTTCCTGCGCCTTCGGATACGGCTTGAAGCCGGTGCAATCGGGCGGTGGCCCGGCGCTGGCCTGTGGTGCCACCTGGCCGCCGGCGCTCGCAGCGGGAGGTTTTTTCGCCGTCCCGGCACACCCGGCCAGCAGCGCCAGCGCCAGCAGCGGCAGCAGCCGCCTCATCGAACGGTCCCGACCCCGTTCCGGATCGCCTGCGCCAGCTGGTACACCGACAGCGAATACATCGGCGAGCGGTTGTAGCGGGTGATCACGTAGAAGTTGCGGTACGCCAGCCAGTACTCCCTGCCTGCGTCGCCTTCGAGCGTGAGCAGGGTCGCGCCTTCCGCCACCGGCTGGCCCGGCTGGGGCCGGTAGCCTCGCGCGGCGAGGTCGGCCAGCGGATAGACCGGGTCCCAGTTCTCCGGCACGAAGTCTTCCGCGCCGGCATCGCGCATGGCGCGCGCGACCACCGGCGCATCGCGTTCCCAGCCGTGGACCACGAAATAGTTGGCGATCGAGGCGAACACGTCCGGCAGGTGGGTCAGCAAGTCGCGGCGGCCGTCGCCGTCGCCATCCTTCGCCCACAGCCGGTAGCTCGACGGCATGAACTGGCCCAGGCCCATCGCCCCGGCGTAGCTGCCCTTGAGCGCGAGCAGGTCGAGCTGCGGCTCCTGCTTCTTCAGCGCGAACAGCTGCGCCAGTTCCCCGGCGAAGAACGGCGCGCGCTTGGGGTAATCGAAGGCCAGCGTGTACAGCGCATCGACCACCCGGAAGCTGCCGGTGATGCGGCCATAGCTGGTCTCCACGCCGATGATCGCGACGATCATCTCGGCCGGCACGCCGGTATCCGCGGCAACGCGTTCGAGCGCCGTGCGGTTGGCGTTGTAGAACGCGATGCCGCCGTCGATGCGCGCATCGTTGAGGAAGATCGGACGGTATTCGTGCCACTTGCGCACCGCCTCGGCCGGGCGGTTCATGGCGTCGATGATGTTCTGCTTCTTCTCCGCCTGCGCGAGCACGCTGCGGATCAGTGCCGGATCCACGCCATACGTGGCCGACGCGTACTCGACGAATGCCTCGATGCGTTGCGCGCGCGGAATCGCGGGATCGGTCACCGCCGCCGGCGCCACCGGGCGCTCCGGCGGTTGCGGCACCTTCGGCAGCAGCGCGGGCGCGGCGGGCGCCTCGGCGACAGGCGCGGATGCGGGCGCGGGCGCGACCGGCTCTGGTTCGACTGGAGGCGGCGGGGCCGGCGTCGCGCACGCGGACAGCGCGATCGAAAGCAGGGAGACGGAGAGCGCGGCTGCGGAACGTCGGATCATCGGCGGCGAGGTTAGCACGCAGGCCCCGCGCGATGGCTTCGCGAACGATGAACGAAGCGCAACGCATGCGCGACTCGATGGCGCCGTCGGCGCCGCAGCGCTAGCGCTTCTTGCCCTGCGCGTGCGCGCCCACCGACATCACCACGCCCAGCCCCGCCAGCAGCGATACCGCCGCGGTGCCGCCGAAGCTCAGCAGCGGCATCGGCACGCCGACCACCGGCAGCAGGCCCGAGACCATGCCGCCGTTGACGACCACGTAGACGAACAGCGCCAGCCCGAGGCTGCCGGCGAGGATCCGCGCGTAGGCATCGCGCGCCTCGGCCGCGATCCACAGGCAGCGGCCGATGACGAAGGCGTACAGCGCCAGCACCGTCGCCACGCCGAGCCAGCCGAATTCCTCGGCGAGCACCGCGAAGATGAAGTCGGTGGTGTGCTCGGGCACGTAGTTCAGGTGCGACTGCGTCCCCTCCCCCCAGCCCTGCCCGGTCAGCCCGCCGGAGCCGATCGCGATCTTCGACTGGATGATGTTCCAGCCCGCCCCGAGCGGATCGTTCTGGGGGTCGCGGAATGTCAGGATGCGGTCCTGCTGGTACGGGCGCAGGAACGAGAACCACGAGATCGGCGCGAGCAGCGCCAGCCCCGCGGCGGTGGCGGCGCCCGCACCGGCGGCGAGGAACCAGCCCCACGACAGTCCGGCCAGGTACAGCGCGAACACGCCGCTGGCCGCGACCAGCATCGCGGTGCCGAAGTCCGGCTGCAGCAGGATCAGCCCGGTGGGCACGCCGATGATCGCCGCGGTGGCCAGCACCGGGCCGAACCGCGGCGGCAGCGGTGCCTGGCTCAGCATCCAGGCGGCCATCATCGGCAGGCTGAGCTTCATCAACTCGGCCGGCTGGAAGAAGAACACGCCCAGGTCGATCCAGTGCGCGCCGCTGCGCCCGGTGCCCACGACCAGCACCGTCAGCAGCGGCAGCAGCGACAACCCGTAAAGCACCGGCGTCGCGCGCCGCAGCGGCGGCGGCGGGATGCGCGAGAGCAACCACATCGCACCCAGTCCGACCGCGTAGCGCGCCGCCTGCGACTGCACCAGCGCCAGGTTCTGCCCGCTGGCGCTGTGCAGCACCGCCAGGCCGATTCCCATCAGCGCCAGCAGCGCGGCCAGCAGGGGCCAGTCGAGCGTGCGCGTGAAGCGCAGGAAGAGGTCGAACAGCCAGCGCAGGATGGTGTTCATGGCCGTGCCGGCGCTGGCTGGTGGTCGATCACTGGCGCTTCGTGCGCGCCGGATCGCCCGGCGCGCGGCGCAACCCCGGGCCGTGCATCCGTGAGGACGTTGCCGAAATCGGGGCGCGCATCCGGGCTCGGTGCCCCCGTAGCAGGCTCGACCGGGTCGGGCATCTTGCCCAGCAGCCAGGCGTCGAAGATCTTGCGCGCGATCGGCGCCGCGGCGCTGCCGCCGTAGCCACCGCCCTCGACCGCGATCGCCACCGCGATGGTCGGGGCCTCCACCGGGGCGAAGCCGATGAACAGGGCGCGATGGCGCAGGTGCAGCGGCAGGCTGCGCGGGTCGACCGAGGCGGTGCCGCGCCGGCTGATGACCTGCGCGGTGCCGGTCTTGCCGGCCATCGTGTACGGCGCGTCCAGGGCGACGCGCCAACCGGTGCCGCCGGGCTGCATGGTGTCGGCCATGCCCAGGCGCACGACCTCGACGTTCGCGGGATTGGGGCTCACGGGCACCGGCGCCGGCTGCGGCAGCGGCGACCACGGCGCCTCGAAGCCGGCACGCGTCTGCGCCACCAGATGCGGCCGCCGCAGCGAACCCTCGGCCAGCGCGGCCGTGGCGCGCACCAGTTGCAGCGCCGTCACCTTCCAGTCGCCCTGGCCGATCGCCACGTTGACGGTATCGCCCGGGTACCAGCGCTCCTGGCGCGCGGCCAGCTTGGTCGCAGGCGAAGGCAGGATGCCGCCGATCTCGCCGGCCAGGTCGATCCCGGTCGGCGATCCGAAGCCGTAGTGCGCCATGTACTGGTCGAACCGCTCGATGCCCAGGTCGAGCGCGAGCCGGTAGTAATACGTGTTGACCGACGCCGAGATCGATTTGCGCAGGTCGGTCCAGCCATGGCCGCCGCGGCTGGCGTCGCCCCAGCCGCGGCGGGTGCCTGGCAGGTAGAACATGCCGGTCGACAGCACCCGGTCCTCCGGTTTGCGCAGGCCGCTGTCCAGCCCCGCGAGCGCGATCAGCGGCTTGAGCGTCGAACCCGGCGCGACGCCCCCGAGCACCAGGCGGTTGAACAGCGGCCGCGACGGATCGTCCATCAGCCGCCGGTAGTCGACGCTGGAGATGCCGTTGACGAACAGGTTCGCGTCGAAGCTCGGCAGGCTGACCATCGCCAGGATCTGCCCGGTCGACGGATCCATCGCGATCGCCGAGCCGGTCTGCTCGCCGAAGGCCATCACCATCGCCCGCTGCAGCTCCAGGTCGATGCCCAGGCGCAGGTCGGTGCCGGCCTGCGCCGGGACCATGCCGACGCTGCGCAGGGCGCGCCCCTCGACGTTGGTCTCCACCTGCTCGTAGCCGATACGGCCACGCAGTTGCGCGTCGTAGTAGCGTTCGATGCCGGTGCGGCCGGTTTGCGGGAACAGGATCTGGTCCTCGCCGTAGCGCTCGACATCGTTCTCGTCGGTCCGGCCGACGTAACCGATGACATGCGCCAGCAGGTCGCCGTGCAGGTAGCGCCGGTTGAGGTAGGCCACCACCTCGACGCCGGGGAAGCGCCAACGGTCGACCGCGAACCGCGCTGCCTCCTCGTCGCTGACGCGCTGCTTGAGCGTGATCGCGCGGAAACTGCGCGTGGCCTTGCGGGTGGCCTCGAAGCGCGCGATCTCCTCCGGCGTCAATTCGACCACTTCCGACAGCGCCGCGAGCATGCGCGGGATGTCGCCCGCATCCTCGGGGGTCACGTCGATTCGGTAGGCGGGCACGTTGTCGGCCAGCAACCGGCCCTTGCGGTCGTAGATCAACCCGCGCGCGGGGACCACAGGGCGCGGCTTGACGCGGTTGGCCTCGGACTGTCGCGCATACTCGTCGTGCTCGATCACCTGCAGCCGGAAGTACCACGCCGCCAGCCCCGCCAGCGCCAGCAGCACCAGCCCGAAGCCGACGAACGCGCGCAGGCGGAACTGGGCGGCTTCGGCGGACGGGTTGCGGATCCGCTCGCGGCGCGCGCGCATCAGCGCGACCTCCGCCCCTGGCGGAAGGCGTCGAACAGCAGGAACAGCGGCGCCCACAGCAGCATGCCCACCAGCGGCGCGAGCCAGTACGGCCACGGCAGCTGCGGCAGCCCGAGCAGCAGGTGGATGGCCGCGGCGACCACGCGGTCGTTGAGCAGCAGCCCGCCGATCGCCAGCGCCTGCTGCGCGAGCGGGAAGAAGCGCAGCTGCGCGCGGAAGCGCTGCAGGATGAAGGCCATGACCACCAGCCGCAGCGCCTGCTCGCCGAGCAGCGCGCCGGACACGAGGTCCGCGAGCACCCCCACCAGGAAGGCGAAGCCGAGCCCCACGCGCTCGGGCTCCTCGATCACCCAGTAGGCCACCACCAGCGCCAGCCAGTAGGGCCGCAGCCCCTGCACCGGCTGCGGCAGCGGCAGCAACCCCAGCAGCAACGCGATCAGCACGCTGACCGGCAGCAGCCACATCCGTCCGCGACGGTTCATGGCGTGCGTCCCTGCGGCTGCGGGGCTGGCGGCTGGCCATCCGCCGCCCCCGCGGGCGGCGCTGCCGGCTGGGTGTCATCCGGTGGTGCGGAAGCGGGTGGAACCGGCGCGCCAGCGTCGACCGCATCGGCATTCCCCGTGGCCGCAGGCGCGGGCCGCAGCGGGGTCCGGGGCTGCTCGCGCAGCAGCAGCACGTCGCGGCCGCGATCGAGCTGGGCGGCCGGTTCGAGCGCCCCGACCAGGAAGGCGTGGCTGTCGTCGGGCCGCAGTTCGAGGATGGTCCCGACCGGGAACCCCGGCGGGAAGCGCCCGCCCAGGCCCGACGTGACCACCACGTCGCCGACCACCACGTCGCTCGACACCGGGATGTTGCGCAGCTCGAGCCGGTCGCTGCGGCCGATGCCATAGGCCACCAGGCGCACGCCGCTGCGCGAGACCGACACCGGTACCGCATGGTCGAGATCGGTAAGCAGCAGGACCGTCGCCGTGCCCGGCGTGACCGCGATGATCTGGCCGAGCAGCCCGCCGGCGTCGATCACGCTCTGGCCCTGGCGCACGCCTTCGCTGGCGCCGGCGTTGAGCAGCAGACGCTGCCGCGCAGGGTCGAGGTCGATGTCGAGGATCGGCGCCAGCTGCACGTCCAGCCGACCGCGCCCGGCCGCGCCGAGCAGGCCGCGCAGGCGCGCGTTCTCGTCGGCCTCGACCTGCAGACGCGCCTGGCGCGCACCCATCACCAGCAGTTCATTGCGGAGCCTGCGGTTGTCCTCGGCCAGGGTCGCGCGGGTGGCCGCGTCCTCGCGCATGGTCTGTCCCAGGCGCGACGGCAGACCCGCCAGCTGCCACAACGGCTGCACCACCACGCCGGCGGTGGCCCGCGCCTGCGCCAGCCAGCCGCCGCGATGGTCTAGCACGATCAGCACGACCGACAGCGCCAGGTACGCCAGCAGGCGCAGCGTCCCGGCGACATCGCCGGGGCGGGGTCCAGCCGGGTTGGCGAAGGAGGACACTCAGGAGCCGTGATTGGGGAGGGGTGATTCGTGATTGGGAACAGCAGGGCCCGCCTGCGCGGCCACGGCCGGGCGCGTCGGCCATTGAACACGGAGAGGTGACACGAAGCCTGTGCCCTTCGAATCACCAGTCACGAATCACCAATCACGTCCCTACTCCGACGCGAAGAACTCGTTCCCGTGCAGGTCCAGCAGTTCCAGCGCGCGGCCACCGCCGCGGGCGACGCAGGTCAGCGGATCCTCGGCCACCTGCACGTGCAGGCCGGTTTCCTCGCTCAGCAGGCGGTCGAGATCGCGCAGCAGCGCGCCGCCGCCGGTGAGCACGATGCCACGCTCGGCCACGTCCGCGCACAGTTCGGGCGGGGTCTGTTCCAGCGCCTGGCGCACGGCGGCGACGATGCCCGACAGCGGCTCGCGCAGGGCGTCGAGCACCTCGTTGGAGCTGATCTTGACCATCTTCGGCACGCCTTCGGCCAGATGGCGCCCCGAGATTTCCATCTCGACGTTGCGCTCCTGCGGGTAGGCGCAGCCGATCTCGATCTTGATCCGCTCGGCGGTGGCATCGCCGATCAGCATGCCGTGGTTGCGGCGCACGTAGTTGATGATCGACTCGTCGAAGCGGTCGCCGCCGATGCGCGCGGACTGCGAGTAGACGATGCCGTTGAGCGCGATCACCGCGACCTCGGTGGTACCGCCGCCGATGTCGACCACCATCGAGCCGCGTGCCTCGGTGACCGGCATCCCGGCGCCGATCGCGGCGGCCATCGGCTCCTCGATCAGCGACACGTCGCGGGCACCGGCCTCCAGCGCCGAGTCCTTGATCGCGCGCTTCTCCACCTGGGTCGAGCCGCAGGGCACGCAGATCAGCACCCGCGGGCTGGGTCGCAGGAAGCGGCTCTTGTGCACCTTGCGGATGAAGTGCTTGAGCATCTCCTCGGTGTAGGTGAAGTCGGCGATCACGCCGTCCTTCATCGGCCGGTGGGTGGTGATGTTGCCGGGGGTGCGGCCGAGCATCTGCTTGGCCTCGCTGCCGACCGCGGCGACCGCCTTCTGGCCACCGGAGCGGTCCTGGCGCACCGCCACCACCGACGGTTCATTGAGCACGATTCCCTGCCCGCGGACGAAGATGAGGGTATTGGCCGTGCCCAGGTCGATGGACAGGTCGTTGGAGAACATGCCGCGGAACTTCTTGAACATCGGGGGCCGGCGTCCGTCAGGGAATGTCACAGGGGCGGCTAGCCTAGCAAAAAAGCGCTTTCGCGCGGCTTTCGGCGCGAGGATCCGGATCCATCGAAGCTTCCCGTACAGCTCGCCGCGCCCCGGGCATGCGCGCCCGGCCCGGCGCCGCTGGCCTGCCTCCCTCGACCCGGCTACCCTAACCGCCATTTTGACTGCCCGAGACGCCCGATGTCGGCCCTGATCTGCGGTTCCCTGGCCTACGACACCATCATGGTGTTCCCCGACCAGTTCAAGAACCACATCCTCCCGGACAAGGTGCACATCCTCAACGTCTCGTTCCTGGTGCCGCGCATGCGCCGCGAGTTCGGCGGCTGCGCCGGCAACATCGCCTACAACCTCAAGCTGCTGGGTGGCGACCCGATCCCGATGGCCACCGTCGGCCAGGACTTCGGCCCCTACCGTGAATGGTTCGAGGAGCACGGCATCACGCTCGACCGGGTCAAGGTGATCGAAGAGCTGTTCACGCCGCAGGCCTTCATCACCACCGACCACGACAACAACCAGATCCCCGCCTTCCATCCGGGCGCGATGATGCGCAGCTACGAGAATCACGTACGCGACGTGCCGGGCGTCACCATCGGCATCGTCAGCCCCGACGGCTACGAGGGCATGCTGCAGAACGCCAAGGAGTTCGCCGAAGGCGGCATCCCCTTCATCTTCGACCCCGGCCAGGCGATGCCGCTGTTCAATGGCGAGGAACTGCGCGCCTTCATCGAGCAGGCCGACTACGTCACCGTGAACGACTACGAGTCCAACCTGCTGCAGGAGCGCACCGGCTGGACCGAAGCCGACATCGTGCAGCGGGTCAAGGCCTACATCACCACCCAGGGCCCGAAGGGCGCCGTGATCCACACCCCGGGCAAGACCTACACGGTGCCGCCGGCGCACGAGCGCCGCATCACCGACCCCACCGGCTGCGGCGACGCGTTCCGCGCCGGCCTGATCTTCGGCATCGAGAAGGGCTGCGACTGGATGACCATCGGCCGCATCGGCAACCTGATGGGGGCGCTGAAGGTCGAGCACCCCGGCACCCAGAACCAGCGCTTCGACTACGAAGAGTTCAGCGAGCAGTTCCGGCAGCAGTTCGGGTACGCGCTGTAGGAGCCCATCGCGCGATCGTCGACGTGAGCTTCGCGGACAATGCTTCGGATTCGCCGCGTGGCAGTTACTGATTCCTTTTCCTCGGGCCACCGTCGCAAGCGTAGACCCGAAGGCCGCCGCACAGGATGTGCGGCGTTTTCCGACCGAGCCATGGATCGCGAGTCGGAAAATCACGAAACAGAATCAGGTCGCGAGCTTGCACTTTTGCCAGGACGCGGCTTTTCTTTGGTTCGCTTCTTTGACTCGGCCCGAGGCCTCGCCCTTTGGCCAGCTTCGCTGTTCGCGTGCAAGGGGCGCACGCAGTGGCGCCTTCAAAAGAAACGAACCCGGCCGCCGCGGGCGGTCGGAACGCTTCTGATCTTCTGATCTCGAGTCGCAGCCCAATCCGGCTGCAAGCAAAACTGCAAGACTCTTTGACGCGGGGGAAGGTCGGGCGGGTGCGCCTGGCGATCGCATCCGTCGGGCGGTCAATCCCAGCCCGGCATCTTCCCCCGCTCCAGCCCCGCGACTTCGAACTCAGCGACCCTGTTGCCGACGTCGCGCGTCGGGAATTCGATGCGCAGCAGTTTGGCGTCCTTCGTCAGTCGCCACAGCGTCTTCTCGTCGTCGATGAACATGGCGATCGCCTCGTCCGTCTTCGGGCGGTTCGCGGCCATGCGCCGCGGTTCGGCATCGTCGACCGTCACGGTCACGCGGCAGCTTCCGTAGCAGGCCTTCGCGAAATCGCCAGCCGGCAGCACCAGATAACTGCTGCGGCCCCAGTCGGGATGGTCGCGGAAGATCAGGCGCACCGGTTTGGCGCCGCTGCCGTCCACGTCCAGCGGGTCCTTCGCGTAGATCGCCGCGGACAACTGGCGGCCGCCTGCCACGGGCTGGGTCTGGTACGCCCACAGCGCGGCGGCGCGGCGCGCCTCGTTCTCGGCATCGCCTTTCGCCCTCGCCTCCTCGTGCCTGGGGCGCACGCGATCGGCGGCCTCGGTGGTCGGCCACTTCGCCAGCAGGAGGTCGCCCTGGGCCTTGGCCAGGGCCCAGTTGCCGTCGGCGACCGCGGCCTCGAAGGCGCGCTCCGCCTCGGCGGCGGCCTGTTCGTTGGCGGCGGCAAGCGCAGCCGCCTGGGCGGCGGCCTCGGCCTCGCGGTCCTTGCACGCGGCCAGCAGGAGCATCGACAGCAGCAGGATCGCGGCGAGCGGGAACAGCTTCATGGCGCGGCATCTCCTCGAGCGGGGCCGGCGCGATGGAGGGATCGCGGCGGCGATGCCGGACAGTGTCGTGCGCGGCGCGCGGCGTCGCAACCGGGGCCGTCGAGCACCGATGTTCCGCGCGGGGAGGCCATCACGATCGCGTGGCCGTGAACCGCCCGGGCCGCGCCGGGACCTTGCGCCCCGAATGCCGAGCGGAACCGGATCAGTCGAGGTTGACGAAGCCGTCCGCGCGCAGGTTTTCGCTGTTCACGCGTTCGCGAAGCTGCGCGGTGCTGAGACCATGGTCCAGCTGGAAGTGCGGCCGGTCGACCAGGCCGGTCCAGCGTCCGCCCCACTCCAGCCCCATGGCCTCGCCGATCCGGCCGATCCCCTCCCAGTCGGTGTCCCAGCTGACGTTTCCGTCGGGACGCAGTTCGACCACGTCGAAGGCGAGCCCGTAGTTGTGGTAGCTCTGCCCGCCCCGCGCATTGGTCACGATCGGACCCGGATTGCCGTTGCGGCCCTGCGCGTAGAGCGCGTCCTGCTCGTCGAAGGAGCGGAAACCGTCGGTGACGCGCAGCTGGATGCCCAGTTCCTGCTCGACCCGCTGGACGAACTGCGAAGCCACCGCGCGCACCTCCGGGTGCAGGCCGTCGATGCGGCGGTCCGTCAGCGCGTCGCCGGTCGCCACCACGTCGCCGGTGACCGGCTCCACCGGACGGTCCGCGCTGCGTCCGAGCGCGCCCCAGGTATCGCGCCCGACGATGCCGTCGACATCGAGGTCGCGGCTGGCCTGGAAGGCACGCACCGCCTGTTCGGTGCGGGCGCCGAAGATGCCGTCGACCGTGCCCGGATCGAACCCGGCGCTGTGCAGCCCCTCCTGCAGCTGCGTCACCACGGGACCGCGGTCCGTGCGTTCGAGGGTCGGCGTCGGCCCTGCCGGATCGACGAAGGCCGGCGTCGGCGGCACGGCGCCCTCGGGCAGGTTCAGGGTCTGGCCCGGATAGATCACGTCCGGGTTGAGTACCTGCGGGTTGGCATCGCGTATCGCCTGCAGGCTGACGCCATGGTCGCGTGCGATGGTGGACAGCGTCTCGCGCTGCCGCACGGTGTGGCCATCGGCCTCATGGAGGAGGGGCTCGTGACCCTGGCCGGGGCCGTTGTCGGCGGAAACAGCGGTAAGCGCCATGTGGACTCCTTGTCGCGCATCGATCCGGACTCGACGTCCATTGATTCCATGGACGAAGCCGAGGTGCCACCCGGGCCTGACCCTTGCCCGGGTTCGCCCGGGGTTGCATGCGCCGGATCCCGGCTTCGGCCTGACGACGATCACGCAGACGGTGTGATAGGCCGCAAGCACCTCGTCGAAGACCGTGCGACGGCCCGCCGACGGTCGCGCGGTCAGGCGCGCGCCGTGCCTTCGACGAGCGCGACGATCGCGGCGGCGACCTCGTCGGGCTGCTCCATCAGCGTCATGTGTCCGCTCCGTGCCAGCAGGTGCCTGTGCGCGTGCGGGATGCGCTGCGCGTAGAGGTCCATTGCGCCGGGATCGATCACCCGGTCGTGCGCGCCCCAGACCAGCAGCGTCGGCTGCCGGATTGCGCCGGCTTCCTGCCAGGGCAGGAATCGCTCGTCGCTGCGACCGATGCGCTCGAGCACCGCCTGCTCGAACGCCGCCTCGCGCCGCCGCCACGCCACGTAGGCGCGCGAGGCCGGCCAGGGCAATGGCGGGCGTGACCGGGGATCGTGGAACACCACGCCGAGATAGCGTTCCAGGGACGCCGCGTCCGCGACCTCGAACGGATTGCGACCCTCGAGCACCTCGAGGCCGAAGGGATTCTCGGGGAATTCCACGCCCGCGGCGTCGAGCAGCACCAGTTCCGACACGCGCCGGGGATGGCGCGCAGCGACCAGGGCGGCGATGCCGCCGCCCATCGAGTGTCCCACCAGCACCACCGGGCCGCCGATGTGGTCGATGAACGCGGCGACGCGCTCCGCCTGCGCGGCGAATCCGTAGTCGCCGTCGGAGTCGCGCTCGCTGTCGCCCCAGCCCGGCAGGTCGGGCAGCACCAGCCGGTAGCGGCGACCGAAGCGCGCGCACAGCCGGTACCAGTTTTCCTTGCCGCCGGTGTAGCCGTGGATCATCAGCAGGGTCGGCGTAGCGGCGGTCGCGGCGGCGCGCTCGACCCAGCACCAGCGGATGCCGTCGATCGTCGCCTGCCGCGCCGTGAACCCCGCGGCGAGGCGTTCACGGACGAATTCGGCGCGGATCAGCCGGCGGGGATCGCGCCACGCTGCGATGCAGAGCAGCGCGGCCGCGAGCAGGCCGAGGATCGCAACCGCCAGCAGCAGCGATCCGATCGACACCGACCTGCGTCAGTTCGCGGGCGCAGCGGCGTCTTCGGCCGGCGGCGCCGACGCTGCATCGGGCGTCGCGGGCGCGGGCGTCGGAGACGGGGCGGGTTTCGCCTCGGCGATCACCTGCTCCACCGATGCCGTCGTGATCGGGTGGTAACCCGGGCGCGCCCGTGCGAACGCTTCCCTGGCGAGCGCCATTCCGGCCTCGGTCTCCACCAGTGCCTCGTACACCGGAATGATCAGCTTGCGCCGGCCGATCTTCTCGACGAACGCCGATGCCGCCTCGTTCGCGGGCACGTAGCCGCTGCGGATCGCCAGCGGGTACCAGCGCATCGCGATCTCGCCGTTGGCGGTGCCGGTGAAGCGGTAGGCGGCATCGAGCTGCTCCAGGTCGGCCACCGGTAGCGTCTCCGGCATGCCTTCGAGGAAATGCAGCCATTCCTGGGTGCTCCACGGGCCGGTGATCGAGGTCGGCGGCAACTGCTTGCTGCCACGCCAGCCCAGCCGCGCAGAATCGACGATCCCCAGCCGCGGCGACAGCACCTGCGGCGCGCTGGCCGGGATACCCGGCCCGTAGATCCATTCCTGGATCTCGGCATCGGTCACCTTGCCCGGGTTCGGATCGAACAGGTGCTCCTTCGCATACGCGAGGAAGGCCCCGGTGGGAATGCTCTGGAACGCGAAGTGGTCGAAGTAGCCGCGCAGGAACGGGTCGAACACCTCGCGCCCGAAGCGCTCCTCGAGAAACTGCAGGAACCACGCGCCCTTGTCGTAGGACACCTGGCTCAGCGCATCGTCGGCATCGATCTGCGTGCCCGGCCTGATCGCCAGCGCCTGGGTCGCCTCGGGCATCTCCCCGATTTCGCCCTTGAGCGCGTCGCGCGCGATCACCCACTCCATGTCGCTGAACTCCTCGCCGTAGAGCGCCTCCACGATGCGGTTCTCGACGTAGCTCGTCACGCCTTCGTTCATCCAGCCGTGCTTTGCGCTGGAGAAAGTCACCAGGTTGCCCGACCAGCTGTGCGCCAGCTCGTGCGCGATCAGCGACACCAGGGATTTGTCGCCGACGATCACCGTGGGCGTGATGAACGACAACCGCGGGTTTTCCATGCCGCCGAACGGGAACGACGGCGGCAGCACCAGCAGGTCGTAGCGCTCCCAGCGGTAGGGGCCGTACAGCGCCTCGGTGGTGGCGATCATCTTCTCGGTGTCGGCGAACTCGGCCACCGCGCGGTCTACCATCGTCGGCTCGGCCCACACGCCGCTGCGCGCCGAGATCGGCTTGAACACCAGGTCGCCGGCCGCGATCGCCATCAGGTAGGACGGGATACGCTGCGGCATCGAGAACGCGTAGTCGCCGTCGCGAGCGGCCTGCGGATCGTTGTCGGCGCTCATCAGCACCATCACGTCCGGACGCGAGCGCACCCTGGCGCTGTAGGTATAGCGCACCTGCGGCGTGTCTTGCAGCGGCACCCAGCTGCGTGCGTGGATCTGCTGCGACTGGCTGAACATGAAGGGCAGTTGCCCGCCTTCGGTCATGGCCGGGTCGAGCCACTGCAGGCCCGATGCCGCCGGCGAGGTGCGGTAGCGCACGCGTACCTTCGCCGGGCGCTGCGGCGTCTCGATGGTGAGCTTGCTGCCAAGGCTCGGATCGGCCTCCGCCAGGGCGAACTCGAGCGGCTGCCATGCGCCAGCCGCCTCGGCTTCGACCGCTTCGATCGCCAGGTCGCGGGTATCGAGCACCAGTTGCGTCGCGGCCTCGTCCTTCCACTGCAGCGTGTAGGTGGCGGTGCCGGCGAGCGTCCTCGCGTCGAAATCGAGGTCCAGGTCGAGCGCCAGGTCGTCGATCGCCACCCGGGACGGCTCTGCGTACGAATGTTCGTCGGTGTCGACCATGGCGTCCGGCCTGGGTGCGGGGGTATCCGCGGCTTGCGGATCGGCGGCTTCGCGATTGCAGCCGGCGGCCAGCAGGCACGACAGCAGGAGCGCAGCGAAGACGGGGAGGCGCGGAATGCGCGGGGAACGGTCGGGCATGGCCGGGGGGAGCCTCTGCGGAACGGGAACCCCGGATTGTAGCGCCTGCAACCGTTGCCGCTCCCCGGCGAGGGTCACGTCTTCCAGCCGTCGTGGATCGCGACGATCCCGCCCGACAGGTTGCGGTAGCGCGCGCGGGCGAACCCGGCCGCGTCCATCATCGCCTTCAGTGCCTCCTGCGGCGGATGCTTGCGGATCGACTCGGCGAGGTAGCGATAGCTCTCGCCGTCGTTCGCGAACAGCCTGCCCAGCCGCGGCAGCACGTTGAACGAGTGGAAGTCGTAGAGCGGCCTGAACCAGTCGGCCTTCACTTCCGAGAACTCGAGCACCCGCGCCTGCCCACCGACCTTGAGCACGCGCAGCATCTCGCGCAGCGCCGCGTCCTTGTCGGTGACGTTGCGCAGGCCGAACGCGATCGTGACCAGGTCGAAGCTGGCATCCGGGAACGGCAGCGCCTGCGCGTTGCACTGCACGTAGCGGAACCCGCGCACGTGGCCGCGGTCGGTCATGCGGTCGCGGCCGGTGCGCAGCATCTGTCCGTTGATGTCGCCCAGCACCAGTTCGCCGGACTCGCCGACGCGGTCGCGCAGCAACGCGGCGATGTCGCCGGTGCCGCCGGCGAGGTCGAGCACGCGGTCGCCCTTCTTCACCTGCGCGGTGGCGGCGAAGTATCGCTTCCAGACCCGATGGATGCCGAGGCTCATCAGATCGTTCATCAGGTCGTAGCTGCCGGCGACCGACGAGAACACTTCGCCGACCAGCTTCTGCTTCTCGCCGACCGGAACCTCGCGGTAGCCGAAATGGGTGGTGCCGGACTCGTCGGATGCGCTCATGCGCGCATTATCGCATCGCTGCGGGCAGGCCGCGTCACGGCGCTGCGATGCAGGTGCGCGCCACCCCTACCTGCTGCGTCGCGGCCCCCTGCCACCGGTCTGCCGCGGTCTGCCGCCGACGACCACGACGAAGCCGGTGGCGGTCTTCGATTCCACCAGGACGTTGAACAGGTGGTCGGGCGACGTCCAGGACTCCCCCACCTTGAACATCGAGCCCTCGTTGTCGGCGCGGTCTGCGGGCGGCGAGTCGCTGTCCTGGCTCTCGGCCTCGTAGCGGTAATCGCTGCCCACCTGGTGGATGATGATCGCGTCGCCGGCAAGCGCGCCTTCGTAGTCGCCGGTCGGGCGCCGCGCTTCGATGGTGTAGAACGTGCCACGATACGGATCCGGCGACTGCGGCGTCTGCAGCACCAGCATGCGGATGTTGTCCGCCAGGCCGTTGTCCTCTGTGGGCAGCGGCAGGCTGGCGTAGTCCACCGCCAGCCGCGTGCGTGCCGACCCGGCGGCGATCGTGCGCTTGTGCACGGCATCCACCCAGCCCAGGCGGTCGCGCTGCAGGATGTTGATGTGCTTCGGCCGCGCGCCGTAGGTCGTGTCCACGACCGCATTGCTCCAGCTGTCGCTCATCACGTCCCACGGGTTGTCGTAGGTGTCGTCGTCGCCGTCGGAATTGTCCGAGTGCGGCAGGCCGTAGCCGTGCCCCATCTCGTGCGCCAGCGGCGCGAGGTTGTTGAACGACCACGGCGGGTTCCACGTGCTCGACCAGCACCGGTCGGCGCCATCGAGCGTGGTGCAGCGGCCACCGCCCCAGGCGTAGCCATCGAGATTGGCGTTGAACATCAGGTTGATGCCGACGACCTGGCTGAAGTCGACCTCTGCATCGGCCGCGGCGGTGCAGTCGTTGAACAATGCGGTCAGGTCGGCCTCGTCCTCGCCGTCCTCACCGTCTTCTTCGGTCACGTAGTGCGAGCGCGGGTGCGGCAGCGCGAACCAGCCGTACGCATCGCTCCCGGTGAGCTGGATCCCGTCGTAGGAAACCTCGCGCCAGTAGTGCCCCAGTTCCCCTGCCCCCTCTCCGTACTGGTCGCGGAAGAACCCGACCGGCTTCTGTTCCTCGGCGATGTCGCTGAAACGGCAGGCCACCGTGACCCAGCGGGTTGCACCCAGCGTGGCCTTGGCCACGCCGTCCGACTTGCCGGTCAGGCCATGCGCGCGTGCGCTGTCGGGCGTATCGGCGGGCACGATCGCCTCGATCCTGCGACCGCCGGCCGACGACTTCGCGCCGGAGAACTGCACGGCCACCCGCCGGTTGGCGAGCGCGTACAGGTCGCCGGCGCCGCGGCGCGCCTGGTCCGGATCGAGCGGGATCCGCGCGCCGCCGTCCAGCACCAGGGCAGCCTGGAACTTCGCCGGCCCGCGCCTGTCGCCGGGCCCCGGCGCCGGATCGCCCCAGCGCAGTTCCAGCCCGCCCTGGACCACCTGCGCCTGCGCGGAGACGCTGGCCATCCAGCCGGCGAGCGCCAGCACCGCGATTGCGAATCGGATCCCCATCTGCCCCCCCGGCGCGTCGAGTGCCGTCCGCCCGATTCTGGGTCAGCCCGCGGAACGGGACAAGGCCGGGCGTCACGATCCGCGCAACGTCGGCGAAGCGCGATATCGTGCGTGCTTGCCGTCCGGAGAACCGAAGATGCCGACCCCCGACCACCGCGCCATGCTCGAAACCGCGATCGCCGAGGCGCGCCAGGGCCTGGCCGAAGGCGGCATCCCGATCGGCGCCGCGCTGTACCGCAACGACGGCACCCTGCTCGGGCGCGGCCGCAATCGTCGCGTGCAGGAGGGCGATCCGTCCGTGCACGGCGAAACCGACGCCTTCCGCAAGGCCGGCCGCCAGCGGCGCTATCGCGACACGATCATGGTCACCACCCTTTCGCCGTGCTGGTACTGCAGCGGCCTGGTGCGGCAATTCGGCATCGGCACCGTGGTGATGGGCGAATCGGTGAACTTCCACGGCGGTCACGACTGGCTGCGCCAGCATGGCGTGAACGTGGTCGACCTCCGCGATCCCGGCTGCATCGCCATGCTCGGCGACTGGATCGCGGCCAATCCGGAGGTCTGGAACGAGGACATCGGCGAGGACTGACGCGGCATGTCCCTGCAGCACGAGGCATGCGAGTTCCGCGGCACCGCCTGTCTGCGCCTGCGCCACGAAGGCGCCACCGCGGTCGTCGCGCTGCACGGCGCCCAGGTGCTCTCGTGGCTCCCCGCGGACGGACGCGAGCGCCTGTTCCTGGGCGAATGCGCGAACTTCGCGCCCGGCAGCGCCGTCCGCGGCGGCATTCCCGTGATCTTCCCGCAGTTCTCCGGCCGTGGCCCGCTCCGCAGGCATGGTTTCGCGCGGGCGCTCGACTGGTCGTTCGACGGCATCGAGGACGGCGCGGCCGCGTTCGTCCTGGAACAGGCTCCCGGTACTGCGGAATGGCCGCATGCGTTCGCCTGCCGGCTGACGGTCGCGATCGGCGCCAAGCGGCTCGCGGTCGCGCTGGAGGTCGAGAACCGCGACACCGCACCGTTCGCCTTTACCGCCGCGCTGCACACCTACCTGCGCGTGAATGACATCACGCAGGTGGCGCTGGAAGGCCTGCAAGGCTGCGACTACGAAGACAGCACCGGCGGCGGCAACCTGCATCGCGACTCCGGTCCCGCCGTCGCGTTCATCGGCGGGATCGACCGCATCTACCGCGCTGTCGGCGCGCCGCTGGCGCTGGCCGATGGCGGGGATCGCCTGCGGATCGAGCAACGCGGCTTCCGCGACACCATCGTCTGGAATCCCGGCGAAACGCTTGCCGCGCGCATCGGCGACCTCGCATCCGGCGAGTATCGCAAGTTCGTGTGCGTGGAGGCCGGGCAGGTGCTGGTGCCCGTCGCACTGCGGTCCGGCGAGCGTTGGTGCGGAAGCCAGGTGCTGGGCTGAAGCGGTCCTGACGCGGCGCGCATGGCGGGCGGTCGCGCGTCGTCGCGGATCCACCAGGCGACGCGCGCGGACCTGCGCCCGCGCCCGACGCGCTCAGCGCGCCTCGATCGTGAACGCGCCGAATGCCACGCCCAGATCCCAGCCCTCGCCGGTGCCGGCCAGGGCCAGCGACACCTCGCCTTTGGTCATCGCCTGCGCCTTGCTCGACTTCACCGCGCCGGCATGCGCCTCGGCGGCCACGTAGGTGCCCAGCACCTCGCCGATGCCCCGGACGGCGGAAAACTCGCCGCGGCCGCCGCGGATTTCGGACTTGCCGAAACTCAACCCGCCGCCCTTGGCGTCGATGCGCACCGCCATCGCCTGGCCGTTGTCGCAACGCACGCGTCCGGTGCCGGACGCGGTCTTGTACAGCGCCGACCAGCCGGCCATGTCGAAGTCGAGCCGGCACGACACGTCACGTGCCGCGACGGGGGCGGATGCGAGAAGCAACAGGACCGCCATGGCGGCCGGCAGCGAGGATCGGGACATCGGGCTGGTCCGGGTCGGTGGGCGGAGCGGAGCATACGGCGGGCGAACGTGCCGCGTCAGCCGCAGGCGCCCGCGGCGTTCACGCGCGGTACGGGCGGCACCGGCGCGCGGCGCCTGCCGGGCGCACTCGGCCGGGGCTCAGAGGATGTAGCGACTCAGGTCGGGATCCTGCACCAGTTCGCCCAGGTGCTTGTCGACGTAGCCGCTGTCGATGCGCACGCTGCTGCCGCCCTTGTCGGGCGCCTCGTAGCTGAGCGTGTCGAGCAGCCGCTCGAGCACCGTGTGCAGGCGGCGCGCGCCGATGTTCTCCTGGCGCTCGTTGACCTGCGCGGCGATCTCGGCGAGGCGCTCGATCGCATCGTCGGAGAACGACAGCGCCACGCCCTCGGTCCGGAGCAGCTCGACGTACTGTTTCGTCAAAGCCGCCTTCGGCTCGGTCAGGATGCGGACGAAATCGTCCTTGCTCAGCGCCGCCAGTTCCACCCGGATCGGGAATCGACCCTGCATCTCGGGAATGAGGTCGCTCGGCTTGGCGAGGTGGAACGCGCCCGAGGCGATGAACAGGATGTGGTCGGTCTTGATCGAGCCGTACTTGGTGCTGACCGTCGAGCCTTCCACCAGCGGCAGCAGGTCGCGCTGCACGCCCTCGCGGCTGACGTCGGCGCCCATGCCCTCGCTGCGCTTGGCGACCTTGTCGATCTCGTCGATGAACACGATGCCGTGCTGTTCGCAGGCTTCGATCGCCGCCTCGCGCACGTCGTCCTCGTTGACCAGCTTCGCCGCCTCCTCCTCGACCAGCTGCGGGCGCGCCGCGCGGATCGTCAGCTTGCGGGCCTGGGTCTTGCCGCCGCCGAGGTTGGCGAACATCTGCCGCAGCTGCTGGCCCATCTCCTCCATGCCCGGCGGGGTCATGATGTCGAGGTTCCCGGCGTTCGCCGACAGCTCCAGCTCGATCTCGCGCTCGTCGAGCTCGCCCGCCCGCAGCTGGCGCCGCAGCTTCTGCCGCGTTTCCGATTCCTTCGGGGACGGTTCCGCTCCGATGTCGACCGTGGCCTGGCTGCCGAATCCGAATGCCGGCGACGGCGCCTCGCGCCGGGGCAGCAGCGCATCGAGGATGCGGTCCTCGGCGCGCTCCTCGGCCTGGGTACGGACTTTCTTCTTGGCCTGCTCGCGATGCAGCTTGACTGCCGTGTCTGCGAGGTCGCGGATGATCTGCTCGACGTCCTTGCCGACGTAGCCGACCTCGGTGAAGCGGGTCGCCTCCACCTTCACGAACGGCGCGTTGGCGAGCGTCGCCAGCCGGCGCGCGATCTCGGTCTTGCCGACGCCGGTAGGACCGATCATCAGGATGTTCTTCGGCATCACCTCGTTGCGCAGCTCGTCGGCCAGCTGCGCACGGCGCCAGCGGTTGCGCAGCGCGATCGCGACCGCGCGCTTGGCCGCCTGCTGGCCGATGATGTGGCGGTCGAGCTCCTGCACGATCTCGCGCGGGGTCATTGAGGATTCGTGATTGGTCGGCATTTGCGGTTCGTGATTGGTGATTCGTGGTTGGTGACTGGGGATTGGCGACTGGAATTCGTGACTCGTGGGTGCTGCTTCGTGAAAGCGGTCGGCCAGCTTGATCGACGGTATCGCCGACCTGCCCTTTCGAATCACCAATCACGAATCACCAATCACAGCTCTTCGACTACCACGTTGCGATTGGTGTAGATGCAGATGTCGCCGGCGATGGCCAGCGCCTCGGTGGCGATGGCGCGGGCATCGAGTTGCGTGTGCGCCATCAGCGCGCGGGCGGCGGACAGCGCGTAGGAGCCGCCGGATCCGATCGCGATCAGGCCGTCCTCGGGCTCGATCACGTCGCCGGTGCCGCTGATGATCAGCGAGGTGTCCTTGTCGGCCACCGCGAGCAGCGCCTCGAGCTTGCCGAAGCGGCGCTCGGTGCGCCAGTCCTTGGCCATCTCCACCGCGGCGCGCTGCAACTGGCCGTGTTTTTCCAGCTTCGACTCGAACAGTTCGAACAGGGTGAAGGCGTCGGCCGCGGCTCCGGCGAATCCGGCCAGCACCTGGCCGTCCTTGCCGAGCCGGCGCACCTTGCGCGCATTGCCCTTCATCACCGTGTGGCCGAGCGTGACCTGGCCATCGCCGGCGACGGCCACCTTGCCGTCGCGGCGCACGGACAGGATCGTGGTGGCGTGGAACACGTTGGGATTCTGGCTGGGGTCCATGCGGCCTCCGGGACGGTTCTCCCCGGGATGGGGGCGCCGGCGCCACGATCAACCCCCGCCCGATGCAGCCGCCGCGCCCAGCGCGTCAGGCGCGCTCGGCGACGCAGAAGAAGCAACCATACCTGGCGTTGTGCAGGTGGACATAGGCCACGGCTTCGTTGCCGAACATGTGAACGAGTTCGCGGGCGACATCGTCTCCAGGGTGCACGGCGGCATGCACCAGCATGTGCACGGCATCGTAGGCGCGCATCGAGACCAGGCGGGTGGTGACGTACGGTGGAACCACACCCGGTGGCAGGTCCCGCCGGATCGCGCCGCGGCGAATGAAGATCGGGCCCGATGCCCGGTAAGGCGGATGGGGCTGGTGCTCGTAGGACAGCAGCAGCACTTCCTCACCGACCTTCGCGTCCTCGAGGCTGACGCGGCAGGGAAAGCCGTGTTCCCGGTCTGCGATGCAACGCCTGGCGCCGAGACGTTGCAATGCCTCGTCATCGAGGGCGAACAGCGCTTCGTGGTCGGCGGGATCGATCGCGGAGAGTCGGAACGTCATGGGAATGCCTTGTGCGTGCGCGGGACACGCAGCATGCAGGGGCATGCGCACCGATACTGGCCGGATCCGGACATCGCATCGGGACCACGCAACCGCGTGCCCGCACTACCCGCTAGGTCGAGCCGCGCCGCTTGGCCCTGGGGTGCGCCGCGTCGTACACCTTGGCCAGGTGGCCGAAATCCAGGTGGGTGTAGATCTGCGTGGTGGCGATGTCGGCGTGACCGAGCAGTTCCTGCACGCCGCGCAGGTCGCCGGAGGATTCGAGCACGTGGCTGGCGAAGGAATGCCTTAGCAGGTGCGGGTGGACGCGCTTGAACAGGCCCTGCCGCTGCGCGAGCTGGCGCATCCGGATCTGCACTGCACGCGGGCTGATCGGCTTGCCGCCACGCCCGGGAAACACCGGCGCGTCGTCGGCGGCGGCGTTGTCGCTGCGCCAGTCGCGCAGCGCGTTGCGCGCGTGCGAGCCGACCGGCACGATCCGCTGCCTGCCGCCCTTGCCGAGCACGGTCACCAGGCCCTCGTCGAGGCGCAGGTCGCGCCAGCGCAACGCGCACAGTTCGCTCACGCGCAGGCCGGAGGAATAGAACAACTCGAGCATCGCGCGGTCGCGCAGCCCAAGCGGCACGTCGGTCGGGACTTCCACCAGGGCCTTGGCCTCGTCCGGATCGAGCACCTGGGGCAGCTTGCGCGGCGCTTTCGGCGCGCGGATGCCGTCGGCGGGATTGGCGGCGACGCGTCCATGCCTGAGCAGCCACCGGTAGAAACTGCGGACCGCGGACAGGCGCCGCTGCAGGCTCCTGGGCGACAGCCCGCGGCGATGCTCGGCGGCGATGAAGGCGCGGAGCTCGGTCTCGTGCAATGCCGCGACCTCACCGCCCGCGGACTTCTCCGCCCATGCGGACAAGGTTTCGAGATCGCGCCGGTATCCATCCAGCGTGTGCGGCGACACCCGGCGTTCGACCCGCAGGTAGGCCAGGAAGTCGTCGATCATCGGCTGGACCCAGGCGGTAACGGATGCGCATCCGCGGGCCGCCGCACATCCATGGAACCCCGCCGCCGGGGAGCAGGCGACATCGCCGATGCGATCGCGTCAGCCATCGAACCTGCGCAGCGCGACCTCGAACGCCTCGCCCATCATGCGCAGGAACAGCGTGCCCATGCCGGGGTAGAAACGGTTCGGATCGCTGCTGCCGACCGCCACCAGGCCGGTGCCCTCGAGCGCCAGCAGCGCACTGGACTGGACCTCGTCGACGCGCGCGCCGTAGAGCAATGCCTGCTTGTCCGGATGCAGCCGGCCGCACAGGGGATCGCCCGCCTTCAGCGCATCGGCGAAGGGCGCCAGCACCGGCTCGTCGCGGTCGACCACCTGCAGCCAGGGCTCGCCGCCCAGGCCCTCGACCGCGCCGAACAGCACGATGCGCACGAGGTCGCCGGCAAAGTCCTCCTCGAGGGTCGCCGCCATCGCACGCACCACGCCGGCGCGGTCGGGCTGGCGCATCAAGGCCAGCGTGAGCTGGTGGGTGCGCACCGCAAGCCGTTCGTTTTCCTGCGAGATCGCGAACAGGTCGTGCAGCCGGCGCGAGAGCTCACGGTTCTTGTCGCGCAGCACCTCGAGCTGGTAGCTGGCCAGCGATGCCGCAGGACCGTCCTCGCGCGGTACCACCAGGGTCAGCGCAAGGTCGGGGAACTGCTGCAGGAATTTCGGCTGGCGCCTGAGCCAGGCCGCCACTTCGTGTGCGCCGAGGCGCTCGGGATTGCTCATGCGGTCCATTCCCCCTCGAATACGAATGCCGTCGGGCCGGTCATCGCCACCTGCGCCGCGTCGTCGGGCCACGCGATGTGGAGTTCGCCGCCCGCAAGCGCGACGACGACCTCGCGGTCCACGCGCCCGCGGCGCGCGAGCACCGCGACCGCTGCGCAGGCACCGCTGCCGCAGGCCAGTGTTTCCCCGACGCCACGCTCGAACACGCGCAGGCGGATGCGGCCGCGGTCGACCACCTGCGCGAAACCGATGTTCGCCGACTGCGGGAACAGGGGCGAGACCTGCAGTGCCGGTCCGAGCGTGCGCACCGGCGCGGCGTCGACATCGTCGACCTCGATCACGGCATGCGGATTGCCCATCGACACCGCGCCGAAACGCACGTGTTCGCCTTCGTCGAGCGCCGTTTCGTAGAGCGCCTGCGGTTGCGCGACGCCGAGCATGGGGACCTGCGCCGGATCGAACCGCGGCACGCCCATCGCCACGCGATAGCGGCCCCCGCCAAGCACGTCCACGACGTGGGTGCCGGCGGGACTGTCGAGATGGAAACGTGGCTCGCGCGTCGCGCCGGCCCGGACCAGCCAGGCTGCGACACAGCGTGCGCCATTGCCGCACTGCGCCGAAGCCGAGCCGTCGGCGTTCCAGATGCGGTAGCTCGCCAGCGAGCCCGCGCCGGCCGCCGGTTCGATGGTCAGGATCTGGTCGCAGCCGACACCGGTGTGGCGATCGGCCAGGGCGCGGCAGAGATGCGGCGCGGGCGGTGACGCGCCGTCGCGCAGGTCGAGCACGACGAAGTCGTTGCCGGCGCCATGCATCTTGCTGAAACGCAGCACCTGCTGCTGCCGTTCGCGGACAAGCGGTTGCGGAGCGGACACGGCCAGGACTCAGCCGGGACCGGCGTCCGCGGGAGGCGGCGTGTCCACGTCGGCGTCCTCGTCGGCCTCTTCGACCGGGACGTCGTCGATCGGGATGTCCTCGACCGGCGTCGTCTCGTCCGGATCCGCAACCGGCGCATCTTCGGCCGCCGGTTCCACCGCCTCGACGTCCTCCACATCCTCGACCTCGTCCGCGCTCGGCCGTACCAGCGGCCCCTTGTTGCCGCAGGCAGCGAGGTTGAAGGCGAGCAGCAGCGCCAGGGGCGCGAGGATCGACGTGGATATGCGCATGGCGGAAGTGTAGCCCGCCCCGCGATGCAGGACGAGGTCCTGTGCCGGCGCGCGCCCGCCGGTTCAGTCCTCGGCCACGTCCGGTCGCGCCGTCTCCGGCTTCGGCTCCGGCCGGAACCACAGCCAGGTGCCGACCGTGGCCATGCAGGCGATCGGCAGCGCGATCATCCACCAGCGGTGACCGCCGCCCAACGCCATCACCGCGACCAGGACCCCCGCCGAAAACAGCATCGCCCAGGTCGCCAGCCACTTCGCCCGCCGGCTCACCGCCCCGTGCAGTTCCCAGTCCCGGATCGCCGGTCCGAAGCGCGGATGCGCATGCAGCCAGCGGTGCAGGCGATCGGAGCCGCGCGCCGCGGCCCAGGCCGCGATCAGCACGAACACGGTGGTGGGCATGACCGGCAGGAACGCACCGATGATGCCCAGGCCCAGGCTGACATAGGCGAGCAGCCACCAGGCCCAGCGGAAGCGGCCATAACGCTGCGCCTCGCAGTCGGGCGGGGGCCGGTGCGGGGCGTCGCGGTTCATGCGGGAATGCTCAGGCCCACGGGGCGCGAACGTCCGTGACCGGGACGCACGGCATGCCTCCGCTCCGCAGCGGCCTCCCGGCGGGAGGCCGCCGGCTCACTTCCCGGCCAGGCCCAGCTGGTCGAGCATGAACGCGTACATCTCCGCCTGCTCGCGATAGCGCCGGAACCGACCCGACTTGCCGCCATGCCCGGCCTCCATGTTGGTGCGGAACACGAGCGGGCCCGCACCGGTGTCGACGTCGCGAAGCCGCGCCACGTATTTCGCGGGCTCCCAGTACTGCACCTGCGAATCCCACAGACCGGTGCCCACGAACATCGCCGGATACGCCTGGGCCCGGAGGTTGTCGTACGGCGAGTACTTCATCATGTACGCGTAGTACGGCGCCTGCTCGGGGTTGCCCCACTCGTCGTACTCGTTGGTGGTGAGCGGAATGCTCGGGTCGAGCATCGTGGTCACCACGTCGACGAACGGCACCTGCGACAGGATGACCCGGTAGCGGTCCGCTGCCATGTTCGACACCGCGCCCATCAGCAGGCCGCCGGCGCTGCCACCGAACGCCGCCACGCGATCCTTCGCCGCATAGCCCTGCGCGACCAGGTGGTCGGTGACGTCGATGAAGTCGGTGAAGGTATTGATCTTGTTGAGCAGCTTGCCGTTGTCGTACCAGCGGCGGCCCAGTTCCTGGCCGCCGCGGATGTGCGCCAGCGCATAGACCATGCCGCGATCGAGCAGGCTGACCGTGGTCACGCTGAAGCCCGGGTCCATCGACATGCCGTAACTGCCGTAGGCGTACTGCAGCATCGCCGCGCTGCCGTCCTTCTCGAACCCCTTGCGGTAGACCAGCGAGACCGGGATCTTCTCGCCGTCGCGGGCGGTGGCCCAGACGCGCTCGGTGACGTACTGCGACGGATCGTAGCCGAGCACCGGCTGCCGCTTGAGCACGATGCGCTCGCCGGTGGCGGTGTCGAGCTCGTAGGTGGTCGCCGGCGTGGTCAGCGAGGTGTAGGTGTAACGCAGCTTCGTGGTGTCGTGCTCGGTGTTGGCCGAGAGACCCATCGAGTAGGCCGGCTCGTCGGCCTGCACGTACTCCTCCCTGCCGCCCGTGCCCAGGATGCGCACGCGTTCGAGCGCGTCGGAACGCTCGCCGATCGCGATGAATCCGTCGAACAGTTCGAAGGTCTCGAGGAAGACGGCGTCGTCGTGGGCGACGATGTCCTTCCAGTCCCTGCGCGACGTCGTACCGCTCGGCGCCTCGACCAGCTTGAAGTTCTTCGCGCCCTCGGCATTGGTGAGGATCACCCAGCGCCCGTCGAGGTGATCGGCCTGGTACTCGACGTCGCGCTCGCGGCTTGCCAGCACCGTGAACGCCGCCGGGTCCGCCGCGGGCGCGTAGCGCAGCTCGTCGGACACGGTGCTGCTGACCGCGATCACGATGTACCTGTCGTCACGGGTACGGTCGATGCCCATGTAGAAACTGTCGTCTTCTTCCTCGTAGACGACCACGTCGTCCCTCGGATCGGTACCGATGACGTGGCGCTTCACCCGCTTGGTGAGCAGCGTCTCCGGGTCGTTCTCGACGTAGAACACGGTGCGGTTGTCGTCGGCGAACACCAGATCGCCGGAGGTGCCGCGAAGCTCCTCCGGGTAAGCCTTGCCGGTGGCGAGATCGCGGAAGCGGAAGGTGTACTGGCGGCGGCCGTTGGTGTCGTCGGCCCAGGCCAGCACGTTGTTGTCCTGGCTGACCTCGTAGGCGCCGACGGCGTAGTAGTCCTTGCCCTCGGCCAGCACATTGACGTCGAGCAGCACCTGTTCGCCTGCGAAATCGCCGCGCTCGTTGGCCTGCTGGATCGAGAGCGCGTCGACGCCGCGCCCGTCCTTGCGCCGGGCGTGGATCGGGTAGTCCTTGCCGGTCTCGTAGCGGGCGTAGTACCACCAGCCGCGCTCGCGCGCGGGAATGGAGCTGTCGTCCTGCTTGATGCGGCCGACGATCTCCCCGTACAGCGCGTCCTCGAGCGGCCTGAGCGGCGCCATCACTTGGTCAGCGTAGGCATTCTCCGCCTCCAGGTAGGCGAGCATCGCCTTGTCCTCGCGCTCGTCGTCGCGCAGCCAGTAGTACTCGTCGTTGCGTTCGGCGCCATGCGGGGCCTTGACCACATGCGGGCGCTTCTCGGCGTCTGGCGGGGTGACGTCTGCGGCGATGGCGGAGCTGGCGGGAAGCGTCATCAGGATCGTGGTCGCGAGGATGAGGGCCGATTTCATGCGGAAATTCCGGCGGAAGGAAGGGGATCCCCGCGTTCCGGCACGGCCGGTACGCGGATCGGGGTCAGGGCTTTGTGAGCTGCTGCCACAGGAAGGTCAGATACAGTGCGTCCATGTGTGCGGCCTGGCGGTTGTCCGCGGCACCGCCGTGGCCACCCTCGATGTTCTCGTAGTAGCGCACGTCCTTGCCGGCCTCGGACATCCTGGCGTGCATCTTGCGCGCGTGGCCGGGATGCACGCGATCGTCGCGGGTCGAGGTCAGCAGGATCGTGGCCGGATAGTCCTTCGCCGGATCGAACAGGTGGTAGGGCGAGAACGTGCGGATGAACTCCCACTCCTCCGGCTTGTCCGGATCGCCGTATTCGGCCATCCACGATGCCCCGGCCAGCAGCTTGTTGTAACGCTGCATGTCGAGCAGCGGCACCTGGATCACGATCGCGCCGAACAGTTCCGGGTAATGCACCAGCATGTTGCCCGTGAGCAGGCCGCCGTTGCTGCCGCCGCGGATGCCGAGGTGCGCGGGCGAGGTCACCTTGCGGTCGATCAGGTCCCGAGCGACCGCGGCGAAGTCCTCGTAGGCCCTGTGCCGGTTCGCCTTCAGCGCCGCCTGGTGCCAGCGCGGACCGTACTCGCCGCCGCCGCGGATGTTGGCGACGGCATAGGTCCCGCCCTTCTCCAGCCAGCCCTTGCCGACGCCGCCGGAGTATCCGGGAGTCAGCGAGATCTCGAAGCCGCCGTAACCGTAGAGCAGCGTGGGGTTGCTGCCGTCGTAGGCGGTATCCTTCGGGCGCACCAGGAAGTACGGGACCCTGGTGCCGTCCTTCGAGGTGGCGAAATGCTGCTCGACGACGTGTTTCGAACCGTCGAAGAATGCCGGCTGGGTCTTGAGCACTTCCGGCATCGGCGCATCCTCGCCGGCGTCGCCCAGCATCAGCGTGGTGGGAGTAAGGTAATCGGTGACGGTGAGCCACAGGGCGTCGGATTCGTCGCTGTCCACCGCACTGGCGCCGATCGTGCCGAACTCGGGCACGCCGTCGAGCGATCGCCTCGTCCATCCGTCCGCACCGGGTGTCAGTACGAACAGGCGATTCTTGACGTCGTCCAGCACGTTGATCACGAGATGATTCTTCGTGAACGACGCACCGGCCAGCGAGGTGGTCCCGGTCGGCTCGAACAACACGTCGAACGCGCGCTTGCCGGCCATGTAATCGTCGAACCGGGCTGCCAGCAGCGAGCCGGCCTGATAGGTCCGGCCATCCACCGTCCACGGTTCGCGCAGTTCGAGTCCGAGCCATTCGCGCTGCACGGACTTCTGCGCCGAATTCGGCACGTCGACCCTGGTCAGCGAGCCGTCCGCGTTGCGCAGGTAAAGCTCGTCGTTGTAGAAGGCGATCGTGCGGACCACGAAATCACGCTCGTAGCCGGGGGTATGGTCGTGGCCGGCGGAGATGTACATGTCCTCCGGCGTGCCCTCGTAGACCACCTTCGCCGAAGACAGCGGCGTGCCGCGCTTCCATTCCTTGACGATGCGCGGATATCCCGAACTGGTGAGCGAACCTTCGCCGAAGTCCGTGAATGCGTACACGGTGTCTCGATCGATCCAGACCAGCGCGCCCTTCGCCTCCTCGCGGAAGAACCCGCCCTCGACCCAGGCCTTGTTGTCCAGGTCGAACTCGCGGGTGACATCGGCGTCCGCGCCGCCGCGCGAGAGCGCGACCAGGCAACGCCGGTAGTCCGGCCGCAGGCAATCGGCGCCGTGCCAGACCCAGTTCTCGCCTTCGGCCTTGTTCAGCGCGTCGAGGTCGATCAGCACCTCCCACTGCGGCCGCGGCTTGCGGTACTCCTCCAGGGTGGTGCGACGCCAGAGGCCACGCGGATTCTGCTTGTCCTTCCAGAAGTTGTAGTACCACTCGCCCTGCTTGTAGACACCGGGGATCTTGTCGTCGGAGTCGTAGATCGCCAGCAGTTCGGACTCCAGCGTCCTGAAAGCCGGCGTGGCGGCGAGCTCCGCCTCGGCTTTGGCATTCTGGGACTTCACCCATTCGAGTGCCTTCGGGTCTTCCACCCCTTCGAGCCACTGGTGCGGATCGGACACCGCGTTCTCCTCGTTAGCGTGGGCCACGCCTGCAGACAGGCCGATCGCGAGCGCAAGGACCGCGGCGGCGGGAATGCATTTCGACATGCGCACATCCGTCTTGAAAAGGTGCCCGAACGCTAGCACAGGCCCGCATGGGACCGCAGTGCCGGAAGTCGATCCGACCCCTCGCGTTCGCCCCCAATACGCGGTCGACAAGACTGTCAAACGCGGTCGTCTGGTGACGGCCCAAGCCAGCAGAACCATGGATCGGCGCGGCGACGGCAGCCGCTACCGCGCGCAAAGAAAAACCCCCAACCGCGAGGCTGGGGGTTTTGGGTAAAGACCCTGGCGATGACCTACTCTCGCATGCGGATGCACACTACCATCGGCGCATAAGCGTTTCACTTCCGAGTTCGGAATGGGATCGGGTGGTTCCACTCAGCTATTGTCACCAGGGAGACCGTGGAGGGTCGCCAGTCCCGTCGGCGGACGAATCCGCATGGACGAGCAGCGCTCACGCTCTCATTGGGTAGGGAAGTAGCGAACTGGTTTGGTCCGAACGTCCGCGACGTATCGCAGAGTCCAAGGCCACTTGAGGTTATATGGTCAAGCCGCACGGATCATTAGTACTGGTTAGCTCAACGCATTACTGCGCTTACACACCCAGCCTATCAACCACCTGGTCTTGATGGTTCCTTTAGGGGGCTTGTGCCCCGGGAGATCTCATCTTGAGGCGCGCTTCCCGCTTAGATGCTTTCAGCGGTTATCGCTTCCGAACATAGCTACCCGGCAATGCCACTGGCGTGACAACCGGAACACCAGAGGTTCGTCCACTCCGGTCCTCTCGTACTAGGAGCAGCCCCTCTCAAATCTCCAACGCCCATGGCAGATAGGGACCGAACTGTCTCACGACGTTCTGAACCCAGCTCGCGTACCACTTTAAATGGCGAACAGCCATACCCTTGGGACCGACTACAGCCCCAGGATGTGATGAGCCGACATCGAGGTGCCAAACACCGCCGTCGCTATGGACGCTTGGGCGGTATCAGCCTGTTATCCCCGGAGTACCTTTTATCCGTTGAGCGATGGCCCTTCCATACAGAACCACCGGATCACTAAGTCCTACTTTCGTACCTGCTTGATCCGTCGATCTTGCAGTCAAGCACGCTTATGCCTTTGCACACAGTGCGCGATGTCCGACCGCGCTGAGCGTACCTTCGAGCTCCTCCGTTACTCTTTGGGAGGAGACCGCCCCAGTCAAACTACCCACCATACACGGTCCCCGACCCGGATTACGGGCCCAGGTTAGAACGTCAAGCACGACAGGGTGGTATTTCAAGGATGGCTCCACCCCAGCTAGCGCCAGGGTTTCACAGCCTCCCACCTATCCTACACAGACGAACTCAACGTTCAGTGTAAAGCTATAGTAAAGGTTCACGGGGTCTTTCCGTCTTGCCACGGGAACGCTGCATCTTCACAGCGATTTCAATTTCACTGAGTCTCGGGTGGAGACAGCGCCGCTGTCGTTACGCCATTCGTGCAGGTCGGAACTTACCCGACAAGGAATTTCGCTACCTTAGGACCGTTATAGTTACGGCCGCCGTTTACCGGGGCTTCGATCAAGAGCTTCGCCTTGCGGCTGACCCCATCAATTAACCTTCCGGCACCGGGCAGGCGTCACACCCTATACGTCCACTTTCGTGTTTGCAGAGTGCTGTGTTTTTGATAAACAGTCGCAGCGGCCTGGTCACTTCGGCCTCCCCCAGCTATTCACCAGAAGAGGCGCACCTTCTCCCGAAGTTACGGTGCTATTTTGCCTAGTTCCTTCACCCGAGTTCTCTCAAGCGCCTGAGAATTCTCATCCTACCCACCTGTGTCGGTTTACGGTACGGTCTGCGTAAGCTGAAGCTTAGGAGCTTTTCCTGGAAGCGTGATATCGGCAGCTTCGTCCTGATGGACTCGTCCTTAGTCTCAACGTTGCGCCCCCGGATTTGCCTAAGGGCACCGCCTCAACTCTCTCACCGGGACAACCAACGCCCGGCCTGCCTAACCTTCTCCGTCCCTCCATCGCACTTACGCGAGGTGCTGGAATATTAACCAGCTTCCCATCGACTACGCATTTCTGCCTCGCCTTAGGGGCCGACTCACCCTGCGTCGATTAACGTTGCGCAAGGAAACCTTGGGCTTTCGGCGTGCGGGCTTTTCACCCGCATTATCGTTACTCATGTCAGCATTCGCACTTCCGATACCTCCAGCAGACTTCTCAATCCACCTTCGCAGGCTTACGGAACGCTCCTCTACCGCACATCACAAAGTGATGCACCCCAAGCTTCGGTTCTGTGCTTAGCCCCGTTAAATCTTCCGCGCAGACCGACTCGACCAGTGAGCTATTACGCTTTCTTTAAAGGGTGGCTGCTTCTAAGCCAACCTCCTGGCTGTCTGTGCCTTTCCACATCGTTTCCCACTTAGCACAAAATTTGGGACCTTAGCTGTGGGTCTGGGTTGTTTCCCTTTTCACGACGGACGTTAGCACCCGCCGTGTGTCTCCCATGCATTCCGTCTCGGTATTCGGAGTTTGCAATGGTTTGGTAAGTCGCAATGACCCCCTAGCCATGACAGTGCTCTACCCCCGAGAGGATTCACATGAGGCGCTACCTAAATAGCTTTCGAGGAGAACCAGCTATCTCCGGGTTCGATTAGCTTTTCACTCCTAATCACACCTCATCCCCTACCTTTGCAACGGGAGTGGGTTCGGGCCTCCAGTACCTGTTACGGTACCTTCACCCTGGGCATGACTAGATCACCCGGTTTCGGGTCTATTGCCTGCGACTATGCGCCCTTATCAGACTCGGTTTCCCTTCGCCTCCCCTATACGGTTAAGCTCGCCACAGACAATAAGTCGCTGACCCATTATACAAAAGGTACGCAGTCACCCCGAAGGGCTCCTACTGCTTGTACGCACACGGTTTCAGGGTCTATTTCACTCCCTTCACCAGGGTTCTTTTCGCCTTTCCCTCACGGTACTGGTTCACTATCGGTCGGTCAGGAGTATTTAGCCTTGGAGGATGGTCCCCCCATGTTCAGACAGGGTTTCTCGTGCCCCGCCCTACTCAATTTCATCGAAATGGCCCTTTCGCATACAGGGCTGTCACCTTCTATGGCCGGCCTTTCCAGGCCGTTTTGCTAAAACCAAATCGACTTTTGGGCTAGTCCCCGTTCGCTCGTCACTACTAAGGGAATCTCGGTTGATTTCTTTTCCTACGCTTACTTAGATATTTCAGTTCACCGCGTTCGCCTCGTACAGCTATGTATTCACTGCACGATACCCCTTGCGGGGTGGGTTTCCCCATTCGGACATTGCCGGATCAAAGCTTGTTGCCAGCTCCCCGACACTTTTCGCAGGCTACCACGTCCTTCATCGCCTCTGACCGCCAAGGCATCCACCGTGTGCGCTTATTCGCTTGACCATATAACCCCAAGTCGCCTCGGAGTTAGCAAGTGCCCGTGGTTACAAGCCACGGACGCGAATATTGCAACGACTCAAATATAAGGAATCTTTCGATTCCCGCCTTAGCCTCATACGACACGTTTTGGACAATCGTCTCAAACGCTCGCTACTTCCCTATTTTTCAAAGAACGCGACACCGGCTTCAACGCCGGAGTCGCTTCAATCTTTATGTGTGCGCGCAATCCGTCCATCTGACGCTTACAGAACCTGGTGGAGCCTGTCGGGATCGAACCGACGACCCCCTGCTTGCAAAGCAGGTGCTCTCCCAGCTGAGCTAAGGCCCCGAAGTGGTGGGTCTGGGAGGACTCGAACCACCGGCCTCACCCTTATCAGGGGTGCGCTCTAACCACCTGAGCTACAGACCCGGTCTGTTTGTGCGGATTGTGCAGGTTACTTGTGCGGACGCCTGACAGGCAATTAGCTGTCTTTAGTCTCAAAAGGAGGTGATCCAGCCGCACCTTCCGATACGGCTACCTTGTTACGACTTCACCCCAGTCATCGGCCACACCGTGGCAAGCGCCCTCCTTGCGGTTAGGCTACCTGCTTCTGGTGCAACAAACTCCCATGGTGTGACGGGCGGTGTGTACAAGGCCCGGGAACGTATTCACCGCAGCAATGCTGATCTGCGATTACTAGCGATTCCGACTTCACGGAGTCGAGTTGCAGACTCCGATCCGGACTGAGAGAAGGTTTCTGGGATTGGCTTGCCCTCGCGGGTTTGCTGCCCTCTGTCCTTCCCATTGTAGTACGTGTGTAGCCCTGGCCGTAAGGGCCATGATGACTTGACGTCATCCCCACCTTCCTCCGGTTTGTCACCGGCGGTCTCCTTAGAGTTCCCACCATTACGTGCTGGCAACTAAGGACAAGGGTTGCGCTCGTTGCGGGACTTAACCCAACATCTCACGACACGAGCTGACGACAGCCATGCAGCACCTGTCTCACGGTTCCCGAAGGCACCAATCCATCTCTGGAAAGTTCCGTGGATGTCAAGGCCAGGTAAGGTTCTTCGCGTTGCATCGAATTAAACCACATACTCCACCGCTTGTGCGGGCCCCCGTCAATTCCTTTGAGTTTCAGTCTTGCGACCGTACTCCCCAGGCGGCGAACTTAACGCGTTAGCTTCGATACTGAGTTCCTAGTTGAACCCAACATCCAGTTCGCATCGTTTAGGGCGTGGACTACCAGGGTATCTAATCCTGTTTGCTCCCCACGCTTTCGTGCCTCAGTGTCAGTACTGGTCCAGGTGGCCGCCTTCGCCACGGATGTTCCTCCTGATCTCTACGCATTTCACTGCTACACCAGGAATTCCGCCACCCTCTACCGTACTCTAGCCCGCCAGTATCCAATGCAATTCCCAGGTTGAGCCCAGGGCTTTCACATCAGACTTAACGAACCACCTACGCACGCTTTACGCCCAGTAATTCCGAGTAACGCTTGCACCCTTCGTATTACCGCGGCTGCTGGCACGAAGTTAGCCGGTGCTTATTCTTTGGGTACCGTCAGAACAATCGGGTATTAGCCGACTGCTTTTCTTTCCCAACAAAAGGGCTTTACAACCCGAAGGCCTTCTTCACCCACGCGGCATGGCTGGATCAGGCTTGCGCCCATTGTCCAATATTCCCCACTGCTGCCTCCCGTAGGAGTCTGGACCGTGTCTCAGTTCCAGTGTGGCTGATCATCCTCTCAGACCAGCTACGGATCGTCGCCTTGGTGGGCCATTACCCCGCCAACTAGCTAATCCGACATCGGCTCATCCAATCGCGAGAGGTCTTGCGATCCCCCTCTTTCACCCGAAGGTCGTATGCGGTATTAGCGTAAGTTTCCCTACGTTATCCCCCACGACAGGGTAGATTCCGATGTATTCCTCACCCGTCCGCCACTCGCCGCCCAGGGAGCAAGCTCCCCTGTGCTGCCGTTCGACTTGCATGTGTTAGGCCTGCCGCCAGCGTTCACTCTGAGCCAGGATCAAACTCTTCACTTAAATTTTTCGGACTTGCGTCCAATACTTCGAGTGCAGTCGTCGACCTGAGCTCCAATTACTCGCTTGCATCTGCATGCATTTGAATCTTTGTTGCTCTTGGTACGAACGTCTGCTAGATGGACAGTCATCCACCGGCCAGACGCCCGCACAAGTTACCTGCGCACACTGTCAAAGATCTTCGGAAGCAGGCCTCAGCGCCTCGCCTCCACCCCGTCGGCGTTTCGCCTCAGGGAGCCGCACATGATAGCGCGGTTTTTGCTTTCGTCAACACCTCGTGAAGAGGTTTTTTGACTTCCCTTCAGCTTCGGCCCGAAGGCTTTCCGTCGAAGGGAGCCGCACATTCTAGCCCGTTTTTTTGGGCCGTCAACACCCTCGAAACGAGGATTTTGCGGTCCGCAGGGCGTTGGTTCGTTGCCGACTCCAGCGCCCCTGGCAGTGCGGGGGCGCGCATTCTGCACGTTCGCCGCGGCCTTGCCTAGCCCCCGGCTCCGGCCACCTTGACGTGGCCCGCCAGCCTGGCCGATGTTGCGTCCGGTCGCCCCCAGGAAACCTGCCATGCGGCTCATATCACACGTCGCCGTTCTCCTCCTGCTCGCATCGGCGGCAGGCTGCGCCAGCGCGGATGGCGCGTGGGTGGAGCTGGGCGGACAGCGCTATGTCGTCGAGGTCGCCGACGACGACGCGGAACGCGCGCGCGGGCTGATGTTCCGCGATTCACTCCAGCATGGCCACGGGATGCTCTTCATCCACGACCGCGAGGAGCCCCTGGCCTACTGGATGAAGAACACCCGGATCGCGCTCGACATCCTCTACTTCGACGACGAACTGACCCTGGTGTCGCAGCGCCGCGACGTGCCGCCGTGTTCGGCGGGCAATGCGTGCCCGACGTATCCGAGCAGCGCGCCCGCGCGCTACGTGCTGGAACTGAATGCGGGCGAGGCCGCGCGTCTGCAGCTGAACGACGGCGCGCGGATGCGCGTCTCGCCGGCCCTGCAGGATGCGCCCTGAATCCAGGACCGGCAAGCCTTGCACACGTGGCGCACGCAGCGCAGTCTTGCCTGTATGGACGCGATCGACCCACTGCCCGCCTGGTCCGCGCTGGCCGCGCTCGATGACGAGGCTCTGCCGCTGCTCGACGTCGCCCTGCTGATCGCGCGCGACGAATACCCGGACCTCGAGCCGCGACGCTACGTGCTGCAGGTCCAGGGCCACGCCTCGCACCTGCGCAACGTGCTGGACCGCGAGTCGCACCCCGCGCTCAAGATGCGCGCGATCAACCAGTACCTGTTCGAGGAAGTGGGCTACGCCGGCAACCACGACGAGTACTACGACCCGCGCAACAGCTACCTCAACGAGGTGTTCGAACGGCGCCTGGGCAACCCGATCTCGCTGGCGCTGGTGCAGATGGCGGTCGCGCGGGAAGTGGGCCTGCCGCTCGACGGAGTCTCGTTTCCAGGCCACTTCCTGGTGCGCCTGCCGGTGGACGACGGGGTGCTGGTGATGGATCCCTTCAACCGCGGACGCCCGCTCGACGTGGACGAGCTGCGCCAGCGCGCACGCGCGCACCTGGGCGGCGACGTGCCCGACGACGATGCGCTGTCGCAGATCCTGTACCCGGCGTCGAACCGCGCGATCCTGGTGCGCGTGCTGCGCAACCTGCACGGCGTCTACCAGGAGCGCGGCGACTGGGACCGCGCCACGCGCAGCGCCGACCGCGTGCTGAGCCTGGTGCCGGACAACCCGGAGGCGCTGCGTGACCGCGGCATCGGCTACCTCGAGCTGGGACACGTCGCAGGGGCGCGCGAGGACCTGGGTCGCTACCTGCTGCGCCATCCGCGCGCCGACGACGCCAGGGACATCCGGCTGCGCCTGATCGAGACCGGCCAGCGCACCGCGCGGCTGCACTAGCCGGGCGCTGGCTAGAGCGTCACCATCTCGAAATCGTCCTTGGTGACGCCGCAATCCGGGCACGTCCACGTTTCCGGCACATCTTCCCAGCGGGTGCCGGGCGCGATGCCGTCGTCGGGCAGGCCGGCGGCCTCGTCGTAGACGAAGCCGCAGACGACGCACATCCAGCTGCGGTAGGGCGAGTCGTTCATCGGATAATGGGACGTGCATCAGGAGGATTCATGCCATTGTCCCATCCCGCGCAGCGGGGCGAAACCGAGGCGGCCGCGATGCACCCGACACGCGCGGGCGATGCGCGCGGCCTGTATGCGATCACCCCCGACATGACCGACACCGGCGCGCTGCTGGCGCGCGTGGCCGGCGTGCTGCCGTACGCGACCTGGCTGCAGTACCGGAACAAGGCCGCCGGCCGCGCGCTCAGGCGCGAACAGGTCCGCGCCCTGCTGACGGTATGCCGCGCGCAACGCGTGCCGCTGATCGTCAACGACGACTGGCGGCTGGCTGCCGAGTGCGGCGCCAACGGTGCCCACCTGGGTGAAGACGACGGCGAACTGGCCGCGGCTCGCGCCGCACTGGGCCAGGGGTCGATCCTCGGTGCGTCCTGCTACGACTCGCTCGAGCTCGCGCGCCAGGCCGTGGCCGCGGGCGCGAGCTACGTGGCGTTCGGCGCGTTCTTCCCGACATCGACCAAGGCCACGACCCGACATGCGCCTCCCTCGCTGCTGCGCGAATCCGCGGGCCTCGGCGTGCCCCTGGTGGCCATCGGCGGCATCACGCCCGACAATGCGGCGGCGCTGGTCGCAGCCGGCGCCGACCTGCTGGCGGTGGTCGGCGGCGTGTTCGGCGCCGATGATCCGGCCGGCGCGGCGCGGGCCCTTCTTCGCGCGTTCCCGCCACCGGCTCCCGGCGCGACCGGTGCCTGACCGGCCCGGCGGCCCGCTCTCCCGCAGATGCCGCGCGCGATGAAGGCATGCCGTGCGTATGCCCCCGACGATCGAACCCAGGGATTGAACCAGCATGAACCATGACCGCTCCCACGCCCTCTTCGAGCGCGCCCGCACGCTGTTGCCCGGGGGCGTGAACTCCCCCGTGCGGGCCTTCAAGTCGGTCGGCGGCGAGCCGTTCTTCGTCGACCGCGCGGACGGCCCCTGGCTCTACGACGTCGACGGCAACCGCTACATCGACTACGTGGGCTCGTGGGGGCCGATGATCGCCGGCCACAACCATCCCCGGGTACGCGAAGCGGTGCAGGAGGCGATCGGCCAGGGCCTCTCGTTCGGCGCGCCCTGTGCGGCGGAGGTGACCATGGCCGAGACGATCACACGCCTGGTGCCCTCCTGCGAAATGGTGCGCATGGTCAATTCCGGCACCGAGGCGACGCTGTCGGCGATCCGGCTGGCGCGCGGCGCCACCGGGCGCATGAAGATCGTCAAGTTCGAGGGCTGCTACCACGGCCATGGCGATTCGTTCCTGGTCAAGGCCGGCAGCGGCGCGCTGACACTCGGCGTCCCCACCTCGCCCGGCGTGCCGAAGGCGCTGGCCGACCTGACCATCACCCTCCCCTACAACGACTTCGACGCCGCAAGCGCGCTCTTCGACGAGGTCGGCGGCGAGATCGCCGGCCTGATCATCGAGCCGGTGGTCGGCAACGCCAACTGCCTGCCCCCTCGCGAGGGCTACCTGCAGCACCTGCGCGCGTTGTGCACCCGGCACGGCGCGTTGCTGATCTTCGACGAGGTGATGACGGGATTCCGGGTGGCACTCGGGGGCGCGCAGGCGCGCTATGGCGTGATCCCGGATCTGACAACCTTCGGCAAGATCATCGGAGGCGGCATGCCGGTGGGCGCCTATGGTGGCCGCCGTGCGCTGATGGAACGGATCGCGCCGGCGGGCCCGATCTACCAGGCCGGGACGCTGAGCGGGAACCCGGTGGCCATGGCCGCGGGGCTGGCGATGCTGGATCTCGTGTCGGCGCCGGGTTTCCATGACCGGCTGGAAGCGGCGACGCACGCGTTGTGCGACGGCCTCGAAGCGGCGGCGCAGGACGCCGGCGTTGCGTTCACGACCACCCGCGTCGGCGCCATGTTCGGCCTGTTCTTCACCGACGCGCCGCAGGTCGACACCTATGCGCAGGCGGTGGCCTGCGACACCGCGGCGTTCAACCGCTTCTTCCACGCCATGCTGGCGCGCGGCGTGTACCTCGCCCCCTCCGCGTTCGAGGCGGGCTTCATGTCGGGCGCCCATGACGGGGCGGTGATCGACGCCACCCTGGCGGCCGCGCGGGAGGCGTTCGTCGCAGTCGCCGCGGGATGAGGCCGCGCATTCGCCAGCTGCTGTTCGACTTCGACGAAGTCCTGGCGAAGTACCACCACGAAGCCCGCATCGCATTCCTGGGGCGCCACGCCGGTTGCGCCCCCGAACGCGTGCGCGAGGTCCTGTTCGCCTCCGGACTGGAACGCGAGTACGACGGCGGGCGGATCGATACCGCGACCTACCTGGCACGGCTGGGCGACGGCGTCGGCAAGGTGATCGACGAGGCCACGTGGATCGCGTCGCGCCTGGCCGGCAGTCGCGCCGACCCCGCGCTGCTGGCCCACGTCGCCGCGCTGGACGCGTCGTTGCCACTGGCGGTGCTGAGCAACAACGGGGCGCTGATGGCACGCGCCATCCCCCGGGTCCTCGGGACGGCTGCCGATCGCTTCGAGGGCCGCGTGCTGTGCAGTGGCGGATTCGGGCTGCGCAAGCCCGACCCGGCGATCTTCACGGCAGCACTGGTCCACCTGGGCTGGGACGCGGGCAGCACGCTGTTCGTCGACGACAGCTTCCGCAACGTGCAGGGTGCGCGCCACGCCGGCATGCACGCCGACACGGTCACCGACCTTCGCTCGCTGCGCCGGGTGCTGAGGCGCTTCCAGCTGGCCTGAACTCTTGCGCGGCGGGTGAACCAGGCGATGCGCAGCGGCACGAGCGCCCGGTAGGCGGGGCCATTGTTGTAATGGGAATCAATATCATTACAATTTCATCTACTTTTAACGCCGCGGCCCCGCCGCACCTGCTGGAGAACCCTGATGCCCGGAGCCGGCCCGCACCACCCCGCCCCCCTCGCCGCCGCGCTGCTGTCCGCCCTGGCCATCCTGGCCAGCACGGCGCAGGCCGAAACCTCGTCCGCGGCCGAAGCTGAAGCCGCACGCATCAAGGAGGTCGACGCGGTGCGCGTGATCGGCCACCCCGAGGATCCGCAAAGCTCGACCGGTTCGGCCTACGTGCTCACCCCGCGCGAGCTCGACAAGTTCGAACGCGGCAACGTCAACAACGTGTTGCGCAGCGTGCCGGGCGTGTACACGCGCGAGGAGACCGGCGAAGGCGTGTTCCCGCGGATCAGCATCCGCGCCTCGTCGTCGGGTCGCAGCGACCGGATTTCGGTACTCGAGGACGGCGTGCCGGCGGCGATGGCGCCGTACGCCAATACCTCCGCCTACTACTTCCCCAACATCGGCCGCATGAACAGCGTGGAAGTGCTGAAGGGGCCGGAAATCCTGCTGCACGGGCCGCACACCACTTCGGGCGTGGTCAACCTGCTGTCGACGCCGATCCCCGAGGACGCCGCCGGCAGCCTGAAGGCGGAGATCGCCTCGTTCGACACCCGCAGGCTGCATGCGCACTATGGCGCCACCGCAGGCCAGTGGGGTTTCCTGCTGGAGACCTACCAGAGCGATGGCGACGGCTTCCACCAGATCGACCGCTCCGACCTCGGCGCCGGCCACGACATCGACGAGTACGTCGGCAAGCTGCGCTGGAGCAGCGCGCCGGGCGCCACGTACTCGCAGCAGATCGACCTGAAGCTCGCTTACGGCGAAGAGACCGCACGCGTCAGCTACCTGGGCCTGACCGACGCCGACTTCCGCGAGGACCCGGACCGCCGCTACGGACTGAGCGAACTCGAACGCATGGACCGCGGCCGCAAGTCGGCCAGCCTCCAGCACCAGATCGGCTTCAGCGAGAGCACGTGGCTCACGACCACCGCTTACCTGGTCGACACCTACCGCTATTACGACCGCCTCAACCAGATCAACGGCATCGGGCTCGGCGGCGTCACCGGCATCGTCAATACCGGCGGGACGGACGCGGACCTCGTCCAGGGCATCCTCGACGGCACCGCCGATACCACGCACGCCAACGGCGTGCGCTACGGCCACAACCACCAGGCGTTCGAATCCAGGGGGCTGAAGGTGGAACTCGAGCACGCCTTCGCCACCGGCAACGTGCAGCACACCCTGATCGCGGGCACCCGCTATCACGAAGACACCACCAGGAACGCCGACAAGGGGCGTTCCAACAGCTACTACCAGCAGGTCAACGGCGACCTCGTGTACCAGGGCACGGATCTCGTCACTCCGCAGCGCGGCGATGCCGAGGCGTGGTCGGCGTGGGTCGCCGACCGCATCCAGCTCGGCGACTGGAGCCTGCTGCCGATCGTGCGCCACGAACGCATCCGCACCCGGGCCAATCTGGCCACCGATGCCACCCCGGCACAGATCGCCGCACGCAGGGCCAACAGCATCGACAAGACCACGGCCGGCTTCGGCGCCAACTACGCGGTCAATGCCGAGTGGACGCTGCTGGCTGGCGTGCACCAGGGCTTCGCACCTCCGGGCAACGGTTCGGCGCAGGGTACCCGCGGCGAGGAAAGCACCAATGTCGAGGGCGGCGTACGCTACCGCAACGGCCGCTTCGGGATGGACGCGATCGGCTTCCTGACCGACTACAAGAACGCGATGCGCACCTGCCTCGTCGCCAACCCCTGCTCCGGCGGCGTTGTGGACGGCAGCGAGCAGACCGGCGCGAAGGAAGTCCATGGCCTCGAACTCGGCCTGTTCGCGGAGCTGTATTCCACCGGCGCGATCAGCGTACCGCTGCGCCTGGCCTACACCTGGACCGACGGCGAATACACCCGTGACTCGGACACCGGCAGCGTGCTCGACGGCGATGTGATCGAGTACACGCCCAGGCAGATCGGCCAGGTGCAGCTCGGCGTCGAAGGCGGAGGGGGCTGGAATGCCTACGCCGCGCTCAGCTATTCCGACGGTGCGTACACCAGCAATACCGCGGGACGCGCCGGCGTGGACGACACCTACCTGCGCACCGAAAGCCTGTTCACCGTGGACCTAGCCGCGACGTATCCGCTGTCGCCGACCGCCGAGGTATATGCACGCATCGACAACGTGCTTGACGAACGCAGCATCACCCACCGCGGGGCCGATGGTGCGCGCGGCAATGCACCGCGCGGTTACGCAGTGGGTCTGCGGCTGGACTTCTGAGCCCGTCCATCCGGCCTGCCGCCTGGCGGCCTAGCCTGTCTCCAGCCCCGGCGCGTTGGCGCACGCCGGGGCGTTTGCGTCGCCACGTCTGGGGGAACGAGTCCGGAGTCAGGAGGCCGTCACGGACTTCGCGCCGCCTGGTGTCGAACTTCAGCGGGGAAAGGCGCACAGCGCCAGGTGCAGGCGCTTCAGCCCTTCGCCCAGCTCCTCGTCACTGATGTTCAGCGGCGGCACGAAGCGCAGCACGTCGGGGCCGGCCTGCAGCAACAGCAGGCCCTGCGCGGCGGCGAGGTCGAGGATCTCGCCCGCGCGCCCGGCATGGGCGGGCGCGAGCACCGCGCCGAGCATCAGGCCGCGGCCGCGGACCTGCGCGAACAGGCGCAGCTCGCCGTTGATCGTGTCCAGCCCGGCGCGCAAGGCCGCCGCCTGGCGCGCGACGTTGTTGGCGATCTGCGGCGACGACAGCTTGCGCAACGCGACCCGCGCCACCGCCGCGGCCAGCGGGTTGCCGCCGAACGTGGTGCCGTGGGCACCGAACTGCATCGCTTCGGCGGCCCTGTCGCCGACCAGCATCGCGCCGATCGGGAAACCGCCGCCCAGCGCCTTGGCCAGGGTGACCACGTCCGGCACCACCGCATCCTGCCAGTGGGCGAACAGCGTGCCGGTGCGGCCCATGCCCGACTGGATCTCGTCGAGCACCAGCAGCGCGCCGTGGTGGTCGCACAGCTCGCGTACGGTGCGCAGGAAGCCAGGCGCGGCAGGCATCACGCCACCCTCGCCCTGGACCGGTTCGACCATGACCGCGGCCACGTCGCCGGCGGCCATCGCGATCTCGAGCGCGACGACGTCGTTGAAATCGACGTACCGGAAGCCGCCGGGCAACGGTTCGTAGCCTTCCTGGTACTTCGGCTGCGCGGTCGCGGTGACCGCGGCCAGCGTGCGTCCGTGGAAGCTGCCGCGGAACGTGACGATCACGCGCCTGTCCGGCGCGCGTCCCTGCGACGTCGCCCACTTGCGCACCAGCTTGATCGCCGCCTCGTTGGCCTCGGCGCCGGAGTTGCACAGGAACACGCGTTTCGCGAAGCGCGAAGCGGCCACCAGTTCCTCGGCCAGCCGCAGCGGCGGCTCGCTGTAGAACACGTTGCTGGTGTGCCACAGCTTGCCGGCCTGCCCGGTCAGCGCGGCGACCAGGTCCGGGTCGTTGTGGCCGAGCCCGCAGACGGCGATGCCGGCCGACAGGTCGATGTACTCGCGCCCTTCGCTGTCCCAGACGCGCGCGCCCTGCCCGTGGTCCAGGATCACCTCGCGCTGACGGTAGACCGGCAGGTAGACGTCGCGGCCGAGGGCGAGAAGGTGCGGCAGGTTCGACATGGCACGGGGATCGGATCGGCGGGAGCGCCATTGTGCGCATGCGGGGCGCCGATCGCACGCCCCGCCCGCGACGCTACCGCGGGCGGGGCAGGACCTCAGTTCGCGAGCAGCGCCATGTTCCCCGCCGGCAACCGGTCGCCATCGCCACCCGCCCGTGCAAGCCGTGCATGGCGCACGGCATCGTGGCGGCGACCGTCCGCCCTGGCGACCAGCGCGGCGGCGAAGTGCATCGCCGCATCGCCTGGCCGCAGCGCCAGCGCCCGGGCGATCTCCTCACTGCCCTCCCTGCCGTCGAGCAGGACGCGCAATGCCGCCGCGTCCACCTCGCCGAACCCGGGCATGTCGTAACCCTGCAGCCGCACCACGTCCTCGAACGTTTCGCGCAGGTAACCCGCATCGAACAACGCGAGCGCCCTCGCGTCGTCGTCGCCTGCGGTGGCGACGCGCGCATCCAGTGCCCGCGCCAGCGCGCGGGCGATCCCGCCATCGCGGCTGGCGTACATCGCGGCGCGGCGCAGGGTTTCCATGCGCGCAATCACCGGGGTCTGTGGCGTGAGCAGGGCCTGGGTGCCTTCGACGAGTCGCGTGCGGTCGTAGCCGGCCAGGGGCTGGTTCCAGCGGTCGCCGCCCCAGGGCAGCGACGGCGCGCCTGCCGTGTCGAAGGGGTCGCACAGCAGGGGCGGGCCGGCGAACGCGGGGGCGGTGAGCAGCAGGGCCGACAGGCCCATGCGGCGCAACCGGCTGGCGATGGTGCGATGGTCCATGGTCGTTCTCCGTTCGATGCGCGGATTGCGCCATGGCAGGACGCCACCGCGGCGCGAGGCGTTAACCGCCGCGCTCACCGTCGATCCTCGCGCAGCAGGATCCGGGCGTCATCGCGCGCGGCGAACGCATCCGGCCACTGCATCCACCAGCGCTTGATCCGCGGATACGGCAGCGCGTCCCACCATGGCGACAGCGCGTGTGCGCCACGCTCGCGCAGCGCGGCGCGGGTGACCCGCGCATCCGCCGGCATGATCGCCTGCGCGCGCTCGTAGAGGGGGCCTTCGGCCAAGGCCGGATAGGCATGCAGCAGCGCCACCAGGCTGATCGCATCCTGCGCGCGGGACTCGGCCAGCAGCGCGCGCATCGCCACACCCCCGGGATCGGCGTCGCGACCCTGCGCATCCAGCGTGCGCAATGCGGACAGGAAACCGTCGCTGGCGCCGAGGTCGTACGGGATGCCCGGCTCGCCGCCTTCGCCGAAGTCCACGCGCGTGCCCTGCGGCACCAGCACTTCGCGCCAGCGGCTGTCCACCTGCACCCAGCCGCTGCGCACGGTCAGCGATCCACGTCCCCCGCCATCGGCGCGCAATACGAATTCGCAGCCGAGGTCGAACACGTCGCCGGCCGGCGTGGACACGCCGAAGGCGCCGGGCGGCGCCCACACTCGGGCCCAGAGCGTGCCCTGCTGCAACTGCGTGCGATGGCGGCCGCTGCGGGTCTCGACCAGCCGGAACCGCGAGCGGGGGCCGACGACGACCTCGCCGATGCGCGCCGCGCGCAGGCGCACCGTGGCATCGCCGGTTTCGAGCAGCGCGCGCGGTGGCAGCGCGTCGAGCGAAGCCACCATGGCCCCGTCGATGCGCACGTGGCCTTCCAGCCCGGCCACCTGCCACGCGCGCGCTTCCGGCCAGGCCATGCGATGCGCATGCCAGCCGTACAGGCCCGCGGCGGCGAGCGCCAGCGCCGCCGCAACGGCGTACGCGCCCCGCCGCCGCGACCCACGCTTGCGAAGGCGCGGAACCGGCACCGCCACCTCCGCGCCACGGCGGGCGCTGTCCTGCCAGCGCAGTGGCGCCAGCAGGCGTTCGAGCCCGGCGACATCGGCATCGGGTTCGCCGCTGCGGTCCCAGAGGTACTCGCCGTCGCGTGCGTGCTCGAACGGAGGCTTCATGCGCTCTCTCCTTGCGTTGCCATCGACAGCGCCTCGCGCAGCATCGTCATGCCGCGATGCAGGTTCACGCGCACGCTGCCCGGCGTCAGCCCGGTGCGTTGCGAAATCTCCGGCCCGCTCAACCCCTCCACCAGCCGCAGCATCAACATCTCGCGATACGCCTCCGGCAAGGCGCGGATCGCCTCCAGCGCGCGCGCCGCATCCAGCCGGACGCCGGCCTCGTCGCCGCTGCCGACGCGTTCGAGCGCGTCTTCGCCTTCGACCACCGGACCGGCGCGGCGATGCCTGTCGATCGCGGCACGCCGCGCGATGCTGACGATCCAGCCCGGGAACGCGGCATCCTCGCGCAACTCGGGCAACCGCCTGAGCGCGGTCTCGAAGACGTCCTGGGTCAGGTCGTCGGCGTCGAACCGGGGGACGCGGCCGAGCAGCACGCCATGGACCACGGGCGCGAAGCGGCGGAACAGGCGGTCCAGCGCACCCGCGTCGCCCCTGCGCGCTGCGGCGACCGTCGCGGCCGTGCTGTCATCGGGTTCGGCCACGCGTTCCTCGCAACGGGTTCCACGGACAGGACGTGCCGGTGGCGCGTGGTGTTAACCCGGTTTCACCAGGAGCCGGTGTTCGGCATCGACGCCCAGGGCTCGGCCGGCGGCAGCGCAGGGCCCTTCTGCAGGAGTTCGATCGAGATCAGGTCCGGCGTGCGCACGAAGGCCATGCGGCCGTCGCGCGGCGGGCGGTTGATGGTGACGCCCATCGACTGCAGGTGCGCGCACAGCGCGTAGATGTCGTCGACGGCGAAGGCGAGGTGGCCGAAATTGCGCGCGCTGCCGTAGTCTTCGGGCGGCGAACCGTCGGCCGGCGGCCAGTTGTAGGTCAGCTCGATCTCGGCCTCGGGGTTGTCCGGCGCGCCGAAGTAGACCAGGGTGTAGCGACCGGCGTCGTTGTCCATGCGCCGGGTCTGGCGCAGGCCGAGGCCTTCGGTGAAGAACCGGCTGGTGGTCTCGAGGTCGTGGACGCGGATCATCGCGTGCAGGTATTTCATGTCGTTGCCTCCGGGAAGATCGGCCACGATGCACGCGTCCATCCCGGAACGCCACCGGCGACGCGCGGGATGTGGCCTCGAACGGGATCGGCAGCGCGTGGTCCCCGCCGCTAGTCCAGGAAGAGGTCGGGCAGCAGCGGTTGCGACGGATCGAGGACATAGCGCGACAGATCGGTGACACCGGCCCCGGCGAGCACCTCGTCGTCGATCAGGAAGTTGCCTGTGAACCCCGCCGCAGGCCGGCACAGGATGGCGTGCGCCGCGTCGGCCATGATCTCCGGGGAACGGCCATTGCCCGGCTCGACGCCCGGGATCATGTTCAGCGCGTCGGTCGCGATCAGGGTGCGCGGCCACAGCGCGTTGATCGCGATGCGACGTTCGCGGAACTCCTCGGCCAGGCCCAGCGTGACCAGGCTCATGCCCGTCTTCGCCAGGGTGTAGCCGGTATGCGGCCCCCACCACTTCGGGTCGAGAGACGGCGGCGGGCACAGCGTGAGGACGTGCGGGTCCGGCGCCTGCAGCAGCTGCGGCAGGCAGGCCTGCGCACAGAGGAAGGTGCCGCGCGCGTTGACCTGCTGCATCAGGTCGAAGCGCTTCATCGGCGTGTCCAGCGTGCCGCGCAGCCAGATGGCGCTGGCGTTGTTGACCAGGATGTCGAGTCCGCCGAACGCGGCGACGGTCTTCGCCACCGCCTCCCTCACCTCGGCCTCCTCGCGGATGTCGCACTTCAGCGCCAGCGCGCGGCCGCCCGCCTCCTCGACCGCTGCCGCAGCGGTATGGATCGTGCCGGGCAGCTTCGGGTTCGGCACGTCGGACTTGGCCGCGATCGCGACGTTGGCACCGTCGCGCGCCGCGCGCAGCGCGATCGCCAGGCCGATGCCGCGCGAGGCGCCGGTGATGAACAGGGTCTTGCCGGTCAGAGCAGGCATTGGGGATTCGGAATTCGGGATTCGGGGAGCCTACTCCACCTGCCCGCCCTTCGAATCCCCAATCCCGAATCCCCAATCCCCGCGTTCAAGGCTTCGGCCCCTGCCCCTCGTTGTCCTCCCACTTCAGCAGCCGCCGGGTCACGAACCGGTACACCGGCTTGCCGGTACGGAACCACAGGTCGCGCACCCAGGAGTTGCGCCTGAGCACGCGCTTCTCCACCGGGGTGAGCGACTCGCGGCAGTACATGCGCTTGTGCTTGAGCAGGTGGCGCAGATCCTCGCGGAACAGCAGGCGCATCCAGCGCGAGCGCGGGTCGCCGCGGGCGGCGAGCTGGAAATCGATGATCGCCGGCCGGCCGTCCTCCAGGACCAGCCAGTTGGCCTCCTTGGCCAGGTCGTTGTGGGCCACGCCGCGCCGGTGCAGGGCCTGCAGCAGGCGCCGGGCGGCACGGAAGTAGGCGACGTCGCCGCGCGGCGGCCGCTGGTACATCGCCGCGCCGGCCATGAAGCTGCGGTCGAGCCGGCGCCCGTCCCAGGCCAGCAGTTGCGGCACGTCGGCCAGGCCGGCCACCCGCTGCAGTGCCCGCGCCTCGCGCCGCGCCAGCCACCAGGCCGGCAGCCGCAGCCAGGCCGGCACGTGGGCGAGGTCGCGACGCACGAATTCGCCCCCGGCCCCGCGCATCAGCGAGATCCGGCCGAAGCTGTCGGCCTTGAGCGCATGGGTCTCGATGGCGGCGTCGCGGTCCATGACGCCAGTGTAGGCGAGCGCTCAGCGACGGCTGCCATAATTCGCGGATGGACTCCGGCTGGTTCGACGCCACGCTCGCCTGGATCAGCGCACACCCGGTCGCCGCCGGCGGCCTGATCTTCCTCATCGCGCTCTGCGACGCGATCATCGTGCTCGGCATCGTGGTGCCGGCGCTGCCGCTGCTGTTCGCGATCGGCGCGCTGATCGGCCTGGGCCACATCGATGGCACCTATGCGGTCACGTGCGCGGCGCTCGGCGCGTTCCTCGGCGATGGCATCGGCTACTGGGTCGGCCACCGCTGGGGGCCGCAGTTGCGCGAGCACTGGCCGTTCCGCCGCTACCCGCAACTGCTCGACCGCGGCGAGCTGGTGTTCCGCCGGCACGGCGCGAAGAGCATCCTGATCGCACGCTTCGTCGGCGCGATCCGGGCCTTCGTGCCGGCGATCGCGGGCATGCTGCGGATGCCGCTGCGGCGCTACGTGCCGATGAGCCTGCTGGCCTGTTTCCTGTGGGCCGGGATCTTCCTCGCGCCGGGCTGGATCTTCGGTGCCTCCTACGACGCCGTCGCGGCGGTGGCGGACCGGCTGGTGCTGGTGTTCGCCGGGCTGTTGCTGGTGCTCGCGCTGGCCTGGGCCGGGGTGGTGTACAGCTACCGCTGGTTCGACCGTCATGCCAACGACCTGCTCGCGCGCGCCCTGCGCTGGACCCGGGCGCACCCGCGCCTGGGCCGCTACGCCGCGGCGCTGATCGACCCCAACCGCCCCGAGTCTGCCTCGCTGGCGATCCTGGCCGCCTGTCTGCTCGCGATCGGCTGGGCCTGGTTCGCGCTGATGGGCACGGTATGGATGCGCGGCGAGCCGCTGGCGCTGGACCTGACCGTGTTCCAGGCCATGTACGAACTGCGCAACCCGCTGGCCGACCGGCTGATGGCGGGACTGGCCTCGATCGGCGACTGGGAGGTGCTGCTGCCGGCGTCGACGCTGGCGCTGGGCTGGCTGCTGTGGCGGCGCCGCTGGATCGCCGCCGCACACTGGGTGGCCGCACTGACCTTCGGGCTGGTGTTGACCACCGGGCTGGCGAAGCTGATCGACATGCCGCTGCCGCCCACGGCCCACAGCGGCTTCGGCTTCCCGTCGGTGTCGGTGACGATGGTCACCGTCACCTTCGGCTTCTTCGCGGTGCTGATCGCGCGCGAGCTGCCGGGGCGCTCGCGGGTGTGGCCCTACATGGTCGCCGGCCTGGTCGGCGCGCTGCTCGGATTCGCCCGCCTGTACCTGGGCGCGCACTGGCTCAGCGACGTGGTCGGCGGGATGCTGCTGGGCATCGTCTGGCTGCTGGTGCTCGGCATCGCCTACCGCCGGCATGTGGCGCGCTCGTTCTGGATGCGGCCGCTGGCGGCGATCTTCTACTTCACGTTCGCGATCGCGGCGATCTGGCACGCGCCGAAGGCCGTCGACCCGCTGCTGCAGCGGTTCAGCGCCCCCGAACCGGCGATGGTCCTCGATCGCGAGACCTGGTGGAACGACGACTGGGCGCGGCTGCCCGCGCAGCGCCGCGAGCGCGACGCCAGCCGGCGCTGGGCGCTGGAGGTCCAGGTCGCCGGCGAGCTGGCACCACTGCAGGGCCACCTGCGCACCCTGGGCTGGAGAACGCAGGCGCAGGCCGACTGGACCGCGACCCTCGGCCTGCTCGACGACGACATGCCCCCCGGGATGCAGCCGGTATTGCCGGCCACGCTGGGCTCGGAGGCCGAATCCCTGCTGCTGCGCCGCCCGGCCGCGGATGGCCGCGTCCACGCGCTGCGGCTGTGGCGCGCGCCGGCACGACTGGCCGACGGTACGCCCCTGTGGATCGGCGCCACCCAGACCCTGGCGTTCGAACGTCCGCTGTACGGCCTGTTCGGCATCTGGCTGCCGGTGACCGACGACGGTGCCGCCTATGTCGAACTGCGCCGGGCGCTGACCGGATTCCCGGTGCGCGAGGCCCCGCATCCCCACTCCGGCGCCCCGGTGCTGCGGGTGCGGACCGACCCCGTCGCCCGGTCAGGACAGCAGCGCTAGCAGCTCGTCCAGGCGCTGGTCCGGATCGTCTTCCTGCAACAGGCGCTGGCGCTGCGGCAGGGTCAGCGGCAGCAGTTCGGCCAGGCGCCAGCCGACCCAGGCGGCATCGTCGAAATGCGGCTCCGGGATCCGCACGTCGGCTTCGCCCAGTTGCTCCAGGATCCGGCGCAGCACCTCGCCCAGCAATGCGTGCTGGGGCTGCAGCTCGGCCACCGGGTCCGGATCGCACCAGTCCACCTCGGCCACCACCAGGCCGTTGTCCCGCACCCGGGTGCGGGCGACGTGGAACCGCCGGCCGCCGCGCAGGCGCAGGTGCAGCAGCCCGTCGGGGCCGTTGTCGAAATCCTCGATCCGCGCTTCGGTGCCCCAGGCCATGGGCATCGCGGGCGCGCCCGCCTCATCGCCCTGCGCGATCAGGCACACGCCGAAGCCGCTGCCGCTGCGGCCGCAGTCGCGCACCAGGTCGAGGTAGCGCGGTTCGAACACGCGCAGGCCCAGCGCCGCGCCGGGAACCAGAACGGCATGCAGCGGGAACAAGGGCAGGGAGTCGGACATGGAGGGAAGTCTAGGCCGGTGCCCGGTGTCGGGGGTGCAAATCCCAAGTGAGGGAGAAATGGTCCGCGATGGAAAGGTTCCTGTCAGGACTTCGGATGGACGCCGCGCCCGGGCGCCCCGGGATCGCTTTCCGCTCGGTCAAGGCATCGTGCCCTGACCCGCGCGCAAAACCGCGGCTTACGCGGCCTTGAGCGAGGCGAGGAACCGCGACGGCGCGCCGTCGAAGCCGCCGTTGGACATGAAGACCACATGGTCGCCGGCGAGCGCGATTTCCCGCAATGTCGCCAGCAGCGCATCGGCGTCCGGCACCGCGCGTGCGTCGCCGCGCACCGCCGAGACCACGGCCGCCGCCTCCCAGGGCAGTTCCGGCCGCGCCAGGAACACCACCGCATCCGCCCCGTCCAGCGAGGGTGCCAGTGCCTCCGCGTGCGCGCCCAGCCGCATCGAATTGCTGCGCGGCTCCATCGCCACCACGATCCGCGCCCCACCGACCTTCGCGCGCAGGCCCGCGAGGGTGGTCGCGATCGCGGTCGGATGGTGGGCGAAATCGTCGTAGACGGTGATGCCCTGCGCCTGCCCCAGCAGTTCCATCCTGCGCTTGACGCTGCGGAACCGGGCCAGTGCCGGGATCACGGCCGCCACGTCCACGCCCACCGCCGCGCACGCGGCCAGCGCCGCAAGTCCGTTGAGCACGTTGTGGTCGCCCAGCAGCGGCCATTCGACCGTGCCCAGCACCTGGCCGCCACGCTGCACCGCGAACGCGCTGCCGTCGTCGCGCAGCTTGCGCGCGCTCCACTCGAAGCCGTCGTCGAAGCCGAAGCGCTCGACCGGCGTCCAGCAGCCCATCTCCAGCACCTCGCGCAGCCGCGCGTCGTGGCCGTTGACCAGCAGCCGCCCGCGCGAGGGCACCGTGCGCACCAGATGGTGGAACTGGCGCTGGATCGCGGCCACGTCGGGGAAGATGTCGGCGTGGTCGTACTCGAGGTTGTTGAGGACCGCCACCAGCGGCCGGTAGTGCACGAACTTGCTGCGCTTGTCGAAGAAGGCGGTGTCGTATTCGTCGGCCTCGACCACGAACTCCCGCCCCGCCCCCAGCCGCGCCGACACCCCGAAATCCTCCGCCACCCCGCCGATCAGGAAGCCGGGATCGCGCCCCGCGGCCTGCAGCAGGAACGCCAGGATCGTCGTGGTCGTGGTCTTGCCGTGGGTGCCGGCCACCGCCAGCACGTCGCGCCCGGGCAGCACCGCCTCGCGCAGCCACTCCGCGCCCGAGGTGTAGGCGCGGCCGCCGTCGAGCACCGCCTCCACCGCCGGGTTGCCGCGCGAGAGCGCGTTGCCGATGACCACGGTGTCGCAGTCGGGCGACAGGTGCTCCGCGCGATAGCCCTGCTTCAGGGCGATGCCGAGGCGTTCGAGCTGGGTCGACATCGGCGGATACACCGTCTGGTCGCTGCCCTCGACGGCGTGGCCGAGTTCGCGCGCGAGCGCGGCGACACCGCCCATGAAGGTGCCGGCGATGCCGAGGATGTGCAGTTTCAAGCGCTGGGCTGCCGTTGCGGGACCGTCGCGCACTTTACCCAAAGCCGCGCCGGCGCGGCGCCTGATCCCGGTCAAGGCCGGTTGCGGGCGGACCGGTAGACTGACCGTATCGTCCGCGCCGAGGAGCCGCCATGCCCCGCCTGCTGTCCGCCATCGCCACCCTGTCGCTGCTGCTCTCCGGATGCGCCGCGGCGGAATCCGCCGCGCCCGGCGAGCCCGCCGCGGCGATCCCGGCCACGGTGGCCGATGCCGCGCTGCCGCTGCTGACCGTCCACAAGCACCCGAGCTGCGGCTGTTGCGGGCTGTGGATCGAGCATATGCGCGAGGCCGGTTTCGAGGTCGACGCGCGCGACAACACGGACATGGCGGCGGTGAAGGACGCCGCGGGCGTGCCCCACGCGCTCGGTTCGTGCCATACCGCCGAGGTCGCGGGCTATTTCATCGAAGGCCACGTGCCGGCGGCGGACGTGCTGCGGCTGCTGCGCGAGCGCCCGCAGGCCCGCGGCCTGGCCCTGCCCGGCATGCCGCTGGGATCGCCGGGCATGGAGCATCCGGACGGCATCGTGCAGCCCTACACGGTCTCGCTGGTTCTGGAGGACGGCAGTACCCGCGAATTCGGCCGGCACCCGCGCGACTGACCGGGCGCCTCGCCGCGCCTCGGCCGCTCGGGAGTCGCGTCCGTCCGGCCCGACCAGTCCGAACCCCTTGCTGGGCGAATGCCTCGCCGCCGCCGCACGCCGCGATGCCGCTCAGCCGACCGCCTTCTCCGGCGCGATCGCCTCGACGATCCGGGTGAAGACCTCGTCCAGCGTCCCCACGCCGTCGACCACGGTCAGCTGGCCATGCTGGCGGTAGAAGTCGATCACCGGCGCGGTCTGCTGGTCGTACACCTGCAGCCGCTTGCGCACCGCTTCGGGAGCGTCGTCTGCGCGACCCTCGGCCTGGGCGCGGCCGGCCAGGCGCTCGACGATCTGCTCGTTGTCTACCGCCAGTTGCACCGCCGCGTCGAACTTCTGGCCGAGGCTGTGCAGCAGTTCGTCCAGCGCCGCCGCCTGGGCGAGGTTGCGCGGATAGCCGTCGAGGATGAAGCCGGCCTTCGTGTCGTCGCGCGAGAATCGGTCGCGCAGCATGCCCAGCAGGATCCCGTCGCTGACCAGGTCGCCGCGGGCCATGACTTCCTTGGCCTGCAGCCCCAGCGGCGTTCCCGCCGCCACTTCGGCGCGCAGCAGGTCGCCAGTGGAGATGTGCGGTACCTGCAGGTACTCCTTGAGGCGAGCCGCCTGCGTGCCCTTGCCCGAGCCGGGCGCTCCCAACAACACCAATCGCATCGAGGACTCCCCACCAGATCGAAACCGGAGGCGGTCGCGGGCGGTTGCTACACTCCGGCCGGAACCGCGGATTCAGCCGCCAGCTTAACCCATCGACCCGACCCCCCGACCTCATCCCAAGGGCGCATATGGCTTCCGGAACCCTGCTCTACTCCCAGTCCGGCGGTGTCACCGCCGTCATCAACGCCACCGCCTCGGGGGTGATCTCCGAGGCCCGCGCGCGCAAGGTGAAGGTATTGGCGGCGCGCAACGGCATCCTCGGCGCGCTGCGCGAGGAGCTGGTGGACACCTCGAAGGAGTCGGCGGCGGCGATCCGCGGACTGGCGCACACCCCCGGCGGCGCGTTCGGCTCCTGTCGCTACAAGCTCAAGTCGGTCGAGGCCGATCGCGCGAAGTACGAGCGTCTGCTGGCGGTGTTCAAGGCCCACGACGTGCGCTGGTTCCTCTACAACGGCGGCAACGATTCGGCCGACACCGCCAACAAGGTCTCGAAGCTGGCGGCCGAGTTCGGCTATCCGCTGACCTGCATCGGCGTACCGAAGACGATCGACAACGACCTGGCGGTGACCGACTGCTGTCCGGGGTTCGGCTCGGCCGCCAAATACACCGCGGTCTCCGTGCGCGAGGCCGCGCTGGACGTGGCGGCGATGGCCGAGACCTCGACCAAGGTGTTCGTGTACGAGGCGATGGGCCGCCACGCCGGCTGGCTGGCCGCCGCCGCGGGCCTGGCCGGCAAGGGCCCGGACGAGGCGCCGCACCTGATCCTGTTCCCAGAGCGCCCTTATGACGAGGCCGATTTCCTCAAGCAGGTGAAGAAGGTGGTCGCGCGTGTGGGTTATTGCGTGGTCGTCGCCAGCGAGGGCATCCAGACCGCCGACGGCCGCTTCGTCGCCGACTCCGGCGGCGGCAAGGACTCGTTCGGCCACACCCAGCTCGGCGGCGTGGCCTCGTACCTGGCCGGCAAGGTCAAGGACGAACTCGGCTTCAAGGTCCACTGGACCCTGCCCGACTACCTGCAACGCTCCGCGCGCCACCTCGCCTCGAAGACCGACCTGGACCAGGCGGTGGCCGTCGGCAAGGCCGCGGTGCAGTTCGCGCTGAAGGGGCAGAACGCGACCATGCCGGTGATCGTGCGCAGCTCCGACTCGCCGTACCGCTGGAAGATCGGCAGCGCGCCGCTCGACAAGGTCGCGAACCACGAGAAGAAGTTCCCTGCCGGCTTCATCCGCCGCGACGGTTACGGCATCACCGACAAGGCCCGCGCGTACCTCGAACCCTTGATCCGCGGCGAGGCGCCACCGCCCTACGGCAAGGACGGGATCCCGGCCTATGTCACGCTGAAGAACGTAGCGATGAAGAAGAAGCTCCCCGGATGGGACGGCTAGCACGCGCTGCGCGCTGCGCCGTAACGTAGCCCGGGTAAGCGAAGCGCACCCGGGAGGACGTCGCGCAAAACCCCCGGTGCGCTTCGCTTACCCGGGCTACGCGTCTATGCGGTTGCAGCGCGGACGATCAGCCCGCTTCCAGCAGCGCCAGGTTGCGCACCGCGCCCTTGTCGGCGCTGGTGGCCAGCAGGGCATAGGCCTTGAGCGCGGCGCTGACCTTGCGTGCGCGCGGCTGCGCGGGTTTCCAGCCCTTCGCATCCTGTTCGGCGCGGCGCCCGGCCAGCTCCTCTTCCGGCACCATCAGGTCGATCGTGCGCGCGGGGATGTCGATGCGGATGCGATCGCCGTCGCGGACCAGGCCGATGCTGCCGCCGGCCGCCGCCTCGGGCGATACGTGGCCGATGGAGAGGCCGGAGGTGCCACCGGAAAATCGTCCGTCGGTCAGCAGCGCGCACTGCTTGCCCAGGCCTTTCGACTTGAGGTAGCTGGTGGGGTACAGCATCTCCTGCATGCCGGGGCCGCCCTTCGGACCCTCGTAACGGATCACCACGATGTCGCCGGGCTTCACCTCGTCGCCGAGGATGCCCTGCACCGCAGCGTCCTGGCTCTCGTAGACGCGCGCGCTGCCTTCGAAGAGGTGGATCGATTCGTCGACGCCGGCGGTCTTCACCACGCAGCCGTCGACGGCGATGTTGCCGTGAAGCACGGCCAGGCCGCCTTCCTGCGAGTAGGCGTGTTCGACGCTGCGGATGCAGCCTTCGCTGCGATCGGTATCGAGCGTCGCCCAGCGCGTGGCCTGGCTGAAGGCGGTCTGGGTCGGGATGCCGGCAGGACCGGCGCGATAGAAGGTGGCCACGGCCTCGTCCTCGACCGTGGCGACATCCCACTTCGCGATCGCCTCGGCCAGGCTCGGGGCGTGCACGGTGGGGACGTGGGTATGCAGCAGCCCGCCACGCGCGAGTTCGCCGAGGATCGCCATGATCCCGCCGGCGCGGTGCACGTCCTCGATGTGGTACTTCTGCGTGTTCGGCGCGACCTTGCACAGCTGCGGCACGCGACGCGAAAGGCGGTCGATGTCGTGCAGGGTGAACGGCACCCCGCCCTCCTGCGCCGCGGCCAGCAGGTGCAGGATGGTGTTGGTCGAGCCGCCCATCGCGATGTCGAGCGTCATCGCGTTCTCGAACGCCTCGAAGGTGGCGATCCCGCGCGGCAGCGCGCCGGGATCCTCCGCGCCGTACCAGCGATGGCACAGTTCCACCGCGGTGCGGCCGGCGCGCAGGAACAGCTGCTCGCGGTCGGCGTGCGTCGCCAGCACCGTGCCGTTGCCAGGCAGCGACAATCCCAGCGCCTCGGTCAGGCAGTTCATCGAGTTGGCGGTGAACATGCCGCTGCACGAGCCGCAGGTCGGGCAGGCGCTGCGTTCCACCGCGGCCACCTGCTCATCCGACGCCGAGGGGTCGGCCGCCATCACCATCGCGTCGACCAGGTCGAGCTTGTGGTCGGCCAGCGCGGTCTTGCCCGCCTCCATCGGCCCGCCGGAGACGAACACCGTGGGCACGTTGAGCCGCAGCGCGGCCATCAGCATGCCCGGCGTGATCTTGTCGCAGTTGGAGATGCACACCAGCGCGTCGGCGCAGTGGGCGTTGACCATGTATTCGACCGCGTCGGCGATCACCTCGCGGCTGGGCAGCGAGTACAGCATGCCGTCGTGGCCCATCGCGATGCCGTCGTCGACGGCGATCGTGCTGAACTCCTTGGCCACGCCGCCAACGCGCTCGATCTCGCGCGCGACCAGCTGGCCGAGGTCCTTCAGGTGCACATGGCCGGGCACGAACTGGGTGAAGGAGTTGGCGATGGCCACGATCGGCTTGTGGAAGTCGTCGTCCTGCATGCCGGTGGCACGCCACAGCGCGCGGGCGCCGGCCATGTTGCGGCCGTGGGTGGAGGTCCGGGAACGGTATTCGGGCATGGAACTTCGCGGGGAGCGGGATGACGCAATGCGTCAAAGCGACATTCTCGGCAGTTTTCGCGGTTTCAGTTGCAACGATTTCCGCCGCAACGAACCTCACCGGGTATTTTTGCCCATGTCGCTTGACAAGGCCGGAAAGCCCGGTTTAGTTTGCGTGAATGCTGCAACGCCACACCAGCCCGAAGAACGCCTGCGACGCCGCCGCGTCGTCGCTTCTCGTAGTCGTCCTTATTACCTCGCCAACAGGTGCGGGACGATCGGGCGCGTAAGCAGCAGGCGCCGAATCGCAAAACCCCGCACCGCAAGGGCGGGGTTTTTTGTTGCCCACCACATTCCCTTCCATCCACCCGGATCCACAGCAGAGAGCCCCAGATGACCCAGTCTTCCCTTCCCAAGCCCAGCATCGCCATCGTCGGCTACGGCAGCCAGGGCCGCGCGCATGCGCTGAACCTGCGCGATTCGGGCTTCGACGTGACCGTCGGCCTGCGTCCGGGTGGCCCGACCGAAGCCAAGGCCAAGGCCGACGGTTTCACCGTCAAGGCACCTGCAGAAGCGGTGAAGGAGGCCGACCTGGTGGCGGTGCTCACGCCCGACATGGTGCAGCGGAAGGTCTACGCGGACGCGCTCGCGCCGAACATGAAGCAGGGCGCCTGCCTGCTGTTCGCGCATGGGCTGAACGTGCATTTCGGCATGATCGCCCCGCGCGAAGATCTCGACGTGATCCTGGTCGCGCCCAAGGGGCCGGGCGCGCTGGTGCGCCGCGAATACGAGATCGGCCGCGGCGTGCCCTGCATCTGGGCCGTGCACCAGGACCGCAGCGGCAAGGCGAAGCAGCTGGCGCTGGCCTACGCCGACGGCCTCGGCGGCGCGCGCGCCAACCTGATCGAGACCACCTTCAAGGAAGAGACCGAGACCGACCTGTTCGGCGAGCAGGCGGTGCTGTGCGGCGGCGCCTCGTCGCTGGTGCAGGCGGGCTTCGAGGTGCTGGTGGAAGCCGGCTACCAGCCGGAGATCGCCTATTACGAGGTCCTGCACGAGCTGAAGCTGATCGTCGACCTGTTCTACGAAGGCGGCATCACCCGCATGCTCGAGTTCGTCTCCGAGACCGCGCAGTACGGCGACTACGTCAGCGGCCCGCGCGTGATCGACGCTTCGGTGAAGGAGCGCATGCGCGACGTGCTCAAGGACATCCAGGACGGCACCTTCACCCGCAACTGGGTGGCCGAGCACGAAGCCGGCCTGCCGAACTACAACAGGTTCAAGCAGGCCGACCTCGACCACCCGATCGAAGTGGTCGGCAAGCAGCTGCGCGCGAAGATGGTGTGGCTGGACAACTCCCCGAAGGAACAGAAAGAGGCCGCGTGATGAACGGTGCGCACTGGCTGGTGCAGGCCCTGGAGGCGGAAGGCGTGGACGCGCTGTTCGGCTATCCGGGCGGGACGATCATGCCCTTCTACGACGCGCTCCACGGCGCGTCGCTGAAGCATGTCCTGGTACGGCACGAGCAGGGCGCGGCGTTCGCCGCGAACGGCTACGCGCGCGCCAGCGGCCGCGTCGGCGTGTGCGTGGCGACCTCCGGCCCGGGCGCATCGAACCTGGTGACCGGCATCGCCGATGCGATGTTCGACTCGGTGCCGATGGTGGTCCTCACCGGCCAGGTGCCCACCTTCCTGATGGGCACCGACGCGTTCCAGGAGCTGGACGTGTTCGGCATGACCATGCCGATCGTCAAGCACAGCTTCCTGCCGCGCAGTGTCGACGACCTGCCGCGGATGTTCGCCGAGGCCTTCCGCATCGCCCGCAGCGGGCGCCCGGGACCGGTGCTGATCGACCTGCCCAAGGACGTGCAGATGGCCGACGCCTCGCACCTGCCGGTGCATTCGCCGCTGCCGGTCGAGCCGGTGCCGAATCCGCCCGACGCCGCCTTGCACGAGGCCGCCGCGCTGATCTCGCAGTGCCGCAAGCCGGTGGTGTACGCCGGCGGCGGCGTGGTGCTGGGCGATGCGGTGGAAGCGTTCCGCGAGTTCGTCGACCTCACCGGGCTGCCGACCGTGCTCACCCTCAAGGGCCTGGGCGCGCTGCCGGCGAACCATCCCGGCAACCTGGGCATGCTCGGCATGCACGGCAGCCGCGCCGCGAACATGGCGGTGCAGGAGGCGGACCTGCTGTTCGTGGTCGGCGCGCGCTTCGACGATCGCGCCACCGGCAAGCTCGCCGAGTTCGCCCCCAACGCGCGCGTGGTGCACCTGGATGGCGATTGCTGCGAGATCAGCAAGCTGCGCGCCGCCGATGTCGCGGTTCCGGGCGACCTCGCCGCCAGCCTGTCGCGGCTGGCCGCGCCGCTGGCCGCGCAGATGGAAGGCCGCCACGCGGCCGCGCGCAAGGCCTGGCGCGATACCTGCCTGCAGCGCAGCCAGCGCCACGCCGCGCGCTACGACGCGCCCGGCGAGACCGTGTACGCGCCGGCGCTGCTCAAGCGCCTGAGCGAACTGGCGCCGAACGCGATCGTCTCCTGCGACGTCGGCCAGCACCAGATGTGGGTCGCGCAGCACTGGCGCTTCAACCACCCGCGTCAGCACCTGACCAGCGGCTCGCTCGGCGCGATGGGCTTCGGCCTGCCGGCGGCGATGGGGGCGCAGATGGAAAACCCGGAGGCGCAGGTGGTCTGCGTCAGCGGCGACGGCTCGTTCATGATGAACATCCAGGAGCTGGCCACCATCCGCCGCTACCGGCTGCCGGTGAAGATCGTGCTGCTCGACAATTCCGCGCTGGGCATGGTCCGTCAGTGGCAGGAGCTGTTCTTCGAGAAGCGCTATTCGGAGATCGACCTGTCCGACAATCCGGACTTCGCCGAGGTCGCGCGGGCGTTCGGTATCCAGGCGCTGCACGTGGACAAGGCCGCCCACGTCGACGATGCGCTGCGCGCGCTGCTGGCGGCCGACGGCCCGACCCTGCTGCACGTCGCGATCGACACCGCCGCCAATGTCTGGCCGCTGGTGCCGCCCAACCACAACAACGCGCAGATGATGGATCCGGACGACGCCGGCACGCTCGACATCGGCGAACCCGCCGCGACCCAGCCGCCGTCCGCATCGTCGGCCTCCGAGGAGCCCAGCAATGCGCTACCAGCTTGACTTCACCCTGCGCAGCGCCGAGGGCGTGCTGGCGCGCGTGCTCGGCGCCACCGAGCGCCGCGGGTTCCGGCCACTGTCGGTCGACGGCCAGGCGCAGCCAGAGGGCGACCGCTTCCACCTGCGCATGACGGTCGAGGGCGATCGTTCAGACGCCTCGCTGCAGCAGCAGCTAGCGAAGATGTACGACTGCCTGTCGGTATCGGTACAGCCCTGCCCGTAGGGCGATCCGCGCAGCCATCGCTTCGTTCCGGCTTCGCCCCGCTCCCAGGATTCGCCGCTTTTCTCCGCCCTCCACCCTACTCGCGGGCCAGCCCGCATACCGGACCCCACATGAGCGCCACCGTCACCCCGATCGCCGAAGCCGCCCACGCCCGCCACGCCACGCAGCCGCGCGCGGACGCCGCCACCGTGTTCGCCTGGTTCGACGGCGCGCTGGTCGACGCCGGGGCGATGCAGGCCGGCCTGACCACGCACGCCATGCACTACGGCAGCGGCGTGTTCGAGGGCATGCGTGCCTACGCGACGGAATCCGGCGCGGCCGTGTTCCGCCTGCCCGAGCACCTGGAGCGCATGCGCCGCGGCGCGGAGATGTTCGGACTGCCGTTCGACCCGGCGCTGTGCGCCGAGGCCACGCTCGCCACCCTGCGGGCCAACCGCCACGCCGACGCCTACATCCGGCCGCTGGCATGGTTCGGCGAAGGCGGGTTCGGGCTCGACGTCGAGGGCCACGTGCCGCACATGATGGTGGCCACCACCGCCACCAGCGTGCACCTCAACGGCAGCCGCGCGCGCCTGGGCGTGGGCAAGTGGCGCCGCAACCCGGCCGACTCGCTGCCGCCGCTCAAGCTGTGCGGCAGCTATGTGAACTCGATCCTGGCCAAGCGCGAGGCCAAGGCGCGCGGCTTCGACGAGGCGCTGTTCACCGATCGCGAGGGGTTCACGGTCGAGTGCACCGGCGCCAACGTGTTCATGGTCAAGGACGGCCGCCTGACCGCCGTCGAACACCGCGATGCGCTGCCCGGCATCACCCGCGACACCCTGCTGCAGCTCACCGGGGCGCCGTCGCGCATGGTGCCGCTGGCCGAACTGATGGACGCGGACGAAGTGTTCGCCTGCGGGACCGCGGCCGAGGTCGCGCCGGTGGCGCAGATCGAGGAGCGGGAGTTCGGCGACAACCCGGTCACGCGTGAACTGGCCGAACTCTACGGCCGGGTGGTGCGCGGCCGCGAACCGGCCTGGCGCCACTGGCTCACGGACCTCTGATGGATCCTGCCGTAGCCAGCACCATCGACGTGACCGCCGGCGACGTGCTGGCGGCGCAGGCGCGGCTGCGCAGGTACCTCGACGTCACCCCCACCCACTACGCCGAACGCTTCGGCACCTGGCTGAAGCTCGAGAACCTGCAGCGCACCGGCTCGTACAAGGTCCGTGGCGCGCTCAACGCGCTGCTGGCGGCGCGCGAGCGCGGCGACGACCGCCGCGTCATCACCGCCTCGGCCGGCAACCACGCGCAGGGCATGGCCTGGGCCGCGTACCGCCTCGGCATCCCGGCGATCACGGTGATGCCCCGGACCGCGCCGGAAACCAAGGTGGCCGGCGTCGCCCACTGGGGCGCGACCGTGCGCCTGCATGGCGAGACCTACGACGAGGCCAAGGCCTTCGCCCGGGAACTGGCCGAGCAGAACGGCTTCCGGCTGCTGTCGGCCTTCGACGATCCCGACGTGATCGCCGGCCAGGGCACGGTCGGCCTGGAAATCGCCGCGGCAATGAACCCGGACGTGGTGCTGGTGCCGATCGGCGGCGGCGGGCTGGCCTCCGGCGTGGCGCTGGCACTGAAGTCCCAGGGCGTGCGCATCGTCGGCGCGCAGGTGGAAGGCGTCGACGCCATGACGCGGGCGCTCAGGGGCGACCGCACGCTGGTCGACCCTCGCGCCACCCTGGCCGACGGCGTGCGCGTGAAGGAGCCGGGCTATCTCACCGAACGCCTGCTGCGGGAACTGCTCGACGACGTGGTCATCGTGCGCGAGGCCGAACTGCGCGAGACCCTGGTGCGGCTGGCACTGGAGGAACACGTGATCGCCGAAGGTGCCGGCGCGCTGGCGCTGGCCGCGGGCAAGCGCGTGGCCGGCAAGCGCAAGTGCGCGGTGGTGTCCGGCGGCAACGTCGACGCCGCGGTGCTGGCGGCCCTGCTCTCCGAGGTGCGGCCGCGGCCGCCGCGCAAGCCGCGGCGCCGGGCCCGCGAGCGACTTCCCTCGCCGGCGACGAAGCAGCCACCGCTTCCCGCCGGCCTGCTCCCGGTCCATGACGCAGCGCAACCCCGGCCGCAACCGGCAACGGGTAACATCGACAACGAGCTTCCCGAGGAACTCCTCGCATGAACACCACCCCCGAGTTCGTACGCATCTTCGACACCACCCTGCGCGACGGCGAGCAGTCCCCCGGCTGCAGCATGACCCCGCAGCAGAAGGTGGTGATGGCGCGGGCGCTGGCGGAACTGGGCGTCGACATCATCGAAACCGGCTTCCCCGCCAGTTCCCAGTCCGACCGCGAGGCCACCGCGCAGATCGCGCGCGAACTGCGCGGCACCACACTGGCGGTGCTGTCGCGCTGCCTGCCCGGCGACATCGAGGCCTCGGCACGCGCGCTGGAAGGCGCCGCGAAGCCGCGCATCCACGTGTTCCTGTCCACCAGCCCGCTGCACCGCGAGCACAAGCTGCGGATGAGCAAGGCCCAGGTACTCGATTCGATCGGCACCCACGTGTCGATGGCGCGCGGCCACGTCGAGGACATCGAGTTCTCTCCCGAGGACGGCACCCGCACCGAGGAGGAGTTCCTGCACGAAGCCGTGGCCGTGGCCATCGCCGCCGGCGCCACCACCATCAACGTGCCGGACACCCTGGGCTACACCACGCCCGAGGAGATCCGCGGGCTGTTCGAGCGCATGATCGCGAACATTCCGGGCGCGCGCGACGTGATCTTCAGCGCCCACTGCCACAACGACCTGGGCCTGGCCGTGGCCAATTCGCTGGCGGCGATGGAGGGCGGCGCGCGCCAGATCGAGTGCACCATCAACGGCATCGGCGAGCGCGCCGGCAACGCCGCGCTGGAAGAACTGGTGATGGCGCTGAAGGTCCGCAATGCCTTCTACAACATCGACAGCCGGGTCGACACGCGCCGCCTGGTGCCGACGTCGCAGCTGCTGCAGCGCCTGATCGGCATGCCGGTGCAGCGCAACAAGGCGATCGTCGGCCAGAACGCGTTCGCGCACGAGTCCGGCATCCACCAGCACGGCATGCTGCGCAACCGCAGCACCTACGAGATCATGAACCCGTCCGACGTCGGCTGGCCCGACACCAAGATGGTGCTGGGACGCCACAGCGGCCGCGCCGCGGTCGGCCACCGCCTGCGCGCGCTGGGGTACACGATGGAGGACGAGCAGCTCGACCAGGTGTTCGTGCAGTTCAAGGCGCTGTGCGAGCAGCAGCGCGTGGTCGAGGACGACGACCTGGAGCGCCTGATCGACGGCGGCGTCAGCGGCATGGGCTATCGCCTGTCGTCGATGACCATCAGCGACCGTGGCCAGCGCGCGAGCGCGCAGGTCGAGCTGTCCGACCCCGACGGCAGGAAGATCAGCGAAAGCGCGCTCGGCGACGGTCCGGTCGATGCGCTGTTCGCGGCGCTCGCCAATGCCACCGGCGTGAAGCTGTCGCTGGAGAGCTACAGCGTGCACAGCGTCGGCCTCGGCACCGATGCGCAGGGCGAGGCGTCGCTGAGCGTCCACCACGAGGGCACCGAGTACCAGGGCAGCGGCACCAGCCGCGACATCATCGAGGCCAGCGCGCTGGCCTGGCTGGACGTCGCCAACCGGATCCTGCGGCGCACACCCGCCGGCACGCCCACGGTCGACGCGCGGGCGACGGCCTGAGGCCACGCGCGTCCCGATGCCGGCTGCGCCCCGGTGCGCGGCCGGCGCATCCGCACCCGCCAGGCCGGCCCCGATGCCGGCCGGTTCCCTTCTCCCTTTCCACGTTGCGAGTCCATGCACGCTGACATCGTCGTACTGCCCGGGGACGGCATCGGTCCCGAGATCGTCGCCGCCACCCTGCCCGTCCTCGAGGCCGTCGCTTCGCGCTACGGCCACGCGTTCTCCTTCGCCGAACACGACATCGGCGGCGTCGCGATCGACCGCCACGGCGAGCCGCTCCCGGCGGCGACGCTCGAGGCTGCGCGCAGGGCGGACGCCGTGCTGCTCGGCGCGGTCGGCGGTCCGAAGTGGTCCGACCCGAACGCGAAGGTACGCCCGGAGCAGGGCCTGCTCGCGATCCGCAAGGCGCTGGGCCTGTTCGCCAACCTGCGCCCGGTGCGCCCGCACGCGGCCGCGCTCGGCGCGTCGCCGATCAAGTCCGAACTGCTGCAAGGCGTGGACATCATGGTGGTGCGCGAGCTCACCGGCGGCATCTACTTCGGCGACAAGACCCGCAGCGAGACCGAGGCGACCGACCTCTGCCGCTACAGCGTGGTCGAGATCGAACGCGTGGTCCGCAGCGCGGCGGCGCTTGCGCGCGCTCGCCGCGGCCACCTGACCTCGGTCGACAAGGCCAACGTGCTGGAAACCTCGCGGCTTTGGCGCGACGTCACCACGCGCGTGATGCGCGACGAATTCCCCGACGTGACCCTCGAGCACCAGCTGGTCGACTCGATGGCGATGCACCTGCTGTCGAAGCCACGCGCCTACGACGTGATCGTGACCGAGAACATGTTCGGCGACATCCTCACCGACGAGGCCTCGATGCTGGCCGGTTCGCTCGGCCTGCTGGCGTCGGCGTCGCTCGGCTCGGGCAAGGTCGGGATCTACGAGCCGATCCACGGCTCCGCGCCCGACATCGCCGGCAAGGGCATCGCCAACCCCTATGCCACCATCCTCAGCGCGGCGATGCTGCTGCGCCATTCGCTGGGACTGGAGGCCGAGGCCGCGGCGGTCGAGGCCGCCGTCTCGTCGGCGCTCGATGCGAAGGTGTTCACCGCCGACCTCGCGGCCGCGGGCCAGGGTGTCGACACGCGGACCGCGGCCCAGGCTGTCGTCGACCGCCTCGCCTGACGCATGCGCGCAACTGCGCGGCATGCGTCATTCCCGCCCAGGCCTGTTTCCCGCTTGCGTGGTTGCCAACCGGCGACCGACGGGCTCACCTGGGAATCAAGTGCCAGCGCCGAACAACCAGGGCTGCGACGCGCGATGGCGCGCTTCGAACGAGGCGATCGCCTCGTGCTCCTGCAGGGTCAGGCCGATGTCGTCGAGGCCGTTGTACAGGCAGTGCTTGCGGAAGGCGTCAATCTCGAACCGGTACTGCACGCCATCGGGCCGGGTCACCATCTGCGACGCGAGGTCGACGGTGAGCTGGTAGCCGGGTGTCGCCTCGCACTGTTCGAACAGCGCGTCGACCGCCGCTGCGTCCAGCACGATCGGAAGCAGCCCGTTCTTGAAACTGTTGTTGTAGAAGATGTCGGCGAAGCTCGGCGCGACGATCGCACGGAATCCGTATTCCTCCAGCGCCCAGGGCGCGTGCTCGCGCGAGGAGCCGCAACCGAAGTTCTCGCGCGCCAGCAGCACGCTGGCGCCGCGGTAGCGCGGGAAGTTGAGCACGAAGTCCGGATTGACCGGGCGTACGCTGTTGTCCTGCCCCGGCTGGCCGATGTCGAGGTAGCGCCATTCGTCGAACAGGTTCGGCCCGAAGCCGCTGCGCCTGATCGACTTCAGGAACTGCTTGGGGATGATCTGGTCGGTGTCGACGTTGGCGCGGTCCAGCGGTGCGACCAGGCCGGTGTGGGTGGTGAAGGGAGTCATGGCTTCGTGTCTGGTGATTGGTGATTGGCAAGGGCGTCCGGAGTCGTAGGCTTCGCTTTTTTTCGAATCACGAATTACAAATTACGAATCACTACTGGCCATTTCCCGCACATCCACGAAATGCCCCGACACCGCCGCCGCAGCGGCCATCGCCGGGCTGACCAGGTGGGTGCGCCCGCCGGCGCCCTGGCGGCCTTCGAAGTTGCGGTTGGAGGTGGACGCGCAATGCTCGCCGCTGCCGAGCTTGTCGGGATTCATCGCCAGGCACATCGAGCACCCCGGTTCGCGCCACTCGAATCCGGCGTCGAGGAATACCCTGTCCAGGCCTTCCGCTTCGGCTTGCGCCTTGACCAGGCCGGAACCGGGCACCACCAGCGCCTGCTTGATGGTGGACGCCACCTTGCGACCCCTGGCGACGGCCGCCGCCGCACGCAGGTCCTCGATCCGCGAATTGGTGCAGGAGCCGATGAACACGCGGTCGAGCCGGATCGTGGTGATCGGCTGGTTCGCCTCCAGCCCCATGTACTTCAGCGCGCGGGTGATCGAATCCTTGCGCACCGGGTCGGGTTCGCGTTCCGGGTCGGGCACGTTCTGGTCCACCGCCAGCACCATCTCCGGCGACGTGCCCCAGCTGACCTGCGGCTTGATGTCCTCGGCGCGCAGCTCGACCACGGTGTCGAAGTGTGCGTCCTCGTCGGACACCAGCCCCTGCCACGCGGCCACGGCGGCGTCCCAGTCGGCGCCTCTGGGCGCGAACGGGCGGCCTTTCACGTACTCGATCGTCTTTTCGTCGACCGCCACCATGCCCACGCGCGCACCGGCCTCGATCGCCATGTTGCAGATGGTCATGCGGCCTTCCATCGACAGCGCACGGATCGCGCTGCCGCCGAACTCCAGCGCATGGCCGTTGCCGCCGGCGGTGCCGATCCGGCCGATCACCGCCAGCACGATGTCCTTTGCGGTGACGCCGAACGGCAGCTCGCCGTCCACGCGCACCAGCATGTTCTTCATCTTCTTCGCCACCAGGCACTGGGTGGCCAGCACGTGCTCGACCTCGGAGGTGCCGATGCCGTGCGCCAGCGCACCGAACGCACCATGGGTGGAGGTGTGCGAGTCGCCGCAGACCACGGTCATGCCCGGCAGGGTCGCGCCCTGCTCCGGGCCGACCACGTGCACGATGCCCTGGCGGGCGTCGTTCATCTTGAACTCGAGGATGCCGAAGTCGTCGCAGTTCTCGTCCAGCGTCTGCACCTGCAGCCGCGAGACCTCGTCGACGATCGACTCCAGCCCACCCTGCCGCTCGGCGCGGGTGGTCGGCACGTTGTGGTCGGGCGTGGCGATGTTGGCGTCGATGCGCCAGGGCTTGCGGCCGGCCAGACGCAGGCCCTCGAACGCCTGCGGCGAGGTGACCTCGTGCAGGATGTGGCGGTCGATGTAGATCAGCGAGGAGCCGTCGTCGCGGCGCTTGACCTCGTGCATCTCCCACAGCTTGTCGTACAGCGTCTTGCCTGCCATCGGCGTGCCCCGCGTCGGTCCGTTGGTCTGGGTGGCCTCGGCGCGGACGCCGGGCGACCCCATCCTAGGCACTTGCCATCAATAACTCCAATTCATATTTTTCATTCTTCGAATAACCAGACGGAATGAAGTGGACCTCGCCAGCCTGGAGGCTTTCGTCGCGGTCGCCGACAGTGGCGGCTTTTCGGCCGCGGGCGAACGCCTGCACCTGACCCAGCCCGCCGTGAGCAAGCGCATCGCAGTACTCGAGGGGCAGCTCGGCCGACGCCTGTTCGACCGGGTCGGGCGCGAGGTGGCGCTGACCGAGGCCGGGCAGTCGCTGCTGCCCCGCGCCCGCCGCATCCTGGCCGAACTGGAGGACACCCGCCGCGCGCTCGGCCACCTCGACGCCGAGGTCGGTGGCCGGCTGAGCCTGGCCACCAGCCACCACATCGGCCTGCATCGCCTGCCGCCTCTGCTCCGGCGTTTCGGCCAGACCCATCCGCTGGCCGCACTCGACCTGCGCTTTCTCGATTCGGAACAGGCCTGGGCCGAGGTGCTGCACGGCCGGCTGGAACTGGCGATCACCACGCTGGGGCCCGCCGCGGCACCGCTGCGCACGGTTCCGGTCTGGGATGACCGGCTGGAGTTCGTGGTCGCACCGGACCATCCGCTGGCCGGGCGCGAACAGGTGGACCTGCGCGACCTCGCCGCGCATCCGGCGGTGCTGCCCGACGCCAACACCTTCACCCACCGCATCGTCGCCGAACGCTTCGCCGCCGAGGACCTGGCGCCGACGCTGCGCATGACCACCAACACCATGGAGACGCTGCGCATGCTGGCCAGCGTCGGCCTGGCCTGGAGCGTGCTGCCTCAGACGATGCTCGACGCGCAGACCGTGGTACTGCGCGTGCCGGGCGTGGCGTTGCAGCGCCAGCTGGGCTACGTGACCCACGCAGGGCGCACGCTGTCGAGTGCGGCGCGGGCGTTCATGGCGCTGCTCGACGACGCCGCCGCACGCGACTGAGGCTCAGCCCGACGGGGCGGGCTGTGGCTGCGATGCAGCTGGTTCCGGTTCATCGCGGCGCACCCGGAACCACGCTGCGTACAGCGCCGGCAGGAACAGCAGGGTCAGCACCGTCGCCACCGTCAGACCGCCCATGATCGCCACCGCCATCGGCCCGAAGAACACGCTGCGCGAGAGCGGGATCATCGCCAGGATCGCGGCCAGCGCGGTCAGCACGATCGGCCGGAAGCGGCGCACCGTGGCATCGACCACCGCATCCCAGCGCGCGTGCCCGGCGGCGATGTCCTGCTCGATCTGGTCCACGAGGATCACCGAGTTGCGCATGATCATGCCCGCCAGCGCGATCGTGCCCAGCATCGCCACGAAGCCGAACGGCACCCGGAACACCAGCAGGAACAGCACCACGCCGATCATCCCAAGCGGCGCGGTCAGCAGCACCAGCGCGGTCCGCGACAGGCTGCGCAGCTGCAGCATCAGCAGCGTCACCACCACGAACAGGAACAGCGGCAGCCCGGCCCTGATCGAATCCTGGCCGCGGGTGGAGTCCTCGACCGTGCCGCCGGTCTCGAGCCGGTAGCCCCCGGGCAGTTCCGCGCGGATTTCCTCAAGGGTCGGCAGGATCTGCGCGACCACCGTCGGCGGCGTCAGCCGGTCGCGGATGTCGGCGCGCACGGTGACGGTCGGCAGCCGGTCGCGATGCCAGATGATGCCGTCCTCGAACACGTATTCGAGGTTGCCGATCTGCGACAGCGGCACCGACTGCCCGCTCTGTGTCGGGACCGCCAGGCTGCCGAGCAGGTCGAGCCGCGCGCGCTCGTCGTCCGTGCCGCGCAGCAACATGCCGACCAGCTCGTTGCCTTCGCGATAGGTGCTGACCTGCAGCCCGCTCAGCGAACCGGACAGGAACTGCGCGACATGCTGCGAACTGACGCCGAGCGCGCGGGCGCGGTCCTGGTCGATGCGCACCCGCACCACCTTGCTCGGCTCGTCCCAGTCGAGGTTGACGTTGGCCACGTGCGGATTCTCCCGCACCTTCTCCGCGACCCGCACGGCGATCGCGCGCACGCGCTCGACGTGTTCGCCGGAAACGCGCAGCTGCACCGGATAGCCCACCGGCGGCCCGGTCTCCAGTCGCGTCACCCGCAGCTGCAGCTCGGGGAACGCGGGGGCGACCTCGTCGGTCAGCCAGGCGCGCAGCGCCTCGCGCGCGTCGACGTCCCGGGTCATCACCACGAACTGGGCGAAGTTGGGCTGCGGCAGTTGCTGGTCGAGCGGCAGGTAGAAGCGTGGCGAACCGGTGCCGACGTAGGCGACGTAGTTCTCGACGCCCTCGCGCCCGTCGAGCAGCGCCTCGAGCCGCCGCACCTGCGCTTCGGTCGCGCGCAGCGAACTGCCTTCGGCCAGCTCGACGTCGATCATCAGCTCGAGCCGGGTGGAATCCGGGAAGAACTGCTGCGGCACGAAGCGGAACATCGCGATCGAGGCGACGAAGGCCGCGACGGTCGCCCCGATCACCAGCCAGCGATGGCGCAGCGACCAGTCGAGCACGCCACGCAGGCGAACATAGAACGGCCGCTGGTAAGGATCGTGGTCATGCGCGTCGTGCGCCGCCGGTTGCAGTGCGAACGCCAGCCGCGGCCAGCGCAACGCCATGCGTTCGCGCTGCCCGCGCCAGCGCGCGGCCAGGGATCCCGGGCGTGGCGGCCGCGGATGCGCAAGATCCGGCAGCATCTTGTCGCCCAGGTACGGGATGAACAGCACCGCGGCCACCCAGGACACCAGCAGCGCGATCGTCACCACCTGGAACAGCGAGCGCGTGTACTCGCCGGTGCCGGAAGCGGCGGTCGCGATCGGCAGGAAGCCGGCGGCGGTCACCAGGGTGCCGGTGAGCATCGGGAAGGCGGTGCTGGTCCAGGCGAAGCTCGCCGCGCGGAAGCGGTCGAAGCCCTGCTCCATCTTGATCGCCATCATCTCCACCGCGATGATCGCGTCGTCGACCATCAGCCCCAGCGCCAGCACCAGCGCGCCGAGCGAGATCTTGTGCAGGCCGACGTCGAACCAGCGCATGGCGATGAAGGTCATCGCCAGCACCAGCGGGATCGACACCGCGACCACCAGCCCGGTGCGGAAGCCGAGCGAGAAGAAGCTGACCAGCAGCACGATGGTCACCGCCTCGGCCAGCACGCGCATGAACTCGCCGACCGAAGCATCCACCGCCGCCGGCTGGTCGGCGACCTTGCGCAGTTCCATGCCTGCCGGCAGGGTGCGCTGCAGCCGCGCGAATTCGCGCTCGAGGGTCTCGCCCAGGCGCAGGATGTCGCCCCCTTCGTGCATCGACACGGCCAGGCCGATCGCGTCCTCGCCCATGAAGCGCATGCGCGGCGCCGCCGGATCGGCGAAGCCGCGGGTCACCGTGCCGATGTCGCCGAGGCGGATGGTGCGGTCGCCGGCGCGGATCGGGAACTGACGCACCTGCTCGACCGAACCGAACGCACCATCCACGCGGATCTGGACGCGGTCGGTGGCGGTTTCGAAGAAACCGGCCGGCACCACCGCGTTCTGCTGCGACAGCGCCTCCTGCACCGCCGCCAGCGGGATCCCGAGCGTGGCCAGCCGGGTGTTGCTGACCTCGATCCACAGCTTCTCGTCCTGCAGGCCGACCAGTTCGACCTTGCCGACGTCGTCCATGCGCTGCAGCTCGAGCTGCACCCGGTCGGCGTAGTCCTTGAGCACCGCGTAGTCGAAGCCCTTCCCGGTCAGCGCGTAGATGTTGCCGAAGGTGTCGCCGAACTCGTCGTTGAAGAACGGTCCGACCACGCCCTCGGGCAGGGTGGCGCGGATGTCGCCGACCTTCTTGCGCACCTGGTACCAGAGGTCCGGGATCTCGCGCGAATGCATCGCATCGCGGGCCATGAAGATCACCTGCGACTCGCCCGGGCGCGAGTACGAGCGGATGAACTCGTAGTCGCCGGTCTCCATCAGCTTCTTCTCGATCCGCTCGGTGACCTGGCGCGCGACCTCGTCGGCGGTCGCGCCCGGCCACAGCGTGCGCACCACCATCGCCTTGAAGGTGAAAGGCGGGTCCTCGGAACGGCCGAGTTGCAGGTACGAGAACACGCCCGCGATCGCGACCACGATCATCGTGTAGAGCACCAGGCTGCGGTTGCGCAGCGCCCACTCGGAGAGGTTGAAGCGCATCGTTCAGCGGCTCCGTGGTGCGCCAACGCGGCCTGCGCTGTTGCGCACAGGCGCCCGCTGCGGACGCGGCCGCACCCGGATCACGGTGCGCGTTCCGGAGCCGGTGACGACGCGGCCGCCACCGGCCGGTTGTCGCGATCGACCGGCGACACGCGCTGCCCTTCCCGCAACAGGTGTCCGCCCGCGGACACCACCCAGTCGTCCGCGGAAAGTCCGGACAGCACGGGCACCCTGGTTTCACCGAAGTCACCGAGCTTCACCGGAACCGATCGCAGCGTGCCGTCGGCCGGTTCCACCACCCAGACCGAGTGGCCGCCATCCGGACCAGGCTGCAGCGCGGACAGGGGCACGCTCAGCGGCGCACCTGCGCCGTTGCCGGCCACGTACACGCGCGCGCTCTGGCCGAGCTCGACCGAAGTCCGCGCCCCGGCATCGAGCGCGACTCGCGCAGCAAAGGTGCGGGACTGCGGGTCGGCGGCCGCGGCGATCTCGCGGATGCTGCCGGGCAGGCGCCGGCCCGGCGTGTTCCACAGTTCGACCTCGACCGGCTGTCCGACACTGATCCCGCGGATGCGCGATTCCGGCAGCGCGATCGCCACCTCGCGGCCGCCGTCGCCGGCCAGGGAGAACACCGCCTGCCCGGCCGCGACCACCTGACCGGCCTCGACCAGGCGATCGGCGATCACGCCGTCGCGCGGCGCCCGCAGCTGCGAATACGCCGCCTGGTTGCGCGCCACCTCCAGCTCGGCCCGCGCCGCGCGCGCCTGCTCGGCGGCGGCCTTCCACGCCGTCTCCTGCGCATCCATCGCCGAGGCGCTGACCAGCTGCTCGCCGGCCAGGGCCGCATAGCGTGCGCGGTCGGACCGGGCGCGAGCCAGTTCGGCCTCGGCCGCGGCCAGCTGCGCCTGCGCCGCCTGCACCTGCAGGCGCTGGTCTCCGGGGTCGAGCTCGGCCAGCACCTGACCCTTGCGCGCCTGGTCGCCGGCGTCGACGTGTCGTCTTACCAGGTTGCCGCCGATGCGGAAGGCGAGCGGGCTCTCTTCGCGCGCACGGACTTCGCCGGCGTAGGCGGTGACCGCCGCGCCCGCTCCACCCGTAGGCTGCTCGACCAGCACGGGGCGCGGCGCCTCCGCGGGTGCCTGTTCGCCAGCGCATGCCGCGAGCAGCGCGACAAGCGCCACCCCGCACAGCCATCCACCGAAGGAACGATCCGTCGCCTTCATCGGGCACCCGATTAATGAACCGACGCGTATAGTATAAATAGCATACCGATTAGTCTAGTATTACACCATGTCCCTCAAGCTCCCGCCTTCCGCCGCCACGCCCGCCTCCGCGACGGGCCCGCGTCCCGCCGCAGGTCCCGGCCGGCCCAAGGACCTGGCCAAGCGCGCCGCGATCCTCGACGCGGCCGCGCGCATGTTCACCCAGCATGGATTCGAGGGCGCGAGCATGGACCAGATCGCCGCGGAAGCCGGCGTTTCCAAGCTCACCGTGTACAGCCATTTCGGCGACAAGGAAGCCTTGTTCGGCGAGGCGGTGCGGGTGGTCTGCGCCTCGCTGATGCCCGACGACCTGTTCGTCGCCGACCCCAGCGCGCCGCTGCGCTCGCAGCTGAGCGACATCGCCAAGGCCTTCTTCGCGATGATCACCAGCGACGAGGCCCTCGCCACCCACCGCATGATGATGACCCCGGGCAGCGACGAACGCGTGCGCCAGATGTTCTGGCAGGCCGGACCGGAGCGTACCCAGCGCGCGTTCGCCTCGTTCCTGGAGGCGCGCGTCGCACGTGGCGACCTGGACGTACCCGACCTGCAGCGCGCGGCCCGGCAGTTCTTCGCCCTGCTCAAGGGCGACCTGCACACACGCATGGCCTGCGGCCTGTGCGAGCGTCCCGACGCGGCCGGGGTGGACACGCACGTCGAAGCCACCGTCGACATGTTCCTGCGTGCGTACGCCAGCCGCACTCCCGTGCAGACGTGAATCGGGCGGGCGCCATCGGTCGCGGTGACTTCCGGCACTCAGTCGGATCGGTGCCCGTGGCGATCATGACCCCGCGAATCTGCCCCCTTCCGCCAGTAGAATCCCGTTCCTTCCACTTTCGTTCCCGGACCGCACGATGACGTTCGATTACGCCAAGGCCCGCGAGACCATGGTCGAGCAGCAGATCCGCCCCTGGGAGGTGCTGGATCCGCGCGTGCTCGGGGTGCTGGTGCGCCTGCCGCGCGAAGCCTTCGTCGGCGAGCGCCACCGCGCGCTGGCCTACGCGGACCTGGAACTGCCGCTGGGCCACGGCGAGACGATGCTCAAGCCCGTGCTCGAGGGCCGCGCCCTGCAGGCGTTGGCGCTGGACGGCGACGAGTCGGTACTCGAGATCGGCACCGGTGCCGGCTACCTCACCGCATGCCTGGGCATGCTGGCGCGCGAGGTGGTGAGCATCGAACGCCACGCCGACCTCGCCGACGCCGCGCTCGCGAGGCTGCAGGTACAGGGCGTCGGCAATGCCGAGGTCCTGGCGGCCGATGCCTTCATCTGGGAACCGGCCCGCCAGTTCGACGCGATCTGCGTGACCGGCGCGGTCGACGCGGTGCCGTCACGTTTCGTGCAATGGCTGCGTCCCGGTGGCCGCATGTTCATCGTCCACGGCCGCGTGCCGGCGATGCAGGCGGCGTTGCTGCGCAACGAGGTCGGCGGCCACCGCACCGAATCGTTGTTCGAAACCGAATTGCCCTACCTCGTCGGCGCCGAGCCACGGCCCGAGTTCAAGTTCTGACACGTTCCGATTTTCGCCAAGGATCTCCAATGCGCCGCCGCTCCCTCGTCCTCTCCCTCGCCCTCGTCCTGACGTCCGCGCCGGTCTTCGCCGAAGACCTGATGCAGACCTACGAGATGGCGCGGACCAACGACCCGCAGCTGTCGATCGCGGAATCCCAGCGACTGTCCACGCGCGAGAACGCGGTGCAATCGCGCGCCGCGCTGCTGCCGCAGATCAACGGTTCGGCGGAGCTGGGCCGCACGTATGGCGCCGGCGAAAGCGGCAGTGCGCGCAATCGTTCCTATCGCGCCACCCTGGGACAGGCCATCGTCGACCTCGGGGCGATCTCGGACCTGCGGGCGCAGCGCGACTACAGCACCGCCGCCGACTACGACCTCGAGGCCGCCGGCGACGAGTTGATCTCGCGCACCGCCAATGCCTACTTCGACGTGCTCGTGGCGCTGGAAACGCTGGCGGCGGCGGAGGCGGCCGAGGAAGCGTTCCAGAAGCAGTTCGACTATGCCGACAAGCGCCTGGAAGTGGGACTGGCCCCGATCACCGACGTGCACGAGGCCCGGGCGCAGTACGACGGCGCGCGCGCCAACACCATCCTCTCGCGCAATGCCCTGCAGGATGCCTACCAGGCGCTGGCCGAGATCACCGGCACGCCGGTCAATACGCTCAAGGCGCTGCCGGACGACTTCCGGCCGGAACTGCCACAGGGTGGCGATGCCGAGGCCTGGGTGCAGCGGGCGGTCGAGGGCAATCCCAGCCTGCAGGCGGCCCGCTACTCGGTGCAGGGCGCCGAACATGGCGTTTCCACCGCGCGCGCCGCGCACTTGCCCACCCTGGACCTCGGCGTCACGTACAGCAACGGGACCAACTGGTACTCGCCGGGCCCGGGCTCCGTGCCGCCCAACGACGAGGGCCACAGCATCGGCCTGACCCTCACCGTGCCGATCTTCTCAGGCGGCGCGACCCAGTCGCGCGTGCGCCAGGCCATCGCCGGCCGGGACATCGCCCAGGACCAGCTGGAACAGGGCCGCCGCGCGATCGAGCGCAACACCCGCTACGCCTACCAGGCGCTGGTGGCCGGCATCAGCGAGGTCGAGGCGCGCCGCCTGGCCCTGGTCTCGGCGCAGAGCGCGTACGACGCTTCGCAGGTCGGCCTCGAGGTCGGCACCCGTACCGTCATCGACGTGCTGATCAACCAGCAGAACCTGTTCAGCGCACGCCAGGCCTACGCGACGGCCAAGTACAACTACCTGCGCAACCGCCTGCTGCTCGAGCAGGCGGCGGGCACCGTGGACGCGGCCACCGTGCAGGACGTCAACCGCCTGCTGACCGTCGACGCCACCGTCCCCGCCCAGCAGCAGTAGCACCGCCCCGGCGTGCGCGGAACGGGCAACTGACCGCCTGTTCAGCGCCAGTACCCGGCAGGCCGGCGCCTGCCTCCCGGCCGCGCTGGTTCACCCGCGTTGCCCGCGCTGTTGCTGTCCCGATGCGTACGCGCCGGGCCGATGCGTACGCGCCGGGGTCCGCTGCTTCGCCGTCTCAGGCGCGCAGGTGGCCCGGCAGGTCAGCGCGGATCACGTCCAGCGTGCGCTGCAACGCACCGCGCCCGTCGCGCACCAGCGCCAGGCCCGCATCGCGCATCGTCGCGCGCGCGGCTGCGTCGTCCAGCAGCTCTGCCAGGCCCGTCGCCACCGCGTCCGCGTCCGCGCCTATCCGTAGCGCGCTGGCGGCCTGCATGAGCCGCGCGATGTCGGCGAAGTTGTGCAGGTGCGGGCCGGTGACGACCGGCGTGCCCACCGCCGCCGGTTCCAGCAGGTTGTGGCCGCCGATGTCCTGCAGGCTGCCGCCGACGAAGGCGACGTCGGCGCAGGCGTAGAACTGCTGCAGCTCGCCCAGGGTGTCGAGCACGAACACCGCGTCGTCGGCGTCCGGCCAGTGCGTGAGCTTGCGCGTGGCCACCCGCCAGCCGGCGTCGACCGCCTGCTGCGCGGCGCCACGGAAGCGTTCGGGATGGCGCGGTGCCCACAGCATCAGCAGGTCCGGCCAGCGTTCGCGCAGACGCCTGTGCATGGCCACCACCAGGGGCTCTTCTTCGGGATGCGTGCTGGCGGCGATCCACACCGCACGCGCGCCGATGCGGTCGCGGAATCCGGTCGCGGCGCGCGCGATCTTCTGCACGTCGATCGCGATGTCGTACTTGAGGTTCCCGGTGACCGCGATCGAAGCGGCGGTCGCACCGAGGGCGGCGAAACGGCGGGCGTCGTCTGCCGACTGCGCGGCGATCCGGCGCAGCGTGCGCAACGCGCGCGACAGCAGCGGCCGCAACACGCGGTAACCGCGCAGCGACCGCTCCGACAGGCGCGCGTTGACCAGGTAGGCCGGAATGCCCGCGTCGCGGCAGCAGAACAGCAGGTTCGGCCACAGTTCGGTTTCCACGACCAGGGCGATCTTCGGCGAGAAATGCGCAAGGAAGCGGCGCACCGCGCCCGACAGGTCGTAGGGCAGGTAGACATGTTCGACGCGGTCACCCCAGAGCGCGCGCACCCTCGCCGAGCCGGTCGGGGTGATGGTGGTGACCAGCAGCCGCTGGCCCGGAAGCGCGTCGAGCAGGGCATCCACCAGCGGCGCGACCGCATTGACTTCGCCCACCGAGACCGCGTGCACCCAGACCGGTGCCGGTCTCGCTGGCGCGGCGTAGCGCGCATAGCGCTCGCCCCAGCGCTCGAAGTACGCCTCCTGGCGGAATCCGCGCCAGATCAGGTGGTACACGGTCACCGGCACCAGCAGGTACAGCACCGCCGAATACAGGCCGCGCAACAGGCGTTCGGTCGGGTCGGCACGCATCGGCACAGGATAGCGGGGAATCGGGGATCGGGAATCGGAAAAGCCTGGCGAATGCGCTTCTGCGGGCGGGCCTGGCGACCACGCTTCCAGACCTGCAGCTCGAAGGCGCCTCGCAACTCGTGATGCATGACCGACGAGGGCCATGGAACGCCGGCGAGGGCCCGCACTCGTGGCCCGCGAGCAACTGGTGACGCTCACGGCTGCGCTTGCCACCAGCGACTACAATCGCCCGATGAGTTCCCCGCGGACCCCCCTGCCCGGGCCGCCGCTGTCGCTGCGCCACTGGCCGACCTGGCTGGGCATCGGCGCGATGGCGCTGGCGGCACGACTGCCGTGGCTATGGCAGCGTGCGATCGGCCGCGGCATCGGCACCCTGCTGCGGCACCTGCTGCGCGAGCGCCGCGCGGTCGCCGCGCGCAACCTCGCGCTGTGTTTCCCGGAACTGGACGAGGCCGCGCGCGAAGCGCTGCTGCGTGCGCACTTCACTTCGCTGGGCATCGGCCTGTTCGAGTTCGCGCGGGCGTGGTGGGGATCGGTCGAGCCGATGCGCAGGCGCCTGGTGGTCGAGGGCCTGGAGCACATCGAGGCCGCGCGCGCCGGCGGCCGCGGCGTGATCGTGGTCTCCGGCCACTTCAGCACGCTGGAGATGTGCGGCCGGCTGATGTGCGACCACGTGCCGCTGGCCGGGATGTACCGCCCGCATGCCGAGCCGGCGATGGAATGGGCGGTGCGGCGCGGGCGCGCGCGTTACGCGGCGGCGATGTTCCCCAAGCAGGACGTGCGCAGCGCGGTACGGCACCTGAAGCAGGGCGGCCTGCTGTGGTACGCGCCGGACCAGGATCCGAGTCGCGGCGACGCGGTCTACGTCCCCTTTTTCGGCCAGCCCGCGCACAGCCTGACCTCGACCCATGCCCTGGCGCGCATGTCCGGCGCGGCGGTGGTGCTGTACCAGCATCGGCGCCGCGCAGACGGTGGCTACACGCTGACGCTGTGGCCGGCCATGGAAGACTACCCGTCGCGCGACGCCACCGCCGACACCGCGCGCGTGATCGCCGGCATCGAGACCATGGCGCGCGCGGCCCCGGACCAGTACCTGTGGATCCACCGCCGCTTCAAGCGCCGGCCCGACGGCACATCGCCCTACGCCGATCCCTGAATCGGGGAAGACATCCCTGCGCCGGCATGTTCCGCTCGCATGGCAGTGCGCGACTGCCACAGGGATCCGGCCGCACGAGCGCCGCGCGCCGCTTGCCGTTGCACGCATCCGCAGCAGCCGGTTACGCGGCGGCGGCTTCCTGCGGCTGCGTCGCGGGCGCGGGCTGGCGTCCGGCCAGCAGGCTGCCGGCATACAACGCCGCGAGCAGCAGGGTGAGCCCGCCCCAGAACGTGGAATAGAACGCGAGATGGGTATTGAGCGGGAACACCGTCACCGCCAACGCCAGCATCGCCGGTCGCGCCCGCGCGCGCGCCTGCGCATCGGCGAACCGCCAGGCGCGCCAGGCCAGCGCCGCGCCGGCCAGCCACAACAGCAGGCCGATGCCGCCAGTCTCGCTGAGGATCTCCAGCACGATCTGATGCGCATGGAACGCAGGGCCATCGCCCCATTCGGCGGGCTCGTCCGGCTCCGGGTCGCAGCCCGGGAAAGCCTGGCGGAAACCGCGCGCGCCGACGCCGTTCACCGGATGCTCCCGCGCCATGCATACCGCCGCGCCCCAGATGCGCGTGCGACCGGAGAGCGCGGTATCAACCCCCTCGTCACCTTCCGCGGTCCATGCCTGCGCGGTCCGCACCACCCGCTGCTGCACCTGCGGCGACAGGTAGTACAGCGCCGCCAGCGCCACCGCACCGGCGGCGAAGACCCCCATCAGCTTTTTCCAGCCGAGCAGGCTCCAGCCGCTGAACAGCAGCACCAGCGCGAAGGTGAGCCACGACGCGCGCGAGCCGGCGAACAGCACCACCACGCCGACCAGCAGCGCCGCCACGACCCAGCCGGCGTTCCCGAAACGCCGGCCCGCGGCATACAGCGCGAACGGCGACAGGCTGGCCAGGACCACGCCGAGCTTGAGGTTGCACGGACCCAGCACGCCGCCGAGCCGGTCGGCGGCCGCCAGTTGTTCGACGCTGCACATCGGCCGCCCGCTGATGGCCTGCTTGATCGAATCGATGCCCCAGAACAACGGACTGGTTCCGCTGACCACCTGCACCAGCGCGTCGAGCGTCCACGCCAGCACGATCACCGCGAGCCCGCCGAACGTGATCCGCCGGCCGTGCGGGTTGGCCACCGCCGATGCCGCCAGCCACAGGAACGGCAGGTAGCGCAGGTCGACCAGCGATTCGCGCAGCGCGCGTCCCTGGTCGAGCGCATCGGACGCCGACACCAGCTGGGGCAGCCAGTACGCGCAGAACAGCACGCTGGTCAGCGCCCAGGCCTGGTGGCTGAGCAGGCGCGTGCCGCCGCGGAAGCGGCCGATCGCCAGGTGCGTGATCGCGGCCAGCGCGCCGAGCACCATCACGCCCTCCGCGTAGCCCGGCGCCGGCCACAGGATCACGAACGCCAGCACCCAGTGCGGCGCCCAGCGCCAGCCGGCGCGGGGCGCGTCAGCGGGCGTCGGAGGCGTGAGCGTCGCGGAGTTCGTCATAGACCGACAGCGTGGCGTCCTGCATCGCCTGCAAGGTAAACGCAATGGTATCGGGAAGCGATGGCGGCCGTGCGAGCGCGGCGCGCACCGTGCGCAGCAGCGCGTCGGCATCGAATGGCGCCACCGCACCCGCCGGCTGCAGCGCGCGCAGCAGTTCGCCGACGCCGCCGTGGTCCCAGCCGACCACCGGTCGCCCCACCGAGAGCGCCTCGACCACGGTGCGGCCGAACGATTCGGGCTTGCGCGAGAGCTGCAGCACCAGGTCGCTGGCGGCGAAGGCCTCGGCGATGGCGCCGGTCGCGGGCGTGATCGCGATCGCGTGGTCGACGCCGGCCTCGAGCGCGCGGCGGCGCAGCTCGGCGCCATACGCCTTGCGCCCCTCCTGCAGCGCGCCGGGCATCCACAGCCGGGCGTCGACCCCGTGCACGCGCAACGCGGCGAGCAGCACGATCGCATCCATGTGCCCCTTCAGCCGGGTGCCGCGTCCGGGCAGCAGCAGCAGCGGCCCCTCGCCACCGAGCACCGCATGCCGCGCGGCCACCCGTGCCCGCGCGCCGCGGTCGGGCCAGGCGACGCGCGGGAACTCCGCGGGATCCACGCCGCGCGGGATCACCCGCAGCACGGCCGGATCGGTACGCGGATAATGGTGCAGCACGAAATCGCGCACCGTCTCCGACACGCACACCACGCGCTCGCCGCGCGCCATGATCGCGCTGTAGCGCGAGGGCGAGTTCAGCCCGTGAACGGTGGTGACGAAGCGCGGGCGCAGCGGCGCCGGGATGCCGCGCAGCGCGCGCCAGCCCACCCACGCCGGCAGCCGCGAACGCGCATGCACGATGTCCACGCGCTCGCGCGCGAACAGGCGCCGCAACGCCGGCACGTGGCGCACCACCAGCGGCGACTTGCGACCGACGTCGAGTTCGACGTGCTCAGCGCCGCTCGCCAGCAGGCGCGGCAGCAGCCGTCCGCCGGCGGACACGACGATGGCGCGATGGCCCGCGCGCACCAGTGCATCGGCGATCTCGAGGGTGGAGCGTTCGACGCCGCCCGACTCCAGCGCCGGCAGCAGTTGCACCACGGTCAGCGGGCGCGGCATGCGCGATCCCGCGCCGCCGTCAGTCGACCAGGACGAAATGCGCGCCGCAGTAGGGGCAGTCGGCCTGTCCGCCGTCCGCCTCGATCGGCAGGTACACGCGCGGATGCGAGTTCCACAGCGCCATCGACGGCAGCGGGCAGCTCAGCGGCAGGTCGCTGCGACGCACCTCGTAGCGGGTCTGCGCATTGGCTTGCGTGGGCTGGGGCTGGATGGCGGTCATGGCATCGGCGTCGGGGCTGGAACCGCGGCATTCTAGCGCGGAAGTCGCGGAGGCCTGCGCGCGCGGGGACGTCCGTGGCCGCTCCGACGCAGGACCGGCCCCAGCGAGGTGCCCCGGGATTCCATCGATGCCTGATCGCGGCGGCAAGCCACCTCCATGGGTTCCCGCCCTGGCGGGAACGACGACACGTTCGTCCTGCATTGCCGATGCCGATGCCGGGCCGGCGGGGCCGCCACGCCAGGCCGGCGACCGTGGTTCACGGCGGCAGGTCGAACAGCAGCAGGTCCGCGGTGCCATCGCCCTGGCCTGTGATCTGCAGATGGCCCGGTTCGCCGGACACGCCGATCGCGTCGCCGGCGGCCAGTGGTTCGCCATCGACGACCACCGCGCCCTGCACCAGGTGCAGCCAGTACAAGCGCGACGGATCCAGCGTGTGCTCCACGCGCTCGCCCTCCCCCAGCCGCGTGCCGTGCAGCCAGGCCTGCTGGCGGATCGCGAGGCTGCCGTCCGCGCCATCGGGTGAAGCCAGCGCGGCCCAGCGGCCCTGGCGCTTCGCCGGATCGAAGACGCGCTGGGCGTAGCCGGGTGGCGGATCGCCGCGGTCGGGCATGATCCAGATCTGCAGGAAATGCACCGGTTCGCTGTCCGAGCCGTTGTACTCGCTGTGCTCGATGCCGCTGCCGGCGCTCATCCACTGCACTTCGCCCGGCCGCAGCACGCCACTGCTGCCGGTGCTGTCGCGGTGCGCCAGCGCGCCGCTGATCACATAGCTGAGGATCTCCATGTTCGCGTGCCGGTGCGGCGGAAAGCCGCCGCCCGGCGCCACCCGGTCCTCGTTGATCACGCGCAGCGGCCCGAAGCCCATCCACGCCGGATCGTGGTAATGGCCGAACGAGAACGTGTGCCGGCTGTCGAGCCAGCCGGCATCCACGTGCCCGCGTTCGCCGGAGCGGCGGACGATGCGCATCGCCGCGCCTCAGCCTTCCGCGGCGTCGGCACCTTCGGGCGCCGCGACCATGGCTTCGGTGGTGATGCGCAGTTCGACCTCGTCGCTGACGTTCGGCGCATACGCACCCACGCCGAAATCGCTGCGCTTGAGCGTGGTGGTGGCATCGAAGCCGGCGGCGGCGCGCTTGGCCATCGGATGCTCGGCGAAACGGTTGATGGTGGCGTCCAGCACCACCGGGCGGGTGATGTCCTTGACCGTGAGGTCGCCGGTGACCTTGAGCCTGTTGCCGCCGGCGGATTCGACAGACGTGCTCTTGAAGGTGATGGCGGGAAACTTCTCCGCGTCGAAGAAGTCGGCGCTGCGCAGATGGTCGTTGAAATCTTCCGCGAACGAGCTCAGCCCGTCGAGCGGCAGGGTGACCTCCACCGACGAGGCGGAGACGTTGTCGGCGTCGTACACGATCCTGCCTTCGGCCTGGCCGAAGTTGGCGACCGGGTTGGAGAAGCCGAAGTGGCTCCACTGCGCGACCACGTTGGTGTGGTTGGGGTCGATCAGGTAGGTACCGGAGACGCCTTCGACCGGCGCGGCATCGGCCGGCGCCGGCTCGGCGGCAGGCGCGGCGGCGTCCGCGGTGGCGGCGGGCGTGGCGGGAGCCTCGGCAGCGGCCGGTGGCTCGGCGGGGCTGCATGCGGCAATGGCCAGGGTCAGGGCGAGCGGGAGCAGGAGGAGCGCGGGACGTTGCATGGTGGTGACCTCGGAATGCGTGGGTGGATGGCGCGGCGCCGGCCGGAGGGTTGCTCCGCCTCGCCGCAGGGACTGCGGAAGTTCACTGCATTGCACTGCCGGACGGGCGTCACCGCCCCGGCACGAAACCGGACCCGGCGCCCGAGACGCCGCCGGCGGCGCCGGCAAGCGTGGTGTCGCAGGGCACAGGATGCCTCATTCGATCCGTGCCGCCTCGTCGAACGACAGTCTCGGCGAGCGCGGATACAGCACCGAGGCGTCTCCCCGGCCGAGGTTGACCAGGATGTTCGAGCGCACCGCCGTGCCGGGAAAAAAGGCGGCATCGACCTTGTCGTTGTCGAAGCCGGTCATCGGGCCTGCATCGAGCCCCAGCGCGCGCGCCGCCACGATCAGGTACGCGGTCTGCATGCTCGAGCCGCGCAGGGCCACGCGCTGCAGCCGCTCGTCCGGCGAACCCTCGAACCAGGACTTCGCGTCCGCGTGGGGGAACAGCAGCGGCAGCTTGTCGTAGAAGCGCAGGTCGTGGCCGACGATCACGGTGACCGGGGCGGCCATCGTCTTCTCGAAGTTGCCCTCGCTCAGCGCCGGGCCCAGCCTCTCCTTGGCCTCGCGCGAGCGCACGAACACGAACCGCGCCGGGCAGGCGTTGGCTTCCGTCGGTCCCAGCTTCACCAGGTCGTACAGGCTGCGCAGGGTGGCATCGTCGATCTGCCCGGAGAATGCGTTGTGGGTGCGGGCTGTGCGGAAGATCTGGTCGAGTGCGGCATCGGGCAACGTGTCGGTCATCGGGCGTCCTGCGGAAGCGGTCTGGATGGGCTGCAGTGTAGAGTTCCACGCATGACGTTCAGCCGCGGTCATCGGAACGGATGATTACAGAAATGGAACGAGCCGCCGCCGCGGGCCCGCATTCACCGCAAATCTGGTCGATCAGCGACGGCCGCGCCGGCAACGCGCGCCAGGCCGATGCACTGGCCGCCGCACTCGGCGGCGCGGTCCGCACCCTCGCGCTGGAGCCGCGCCCACCCTGGCACTGGCTGGCGCCGCGCCTGCTCCCGGGTGCCAGGCATGCCTTCGGCGACGCATTTGCCGATACCCTGCACGCGCCTCCCGCCCTCGCCATCGGCTGCGGCCGCCAGGCCGCACTGGCCACCCGCCTGCTCGGCGCATGCGGCGCGAAGACCGTGCAGATCCTCGACCCGCGGATCGACGCCCGCCACTGGGACCTGCTGGTCCTGCCCGAGCACGACCGCCGCAGCGGCGACAACGTCATCCCCCTGCTCGGCAGCCTGCATCCGGTCGACGACGCCTGGCTGGCCGAAGCCCGGCACACCTTCGCCACCCTCGCGGAACTGCCCGCGCCGCGCACCGCGTTGCTCGTGGGCGGGCCCACCGCGCACGCCCGTTTCGACCGGGCGCGGATCGAAATGCTGTGCGCCGACCTCGCCGCGCAGGCCGCGCGCACGGGTGGCAGCGTGCTCGCCACCGTCTCGCGCCGCACGCCGCCGGGCATGGTCGAGGCCGTGCATCGCGCACTGGCCGGCACCCCCGGTCTCGCCTGGCGCGGTACCCACGACGGGCCCAACCCCTACCCCGGCCTGCTGGCCTGGGCCGATCGCATCGTCTGCTCGCCCGACTCGGTGAACATGGTGAGCGAAGCCTGCGCCACCCGCGCACCCGTCCACGTCTTCGACGCCGATCGCAGCGACGGGCGGCCGCGGCGGTTCCTCGATGCGTTGCGCGCACGCCGACGCATCGGTGCGTTCGACGCGGCCCCCGGCCAACGCCCGGACCTCGTGCCGCTGCGGGAAACCGGCCGGGTGGCGGAAGTGGTGCGGCAGCGGCTGGGGTGGGAGTGAGCCGACGCGACCGGCCCGGTTCGTCGACCAACGGACGCTTCGGCTTCACGTAGCCCGGACAAGGCCGCAGGCCGTATCCGGGGCCCTCGGTAATACCTTCACCATCGCAACCCCGGGTGCGCTTCGCTTACCCGGGCTACGCCGGTGCTTGGTCCTCGACCAACGAACGCTTCGGCTTCACGTAGCCCGGACAAGGCCGCAGGCCGCATCCGGGGCCCTCGGCAATACCTTCACCATCGCAACCCCGGGTGCGCTTCGCTTACCCGGGCTACGTCGGTGCTTGGTCGTCGACCAACGGACGCTTCGGCTTCACGTAGCCCGGACAAGGCCGCAGGCCGCATCCGGGGCCCTCGGCCATACCTTCACCATCGCAACCCCGGGTGCGCTTCGCTTACCCGGGCTACGCGACCAGGCACCGGCGCATCGGTCAGGACGTGGCCCGGCTACTGCGGCGGAGCCGCCAGTTCGCGCGCGTCCAGGAACCCGTCGCCGTTCGCGTCCTGACGACGGAACCGCTCGGCGAGGCGGACGCGGTGCTGGTCACGGGTCAGCGGCTTGCCCTTGCCCCCCGGTTGCTCGGACGCGGTCAGGACGCCGTCCGCATCGAGGTCCATGCCGTCGAACGCGTAGCTCATCCAGTCCTGGTACTCGGTGAGCGAGACGCGGCCGTCGCCGTCGGTGTCCATCTTCGCGAGGTATTCGCCGGTGCGGGTGACCTGGGCAAGCAGGGCTACGGGCAGCAGCAGGAGAGCAAAGGCGATCAGGGTGCGCATGGGGGGAGTGTAGCGGCAGGGTTGCCCTGCCCCGCAGGCAGGTGGGAGGGCGACAGGGCGTTCGCGCTCGATTGCGGCGCAGGCGGCGCGCGGTGTGCGCCCGGCCTTCTTCCGAAGGCGGGAGAGCTGCGCTGGATCATGCTCTGCGCGGAGAGCATTCCCGCAAGGCACGAAGAGGCGCGCTCTATGCTCTCCGCCGACCCGCTGCCACGAGGCGGGAGACAGATGTGCGGCGTCGGATTCTGCGCCGAACCTCCCACAAGCGGGAGAGGTGTGTCTGGTCCGCCCCGCGCGTCAGGCGCGGACCGACTGCAGCGAGTAGCCCTTGAGCCTTGCCGAGTACTCCTGCAGCACGCGGATGCCGCTGGCCTCGGCCTCGCGGCACCAGTCCTGCAGGGCATGCAGCGCGTCGCTGGCGTTGCTGCTGCGCGCCTCGAGCACGGCGGCCAGGCGGCGGCGGTATTCGACCAGGGTGTGGATGCGCGGCCGCTGCGAGATCCACTGCTGCATCTGTTCGCGCGCTTCCGGCTTGAGCCAGCGGCCGTCGTCGACCAGCGCCTTGCGCTGCTGCCGCGGCAACAGCGAGCGCAGCTTGCCGCCGGCGATGGCCGCTTCCTCGCGCAGCGCCGGCATCAGCACGTTGCGCTGGTAGTCGGTCATCGCCTGGAAGCGGTGCGCGAGCAGTGCACGCATGGTGTCGGTGTCGGGCACCTGGATGTTCGGGCGCACGTCGAGCGCCGGGGCCACGCGCAGCACCTTGGCGAGCTTCACGGTCTCAAGGCCCCTGATCACCGCCCAGCCGATGTCGAACTCCCACTTGCGCAACGCGAACTTGGCCGAGCTCGGGAACGCATGGTGGTTGTTGTGCAGCTCCTCGCCGCCGATCCACACGCCCCACGGGGTGAGGTTGGTGGCGGTGTCGGTGGTCTCGAAGTTGCGGTAGCCCCACCAGTGGCCGAGGCCGTTGACCACGCCTGCGGCCCAGAACGGGATCCACGCCATCTGGATCGCCCAGATCGCGATGCCGGCGAAGCCGAACAGGGCGAAGCTGATGAACAGAAGCAGGGTCGGGCCAAGCGTGGCATGCGGCGTGTACAGGTGGCGCTCGATCCAGTCGCTGGGCGCGCCCTTGCCGTATTGCTCGATGTCGGCGCGCATGCCGCGCGCTTCGCGGTAGAGTTCGACGCCCTGCCAGAACACGGTCCTGATGCCCTTGTGCATCGGGCTGTGCGGGTCTTCCTCGGTCTCGCACTTGGCGTGGTGCTTGCGGTGGATGGCGACCCACTCGCGGGTGATCATCGAGGTGGTGAGCCAGGTCCAGAAACGGAAGAAGTGCGCCAGCATCGGATGGAAATCCACGCCGCGGTGCGCCTGGCTGCGATGCAGGTACAGGGTGACCGAGAGGATGGTCAGCTGGGTGGCGACCAGGAAGTAGGCGGCCAGCGGCCAGAAGCCCCACTGCAGGAGGCCACCGGCGAGGAAGTCGATCAGGGACGCGGGCATGACGTTTTCGGCAAGTTCGGGACCCCTGCATGATGGGGCCCTCGCGATGCCAAGGCCAGCCCTGCGGCCGCGTATGGTGTTCATTGGATTCATCCCCATGTCCCGCAGATGACCGACGACGCAGGCCTTCACGCCACCGTCCTGATCGAACTCGACGACGTCCGCGTGCTGCGCGACGGGCGCGCCGCGCTCGACGGGGTGACCCTCGCACTGCCGCTGGGGCGGCACACCGCGATCCTCGGCCCGAACGGCTGCGGCAAGTCCACCTTCATCCAGTTGGTGACGCGCCAGCTCTACCCGGCGGCGCGTGCGGACGGACGCCCGGCGGTGCGGATCCTCGGCGAACACCTGTGGAACGTGCGCGCGATCCGTTCGCGGCTCGGGATCGTCACCGGCGCGATGCACGACGAGCTCGCCACCCTGCCAGAGCTGTCGGTGAAGGACGTGGTACTGGGCGCTTTCGACGCACGCCTGGCGCCGCAGCAGGGCGAGGTGCCGGAAGACCGCCTGCGCCTTGCCGCCGAAGCGCTGGGGCGGGCCGATGCCGCGCACCTCGCCGACCGTCTGTACGCCAGCCTGTCCACCGGCGAGGCGCGGCGCGTGCTGCTGGCGCGCGCCCTGGTGCACGCGCCGCTGGCCCTGCTGCTCGATGAACCCGCGGCAGGGCTGGACGTGGTCGCCCGCGAGCGGCTGCTGCACACGCTGCGCCGGCTGGCCCGCGAGGGCGTGACCCTGCTGCTGGTCACCCACCACGCCGAGGAGCTGGTGCCGGAGATCGGCCATGTGGTGCTGCTGCGCGAGGGCCGCGTGGTCGCGGATGGGCCTCGCGGCGAAGTGCTCACGCCCGCCCTGCTCGCGCGCGCGTTCGATGCGCCACTGCGGCTGCGCGACGGCGCGGTCCCGGCCTTCGAGTTCGACCGGACCGGCGCCGATGCCTGAACTGCCCGAGGTCGAGACCACGCGCGCGGGGCTGGCGCCGCATGTCGAAGGTCGCCGCGTGCGCGAGGTGGTGCTGCGCCGGGCCGACCTGCGCTGGCCGATCCCGGCCGAGGTCGCCACCCTGTTGCCCGGGCAACGCATCGTCGCCGTGCGTCGCCGCGCGAAATACCTGCTGCTCGACACCGCCGCCGGCAGCGCCCTGCTGCACCTGGGCATGTCCGGCAGCCTGCGCGTACTGCCGGCGACGACCCCGGTGCGCGACCACGATCATGTCGACTTCGCGCTCGAGGGCGGCCGCACGGGGCCGAAGCGCGTGCTCCGCTTCAACGATCCACGCCGCTTCGGTTGCCTGCTGTGGCAGCCACCCGGGGAGATCCACGCGCTGCTGCAGGGTCTGGGGCCGGAACCGCTGTCGGACGACTTCGACGGCGACCACCTGTTCGCGCGCAGCCGCGGCCGCAGCGCGCCGGTGAAGGCCTTCCTGATGGACCAGCGGATCGTGGTGGGCGTGGGCAACATCTATGCGGCCGAGGCACTGCATGCCGCCGGCATCTCGCCGCTGCGCGCCGCCGGGCGGGTCTCGCGCGAGCGCTACCGGGTGCTGGCGGGCGAGATCCGTCGCATCCTCGACCACGCGATCCGCCGCGGCGGCACCACCCTGCGCGACTTCCTCGCCCCGGACGGCGCGCCCGGCTACTTCGAGCAGGAGCTGTCGGCCTACGGCCGCGGCGGAGAACCGTGTCCGCGCTGCGGGCGGCCGTTGCGGCAGGCGGCGATCGGCCAGCGCACCACGGTCTGGTGCGGCCACTGCCAGCGCTGAAGGGGCCCTCGGGCCGCGCGTCACGGCGACCGGCCGCGCGGCTTCGCGGTATAGTCCGGCGCTGGGACGGGACTCCTCGCGCATGACCGAAACCGCTGACATCACCCTCTGGCTCGACGCCGCGCGCGGCGGCGACCGCGGCGCGCTCGACCGTGTCCTGGCCACCCTGTACCAGGAACTGCACACCATGGCCCGCCGGCAGTTGTCCGGGCAGATGGGGCAGACGCTGGACGCCACCGCGCTGGTGCACGAGGCCTACCTCAAGCTGATCGGCCGCAAGGAGATCCAGTTCGACGACCGCGCCCACTTCTTCGCCTACGCCGCCTCGGCGATGCGCAGCGTGGTGGTCGACTACGCCCGCCAGCGCCTGGCCCAGAAGCGCGGCGGCGACCTGCACCGCGTCACCGACCTGCCGCAGGACATCGAGGGCGGGCTGCGCCTGGACGAGGACATGCTGGCGCTGGACGTGGCGCTCAACCGCCTGGCCGGCGTCGACGCCAAGCTCGCGCACGTGGTGGAACTGCGCTATTTCGGCGGGCTGTCCGAAGCCGAGATCGCCACCCTGCTCGGCCGCTCCGACCGCAGCATCCGCCGCGACTGGCAGAAGGCGCGGATGTACCTGCTGGCGTCGCTGCAGGATTCGTGACCGGGACAGGCGGCGACATGCGCGCCAGCGCTGAAGCGGTGGTTCCCGGCAAGCCGGATCTCGTAGCGGCAGGCGGAGTCTGCCGTTCCTTCCCCCGTTCGCGGGGGAAGGTGCCGAAGGCGGATGGGGGACCGCCGGAGGCGCACGTCGCGCCCGACGCCGGCACCTGAGCCATGGACGCCGATCGCTGGCAACGCCTGTCTCCCCTGCTCGACGCGCTGCTCGAGCTGGACGAGGGCGCGCGCGCCAGCAGCCTGGCCTCGCTGCGCGAGGAGGATCCGCAACTCGCGGACGACCTGGAGGAGCTGATCGCGCTGGAGGCCAGCGGCGACGACTTCCTCAACGAACCGCTGATCGGCGTGCGCCCGGGCGTGCAGGCCGGCGCGACCGTCGGCCCGTACGAGCTCGAACGCATGCTCGGCGAAGGCGGCATGGGCCAGGTGTGGCTGGCGCGCCGCGCCGACGGTCTCTACCAGCGGCGCGTGGCGCTGAAGCTGCTGCGTCCCGGCCTGGCCGACCCCAACCTGCGCCTGCGCTTCACCCGCGAGCGGCAGATCCTCGCCCGGCTCGAGCATCCGCACATCGCGCGCCTGCTCGATGCCGGCATCAGCAGCGACAACCAGCCCTACCTGGCGCTGGAATACGTCGAGGGCGAACCGATCACCGACTGGTGCCGCGCGCGCGAGCCCGGCGTGGTCATGCGCGTGGGTCTTTTCCTGCAGGTGTGCGAGGCCGTGAGCCATGCGCACACCAACCTGATCGTGCACCGCGACCTCAAGCCCTCGAACATCCTGGTCACGCCGCTCGACGACGTGCGCCTGCTCGACTTCGGCATCGCCAAGCTGCTCGACACCCCCGAGCAGTCGCTCGACCACACCCGCACGGGCCTGCGCACCTTCACCCTGCACTACGCCGCGCCGGAGCAGATCCGCGGCGAACCGGTCACCACCATGACCGACGTGTATTCCCTGGGCGTGGTGCTGTACGAGCTGCTGGCCAACCGCAAGCCCTACCAGCTCAAGCGCCCGAGCGATGCGCAGTGGGAGGACGCGATCCTCAACCTCGACCCGCAGCGGCCATCGCAGGCCCTGCAGCGCGCACCCGACGGCGACGAGGCCGACGCGCGACTGCGCCGCCGTGGCAAGGAGATCGCCGGCGACCTCGACAACATCGTGCTCAAGGCGCTGTCCAAGAAGCCCGAGCAGCGCTATCCGTCGGTCGAGGCGCTGGCGCTGGACCTGCAGCGCTGGCTCGAAGGCAAGCCGGTGCATGCGCGTCCGCAGAGCATGTCCTACCGGATCGGCAAGTACGTGCGCCGCCATCGATGGGCGCTGGCGACGGCGACGATGGTGACGCTGGTGCTGGTCAGCGCGCTCGGCATCGTCGCCTGGCAGGCGCGGCAGGCGGTGCAGGAATCGGCACGCGCCCAGGCGATGCAGAACTTCGTCGTCGGCCTGTTCGAGACCGCCGGCGACGTGCCTTCCGACGCGCTGGTGGACATCCGGCAACTGCTCGACGGCGGCGAGCGCCGCATAGAGAGCGAGCTGGCGCACCAGCCGGTGGCGCGCGCGGAACTGCTCGGGGTGGTGGCGCGGCTGCGCGCGGGCCTGGGCGACTACGACGCTGCGCGCACCCTGCTGCTGCGGCAGGTGGCGCTGATCGACGCGCTGGACGACCCGCCGGCGAGCCTGCGGCTGCAGTCGGCCAGCGATCTGGGCCGGGTGCTGCGGCTGAAGGGCGACATCGACGGCTGCGTCGGTCGCATGCAACCGGAGATGCCGCTCGCGCAGCGCAGCGAACGCCGGCTGCCGCTGCCGGTGTCTGCGTTCTACTCGCAGCTGGGCCGTTGCCACGCGTCCGCGCGCCGGATCGCAGATGCGCGCGTGCTGTACCTGCGTTCGCTGTCGCTGCGCCGGGACCCGCTCAAGGACAACGCCGGCATCGTCGAGAACCTGGCGGATCTCGCCGGCCTGCACGCAGCGAGCGGCGACACCGCGCGTGCGCTGGCCGAGACCCGCGCGGCGCTGGCGCTCCTGCGCAGCAGCAGCGGCGAACGCCACCCGCTGGCGATCGACCTGCTGCGTACGCTGTGTTCGCTCGAACGCGAATCGAGCGACACCGTCGCCGCCGAGCGCGACTGCAGCCAGGCGCTGTCGCTGGCGATGGAGCTGCGCGGCGCGCGCCACCACGCCACGATCGACGCGCGCCGGCAGCTGGCCGCCGTGCATGTCGACCAGGGCCGCTTCGCCGAAGCCGAAGCCGAGTTCCGCGACACCCTGGCGTGGATGACGGCCCGCCTCGGCGAGCGCCACGTCGATGTCGCGCGCAGCCACAACAGCATCGCGATCGTGGCCTGGGAACGCGGCGACCTCGACGCGGCGTTGCGCGACCTGTCCACCGCGGTGGACATCTGGCGCGAGCATCGCAGCCAGACCATGCTCGCCTCTGGCCTGTTCAACCAGGCCATGCTGCTGCATGGCGCCGGGCGGGACGGGGAGGCGCTGCCACTGCTGCAGGAGTCGCTGGCGCTGCGGCGCGAGGCGTTCGGGGCGCGCCACGGGCTGGTCGGCGATACCCTGCGACTGATCGGCGAAGTCGAAGCCGCCCTGGGCAGGACGTCGGCGCTGGCGACGCTGCGCCAGGCGCAGGCGCTGACCCGCGGCGACTACGGTGCGAACCATTCGCATACGCGGCGCGCGGAGATCTCGCTGGCCCGCTACCAGGCGTTGCGCGGAGATCCGGCGGCACTGACCCGGCTCGACGCGCTGGCGGAACTGCCGCCGCAGGAATCCGAGCTGCGCAAGGCAGGCTGGCTGGCGCGTGCCTATGCCGCCGACGCGCGCTGCCGAACGCCGGCCGAACGCGACCTGGCGCTGGCGAGCCTGCAGGCGCTGGTCGCGCAGGTGGAACAGGCCCAGCCCGAGGGTGGCGCGCTGCCGCGCGAGATCGCGGCGCTGCACGCGTCGTGCATGGCCGGCGATGCGCTCAGGCCAGCGGCAGCGGCGTCTGCAGCGGATCGATCCGCCCCTCGCCGCGCGAAATCCGCTTGAACTCGGCGCGGCTGACCGAGACGTAGCGCTCGTTGCCGCCGATCTCCACCTGCGGCCCGGTGTGCACCGCCTGGCCATGTTCGTCAACGCGCACGGTCATGGTCGCCTTGCTGCCGGTGTGGCAGATGGTCTTGATCTCGACGAGTTCGTCGGCCCAGGCCAGCAGGTACTGGCTGCCTTCGAACAGCTCGCCCTGGAAATCCGTGCGCAGCCCGTAGCACAGCACCGGTACGCGCAGCATGTCGACCACCTCGCCCAGCTGCCAGACCTGCGCCCGGGTCAGGAACTGGGCCTCGTCGGCCAGCACGCAGTCGAGCTTGCCGGCGGCGTCGATGTCGCGTTCGACCAGGGCCTGCAGGTCGTCTCCGCGATCGAAGCCTACGCCCTGCGCCTGCAACCCGATCCGCGACGCCACCCGCCCGCTGCCGTCGCGGTGGTCGAGCCGCGGGGTGAGGATCAGCGTCCGCATCCCGCGCTCGCGGTAGTTGTGCGCCGACTGCAGCAGCGTCGTGGTCTTCCCGGCGTTCATCGCCGAGTAGTAGAAGTAGAGCTTGGCCATGGATGGCAGTTTAAACCGGCCGTCCGCGGCCGGAAGCGCCGCAGCGGCCGCCGGATCGCACCATTTTCCAATGGGGCAACGCCGGTCGGGGGAGTCCGGGGCTGTAGAATGACGCCGCTCCACCATCGTCGTCCGCATGTCCCTCAATCCCCAGCAACGCGCCGCGGTCGCGCACTGCGACGGCCCCCTGCTCGTGCTCGCCGGCGCCGGCAGCGGCAAGACGCGGGTGATCGTCGAGAAGATCGCGCACCTGGTGCAGACGGGTCGGTATCCGGCCAAACGCATCGCCGCGATCACCTTCACCAACAAGGCGGCGAAGGAGATGCGCGAGCGCGTGGCGCGAAGGATCCGCGGCGACGCCGCCGAGGGGCTGACGCTGTGCACCTTCCACGCACTGGGCCTGCGGATCCTGCAATCCGAGCATGCGAAGCTGGACCTGCGCCGCGGTTTCTCGATCTTCGACAGCGACGATTCGATGGCGCAGTTCAAGGACCTGATGCCGGGCGCCAAGCCCGATGCCGTGCAGGCGATGCAGTCTCTGGTCTCGACCGTCAAGAACGCGGGGCTGTCGCCGGACCAGGCGGCGGAAGCGGCACGCAGTGCGCGCGAGCACGAGGCGGCGTCCCTGTACGCGCGCTACCAGCGGCGGCTGTCGACGTTCAACGCGGTCGATTTCGACGACCTGATCCGGCTGCCGGTGCAGTTGCTGGAAAGCGATGCCGACGCTGTCGCCGGCTGGCGCGAGCGCATCGGCTACCTGCTGGTGGACGAATGCCAGGACACCAACGACGCCCAGTACCGCCTGCTCAGGGCGCTGGCCGGGCCGAAAGCCAACTTCACCTGCGTGGGCGACGACGACCAGAGCATCTACGCCTGGCGCGGCGCCAATCCCGAGAACCTGTCCCAGCTCGGCCGCGATTATCCGAACCTGGTGGTGGTGAAGCTGGAACAGAACTACCGCTGCAGCAACCGCGTGCTGCGCGCGGCGAATGCGCTGATCGCCAACAACCCGCACGAACACCCGAAAACGCTGTGGAGCGCGCAGCCCGACGGCGAGCGCATCCGCGTGTGGGAATGCCGCGATGCCGCGCACGAGGCCGAGCGCGTCGCTGGCGAGATCCACTTCCTGCACACCGCGCGCGAGGTGCCGTGGAGCGAGTTCTGCGTGCTGTTCCGCGGCAACCACCAGTCGCGCGCGCTGGAAAAGGCGATGCAGCTGCTGCGCATCCCCTACCACCTCTCGGGCGGCACCGCGTTCCTCGACCGCGGCGAGGTGAAGGATGCACTGTCGTGGCTGCGGCTGGTCGCCAACCCCGATGACGATGCCGCCTTCCTGCGTGCGGTGCAGTCGCCGAGCCGCGGCATCGGCGCGACCTCGCTGGCGAAGCTCGCGGAAATGGCGCAGCACGCGCACCTGCCGCTGTCGCGCGCCGCCGAGTCGATGGGCCTGCTCAAGCAGCTGCAGCCGCGCGCAGCCAATGCACTGGGCGCGTTCACCGACATCTTGCGCGGCCTGCGCGCCGATGCCGCGCGCCTGCCGCCCACGGAACTGGTGCGCGGCCTGACCGAGAAGTCCGGGCTGCTGGCCGCGCTGCGCGAGCAGTGCAAGAGCGACGAGCTGTTCCGCATCCGCCGCGGCAACCTCGACGAACTCGCCGACTGGTTCGAGGGCGCGCGCGGCGCCGGCCCCGGCGAACTCGCCGCGCAGCTGGCCCTGCTCAGCCACGCCGACAAGGGCGATCCCGGCAACCAGGTGCGGCTGATGAGCCTGCATGCGGCCAAGGGCCTGGAGTTCCGCTACGTGTTCATCGTCGGCATGGACGACCACACCCTGCCGCACGAGGCCAGCATCGACGAGGGCCGGCTCGACGAGGAGCGCCGCCTGCTCTACGTCGGCATCACCCGCGCCAAGGAACAGCTGTGGCTGTCCTATTCGCTCGAAGCGCAGCGCTGGGGCGCCAAGCTGCGGCTGGCCCCGAGCAGGTTCCTGGACGAACTGCCCGCCGCCGAGCTGCAGCGCGACGGCGCCGACCCGGTCGCCGACGCGGCGCGCAAGGTCGAACGCGCCACCGTGGGTTTCGCCAGCATCCGGGCATTGCTCGGCGACTAGCGCACCACCCTCGCGCACCCGGCCCTGTCGTGCCACCTTCCGGGGTCGACAGGGTCAACGGCCCTCGCCGGCCAGCAACTGCGCCAGCTGACCGCGCAGTTCGGCCACTTCTGCCTCCAGCGCCTCGACCCGCGCCTGCAGTCCGAGGGCGACGGCTCGTGGCGCAGCCTGCGCCACCACGCGCTCCACAGCGGCCTGCACGTCCACCGCGCCGCACAACTGGTGGGTGTAGCGATCCTCGCGCTGGCCGGACGCGCGCGGCAGCAGCACCACCAGCGCCTGTGCGTGCTGGATCAGCCGTTCCAGATGGTGGCGCACGTCGTCGACATCGACGAAGGCATGCATGCGCTCGCTGCGCGCCAGCAGCTCGTGCGTGGTCTGCGCGCCGCGCAACAGCAGCAGCGCAAGCAGCACCACCTGTGGCCTGGGCAGGCTGAAGAACGCTTCGGCGCGATGTTCGTAACGCTCCGCGCGGGAAGAGAACACCTGTTTGGCCAGACCCTTGCGCTCCAGCTGCCGCAGGGCATGGTGCACGGTGCCCGTATCGAGCGACATCAGCGGTTCGCGCGCGGTCTTCTGGTTCGCCGCCGACTGCGCGGCGTTGATCGTGAGCGGATAGATGTCCGGGGTGATCGCCTGCTTCTCGATCAGGCAGCCCAGCACCCGCGCCTCGGGCGCGGTCAATGGCAGTGCGGTGTCATCGGCGTCCATGGGGCCCCTGCTGTCCTGCTGGTTCGGTCACGCCACAGCATAGCCGGGCGCCGGCGACCGCCGGAAACACGGCTTCGCTACACTCGGCGGCTCCCGAACCGCTGGAACACGCCGCATGCGCGCGCCCGCACCCGCCGCCCTCCTGCTCGCCACCGCCCTCGCCCTCGCCGCCTGCAAACCGGTGTCGTTCACCGCGCCGGATGCCGTCGCGGAGCCTCCCCGGCCCGAAGCCAGCGCGTCCGCATCGCCGGCCGGGACCGCGACGACCGACGCCGACGACAACCTCAACGCCGTGCTCTGGGTGCAACGCTCGGCCGAATACCAGGCCAATGCGATCTCGATCTTCCGCGCCGCCGCCGACCACCTCGACGCGGCGCTGAAGGAACCGAACTGGGACGCGCTGGTCCCGGAGGAACGCGAACAGGCCGCACCAGCCGCCGGGCTGCAGCCCGCGGTGATCATGGACATCGACGAGACCGTGCTGGACAACTCGCCCTACCAGGCGCGCCTGATCGCCGACGGGGCCGAGTACGACGAAGTCACCTGGGACCGGTGGGTCGCGGAGAAGAAGGCCAGACCCGTGCCCGGCGTGGTGGAGTTCGCCAGGGCCGCCGAAGCCAGGGGCGTCACCATCCTCTATCTGTCCAACCGCGCCGTGCACCTGAAGGAAGCGACCCTGGCCAACCTGCGCGCCGAAGGCCTGCCGGTGAAGGACGACAGCGTGTTCCTGGGCCTGGGCACCCATGTCGAGGGCTGCGAGCAGCAGGGTTCGGAAAAACTCTGCCGGCGCCGGCTTGCGGGGCGCGAGTACCGGGTGCTGATGCAGTTCGGCGACCAGCTCGGCGACTTCGTCGAGGTCGTCGCCAACACCCCGGACGCCCGCGCCGGCCTGTTGGCCCAGTACGGCGACTGGTTCGGCGAACGCTGGTGGATGCTGCCCAACCCCACCTACGGCTCCTGGGAACCGGCGGTGTTCAACAATGCCTGGAACGAGACGAGGCAGGCGCGCCGGGCCAGGAAGCGTGACGCTCTCGAGCAAAATAGATAATAAAAACAATTATTTGAATAAAAGAAATTAAGGTATTGCATCAGCTTTGCCTGGGCGGTAATCTGCGCCCGCCACAACACGAGTCCTCCGGCACTGCCGGATTCGACGGGAAACCAACGGTTTCCCGTTTTTTTTGCGTCGCGGCCCGGTTCCGCCTCACCGCCGGCGATGCTGGAGACAGCGGCGCCGTCAGGCCTCGGAGCAACATGCGACGCCCGCGGACTTGCGCCTGCGACGCAGGTCCCGGTCCGCCCTCCGCCCTAGGGTCGACCCCAGATACCGGCGTGCGTCGCACCGACGTAGCGTGGATCGATGACAGGCGTGTTTCGCGCCGGTATCGGGGAGGCATGCCGTGACATCCATCCCGTCCCCCATCGACGCGCTACGCGCCTTGTTGCCCATGCCCGGGCGTGGCGGCGAAGGCGGCCCGCTGATGGGGCCGGGCGGAATGATGGAAATGGGCGATGACGGACCGCTGCGGCCGCTGGGTCCGCATGGGCGGGGACATGACGGTCACTCGCCCCATACCGGTCCGATGCGGTCGGATGGCCTGCCGCCACTTTCCCTCCCGGAAGCCACGCAGGTGGCCGATCTGCTGTCCGGTGCCATGCGCCAGAATCCCTCCCATCCCCTGTTCCGGGAACTGTCGCAGGTACCGGCGGAGGAGTTCCGGCAGTGGGTGATGGATTTTCTGACCATGCCCCCGGGTGGCGCCCGTGACCTTCCTGCGCACGCGGCCGCGCCCCTGGCACAGGCCACCGCGGCGGCGGCGGCCCTGCTGCGCGAGAACGCAGCGCAGCAGTCCGCGCCTGCGCAATCGCTGGCGGAGGCGCGCGCCGAAGCCGATGCCCTGCGCGCGACGGTCCAGGCCCAGGCGCAGCAGACCGCTGCCGAACGGACGCAGGCAACACCCGGTACGCCACGCGCGGGTGAAGACGGACGCCAGATGGCGGCGGCGCTGGTGGCGGCGAACGGGGCGCAGGAGGGGCGCGTGGCGACCGATGCGCGATACGCCGGGCTGATGCAGGCGCTCGCCCAACCCGCGCGTGCCGAATCCGCGGTGCCGGCGACGCAAAACCCGGCTGGCGCGCCCACCGCCATGGCCTCGCAGACCGCGCCTGCGGTCCCGGCCCAGGCTACGGCTCCGCCGGACTCCGCGCGAACGCTCCAGGATCCGGCCGTGCCCCTCATGCAAGGACGTACCCCCGTGGAGGCCCCGCTCCCTGCACGCGCCGAACGGGTGGCAGGCTCGGCGGAGCCCATGCCCGCGGGCGGATTGCCGGGACTGGTCGGCGCCGCCGGCGTCACCCTGGCCGCAGTCGGCCAGCCGGCGGGGACCACCTTCGCCCAGGCGCCGCAGCAGGCGGTGCGTGCACGCAAGTCCGAGGAAACCCGGGACAAGCGCGACAAGCACGCGCGCGAGGCGCAACAGCGCGACAGCGATGGCGACTCCCAATCGCAATCGCGCCGGCACGCGGATGGACATGGTGACGCGGCGAGGAAGCGCTCCCCTAAGGCCGCTGCGGCAGCCGCCAGCGGCGGAGACGGTCGCAGGGCCTCGCCCGCCACGACCGCTGCCGCGGGGCACACAGCCACGGCGCCGGGTTTGCCCCCGGCGGCTTACACGCAGGATGCGGACATCGAGCCGGAAGAGCAGGCGCGTCCCGCCGGCCACACGGCTGCCGGCGAGTCGTCCGATGCGATGTCCGCACAGTCGCGGCGGCAACAATGGCTGTACTGGTCGCTGATCGCCGTCACCTACAGTTGCCTCGCAGTCGCGCTCGGGATGATGACGCCGCTGGCGGCCTCGCTGCCCATCGCGACCGAATCGCTCCCCCTGTGGCGCAATGCCCTCACCACCACCGGGTTGGCCACCGGGCTCTGGGCCTGGCTGCTCGCACGCCGCCTGCGCTAGCCCGGCGCTCCGCCCGAACCACCTCATCGCGCAGGGCGCGTCCCCGCGGGCCGCATCTGCTCCACGCGCCCCTCGCGCAGGTCGATGCCATGGCGCGCCAGTACTTCGGCGGCGACCCGATCGCCGTAGCGGCGCAGTGCGTCGCGGTCGCCCGCGCCCAGCAGTTGCGCGTATTCCCTGCTGCGAATTGCGGTCAGGATCCCGGCACGGTCGGCGACCTCCTGCTTTTCCGCATCGCCGGCATCCGTCAGTTCCCCAAGCAGGGTCGACGACGCCACGGCCTCCCGGATCGCCGGCAGTTGCTCCGGGCGAACGCGATCGCCGTTGACCACCGCCCAGTGCACCGCGTGGTGCATCGCGATGACGTCCACGAGGTCGTTCCCATCGAGCCCCAGTGTGGACATGGCCTGGTCGAAGTCCTGCAGCGCCTGGCCACTTTCCACCAGCGCACGGAGCTCGCGCGTATCCTCTTCCAGCGGTCGGTACTCACGCAGGAAGGCCTGCACGGCCTGCTGCCGCACGGCGACCGAGCGCCTGAACCGCGGATCGAAACGCGCTTCGCCGGACGCGGCGCGCCAGCCGTCGAGATACGGTCGCTCGAAGGACGATTCGAAGGACTCGCGGGTGGAGGCCGCGGCACCACCCGTGGCGCCACGCTCCGGGCCCGGTCCGGCCGACGCGGATTCATTCCCGGACGATCCGGCCCCGCAGCCCGTCAGCAGCGCCAGCGTCACGACGAAGCTCGCCCAGACTCCGGTGCGTGCAGCGCCGGCGGAGTTCGGAATGCGCGATCGCCCGGTGCGCTCGGCGCCGTCCGCAACGGAAGGGGTTCGCGAAGCCCCGGACCGCAGCAGGGACCGCAAGGCAGTGCGCGCCGAGGGATGCACCTGCCGGGCGACGAGCGGCAGCACGACCCGGCAGAACCGCCCTCGAAAGCCTGCCGCGACGCGCGAAACGATCACCTGCGGATTCGCATGCCGGCGGTTCCGCGCAGCGCGGACAGCAGGGGCCGCCTACTGCCCGTACTTCGCGCGGATCGCCGCACCGTCGCGCCGACCCATCTCGGTGGCGACCTGGCGCAGCCAGCGGTCGGCGCTCGGCCTGCCATCGCTGCGCACGCGACGTTCGTACTCGGGGAGCAGTTCTCGGCGTCGCTGGTCGATCATGCGGCGCATGTCCGCCTCCATCGCAGCCTCGTCGATCGGCCGGTGCGCAGGCGCATGCGCGAGCTGCTGCGACGCGCGCTTCTTCCTCACGGCCTCGCGATCGATCCAGTCCGGACCATCGCCGGTGCTCTGGTTGCGCATCAACGCATGTTGCTGCATCAGGTTGGCCTGGCCCCCGGCGTCGATCAGCTGCGCGCTGGCCGGCGGGATGACGCAGATCGCGCCGAGCAACCCGAGCGACAGCACGGCGAGGCGTGCGGAAGGACGATTGATGGTCGGTAGCATGGATTCCTCCTTGGCGGCGGCATCGCGCATCGAACCCGGTGAGATCGAACTTAGCATCGCGATGATTAACGTCCCGAAAAAGCCTGGCGTCAGGGCGTGACCACCGTCGCGGTCCGCAACGCGACGCAAACGATTGCGGCGGGCAATGCCCGCCGCAATGGATCGCTTGCTGCCGTTCCGGGCCACGGCCCGGAACGGATCGGCTGCCTCAGTTCTTGCGGGCAACCTGGGCCAGGCCTTCGCCGACCGACTTGATGGCGGTCGAGACGGCCTGTGCGGTCTGCGAGAAGATCTGCGACTGCACCTGGAAGTCGGTCATCGCCGCCATGTATTCCTCGGACTGCTGCTTGGCGTCGCTGTCGTAGGTGCGTTCCATGGTCTGCTGCGCTTCGATCATCTTGCCGGCGCGTGCCGCAAGGATCTTGCCCAGCCCGGCGGCCAGTGCCTCGAACCAGGAGCCGCCCTTGCCGGGCTTGAGTTCGGCCGAGTTGACTTCGCCGCTTTCGACGCGGGCGGTGAACATCTGCAGGATGTAGCTCTGGGTCATCGTAGTGTCCTCAAGTCTGGATCGTCTGTGTCGAAGAATTCGGAACAACTGCCTTGGGTGCGGTAAACCAGGCGCTTCTTCAGACGGATCCGGGCGGGCCGCGCAGCCGCCGCGACCGTGACTTGGTGATGGATTGCTTGCCGGGCAGGACGACCTGGTCGGCGAAGGCGCCGCCTGCGCCCGGCGCCGGGGCGTCGCCCGCGCGCAGGGATGCCAGCCATGCCATGGCCGCTTGCTCGCCATCGCGCTCGATGCGCTGCGCGAGTTCCAGCGCGACCTGGACTTCCCGGTTCTGGACCTGGCTGGTCGCCTCGCCGAACTGGCGGATGAGGCTTTCCCGCTCTTCCCGGGCAAGCAGCCCGTCGCGCGCTAGCGCTTCCAGGGTGTCGACCCAGGCGGTGCGCTCGATTCCCGTCGCCGCCGGCTGCAGGTTCGCCTCCGCCACGGCCTTGCGCATGTGGGCGATGACGAAGTCGAGGTCCTCGTCGTCGCCCGCCGGTGCGGTGGTCCGCAACGAGGCTTCGAGCAGGTCAAGGATTTCGCGCTGCTGCTCCTCGAGCCCGACCCCCGTCGGCGCCTCCGCCGTGGCCGGCGTTGCGTCCACCGGCGCCGCGGTCCTCGCCAGCGCGACCGGGCCGCGATCGGCGGCTCGGGGGGCGACTTTGCGGGGCGGGCGGATGGCCATGTGCCGGCGGGATCCTTTGCAGGGAGAAGGAGCGTTGGGGGAGGTCTGGATGGAGTGTCCCCGCTGCGCACGGGACCGGCAACTGGGGCCGACCCTAGCCGACGTCAGGCGGCGGACGGGGGCTGCGTGAGGGCGGGAATGGTCTGGAACAGGTGGCGCATGCGTTCGCCCTGCCGGCGCCCCAGGGCCTCCGCGGCCTCTGCCAGCCAGGCGCGGCTGGCGTCCTGGCCATCGCGGCTGGTGCGCTCGCGGAACTCGGCCTCGAGTCTGGCCTTGTCGCTTTTCAGCTCGCCGAGCAGCACGTCGTATTCGCGCAGGATCGCGGCCTCGTCGGCGACGTCCAGGCTGCCCTGGGCACGCATCTCGCCGAGCGACTCGATGAATTCCTCGCGACTGGTCGGCAGCGCGAGCGACGCGGCGCGGTCGGCCACTGGCGGTTCCACGGCGGGCGCCGCCTGGGCGTCGACATCGTGGGCGAATGCCGCGGCGCCGAACGGGACGGCGGGGCCGTCATCGGGCTTGCGCTGCGGGCGTTGGGGAGGACGCTTGGCCATGATGCTCGTGTGCAACCGGTTGGTGGTGTCGGGTGCAGCGGCCGGCCTTGGGGACGGCCGCTGCAACAGGTCCAACTGCCGGTCAGGCGCCGACTGCGTTCAGGAAGCCGTTGCTGAACGCGGAGTTGAACACGTCGTCGAACGCGGAATTGCCCGAACCGCCGGAATCGCTGAGCAGCGAGCTGACCAGGCCGCCGGCCAGCTGGCCGAGCATCGGGTTGCCGGTATAGGCGGTGACGACCGCACTGACGACGGAGGAAAGAACATCGCTGAGACCGCTGAGGAAGCTCATGGGGTGACTCCTGTCTGAAGATTGATGTTGGGGTATCGGTTCTTCGTGAAGCGCTGGTCCGCGCCTTGGAGTCTGTGGAGAGGAGGCAGGCCGTCCAAGCTGGGGCGTTCCCCACCTGGGGCAAACCCTGGCCTCAGCCGTCGAAGCGGGGATCGATCTCGAGGTGGCCGAGGTTGTGTGCGGCGAAGCGCTCGGCCAGCGCCGGGGCGGCCTCGCGGATGGCATCAAAGCTGTCGCGCGAGCGCACGTCGGCGCGCAGGTGCCAGCCGTCGGCGGTCCTGCTCAGCAGCAGGTCGGTGCCGGGCAGGGTCGCGTCGGACATGCGCAACAGCACGTGGCCTTCGCCGTCGGTGGCGGTGGCGCCATCGACAGCGAGCTGGCGTACATGTCGTTCCAGCATCTCCGCCAGCGCCTTGCCGCTGGCCATCGGCGGCGCGGGAGCGGTCGGCGGCGGCAGGCCGCCACCGTCGCGCAGCGCGGCCTGCGCCTGCATCATCGCCAGCAGGTCGGCGCCCTCGATCGAGTTCGCGCCCATGCCGTTGTTGTCGGTGCCGTCGTGGGTGCCTCGCTGCTCCGTCAGGCCACGCAGCGCCGCCTGGTCCTCGCCATGGCGCGTGGCGCCGTGCGCAACCTGCCGGCCTGGCTCCAGCGCGCCGCGCGGCGACTCCTCGCGCTCCTGCGGACCGCTGCGGCCTTCCTGGCGGCCGTGCTGCATCAACTGGCGGAAGCGATCCACCTGCTCCTTCGGCGGCGCCTCGCGCGGCTTGTCCGCGGGGCGGTCGTTTTCGGTGCCGCGGGTTTCCGTGGCCGGGCGGCTGGACAGCGACGAACTGCTGCTGTGATCGATGCTCATGTCCGGATCCTCAGTGTCGGGTGCGGGCGCTGTGGGCGGCCTGCACCAGGTCGGCGGCGGCGTCCTCTTCGCGGCGCGCCTCCAGCGCGACCACCTCGCCGCGCCACAGGGCCTTGCGCTTTTCCAGCGCGTCCTCGCGGGCCTTGGCGCGGAAGAAAGCCTGCATCGCCTCGGCCAGCGCCTGTTCGGCCTGCTGCAGCTTCTGTTGCGCCTGCTGCAGGCGCAGGCATGCGGCCTGTTCCTGTTCGCCCAGCCAGTCGATGTGCGCCTCCCTCTGCTCCAGGGCAAGCGGGAACGGAATGCCCGGAGGCGGGGGCTCCAGCATCCGCATCCGCTGCCCGGCGCGCTCCTGGCGCAGCCCGGTGATCTCGGTCTCGATCCGGGTGCAGGCGTCGCGGCAATCGCGCACGACGCGCTGCTTCTCGACCACGACCAGTCGCGCCTTGCCGGTGCGATGCTCGCGCAGCTGCAACAGCTGCTGCAGCGGATAGCGCTTGCGCGATGCGCTGCTCATGCGAACAGCTTCTTCAGCGTGTCGGACGACTGCGCGAACGGCACCAGCTCGGCCGATCCCTGCTGCAGCAGTTTGCGGATCGGGCCGATGCGGTCGATCGCGAAGTCGGCCTCGGGATCGCTGCCGCGCTTGTACTCGCCCAGCTGCAGCAGCAGTTCGATGTCTTGGTGCTTGGCCAGCGCCTTGCGCAGCTGGCCGGCGGCGCGCAGGTGCGCCTGGTCGACCACGCGGGGCATGGTGCGGCTGAGGCTGGTGAGCACGTCGATCGCCGGGTAGTGGTAGGCGGCGGCGAGCTTGCGCGAGAGCACGATGTGGCCGTCGAGGATCGAGCGCACTTCCTCGACGATCGGGTCGCCGCCGTCCTCGTCCTCCGCCAGCACCGTGTAGAACGCGGTGATGCTGCCGGTCTCGTTGTTGCCGGCGCGCTCGAACAGCCGCGGCAGTGCACTGAACACCGAAGGCGGGAAGCCGCGCCGCGCCGGCGGCTCGCCGATCGCCAGGCCGACGTCGCGCAGCGCACGCGCGAAGCGGGTGACCGAGTCGAGCAGCAGCAGCACGCGCTTGCCCTGGTCGCGGAAATGTTCGGCGATGGCGGTGCCCACCCACGCCGCGCGGCTGCGTTCCAGCGCCGGCCGGTCGGAGGTCGCCACCACCACCACCGAGCGCGCCAGGCCGCGCTCGCCGAGGTTGTCGTGGATGAATTCGTTGACCTCGCGGCCGCGCTCGCCCACCAGCACGATCACGTTGACGTCGGCGTCGCCGCCACGCGCGAGCATGCCCAGCAGGGTGCTCTTGCCGCCGCCGGCGACCGCGAAGATGCCCACGCGCTGGCCCTCGCCGGCGGTCATCACCGCGTCGATCGCGCGCACGCCGGTGGAGAACGGCCGCTCGATCAGGTTGCGGGTGAGCGGGTTGGGCGAGGCGGCGTAGATCGGCATCTCGACGGCGGGCCCGATCGGGCCCTTGCCGTCGATCGGCTCGCCATGGGCGTCGAGGATGCGTCCGAGCAGGCCCTGGCCCGCGCGCACCGACGCCTGGCGACCGCTGGCGACGATCTGGGTGGTGGCGGAAATCCCGTCGAGCGCACCGAGCGGCGTCAGCAGCGTGTGCTGGCGCGAGACGCCGACCACTTCGGCGGCGAGGTCGAATGCAGGATCGCCCTCGCCGGGCGGATTGCGCAGGTGGCACAGTTCGCCGATCGCGGCCTTCAGACCGGTGGCGCGGATCAGGGTGCCGTAGGCCTCGACCACCCGGCCCACGCGCTGGATCGACTTCACGCCCGCCAGCGCGCTGAGCAGCGGATCGATTCCCGCGTCGTCGCGGTCCTCGCGCAGCTGCGACGCCGGCAGCCCCGGCAGGTTCATTGCGCGTGCCCCGGCTGGCTGGCACCCGCGAGCGCGACCCGGATCGCCTCGATCTGCTGCGCCACGCCGGCGCGCACTTCGCCCGCTTCCGAAACCACCACGCAGCTCAGCGGATCCAGGCTTTCGTCGTCGACCAGCTCGATCACGCCGACCGCGGGATGCGCCTGGCGCACCGCACCGAGGCCAGCCTGCACGGACTCGCGCGCGCCGGGATGCACACGGATCAACAGGAACTGCTCGGCCTGCGCGGCCTCGACGGCCTGCATCACCAGCGGCGGCACCACGCGCGACGCGTCGAAGCCCGGCGCGACCCGCGCCACGATCGCGCAGGCCAGCTCGGTGATGCGCCCGGCGGCCTCGGCCAGCACCCGCGCGCGGCGTTCGTTGAGCGCGGTCAACTGTTCGGCCATCTGCTGTTGCGCGCGCTTGAGGCCTTCGGCGAAGCCCTCGGCCTGCCCGGCCTCGCGCGCCTGCGCGACCTCGGCCTCCACCTCACCGCACAGCGCATTGGCGCGGGCCAGCAACTGGTCGAGTTCCTCGAGCCGTGCCCAGTGGCGGGCGCGGACCACGCGCGCCGACACCGCACGCTCGAACTCGCGGCGCTCGAACACGGTGACGGTGCCATGCGCCGGCGCCCGGCTCACGGCTGCCGCGGAAGGTTTCGCCTGGACCCTAGTCGCCATCATGGTTCTCGTGGTGGGACGCGACCACCAGCACCGCCTTTTCCGGCAGGTGCGCGGCGCACAGCGGACCGTTGTCGTGGAGCAGGCGCGCCCAGTCGGCCAGCATGCGATGGCGGCGCGACGCCCACGCATGCAGTTCGCCCCGGCCCTGCCGGTCGAGCAGGTCGCCGAGCAGCGACGGATCGGTCAGGAATCCGGGTGCAGCCAGCAGGGTTTCCCATTCGGCAGACAGGCGTGCACGGGTCGCCTGATCGAGGCGGCCATCCCAGACGGTCCTGTCGAGGGCGAGCAGGTAGCTGTTGCCCAGCGTGGCGCGCAGCCAGCGCACGGGCTCGCGACGTACTTCCGCCCGGATCAAGGGCGCATAGGCCAGCACGCCGAGGTCGCGCACCAGTGCGCGCAGGCGCGCAGGTGGCCAGCGACGCGGCGTCGCCATGTGCGTGCGGTCACCCGGCCGCGGCGCCAGCAGCCCATCGAGAAAGGCCGGCGGCAGCGCCCGTACCAGCAGACGCTGGCCAAGCGCGCTGGTGCGCGCCCTTTCCACCAGTTGCGGATCGAGCGCCTGCCCCGCTTCATCCGCGTACCACGCGGGATGGACGTCGGCGAGCAGCGCCTGCAACGGCATGCGTCAGCCGTTCCAGATCCTGCCGTCGGCGGCCGACTGCGGCGCGCGACGCTGGCGCAGGCGACCCCAGGCGGCCCAGACCAGCGCCAGCAGCGCGAGCACGCCCAGGCCGATGCCGATCGACATCGCGTTGGCCGCCGACATCGCCGCGGGAACGGAGGACGCGCGTTGCGGCGCGTCCGCCACGACGGGCGCGCCCGGCATCGGCACGAACTCGACCGAAACCTTGTTGATGTCGCTCAGCCCTTCGATGCCGTCCTTGACCACCGTCTTGATCCGGGTCTGCATGTTCTCGAGGTTGGCGCCAGGCTGCTGGAAGATCACCACCGCAGCCGACGATTCGCCGTCCTCGCCGCCCAGCGGATCGCGCTGGGCCATGGCGATGTGCACGCGCGCGTCGACCACACCCGGGTAGCCGGACAGCGTTCGCGCAAGCTCCTGCTGACGGCTGCACAGGTACCGCGCGTTCTCCTCGACCGAGGAGGAGGCGATGCCTTCCTTCTTGAAGACGTCGCACATCGACACGTACTGCTGCCGCGGCAGCCCGCGCGCCTGCAGCACCTGCATGGCCTGGGCGAACTCGCCCTTGTCGACCCGGATTTCCCAGCCGGTCTTGCTGATGGACGTGCGCTTCTCGGCATTCACCCCCGAAGCGAGCAGCGCCGCGAACACCTCGTTGGCCTGACGTTCCTCCAGGTCCCCGTACAGCGTGACCCGGGAACAGGCGGCCAGCAGCAGGCAGGCCAGCAGAACGCAAGCTGCGCGCAGGCCGGCGGTCAGGGGGGAGCGGGAACGGGGGGTGTCCATCGGCAGGGCTCCGGAAGGATCAGGACTGCTGCCGGAACAGCTGTTGCACGCCATCGGAGGTGCGGTTGGCGACATTGGAGGTGAGCTGCGACTGGAACAGGAACTGATGACACTGCATCGTCATCTCCAGCATCTGCCCGGGCGACATCTCGGTGGCGCTGGCGGACATCGCGCGCGACAGCGACTCGATGTCCTTCGCGGCGCCGTTGAGGCTGTCGAACGCGTTCACCATCATCTTGGCGGAAGCGGACTCACCCGCGGGTGCCGCAGTGGAAACCGCTTCGGCCGAAGCGCCCGGCTTCGCCGCGTCCACGCCACCGTTGCGCTCGAGCGCCTGCGCGAACTCGCGCACGTCCACCGCCGCTGCCTGCGGCTGCACGGCCCGGGCCGCGGCGGGATTCGCCGCCGCGTCCATGGCCGCCACCTGGATTGCATCGATCATGTTCTGGCTCCTTGCTGCATGCGCCATGCAGGCGCCACCGGATCCGGGCGCGCACGGCAGCGCGCCATGCACGCACCGCGACCCATCGACCGCGGCCGGTTACTGCTTCCGCGCGACCGCACTCAACGATTCGGCCACGCTGTTCTGCGAGGTGGCCGCATTGTTGGACATGAACTGCATCTTGAGGCTGGCCGCGGTCAGCGCGACCATCTGCGAGGGCTCGTCGGAACCCGTCCCGATCTGGTCGGAAAGCTGGGTGATCTCGGACGCCTGCGCATCGAGCGTCTGCCCCCATGCGCGGGACATCGCTTCGTACCAGCTGGTGCCGCTGCCTGCGCCGCCGCTCGAACGCGTGCCGCTGGCGCCGGGGCCGTTGGCGATCGTGGCAGCGCCGATGTACTGGTTGATGAGGTTGCCGTCGGTTGAAATCGTCATCGCAATGCTCCTTGTGCGTCGGAGGTGGACCTGACCTGCGGGGGAATCGAGACGGACTCGACGGGTCCGGACCGTCTCGAATGTGACTTTAGCGGATAAATGTTGCCGTAAACCGTCACCTAGGGTTTACCGCAGGAGATGTTCAAAGCGTGTCGGCGTCGAGCACGTTGGCGCGCAGCCCGGAACGGATTTCAGGTTGCTGAACAAGGTCTCCACGGCGCGCCGCGGCGGGGGCTTCGGGCACTGCCGCGTCGGCCGAGGCGTCCGCGGGCGGGGGCTCGGCCTCGATGGAAGGCGCCGGCGAGGGCCGGAGCTTGGCGAGCGCGCCGTCGGGCCGCAACACGTGCGCATGCGCGCCGATCGAGATCAGCTCGCCCCAGCCCGGGATGGCGTCGCCGACGCTGTAACGCTCACCGTCGGCGGTTTCCACGTACGGCGCGTCGCCACGCACGATCGAGACGACATGGGCCTGGTATTGCGCGGCGTCCGCGGCCTCTTCGCCCGCGTCGGCGATCGCCGCGTCGAGGTTCACCGGTTCGACCATGTTGACGCCGGTCTCGGCCATCGCCCGCGAGCGGATGAATTCGCGCACCGGCTGCTCGTCGCCGCCGAAGTGGCCGGTGACGCGCACGTTGTTGTCGCCCAGGTACTCGGCCTGCGCCGGATAGCCGCCGCTGCGCATGACCTCGGCGACGTCGACCGCGAGGTCCTCGCCGCTGCGCAGCGACACGCTGGCCGGCAGCGCCTCGCTCTCCACCTGCGCGGCGAGCCGCTCGCGTGCGGCGCTGTCGTCGACCGTTCCCGCCAGCACCGCGTTGCCCTCGACATCCCGGGTGATCCGGACTTCGCTGACCCTGTGTTCGCGCGCCAGTTCGCGCAGCCGCTGCTCCACATCGACCGGCGGCGGGCTGGCCGGCATCCACGCGGCGAAGATGGCGAGCCCGGACAGTGCCAGGACCGCGATGCCGGCGATCATCGGCAGGCGGCTGGTGAACGCGGCCCGTGGGCGCGGAGGCGGCTCGTGGCCGAACTCGGGGGCGAGCGCGAGCCATTCCGGGGCATCGGCGCGGCCGAAGGCGATCGCCGCCTGGCCCAGGCCGATGCGCTGGACCTTGGCGATCTCCACCGGATCGCCGGGATGCAGGGTGCGTTCGGGCAGCTCCACCGGCGCATCCAGCGCGCGAAGGTGGAAGCGCCCGTCGACGATGTTCAGCAGCGCGTGGTGCGCGGCCACGCCCGTATCGGCGAGCACCACGTCGCAATCGTCGCCGCTACCGACGAGCACCATCTCGCGTCGCGACAGCGCCCGGGTGGCGCCCGCGTGCAGTCCGGCGACGATGCGCAGCACCGCGTCGTGGTCAACAGGATGGGTGGAGGTATCGGGGGAAGACGACATCGGGACGGACTCCTGCGGGCGGGGGACCCCACGGGACGGGTTTGGACGACGGCGGCACGGACCGGTCAGGCATTGATCTGTCCGGCCTGGACGATGCGCAGGTCAGGCGCAAGCTCCTGGTAGGAGAGCACCGGCAGTTCGAAGAAGTCCACCTCCAGCAGCTTGCGCAGGTGGCGGCGGACGTCGAGCGAGCACAGCAGCGCCGGTCGCACGCCCGGCGCCTGGCGACCGAGCTGGGCGCGCACCTCGCCGCCCAGCCGCGCAGCCAGTTCCGGCGAGATCGCCAGCTGGCTCGCGCCGCCGGCGACGCGCACGGACTGGCGCAGCTTGTCCTCGAGCTCGGGGTGGATCAGCAGCACGTGCAGGTTGCGGTCGCGGTCCGACCAGCGCTCGGCGATCTCGCGCTTGAGCGCCACGCGCACGTACTCGGTGAGCAGCACCACGTCCTTCTCGCGGCTGCCGACATCGGTGATCGCCTCGAAGGCGTCGCGCAGGTTGCGTACCGGCACGCCTTCCTCGGCCAGCCGCCGCAGCACGTCGGCCACGCGCTGCGGCGCGACCACGCGCAGCATCTCCTTCACCAGGTCGGGATAGTCGCGCTGCATCTTGCCGAACAGGTTCGAGGTCTCCTGGATGCCGAGGAAGCTGCCGAGCCGGCGCCGCAGCGCTGCGTCGACATGCCAGGCCAGCAGGTCGAGCGGCGCCAGCGCGCCCGCCTCGGCCACGCCCTCGCGCCAATGCCCGTGGACGGGCGGGAAGAACCCCGGCTGCGCCGCCGTGCCGGCGATCTGCGGTTCGAACACGCCCTCGCGCGGCAGCCGGCCCGACGCGACCCGCGCGCCGTGCGCACTGAGCCGGTACTCGCCCTCCGGCAACGCGGGGGAGATGCGCACCACCGGGGTCGGCAGCGGCACGCCGAACTCGTCGCGCACCTGCCTGGTCACCGCGCCCATGCGCGCACGCGCGGGTTCCTGCCCGATCGCGGTGGCCAGCGAAGGCGACAGTTCCAGCAGCAGCGGGGGCGGCGGCGCGAAATCGTCGGTCTCGACCGGCACCTGCGAGGCGGCCATCTCCTCGTCGCTGACCTTGAACAGCTTGCGCAGGGTCTCGAACTGCAGCCGGTAGCGCCAGGCGCTGAAACCGAGCAGGCCCAGGCCCAGCACCAGGAACACCGGCCACGGGAAGCCCGGCACCAGCGTCATCAGCATCGCCAGCAGGCCGGTGATCAACGCGACCCGCGGCTGCGCGCCGACCTGGCGCGAGATCGCGTCGCCGAGGTGGCGATCCTCGACTTCGCCGGCCGTGCGGGTCACCACCAGTCCGGCGGCCATCGTGGCGAGGATCGCGGGGATCTGCGACACCAGGCCGTCGCCGATGGTCAGGATGCTGTAGGTGTGCGTGGCCTGCGCCAGCGACATGTCCTTCTGCAGCACGCCGATCGCCAGGCCGCCGAGCAGGTTGACCAGGATGATGACGATGCCGCAGATCGCGTCGCCCTTGACGAACTTCATCGCGCCGTCGAGCGAGCCGTGCAACTGGCTCTCGGTCTCGAGCAGGCGGCGCTTGCGGCGCGCCTCGTCCTTGTCGATCAGGCCGGCGCGCAGGTCCGAGTCGATCGACAGCTGCTTGCCCGGCATCGCATCGAGGGTGAAGCGCGCGGCGACCTCGGCCACGCGCTCGGCGCCCTTGGCGATCACGATGAACTGGACCACGGTGATGATCAGGAACACCACCAGGCCGACCACCAGGTTGTTGCCGGCGACCAGGGTGCCGAAGGTCTCGACGATGTGGCCGCCCTCGGCGTGCAGCAGGATCGACTTGGTGATCGCTATCGAGATCGCGAGCCGGAACAGCGTGGTCAGCAGCAGCACGCTCGGGAAGCTGGAGAACGCGACCGGGTTGGGGATGTAGATGCCCAGCAGCAGCAGGCCGAAGCCGATCGAGATGTTGACCGCGACCAGCGCATCGAGCGCCACCAGCGGCAAGGGCAGGATCATCACGCTGATGATCAGCACCGCGCCGAAGGCCAGCACCACGTCGCTGTAGCCCGGGCGACGTCGAGGCGCGGAGCCTTCCGGGGCCGCGAACAGCGATGTCAGCCAACTGCGTACGTTCGTCGTCATCCGTGGCCCTGGGGGAAGGGGGGCATGGTCTGCAGCCTGCGCAGGGAGCCGTGGGATCCTGCGGAATGGTGCATCGAGCCTGCGCCAGCATGTCGACGGCGGCCCCTGCCCCACCCGCACGACGCCGCGTGCGGAAAGCGGTCGCCCGCGCCCTGCGCCGGCCCCACCTTCCGCGACGCATCGCGCCGCTGCAACGCGACCATATATCGCCGCGATGTTATGCGTACGTCAACAGGATGTTGCATCCGGATGTCTCATCCATCACGGCGCGCCCCGTCCCGCGCAGGTGGATTCGCATCACGGTCGTTTAACCTTGAGCCGCTGTAATAAGCTCAACGGACCCCCGCCGCCGTCAGGTGTCTCCCTGGCGGCGAGGGGACCCAGGTCGTCGTCGTCGAGCGTGGAAACCAGCGTTACCGCGTGCGCGCTCACTCCGATGGCGAATGCGCGCCCGGCGCGCGAACGCACCACCACGATGCGCTCGCGCGGCCCGACCGGGAGCACCTGCACCACGGACAGCGGCGCGTCCGGACCCGCCAGGCCGAAGCGCCGCCGCAGCATGTGGAGCAGCACCAGCAGGAAGACGATGATGAATGCCAGAGGCAACAGGATCGCCATGAGCTCCCACAGGTACGAACCTCCCTCCGCGGTGGATGCGGTCGCCGGCGGGACCGCGGCAGTGGCCTGCGCCGCCAGGAACGTCGGCGCGGTCGACAGGAGCAGGATCAGGGCGTGGCGCGGTGGGCTGGAGATCATCGTTGGGCATCGCACGGCAGGGAGTCCGGACGCGGCGGGCGATCCGGCCGCATACCGTAGCAGGCCGGCGTGGCGCGGGCGCGCGAGCGCCTGCGCACCTCGCGCCAGCGGTCGGGGCGCGGCTGCATGACGCCGCCGGCGGCGCGCCGACGCCCCGCCGCCGACGCGGCGCCGGGGCTTGGCGCGATCCTCGGCGCGATCCCCTTCGCCTGCGCCGCGTATGCGCGCGCCGACGGCGCCCTGGTGGCAGGCAACCGCGGCTTCACCGACGCGTTTTCGGCGCTGCCCGGCCATCGCGACCGCGCGCAACTGGCGGCCGCACTGGGCGTGCCTGCCGACGCCGACGGCGCGGAGGCGCGCGCGCCGCACAGCGGCCACTGGTACGCCCTGCACTGGCGCCCACTTTCGCTCGAAGGCCACGACCTCGAACTGCTCACCGCAGTCGACATCAGTGCCCGGCTCGAAGCTCTGGACACCCACAAGCACCAGCAGGAGAAGCTGCTGTTCACCTCGCGCCTGATGTCGGTCGGCGAGATGGCGGCCACGCTGGCGCACGAACTCAACCAGCCGCTGGCCGCGATCGTCAACTACCTCAACGGCAGCCTGCGTCTGGTGGGCCAGGCCGGCGGCCCGGCGCAGGTCGAACGCGCCCTGGTCGCGGCACGCACCCAGGCCGAACACGCGAGCGCGGTGATCTCCCGGGTGCGCGAGTTCGTGCGCGCCCGCGAGCCGAAGCGCGATGCGCAAGATGTGACGGTGATCGCAAATACGGTCCTCGAACTGCTCCGCCTGGAGGCCGAGCGCCAGCAGCTGCGCATCGACCTGGCGCTGTCCGCGGCCCTGCCCATGGTCTACGCCGACCGGGTGATGGTCGAGCAGGTGCTGCTCAACCTGGTGAAGAACGCGATCGAAGCCATGCGCGAGATCCCGGCCGCGCAGCGCGAGCTGCGCATCGAAGGCCGCGTGAACCTCGACGACGAGATCGAGGTGCGGGTGCTGGACCGCGGCGGCGGCCTCGATGCCGCGGAGAGCGAGCAGCTGTTCTCGCCGTTCTTCACCACCAAGACCGACGGCCTCGGCATCGGCCTGGCGATCTGCCGCTCGATCATCGAATACCATGAAGGACGATTGTTCTTCGAACCCAGGCCGGACGGTGGCAGTGTGTTCGCATTCACGCTGCCGCGGGCCGAAGGGAGGCTCTAGGGCATGGCACCGGCGCGGATCTACCTGGTCGACGACAACGACGCGTTCCGCGAATCGACCGCGTGGCTGCTGGAAACCGCGGGCTTCGAACCGCGCCCCTTCGCCTCAGGCGCCGCCTTCCTCGCCGCCTACGAAGCCGAACGCCACGGCGCGCGCGACGAGTGCCTGGTTTCCGACATCCGCATGCCGCAGATGAGCGGCCTGCAGTTGCAGGACGAGCTGATCCGGCGCGGCATCCGCCTGCCGCTGGTGTTCGTGACCGCACACGGCGACGTGCCGCTGGCGGTCGAGGCGATGCGCAAGGGCGCCACCAATTTCCTCGAGAAGCCGTTCACCGACGAAGCCCTGACCCATGCCCTCCACGCCGCGTTCGCCAGCCGCAGCCAGCATGCGCGGATGCGCAACGAGGCGCTGGAGAAGCTGAGCCCGCGCGAGCGCCAGGTGCTCGACCTGGTGGTGGCGAGCAAGCCCAACAAGATCATCGCGGACATCCTCGGGATCAGCATCAAGACCGTGGAACTGCACCGCGCCAACATGATGTCCAAACTCGGCGTGCGTTCGCTGCCGGAACTGATGAAGGTGGCGCTCGGACATGGCTGAAACCGCGAAGAAGTCCCGCAAGTCCACCGGCCGCGCCGCACGCAGCGGCCCCGCGGCGGGCCCGGCGCCCGCGACGCGCACGCTGCGCGGCCTGGTGCCGTCGCTGTCGGCCGCGGAGGCTGCGGCGCTGCGCGGCCTGTTCGCCACGCCGCAGGGCTGGACCCTGCGCGACAACGGCGTGCTGCAGTTCATGCCCGGCAAACCGGCCCCCGCCGCGCAGACCTTCGCACTCGATGCCGAAGGCACCCGCATCGGGCTAGCACTGCAGGCCCCCGACGACGGCGGTGGCCTGCACTGGAGCGATTACCAGGGGCGCTCGCGCGTGCTCGCCTGGAGCCTTGCGCACGAGGCCCAGCTGATGCGGCTGAGCGAAGCCTTCGGCGTGGTGCTGACGCCCGTCGCCGACGACGATGCCGGCACCGACGGGACCGACGCGTTGTGGCTGGATTTCATCGTCGACGAGGAGCCGGCCGACGACAGCGCCTCGCGCATGCCGGCGCTGCAGGGCGCGCTGCGCATGCCGGCGCGCTGGAGCGAGCGTCTGCTGGAACGCGCCGACCCGCCGTACGAGGATGCGCCGACGGCGCTGGGCCGTTGGCGCGAACTCGGCGTGCCGGTGTCGTTGCAATGGCGGCTGCCGCCGCTGCCGTTCGCGGAATGGTCGTCGCTGCAGCCCGGCGACGTGCTCGTCGCCGGCCGCCGCAGCCGGCCGCCGCAGGCGCTGGCGTGCGCCGGTGATCTGGCATGGCCGCTGGCCCCGACCCCGGATGGCTGGCGGATCGACGGCCCTCCCAGGCATCTTCCGACCGTAGCGCAGGAGACTTCCCCGATGACCGATACCCTCCCCGATGCCGGCGGCGACGCCGCGGGCGATCTTCCCGCCGACGGCGAAGCACTGGCGCGCCGGCTTCCGGTCGATGTCAGCTTCGAACTGGGCCGCAGCGAACTGCGGGTCGGCGAACTGTCTTCGCTGCAGCCGGGCTACGTATTTCCGTTGGCCGTGCCGGTCGAAGGCGCGAACGTGACCATCCGCGCCAACGGCCAAGCGGTGGGCCAGGGCGAGGTGGTCGCCGTCGGCGACACCCTCGGCGTGCGCCTGCTGTGGTGGAACTGAGCGGCGCCTGCCGCGCACCTCGCCTCGTCGGCGCCGACCGGGAAGCCCCATGGACCTGAGCAGCTACTCCCCCGCCCTCGTTCTCGTCGTCATCGTCGCCCTCGCGCTGGCGCCGTTCGTCGCGGTCATGGTGACCTCGTTCACCAAGATCGTGGTCGTGCTCAGCCTGCTGCGCAACGCGCTCGGCCTGCAGCAGGTGCCCCCGAACGTGGTGATCAACGGCCTGGCGATCGTGCTGTCGATCTACGTGATGTATCCGGTGATCCTGCAGACGTACGAGGCGGTCACCGCCCACCAACAGGGCCTCCCCGTACCGGCGGACGTCCAGGCGCAGGTCGACCGGCGCGAACGCGAACAGGCGGCGCGCGCCAGGGCGCAGGCCGAACGCGCCGCGCAGCGCGCGCAGTCGACGCAGGAGCAGGCCGCGGCCGGCGCGACCGATGCGCAGCTCGCCGCGGACGAGCCGGCACCCACCAGCCCCGCGGCGGCAGACGCGCTGCAGGCCGAGTCCGAGGCGGACGCCGCGCGCGCCTCCGGCAGCGGGGCCGAGCCGGGGCCGCTGTTCCGCAACGTCACCACCGGCGACCCGGTGGCGGACCCCGGCGACGGGGCGCAGGCGGAGATCGTGGTTCCGGCGCCTGCGCAGTCCACGCCGGAGGCCGGGGGCACCGACGGCGCGCGGCTGCTGGCCATGTTCGAAGCGGGCAAGGAACCGTTGCGGACCTTCCTCATCGAGCATTCCAATCCCGCCGAGCGCGGCTTCTTCCTGCGCAGTGCGCGCAGCCTGCTCCCCGAGGAGCGCCGCAACGACCTCGGTGTGGACGATTTCATCGTGGTCATCCCGGCATTCACCGTGAGCGAGCTCACCGCCGCGTTCCAGATCGGCTTCCTGATCTTCCTGCCGTTCCTGATCATCGACCTGGTGGTGGCCAATATCCTGCTCGCGCTGGGCATGATGATGATGTCGCCGACCACGGTATCGCTGCCGTTCAAGCTGCTGCTGTTCGTACTGATCGACGGCTGGGCCAAGCTGGTGCATGGCCTGGTCCTGACCTACACGCCCTAGGAGGACGACGATGGGCGAAACCCTCGAACTCACCCGGCAGGCGCTGTGGCTGGTGCTGCTGCTGTCGGGACCGCCGATCGCGGCGGCGGCGATCGTCGGCCTGGTGGTGGCGTTCCTGCAGGCCGCGACGCAGATCCAGGACCAGACCTTCGCCTACGCGCTGAAGTTCGTCGCGATCGTGCTGGCGCTGTTCGTCACCGGGGCGATGATCGGCGGCACGCTGTACACCTACTCCAATCGGATCTTCATCGAGTTCCCTGGCCTGATCCGGCGCTGATGGAAATCTTCTCCTCGGCCGAGACCGCGCTGCTGGCGCTGGGCCTGACGCTTCCTCGCATCGTCGGCGCGTTCATCATGCTGCCGCTGATCAGCCCGCAGAACATGCCGGCGATGGTGCGCAACAGCTTCCTGGTCAGCCTGGCGATCGTGGCGCTGCCGATCGTGGTCACCACCGCGCCGCCGGGGACGATGAGCACGCTGTCGTGGCCGGCGCTGGTGGTCAAGGAGCTGTTCATCGGCATCGCCATCGGCTTCTGCTTCGGCATCGTGTTCTGGGCGATCGCCGCGGCGGGCAACGTCATCGACACCCAGATCGGCATGTCGATGGCCACCGTGTTCGACCCGATCCAGGGCCACCAGACCTCGCTGCACAGCGAGTTCCTGTCGCATTTCGCCGCGTGGGTGTTCATGGCCAGCGGCGCGTTCCTGATCTTCCTCGACCTGCTGATGTCGAGCTACGCGATCTGGCCGCCGACCTCGTTCTTCCCGAACCTGCCCGCGGCCGGCATGAACCTGTTCGTCGGCCATTTCAGCTACTTCATGACCACGATGCTGGTGCTGGCCGCGCCGGTGATGGTGATCCTGCTGATCATCGACCTGGCCTTCGGCCTGGTGAACCGCTACGCGCCGCAGCTCAACGTGTTCGCGCTGACGCTGCCGCTCAAGGCCTGGGCGGCGACCGGCATCATCCTGCTGCTGCTGGGCGTGTACGTCGAAGTACTGGTGCGCCGGCTCGGCGACAGCCAGGGGCTGGTGGAAATGTTGCGCAGGACGTTCGGCGGCTAGCGCGGACGGTCGCCGCGCCGCCTGCGCAATGCGAGCTGCTGCCCAGGATCCCTCGCTGCGCTCGGGATGACAGATTCCATCATCGCCAGTCATCCCGGGCGCAGCGAGGGATCTCGCGCAGCGAAACACCTTGCGCCACGCGACGTCAGGTCCTTGCCGCGCCCTCGCCGGGAACACTCCGCCGCCCGATCACGGCGACTCCGCCTGCACCCGGATCTCGTGCGCCCGCAGCAGGATCTCCGGCGGGCCGGTTTCCTCCGGCGTGGCGAAGATGCCGGCCCGCCGCAGCCAGTCGCCGGGCGCCTTCGCCGACGTCAGGGCGACCACGGGGATCGACAGCACCAGCCCCGCGATCACCGGCGACATCCAGGCCGCCAGTCCCGGCGAGACCAGGTAGGCCGCCACGCCCGCGCCCACGCCGAACAGCGTCAGCCCGCCATAGCGCGCCACCAGCGCCGACAGCGGCAGCGTGCCGTCGTCGCGGCGCTGCGCGTCCCAGCCCGAATCCTTGCCCGACAGCACCTCGGCCACCCCGCGCGACTGCAGGTACATCGTGACCGGCGCCATCAGCGCGGCCAGCACCGTCTCGAGCAGCAGTCCGGCGGCCAGCCGCGCCGTCCCGCCGCAGGCGCGGCGCGTGGCGCGGTCGCGCAGCGTCGCCACGAAACCGAGCAGCTTGGGCGCGAACAGCAGCGCCATGGTCAGTGCGAACACCCACAGGAAGCGTTCCGGATCGGCGTCGCGCCAGTACGCCAGCGGCGAATAACCGCCGTCGCCGCCGCCGATTCCGGCGGCCTCGAGCGGGATCGACAGGCCCACCAGCATCAGCATCGCCCACATCGGCGCGGTGAAGTAGTGGCCGATGCCGATCAGCAGGTGCACGCGGCTGACCCAGTGCAGGCCGCGCGCCGGCAGCACCACCGAGTGCTGCAGGTTGCCCTGGCACCAGCGACGGTCGCGCACCAGCATGTCGGTCAGCGACGGCGGTCCTTCCTCGTAGCTTCCGCCCAGACCCGGCTCCATGTGCAGCGCCCAGCCGCCGCGGCGCATCAGCGCCGCCTCGACGAAATCGTGGCTGAGCACGGTGCCGCCGAACGGTTCGCGTCCGCGCAGTTCCGGCAAGCCCGCGAACCCGGCGAACGCCCGGGTGCGGATCATCGCGTTGTGTCCCCAGTAGTTGCTTTCCGCGCCGTGCCACCATGCCACCCCGTGCGCGACCACCGGTCCATAGACGCGACCGGAGAACTGCTGCATGCGCGCGAACACGGTGGCGCCGTTGACCACCAGCGGCAGGGTCTGGATCAGCGCGACGTCGGCATGGCGCTCCATCGCGGCCGCCAGGCGCACGATGGTGGCGCCGCTCATCAGGCTGTCGGCGTCCAGGATCAGCATGTGCGCGAACCCGCCGCCGAAGCGGCGCACCCAGCCGGCGATGTTGCCGGCCTTGCGCTCGCTGTTGTCCTCGCGGCGCCGGTAGTACAGGCCGATGCCCGCGCCCAGCCGCCGGCGGAGGTCGAGGAATGCGCGTTCCTCTTCCGCGGCGATCTCCGGCCGGCGCGTGTCGCTGAGGATGAAGCAGTCGAAGTGCGCGGCCCGGCCGGTGGCCGCCACAGATTCCAGGATCGCCTGTACGCCGGCCAGGGTGCGCCGCGGGTCCTCGTTGTAGACCGGCACCAGCAGCGCGGTGCGGGTGGCCAGTTCCGGCAATGGCCCCTCGTTCGCCAGGCCCAGTCGCAGCGGCCGACGCGCGACGACGCGCGCGAATCCCGGCAGCGCGCCCATGAACGAGAACGCGATCCACGCGAACAACAGCACGAACAGCACCAGCAGCACGCCCTCGAGGATCTCGATGCCGTCGCCGCGCATCAGCCACCACATCTGGTACGCGGCGAGCGCGGTCAACGCCGCGGTGCCGCCGAACACGAAGGCGCGTCGCAACCCGATCGACGCCGGCGTGCTCGGCAGGCGCGCGTTGGCCAGCCGGCCGGCATGCAGATCCTGTACCGGCATCGCCAGCGGTGCCTCGGGCGGAACCCAGGGGGCGTCGGCAAGATCGGCAGGCGCAACGGTCGCGGCGTCCATGGTCACGCCGGCCACCGCGACAGCCAGGTTTCCGAGAGTGGCTCACCGGACGCATCGAGCAGGCGCGCGCGCAGTTCCACCTCGGCCGTCCCCGCCGGCATCAGTTCGAAGCTCATGCGCCAGCGACCGGTGGCCGCGACGCGGTAGGCCACCGGATTGCGCAACTCGCCGGCCGAAGCGGACGCCTCGACCCGCGGCGCCGCGTCCGCGGCCAGCGTGGCCAGGCGTCCGCCGTCGAAATCGACAACGAACAGCCTCGGCCGCGCGCCCTCGCCATCGCCTTCGCCGGTGCGGGTGGCCACCACCCGCGCCAGTTGCGGCAGCCAGGCGTGGTCGCGGCCCCAGTGCAGGCGGTAGCGGAAGCGGTGCTCGCGCCCTGCCGCGAGCGGCGCCCGCGGCCGCCAGAAGGCGACGATGTTGTCGGCGAATTCGTTGCCGGTCGGCAGTTCGACCAGGTGCACCTCGCCCGCACCCCAGTCGCCCAGTGGTTCGACCCAGGCGTCCGGCCGGCGCTCGTACGAGCCTTCCGCGTCCTGGAACTGCTCGAAATCGCGCTTGCGCTGCATCAGGCCGAAGCCGCGCGGATGCTCGTCCTGGAAACCGCTGTGCGAAACCCCCGGCGGATTGCGCAGTGGCCGCCAGGCCTGTTCACCGGCGCCGTTGAACAGCGCCAGGCCATCGGAGTCGTGCACCGCGGGGCGGAAGTCGTCGACCCCGACCCGGTCGCCGGGGTCGAACTCGAACATGCTCGTCAGCGGCGCGATCCCGGCATTGCGCAGTTCCACCCGCGGATAGAGCCGCGCGTCCACGTCGATCAGGGTTTCCTCGCCCGCTGGGCGGATCGCGAAGCGGTAGGCACCGGCCACGCTCGGGCTGTCGAGCAGCGCGTGCACGACCATGCTGTCGGCGCCCACCGCAGGCACTTCCAGCCAGAACGCGCGGAACAGCGGGAACTCCTCCGGTCCCGGGTCGCCGCTGCCCAGCGCCAGCCCGCGCGCGGACAGGCCATACACCAGGCCGCGCGCCACCGCGCGGAAATAGCTGGCGCCGAGGAACACGCACAGCTCGTCGAAGTACTCGTCGCTGTTGACGGGCGCATGCAGGCGGAAGCCGGCATGGCCGAGCGCGGGATCGTCGGGCGGCTGCACCTGCGGCCCGAAGTCGAAGCGGTCGCGGCGATACGGAAGCGGGGTCGCGCGGCCATCCCCGACCAGATGCAGGTCGACCCGGTCCTTGAACAGGAACCCGCGATGGAACAGCTGCGCCTGGAACGGCGCGCCGGTGTCGCGCCACAGCGCGCGTTCGGGCCGGAAGCGGTAGTCGCGGAACTGGTCGTAGTCGATCGTGTCCAGCGGCGGCGGCAGCGTGCGCACGGGCGGCGCGTAGGCCCGCGCGGCCGATGCGCGTGCCAGCGAGGGCACGGTGTCGTCGTCGAAAAGGCCGCCGCCCGCGGCGCCGCGCGCGGCGGCGGACAGGCCAGGCAGGGCCAGCAGCAGCGGCATCGATGCACCGGCCGCGATCAGTTGTCGGCGTCGCAAGGCAACCTCTTGGGGGGCGATAACCCGCCATCATTAGACGGGCCGACGCTTAACGGAACGTCAAGGCGACGTCAGCATACCCTCAGCCGGCCATTCCGGAATGCCGCAGCAGGGCATCGATCCGCGGCGCGCGTCCGCGGAACGCATGGAAGTTCTCGGCGGCGCTGCGCACGCCGCCGCGCGCGAGCACTTCGTGGCGGAAGCGCGCGCCGGTTTCGGCGATCCTGTCGGGCGCTTCCTCGAACGCGGCGTAGGCGTCCGCACTCAGCACCTCGGCCCACTTGTAGCTGTAGTAGCCGGCGGCGTAGCCGCCGGAGAAGACATGACCGAACTGGTGCTGGAACCGGTTCCACGCCGGCGGCACGTTGACCGCCACCTCGCGGCGCACCGCGTCGACCAGTTGCTGCACCGAATCGCGCGCCGGATCGAAGCCTTCGTGCAGCGCCATGTCGAACAGCGCGAATTCCAGCTGGCGCACGGTGGCCATGCCGCTCTGGAAGTTCTTCGCCGCCACCATGCGGTCGAACAGCGCGCGTGGCAGCGGCTCGCCGGTCTCGACGTGCGCGGTCATCGCCTCGACGCGCTCCCACTCCCAGCAGAAGTTCTCCATGAACTGGCTGGGCAGCTCCACCGCGTCCCATTCCACGCCGTTGATGCCGGCCACGCCCAGCTCGCCCACGCGGGTGAGCAGCTGGTGCATGCCATGGCCCATCTCGTGGAACAGCGTGGTCACGTCGGCATGACTGAAGGTCGCGGGCCTGCCGTCGGCGCCGCGGCCGAAGTTGCAGACCAGGTGCACGATCGGCGTCTGCACGGCAACTGCCTGCGCCTGCGTGCCGCGGTCGCGCCGGTTGCGGCAGTCGTCCATCCAGGCGCCACCGCGCTTGCCCTCGCGCGCGTACAGGTCGAGGTAGAACTGGCCGACGAGCGCGCCGTCGGCATCGACCAGCCGGTAGAAGCGCACGTCCTCGTGCCAGACCGGCGCGCTGTCCGGCTCCACGCGCAAGCCGTAGAGGTCGTGGACCAGACCGAACAGGCCGTCCAGCACCTTCGGCTCGGTGAAGTACTGCTTCACCTCCTGCGCGGAGAAGCTGTAGCGCGACTGCTTGAGCTTCTCGCTGGCGTACGCGAGGTCCCAGGCCTCGAGCGAGCCGAGATCCAGCTCCGCCTTCGCGAACGCTTCCAGTTCGGCGCGGTCGCGCTGCGCATGGGGCCTGGCGCGCGCGGCGAGATCGCGCAGGAAGCCCAGCACCTCGCCCGGCGTGTCGGCCATCTTGGTGGCGAGCGAGTACCCGGCATAGCTGCCGAAGCCCAGCAGTGCGGCAAGTTCGGCGCGCAGCGCTAGGATCTGGTCGATCAGGGCGCTGTTGTCGAGCGCGGGATCGTCGCCGAGCTCCGAGGCGCGCACCGCATTGGCGCGGTACAGGGTGGCGCGCAGCTCGCGATCGTCGGCGTAGGCCAGCACCGGCAGGTAGACCGGCATCTGCAGCCCCAGCTTCCAGCCCGGCTTGCCGTCCTTCTCCGCCGCCGCGCGGCAGGTGGCGACCACGTCGGCCGGGAGGCCGGACAGGCGCGATGCGTCCTCGATGTACAGCGCCCAGGCGTCGGTGGCATCGAGCACGTTCTGCGAGAACTTCGCCGATGCCGCCGACAGCGCTTCGCGGATCTCGCCGTAGCGCGCCTTCTGCGCATCGGGCAGCTCCGCGCCGCCGAGGCGGAAGTCGCGCAGCGCGTTCTCCACCACCTTGCGCCGCGCCTCGTCGCAGCCTGCGAATCCAGGCGCGTCGGCCAGCCTGCGGTACTGCGCGAACAACGCGAGGTTCTGGCCCAGCGAGCTCCAGAAGCGCGTGACCGCCGGCAGTGTCTCGTTGTAGACCGCGCGCAGTTCCGGCGTGTTGACCACCGCCTCGAGGTGTCCCACCTGGCCCCAGGCCCGGGCCAAGCGCTCGGTGGCGTCGTCCAGCGGCACCACGAAGCTGTCCCAGGTGACCGGCGAGACAGTCTCGGCCTCGCGCACGGCAGTCTCCGCACGGGACAGCAGCTCCGCGATCGCGGGCGCGACGTGTTCGGGACGGATCGCGTCGAAGCGCGGCGGGCCGGAGAAGTCGAGCAGCGGGTTCGGCGACATGGAATGGGGTCCGGGTTCGGCAGGGGTGGAAGGGAAGTGGGTGCCCGCGCGGTTCGGATCAAGCATGCCATGCGTTGCAGCCGCGCCGCGTCGCGGGCCGCGCATGCCACCGCGGCCGGGACGCGCATCGACCGCCGGTCGTCTTCCCGCGTCTGCGCCCCCGCGGGTGCGTCCGCGCGGGTGCGCTGCGGTACCGTAGCGCCACCGCCCGCACCGGAGCACAGGCATGGCCCGACTCACCGCGAAGGATTTCCATCCCGAGCTGCTGGAGCTGTACGACTTCTACGTGCACGGCCGTATCTCGCGCCGGGATTTCCTCGACCGCGCGACGAAGTTCGCCGTGGGCGGCCTGACCGCGGCCACGATCCTGGCCTCGCTCAGCCCCGACTACGCGCTGGCGCAGCAGGTGCAGTTCACGGATCCGGACATCCTGGCCGAATACATCCGCTATCCCTCGCCCAACGGCCACGGCGAGGTACGCGGCTACCTGGTGCGCCCGGCCAAGGCCGAAGGCAAGCTGCCGGGCGTGGTGGTGGTGCACGAGAACCGCGGCCTCAACCCCTACATCGAGGACGTGGCGCGGCGGGTGGCCAAGGCCGGGTTCCTGGCGCTGGCGCCGGACGGGCTCAGTTCGGTCGGCGGTTACCCGGGCAACGACGTTCGGGGGCGCGAGCTGCAGCAGCAGGTCGATCCGGAAAAGCTGATGAACGATTTCTTCGCCGCGATCGAGTTCCTGATGCAGGACGAACGCGGCACCGGCAAGGTCGGCATCACCGGCTTCTGCTATGGCGGCGGCGTCTCGCATGCGGCGGCGGTCGCCTATCCCGAGCTGGCGGCGGCGGTGCCGTTCTACGGTCGCCAGGCGAAGCCCGAGGACGTACCGAAGATCAAGGCGCCCTTGCTGATCCACTTCGCCGAGACCGACGACAACGTCAACGCCACCTGGCCCGCGTACCAGGCGGCGCTCGAGGCCGCGGGTACGCGTTACGAGGCCCACTTCTATCCCGGCACCTATCACGGCTTCCACAACGATTCGACGCCGCGCTACGACGAAGCGGCGGCGGCGCTGGCCTGGGAACGGACGCTCGACTGGTTCCGGCGCCACCTCGTCGAAGCGTGATCCCGCGCGGTTGAGCCGCCGGGAGCGCCACGGGCGGCACTATTCCTCCGCCTGCGGTACGAACAGCAGATCGTGGTAGTCGTAGCTGAAGTCGGCCAGCGGCGAGACCGCCTTCATCGTGATCCGCGACACCCCGCCTTCCGCATCCAGCGCGAAGCTGACGTAGGCCGGTTCGATGGAGCTGTCGTCCCAGCGGGTGCGGAAGGTGTCGTACTGCCAGTGCTCCAGGGTGCCGGCCATGCCCGGCGTCTGCAGGAAGTCGATGCGCAACCTGCGGGCGTCCCCGGTGATCGCGATCGGGCCGTACCAGGCATCGACGTAGCGGCCGGCATATCCGGCCAGGGGCAACGAGGGCCTCGAGGCCTTGCGCGCCTGCGCGCCGGTGGACGCCAGCGCGGCAAGCCCGCCTTCAAGGCGCGCCTGGTTCCACTGCCCGAACGCCGCCACCCAGTCGCGCGGCTCGAAGCCCAGGTAATGGTCGAGCAGTTCCTGCCCCAGGCCGCGCAGCACGTCCACGTCCTCGGCATTGATCTGCAGGGCGATGCCGAGGTTGCGCTCGGGCACCAGCACCACGAAGGCGAGCACGCCGAACACGGCACCGCCGTGCTGCAGCACCTTCACGCCGCGATAGTCCTGTACGTTCCAGCCCAGCGCGTAGCCGGAGAACTGCGGCGTGATGGCGGCGATCGGCTCTGGATAAGGACGGATCGGCACGTGCACCTGCGGCGTCCACATCTCGCGCGCGGCGGCTTCGCTCCACAGGCGTCCGTCGCCGTCCGGGCGCGCGCCGAGCGCGAGCTGCACCTGCAGCCAGCGCGCGAAATCGTTCGCGCTCCACGACAGCCCGCCGGCCGGCGCGCCCACCTGCCCCAGCCCTTCGCGTTCCGGCAACAGCTGCTGTTCGCCCAGGCCACGCAGGCGCGGGTCGAGGCGTGCATGCGGCTGCGCGCGGTTGCGCGTCGCGAAGCGGTCGGCCTCGTCGCTGACGGCGGTGGCCATGCCCAGCGGCCGGAAGATGCGGTCGCGTACGAAACTCTCCCAGCTCTGCCCGCTCACCGCGGCCACCACCTCGCCGGCGACGATGTAGAGGATGTTGTCGTAGGCGTAGCCGCTGCGGAAACTCGTCGCCGGTTCGATGTGGCGCAGCGCGCGGACGATGTCGGCGCGGCTGCGCGAACTGCGCGGGATGAACAGCAGGTCGCCCGCGCCCAGGCCCAGGCCGCTGCGATGCACCAGCAGGTCGCGCACCGTCATTTCGCGCGTCACCCACGGATCGTGCATGCGGAACTCCGGCAGGTGGTCGATGACCCTGTCGTCCCAGCCCAGCCTGCCCTCGTCGGCCAGGATCGCCAGTGCCGCCGCGGTCACCGCCTTGCCGGTGGAGCCGGTGGGAAAGAGGGTGTCGGCGTCCACCGGCTCGGACGCGCCGAGCTGGCGCACGCCGTAGCCCTTCGCGTGCACGATCTGCCCATCCTCGACGATCGCGATCGCCATCCCGGGCACGTCGCGCGCGCGCATGGCCGCCTCGACCCGCGCATCGAAGCCGGCGGGCGGCGCGGCGACCGCGGGAGCGACGATGCACGCCAGCACCAGCAGGAGAGTGTGGAACAGGGTCACGCGCATGCTTGCGTCTCCTCGGAAGTGGTTCATGCCCGCGCGCCCGGTTGCGCGCGCATCCGCCACAGGTGCCAGCTGCCGAGCGTCAGCAGCGGCAGTACGTACACGAACAGGAACAGCCAGGCCAGCGCGCGGTAGCCGTGCGCGATCAGCGCGACCAGGCCGTAGCGCTCGGCGATGAAGATCGAGCCGACCAGCAGCACCGCCGCGATGCCGAGACGCGCGCCACGCGGGAAGTCGCCGCGCGCCCGCTTCCGCCACGCCCCCGCGATGCGCTCGTTGACCGCATGCACGGCGCCGACGCCGCTTTCGAGCAGGGCCAGGAAGATCATCGCCTGGAAGCCGATGTGCAGCAGTGGCTGCTGCATGCGCCGCAGCATGTAGTCGGACGGCAGCGCTTCGCCGGCGATCTGCGGCATCCACGCCAGCATGCAGGCGAAGAACGCGATCGCCGGCGCGATCGCCAGCGGGCCGGCCAGCAACCCGGCGGCCACCGCATCGCGGCGCCGGGTGAAATGCCGCAGCATCGGCAGGATCGCGACCGCGCCGACGATGTTGTAGCAGGCGTAGGTCAGACCGCCCTGCGCCCAGCCGTCGAGGGGCTGCGGCGTGGACAGGCCCTGCAGGATGCGGTCGCCGAAGCTGGTGAACGCGAACGCGACGAACAGCACGTACATCGCGTACAGGAACACCGACGCCCAGCCGAACAGGCGCTCGACCGCGCGATTGCCGAAGGCCACGACCGCGCCGATGGCCGCCATCAACACCAGCGTGCCCGCCAGCGGCGGCCAGCCGGTCAGCGCGGCGACCACCGCGCCCGCGGCCGCGCCGAACACCGCCAGGATCAGCACCATGAACACGATGTAGGCCAGTTCGAATACCACCCAGCCCGGCCCGACGAGACGGCCGAAGAAACTGCGGTAGTCGTAGCTGCCGGTGGCGAAGGCGAACAAGAAGGTCAGCGCGCAGACCACGCTCCACACCATCATCGCCAGCGTCAGACCCAGCAGGCCGCCCTGCGCGCCGCCGGGCAGGAAGTATTCGGCCAGTTCACGGCCCGTGGCGTAGCCGCCGCCGATCACGAAGCCCTTGAACGCGAGGCCGGGCAGGATGAAGCGCTGGAACCGCGTCGGCACGGGGTTCATCGCCGCGTGCCCGTCAGCTCATGCCAGGCAGGCATCGACCAGCCGGTCGAACGCGGGCCCACCGCGCATCGGATCGGCGACCGGCAGGCCCAGGCGCGCAGCGGTGGCCTCGATCGCCCGCTGGGCGGTCGCGGCGTCCAGCGCGCCGGTGTTGAGGCTCACGCCGGCGCAACGGATCGCGGGATTGGTGCGCGCGCCGAGCCGCAGCGCGAGATCGATCGTGTCTTCCACCGACGGCAACGCGAAGTGCGGATGGCCGAGCATGCGCTCGCGGCCGTGCTCGTGGCAAACGACGATGACGTCGGGCTGGCTGCCGTGCAGCAGCGCCAGCGAGACCCCGGCGTAGGCCGGATGCGACAGCGAGCCCTGGCCCTCGATCACGTCCCAGTGCCCGGCATCGGCGTCGGGCGACAGCGTCTCCGCCGCGCCCGCGGCGAAATCCGCCACCACTGCGTCCATCGGCACACCGCCGCCCGCGATCAGGATCCCGGTCTGCCCGCTGGCGCGGAAATCCGCATCGATACCGCGCGATGCGAAGGCACGCGACAGCGACAGCGCGGTGTACTTCTTGCCCAGCGCGCAGTCGGTGCCGACCGTGAGCAGGCGCCGGCCCGAGCGCTTGCGACCGCTCGCGACCGGCAGGCCCACAGGCGGTTCGCGCACGTCGATCAGCCGCCTGCCATGCACCACCGCGGCATTGCGCAGCGGCTCGATCTCGGCCAGCCGCGCATGCATGCCGCCGATCAGGTCCAGGCCGGCGTGCAGCGCATCCAGCAGCAGCGGGATCCAGTTCGCGGGGATCCGCCCGCCGGGATTGGCGACGCCGATCACCATCGACCGCGCCCCGAGCATGCGCGCCTGCGGCGGCGACAGGAACGGCAGGCCGGTGGTGACCGTCGCCCCCTTGCAGGCGTACTCGCCGACGCAGCGCTCGCCGGCCCAGTCGCGCAGCCCGAACGCGGTCTTGGCGTAGCCCGGTTCGGTGACGTCGCCGAGGAACAGCAGGTACGGTTGCGGCAGCGGCTCGGCCTCGCGCAACGCGGGAACGGCATTGGGCATGCGGACTCGTCCGTGGCCTTGCGGTGGAGGCATGCCGTCCCGGCGGCGGGGCGGCACGCGGATCAGAAGCGGAAGTCGAGTTCGACGCCGAAGGTGCGTGGCTGCAACGGCACGGCAGACAGGTGCGAGCGGGCGCCGGTCAGCGCCCCGTCCATCGGCGCCATCGTCAGGTACGCCTCCTCGCCGGTGGCGTTGTTGACGTAGGCGCGCAGCTCCCAGTTGCCCTTGCCGATGCCTGCGTACAGGTCGAGCGAGCGGTAGCTGTCGAGTTCCAGCGGCGCGGTGACGGTTTCCTGCAGCACCGTGGAGGGATCGCCCGGGGCGGTCACGCGTTGCCGTTCGGTGGTGTCGTTGAGGCGGTCGCCGTTCCAGCGCAACACGCCGCCGACCTGGCCGTTGAAGCCGGTCGCGGTGGAGAACGCGTACTCGGCGGTCGCGGTCCACGACAGCTTCGGCGAATAGGGCATGCGGTCGCCGGCCAGGCCGGTCCACAGGATCACGTCGAAGTCGCCCTGCGGGATCACGGTCGGGTCGAAGTCGTTCTCGATGCTCGCGTCGGTGTACGCGGCATTGAACCCGAGCTGGAGCGCATCGGTGGCGCGGAACAGCGCCGACAGTTCGAGGCCTTCGCTGGTCGCCTCGCCCCCGTTCACCAGGCCGCCGACGCCGTTGAACGAGGACGCGACCTGGATGTCCTCCCAGTCGATGCGGAACGCGGACAGGTCGAGGGTCACGCGACGGTCCGCGAACTGCGACTTCAGGCCGATCTCGTAGCTGTCGAGCATCGACGAATCGACCTGCGGCGGCATTCCGGCCAGCGCCACGTTGGGACCGCCCGGCTGGTAGCCGGTGGCGAGGCGCGCATAGAGCATGACGTCTTCGGCGAGCTTGAACTGCGGGCTCAGGCTCCAGGTGAACACATCCTCGGTCGATTCGCCGGGCGACTCGCCGATCGGCGCGAGGATGCCTTCGGGCACGTTCTGGCTGAACCACTGGTCGTTGCGCGCCTGGCGCAGCCCCGCGTCGAGCTTGAAGCGCTCGCCGAAGCGCCACGAGGCGTTGGCGAACAGCGCCACCTCCTCGTAGGTGCTGGGCAGGTTGATGATCGCGAGCGTGCCGAATGCCGCGTCCAGGGGCGCCGGCAGCGGCGAGCCGTCGCGCAGTCCCAGCCATGCCACCTGGCTCTGCAGCGCGTCTTCCTTCGTGTAGAAGGCGCCGACCATCCACTCGAACGTGCCGCCGGTCTTTGACGTCAGGCGGAACTCCTGGGTCACCTTGTCCATGTCGTAGTCGTAGCGTACGAACGAACTGCCGGGCTCCGGCAGGCCCAGCAACTGGTCGGCCACTTCACCGAACTGGATGGTCGAGTCGATCTGGTCCATCGTCGAGGTCTCGGACCAGCCGGTCGCGGACACGACGTTGCCCCAGCCCAGGTCCCAGTCGAGGCTGAGCGAGAACAGCGTGAGGTCCTTCGCGAACGGCCGCGGCTGCCACGTCAGGTCGTCGTCCTCGCCGTACAGCGGCGCCTGCGTGTCGGGATCGAGTGCGACCCCGGCGCGATCGTCGCTGCGGATGCGCTGGTGCAGCATCGACAGGTCGGCGTCGAAGGCATCGCCGTCCCACGACAGCGCGGTGCGCGCGCCGACCTGTTCCCCGCCATTGATGTCCTCGCGCCCGTCGACGGCGTTGTCGGTGAAGCCCGGAAGGCCGTTGCGCGCGAAGCTCACTCGAAGCCCGAGTCGCTCCTCCTGCAACGGCAGGCTGGCGCCGAAACGCGCGTTCCAGTCCCGTTCGCCGCCACTGACCGAGCGCAGGCCGAAGCCGAGGCGGGTCTCCCCGACCAGCGTGTCCGGCGCGCGGGTGACGTACTTGAGCAGCCCACCGATGGCACCGGCACCGTACAGCGTGCCCTGCGGCCCGCGCAGCACTTCGATCCGGCTGATGTCGTAGGGCAGCAGGTCGAGCATCAGCGTGCTCGCGCCCTGGTAGATGCCGCTGGAACCGACCGGCACTTCGTCGATGTAGGTCGCCACCGTCGCGCCGGAAGACAGGGCGGCGATGCCGCGCAGAGACACCCGGGTCAGGCCGGGGCTGCCGTCGTTCTGCACCTGCAGGCCGGGGATGAAGGCGGCGTAGTCCGACAGCGACACCGCGCCGATGTTCTCCAGCTGCCGCTCGCCGATCACGCTGATCGAGGCGCCGACCTCGCGCACGTTCTCGACGCGCTTGTTGGCGGTGACCACCACCGTGTCCAGGTCGGTCGCGCTGCGGGCGGTCCCGGCCACCGGCGCGGGGTCGGCATCGCCGTCCTGGGCCAGCACCGGGGTCGCGGCGATGCACGCCAGCGTGCTGGCGATGGCCAGCGACAACGGGGAGCGGTACCAGGGGCGTACGGGCGGGAACGCGTTCATGACTGGTCTCCGGGGCGACGGATCGCCGGCATCGGTGTTGGAATTCATCCGGGCAGCCGGCCGAGACGTGGCGGCAGCCGAAAGTCCTGATCAGGGATCATGATCCTAATCAGAAAATTGTCAACACGTTCGGAGAATCAATCTCCTCCGGAGCCGCCGGTGTCGGCCGCCGTTTCCCGCGCCGCACCGGCCCATCCGGGCCCGCGCACCACCCTGCCGGGCTTCGCGCCGGTATGCTCGCCGCCGCGCAGCACCTGCACGCCGTTGACGAAGACCTCGTCGACGCCGCTCGCGTACTGCTGCGGCTTGTCGTAGCTGGCGTGGTCTTCGATCGCGGCGGCATCGAAGACCACGATATCGGCGAAACAGCCGGGACGCAGGCAACCGCGATCCTGCAGCTTCCAGTTCGCTGCCGGCAGGCCGGTCAGGCGGTGGATGCCCTCCTCCAGCGGCATCAGCCTGCGCTCGCGCACGTAGTGGCCGAGGAATCGCGCGACGTTGCCGTACGCGCGCGGATGCGTGCTCGACCTGAGGAACACCCCTTCGGGCGCCGACGATTCCGCGTCCGAGCCGAGGCTCACCCACGGCTGCTTCAGGCCCAGCTCGACGTTCTCCTCGCTCATCAGGAAATACGCCGCGCCGACGCGCGAATCGTCCTCGACGATCAGGTCGAGCACGGTCTCCTCCCCGGTCGTGCCGCGCTCGCGCGCCACCTCGGCCAGGGTGCGGCCGGTGAGCGGCTTGAGCGCGGGATTGCGGAAGTCGATCAGGATCAGGCGTTCGTCGGATCCCGCCAGCAGCCGCAGGTTCTCCCACTCGACATCCGGATCGCGCATTTCGGCCAGCACGCGCGTGCGGATCGCCGGATCACGCAACCGCGCCACCATCGCCTCGTGGCCGCCGGCCTGCACCCAGGGCGGCAGGGCGGCGGTGAGCCCGGTCGCGCCGGCGGTGTAGGCGTACATGTTGGCGCTCACCTGCAGGCCCTGCGCGCGCGCCGCCTCGATCCTCGCGATCGCCTGCGCCATCTTCGGCCAGTTCTTCTCGCCCGCCGCCTTCAGGTGGTAGGCCTCGGCGCGCTGGCCGGTGGCGCGCGCGATGGCGATGGTCTCGTCGAGCGCCTCGAGGAAGCGGTCGGCCTCGCTGCGCATGTGCGCGACGTAGCCGCCGCCGCTCTCGGCCGCCGCCTGCGCCAGCGCGACCAGCTCGTCGGTCCCGGCGAAGGCCGCCGGCGGATAGATCAGGGAACTGCCGACGCCGAGCGCGCCCTCGCGCATCGCCTGGCGCACGAGCTCCTGCATGCCGGCCAGCTGCACGGCATCCGGCTGCACGTCGTCCTCGCCCAGCACGTGGATGCGGACCGTGGTCGCGCCGACGAAGGAGGCGACGTTCGGGGTCACGCCGCGTCGTTCCAGGAATTCGAGGTAGTCGCCGAGCGAGGTCCATTCGATGTCGTAGCGGATGTCGCCCTGCCGCTCGAGCGCATCGGCCCGCATGCGGGCGTTGACCGGGCCCATCGACCAGCCCTCGCCGAAAATCTCGAGCGTCACGCCCTGCCTGGTGTCGCTGACGCCGCGGCCGTCCTCGATCAGCGATTCGGTCGCCCAGCTCAGCACGTTGATGAAGCCCGGGGCCACGGCCCGGCCCTGGGCATCGAGCACGGTATCGGCCTGCGCATCGCTGCCCGCGGGCAGCAGCGCGGCGATGCGGTCGTCGCGCACGGCCACGTCGACACGCCGTGGCGCGGCGCCGCTGCCGTCGTAGACCACGCCGTTGCGGACCAGCAGGTCGTATCGCTGCTTGGAGGCGCCGGTGGCCGGGGTGCCGGCACATGCGGCGAGCAGGGGCAGCAGCGAGGCCGCCAACAGACGAATGACCGGTCGATGCATCAGGGTGCTCCTGTCGCGGGTGGAGGGTGGAGGGTCGTGGCGACGCCTTCGCGCCGCCGCATGCGTGCCGGATCCGGGGGATCCCGGGCGACCGGGATCGCTGGCGGGGCGCGGCCACCGGCCACTCACGGAGCCACAACCTCGTAGACGCCGATCCCGACGAAGTTGCCGAGCACGTAGCCCAGTACCCCGGTGGCGACCGCGGCCACGGCCAGCCTCCGCCAGCCGAACAGCACCGCGAACGCGATCGCGATCGGCGGCCCGCCGATGCACGCGGTGGATGCGATGACGATTTCGGCATGGTTGAGCCGGCAGATCCGCGCACCGACCAGGAGGAAGACGATGTGGACCGCAAAGATCACCAGCACGTAGACGAACAGCGCCGGGGCCGCGCCCCACATCGCACCCAGGTCGGCGCCCGCGCCCAGCATCGCGAAGAACAGGTACATGAACAGCGTGGCCGCGAGTTCCGGCCCGGCGATCGACTTCAGCCAGCGACTCCCCAGCGTCGCGATCGCGACCATCGCCAGGGTGATGTACAGGATCGCGTACGCGGGCTGGCCCAGACGCGCCGCCAGCTCGATGCCTGCGGCGCAGGCGAGCGTGGCCAGGCCCAGCGCCAGCGCCAGGTCGATGACGGTCGGCACGCGCGCTGCGTCGTCGGCATCGCCGACGGCGCCTGTCAGCAGTTCGGCCCGCCAGGCGAACCGGCTGCGGAACACCGACCAGGTCGCGGCTGCGCCCGCCAGCAGCAGGTAGCCGAGCCCGAGCACGTTGTCGATCGCCACGCCGGTGGCCAGTGCCGTGGGGTCGCGGAAGCCGACCGCCTCGGCGACCGCCGCGAAGTTCAGCGAACCGCCCACGTAGGTGGCGCTGAACACGGCCGCGTATTCGGCTTCGAACGGCCCCAGGTCGAGCAGTCTTGCGCCGAGCCACGCGCCGGCGACGACGCCGACGGCACCGAACAGGAAGGCCACCAGCGTGCGCCCGCCGTCGACCACGATGCTCACCAGGTCCGCACGCAGCAGGAACAGGGCGATCGCCAGCGGCACCAGGTACGTCCAGATGACGTCGTAGACCGGCGCCGAGGAAGGGATGATGTCGAACTGCGCCAGCGCGATCGCGATCGCGATCACCAGCATCACGCCGGAGACGCGCTTGCCGATCCCGGTCTTCTCCAGGGCGGCGCCGACCGCCGTCAGCAGGAACAACACCGCCAGCAATGCGAAGGCATTGTCGGCGGGAACCAGCGAAGTGGCGGACGTCGGCGTCATCCAGGGGCCCGGGCGCCCCAGACCGCCGCCGGGCAATCGATGTGGCCGTCGCGGTAGAGCACGCCGGGCGTACGGTCCTGGCGGAGGAAGCTGGGTCCGTCGAGGTCGACGACATCGCACAGCTGCCCCAGCACGAATGCGGGCGCGGCCGCGAGGCTGGTCCCGCACATGTTGCCGACCATCACCCGCTTGCCGAGTTCGCGCGCACGCCGGGCCATCATCAGCCCTTCGGTCAGGCCGCCGCACTTGTCGAGCTTGATGTTGATCACGTCGAACCGGTGGTGACGCGCTTCGAGTTCGGCGAGGTCGAGGATGCTCTCGTCCGCGGCGAACGGCAGCACGCGCTCGATGCCGTCGAGTTCGTGCTCGCGTCCGCGCACGCAGGGTTGCTCCAGCAGCGCCACGCGCACTTCCAGCAGGGCCGGCAGCAGCGACGGCAGCGTGTCGCCGTCGTAACCCTGGTTGGCATCCACGCCGATCCACGACCCGGGGCAGCGTGCACGCACTGCGCGCAGCCGCGCGACGTCGAGGTCCGGTTCGCCGGTCAGCTTCAGCTTCAGCGCGCGCGCCTGCATCGTGCCCTGCACGTAGGCGGCCGCGCGCTCGGCCATGACCGCGGGATCGTCCGCCCCGACGGTGAACGTGGTCAGCAACGGACGCGCGGCATCGAGCCCGGCGAGCATCCATACCGGCATGCCGGCACGCTGCGATTCGAGTTCCCACAGGCCGCAATCGAGCGCGTTGCGCGCACCGCCGGCCGGCAGCAGGGCACGCAGCGTTTCGCGGTCGAGGCCGGCCTCGATCCGCGGCCGCAGCGCCTCCAGCGTGGCCAGCATCGCCTCGGGATGGTCGTTGTTGTAGTAGACCCCGGCCGCCTCGCCGCGGCCGAGGTGGACGCCGTCGCGCAGCGTCACCACGGTCGCGGGCATCGCTTCGAACACGTGCCCGGCGATGCGGAACGGTGCGGCCAGCGGCAGCGGTTCGTTGTGCAGTTCGAGTGCGAGCGGCACGGTGCGGGCGCTCCCGGGAAGCGTGGGGTCGATACGCCGGCGGCGCGCGGCCGCCGGCGAGGCGATCTTCAGTAGTTGGCGCCGAAGCCGATCAGGTGCTGGGCGATGCCGATCCACAGCACGAACACGCAGGCCAGCGCCAGCAGCACGGCCCACAGCTTCGCCAGCCACCGCCGACGGCCACGCAGCACGTGCCAGGCATTCCACAGCGCCACCGCGGCGCCCAGCGGCAGGACGAGGGTCGCGAACAGGCGCAGCACGATGATGATGCCGTCGGTGTCCGGGCTGGTGAGCTCCAGCCTGCTCAGCATGGCCACCACCAGCCCCAGCGCGCCGCCCATCGCCAGCAGCACCAGCAGCGCCGCGATCCTGACCAGCCGGTGCGCGCGCGCATCCAGCCCGGTGAGCTTGTAAGGCGCACGGTAGTAGCGGCGCACCAGCGCCGACACCGGCCATGCCAGCACCGTCAGCAGCAGCACTACCAGGCTCGCCATCAGCAGCGGCATCGCCAGCGACTGCCAGCCCGACAGGCGCTGGAACACCATGATCGGCGCGTAGGGTTCCATGCTGAAGCGCGTGACTTCGCCGTCGACCACGTCGGCCGCGAGCCGGTCGGTGCTCGCCGTGTCCTGCCACACGTACGGCGCCACTTCGCGCCACTTCTTCGGTGCGCCGCCCGGGCCGAGCGCCAGGGTCACGCTGATCGTGCCGTCCTCGTTGGCCACCACCTTCACCGGGCCCAGCAGGTTGGCCAGCGACAGGAAGTTGCTGTCCGGGCGGCGGCTGCTGGTGTAGGTGCCGGCGATCTGCTGCGCGTGCAGCTGCGCGTCGGCTTCGGACACGCCCGCCAGCGGTTGCGGGTCGCCCGGGAGGTAGCGGTCGGCGAAGCCGCGCGAGAGCGCGTAGCGGATGTGGCCGGTGGCGCCATCGCGGCCGGAACTGTTCATCGACACGAACAGGCCGATGCCGTCGTCCGGGAACAGCTGCAGGTCGCTGTGGAACCACTGCGTGTCGCCGCCGTGCGAGATCGCGCGATGGCCGTTCACCGAGGTCTCGTAGAAGCCGAGCATCATCCGGTTGAGCGGCCCTACCGAGGCCTGGCCGGTGGTGTGCATCGTGCGCACGGTGTCGGCTTCGAGGATGCGCGCATCGCCGTAGGCGCCACCTTCCAGGTGCGCGATCATGAAGCGCGCCATGTCGCTGCCGGTCGCGGCGAGGCTGCCGGCGGGCGCGAGGCTGATGAACTCGTAGTCCTGCGGCTTGCCGTCGGACGCCCGCGAATACCCCTTCGACATCTGCGCCAGCAGCGCCGGCGGCAACGGCTGCCGGAAGCTGGAGTGCGCCATGCCCAGCGGCTGGAAGATGTGGCGGTCGAGGTAATCGTCGAAGCTTTCGCCCGACACCCGCTCGACGATGTAGCCGGCCAGGGCCGTGGCGTAGTTGGAGTACGCCGGCGTGGTGCCGGGCGCGTGGATGCGTTCGGGCACCCAGTGCTTGAGCGCCTCGCCGAGCGGGGTGATCTCGTCCTCGCTCGCGGTGATCAGTGCGCGGATCTGTTCCTCGAACCCGGTGGTGTGGGTCATGATCTGGCGCAGCGTCACCGGCGTGCCGTCATGCGCGGGCAGCTCGAAGTCCAGGTACTGGTTGACGTCGGCGTCGAGGTCGAGCCTGCCCTGCTCCACCAGCTGCATCACCGCCGTCCAGGTGAACAGCTTGGACACCGAGCCGGGCCGGAACAGGGTGGCCTCCGGGTCGACCGGTGCGCGGGTCGCCAGGTCCGAATGGCCGTAGCCCTTCTGCACCAGCACCTGGCCGTCCTTGACCACCACGACCACCGCGCCGGCGATGTCGCCCGCGGCCAGTGCGTAGGGCATGAACCCGTCCAGCCAGGCCTCGACGTCGCCGCGTTCCAGGACCGGCGTGCCGTCCACCGGGGCTGGGACCGGCACTGCCGGAGCGTCGGCCGGCCCCGGCAGCGCCGGCGACGGCACCGCATCGGGCGTCACCGCCGCTTCCTGCGCAGTCGCGGTGGCCATGCCGGCGGCAAGCAGCCAGGCGCCCAGGATCGTGGGAATCGTGCGCATCGAACAGTCTCCGGTCGGGGACGGGGTCTTGCGTGGTGGAGGCAGTGTGGACGCGCGCCGCCAGGCGACGGCGGCGGCCGGATCATCCTGATTCGGCGATAATGATCCCAATCAGAGAATTGTCAACCAGTGCCGGAAGTCCTCCGGACTCCTGTCTCCACCGCCGGCTCGACGCCCGCCCTTTCCACCGATCGCCTGCGAAGGCGATGATGATCCTCCTCAGGACACACCGGCCTGTCGCGGACGCACCCCCAGGAGATCCTCCAAGGATGACTGCGCAACACCCCACCATCGGCGGACTGCTGCGCTCGCTGCGCGCGCGCAAGGGCTGGACGCTCAAGCAGATGAGCGAGCATTCCGGCATCCCGCTCTCGACCCTGTCCAAGGTCGAGCACGACCGCCTGACCCTGACCTACGACAAGCTGCTGCAACTCAGCCAGCGGCTCAACCTGCGCATGTCCGAACTGTTCGCCGAGCAGGCCGAGGCGCCGGAGCAGCCGGTGACGGCGCGCCGCAGCATCGGCCGCATCGAGGACGCGATCCGGGTCAACACGCCGAACTACGACTACTACTACCTGTGCCCGGAGCTGCGCCGCAAGCGCATGATCCCGGTCCTCACCCGGGTGCGCGCCAAGACCATCGAGGAGTTCGGCGAACTGGTGCGTCACTCGGGCGAGGAATACATCCACGTGCTCGAGGGCCGCATGGAGGTGCATACCGAGTTCTACGACCCGATGGTGCTGGAAACCGGCGAGTCGGTGTACATCGACTCCAACATGGGCCACGCCTACATCGCCGCGGAAGGTTGCGACGAAGTGCTGCTGCTCGGCGTGTGCTCGAGCGCCGACGAGCAGCTGATGGAATCGCTGCTCACCCTGCACGGGGAGGAAGGCGCGGCGCGAGAGGCCGGAGTCAAGCGGCCGCGGCCTGCGCCCGCGAACGCCGTCGCCAGGGAACGGTCCCCACCCCGCAAGCGGACCGCAGCGAAGTAGGAAGGCCAACCACGTCGCGTCAGAATGGCCTGCCGATCTCGAGGAAGATCAGGCCCTCGCCGCCCTGGCGCCACCCGTAGCCGGCCGTCATCGGCCCCAGCCACGAGTCGAAGCCGGCGTACAGGCTGGCGTTGAGGATGCCATCGCCGACGCGCATGTCCTCGCGGCGTTCCCATGCATTGCCGTATTCGAGGGTGGCGCCGATCAGCGCCGAACGACTGAAGAACTCGGCCAGCTGGTAGCTGTATCCCACGTAGGCGAGCGCATAGTGCTGGCCGGTCAGTTCGTTGATCCGGAACCCCGCCAGACGGCTGCGCCCGCCCAGGCGGTAGCGCGCCTGGATCGGTGCCTGCCCCGAGGTCGTCGCGTGGTATCGCACACCGGACTGCAGCGTATGTCTGCCGAGGCTGCCAGCCATCAATGCGTCGAGATCGAGCTGGTCGAACGCGCTGTCGCTGCCCAGCCAGTCGCGCGAGACCGTGTAGCCCAGCGATGCGTAGTAGCCGGAGCGCGGGAAGAACAGGCTGTCCAGGCGGTCGATGTTGAGGAACGCGAACAGACTGCCCTGCTGGAAGTCGAAGGCGGCCAGGCCCGGGTCGCCGACCTCCACCTCGGCCCGGCCCTTCCGGAACTGCGTGCCGACCGCGGCAGCGCCGTGGTTGCCGAACTCGCGGGTCGCCTGCAACCGCAGGCCGAACATGCGCACGTCGTAGGTCGCGATGTTGTTCCCTGAGGCGTCGAACGCATGGATGTTCGGATTGTCGTAGGCGGCGCGCGCGTAGAGCAGGTTGCGGTTGGCGACATCCAGCGGGTGGAAGTACTCGCCGGCCAGGCCCGGCTCGCTGCCGATCGCCAGGGTGACTCGGCCCTCGGCGCCGTAGGCCGACAGCGGTGAGAACAGAATCGCCGCACGCAGCGTGCTCTCGAACGCACCCTCGAAGTCCGAGCTGTGTACCAGTCCCAGTTGCAGGTAGTTGGGACCCTGCGGCTTCGGCCGCGCGCGGACCAGCACGCCATTTCGGCCGTCCTCGCGCAGCATCTCGTAGCTGATGCTGGCGATCGTGCCCAGGCTGTAGGCGCGCAGCATCCTGTCCTCCACCGCATCGGGATCGAGTGGTTCGCCGACCGGGATGCGCAGCTGCGTCAGCAACAACTCGTCGGCGTAGTCCGTCCGGTTGTCGATACGCACGAACTCGACCACCGGCGCGGACGTCGCGGCGACGTCGCGCACGCGCGCAGGCTCGGATGCTGGCGTCGCCGTGCGCAGCGCCGCCAGCGCGTCGTGCGCCGCGGCGGCGGCTTCCTCGCCGATCCGCAACGCCTCCCGCGCCTTCTCGAAGTCAGCGGTGGCGACCGTTTCGCCCAGCCGCGGTGCCACGAGCACGTCGCGGCTGGTGAGGGTCGCCAACTGCCGCCGGGTATTGCCGGTCGTCATCATGCCGCTGATCTGGGAAACGACCGCGAGCACACTGGCGTTGCGATCCAGCGTCGAAAGCGGCGTGCCCACGTCGACTGCGATCACTACGTCGGCGCCCATGCCACGCACGACGTCCACCGGTACCTGGTTGGCCAGCCCGCCGTCCAGCAGCACGCGTCCATCGATCTCCACGGGCTGGAACACGCCTGGCAGCGACATGCTCGCGCGCATCGCCATGGACAGGCTGCCCCGGTCCAGGACCACCGCCTCGCCGGTGTTGAGGTCGGTGGCGACCGCGCGGAACGGAATCGGCAGCGCGTCGAAACGCTCGATCGCACTCACGCCGAGCGTTGCGCGTTCGAACATAGAGAGGATGCGTTCGCCCTGGAGCACCCCGGGAGACAGACGGAGGCCGTCGCGGCCAACCCCGACGCCCACCGTGGTCAGGGCGTCGCGGTCGTCCTGCTTGCGGCGATACGATCGTTCCGACCTTGGCAGCGTGTCGTCGAACAGGCGCTTCCAGTCGGTGGACACGACCAGTCGTTCCATCTCGTCGACCGGCATGCCCGATGCGTAAAGCCCGCCGACCAGCGCCCCCATGCTCGTGCCGGCGACGCAGTCGACGGTGATCCCCAACTGCTCGATCCTGCGCAACACGCTGACATGCGCGATGCCGCGCGCGCCTCCGCCACCGAGCGCCAGGCCGATGCGCGGACGCGTATCGTCGGGGCCGCGCACGCCGCAGGCGGAGATCGCAGGCGCGTCTGGTGCGGGTCCGGGCTGGGCCATGGCATTGGCGGCGGCCAACATGCAACCGACCAGCAGCATCGCCGGGCGCATCGACGACGCCGGGTCCGGCCAGTGCCGGCGTGCTCCAGGATGTCTGGCGAACAGGCGCCCCCCTGCTGCGCATCGCACGGGCGCCTCGTGCGACGGTCCGCTGGAAGTGCAGCTGCAACAGGGCTCCGGTGGCGTCCGGCCCGTCGTCGACTCCGGCATGCTTGCTGTCCGCGTGAACTTGCTGGGGCTCTCGCCCCTGCACCAGGGGACCCGTCCGCACCGGCTTCCCGGGCCGCCGCGCGCCTTCCGGCCAGCGCGTCCGTGCCCCAGGTCCGATCCGAACGGGAAAGATCAATGTCCGTCGTTGTCCTCGAGGGGCGCGACCAGCCGACTCATTCCAGCACCACTCTCGCCCCGACTGGCTGCAGCGGGCGGTTGTTGGGCTGGCCGATCGCCTCGCCCACCTTGCGCAACTGCTCGCCGGAAGCCCTGGCAGGCTGCTTGAGTACCAGCCAACGCACGCCTTCCGAACACGGTGGAGTGGTCAGGGAGCCCTCGTAGCGGTAGTAGTCGCGGTCGGCGGGCAGCAGATCGTCTGCCGAGGCCCCGGGCTCGAGTGGTGCCCTGCCGTCGACCGCCAGCGGGACCTGGGGCCAGACCCTGTCGAGCAGGGGATTGCCGGCGCCCTCCTCGAACATCAGCGCCACGACGGCCAGGTTGCCCTTGTCATCGACATGCACGAAGTGCGCTTCCATCGGGTACGACCTGCCTGCGATGGTGTTCTCGCTCGGCGAATGGAAGTGGAACTGCTTCAGTTCGAACACCGTGTCGTCCACGGTGATCGAGCTTCCGGTCCTGTGGTCGACCTGGACGGCGTGGCCGTTGTTGACGACCTGGTAGCCGCCACCCGGCCTGTAGTCGAACCTGATCGGGGCAAGCTCGGCCTGGATGAAGTTGGCCAGGTCGATCGGCGACTGGTTCCTGCCGCTGCTGCATGTGCCGAAGTCGGATTCGAACTCCGACCAGTGCTCCGGGCCCACTTCGCCCGCATAGCCCCAGTGGGGCGGGTGCGCCCCTTCCTGCGCCACGGCTGGCGGCACGGGGACGGCGACGAGCAGACTGACAACAAGCGATCGCATTTTCATGGCGGGTTCCTCGCTGTGACGGATGGATCGGCCGCCTGGACGGCGGCCGTTTGCAGCCTTCGCTGCAGGTCGGCCAGCGGCTGCTGGTCCACGGTGATGAGCCCCCCCTGTGGCCGGTTAAGGTCGACGATGAGGGTGACGAGCAGGGCGAAAGTGAGTGCGATCGGGACGATGCCAACCAGCCTGCGCTTGCCCGTCAACCCGACCTGCAGCCCCAGGGTGCCCATCGTGAGTGCGGCGATCGCCGCCAGGCCGAGCCAGATGCCGTGCGGGATCCGCGCACGCACGCCGTCCGCGAAGCGTCGCTCATGAATCGCGATCAGCTCGATCACCGATTCCACCATGCGGCCCGCGCCCTGGCCCGGGCTGTCGCGGGCCGACGACGACGCCTGCGCCCACAGCTGGGCGTGGATCTGCAGCGAACGTTCCAGCCCCGCCTGCAGATCGCCGCCGGGCCGTACCGCATCCAGGCGGACATCCACATACTCGCGCAGGAGACGTTTGATCTCGCGGCCGCGTTCGTCGCCGAGGAGGTCGGCGCGCAGGTGTGTCGCGCCTATGCGGGTCGCTTCGGTCAGTACATCCTGCTTTCGTGCCCCATGGTGCGTGGAGGCCATCGAGAACGTGAAGGCCAGCAGGAACGCGAGCATACCGAGCAATCCTCCAACGACAGGCCCGACCGACGTCTGGGCACCTTCGTCCTGGCGGATGCGCAGGTGGTGCCGACCGAACAGGATGCCGGTCTCGCATGCCGCAAGAATGAGCAGCACGATGCAGACGTACACACCCGCGATCGGCATCGCTTCGAGCAGATAGCGGGTCATCCCGTCCCCTGCACTACTTCCGGGGGAAACGGCAGGATGACGGTGAAGCGCGGACCCGAACCGGGCGAGGTGCCGGGCGCCGTCGCGTAGCCGCGCAGCCCGTCCCGGCAACCCGCCAGTCGCGTGCCGATGCCACGCTCGCGGTCATCGTCGGTGCCGGCACCATGGGCATCGCTGAATCGCATCGGCACGCCTGCAAGGCCGACGATGGGCATGGAAGGCGGCTCGGCGAGATCGTCCGCATCCTGCGCCCGCGCCGGCAGGGCCGCGCCCACCGGCAACACGCGCAGGCGGGAGATGGAACCGCAGGTCGGAGGCATGGATGGTTCCTCGCCAGATCGGATGCCGGCTAGCGGATGATGTAACCGCGGCCCTGCATGCAGGCGCCATAGGCGCGGTAGTAGGTGTCGAGCCCCTGCTGCTTCTGTGCCTGCGCCTGTTGCGCCTGTCCGGCCTGGTGCAGGCGTGCGCGGCGCCCACCTGCCAGCGCACCGAGCGCGGCGCCTTCGCCGGGCTTGTCGTCGACGATTTCGCCGACGATCGCGCCACGCGCGGCGCCGCGCAGCCGCTCCCCCTGCGGCTGTGGCGGCGGCGTTGCCGTCGCCGGGACCGCGGCGGGATCGATGCCGGTGTCCTGCCTGGCCCAGGCGAGGCATTGCGCGTCGTCCTCGGTCTTCTGCTCCGCGCTCTGGCCCTTGGCCGGATAGACGCTGGGCTTCTGCGCCCACGCCGGTGCCGACAGGGCGAATGCGAGAAGGATGATGGTGGCTGGTGTCGGTTGGCGCATTGCGATGCTCCTGTGCCGGGAACCCGGATCGAAACGAAGCTCAGAACCTGAAGCCGTAGCCGACGGTCAACCCGCTCAGGATCAACTCGGCGCGGGTATCGCGAGGCTCCAGCGCGATGTCCATGTGGCGGTAGCCGAACGCCCATTGGCCGTGCCTGGTGCGATAGAGCGCTGTCGCGGCAGCGTTCCAGGTGCCGTCGGTACCGCCGAACGAGCCATCGCCGCGCACGGTCAAGGCCCAGCGCTCGCCGAGTTGCCAGGTGTAGCGGGCGCCGATCATGAAATCCGAGTAGGACTTGCTCGCGTCGATCTTCGCTGTATTGAACGACGGGTTGACCGGATCCACTTCGATGGTCAGGTCGACATCGATGTAGCGCAGCCCCATGAACAGGTCGACGCCGTTGAAGCGGTCTTCGCCGGGGCTCCAGAGCAAGGCGGCCTCGAACAACCGCGCATCCAGGTCGCTCTCGGTGCGATAGCGCGGATGGTCCTTGTCGTCGCCCAGCCCGAGGTACACGATATCGCCGAACACACCGAAGGCGTCACCCTGCCCCTCGGCGTGGAGGAGGAACGCGCCTTCGATCTTGTCGATGATGTCGGAGAAGTCGGTGTCCGTCCCGGTTGGCGGCACCGCCGTGTTCACGTCGGCGCTGATGCCGGGCGCCCAGACGTACGGCGCGACGACCCAGTCCCAGCCCTCTCCCTCGGCGGCACCGGCCTCGGGCGAACAGCACGCAATCGCGGCGACGGAAGAAGCAGCGATGGGAAGGAACCGCTTGCAGAGGGTCATTGCGAATCTCCTGTTCTAACGGAAGGAAAGAACGTCGCTCGCGGGGTTCACAGCACCATCCCCACCACGCGCCGCAGCAGTTCGGCCAGCGGAATCTCGGTCAGCACCAGCGGCAGGAAGGGGGCCGCGGAGATGGCCACCAGTTGCAGCAGCACCCGCAGGTCGAACGGGACGGGACGCATCGCACGCACGACATCGTGGCTGCTGGCCAGGTCGGACAACGAGGACACATCCGCATTGCCGAGAAGCCGATCTCCCGCCGGCGCAGGGGCTCTGATCCACTTGCTTTCGAACTCGCGGCCGTGTGCGGCGGCCAGTGCTCCATATCTGCGCAGGCCTTCCCGTCTCGCGGCCACCAGGCGCGGTACGAAGAACAGCATCGGGACGAGCACCTGCGCAACCAGCAACACGACAAGCATTGCGATCTCGCCCCGGAACTCGGCGGCCGTGCGTGCCCCGATCAACACGCGGCTGGCAACGAGGCCGGAGACCACCGCTGCCTGCGCGAACAGCAGCGGCATGAAGCCGTACACGCCCTCGCCCAGGAACCCCAGGCCGCCCGAGCGATCCGGATGCACGGCCCGGACTTCCAGCGGAAGGCGCGACACCTGCCACAGGAACCGCCACCAGATCGCCAACCGGAACCACCAGCGCAGCAGCAGGAACTGGAAAACCGGGACGCTCACGTGGACCAGCCACCAGCCTGCCCGGGTCAGCTGGATGCGGCCACCGTCGACGCTCGCATACCACGTGTCGGCATACAGCGTCATGTGTCGCCACATCCACGGGGCGAGCACGAAGACGGAAGCGATCAGGGCGACCTCCACGGAAATCGAGTTGCGCCATCTCGTCGCCGATTCGACCGCCGCCTGAAGTCCTGGCGTCGAACGGTGTGGCACGACTCCCCGTTCGTCGAACTGGTGGACGATGTCGCGCGTCCACGAGTGCACGACCGGCTCGGCGAGGATCAGCAGCGGCATCGCGACGAGGAACCTCGCGTAGGCCTCGATGTCGTGCAGGAATGGAAGTCCGCTGCCGGCCAGTGCATTGCCTTCGAGCGTCGCCAACGCGAGCAGCGGCAACCAGGCCAGCGCCGGGATGAACAGCATCCGCCGATGCAGCAATTGCAGGGGAGGTCTGATGAGCCGCGTTCTGATGAACAGCTGGTACAGCGGACCGCCCAGCACCAGCGAGAAGTCCTCGTCGGCGCGCGAGGCGGGAGCGGGGTTCGTGACGACCCGGCGCCGGCTCATCTGCCCGTCCCACCGGCATATTCGCTGGTACAACGCACACCGTGGCGACATGCCGCACGCGGACGGGTACCAGCGATCCGCCCCGGCCTGGCCGGATCCGGAACAGAGGCAGCGGCGCGCTTGCGGACACCTTCATGCACTTCGACGGTGCCCGAGCCGAAGGCGCGCGCCCAGGTGCTCACGTCCGCCCTTTTCTCCCGACCGCGCCCGCGTGGGAGCGGCCGGGGAAACGCCCCGACCGCTCCCATGCAACTTCCGGACGTCGACCTGGCGGAACCGGCTAGACATATTTGACATGCACCTGCTCGATGCTGCCGTTGAACCTGAAGGGCGCCTTGTCGTAGTAGTCGAGCGACACCGGCGATCCGAGCGCGATGCCGATATCGAGACAATCGTTGGCGGTGAAAAGCAACGGCGCGCTGACCGGCACCGTGCCTTGCGCCCAGACGTCCCCGTTGACCTTGAGCGTCACCGTCAGCGGACCCGCCGGACGGGGCTCGGCGTAGGCCGTTTCCACTTCGATCCTCACCTTGCCGGTTGGCAACGTCTCCGTGGCGCGGATCTTGGTGCGCTGGATGATGAACAGGTTGTACTCGTAGCAGAGGATTCCGTCCTCGACGAAGCAGGTGAGGCCGCCGGAATTCGACCCGAGCTTGTAGAGCACGCCGTTGGCATCGGCAGGGATGTCGGCATCGATGGTGACGATGTTCGGCTTGTTGCCGAGCGCTGGCGCGCAGAACTCCGGCATGCGCGTCATGTGCCCGGAGAACGTCCACTCCTTGTAGGGAGGTGCGATGCGCATCTCCGGATGCAGCGCTACGACCCACAGCCCGCCGCCGACCGGCAGCACCTGGTTGCGCGTGGCCTCGACCAGGAAGATTTCCTTCAGCTGGGCGAGCTTTTCAGGATGCTCCTCCGCGAGATCGTTGGCCTGGGTCCAGTCCTCGGCGAGGTTGTAGAGCTCCCATGTATCGTGGTCCGGCGTCCACTCGTGGATGCCCGGCGGCAGGCCCGGCAGCCAAGGCGTGCGCGGGCCGAAGGCGGAAGCCATCCAGCCGTCGTGGTAGATCGAACGGCTGCCCATGATCTCGAAGTACTGCGTGCGCAACCTGCCCTCGGCCGCCGGATCATTGAACGAGTACGCGAAGCTCGTTCCATCGATCGGATCCTGGGGGATCCCGTTCACCACCCGTGGCGGCGTGATGCCGACGACCTCGTAGATGGTCGGGACCAGGTCATTGCAGTGATGGAACTGGGTGCGGGGCGCCGGGTCGGGCTTGATCTTCGCCGGCCAGCGCACGGCCATCGGGTTGCGCGTGCCGCCGAAGTGCGACGCCAGCAGCTTGGTGCCCTTGTACGGCGTGCTCCCCGCCCAGGCCCATGCTGCGTGGTACTGGTTGTCGGTCTTCGGCGATCCGAGCGCATCGAGCCCCCCGATCTCCTCCAGCGCGGCGATGTGCTGGTCCACCTCCGTGGGGATGCCGTTCTGCGCCAACAGCTCGCTGATGGTTCCGTTCTGGCCCTCCGCGGACGAGCCGTTGTCGCCCCAGATGTAGAACACCAGGGTGTTGTCGGCATAGCCGAGCCTGTCGATCTCGTCCAGCAGACGACCGATCTGCACATCCACGTGCTCGGCGTATCCGGCGGCCACTTCCATCAGTCGCCGCTGGAACGGTCGCTGGTGCTCGGGAATGCTGTCCCACGCGGCCATCGTGGGATGGCGCGGGGTCAACTGTGCGTTTTCCGGAATCCAGCCCTTCTCCTTCGCGCGCTTGAAAACGCGTTCGCGGTAGGCGTCCCAACCATCGTCGAACTTGCCCTTGTAGCGATCCGCCCATTCCTTCATGACATGGTGCGGCCCGTGGATCGCGCCGCTGGCCCAGTACATGTAGAACGGCTTGTCGGGCTGCATCGCCCGGTGCTTCTGCAACCAGTCGATCGCGTCGTCGGCGAGGTCCTCGCTGAGGTGGTAGCCTTCCTCGGGCGTCCTGGGCGGAAGCACCACGGTGGTGTTGCGCACGAGATTGGGCTCGTACTGCGAGGCCTCGCCCGCCAGGAATCCGTAGAAGTACTCGAAGCCCAAGCCCGTCGGCCAGCTGTCGAACGGGCCGGCGACAGTGGTTTCCTCGGCTGGTGTGTTGTGCCACTTGCCCCAGGCAGCGGTCGAATACCCGTAGTGCCGCAGGACCTCGGCTGCCAGCGCGCTGCTCCTGGGGATGTGGCCGGAGTAGCCGTCCCAGTCGTTGGCCAGTTCCGCTATCTGGCCGTTGCCGACCCTGTGGTGGTTGCGACCGGACAGCAGGGAGGCGCGCGTCGGCGAGCACATCGCCGTGGTGTGGAACCGGTTGTAGGCGATGCCCTCGTCGACGATGCGGTCGAGCGACCTGGTGGTGACTTCACCGCCGAAGGTCGACGGCAGTCCGGGTCCGGCGTCGTCGACCAGGATGATCAGGATGTTCGGCGCATCCTCCGGAAGGTGCCGCTCGGCGGGGGACGGTTTGTAGACGGACTCCTGCATGGTGCGGCCCGGGGTGCTGCCCGATGTCTTTCGCGGGAACGGCAGCGAATCCTGCGCGGCGAGTTTTGTCTTCATGGCGATCTCCGTGGGTTTCGGCGGCGGGTGCAAAGGTTTGCGAGCGGCTCACCGGTGGCGCGAGGTGGCGATGCGGGTGACCAGTCCGCGCACGACCAGGTACGGCACGATCGCCAGCAGGAACGCGACGACGATCGCCTCGCCCGGGTAGACGAAGCGCAGCACGACAACCTGGTAGATGACGTCGAGGACGATGGCCAGAACGAACACCTTGCCGACGCTCTTCCATCCGTCACGGATCATGTCCTTGCGGTGCGCGGGATCGGTGAGCAACGACCAGAAATACGGCGGCCTGCGGGTCCTGGCGTCGTTGAGTCCGGATGCCACTGCGAAAGCCACCGCCATGGCCGGCTGCAGCAGCAACCGGAATTTCATCGGGCCCGTGACCCGGTCGGTCAGGTGCTCGGCGAAGCGTAGCCAGACTTCTTCCATCCGATACCTCGCTCAGGATGAATACGCGTGCGAGCGCGGCTATTGCAGGAACAACCAGGCGGCTGTGAATCCGCCCGCCGCCAACAGCAGTACCGTCAGGGCGATCACCGCCCGGTGCAGCGGCCTGAAGCGCGCCTGCTCGATGTCCCGGTTGACATGCCAGTAGCGATAGACAGACCACGCAGTCAGGGCCAGCCCGATGACGACCATGCCCGCGCCCGCGTGCTCCGAGCTGCGAAGCATCGGCCCGGTCTGGTCGACCGCAAGCCTCCCCTTCTCCTGCAGGAACACGCTGAAGCGGTTGATGGTGATGCCGAAGCCGATCAGCGAGATCGCGGTACGCAGGTAGGCCAGGTGCGTGCGCTCGTTGGCCAGGTGCGAGCGCAGGTCGGCAAGTCCGGTGCGCTTGATCGACAGCTGGGTGCGGTGCGTCGACAACAGGGTCGACGTCGTGCCGCTGTCCTTGCCGGCGATCGACCGGGCGAGTTCCTCTGGCAGCCCGGGATCAGAGGGGGGCGGGTTGTTCATGGGTGTCCCTCGCCTGCTCGGCGGCATCGAGGTCGCGCTCGAGGAAGTAATTGAGGAAGGTGCGGATCAGGGCCGTCGCCGCGAGCTGGCCCAGTTCTTCCCAGGTGGGATCGATCACCGTGCGGACGATGTCGGCGGCGAGCATGAATTCCAGCGCCAGCACCAGCCAGCGCGCCAGGCCCAGCCAGGCAGCCCGGCGCAGGCCATGCGTCACCTTCCGACGCAGAAGCGGCAGCGCCAGGCGTAAAAACGCCTCCACGCCGCCAATCAGGATGACCAGGATGGAGACCGCCTCCAGCGAGAGCGCGACCTGCATGGCGATGCCCTGGAAAAGGTCTTCCATTCGCTATGCTCCGGACCGGCGACCGCGGACCACGCAGCGGAACCCAAGGTGCGACGTGGACGTGTCCACCGGCTGTGACATGCGGGCGGAGGGGCGATAGCGCCGGCAATAGTTCGGCGCACACAGGTGCGAGCCGCCCTTCATCACCTTGCGCGGGATAAGGAGATGGGGCTGAGCGGGGTCGAAGCTGGCATCGCGCGCGGCCCCGCGCGGGTTGCCGGGTATGCAGCAGGCCTTCGTCGCCGGCTCGGCCTGGCGCGTGCCGTACCAGTCCTGGGTCCACTCCCAGACATTGCCGATCATGTCGACCAGGCCGAAGGCGTTCGCCGGATACGTACCGACGGGCGACGTGCCGACGTGTCCGTCCTCGGCAAGGTTCTGCCACGGGAACTCGCCCTGCCACGTATTGGCCTGATGCCGCCCACCCGGCACGAGCTCGTCTCCCCAGGCGTACTCGCCGTCGCGGTTGCCCCCGCGCGCAGCCCATTCCCACTCGGCCTCGGTCGGCAACTGTTTACCCGCCCATCGGGCGTAGGCTTCGACATCGGCGTAAGCAACGTGCACGACAGGATGGTCCTCGAGTCCGTCGATGGAACTGGCCGGGCCCTGCGGGTGCCGCCAGTCGGCGCCCGCCATCAGCGTCCACCACTGGTGGATGTCGCGCAGGTCGACCGCCCGCGCCGGTGGCGCGAATACAACCGAAGCCGCTACCAGCAGCGCCGGGGCGGCGTCGGGATAGTCGTTCGCGCTGGGTGCGCTCTCGCAGAAGGTGACGTACTTCGTTTCGTCCACGAAGCGCGCGAACTGTGCGTTGGTCACCGGCGTGGCGTCGATCCAGAAGCCGTCCACCTTCACGGCATGAGCAGGCGCTTCCTCGGGATAATGGCCGTCGGAGCCCATGCGGAACGTCGCGCCGGGGATCCACGCCATCCCTGGAAACGGGGCCGTACCCGGCGCTGTCGTGTCGGTGGCAGGAGCTTCACTGACGGCGCTCATGCTGGTTCCTGATGCTGTGGGCGGGTGTGAGCCGTCACGCGCCGTGGCGCTAGCGGATGAAGGGGACCTGCGCCGCCTGTTCGAACCGCACGATGGCGCGCAGCTTGCTCTCCACCTGCAGGTACTGCACCGCCTTGGCCACCGGCACCGCCCTCCTGAGCTTGTGGAAGGTATGCTCCATCTGCCTGGCTTCGTCCCTCTCGAGATCCAGTGCTTCCTCGGCGATCGCGGTGGCGGTCGCGTCATCCAGCGCATCGGCGTTGTAGGCGCGGGCGTACTTCATGATGTTGTCGAGCCGGCGCTGGTTGAATGCCAGCAACGCTTCCTGGTGCGCGTCGTAGATCGGCCAGAACCTGGCGTCTTCCTGCAAGGTCAGACCCAGTTGTTCCTCGATGAATGCGCGTTTGTCTGCGCCGATCTCCGCTTCCAGTGCATGCATTTCCGCGACACTCGCCGCTTCGTCCGGGCTGTAACCCGGATCCCTGGCTTCCTTCGACCAGGCGGGAGCTGCGAGGAGCGTTGCGACGATGGCCAGGCGTGCGAGTGCGGACATGGATGACTCCTGAGATGAATGGACGGGTGCCGGGCAGGTTCTGCTCAGCCTCCGGCCCGGAACGGATACTTGGCGAACACCTCGGTCACCGCCGAGCGGAGCGCCGCCTGGCGATCTTGCGAGGTCTTGTTGCCGACGCGGCCCACGGCGACGCCCTCCCACACCAGCTGTTTGCGCCGTGCATCGACGATGTCGATGTTGAGCGTGCCTTCCACGTACTGGTCGACGCGGGTTTCGTACGCGTAGCCTCCCCACCCACCGTAGATGCCGCGCCGGTAGCCGTAGTACGGCAGCGCCGCCGGTGTCTGGCTGACGTCGGTCCGTCGCGCGAGACGCCCGTTGAAATTGACCAGCAGGTCGGCACCGGCCTCGGCATAGGTATAGCCGCGCGATTCCATTTGCTGACGCACGGCGTCCTTCAGCGTTTGCGTAACCAGTGATTCGTAACCGGCCTGGTCGGTCCCCAGCCGCTCGGGGAACCCGAAACTGCGGTACGAGGTGAAATCTGCGCTCCGATCGTAGTCGGCCGTGATCCTGGGCCCGCTGGCGCACGCCGCGGCCAAGAACAGCAAGCAAGCCGTCGGCAAGCCGAATTTCGATACTTTCATGGCCTCCTCCGCAACCCACGCATCGATACGCCCGTCTTCATCGACCTTTCCGCGCCGTGCAACATGGATATCCGACTCAGTCCAGCGCCTTGTTCCGGTAGTACCTGGTGCCTTTGACGGTGAGCTCTGCGGCGACACCGTCGTCCGTCAGCTGGTAGATCCAGACACCGGGCGCGACCGAAACCGCCCCGGTCACGTCGGCGCCGGCTCCGCCCGCTCTTGCGGACAGCGCGGCCTGGCCTCCAAACTGGTAGCCACTGTCGACGAAGCTGTCAAAGGCGTCTTTCGTCTGGAACACCCAGACCAGGCGGAACTTCTTGACGCCGAAACCCAGGCCCGCCTGGAGTTCTGCCATGCGCATGAACACTTCGCGCCGCGTGGCGTGTTCGACCGCGAGGCCCTCGCCAGTACCGCCGCCCGCGACCAGGATCTTCATTCCGAAGTTGCTGAAGACCGCGTATCCGGTCGCACCTTCCACTACGCTGCGCGCCTGCGGTCGGCGGGCATAGAGATCCCGCAAGGCGGCGTTCGCCATGTCGCGCACTTCGTCGCGCGCTTCTTCCCGCCCGGCCGACCCGTCTCCGGCCGGCGCTTGACCGCGGATGTTGCCGGCGCACCCGCCAAGCAGGATCAACCAGAACGCGACAAGTGCCGCATCGCGGAACTGCAGTCGATTCATCGTTCGCACCCCTGGTCTCCGGATCGCGGAGGCGGCGCATGCGCAACCTTCGTCAACAGGCTATTCGGGGCACGCCTTTCAGGTAATTGGACCTTGATCCCATATCGCCTGCTCGCCATCCACCGGCAGGCAGAAGCTGAGCGTTGCGCCGCGCCCGTCATTGTTGGTCGCCCACAATTCACCGCGGTGCGCGGTGATGATGGTGCGGCACACCGCGAGGCCCAACCCGAGCCCGTCGCGCTTGGTGGAAACGAACGGAGCGAAAATACGCTCCAGATCCTGCTCCGGAATGCCATGTCCGGCGTCGCAGACCGACACCAGAACCTGATGCTGCGAGGATCGGCCGGTCCGCAGGGTGATCTCACGGGGGACGACACCGGCCATTGCGTCGCTGGCATTGACGATCAGGTTGAGTAGTACCTGCTGCAGCTGCACCACGTCGCCGCAGACCGTGGGCAGGTCGTCTTCCAGTTCCAGCACCGTCTCGATGTTGCGGTTGAGAAGATCGCTGCGGACGATCTTGAGCACGCCCCGGACCACGTCGTTGACGTCGGTCCGCCTGAACTCGGCGCGATCCTTGCGCAGCAGCGCGCGCAGCCTGCGGATGACCTCACCGGCGCGCTTGTCGCTTTCCACGATACCCGCGAGGCTGTCGCGCACCTCCTCGAGGTCCGGTGGATCGCGCGACAGGAAGCGCAACGCGGCCTGGGCATTCGAAAGGATCGCCGTCAGCGGCTGGTTCAACTCGTGCGCCAGCGAGCCCGAGAGCTCGGCGAGGAGCGCCACGCGCGAGAGGTGCGCCAGTTCGTCGCGCTGGACCGCCAGTTCGTGTTCGAAGCGCCGCATCTCGCTCAGGTCGGTGATCGCCGCCAGGGTAAACAGGATCGACTCCATCGGGACCGGGTTGAGCACCATCTGGATCGGGAACCCGGAGCCGTCCTTGCGCCGGCCGGACAGCTCGTGACCGCTGCCCATCGCCGTGTCCACGGACCCAAGGCCTGGGGACTGCCCCGGCTGCAGCCCGCGCTCGACGGTTGATGAATCCGGGAGGATCTGCCGCATGCGCATGCCCACCAGTTCCAGCGACGTGAATCCGAACAAGACCTCGGCCCGGCTGTTCGCCAGCACGATGGTACCGTCGGGGTCGAACATGAGCATCGCCGTGGGCGCGGTCTGCACGACCACGCGGAAGCGGTCCTCCGCCTCCTTGCGCGGCGTGATGTCGACGATGGCGCCGTCCACGCGCAGCAGCGAACCGTCGGCGCCGAACTCGACCTGCCCGCGCGCCGAGATCCAGCGTGGCTTGCCGTGGGAGTGGGCGATCCGGAACTCGCCTCCGAAGGCACCGCCACGGTCGCGCGCATCCTCCAGCACCGCGTCGAACTGCTTGCGATCCGCCGACAGGATCCGGGCCCGGAAGCCGGTCATGTCCATGGCCTCGCCCGACCGGTAGCCAAGAATCGGTGCACAGGCATCGGAGAACCATGCCTCGCCGGCAAGGACGTTCCAGTTCCACAGGCCGACACCGGCTGCCCGGACCGCCATGTCGACCTGTCGCTGGGTGTCGGCCAGACGGACCTGCGCGGCGGACAGGCCGCGGGCGAGTTGCCCTGCCCGCAGCAGGTCGGTGCCCAGCTCGTGGCCCATGAAAACCAGGACGACCAGAAAGGCCGGGCTGAACATCAACGGGCCCTGCAGCTTGCCGTTGATCACCGCCCAGTTCCATCCGCCAGCGAACAGGATGAAGAAGATGATCGCGGCGCAGACCAGCAAACCGCGGCGCCTGCCCGGCGCAGGACCCGTGCTGCGGATGTCCCGCATTGCGCTGGCGACGAACGCCATCAGCAGCAACACGTTCACGGTGCCCAGGTGCATCCAGGGGTTGACCACGACGTCGCCCGGTATCGAAACCCCTTGCCCGCCCTCAAGCACGAAGCGGGACAGTCTGCCGACCTCATTGAAGTTCAGGCTGCTGCCGGTGGTGAAGTTGGCAACCAGACAGGCAAGGCGCGTACCCGCTGCCGCTGCCGCGAGCCAGAGGCTGCCCGCGCGGAACTGGAGCAGTACGAAAGCGATGATGCCGAGCACGATCGCGGCGATCGACACATGCGACCAGCGCAGGATGTCCTCGTAGCGCGCGGGATCCTGGGCACGCATCAGTGCGAGCTCGAATCCCGACAACGCCGCCACGCTGGCCGCGGTCAGCGCAAACGCGAGGTTGGCATGCTGGTCCTTCTGCTTGAACCAGATCACCAGGTGAATCGCCGCCAGGGTGGCGCATGCCGCGCCGAACATCGGCCACGCCCAGTCGATCCAGTTCATGTCGGGAACGAACCCGAAGCGCCGGAGCCGCTTATTCCGGAGCGGGCGGCGAGGTGACCCAGCTGATCGCGTCGAGCAGCGCCTGGTCGTCGACAGGCTTGCGCAGGAACATCCGCGCACCGAGGCTTCGCGCCCACCGCCGCGTGTCCTCGTCGTCGCGCGCGGACACCGTGATCACCGGCAAGCTGATACAGCGCCGCCTGAGTTCCGCCTGCACCTGTAGCCCCGTCATCCGCGGCATGGTGATATCCAGGAGAATACAGGCACCCGGCAGGTTGGCGACGTCGGCAAGAAAATCCACGGTGCAGCCGTATGGCCGCGGCTGGAGCCCGGCGGACTGGAGCAGCTTCGACAGGCCGCTCCGCACCGCGTCGTCGTCGTCCACGATATAGACGATTGCGGCACGCGGGGGCACATTCTTGTTGGCCACCGTTGACGGTTCCTGGTCGATTGGTCGGACCCGGCCCGCGGCGGGCGCGCAGCGTGGCCGCCGATCCGAGACACTCGTGCTGCCGTTGCGTCGGACCATAGCCCGGCGCGGCCCGCACGAGAATGGGACCTTGATCCCATGACATCGCGACCCGCCTGCGGCGCACGCTGCGCCGGCGCTCAGTGCCGCGCGGACGCGGCAAGCTCGTCGCACAGGTGCACGAGTTGCGCGACCGAACGCACTTCCATCTTGGCCATCACGCGGCCACGGTGGACCTTCACCGTCTTCTCGGCGATGCCGAGGTCGCTGGCGATCTGCTTGTTCAACCGGCCCGCGACGACATGGTCCATCACCTCCCGTTCCCGCGGAGACAGTCTGGCCAAGCGCCCGCGAATCCCGTCGAGGCGGGCAGCGGACGTCAGGCGGTCGGCATCCCGGGTGATGGCGAGTTCCACCACACGCAGCAGTTCGACTTCGTCGAACGGCTTCTCCAGCAGATCAAGTGCCCCGGCCTTCATCGCGCGCACACCCGTCGACAACGTGCAGTTGCCGGTCAGGTAGACCACCGGGTAGGCGATTCCCCGCTCGAGGATGCGCTCATGGAGTTCGGGACCGGACATGCCGGGCAGGTTGACGTCCAGCAGGACGCAGCCCCGTCCTCCACGCGGCGGGCCGTCAAGGAACTCGCCAGCCGACGCATAGGCCTTGACCTGCCAGCCGGACGCGCGCAGCAGCCGGTCGAGCGCAACGCGGACGTCGGGATCGTCGTCGACCACGAACACCGTCGCCGCTCCAGGATCTGCAGTCATCATCAGGCACCCCTCCCCGAGGCCCGTTCCCCTGCCCGCGGGAGTAGGCACCGAAACGAGCGCTCTTGCAAGCCGGGTCGGCGAGCCCGCCCTGGCCGCAATGCCAAGCGACCGCCATGCCGACATCGGACGTCTGGTGGTCGCTTCCGCGCAATATGCGTGCCAGATGGTTGCAGATCGTGCGCGTTGCCTGCGCCTGCAACGAGCGTTCGAGCGCCGAAACCCTGTTGATCGTCGGCGGCAAGGATCACCAGACCGGCCGGAGCGACGCCCGGAGGCGCACGCGCGTCGGCTGGCGTGGACGCACGAGCGCTGGTTGCAACTGCCCCGCCGCAAGTTCCTGCCCGCGGCGACGACCGTGAGCGATCAAGGGGCATACCCGCAAGACGGCGGCGCGGTCCCGCGCCACGGAGTGCGCGTCGCGGGGGAACCGCATGGACACGGCAGCATGCACTCGATTTCGTCAATCTGCCGAACTGACCGGTCATGGACTTCGCGGTTCGCTTGAGCGCAAGTCTCGGGCTGCACGACTGTTCTCCGTTCGCCCTGGGGCGCAGCGGCGAGACCACTCCGAACAGCCATGCGTTCAGGGATGGCAGGTCGGCCGCGACCCCGATATATACGCGGCCGGCGCGGACCGGCGCGCTGCCATTCATTCCCATGAACCGGGCTCACGGCGCCGTGATCGGCGCTGCGTCAGTCTCTGACACCCCCGCCTGCAGCGAGCGTGCCATGAAGGCATTGACCTACCAGGGATCGAAGGACGTCCGCGTCGAAACGGTGCCCGATCCCATCCTCGTCGAGTCGGACGACATCATCCTGCGCGTCACCGCCACCGCGATCTGCGGCTCGGACCTGCACATCTACCGCGGCAAGATCCCCGGCATGGAGGATGGCGACATCCTCGGCCACGAGTTCATGGGCATCGTCGAGGAGGCGGGCCGGGACGTGAGCAAGGTCAAGGTGGGCGATCGGGTGGTGATCCCGTTCGTGATCGCCTGCGGGCGCTGCTTCCATTGCCTGCTCGACGAGTACGCCGCCTGCGAGTCCACCAACACCGGCCCGGGCGCGTCGCTCAACAAGAAGTCGATCAGGCCGCCGGCAGCGCTGTTCGGCTACAGCGCGCTGTACGGCGGCGTGCCCGGCGGGCAGGCGGAACTGGTGCGGGTGCCGAAGGCGAACGTCGGGCCGTTGCCGGTGCCCGATGCCCTGGGCGACGAGCAGGTGCTGTTCCTCTCGGACATCCTGCCGACGGGCTACCAGGCCGCGGTCAACGCCGGCGTCGAGCCGGGTTCGAGCGTCGCGATCTTCGGCGCCGGGCCGGTCGGCTACATGTCGGCGGCGTGCGCGCGCATGCTCGGCGCGGAAACCATCTTCATGGTCGACCACAACCCCTACCGCCTGGAATTCGCGCGCGAGGCCTACGGCGTGATCCCGATCAACTTCGACGAGGACGACGATCCGGCCGACACCATCCTCCAGGCGACCGCGGGCCGTGGCGTCGATGCCACGATCGAGGCGGTCGGCTTCGAAGCCAAGGGCAGCGCCACCGAGACCGTGCTCACCACGCTGAAACTGGAAGGCTCCAGCGGCAAGGCGCTGCGCCAGTGCATCGCCGCCACCCGCCGCGGCGGCACGGTCAGCGTACCCGGCGTGTACACCGGCTTCATCCACGGCTTCCTGTTCGGCGATGCGTTCGACAAGGGGCTGACCTTCAAGATGGGGCAAACCCACGTGCAGGGGCTGATGCCGGAGCTGCTCGAGGCGATCGGCGAAGGCAGGCTCGCGCCGGAGATCATCATCTCCCACCGCATGTCGCTCGCCGACGCGGCGAAGGGCTACCAGGTCTTCAACGATCGCGAGGACGAATGCCGCAAGGTCGTGCTGACGCCGTGAGCGCGGGGCGCGGATCGCCACGCGCGATCGCGCGTGCGCGTCGACGCCGGATCGCGATGCCGGGCCCGCATGCGGGAGCCGGTTTCGCGTCCGGGCCGGGCCGGTAACCCGGACGACATCGCGTGCGCCGGGTGCGGGTGGGCTGCGCGGGCTGGTCGATTCCGGGCCGTCATCGCGCGCTGTTCGGCGAGGGGGACAGCATGCTCGCGCGCTATGCCACGCGCTTCGACGTGGTCGAAATCAATTCCTCGTTCTACCGACCGCATCGTCGGGAGACGTACGAGCGCTGGGCTGCGTCGGTACCGCGCGGCTTCCGCTTCTCGGTCAAGCTGCCACGCACCATCTCCCACGAACTGCGGCTGCGTGGCGCGGGACCGGCGCTGGACCGGTTCCTCGGCGAGGTCGAAGGCCTCGGCGGCAAGCTCGGCGGGTTGCTGCTGCAACTGCCGCCGAGCTTCGCCGCCGACCTGCGCGATGCGTCGAACTTCCTGCGCATGCTCCGCCGCCGCAGCGATGTTCCGCTGGCCTGCGAGCCGCGGCACCCGAGCTGGTTCGATGCACGGGTCGACGCGCTGTTCCAGCGCCACGCGGTGAGCCGCGTCGCCGCCGATCCGGCGCGCCTTCCCGCCGCCGCGCGGCCCGGCGAAGGCGCGGGCTGGCCGTACTGGCGCTGGCACGGCGCGCCACGCACGTACTACAGCGCCTACACCGACGATGCGCTGGCGCAGCTGGCTGCGGGCGTCGCCGCCGTGCGCGGCACGCAGGCGCCGTGGGTGATCTTCGACAACACCGCGCATGGTCATGCCGTCGACGACGCCGCGCGGTTCCAGTCCCTTGTCGAGAGCGGGCGTCCGGCGCGCGGCAGGGAACGTCCGCGTGCCTGAAGGTCCGTCCATCGTCATCCTCCGAGAGGAAGCTGCGAAGTTCCGCCGCCAGACCGTGCGCAAGGTGTCGGGCAACAGCTCGATCGACCTGGAGCGCATGCAGGGCCGGCGCGTGGTCTCGCTGCGCAGCTGGGGCAAGCACTTCCTGGTCGAGTTCAGCGGCTTCAGCCTGCGCGTGCACCTGCTGATGTTCGGCACGTACCACATCGACGAACCGAAACCGAAACCACCGCGGCTGGCGCTGGAGTTCGACAACGGCACGCTGTACTTCTACACCGCCTCGCTGAAGTACGTCGAAGGCCCGCTCGACGACAGCTACGACTGGCGCGCCGACGTGATGTCGCCAGACTGGGATCCCGCGCTGGCGCGGCGGAAGCTGCGCAGGCAGCCGGACACCCTCGCCTGCGACGCGCTGCTCGACCAGGACGTGTTCGCAGGGGTCGGCAACATCATCAAGAACGAAGTGCTGTTCCGCATCGGCGTGCACCCGGAATCCCCCATCGGCGCGCTGCCGCCGCGAACGCTGACGCGGCTCGTCGCGCAGGCGCGCGAGTACAGCTTCGACTTCCTCGAATGGAAGAAGCGCTACGTACTGCGCCAGCACTGGCTGGTACACCGAAAGCGCGATTGCCCGACCTGCGGGGCGAAGCTCGCCAAGGCGAAGCTGGGCATGCGCGAGCGATGGGCGTACTTCTGCGTGCGATGCCAGCAACTGTACTGACGTGCGCTTCGGGGGCGTGGCTTCGCGGCTGGCCTCCGGCCCCGATCAGCGTCCACGCCCACGCCCACGCCGTGACACGGCGTGGACGTGCGGATCACTACCCTCGCTCCGGCACCTGGGATGACGGTCCTCGCGACCAGCGAACGCACACCGGCCACGCACCCTGCTCCGGTGCACCACAGCCTCGGATCGGCGCTGGCGTCACCGTGAATGCAGCCCGATCACCGGCATGAACAACCGCCCACCCTGTCGAGCATGGAGATCCCGATGTCCGAGCAGAACAAGACCACCCTGCAGACCGCGAACGCGGCGATCCGCCGAGGCGACAACGAGGGCTTCCTGGCGTTCTGCACCGAGGATATCCAGTGGACGACGGTGGGCGGCGAAACGCTCGATGGAAAGCAGGCCGTCCGCCAATGGATGCGCGCGAACTACACGAAGCCGCCGCGGTTCACCGTCACCGACCTCGTCGCCGAAGGCGAGCTGGTCGTCGCGATCGGGGAGATCACCATGGGCGACGAGGCCGGAAATGAAGTCACCAGTGCGTACTCCGACATCTGGCGCTTCCGCGACGGCCGGATGGCGGAACTGCGGGCATTCGTCATCGAGCGATAGCCGTTTTCCCAGGCATGCTTGCGGCGTGCCACGGGCATGACCGCGAGCACGCCGTGTGCGGTGCGGTACCGGAACCACAGTCCGCGGCGCCGGCACCTTCCTTCGGGGAATCCACGAACGCCCGGGCCGCCTGCGGGTGCCGGCGGTCGCGGCCGTAGAGACAGGGACCCGTCGAACACCTGCCACCAGAGCTCCGGTAGCAGGCGCAGGTCGCCCTCATCGAGGAGCGCTTGGTGGGCCCACCAGGACTCGAACCTGGAACCAAGGGATTATGAGTCCCCTGCTCTGACCATTGAGCTATAGGCCCGCACGCCGGCCATTATCACCGCAGCGCCGCGGATGCGCATTCGGGCAGCTTTGCCTGGCGAAGGGCCAGCCGGGGCGCGCGGCGCCCGCTACGCCGCATGTCGCCGCCAGGACGGTTCCCGATCCCGCGTCGACGACGCTTTGCGCACCGTCCCCACCGGGCGTAGAGTCCCGTGACCGCCCGCGGGGTGCAGTGGCGTTTGCTTGCGCATGTCCAGCGAAATCACCCGGTTGCTGCAGGAGCACCATCGCGGCGACCGCGAGGCGTTCGACCGGGTGGTGCCGCTGGTATTCGAGCGCCTTCGCGCGATCGCGCGCGGCCAGCTGGCGCGCGGCGGCGGCCGCGGCGCCACCATGGACACCGGCGTGCTGGTGCAGGAAACCTACCTGCAGCTGGCCGACGAACAGGGCGTGGACTGGAACGACCGCGGGCACTTCTTCGCGATCTGCGCGCGGGCGATGCGTCGCATCCTGGTGGACCACGCGCGCATGCGGCATGCGGCCAAGCGCGGCGGCGGGCTGCAGGCGGTCACGCTCACCGCGGACATCGCCGCGGTCGACGACCGGCTCGAACTCGTGGCCGGCGTGGACCGCGCGCTGGACGAGCTGGCGGCGTTCAACCCGCGCCTGGCGCAGGTGGTGGAATGCCGCTTCTTCGCCGGCATGAGCGAGGAGGAAACCGCGATCGCGCTCGACAGTTCGCTGCGCACGGTGCAACGCGACTGGATGCGCGCACGGGCGTGGCTGCTCAAGGCGCTGGGATGAACGCCGGCGGCGATCCGCGCGCCGAACTCGACCGCTTGTTCGACGAGGCGCTGCAGCGCGAGGGCGTCGAGCGCGCCGCATTCCTCGACGCGGCCACCGCAGGAAGGCCGCAACTGCGCGCCGAGCTGGAAGAACTGCTGGCGCTGTGCGGATCGCAGGCGCCCGCGCTCGAACCCGGCGCGCTGCACGACGAGGGCCTGTGGCGCTCGCTCACCGACGATGACGAAACCGGCGCGAACGCCACCACCGACGCGCAGGCCGGGCGCCGCATCGGCACCTGGACCCTGCGCCATGAACTCGGCCACGGCGGCATGGGCACGGTGTTTCTCGCCGAACGCAGCGGCGACGGGTTCGCGCAGCTCGGCGCGCTCAAGCTGATCCGCGCGGGCGTGGATACCTCTGCGTTCCTGGCGCGCTTCTCGCAGGAGCGCCGGATCCTCGCCGGCTTCAACCATCCCGGCATCGCCCGGCTGCTCGATGGCGGGCAGGATGCGGACGGTCGGCCGTGGCTGGTGATGGAATACATCGAGGGCGAACCACTCGACCGCTACTGCGACCGGCATCGCCTCGACGTGGCGCAGCGCATGGCGCTGTTCCTGCAGGTCGCGCGCGCGGTGGCGCACGCGCACCGGCACCTGGTGGTGCATCGCGACCTCAAGCCCTCGAACATCCTGGTCGACGCCGATGGCCAGGCCAAGCTGCTGGATTTCGGGATCGCCAAGATCCTCGCGCCGGAGGGCGTCGACCCGCCCGACCCGCCGGACGCGCAGACCGCCGTCGCCACCCGCATCTTCACCCCGGAATACGCGGCCCCCGAACAGGTCCTGGGCCGGTCGGCGACCACCGCGGTCGACGTCTACCAGCTCGGGCTGCTGTTGTACGAACTGCTTGCCGGGCGGCGCGCCTTCGATCGCGCCGACGACGCCGTACGCCGCGCGCACGAGGGCATCGAGCCGCCGGCGCCCGGCAGCCTGGCGTTCGACGCCGCGGCCTGCGAAACGCGGCGGACCACGCCGCGCGCGCTGCGTCGCGCCTTGCGCGGCGACCTCGACACCATCGTGCTCAAGGCGTTGCGTGCATCGCCCGAACGCCGCTATGCGACCGCCCAGGCGCTGGCCGACGACATCGTGCGCTGGCAGGAGGGCCTTCCGATCCAGGCGCGGCCCGAGAGCGTGCGCTACCGCGCGACGAAATTCGTGCGCCGCCACCCGGTCGGCGTGGCGGGCGCGGTGGCTTCGTTGCTGCTGCTGGTGGCGTACGCCGCCACGGTGACGATGCAGGCCGAAACCATCGCCCGCGAACGCGACCGCGCCCGCGCCGAGGCGGCCAAGGCCCAGCAGGTGAAGGCGCTGGTGCTGCGGCTGTTCGAGAACGCGGACCCGCAGTCGGGCAGCGCGCAACTGAGCGCACGCGAGCTGCTCGATCGCGGCTGGGCCGGCATCGAGGCCGAACTGGGCGATCAGCCCGAGGTCCGGATCGAGCTGCTCGACACCGTGGCCGAAGCCTACCGCCAGCTCGGCCTCTACGATCATGCGCAGCCGCTGCTCGATGCGGCGGTGGAAGCGGCCACGACGCAGGCCGCCGCGCACCCGGCGCTGCTGCCGCGCGCGTTGCGCAGCAAGGGCCGCCTGCGCAGCGACCAGGGCGACTACGCAGAAGCGGGCGTATTGTTCGACCAGGCGCTCCAGGGCTACCGCGCGCTGCATGCCGGCGCCCATGCCGACATCGCCGATACGCTCGGCGACCTCGGCCTGCTCGCGTTGCGCGAGGGCCAGTGGCCGGACGCCGAAGGGCGTTACCGCGAGTCGCTGGCGATGCGCCGGCAGCTGTTCGGCGACGAACATGTCGACGTTGCCGACAGCCTCGACCAGCTCGGCGTGGTGATCCGCCACCAGGGCGACTATGCCGGCGCCGAACCGCTGCTGGCCGAAGCGCTGGCGCTGCGCCGGAGGCTGTTGCCGCCGCACCACCCGATGCTCGCGCGCAGCCTGTCCAACCTGGCGCTGGCGCACAACGACCTCGGCCGCTACGACGAAGCCGAAGCGCTGTACCGCGAGGCGATCGTGGTGATGGCGCACAGCCACGACGACCGCCACCACCGCGTCGCCGCGATCAAGAACAACCTGGCACGCGTGCTGCAGGTGCGGCGCGACTATCCCGCCGCCATCGCCCTGTTGCGCGAAACGCTCGATATCCGCCGCGAGGCCTTCGGCGAACGGCATCCGAACGTCGCCCTCAACCTCAACGACCTGGGACGGCTGCTGGCCGAATCCGGCGATGCGGACGCCGCCGCGATCCATTACCGCCAGGCGCTGGACGCCTATCCGGCCGACCATCCCTGGCGCTCGGCCACGGTGTTCAACCTCGGCCTGCTGGCGGAGGAACAGGGGGATCTCGCCGCCGCCGAGCGGCACTACCGCGAGGCGCTCGAGACCCAGCGGCGCGACTACGGCGAGGACCACGACCGCGTCGGCACCGACCTCAACCGGCTGGGCGTGGTGTTGCAGCGGCAGGGTCGCCTCGACGAGGCCGAAACCAGCCTGCGCCAGGCGCTGGCGATCTACCGCAAGCGCCTGCCAGAAGCGCACCCGCGGCTCGCCGCGGTGCTGCTGCCGCTGGGCGAGCTGTTGCTGGAACGCGGACGGCGCGCGGAGGCCGAACCGCTGCTGCGCGAAGCGCTGGGTGCCCTGCAGGGTGCGTTCGGCGACGAGGATCCGCGCACGCTCGAAGCCGCGCAGGCGCTGGCACGCGCCGAACGCGGCTGAGATCGGGATCGGCGCGACCGGGAGCCCCTGGCGCCCCGGCCGCGTCGATGCCGGGTCCGCTCAGCCGCAGTTGCCTTCCACCGTCACGCGCACGCGCCGCAGGTTGTTGGCCTCGTCGCTCTCGGCGACGTTGCCGGGCGCATCGGCATGCACGTAGAGCATCCAGGTTCCCGGCGCGAGCGAGAGATGGCCGTCGGAGAGGCCGGCCTCACCCGCCGCCAGCGCCGGCAGCGCCTTGGTCGCGAGCACCTCGCCGTCCTGGGTGTCGCGCATGATCCGGTTCGCGGTCGCGCCCGAGGCCAGCTGGCCGTCGTTGCGGGTGCGATAGAGATAGCGGAAGCCGCAGCGGCCGAGCCTGCGGAACGCTGCCGACGCCGCCGACACCGTCGCTTCGGTGCCCCAGGGAATCGACTGGTCGCCGAGGCGGAAGTTCGCGACCAGGGCCAGATCGGCCGGACCCACGGCTGCCTTCAGCTGGATCGGGCCGCCCTGGTCGCGGTCGGCCTGCGGGTTCGGCTTCAACCCGACCTGCCCGGGCAGGCATCCCAGTACCGGGTTCACGCCAGGCGACACCGGCTTCCAGCCACTGGGGCAACCGGCGGGCGGCGCGGCACTGCCGGGACGCGGCGTGAGCACCAGGTTGGCGGGCACGCAGCGCAGCGCCGGGTTCAGGCCCTGCGGCGCGGGCTTCCAGCCCGAGGGGCAGCCCGGCTGCGGCCCGGCCGCGCGGCGGGTGGGCGCCGCGAGGTTCGAGGGCTGGCAGCGCAGGATCGGGTTCACTCCGGGGGCCACCGGCTGCCAGCCGGTGGGGCAGCCCGGTGGCGGCGCCTCGATGCCGGGGCCCAGGGTGGCGGTGTAGTTGTCGGGAAGGCAGCGCAGTGCCGAGTTGAGGTTCTGCGGCACCGGGCGCCAGCCTTCCGGGCAACCGGGCGGCGGCGCGGCACGTTGCGGCGCGGCGGTGCGGGTCTGCGCGTTCGCCCCCAGGGTGGCGAGCGAGAGCGCGAGGGCGAGGGTCGCCAGCGCGGCTCGCGGCGGCAGGACCGGACGCAGTGTCGGGGCGATCTGGCGGGAAATCGTGGTCATGACAAGCTCCTGTGGAAGGGGTGACGGTGTGGAACCGGTTCGAATCCGCGCCGGCCATGACCGGGGGTTCGGTCTGTCAGTCGTACCGGGCGGGGAAAACCCGCCACCTCTCATCGCCAGGCGCCCTGCCGCGGTTCATGGCGCGGTCGGCGGTTCGGCCTTTCCCCCGGGAAAACGCGGGTGCGCAGCGGAACAGGCCGCCCCGTGGTGCGCCGCCAACCCGCGGTGGCGGGTTCTTGCGGAAGACCGCGACTAGGGAACTGCGGACCGCGACGCGCCGCGTCCAGCAGCGGCCGCAGCCACCCATCACCGGAGCACGACCATGAACCGCACGTTCCTCCCTCTCACCGGCCTGTGCCTGGGCGCCTGCGTACTGCTGGCGCCGGGCCACGCCCGCGCAGAAGACGACGCCCCCGCAACGGCCACGGCCAACCTCGCCATCGCGCCGATGGAAAAGACCGCCGGCCTCTACCGGATCCCCTACGCCGACGGCACCGCGGTCCGGATCGGCCGCGACCACAACACGCATACGCCCAAGGGCCGCTACGACATGAACGGCAGCGGCGGCGGCACCTACCGGATCGTGGCCGCGGCCGACGGCCGCATCACCCACATCGAGGACCGCTACAGCGCGCGCCTGTCCTGCAAGGGCCTGCCGGACAGCGAGAAGAAGAACAACTACGTCTGGATCCGGCACGCCAACGGCGAATCGACCAAGTACAGCCACATGACCAAGGGCTCGAGCAGCGGCAAGGCGAAGCTCAAGGTCGGCCAGTTCGTCAGCGCCGGCACCTACCTCGGCGACCAGGGCGAGGTCGGCTGCGCCGGCGGCCCGCACCTGCACCTGGAAGCCGCGGTGCTGCGCGCCACCGACCCGATCACCGAAGTCGGCGGATTCGTGCGCGACAACGCCGGCAGCAAGCGCAACCGCGTGATGCGCGTGTGCGGCGCGCCGGGAGGCGTGTTCGCCGCCGGCCAGACGCTCACCGCGCGCAAGGTGCCCGGCGCGATCAAGCCCGGCGCCGCCGAAGTCGCGCGCCACGGGGTGCCGGCAGGCGACTACCAGTGCCTGTTCGACCAGGCGGTGGCCTCGGGTTACATGCCCGAGTGGATCGACGGCTTCGAGGTCGGCGGCAAGGCCTACTACAACGTGGTGTTCCGGCCGAAGGCCGGCACATGGGCGGCGTTCCACGGGCTGACCGGCAGCCAGTACCAGCAGCGGTTCGACCAGTACAGGCGCCAGGGCTATCGCCCGCACCAGGTCGAGAGCTACCCGGCCGGCCGCGGCGTGCGCTACGCGGTGATCTTCCGCAAGCAGGCGGGTCCGCAATACTCGGCCTATCACGGGCTGACCGCGGCCCAGCACCAGCAGCGCCTGGACACGCTCACCGGCGACGGCTACCGGCCGCGCAACGTCTCGGTCGTCTCCAGCGGCGGCCAGCGCCGCTACACCGCGCTGTACGACAAGTCCGACCTCGGCAGCTGGCAGTCGAAATCGCAGCTCAGCGCGGCCGAGTACCAGCAGGCGTTCAACGACAACGCGAAGCAGAAGCGCCAGCTGGTCTACCTCAACGGCTACACCCACGGCGGCCAGCCGTACTTCAGCGCGATCTGGAGTTCCAGACCCACCGGCGCCCAGCGCGCGCGCCACGGCCTGACCTCGGCGCAATACCAGGCGGAATGGCAGGGCGCGACCGGCAGCGGCCTGCGCACGCGCGCCGTCACCGGCTACGGCGTCGGCAACACGGCCCGCTACGCAGCGTACTGGAGCAGGTGAGCGCTCGCGAACGGGTCGCCTGAAAGCAGGAACCCGCCGATCGGCGGGTTCCTGTCGTCACGCATCACCGCACCGGCGGCATCAATCGATGTCGAGGAAGCTGCGCAACTGCTCCGAGCGCGAGGGGTGGCGCAGCTTGCGCAGCGCCTTGGCCTCGATCTGGCGGATCCGCTCGCGGGTGACGTCGAACTGCTTGCCGACTTCCTCGAGGGTGTGGTCGGTGTTCATGTCGATGCCGAAGCGCATGCGCAGCACCTTGGCCTCGCGCGGGGTCAGGCCGGCGAGCACGTCGCGCACGGTTTCCGACAAGTTGATGTTGGTCGTGGCTTCGATCGGGGAATCGACGTTGGTGTCCTCGATGAAATCGCCCAGGTGCGAGTCCTCGTCGTCGCCGATCGGGGTCTCCATCGAGATCGGCTCCTTGGCGATCTTCATGACCTTGCGGATCTTGTCCTCGGGCATGTCCATTTCCTTGGCCAGCTCCTCGGGCGTGGCCTCGCGGCCGTACTGCTGGAGCATCTGCCTGGAAATGCGGTTGAGCTTGTTGATCGTCTCGATCATGTGCACCGGGATGCGGATGGTGCGCGCCTGGTCGGCGATCGAGCGGGTGATCGCCTGGCGGATCCACCAGGTGGCATAGGTCGAGAACTTGTAGCCGCGGCGGTATTCGAACTTGTCCACGGCCTTCATCAGGCCGATGTTGCCTTCCTGGATCAGGTCGAGGAACTGCAGGCCACGGTTGGTGTACTTCTTGGCGATCGAGATCACCAGGCGCAGGTTGGCCTCGACCATTTCCTTCTTGGCCTTGCGCGCCTTGGCTTCGCCATAGGCCATCGCCCGGTTGATCTCCTTGAGATCGCCGAGCGTGACCATCATCGCCTTCTCGACCGAGAGCGTGGCTTCCTGCTCGGCCACGATCTGGTCCTTGACCTCGCGCATGCCCGACGACCACTTCTGCTTGCGCTTGAGCACGTCGTCCACCCAGCCCAGGTTGGTCTGGTTGCCTTCCCAGGCGCGGATGAAGTCCTTGCGCGGCATCTTCGCCACGCGGGTCGACAGGTCGAGGATGCGGCGCTCGTGGTCCTTGATCTCGCCGACCACGTCGCGCAGCTTGCGCACCAGCACGTCGGTCAGCGGCAGCGGCAGCTTCAGGGTGACGAAGATCTCGGCCATCTCCTCGCGCAGCTTGAGCACCGGCTTGGCTTCGGCGCCATTCTTGGCGTAGGACTTCTGGAACTTCGCGTAGAGCGCGGCCAGCGCCTCCATGCGGCGCGCGACCTCGGCCGGATCCGGGCCGGTGGGACCGGCGTCCTCGGAATCGCTGTCGTCGGAATCGTCGTCGTCGCTGTCGGAATCGTCCGTGGTGGCGGCGTCGTCGGCGACGGCGGCGACCGGGACCTCCTCGGGCTCCTCGAGGTCGTTGAAGCCGACCACGATCTCGGCCAGGCGCTTCTTGCCGGCCTTGTGCAGTTCGTAGTCCTCCAGCAGCAGCTGCACCGACCACGGGAAGCTGGCCAGCGAGGACAGCATCTGGTTGAGGCCTTCCTCGATGCGCTTGGCGATCGCGATCTCGCCCTCGCGGGTGAGCAGCTCGACCGTGCCCATCTCGCGCATGTACATGCGCACCGGGTCGGTGGTGCGGCCGCCTTCGCTGTCGAGCGCGGTCAGGGTGGCGGCGGCTTCCTCGGCGGCGGTGTCGTCGACGTCGCGGTTGCCGGTGGAGTCGCCGGTGAGCAGCAGCGATTCGACGTCGGGCGCGATCTCGTGCACCTCGATGCCCATGCCGTTGATCATGCCGATGATGTCCTCGATCTGCTCCGGATCGACCAGGTCGTCGGGCAGGTGGTCGTTGACTTCGGCATAGGTCAGGTAGCCCTGCTCGAGCCCCTTGGAGATCAGGAGCTTGATGTCGGACTGTTCGGCTGGACGTTCGTTCGCCATGAGGCGCGCACCGTGGAGAAAAGTGAACCCGTAATTATACCATCGCCCCCGGCCGGATCCTGCCCGGAGGCCTGCAACCCGGGCGCTCATCGGCCGGGCTGACGATCATATGGGGATCCGGGCTGGCGGTTTCCAGCCGGGCCTCGTCGCGAAGCCCGGCCGGCCTGCGATCGGGCGCTCACGCCCGCAGGAGGAAGGTCACCGGGCCGTCGTTGAGCAGGCGCACGGCCATGTGGGCGCCGAAACGGCCGGTCCCGACCGGGGCCGGATGCCGCGCGCGGCATTCAGCCAGCAGTCGGGCGAACACGGCCTCCGCCTCGGCCGGCGCGGCCGCCGTGCTGAATCCCGGGCGCATGCCCGAGCGGGTATCGGCCGCCAGGGTGAACTGGCTGACCAGCAGCAACCCGCCGCCGGTGTCGGCCAGCGACCGGTTCATGCGCCCCTCGTCGTCGGCGAACACCCGGTAGCCGAGCAGGCGGGTCGCCATCCGCGCCACCTGCGGCTCGCCGTCGCCGGGTTCCACCCCGACCAGGGCCAGCAGGCCGGGGCCGATGCAGCCGACGACCTCGTCCTCGACGCTCACGCTGGCTTCGGTCACGCGCTGGATCAGGGCGAGCATCGGGAATGGGGAATGGGGAATGGGGAATGAGGCAGAGGATGCCAGAGCGGAAGCCTAGGGCTTTGTGGAGGTGGCGGGTTTGAACCCTTCTCCCTGCGGGAGAAGGTGGCGCGAAGCGCCGGATGAGGGAGCGGCGGAGCGGTACAGGTTCAATCACCGCGCAAGGCGCTAGGCGATGGCTCGCGCTGCAGCGCCCATCCCCGTCGCTACACTGGCGCGATGACGGATCTCGTCGCCCGCCTGCTGTATGCCCTCGCCGCCGCGATCGGACGCCTGCCGTGGCCGGTGGTGCGCCGGCTGGGCGATGCGCTGGCCTGGGTGTGGCTGCGCACCGGCGCGCGCGAGAGCACGGTGGCGCTGCGCAACCTCGAACTGGCCTATCCGGAGCTGCTGCCGTCCCAGCGCGAGGCGCGGCGGCGCGAAATCCTGCGCAGCACCGGCCTGCAGACGCTGGAAACCGTGCGCCTGTGGACCCGTCCGCACGCACGCAACCTGCAACTGATCCGCGAAACCCATGGCGAGGCGCTGTTCGACGCGGCGTTGGCCGCGGGCCGCGGACTGATCGTCGCCGCGCCGCACTTCGGCAACTGGGAACTGCTCAACCAGTGGCTGGCGGCGAAGACCCCGCTGGCGATCCTCTACAAGCCGCCGGAGTCCGCCATCGGAGAAGCCTTCCTGCGGCGCGTCCGCGCCGATGCCGACGCCGGACGCGTGACCCAGGTGCGCGCCGAAGGCGCCGGCGTGCGCCAGCTGTACAAGCGGCTGCAGGGTGGCGGCGTGGTCGGCATCCTGCCCGACCAGCAGCCCAAGGGCGGCGACGGCGAGTTCGCGCCGTTCTTCGGCGTGCAGGCCTCGACCATGACCCTGCTCGGCCGGCTGGCGGGGCGCAGCGGCGCGACCGTACTGTTCGCCTGGTGCGAGCGCATCGGCCACGGACCGGCTTACGCCTTGCGGATCGAAGCGGCCTCGCCGGGCATCGCCGATCCGGACCCGGCGGTGGCCACCGCCGCGCTCAACGCCGATGTCGAGCGCATCGCCCGCCGCGATCCGGCGCAATACCAGTGGACCTACAAGCGCTTCAAGGCGCGGCCGCCCGGCAGCGGCGAGACCCACCCCTACGCCGACCTGGAGCGTCGATGACCGTGTCCGAAGCCCCCGAAACCGGAAGAGACGCCGCGAGACCCGCCGCATCGCCGGACGGCTGGCAGCCGATGCCACGCGCCGCACGACGCCTGTTCGTGCTCGGCAACCTGCTCGGTTTCGGACTGCTGGCGCTGGCGCTGCTGGTGCCGATCGGGCTGCTGCTGCGCGACACGCCGCTGGCGCTGCCGCTGGCACTGGCGGTGCTGGTCGTGCTGCCGGCCTGGGGCGTGTGGCTGGCGTACCGGCAGTACGCATGCACGCGCTGGCGGCTGGACGCACATGGCTACACGCTGCGCCGCGGCCGGCTCTGGCAACGCGAGACCTTCGTGCCGAGGAGCCGGGTGCAGCACCTCGACCTGCAACGCGGCCCGATCGAACGCCGCTTCGGCCTGTCGACCTTGGTCCTCCACACCGCCGGCACGCGCCACAACGCCGTGGCCACCGCCGGCCTGGCGGCGGACGATGCGGAATGGCTGCGCGACCAGCTCGCGCGCTGGATCGAAGCCGATGACGACGACGCCTGATCCTCCGCCGCTCGCGGCGGAACGCGAACGGCGGCTGCACCCGTGGTCCTGGCTGTTCGTGCTGATCGGCTCGGTGCGCCAGTTCCTGGTGCCGCTGGCGGTGCTGGTGATCTTCGGCGGCCGCCGCGAGGAAGGTGTGCAACTGCTGGTGGCGGGCGCCGTCGTGCTGGTGCTGGCACTGGTGTCGGTGTGGCGCTACTTCACCTACCGCTACCGCATCGACGGCGACAGCCTGATCGTGCGCAGCGGCCTGCTCGAGCGCAGCCTGCGCCAGGTGCCGTTCTCGCGCATCCACAACGTGGAACTGCGCCAGACCCTGCTGCACCGGCTGTTCGGGGTGGCCGAGGTGAAGCTCGAATCGGCCGGCGGTACCAGGCCGGAGGCGCAGATGCGGGTGCTCAAGCTCGACGACGCGCTGGCGCTGGAGCGGTTGATCCGGCACCGCGGGCGCGATGTCGCCGGCCCGGCGCAGGGCGAGGCGGGTGGCGCGGCGGAAGGCGACACCCTGCTGGCGCTGTCCAGCGCCGAGATCGTGCGCCTGGGACTGATCTCCAACCGCGGCATGATCGTCGTCGGCGCCGCACTGGCGCTGAGCTGGCAGGTATTGCCGGAGAACATGGTCAAGCGCGCGTTCGACCTGGTCTGGCGGGAGGCGTTCGGCTATGTCGAGCATCTCGATGGGGGCTCGTGGGCGACCGCGCTGGCGATCGCCGGCGTGGTGGCGCTGGCGCTGGTGCTGGTGCGGCTGTTCTCGGTGCTGCTGGCGCTGGTGCGCTACCACGGTTTCCGTCTGCAGGCGCACGGGCGCCGGCTCACGGTCGAGCGCGGCCTGCTGGCGCGGGTGCGCAGCAGCGTGTCGCGGCGGCGGATCCAGGCCTGGACCCTGCGCGAGGGCGTGCTGCACCGGTGGTTCAGCCGCCGCTCGCTGGGGATCGACACCGCGGGCGCGCAGGCGGAGGGCAGCGAGGCGCAGTCGCGCGATCCGCCGGAGCTCGCGCCCATCGCCACGCCCGAAGCCTGCGACGGCCTGCTGCGCGAACTGCTCGGCGACGCTGCCTGGCCCCCGGAGGGCTGGCAGCCGCTGCATCCGCGCGCATGGCAGCGCCTGCTGGTCGGCGATGCGGTGTTCGCCGCGCTGCTCGTCGCCGGCCTGTGCTGGTACCTCGGTCCCTGGGGCCTGCTCGGCCTGCTGTGGCTGCCGTGGGGCTGGCTGCTGGCGACCCGGCACGCGCGCTTCGCCGGCTACCACGCCGACGCGCGCCTGGTGGCGGTACGCGAAGGCTGGTGGTCGCGGCACTGGCGCTTCGCCGAGATCGACAAGCTGCAGGCGCTGCAGTTGCGGCAATCGCCGCTCGACCGCCGCTTCGGCATGGCGTCGCTGTGGCTCGACACCGCCGGCGCCGGCGCGGCCTCGCAACCGCTGCGGATGCGTTACCTGCCCGAGGCGCAGGCGCGGGAACTGTATGCCGGACTCGGGCGCGACGTCGCGCGCAGGCAATTGCGCTGGTAGGCCGACGCTTCGACCCGGCTCGATTGACCATCACCCTGCGATCGTGCACCCGCGCGCGGGCTCAGCCCGGCACGAACCTGCGGTAGAACGCCTCGAGCTCCCGCGCCTTGTCCTCGACCCGCAATCGCTCCAGCGGATAAACCTGCCGCTGCGGACGGGTCCGGGCTGCTTCGGCCAGCGCCTGCGCCAGCGCATCGACGTCGCCGGGCGCGACCAGCGGCGTGCCGAACAGCGGCGCAAGATGCCGCCCGCCGCCGGTGGCGGTCGCGATCACGGGCAGCCCCGCCTGCATCGCCTCCAGCAGCACCAGGCCGAACGGTTCCTCACGCGACGGGCTGACGAAGCAGTCGAATGCCGCCAGCCAGTCCTCCGGCGCCTCGACGAATCCCGGCAGCGCCACGTCCGGGCCGGCGCGTGCGCGCAGCGATTCGAGCTCGCGACCGCCACCTGCCATCGCCAGCCGCGCGCCGGCAGGTGCTGCACGGCGAAACGCGTCCAGCAGCACGTCCATGCCCTTGCTTGGTTCCATCCGGCCCAGTGCGCCGAACAGGAATTCGTCCGGGCCGACGCCCATCGCGGCGCGGATCCGTTCGCGTGCGCCCTCGCCCGGCGCGCGCGGCAGGACCCAGTTGTCGATCTGCGTCGAATGGGCACGCAGCAGCTCCGGGATGCGGGGCAGTTGCCACGGCGCGATCGCGACCAGTCCGTCCAGGTGCGCGTGCTGATCGGGGACGTAGTCGATATGCAGTGTCGCCAGCCGCGGGAAGCCCGCGACGCCACGCAACGCGCGCGAGGCCGATCCGAGGTGGGCGTGGGCGATATCCGGCCGCAGTCCGCGCACCAGCGCCCGTGCATGCTGGACCGCAGGCCAGCGGGCCAGGAAATCGTGCACCAGCAGCACCTGCACGCCCGGGTCGACCCGGTGCGCGATGGCGTCGGCGCGGGCCCTCGCCGCTTTCCGCCGCAGGATCAGCGTGACCCGGTGCCCCATCGCCGCCTGCATCGCGGTCAGTTCCAGCACATGCCGCTCGGTGCCGGCGAAACGTTTTGTCAGCAGCAGGTGGACGATGTGCATGCGGCGGCGGCGCGCGGAGGGGCGCCCATTCTCCCGCATCATCGTGCCGCGGTCCGCGTGAAGCCCGACGCGCGTTCAACCGCCGCTGGGGTACGCTGGCGCCCCACCGGACGCGATTCCGATGTCGCATTCCCGCCGCTGCCCCCAACCGGACTCGAAGACCCGTACATGACCGCCCGACCCCTGATCGTCCGCTGCGGCGCGTTCGGCGACATGGTGATGCTGACCACGCTGATGCGGGTGGTGTCGGCGCGCTACGGCAGCCCGGTCGACGTGGTGAGTTCCGGCGGCTGGACGCCGCCGCTGCTGATGCGCGAGCCCACGCTCGGCCACCTGCAGATGGTGACCAGCCGCAAGACGCCGTACCTGCTGTGTCCGAGCCAGTGGGCGCTGGTGCGCTGGCTGCGCGGGCGTGGACGCGGGCCGGTCTACCTCGGCGACATCGACCCCGAGATGCGCGCCCTGCTCGAGCGCGGCGGTGTGCATCCCGACGACATCGTCGCGCGCGATCCCGCCGGCGAGGATGCGCCGGTGCTGTGGCCCGACCGCTGGCTCGAACTCGGGCAGCGCGATCCCGTGCGCGGGTACCCGACGGTCGACGTCGACGTGGCGCCGCTGCGCTTTCCCCGGCTCATCGTCACCGACGACGAGCGCGCCGACCTGTCGCGGTGGCTGGCGGACACAGGCCTGCACGGGCCAGTGGTGCTGCTGCAGCCCGGCAACAAGCGCACCCACAAGCGCGGCCGGCTGATGACCGCCGACCATCCCAAGCACTGGGACGCGGCGCACTGGGCGACGGTGGCCCGTGCCGTCCTGGACTCGCTGCCGGAGGCGCATGTGGTGCTGTGCGGCTCACCGCCGGAACATCCGCTGCTCGAGGACATCCGCGCCGCCGCCGGCCAACATCCGCGCGTGTTCAACGGCGCCAATGCGCTGCCGATCCCGCGCCTGCTGGCGCTGATCGAGCGCGCGCACAGCATGGTCTCGGTGGACACCGGCCCGGCGCATGCCGCGGCCGCGCTCGGCTGCCCGCTGGTGGTGCTGTTCGGCGCCGCCCCGCCCGGGAAGTGGCGGCCGATCGGCCCCGGCAGGATCGTGGCGCTGGGCGGCGAACGTGGCGCGGCGAGCCGCGTGTCCGATCTCGCACCCGTGCAGGTCGTCGACGCCTGGCGGCAGCTGCACGCGGGCTAGCTGCCCCGGGCGCGCAATCCCATCTGCAGCCGCAGCGCGCGCAGGTGCCAGCCGCGGGCGCGGCAAGCGGCGAGCGTGGGGGCCATGCCCGATGGAAACAGCTCCGCGATCGCCGGCGCGATCACGGCGTCGGCGATGCCGGAACGCCGCGACAGCCGCGCCGACAGCCGTCCCAGCGTCCTGAGGCAGTAGTAGTCGACGGCGAACGCCGCCTCGTCGTCCAGTTCGCCCAGAGCGGCCATGCCGCGTTTCAGCTCGCGCAGCGAGTCCACCGCTTCGCACAGCCTCGCCTCGCCCGGCGCCGACCACGCGCTGGCCGCATGCCGGCGGTAGCCGACCCAGGGCTGGTCGACGTGCACGAAACTGCGCGTCGCCGCCACCAGCGACGGCATCACCGCCACGTCCTGCATCAGCCGCCGGCCGTGCGGGAACATCGCCTGCCGCCACACCTCGCGGCGCGCGATCTTGCTCCAGGCCTGCAGGCAGCGCATGCGCATCAGTCCGGCGACCAGCCGCGAACGATCGGTGCCGACGATGCGCGCGCCGCCGTCGAAGCTGCAGCGATGGCGCTCGCCGCGCAGGCGGTGCTTGAGCCCGGAGCGCGCGCGCAGCACGCTGAAGTCGCACAGCACCAGGTCGGGGGACGAGCACTCCACCACGCCGCGCAACCCGTCGATCGCGCCCGGCAGCATGATGTCGTCCGCGTCGAGGTGCCAGACGTACTCGCCGGCGGCATGCGCAAGCAGGGAGTTGCGTGCCGCGGACAGGCCGGCGTTCGACGCATGCGACACCAGCCGCACGCGGCCGGGATGGTCGCGGCACAGGCCTGCGGCGATCCCGCCGGAGGCGTCGGGCGACGCATCGTCGAGCAGCACCACCTCGACGCCGTCGTCGCCCTGCCCCAGCACCGAGGCCACGCACTCGAGAAGGTACTTCTCGGCCCGGTAGACCGGAACGAGCACGCTCAGCCAGCGTGCATGGACCGCGTGGGACGAGCCGTCTGACATGGGTCGGGGGGATGCGGCGTCCCCTGCATCCTATGCCCCGCGGCTGAACAGCGCATAGAAGAAGCCGTCCGCGCCCCGCTCTCCCGGCAGGCACTGGCGGCCGTGGCCGGTATCGCGTCCGAACGCGTCGGGCAGGTCCTCGATCGCGGCGCCGGGCGTGCGTGCCACGAAGGCCTGGACCTGGTCCCGGTTCTCCTGCGCCAGGATCGAACAGGTGGCGTAGAGCAGGCGCCCGCCCGGCGCCAGCAGCGGCCACAGGGCGTCGAGCAGGCGCCCCTGCAGCGCGGCGAGCGCGGCGAGGTCCGAAGGCCGCCGATGCAACAGCAGGTCCGGCTGGCGGCGGACGATGCCGGTCGCCGAGCAGGGCGCATCCAGCAGGATCGCCTCGAACGGCTCGCCGTCCCACCACGCCGCGGTGTCGGTCGCGTCGGCGGCCAGCAGGCGCGCGTCCGCGCCGACACCGAGGCGCTCGAAGGTGCCGCGCACCTGGCGCAGGCGGCGCGCATCGACGTCGAGCGCGGTCAGGCGCAGGGCCGGATCGCGCTCGAGCAGGTGCGCCGACTTGCCGCCGGGCGCGGCGCAGGCATCGAGCACGCGCGCGCCGCGCGGCGGCGACAACGCGTCGGCCACGCGCTGCGCGGCCGCGTCCTGCACCGAAACGTCGCCGTCCGCGAATCCGGGCAATGCGGTCGGCGACACCGGCACGTCGATGCGCAGGGCGTCGGGCAGGTCGGCGACGGCCTGCGACTCGAGACCGGCTTCGCGCAGGCGCGCCGCGTAGCGTTCGGCCGTACCGCGCATGCGGTTGACCCGCAGCCAGGTGGGCGCGGGGGATGCGCTCGCGGTGAAGATGGCGTCGGCGTCCGCGGGCCAGTCGGTGCGCACCCGGTCGCGCAGCCAGTCCGGCCACACGGCGTCGGCATGCCCCGCCGGCAGGCCGTCGCGCTGCGCGCGGCGCAGCAGCGCATTGACCAGGCCGGCCTGGTGCGCGTGACCGAGGCTGCGGGCTGCGTCCACGGTCGCGGCGAGGGCGGCATGCGCCGACAGCGCCAGCGGATCGAGCTGCGCGAAACCGGCATGCAGCAGCGCGCGCAATGGCGCATCCCGGCGCGGCAGCGGCCTCGGCATCCACGCGGCGAGCGCGGCGTCGTAGCGTGCGCGGTTGCGCAACGCGGCGAAACAGATGGCCTCGACCAGGGCGCGGTCGCGCGGGTCGGCCACCGACGGCAGGGCGGACGCCAGTTCGGCCTTGAGCGAACGGCCGCGATGCAGCACCGCATCGAGGATCCCGGCCGCGATGACGCGCGCGGTGACGCCGGGGGCTGCCGACGGCTCCGTCGCCACTACAGCCTCCGCGCGGGCGTGCGCGGGCAGCGGAAGGCTGGATTGCGCGCGGGACTGTCGCGGCCGGCCATCAGCCGGCGCCCGCCGGCTGCGCTGCGGACGTGTCGCGCAGCTCGCGCCGCGCGTTGAGATAGTCGGCGGCGGTGATCACCTTGCCGCCCGCACGCTGCAGGGCACGGATCCGCAGCGCGCCCTCGCCGCAGGCGACATCGATCCCGTCCCGTCCGGCGAACAGCAGCGTGCCCGGCGCGGCCGAGTGCGCCAGCGGCAGCGCGATCGCGCCATGGATGCGCAGGCGCTCGCCCGCGACATCGGCCTCGGCGACCGGCCAGGGATCGAACGCACGCACCTTGCGTGCCAGAAGTTCGGCCGGTTGCGTCCAGTCGAGCCGGGCCTCGGTCTTGTCCAGCTTGTGCGCATACGTGACCCCCTGCTCCGGCTGCGGCCGGGGCGCGGGTCGCATGCCCGCCCGCAGCAATGCGAGGCCGTCGCCCAGCACCTGCGCGCCGAGTTCGGCGAGCCGGGCGTGGAGCTGCCCACCGGTTTCGCGCTCGCCGATCGGCGTGGCCAGCGACAGCAGCACCGGGCCGGTGTCGAGCCCCTTCTCCATCTGCATCAGGCACACCCCTGTTTCGGCGTCGCCGGCCTCGATTGCACGCTGGATCGGCGCCGCGCCGCGCCAGCGCGGCAGCAGCGAAGCGTGCACGTTCCAGCAGCCGAAGGCCGGGATGTCGAGGATCCTCGAAGGCAGCAGCAGGCCATAGGCCACGACCACCAGCAGGTCGGGCTGCAGCGCGCGCAGCGCGTCGCGCGCATCGGCGCCGCGCAGTCTGTCGGGCTGCCGCACGGGGAGTCCCAGCCGCATCGCCTCCTGCTTGACCGGCGACGCCGCCAGGCCGCGACCACGGCCTGCGGGCCGGTCGGGCTGGGTGTACACCGCCACCACCTCGCCACGCGCCGCGGCGACGCGCAGCGAGGGCACGGCGAAATCGGGAGTCCCGGCGAAGACGAGGCGCATGGTGGTTGGTGATTCGTGATTGGTGATTGGAAAGAGCAGTGAGCCGCGGCAACGGGTGCCGTCACGAACTACGAATCACCAATCCCCTAATCACGGCCCTTCCGCAACTTCTCGAGCTTCTTGATCGCGCGGTCGCGCTTGAGCACGGAGAGATGGTCGATGAACAGTCTGCCGTCGAGATGGTCGACCTCGTGCTGCACGCAGGTCGCCAGCAGGCCGTCGACGCGCAGTTCGAACGGCTTGCCATGGCGATCCAGCGCCTCGACCACGATGCCGTCGGGGCGGGTCACATCGGCGTACACGCCGGGGAGCGACAGGCAGCCTTCCTGGTGCAGGCGCAGGTCGGCCGACCGTTCGCGGATCACCGGGTTGATGAAGGTCAGCGGCTGCTCGCGCCCCTCGGTGACGTCGATCACCATGAAGCGCTGGTGGGTGTCGACCTGGGTCGCGGCCAGGCCGATGCCGGGCGCCTCGTACATGGTTTCGAACATGTCGTCGAGCAGGCGCTGGAATGCGGGATCGTGCAGCTGGTCGACCTCCACGGGCCGGGCCACGGTGCGCAGCCGGGGGTGGGGGTATTCGAGGATCGGGACTAGGGCCATGGGGAAAAGGGTGGCGGCGGTCACAACCGCGCGGAACGGCCCGCCATTGTAGCGCCCAGCGGCTTGCAACCGGCCGCCGGTTGTACGCTATAGTGCCTTCGCTGCACGGGGAAATCTTCAAGGGGAGCAATTAGATGGCCCGCATGCTTGAGCGCCTTTCTCAGGGGCTTCGTACGACGTGCGTCGTTGCATTGATGACGGTGGCCACCTACGCCACCGCCCAGACCATGCGTGGCGACCATCCCGACACCTATGTCGTCCAGCGTGGGGATACGCTGTGGGACATCGCGGGCAAGTTCCTGGAGCGCCCCTGGCTGTGGCCGGAAATCTGGCAGGCGAATCCCCAGATCAGCAATCCGCACCTGATCTATCCGGGCGACGTCATCAGCCTCGCATACCTCAACCGGGTGACCGCCACGCCGGGTCCGCGCGAGGAAGCGCAGCCGATCAATGCGATCCCGCTGTCGGACATCGAGGCCTTCCTCAAGGACCTGCGCGTGGTCGACGAGTTCGAGCAGCTGCCCTACGTGGTCGGCCTCGAGGAAGACCGCCTGCGCACCACCCAGGGACAGGTCGCCTACATCCGCGGCCTGCCCGGCGCCAGCGCCGGCCAGCGCTACGCCGTGGTCCGACCGACCGTGCGCTACACGCATCTGGATCGCAGCGGCCTGTGCTGCGACCTGTTCCACAAGGACGACCTCGACTTCCGCGGCAAGCGCATCGCCGACTTCCAGCAGTACTGGACCAACGTGGTCACCCCCGACAAGGGCCAGGAACTGCTCGGCTACGAGTTGCAGCGCGTGAACGTCGGCACCATCACCCGCGGCGAGGTCGGCGGCATCCAGGCCAGCACCCTGCTGCTGGACGAGACCGGCCGCGAGGTCCGCGTCGGCGACCGCCTGATCCCGGTCGACGCCCAGCCCTACGACCTGCAGTTCTTCCCGCACCCGCCGGCGCAGGAGCTCGAGTACGGCCGCGCCCGCGTGCTCGCCGTGGCCGACACGCTGGCCTACGGCGGCCCGCGCGACGTGGTGGTGTTGTCGGTCGGCGCCCGCGAGGGCGTGGACAACGGCACCGTGTTCTCGATCTGGCGCGAGGGCACCAACACCATCGACCGCGTCGAGAAGGGCCCCGACCGCGATGCCGACACCGTGTTCTACGAGAACAAGGTGCGCCTGCCCGACGAGTTCGCCGGCCATGTGATGGTGTTCCGCACCTTCGACAAGGTCAGCTACGGCCTGGTGATGAGCAGCGTCAAGCCGACCCGCATCGGCCACCACCTCAAGCATCCCGACGCGCCCTACTGAGGGCGCCGCCCCGGCACGGGGTTTTCCTACAGCAAACGCCAGCGGCGCCTTCGGGCGCCGTTGCCGTTTGCGGGCGATGCTGGCCGGCATGGACGAAGACACCCACGCCCTGCTGCGGCTGCTCGACGCCGGCGGCCCGTCAGCGCCCCGCCGTCGACTGCTCGATCGCTGCGGTACGCCGCCGCTGGCGCTGGCAGCGGGCGAGCGCACCTGGCGCGAGGCCGGACTGGTGGCGGCCCAGATCCACGCGCTGGCGGCCGGCCCGGGCCCGAGCGCATGCGTCCGCGACTGGCTGGCCAGGCCGGGCCACCGCCTGATCGGCTGGCACGACCCCGACTATCCGGAACTGTTGCGTCGCATCCAGAGCCCGCCGCTGGCATTGTTCGCGGCCGGCGATGCCGACCTGCTCTGGCATCCGGCGGTGGCGGTGGTGGGCAGCCGCGCCTCGACCGCCGCCGGCCGCGACCACGCCCGCGAGTTCGCACGCGCCTTCGCCCGGGCCGGGTTGGCCGTATGCAGCGGCCTGGCCGCGGGCATCGACACCATCGCGCACCAGGCCGCGCTCGCCGCCGAGGGCGCCACCATCGCCGTGCTCGGCAGCGGCCCGGACGTGCCCTATCCGCGCGCCAATGCCGGCCTGCTCCGCGACATCGCGGCGCACGGACTGGTGGTCAGCGAACACCCGCCCGGTACCGCCGCGCGGCGCGAGCATTTCCCGGCCCGCAACCGGATCATCGCCGGGCTGGGGCTGGGGACGGTGGTGATCGAGGCGGCGCAGCGCTCCGGCGCGCTGATCACCGCGCGCCTGGCCGCCGACGCCGGGCGCGAGGTGTTCGCCGTGCCGGGATCGATCCGCAACCCGCAGGCCCGCGGCTGCCACCGCCTGATCCGCGACGGCGCGACCCTGGTGGAGGCCGCGGACGAGGTCATTGTCGCGCTCGCGCCGATGGCCCGGTCGCTGGCCGACGCCTTGCGCACCCGCCTCCACGGCCCCATCTGTGCTCCCGAAGACACCTCCGCGGCGCCCGCCGGCGCGAGTGCGCATGACGATCCTGACTACCAGCGCTTGTGGTCGGCCATCGGCCACGACCCAAGCCCTATGGATCAGTTGCTCGAACGCACCGGATTGACGACCGCGGAACTGTCGTCCATGCTGCTGGTCATGGAGCTGGATGGCCGGATCGTGCTCGAGCACGGCCGGTATTACCGCAAGTCCTGACTTCACCGCGCCCCCGGGCGCAGGCCGGGGGAAATGAAAGAGAGCATCCTGGACGTCCTGCTCTATCTGTTCGAACACTATTTCACCGAAGACGCGGACCTGGTCCGCGACCGCGACTCGCTCCAGAACGGCCTGCTCCAGGCCGGATTCAGCCCGGCGGAAATCAGCAAGGCGTTCGACTGGCTCGATGCCCTCGCCGAGCAGCGCCCGGTCGCGGGCGCGACCCGCGTCGACGGGCCGACCCGGGTCTACTTCGGGCCCGAACTGGACAAGCTCGACGTCGAATGCCGCGGCTTCCTGCTGTTCCTGGAGCAGCACGGGATCCTCGACGCCGACCACCGCGAACTGGTGCTCGACCGGGCCATGGCGCTCGACCAGGAGGAACTCGACCTGGACGACCTCAAGTGGGTGGTGCTGATGGTGCTGTTCAACCAGCCCGGCAGCGAGGCCGCCTACGCCTGGATGGAGACCCAGATGTTCGCCGACGAACCCGAGCCGGTGCACTAGCCGCGCCCGCTCCGGTCGCCGTCGCGCTCCCGCGTCGGGCCTCGACCGGTTTCCGGTACTCCCGCCCGAATCCGGGCCTGCCTCTCGACCCACCCGCCCCCGCAACGGACCTGCACGCTTGTCACAGCCCATCCCCGGCGCCGGCCCGCCGCCGCTGCCGTCCAGGCCCTTGCGCCCCGCCCCGCCGCCGCGCAAGGGGCTGCACGGCTGCCTGATCGCCCTGATCGTCGCCGCCTGCCTCGCGATCCCCGTGGTCGCGATCCTCGCCGCGATCGCGATTCCCGCCTACAACGACTACCTCGCGCGCTCGAAAGTGGGCCAGGCCCTGGCCGATATCCACCCGATGAAGGGGGCGGTGGCCGCGTTCGCCACCGGACACCGCCGTTGCCCGGTCAACGGCGATCCCGGGTTCCAGCCGGCCGATGCCTACCGCGGCGACAGCCACGCCTCGGTCGTGTTCGGCGAGAGCGACGAGGGCGTGTGCGCGATCGAGGTGCTGCTGCAGGACGATCGCCACGAGACGGTGGACGGCTATCGCCTGTGGCTCGAATACGATACGCAGAGCGGCGCCTGGCACTGCAGTTCCGAGGCCGAGGACCGTTACCTGCCCGCGCACTGCCGCGGCTGAATCAGCGCCACCGGGGAGCGGCGCGGGAACCTGGAACGAGGGGGAATGACGATGTCCATGTGGTACTACGCCGATGCCGACCACGCGCGGCAGGGCCCGGTCGATGCGGCCGAACTGGTGCGCCTGCGCCTGCAGGGCCGGCTGGCCTGGGAGACGCTGGTCTGGCGCGAGGGCATGACGGACTGGCAGCCGATGCGCGATTTCGCCGCCGAACTGGCCCAGGCCGACGACCGCGGCGCGGCCGCCGAGGCGCCCGCGGTCGCGGCGCCGCAGGACGAGTCCGACATTCCGTGGGCGGCCGCGGACACCCCGGCCTCGCCCTACGCGCCCCCGATCGCCCCGGTCTCGGCCGATCCGTCGGTGGTGGCGGGCGGCGAAGTGGTGCATGCCGGGTTCTGGAAGCGGTTCGCGGCGATGGTGATCGACGGACTGGTCACCGCGGCCGCCTCGTGGGTGATCCAGATCCCGCTGTTCGTGCTCGCCGGCGCAGCCGGTGCGATGGGCGGGGACCTGCTGTCGACGGGCGGCTCGGTGGGCCTGGTCCTGCTGTCCTATGCGATCGGCATCGTGATCCCGCTGTTCTACTTCGCGTGGATGCACTCGTCCGCCAGCCAGGCCTCGCTGGGCAAGCTGGCGGTGGGGATCAAGGTCACGCGCGGTTCCGGCGAGCGGATCAGCTTCTGGCGCGCATTCGGGCGCTACGCCGCCTACTTCCTGACCGTGCTGTTCAGCTTCGGCATCGGCGCCGTGGTGTCCGCCTTCACCACCGCACTGTCGGAGCGCCGGCAGGCCCTGCACGACATGATCTGCGACACCCTGGTGGTCGACAAATGGGCCTTCACCGACCGCCCGGACCTGCAGCGCCGGGAGCTGGGCGTGGTGACCTGGGTGGTCCTGGTGGTGGGCCTGGGCCTGCTGGGCCTGGCCGTGCTGGGAATCGTGGCCGCGATCGCAATTCCGGCCATGACCGGCTGACCGGAGGCCGGCCGCCGGTCGGTTCTTCGCTTGACACGGCCGCACGGGCCGTGATTCCACTATAAATAGCGCCGCCCCGAGCGGCACCGACCGAACGCCCGGGTCCCCCCGGGCGTCGTAGTCTTCCGATTCCCCCGAGCGGCGTGGCCGGAAGCCGCGCCCGGACACCCAATCCCCGATGCCCAAGAACCTGCTCATCGTCGAATCGCCGGCCAAGGCCAAGACGATCAACAAGTACCTCGGCAAGGACTTCCAGGTCCTCGCCTCGTACGGCCACGTCCGCGACCTCGTGCCCAAGGAGGGCGCGGTCGACCCGGACAACGGCTTCGCCATGCGCTACGAACTGATCGAGAAGAACGAGAAGCACGTCGAGGCGATCGCCAAGGCGGCGAAGTCGGCCGAAGGCATCTGGCTGGCGACCGACCCGGACCGCGAGGGCGAGGCGATCAGCTGGCACATCGCCGAGATCCTGCGCGAGCGCGGCCTGCTGCAGGACCGCACCCTGCAGCGGGTAGTGTTCACCGAGATCACCCCGCGGGCGATCCGCGAGGCCATGGCCCGCCCGCGCCAGATCGCCGACGAACTGGTCGACGCTCAGCAGGCGCGGCGCGCGCTGGACTACCTGGTCGGCTTCAACCTCTCGCCGGTGCTGTGGCGCAAGATCAAGGCCGGGCTCTCCGCCGGCCGCGTGCAGTCGCCGGCCTTGCGCATGATCGTCGAGCGCGAGGAGGAGATCGAGGCGTTCAAGGCGCGCGAGTACTGGACGGTCGAGGCCGAGTGCGTGCATCCCTCGCAGCCGTTCACCGCCAAGCTGTTCAAGCTCGACGGAAAGAAGTTCGAGCAGTTCACGATCACCGACGGCGAGACCGCCGAGGACGCGCGCACGCGCATCGCCGCGGCCGCGAACGGCGCGCTGCACGTCACCGACGTCGCCAGCAAGGAGCGCAAGCGGCGTCCGTCGCCGCCGTTCACCACCTCGACCCTGCAGCAGGAGGCCTCGCGCAAGCTGGGCTTCACCACCCGCCGCACGATGCAGGTGGCGCAGAAGCTGTACGAGGGCGTGAACATCGGCGACGAGGGCACGGTCGGCCTGATCAGCTACATGCGTACCGACTCGGTCAGCCTGTCTGCCGAGGCGCTGTCGGAGATCCGCGACGTGATCGCGCGCGATTTCGGCACCGCGTCGGTGCCCGACAAGCCCAACACCTACCAGACCAAGTCCAAGAACGCGCAGGAAGCGCACGAGGCGGTGCGCCCGACCTCGGCGCTGCGCACGCCGGCGCAGGTGGCGCGCTTCCTGAGCGACGACGAGCGCAGGCTGTACGAGCTGGTGTGGAAGCGCGCGGTGGCCTCGCAGATGATCCCGGCCACGCTCAACACCGTCACCGTCGACCTCGCCGCCGGCGCCGACCACGGCTTCCGCGCGTCCGGGACCACGGTCACCGTGGCCGGCTTCCTCGCCGTGTACGAGGAAGGCCGCGACAGCAAGGGCAAGGAAGACGAGGACGAGGGCCGCAAGCTGCCTGCGATGAAACTCGGCGACCGCATCCCGCTCGACCGCATCCATGCCGACCAGCACTTCACCCAGCCGCCGCCGCGCTTCACCGAAGCCTCGCTGGTCAAGGCGCTCGAGGAATACGGCATCGGCCGGCCCTCGACCTACGCCTCGATCATCCAGACCCTGCTCGGCAAGCAGTACACGGTGCTCGACGGCCGCGCGTTCAAGCCGACCGATGTCGGCCGCGCGGTGTCGAAGTTCCTCAGCAACCATTTCGGCAAGTACGTCGACTACGACTTCACCGCCAACCTCGAGGACGAGCTCGACGCCGTCAGCCGCGGCGAGGAAGCGTGGATCCCGCTGATGGAAAAGTTCTGGGGCCCGTTCAAGGAGCAGGTCGACGACAAGAAGGCGACGCTCGACAAGGCCGACGCCGGCAGCGTGCGCGTGCTCGGCGCGGATCCGGAGAGCGGGCGCCAGGTCAGCGCGCGGATCGGCAAGTTCGGGCCGCTGGTGCAGATCGGCACGGTCGAGGACGAGGACAAGCCGAGGTTCGCCTCGCTGCGCCCGGGCCAGAGCATCTACAGCATCTCGCTGGAGGAGGCGCTGGAACTGTTCCTGCTGCCGCGCGTGCTCGGCCAGGACAAGGGCGAGGACGTGAGCGTCGGTATCGGCCGCTTCGGCCCGTTCGCCCGGCGCGGCGACAGCTACGCCTCGCTCAAGAAGGAGGACGATCCGTACAAGATCGACCTCGCGCACGCGGTGGCCCTGATCGAGGAGAAGGAAGAGATCGCGCGCAACCGCGTGATCAAGGAATTCCCCGGCAGCGACATCCAGGTGCTCAACGGCCGCTTCGGCCCCTACATCAGCGACGGCCGCCTCAACGGCAAGATCCCGAAGGACCGGGAACCGGCCTCGCTGACGCAGGAGGAAGTGACGAAGCTGCTCGAGGAGACCGGCAAGCCGGCCCGCCGCGGCTTCGCCGCGAAGAAGGCCGCGGCGAAGAAGGAAGCGGCGGCGAAGAAGGCAGCGAAGAAGACCGCCGCGAAGAAGGCGCCGGCGAAGAAGGCTGCGGGCAAGACCGCCACGAAGAAGTCGGCAGCCAAGACCGCGCGGCCGCTGTCGGCCGACCTGGAGCCGGCGAAGTCGCTGGTGACGGCGGCGAAGTTCGAGCCGGGCAAGAAACGCGTGGTGAAGAAGGCGGACACCGCCCCGTTCTGACCGGCGACCATATCGACGACGCGCGCCCGGCGCCAACGCGGCGAAACGGCGGGAAGCGATCGCGACCGGGCTGAACTGCGCCGCCGATCCGTGCAAGCCGGACACTGCCGGGGACCTGCCCTGCGTCTGCGTACGCCCGCTCATCCGGCCCGCGCGCGCGGTGGCGCTCCCGTTTTCGCTAAGCTGCCGCGATGACGCCTGTTCCCGACCTCGATGCGGCGGTTGCCGCCCTGCGCCGCGGCGGCCTGATCGCCTATCCCACCGAAGGCGTCTGGGGTCTGGGCTGCGATCCGTTCGACGAGGCGGCGGTGCTGCGCCTGCTGGCGCTCAAGCAGCGCCCGGTCGACAAGGGACTGATCCTGGTGGCCGGCGCGCCGGTCCAGCTCGACGACCTCGTCGACTGGTCCTCGCTGCCGCCCGCCCGGCGCGACGAGGTGCAGGCCGCCTGGCCCGGCCCCCATACCTGGGTCGTGCCCGCGTCGGCGGCGGTTCCCCGGTGGATCCGCGGCGACCACGACGGTGTCGCCGTGCGGGTCAGCGCGCACCCGGTGGTGGCGGCGCTGTGCAAGGCGTTCGCGGGCCCACTGGTGTCGACCAGCGCCAACATCGCGGGCGATCCGGCGCCCCGCTCGCGCGCCGACCTCGCCCCCGGCATCCGCGATGGCGTCGAGCTGATCGTTGCCGGCGAAACTTCCGGACTGAGCCAGCCGACCGCCATCCGCGACGCCCGCAACGGTCGCCAACTCCGCTGAAATAGGCGGCTTTTTCCGCGATTCCGGTTTCACCGGCAACCAACTTCGCGCGCGCGTTGCCGCGTCGCACAATTTGTGATCTATTCGGGTTCGTGGATGCGCCGCCGGGTGA